>NZ_CM166469.1:4800000-6469430 GCF_056856875.1 Paenibacillus sp. G34 | reverse complement strand
AGACTGTCACTCCTTTTACATGTTCCAAGTGTGGCTTAAGCCATGATGCAGTGTCGAAATACGAGATATATTGTTGAATTTATCCCCAAACCCCCGCAGGTCTAAAACAAAAAAAGAAGGAACAACGGAAAATTGTTCACAACTTTATCCACAGGCTGTTGATAATATTATGGGTCAGATCACATATTCACATCCAAAAGTAATACAATCATAGCAAAAGAAGCCCCGCATTTCAACGTATGGCGAGATTATATCCACAAATTCAATAACTTGTGTATAATTTTTAGTCACAACACAATATATTGTTTATAAATTGTTTAATTTTCGACAGCATGACCTAAAGAGGAGAAAACTTTTATACACAGGATATCCGTCGAAAGATGCTAAATTGTGTGCAAAAGTGATTCTAGAATGTGAATAACCTTGTTGTGGATAAATCGAAAGTGGATTGAAGTGATGAAGTGGGTAAATGAGCAGATGAGTGGTAAGTGCTTTTCATCCTCAAGAGGCCTACATAGTAGAAGTGCGATGTTTTAATTGCTTGGTGGTCATCTGTTTCAGTGGATCTTAGACCCTCATTTTAAGTCAGGATTGAGTAAGAGAAGGATTCCCAAAGAAACATAAAGGAGATAGAGATAGAAAGCTAGAAATGTGTACGTTTGATGGTGCTTTTTAATTATCATCCAAAAAAAGAGGAAGGCCTCGCAGCTGGTTTATGGCTGCGAGGCCTTCCTCTACTTATAGATGAAGCATAGACATTTTACGTTGAAAGTTAGCGATATCTGCGTATTCCTCTTCCAGTTTGCGCGAAATACGAATGTAGATCGGCAGTAATTCTTGATAGAGGGAGGCATCTTCCTTGACGGGTGTATGCCGATGAGTTGTGCCTACCATAGAAGAAACGGCGTCAAGGGATTTGATCCGCCCTGTAGCATACAGTCCGAGAACAACAGCGCCGAGACAAGAACTTTCGAAGCTCTCAGGTACAACTACTTCCTGATTGAAGATGTCTGCCATCATCTGCCTCCATAACGGAGAGCGTGCAAATCCGCCAGTAGCCTGAATGGAGGTAGGTTGCCCGATCTGCTCTTCCATGGCAAGCAGGACGGTATACAGGTTGAAAATAACCCCTTCAAGCACCGCACGAATCATGTGCTCTTTCTTATGGTGGAGGGTCAGGCCAAAAAAGGAGCCGCGGGCATCTGGATTCCAGAGTGGAGCACGTTCGCCTGAAAGGTACGGGTGGAACAGGAGGCCTTCGGAACCGGCTGGGACACGCTCCGCAATTTTGGTCAGTACATCGTAGGAGTTGATGCCGAGGCGTTTCGCTGTTTCGACTTCAGACGCGGCAAACTCATCCCGTACCCACCGGAAAAGCATGCCGCCGTTATTCACAGGCCCACCGACGACCCATAGTTTCTCAGTCAGAGCATAACAAAATGTACGTCCTTTTGGATCAGTTACCGGGCGATCAACGACGGTACGAATGGCTCCACTGGTACCGATGGTTGCAGCGACAACGCCAGGTTTGATGGCGTTAACCCCAAGGTTGGACAGCACCCCGTCACTTGCGCCAATGACAAAGGGCGTAGAGGGGGAGAGAGCCATTTTTTCGGCCCATTCAGGATGAATTCCCTCTATTGTATAAGTCGTCGGTACAAGCTTCGATAAATGATTTGGTGTGATCCCAGCGATGTCTAGTGCTTCCTGATCCCAGTCCAGTTGTTCCAGATTAAGCAGACCCGTACAGGAAGCGATGGAATGATCGACGATATATTGCCCAAATAGACGGAAGAAAAGGTACTCTTTAATCGAAATAAACTTTGCCGTGCGTTCGAATAGTTCTGGCTCATCATGACGAAGCCACATCAATTTGGTCAGAGGGGACATCGGGTGGATAGGGGTGCCTGTACGCAGATAAATACGATGACCTACCCCGTTTTCTTGCAGCTTGGACGACCAAGCTGCACTTCGATTGTCCGCCCAGGTGATGCAGCGGGTCAGTGGATGATCATGCTGATCCATAGCGATGACGCTATGCATAGCCGAGCTGCAGGATACGAAGAGAATTTGCTTAGCGGAAATTCCGCTCTGGCTCATCACTCCACGTACCGAGCGGATGGCTGCTTGCACAATCTCATCCGGATCTTGTTCTGCAACATCTGGAGCAGGTGTATAGAGCGGGTATTCCTGGGTGGAGGTTGTGACCACCTCGCCTTGTTCGGTGAATAAAACGGATTTGGTGCTGGTCGTGCCTATATCAATTCCAATCATATAGTTGGTCATTACATCGATCCTTCTTTCTTTAAAGAGCTGTGTTATATACAAAATTCTCTTTCTCTGAAAAATACGATTAACTTAGTCACACCACAGTACTTAGCAGCAAAATAAAGATCAATCCGACCACTGAAAGTAGTGTTTCCATAACAGTCCACGTCTTGAGTGTCTGAGAGACACTCATATTGAAGAATTCCTTGATCATCCAGAAGCCGGCATCATTCACATGGGACAATACAAGGGAGCCTGCACCCGTAGCAAGTACAACCAGCTCAATGTTAGCTCCTGGGGTAAGAGCGAGCACGGGAGCAACAATGCCAGCTGCTGTGGTCATGGCAACCGTAGCTGAACCGGTTGCGACACGAATCAGTGCAGCCACAAGCCAGGCAAACAGAATCACATTAATATGTGCGTTCGTGGCAAATTCGGCAATGGCATTACCAACGCCACTATTAATCAGCACCTGTTTGAAGGCTCCGCCACCACCAATAATGAGAATAATGGTAGCTGTAGGGGCCAGACATTCACTGGTGAAACGAGAAAGTTCATGTTTGGTGAAGCCGCGGGCAAAGCCGAGTGAAAAGAGGGCAAAGACGACAGAGATTAAGAGTGCAATAATTTCATTACCGATAAACTCGCTAAAAACGGTAAATCCACTTGTTGCCTCAGGATCAACGATGCTGGCAATAGAGCCGATCAGCATCAGAATGACCGGCAGCAGAATCGTAAATAATGTAATGCCGAACCCAGGCAAATTGCTGTTTTTCTTAGATGAGAACTGTTCAGCGAGTTCAGCTGGTGCTTCGGTGTGAATTCTTTTGCCGATAAATTTACCGAATACCGGTCCAGCGATAATTGCAGTAGGGATACCCACAATTAAAGAGTACAGAATCGTTTTTCCCAGATCCGCGTTGAAGGCTTCAATGGCAATCATCGGTGCCGGATGAGGTGGAACAAGCCCGTGAACTGTGGAGAGACCAGCCAGAATAGGAATCCCGATCTGAAGCAGGGACATATTGGTTTTGCGGGCTACTGTAAAGATGATTGGAATCATCAGAATGACACCCACTTCAAAGAAAACGGGAATACCGACAATGAAACCAACAATCATCATGGCCCAGTGCACACGTTTCACACCGAATCGGTCAACAAGAGTAGTTGCAATCTGCTCGGCGCCGCCGGATTCAGCCATCATTTTACCAAGCATGGTGCCAAGTCCAATGACGATAGCAATCGTGCCTAAAGTACCGCCAAGTCCGCCGGTAATCGATGAAATCACGTCAGCAGGCTTCATCCCTGCAAGCAAACCAAGCATCAATGCGGATAATAAAAGGGTGATAAACGGGTTCCATTTGTATTTGGAGATCAGCAGAATCAGAAAGACGATGGCGATCAACGTCCAGATTAGCAGTGTAGCATTATGGGATAATCCGAAAATCGTGCTCATGATGTAATTACTCCTTTGTCTTGGTGATAAACGCTTACAACGAAATGTAGCGATAAGAGAAATCATTGATGTGATGACAGGTTCCTACATAAGATAGAGCAAACTAGCCTTAACATGCCCTAAAAAATAAACAAAATCGCATTCGGTATACTTGTCGACAAGTTAAGTAACAATCCTTCACGTCATTCACGCCGAATGGATTGCGAACTTCAAATGGGCAGGCAACAACAATCAGAGTTCAAAATTCAAAGCTTTCATGTAATGTTTGACCTGAGTCTTTAAAATACGTGCGTACCCCGTTCTGGATTAAAACTTTGTCCCCTGATTCCAAAGCAGTTGCAAGGGAGCGGTGTTTTTCAATTACAGCGCTTACTTTGGGCCCGCCTTGAGCAAATACTCTGCGTGTAGTAAGTAACATAACCGTCATAACGACATACCTGATGCTCTTCCACAAATGTGAGATGCGGGAATGTGCAGCTGCTTCGATAATTGTTTCGTGAAACGTGAGATCCTGATAGGCAAATTCGACGGCATCTTGATGTTTGCCGGCAAGCTGCATTTTGTCGATGATATTGCTAAGCTGAGTGATTAGCACCTGAGGCACATCTACTGCCAGCCGCTGCTGTACAAAGCTTTCAATGAGAAAACGTACATCATAAAGTTCTTCGACATCCTTCATATTGAGGCCCAGGATCACAACGCCCATCCGTTCAAGCCGAATCAGTCCTTCATTTGACAACGTTCTCAGCGCCTCGCGAACGGGCGAGCGACTGCTGTCAAAATCAGCAGCAATTCGATTTTCCGACAAAATTTCCCCAGGCCGAAGGGTTCCGTTGATGATTCTCAGCCTTAATTCACAAGCTATGGCCTCACCGCGAGATGCTCCTTGAAGCCAGGAAGATGGAAACTGCATATGGCTAACGCTCCTAAATTAAGTAATCCGTACATTATACGATCATAACATAATGTGTCGCAGCCCAGCATTCATTACAAATGACGAAAAGAAAAATTGGTAAATCAACACGTCAGAAGCTGTGTTAAGCAGAGCTTAAGTTTCCCCTATATAAATTGTCGACTGCTTGCTTAGTAAGGGGTTATAAAACAATAAGTATACTTGTATACAAGATATTTTCCATCCTACACCTTTCTCAAAAACTTGTAAACCTTCATAGTGAAGCGGATACATTCACCTTACTATGACTCCAGTTTAAACCTAATATTCTTTATCCACATGTGAATAACTTTAAACGTTAACTTAAGATTTTCGCGCAGTTATATAAGAGGTGTGGATAACGGAAGATGCCGAAGGATCAGGATTTTTTTGCAGACTGGGGATAACTTTTTTTGAATTACTTGGTGGCTGTGTGCTGAGGAAAAAGGATTCTGAACGATAGGAGTGATTTTTGAACACTGGAAAGCATATGAAAAAGAGGGAGAGTGGCGGAGTTTTTCAGTTGACTTTTCCAATTGAACATGATTAAATATATAAAGGTGTTTTCTTTATTAAGATGAAAATGATTCATCACATAAGTATTTCCTTGTAAGGAGGTGCAGTACATTGAGACCTACATTCAAACCGAACGTTAGCAAGCGTAAAAAAGTTCATGGTTTCCGTAAAAGAATGAGCACAAGCAACGGCCGTAAAGTTTTGGCAGCACGTCGCCTGAAAGGCCGTAAGAAACTGAGTGCTTAATGCATTTGAAGACCACCGAGGTGGTCTTTTTTTTCTTAAGTGAGCTCATTTCGGCTAGTTTATATGGTGATTCATCGCGTTGTGAAAAAGCCGATCAGCCGGCTGATTATAAATATGGATTCAAGGTTTCTTTAATTGGAAACCTACCTTATATACAAGTTGTCGCCAAGACGGTTTACCGTCGATTAAGAAAGCCTATACTAAATCAGTAATGATGCCTCCGTCAATAACGTTGATGAAGGACAGCAAGGAGAAGCGCCGTGTATAAAAGACTGCGTCTGCGAAACCGTGCGGACTTTAGCCGTGTATATCGGTTTGGAAAATCGTTTGCCAATCATCAATTCGTGGTTTATGGTTGCCGCCGTAAGGATACGGAACAATTCCGTGTGGGCATATCATGCAGCAAGAAAATAGGAAACGCTGTCGTGCGTAACCGGATGAGACGCATGATCAAGGAAATTGTACGTCATCATGAACAAGAGATTGTTACGCAAATGGATTTGATTTTCATTGTCCGCAAAGGTGCATTAGGCATGCCCTATAAGGAAATGGAGAAAAGTCTGATGCATGTGCTGCGTAAGGCCTCCCTGTTGAAGTCGTGCAAGCGGTAAGCTTCGGTTTATTTGTCCTCCTAATTATGGTATGATTTACGGTGGAATGGAATGGTTAAGAGAGGGGTTATGAAGTGTCGCGATTGAAGACATCAAAGGGGAAATGGATTCTCCTCATTGCAGTGATTGCAATGGTCGCTGTATTAGCTGGATGTACTCCGCAAGGAGCCGGGGTTACTACAGAAGATCTGAAGAAAAGTGATTCATTCTGGCAAAGTAATGTAGTTTACTGGTTCTCTTATGCACTCGATACGTTCGCAAAATGGTTCAACGGCGAATATGGACTAGCTGTCCTAGTCATGGTGCTGATTGTGCGGACCTTGATTTTACCATTGACGATGAAGCAAGTTCGCAGCTCCAAAGCCATGCAGGCTATTCAGCCGCAACTGAAGGAGATTCAAGCCAAGTATAAAGATACACCTGAGAAAGTCCAGCAAGAAACGATGAAGTTATTCCAGGAGAACAAAGTTAATCCGATGGCCGGCTGTCTGCCTCTTATCATTCAGATGCCGATCTACATCGCACTTTATAACTCCATTTATGGAAACTCCAGTCTGAGAACGCATGATTTCTTGTGGCTCCAGCTTGGAACGCCGGATCACCTGTTTATTTTGCCAGTGCTCGCTGCCATCACTACATTCATTCAAACATGGATGATGATGCGTATGAATCCAGCACAGCAGATCGGTCCGATGCAGTTCATGCTATGGGTGTACCCGATTCTGATCTTCGTTATGTCGTATCAGTTCCCGTCTGCGTTGCCGCTTTACTGGTTCTACAGTAATATCTACACGATTGTGCAAAACTATTTCCTTTACCGGAATAATGATAAAATTGTGGCCGAGGTCAACGTGAAGCAGAGCAGCTCTTCCAAAAGTGGAGCTAAACGCAAAAACGGTGGCAAGGCAACCGTCTCTGGGAAAGGGTCGAAAGGGGCCAAAAAATCGAAATGACCACAGTCATTACGTCAGGAAAAACCGTTGAAGATGCTGTAAACCAAGGATTGGCTGAGCTTGGCGTAAGCCGGGACAAGGTCGAGATACAAGTGTTAGAGCAGCCGTCAAAAGGATTCCTGGGTTTGTTCGGGGTGAAGGCTGCCAAAGTTGAAGTGAAACTGTTGCCTGTGCCTGAAGCTGTATCTCAGCCGATCAAACCAGCCACACCTGAAACTGAGATTGAATCATTACTTGAGGGTGTAGCAGTCCATAATCCCTATGAAGAAGCGGCTGCGTTTTTGAAAGAGGTTGCGGCAGGTATGGGTCTGGATGTGGAAGTGCATATCAAGAAACATCGGGATGGCCACATCTTCAATATCTCTGGGGAAGACCTCGGTATGATTATTGGTAGACGTGGACAGACGCTGGATGCGCTTCAATATTTGACGAATATCGTCGCCAACCGTTATTCGGAAAGCTTCGTACGCATTGTGCTCGATGCAGAAAACTTCCGTCAGCGCCGGCGGAAAACGCTTGAAGATCTGGCTGAGCGGTTAGCCGGACAAGCAATCCGTACAGGCAAGGAAGTTGTGCTAGAACCGATGCCTCCGCTCGAGCGTAAAGTGATTCATGCCAAACTGCAAAATCACCCGCAGATTAAAACGTTAAGTAAGGGCGAGGAGCCCAATCGGCGTGTGGTTATTACGTTGAAATAACACGCAATTGAAGACGCAATGGCTGCCTGCTCGGTGCAGAAGCCATTGCTTTTTTCGTACCGAAGCATATGAGATAGATAGTGCACCAATAGAGTTGAATATGTGTTGGCATTCTCCGGAATGGGTTGGATGACAACTTCAATATAGAGAGTAGGGAGAGATCACAATGATTAGTGATACGATTACAGCCATATCCACGGCGGTTGGTGAAGGCGGCATTGCGGTTATTCGTGTCAGTGGGCCGGATGCGGTAACCGAGACGGAGAAGATTTTTCGCAGCAAAACGCCTCTAACCCAGGCATTATCCCATACGGTTCATTACGGTCATATTATAGATCCTAGTAGTGGTGAAAAAGTAGAAGAGGTATTGGTCACAGTAATGCTAGCACCTCGTTCATTCACTACAGAGGATGTAGTTGAGATTAGTGCACATGGTGGTGTCGTGTCCGTTAAACGGGTGATGGATCTGCTATTGCAGCTCAATATTCGTTTGGCTGAACCGGGAGAGTTTACGAAGCGGGCTTTCCTCAATGGGCGGATTGATTTGTCCCAAGCGGAAGGGGTCATGGATCTGATTCGTTCGAAATCTGATCGTGCATTCTCAGTAGCGTTGAAGCAGGTAGAAGGTAAATTGTCCTCCAAGCTGCGTGATTTGAGATATACGTTGGTGGAGACGCTGGCTCATATTGAAGTGAATATCGATTACCCTGAACATGATGTAGAATCATTAACCTCCGACTTCATTAAAGAAAAATCCAGTGAAGTTATGACTGAAATCGACAAATTGCTCACTACAGCAGAACAAGGCAAAATATTACGTGAGGGCATTACGACAGCAATCGTCGGAAGGCCTAATGTGGGTAAATCTTCATTAATGAATACCTTAGCTCAGGATAACCGGGCAATCGTCACCGATATTCCAGGAACGACGCGCGATGTCATTGAAGAGTTCATCACAATAAACAATATTCCTTTGAAACTGCTCGATACAGCCGGTATTCGGGAAACGATGGACGTGGTCGAGAAGATCGGGGTGGAGCGCTCACGTTCCGCTGTGAATGATGCAGATCTGATTCTGATGGTTGTGAATGCTGCTGAGCCACTTCATCAGGATGAGATTGAATTGCTGGAACAAATCCGCGGTAGACAATCAATTATCATTATGAATAAAATGGACTTAACGCCACAGATTGACCGTGACGTGCTGCTCCGATATATTCCCGAGGAGAGGCTTGTACCAATGTCGGTGAAGGATGATCAGGGTGTTGATCGATTGGAAGATGCCATCTCCACGCTGTTCTTCAGTGGAAAGCTGGAATCTGCTGACTTGACGTATGTAAGCAATGTTCGTCATATTGCCTTGCTCAAAAAGGCGAGACAATCACTGGTAGATGCGTATGAGGCTGCGGATCAATTCGTTCCGATTGATATGATCCAGATTGATGTTCGTCTGGCGTGGGAGCAGCTCGGAGAGATCGTGGGAGATACGGCACATGACGCATTAATAGATCAGATTTTCTCCCAGTTCTGTCTAGGAAAGTAAATCATTATCCCGTTTCTTTCATTGAAATGGTTGTGTATGATGGGAAGGTACAATTTCTGCCCGTTGTCAAAGGATGGAATGATGTTGTTGCCAGGAAGTGTTGGTTTGATATAGATAGTAGAAGCAAATAAGGAGGTAATAACATGGCTTTTGATGGCGGCCGTTATGATGTCATTGTCGTTGGTGCAGGACATGCCGGGGTAGAGTCAGCTCTTGCAGCAGCTCGAATGGGCTCCAAAACATTGATGATTACGATCAACCTCGACATGGTGGCTTTTATGCCTTGTAACCCATCGATTGGGGGACCGGCAAAAGGACACGTCGTGCGGGAAATTGATGCACTTGGCGGAGAAATGGGACGGAATATTGACAAAACCTTTATCCAGATGCGGATGCTTAATACAGGTAAAGGACCTGCAGTTCATGCGCTCCGAGCGCAAGCGGATAAGTTCTCTTATCAGCATACAATGAAAGAAACGATGGAGAAAGAACCTAACCTGACCATGCGTCAGGGTATGGTGGATCGTCTGATTGTTGAGGACGGTCAGTGTGTCGGAGTTGTCACCCAAACAGGTACAGAATATCGTGCCAAGGCTGTAGTGCTGACAACAGGCACATATCTGCGCGGTAAAGTCATTATGGGTGAGTTGATGTACGAGAGTGGACCAAACAATCAACAGCCATCCTTGAAGCTGTCGGAACATTTGCGTGAGCTGGGCTTCGAGCTGGTACGTTTCAAAACAGGTACCCCACCACGTGTGCATAAGGATACGATTGATTTTAGCAAAACCGAAATTCAGCCTGGTGATGATGAGCCGAAGTTCTTTTCTTATGAGACAAAATCATCGACTAACGAGCAGTTGCCTTGCTGGTTAACATACACATCTGTAGAGACACATCAGATTATTAATGATAATCTGCATCGTGCACCGATGTTCTCTGGCGTAATTGAGGGAACAGGGCCTCGTTACTGCCCATCCATTGAGGATAAAATCGTACGCTTTAGCGATAAGCCAAAGCATCAAATTTTCCTGGAGCCCGAGGGTAAAAATACATCGGAGTATTACGTACAGGGTTTATCTACAAGTTTGCCAGAGGATGTACAACTGGCTGTTCTTCGTTCGATTCCGGGTATGGAAAAAGTGGAAATGATGCGTAACGGTTACGCAATTGAATACGATGCGATGGTTCCAACACAATTGTGGCCATCTTTGGAAACAAAACGTCTGCCAGGGCTGTTCACAGCGGGTCAGATTAATGGTACATCCGGGTATGAGGAAGCTGCTGGACAAGGGGTTATGGCTGGAATCAATGCAGCACGTAAAGTGCAGGGCAAAGAGGCTATTGTGCTTGATCGTTCCCAAGGTTACATTGGAGTACTCATTGATGATCTCGTGACTAAAGGTACTAATGAGCCTTACCGTTTGCTGACATCTCGTGCCGAGTATCGTTTGCTGCTCCGTCATGACAATGCAGATATGCGCCTTACGGAAATTGGTCATGACATTGGACTGATTACCGAGGATCGGTATGCATCTTTCCTGGATAAAAAGGCGAAAGTCGAGCAGGAGATTGCACGTTTGAAAGATGCAAAGGTACGTCCTGTTGAAGTTAATGCCAAACTGGAAGAGATTGGTTCTACACCGATCCAGGATGGAAGCACATTGCTGAACCTGATGCGTCGTCCGGAGATTGGATATGACTGGATTGAGCAAGTATCTCCTTCCGAGGTGGAATTGACTGCTGATATGAAGGAACAAGTCGAAATTCAAATTAAATATGCGGGTTATATTGAGAAGCAATTGATCCACGTGGAACGTTTGCTGAAAATGGAGAAAAAGAAAATTCCAGACACGATCGTATATGATGAGATTCATGGTCTTGCGATGGAAGCCAAGCAGAAGCTGGCGAAAATCCGACCAATCTCCATTGGTCAGGCGTCTCGTATTGCGGGTGTAACGCCTGCTGATATCTCTATCTTGCTTGTCTATCTTGAGCATTATAACCGCGTTACCGCAGCAAGGGGACAATAATGGACGATATTCAACAGCAGTTGCAGCTGCGCTTGAAAGAACATGGTTTAGAAGTAGGAGAACTTCAGCTGGAACAGTTCGAACTATATTATAAAGAACTTGTATCCTGGAATGAAAAAATGAATCTGACCGGTATTACAGATCGGGAGCAAGTGTATACGAAACACTTCTATGATTCAGTATCGTTAGCGTTCTATACAGATATGACAAAAGTAAATAAGCTTGCTGATATTGGTTCAGGAGCTGGGTTTCCAGGATTACCGCTGAAGATATGTTTTCCCCATATTCAGCTTACGATTATTGACTCATTAAATAAACGGATTGGTTTCTTGCAGCATGTAGTCGATACACTTGGTCTTGAACAGGTAGAGCTGATTCACGGTCGTGCTGAAGAGCTGGGACGTAAAGAAGGATACCGGGACAGCTATGATCTGGTTACTGCGCGTGCAGTAGCCAAGCTGGCGGTACTGAATGAGTTCTGCCTTCCTTTTGTACGTAAAAGCGGAATGTTCGCTGCGATGAAGGGCGGGGACCCACGGGATGAAATGAAGGAAGCGGAGTTTAGTTTTAATCAGTTAAAAGGACGGGTGAAGGCTGTTCATCCATTCCAACTGCCAGTGGAGGAATCGGAACGTCATATCATTTTGATTCAGAAATTTGATAAGACACCACATAAGTATCCTCGTAAACCAGGAACACCACTTAAAACGCCACTCGTGTAGAATTAGGGCATAAGGATAAAACAAAATAGTATGTTGAAATATAGAACAGCAATATACAAAGAGGATGTTTCACGTGAAACATCCTCTTTGATTTTTTCGTATATTTCCTCTATTAGCATGGATTTAATTAAGAATAAATCAGAATAGAGATGATCTATAAGATGCGTTAGCTAATGAAGTAAATGACTGTGTTGTTCCAATCGTTGAACGGAGAGGTCAAAAAAGCCTGCAAAGCGAAGCCAAAAGCTTTCTGAAAAAAAGGTGAATTGGAAGCATAGGCTTTTCGTTATCACCAGATTTGTTCTATTGAAAGGGAATCAAACAAATCTAGGAAAATAGCGATTCGAAATGTTTTGATGCTAGATTGTTTCATGTAGAAACCTTTAGTTCCACTGATATGCAATCAGAATAATCAGAATCATTTTGCTCCTTGCAAATAATAGAGCGTAAGGTTGGTATGATGCTTTATTCTTTCTTATTTTCCCGATCAATGTGAAAGAAAAGCAGGAAAATTTGCTGTCTCTAAAGAATAGGTAAACATAGGATTATGGTGAAAAAGATGATAGAATAGAAGTATCGGATTCTGCGTTAACAGTGATCATAGATTAAGTTCATATTAATAGATGGTGAAGTATTTGATGCTGCTACGCAGCAAGTCATACGAATGGCATAACTTATTTCAGGAACGATGGAAGTGTTGTCTCGCTTATGGAATAAGAAGCACCTGCTGATACGCGGGAGCTATTACGAAACTAGGTGGTAATCTACGGAATGAAAGAACAATTTTCGAAGTTGTTTGGTTTGGCGGAGCGCAATAACGGAGATGAGATTAAACAGGTCCCGGTTGATGAAATTGTGAGCAGTCCGTATCAACCCCGTACTATTTTTGATGATGATAAGATTGATGAGTTGTTGCAAACGATCAAAACACATGGTGTCATTCAACCCATTGTTGTTCGTGTTCGGAATGGATCATATGAGATTATTGCTGGGGAACGCCGCTGGCGTGCTGTTCGCAAACTGGGCCTTGAACACATCCCGGCCATCGTACGCGAATTCAACGATTCTCAAGCAGCATCCATTGCTTTGATTGAGAACTTGCAGCGTGAAGGTTTAACCTCTATTGAGGAAGCGGTTGCTTACCAAAAGTTGATTGATCTGCATCAATTGACACAGGAGAGCCTTGCTCAACGACTTGGCAAAAGCCAGTCTACCATTGCCAATAAGATTCGGTTGTTGCAACTTCCAGAAGGTGTGAAAGCAGCTTTGATGGAACGGAAGATATCCGAGCGCCATGCAAGGGCCTTGTTGTCCCTGGATACAGAAGAGTTGCAATTGAAATTGCTGGGCGAGATTATTGATAAGGAATTGAATGTAAAGCAGACCGAAGTTCGTGTTGCTTTTTATAAAGAAGCTTCCAAAATTAAAAAGTCCAAGCGGATATCTTTTACGAAAGATGTTAGGCTCGCACTTAATACGATTCGTCAGTCCATCGATATGGTAACAGGGTCAGGTATGGATATTAAAACTAAAGAAGCTGATCATGAGGATCATTACGAAATCGTTATTCATATTCCAAAACGCAAATAATTGAAGCTTATGGCGGCAATGGCCGCTTTTTCTGTCTATACAGTCAGTTTTGTCATGTGACGTGAAGGGAACAAATCGTTTTGCTAAAGAAACGGTAGTTGTTGTTCGTGTGGACGGGTGGTCGCCTGCTTAGTATTAACTGTAACTCACAACCTACAAGAAAAGACTCCTATTTTATTTGAGGTGAAGGTATTGTCTAAGATTATGGCCGTAGCAAATCAAAAGGGCGGTGTGGGGAAAACAACGACATCCGTTAACTTGGGTGCAGGACTTGCTTCACTTGGGAAAAAGGTACTGCTTGTCGATATTGACCCCCAAGGGAATACAACGAGTGGAGTCGGGATTAATAAAGCAGATGTGGCGAATTGTATATATGATGTTCTTATTAATGATGTGCCTCCCCAAGAAGCGATTGCAGAGACACAGATTGAGGGACTTCATATCATACCTGCAACGATCCAACTTGCCGGAGCCGAGATCGAATTGGTATCCACCATATCACGAGAAGTTCGCCTGAAAAAGGCACTTGCACTCGTGAGAAATAATTATGATTATATTCTGATTGATTGTCCGCCATCGCTCGGTATGTTGACAATCAACTCACTGACTGCCTCTGATTCCGTGATTATTCCGATTCAATGTGAGTATTATGCATTGGAGGGGTTAAGCCAATTGCTGAATACAGTCCGACTCGTACAAAAACATCTGAATACCTCTCTTCAGATTGAAGGTGTATTATTGACGATGTTTGATGCTCGTACGAATCTCGGCATTCAGGTTATCGAAGAAGTGAAGAAGTATTTTCAGCAAAAAGTGTATCAAACCATTATTCCGCGTAATGTACGACTTAGTGAGGCACCATCTCACGGGCAATCCATTATTACCTATGATCCCCGTTCCCGAGGAGCGGAAGTGTATTTAGAGCTCGCAAAGGAAGTGATTTCTTATGAGTAAGCGGCTTGGAAAAGGACTGGATGCCCTCATTCCTTCGCTTTCAATTAATGACGACGATAAAGTCGTAGAAATCCCGATTAGCCAACTGCGGG
Source organism: Paenibacillus sp. G34 (assembly GCF_056856875.1). NCBI lineage: Bacteria > Bacillati > Bacillota > Bacilli > Caryophanales > Paenibacillaceae > Paenibacillus > Paenibacillus sp. G34. The sequence continues at coordinate 6,454,817 of NZ_CM166469.1, read as the reverse complement.
CTAACCCTTATCAGCCGCGTAAAGCATTTGATGAGGAAGCAATACATGAACTGGCGGAATCAATCCGGCAGCATGGTGTCATTCAACCTATTATCGTTCGCCCTGTACTTCGGGGATATGAGATTATTGCAGGCGAGCGCAGGTTCAGGGCATCACAGTATTGCGGTAACGCGACCGTTCCGGCTGTTGTTCGTACATTCAATGATCAACAGGTGATGGAAATTGCCTTGATCGAGAACCTGCAGCGTGAAAACCTGAATGCAATGGAAGTTGCAGTAGCCTATCAGGGCTTAATGGATCAATTCTCATTGACTCAGGAAGAGCTGTCTGTAAAGGTAGGCAAATCACGTTCCCATATAGCTAACTTCTTGCGACTGTTGGCTTTACCAGAGGAAGTAAAGGATTATGTTTCACGTGGAACATTGTCGATGGGCCATGCTAGAGCCATCGTGGGCGTGAAAGATGAAGTTCTGGTCAAGCAACTTGCTAAACAATCTATTGAACAGCAATGGAGTGTCCGTGAGCTGGAGGAAGCGGTTCAACAATTGGATCGTTCCAAAACAGGTGATAAGGCTAAAACGAAGCTTAAAAAGAAAGATCCTTTTATCGACACCTTGGAGGAATCACTGCGGGAACGGTTCAAAACGACAGTGAAAATCAAACATGGCCAGAAAGATAAAGGTAAAATAGAGCTCAACTACTACAGCAAACAGGATCTCGAACGGTTATTAGAACTGTTGCAATAACACCTTGGTTGGATCATTACAACACGCAGAGCTACTCATGTCATGACATATCGCCTCTGTGTCCTGGAGAAACGATATGTCATTCTTTGTTTGTGGGCAAACCCTGTAATTATTCCTTATAAGCAGAGGTGGTAGGAAGATGGAGAAACTAATCTATCTGGATCATGCAGCAACATCTTGGCCTAAACCACCTGCTGTTGGTGAGGCGATGATGAATGCCCTTGAATTTGCTGGTGCTAACCCGGGTAGGGGTAGTCATCGTATGGCTGTGCAAGCTAGCAGGGTTTTGTTTGAAACGAGAAAAGGGTTAGCAACTCTGTTTGGTATTAAAAATCCCAATGATATTGTATTTGGCTCCAATACGACCGAAGCTCTTAACCTTGCAATTCAAGGAGTTCTCCGAGACGGTGATCACGTCATAGCCACGATGGCTGAGCATAATTCAGTTCGACGTCCCTTGGAATTCCTTCGTAAACAGGGGCGGATTGAGGTTGATTATGTGCCCGTTACTGCTTCCGGAATTATGGATATGAAAAAGATGGAGCAGATGTTTCGGAAAAACACTCGTTTGGTTGTGTGCACACACAGCTCTAATCTGTTGGGTAGTATTATGCCAGTTGAAGAAATCTCACAACTATGCCGAAAATATCAGGCTCTATTACTGGTAGACGCTGCACAAAGCGCCGGAGTCATACCAGTTGATGTAGGACGACTAGGCATCGATCTGCTTGCTTTTCCAGGTCATAAGGGTTTACTGGGACCCCAAGGTACAGGCGGCTTGTATATCGCTCCTGAGCTTGATGTGCAACCTCTGCTTCATGGAGGTACTGGCAGCCAATCCGAAGCTGTTGAGCAGCCTAAAGTGCGTCCAGATCGCTATGAAGCAGGCACGCCTAATACGGTAGGGATAGCTGGATTGGGAGCAGGGGTGAAACATGTACTTGCTATGACACCCAATATAATCTACAAGCATGAATGGGAACTCTCACAGCATATAATGGACGGGTTATCATCCATTAAAGGCATTCAAATGTTGGGCCCAGCCATTGGACAACCACGAACAGGATTAGTATCCTATATAATTGAGGGATATGATTCAGCTCAGTTGGCATTTCAGTTGGATCGGAACTATGGTATTGCTGTCCGTTCAGGCTTCCACTGTACTCCACTTGCACATGAGGCTGCCGGTACAACGGCTACCGGAGCTGTTAGAGCAAGCGTAGGATACAATTCTACCCATGAAGAGGTCGATGAACTTATTCGGGCCATAACGGAGTTGACAGCAGTGAAGTAGGAGTTACAAAAAGTTTTCAACATTCTGTTATTTAAAATGGAAATATATGATTAATTCCTTGGATAACGGGTTGATTTATAATAAAAGCTAAGGACTACGGACAGACGTGAATCTGATCAAAAACATAGAGGGGTAGTTGCACTTACATGGCTGAATTAAATGAGCTGATTCTGGAACAGCTATTGTGGATTATTGGCGGATTGGCATTGCTTACGGTGATTTTACTGATCGTGAGTATTGCTCAAGGGGCAAAGTTACGGAAGTTTAAACGTAAATACGAAGCCATGATGGCTGGCAGTGGCGTGGAGGATCTGGAGTCTCTGCTAATCAATCTGAAGATTCAGATGGATAGCATTGAGGATGAACACAAGCTGCAAACGAATCAGTTGCAAACAGCATTGCAGAAGCTGGCTCGTATTCAGGGCAAGGTCGGTGTGAAAAGATATAACGCGTACGGAGAGCGTGGCAGCGACCTGAGCTTTTCGATAGCCATGATTAATGAAAGCCAGGACGGTATGATCCTTACCGGGTTATTTAACCGTGACGGTTCATATGTATATGCAAAACCTCTAAAAGGGGGAGAGTCAACGTATACACTTTCCCCAGAGGAAAAGGAAGCCATTACTCTGGCACAGCAAGCAGAGTAGACCGGGTATGCCACTCCCGAATTGCCGAATAGAGACTGCTTGCTATAATTTCAGACATCCGCATAACGAGACTTAGTCGTGTGTTCTGAAGCACAAAGTATTCCATAAAACCGCCGACGTTAACGATACCTGTCAGATGGATATCGCCGACCGGCGGTAATTCTTTATTCACCCCTGCGCCAGGTTTAAGCGGGCCGTTAACCACCTGAATGCAACCGACACTTGCGGATTGACCGAGACAGGCATCAATACCTATCACATATGGATTGTGATGGGTGTTGTAAATGTTGTGCAGTGTATCTTGCAGATTTACAGCATGAACAGGCTCATCCAATGTGCCATACAGATGGAACAGGGGGCTGTCCCATTTGGCGAGTGACGTCCCTACCAGCGGTCCGAGACAGTCACCTGTGGAGCGGTCTGTACCGATGCAGACAATCACTACATTTTGCAAGGAATGAGCTTTGTAGAGATGGAACATTAAACGATGTACAATGGCGGAGTGTACGCCTGGATCAGTGTGAGGAATTTTCAAACTGGTCATATCTTGCGACGAAAAGGAACGCGAAGTAGGATTCATAGGATCTATCCTTTCCCTTGGAATAGTAGTATCAGTATATGGAAAGGTAGAGTGTTTTATACTTCGCAAGGACAGGCTTTTTGCCTGAGAGCCGCTGATGGGTGAAAGGAGCAGGACATGGACGAATGGATGGACAATTGGATGCTGATTGCTTTTGATTCAACACAGCAGGCACTGCGCGCGGAGATGCTGCTGGAGTTTGCCGAGATCGAAATCGATCTGTTTCCAACACCTAAGGAGATTACGGCGGGATGTGCACTGTGCATTCAGTTTCCGAAAGAGGATCTGATGCGAGTACAGAAAATTATTCGTGATGAGTTTGTTGAGATTCGTGGCCTCTATTTCAAAACCGAAGACAGCTATGATAACATACCGATGTAGAGGGGTGATCAAATGTCATTTTATTTTGCCCAAGGAAGTACTTCTGGTAATGAAACGCCTCAACAGGCAGTGACTAACGCCATCCGTTGGACGGATCAAGTGTGGGCTAAAATTTCGGATACGGATATGTGGCTTAACATCATGTTCAGTTCGATTCGCATCCTCATTATTTTCATTATCAGCCGTATTGTGATTAAAGTGGTGTCCCGGGTTATTGATCGTTCGATGGCACGGAAGCAAGAAGGCAAAATACGTGTGAATCCGCGAAGGTTTATAACGATTGGTGAGTTGCTGAAAAATGCGACGTCGATAACATGTAATTTTATTATGATTCTGCTACTGTTATCGGAGATCAATGTTCAAGTTGGTCCACTGCTGGCCAGTGCCGGGGTCTTGGGACTCGCGATTGGTTTTGGCGCACAGGGATTGGTGAAGGATGTTATCACGGGATTTTTCATTATATTAGAGGATCAGTTCGCTGTAGGAGATGTGATTCAGACAGGGACGTTTAAAGGAACGGTTGAGGTTATCGGTCTACGAACAACCAAACTGGTAAGCTGGCAAGGGGAAGTACACATCATTCCGAATGGTACGATTGCAAGTGTGACTAACTATTCGATGTCTAATTCGCTCGCTGTAGTGGATATCCCGATGAAGGCTGATCTGACACTGGATGAGTCCGTACATTTGGTGAAGCAATCACTCGCAGGCATTGAAGAACGAGATCTGAATATTGTGAAGGTGCCGGATGTGCTAGGTATCCAGTCGATGTCCACTTCTGATTATGTCATTCGTGTGGTAGCAGAATGTATGCCGAACTCCAGGTCTTCGGTGGAGCGCCAAATTCAGGGAGATGTAAAGAAAATACTCGAGTACCATGAGAGAAGCAAACTGGCTGCATTGGAGCAGGCGGCTGCGATGGATAATAATGAGGGAGATGGTGCAGGTGGAGCGTAAAAGTTTCCAGCTTGGAGATATCGTACAGATGAAAAAGCAGCATCCCTGTGGAAGCAATGAGATGGAGATCATTCGTATGGGGATGGATATCCGGATCAAGTGTGTTGGCTGTAAGCATAGCGTGTTGATTCCCCGGGCCAAGTTTGAGAAAAACATGAAAAAAGTGCTTCGTTCGGTTGAAGAGGATGCGGAGTCCTGAGGATAAGGTAGAAGAGGAAAACAGATCCCCGGTTTGAGCCGCATGATTTATCCAGATAGGTGTGCTGAAATGTACTGGGGGAATAGCGTTTACATGCAGGCAGGGCATAGGTGTTGATTTCCTTCTACAAGCGTGATATAATCAATTTTGCTGCGGAAAGGTACCCAAGAGGCCCAAGGGGGCTGACTCGAAATCAGCTAGGCGTGTCACAGCGTGCGTGGGTTCGAATCCCACCCTTTCCGCCACTTCAGTCTTTATTGTTCAGTGAAAGATATAATGTACATAGCTCCATGGAATGGAGTTCTTATAAAAAATGGTTAAGGGGCTTCCCAATGGGGAAGTCCTTTTTCATGTGTAATTTACTCATATGGCATGTTATAAAAATAGTTGTCCAAAAGTAAACAAAAATAAAGAAGTAAAGAAACAAAGAGCCCCTAAGGGCTCTTTATCCGGCGGCACATGTTTAGTTAGATCACAATCATCAGTCGTAACGACAGAAACGCTGGCTGTACTGCTTGCAGCAATACCCGTGCTTCAGACAAAGGTCTTACACACCCACAAGCTTCTTATATTACGTGATGCATCCCCAACAGCGAAAAATCGGCTTCGTTGTCCAACGGAACCACACCTCTCTCGTGCACCGCCTGATTGTATTATGTGCTAACTGACGTTTTATATACGCGGTCATGAAAAAATATTTAGTGGACGCGTGCTTTGGTAAGCTTTTTCCACTTGCGGTTTTGATTGCTCGTTTCCGGAAAGGCTTCGCCTTTTTTCAAGGTTACTCGCTTGGGGTCATTAATCTCCGTGTGAAAACTTTTTTCTCCCACTTCAGTATACTCTCCATCGTTTGGCGCTTTGTCTCCCGGTTCAAACTCGGTTCTTTCGCCCATAATAAGCAGCCTCCTCCACAGAATGAGATCATTGTTACTTCTATAGTCTGTTCCAGCAGAGGGCTATTCATGTTAGAGATTATGTACCAATATGCACAGGGAACGTTTGCTTGCATTTCGTCAGCGTATTTGTTATATTAATATAGTTCGAGTTTGTGCTCGTTCCTTGCTCTCAACCTGGATTGAGGGCCAGAGTCCATAAGGAGGTGAAAATTATGCGCAAATATGAAGTGATGTACATTATTCGTCCTGACGTTGAGCAAGAAGTTGTTCAAGCTACAGTCGATAAATTCCAAGGCATCATCTCCAACGGCGGTGGTGAGATTACAGCTCACGACGTTATGGGTAAACGCCGTCTTGCGTATGAGATCAAGAAATTCCGTGATGGTGTTTATGTTCTGGTACACTTCACTGCTGAACCAGCAGTAGTTACTGAGCTTGAGCGTCTCATGAAGATTTCTGACGAAGTAATTCGTTATCTCATTACCAACGACGTTAAGTCTGCCTAAGACGATAACTCGTGATTATCGCACCAATACGCTCAGAAGGAGGGGATTACATTGTTGAACCGTGTCATTCTGATCGGCCGGTTAACCCGGGATCCTGAGTTGCGTTACACTCCAGCAGGAGTAGCCGTGACACAATTTACTTTGGCCGTAGACAGACCGTTTACAAGCCAAGGAGGAGAGCGGGAAGCAGATTTTATTCCGGTCGTAACCTGGAGACAGCTTGCTGAGACTTGTGCAAATTATTTGCGTAAAGGTCGTCTGGCTGCAGTCGAAGGACGCATTCAAGTACGGAACTACGAGAATAACGAAGGAAAGCGTGTATACGTGACCGAAGTCATTGCCGATAATGTTCGTTTCTTGGAGTCAGCTAACCGCGAAGGCGGTGGCGGCGGGGGACAACCTATGCGTGAAGAGCCTTCTTATGGAGGCGGCGGCGGACGTGCCAGCAATAATAATGCTGCGCGTAGCAACAATCAGGATCCTTTTTCCGATGACGGAAAACCGATTGATATATCGGATGATGATTTGCCATTTTAACGTGGGCCGATACTCCTTAGGAGATATGGGTTACATGATAGGAAAGGACTGAAAAGCATGGGCTTCAAGCAAAGAGAAGGCGGAGACGATAAAAGACCGGCACGTCGTGGTGGTCGCAACAAACGTCGTAAAGTGTGCTTCTTCACAGCGAACAAAATTACTCACATCGATTATAAAGATACGGACTTGCTTCGTAAATTTATCAGCGAACGTGGAAAAATTTTGCCACGCCGTGTAACAGGTACTAGCGCTAAATATCAACGCATGCTGACGATTGCAATCAAACGCTCCCGTCAAATCGCATTGCTGCCATACACAACTGAGTAGTCTTTACTCAGTTTGCATACAAGAGCAGTCGGCTTATAGCCGGCTGCTTTTTTATTTTTTCTATAAATGCTACGACTCATGATAAAAAAAACATGAAATTTAAAGGAAAATGAAAACGTATAATCATGTAGTTTTACAGAAGAAGCTTTCAAAGCTAAGATGAATTATAATAGAATGTAGTCTGCCATAGATGAGCCTATTCGTATAGCGAAGAAAGTGGTTCATCAATAGATTAGACCTGGGAGAGTATATGAATTCATCACAACGTAAAGAAAGACAGCGAAGGAAGAAAAGCTTAAGGAACTGGATAATCGCAACGATGATCCTATCGGTTGTATATGTATGGCTGCAACAAAAGGGAGACTTGGGAGAGCTATGGAAAGAAGAGACAATCCCTGAGCCTTTACCAATTACAGGTTTGCACCCGGTTGTTGCTGAAAGTGAAGGCGTATTAGTCCGGATGGCTGCCAGACGCGGCATAAATGTTGTGGTTACACACGGATACCGAAGTGAGGAAGAACAGGATACTCTGTTTGCTCAAGGACGATCGTCCTCTGGTAATATTGTTACGAATGCACGAGGTGGGGAATCTTATCATAACTATGGACTTGCCATTGATTTTGCATTGAGGACTCCGGACGGAGAGATTGTATGGGATATGGAGCGAGATGATAATGGCAATGGTAAATCAGATTGGATGGAAGTTGTTGATTTAGCGAAAGAACTGGGCTTTACCTGGGGTGGAGACTGGACTAATTTTCCGGACTATCCGCATTTGCAGATGGATTTTGGTTTAAGCATTCGTGACTTAAAGCGTGGTAAAAGACCCCCGGTTGAACCATAAAATGAATAGTATATATGCATATTTATGAATAATTATTAGAAAAGTCCTGCTTGTTGCAGGACTTTTTTCTTTCTTTTGTAAAATAAATGTTCAAAAGTGACAATTAACTCTTTACAGCAACAATTAAATAAAACTATACTATAATAACTAGATTTTTACGCACACCATACAAACCTTGAATAACTGTATATAAATCGGGTTTGTATGACTTCTTATATATATAAATTTTAAACGACATAATCCCCGTAAATATGACACGATATTCACACCAACTAACTTTTTCTCACGTTAATTAATATTGGAATTACACTTCATGTAATAGGCATGTTATATATGAATCTATAATGATTAATACAAAATACCTCTTATAATTATGAAACATACCCAAATAACCTTACGTTTTACGCAAAAACCTTGGCAAGTATAGCTTTTAAACATAACTATTACCCAGAACTGTAGTTTAGTAAACATTTATTCCAAAAATCTCAAAATAATGATTGACGTTAACTAAAATTACACGTATGATTACAGTAATTATTTGTATGTATAATTCCTGTAGGAATTATCAACATTAATTGACCAATGGTTTAAATTGAAGACTATAATCTTGATTCTGTTAACGATAAGGTATGTTGTATACACTTTTGTTCAATTTATTGAAGAACATGGAAATATACAGTGGATGCATTCTTCTACTTACGAATACAGTCTGCGGAAATAACGGGGTTAGGGTGATTGATTTGAATAATGAGCTATTGGAAGTCAGAGATTTAACGACATCATTCAGAATTGAAGATAATTATTATGCAGCAGTTGATCACGTTAATCTTAAGGTTAAGAAGAATGAAGTATTGGCAATTGTGGGCGAATCAGGATCAGGTAAAAGTGCGTTTGCATTTTCTCTAATGGGATTGCATAACAAAGCCAAAATCGAAGGCCAGATTCTCTACAAAGGGCAAGATATCGCGAACATCTCCCCTAACAAATTAAACAAACTACGCGGAAAAGAAATGGCCATGATCTTTCAGGATCCACTATCCGCACTTAACCCTCTAATGATCATAGGTGAACAGATCGAAGAGATTCTTACACTTCATCAACCGAGGCTGTCCTCCAAAGAAAAGAGAGACAAGGTTATTCACTTATTGAACCAGGTAGGGATTCCACGTCCCGAACAAATATATAAGCAATATCCCCACGAATTATCTGGTGGCATGAGACAGAGAATTGTCATCGCGATTGCGATTGCCAACAAACCAGAACTATTAATTGCCGATGAACCAACGACAGCACTCGATGTTACCATCCAGCTGCAGATCCTGGAGCTAATCCGAGACCTGAAGAAAGAGATTAATGCAGGTATTATCTTGATCACACACGATTTAGGTGTAGTGGCTGAGATGGCTGACCGCGTAGCTGTTATGTATGCAGGTGAAATTGTTGAAATTGCAGATATCGTCACGTTGATGAGCAATGCCAAGCATCCGTATACACGTTCATTGCTTAATTCCATTCCCACTCTCAGTGAAGAAAAATCTAAATTACATGTCATTCAAGGCATTGTGCCTTCTCTTAAAAATCTTCCTCGGCAGGGGTGCCGATTCAAGGCTCGTATTCCATGGATCAGTGAATCAGCTCATGAAGATAACCCGCAGATGCATGAAATTGCACCAGGACACTTTGTAAGGTGTACCTGCTATCAGCACTTTCATTTCCCTGATCAAGCGGAGGAGGAATAACATAATGGCACTACTTGAAGTAGAAGGACTCAAAATACACTTTCCGATTCGCGGAGGATTACTGAAACGGGAGATAAGCAGTGTCAAGGCTGTTGATGATGTCAGCTTCTCCATTGAGGAAGGCCAGACTTACGGGCTTGTTGGAGAATCCGGTTCGGGCAAGACAACAACAGGCAGAGCTGTGATTGGTCTGAATCATGTGACGGGTGGCAAAATTTTATTTAATGGCAGGGATTTGACCAAAGAACGACGCAAAGATCGCCAGCTTCAGCGGGATGTACAGATGATTTTCCAAGATCCTTACTCGTCTCTTAATCCGAAGAAGCGTGTTATGGACATCATTGCTGAGCCTCTCCGAAACTATGAGCGACTAACGGCAACAGAAGAGAAGAGACAGGTTGGTAACTTGCTAGAGAAGGTAGGATTAAGTCCGGAGTCTATCTACAAGTATCCGCATGAGTTTTCGGGAGGACAGCGCCAACGGATTGGAATTGCTCGTGCGATTGCACTCAAGCCAAAACTGATCATTGCTGATGAACCTGTATCTGCACTTGATGTGTCTGTACAAGCCCAAGTGCTCAACTTCATGCAGGAGATCCAGAAGGAACTGAATCTGACTTATTTGTTTATTAGTCATGATCTGGGCATTATTCGCCATATGTGCGACCAGATCGGAATTATGTATAAAGGTCGATATGTGGAACAAGGGACAACAGATGATATTTTTGAAAATCCCCAACATATCTATACTAAACGTCTTATTGCAGCGATTCCGGATATGGACCCGACCAAACGTGAGGAAATGATAGCTTTCCGACAGCAGATCAAATCCGAGTATGAAAACTCATACCGCAATTTCTTCGATGAGGAAGGGCTTGCTTATTCGCTCCAATCTATTTCCGATACTCACCGGGTAGCTTTACCTCAGAAAGGTTGAAAGCCATATGTGGAAAACTATTGTACGCCGAATATTTATAATGATTCCTCAAGTTATTTTGCTCAGTATTCTGGTCTTCCTGATGGCCAAAGCCATGCCAGGTGATGCATTAACGGGTTTGCTTGATCCAAGTATTGATCCCAAAGCGCTAGAAGAACAGCGTGTACGACTGGGGCTGAACAATCCATGGTACATACAGTACTGGGACTGGATCAGACATGCTGCAATGGGTGATTTCGGACAATCTTTCCGTTTCAAAATGCCAGTAACAGATCTTATTGGTCAACGAATTGCCAATACTTTCTGGCTTGCTTTGGCAACACTCATTCTTACGTATCTTATTGCTATTCCACTCGGTATTATCAGTGGTCGTTATAACGATACTTGGTCTGACCGTTTGATCACAGGATACACGTATCTGGGTTTTGCAGCACCGCTCTTTATTTTCGCTCTGTTCATGGTCTGGATTTTTGGTTTCCGTTTTGGCTGGTTCCCGACCGGGGGAAGTGTGGCTCCAGGGCTTACGCCAGGAACATTTGAATATGCCATAAGTAAGATACACCATTTGCTTCTGCCAGCCTTATCGATGGCGTTAATCTCCACCGTATCCACGGTACAATATTTACGCAGTGAGATTATTGATATCAAACACAAAGAATTTGTACTCACAGCAAGAGCCAAAGGTGCTTCGGAATCCCGGATCTACAACAGACATATTTTGCGAAACTCCCTGTTGCCGATTGCTGCATTTTTCGGGTATGAAATTACGGGGCTAATTGGCGGGACCATCTTCATTGAAAGTATATTCAGCTACCCAGGTATGGGACAGTTGTTCCTGAATTCCATCTTATTACGGGATTTCAGTGTAGTCACAGCGCTCGTATTATTATACGGAATTGCTACGATTCTAGGCTCACTGCTGTCTGATATTATTCTGGGATTGGTCGATCCGCGTATTCGCATTAAGTAAGAACTTGAAGATTTCGGGGTGAAAACAGATGAGCAAGGCCAATGATGTTGTTGTAACTTCACAGAAAGTTGATAAAAGTCCTTCCAGCTTAAATATCTTATGGCGAGAACTGGCCAGGGACAAACTAGCCCTCGTTTCACTCATATTTCTGGGGCTTGTCATCCTTCTTGTATATGGATCCTCTATGATTCTGAATCAGGACGACATTGTTAAAGTCGACTTGTTTGCACTATATGAGCCGCCATCCGCGCAATACTGGCTGGGAACAGACTATGGTGGTCGAGATGTATTCGGTCAGCTTGTCATTGGAACGAGAAACTCGTTAACCATTGGTATTTTAGTTACTATAATGACTGGATTCATCGGTATTCTGGTTGGTGTACTTTCGGGATATTTCGGCGGCATGATTGATAATATGTTCATGCGTGTGGTCGACTTTTTCATGATCCTGCCTTTCTTAATGATGGTTATCGCCTTTGTAACAGCTGTACCGAAATATAACATCGTTTCATTCTCGCTCATAATGACCGCCTTCCTATGGATGGGAATTGCCAGGTTGATTCGATCCAAGGCACTTCAGGAGGGCGAACTGGAGTATATTAAAGCATCCAAAACACTTGGATCTTCTCACTTTAAAATTATTGTATCTCAGCTTCTTCCTAATCTGAGTTCAATAATCATCGTTACGATGACATTGAACCTCGCAGCCAATATTGGACTTGAATCCGGGCTGTCTTTCCTGGGATTTGGTTTTCCGGAAAGTACACCAAGTCTTGGAACACTCGTAAGTTACGCACGTAATCCGCAAACCTTGGAATACAGATGGTGGATTTGGCTACCTGCATCATTACTGATCCTGGTATTGATGTTGAGTATAAATAATGTCGGACAGGCCTTGAAACGTGCGACGGATGCAAGACAAAGAAGAGGTTAAAAAAAGGGAGGAAAGGTTCATGAAAAAGGGATTATTTTCACGAGGACTATTTTTCACGATGATGCTGGTCTTTGTATTGGCGCTTGCGGCGTGCTCCGAGAAAGAGGCAGCTAATCCTGCACCGGGAGCAAAAACAGAAGAAGGAAAAACGGAGGAGAAACCCACAAAAGAAGAGGGCGTTTACTCCATTGAAGATTTCAGCAATGTCAAAACAAATGAAGGTACAGCTATTGAAGGTGGATCACTTACCTTTGGTCTCGTATCGGATACAGCTTTCGAAGGAACATTGAACTACAACTTCTACTCTGGTAACCCGGATGTACAAGTTCTGCAATGGTTTGACGAAGGTTTGCTGGCTTGGGATAAAGACTATGTCTACACCAATGATGGTGCTGCGACATACGAAACATCTGAAGATGGCAAAACGTTTACACTCACGATTCGTGACAATGTAAACTGGCATGATGGCAAGCCGGTAACGGCTGAAGATTTGCAGTTTGCTTATGAAGTTATTGGTAGCAAAGGCTATGATGGTCCGCGTTATGATTCCAACTTCACAAGTGTTGTAGGTATGGAAGATTTCCATGCTGGAAAAGCAAAAACAATCTCTGGTATTAAAGTGTTGAGCGACAAACAAATCAGCATTACGTATAAAGAAGCAACGCCATCCCTGCTGACAGGCGGCGTATGGACATATCCATTAGCGAAACATATCTTTGGTGGCATGGATGTAGCGAAAATGTCTTCTTCCAAAGAGGTACGTGAAAAACCAATCGGTTTTGGTCCGTTTAAAGTAGAGACCATTACTCCAGGTGAGTCTGTAACGTATGTTAAAAACGATGACTACTGGCGTGGAGCTCCAAAACTGGATAAAGTGACACTGAAAGTAATCAACCCGAAAACGGTTGTTCAAGAGCTGAAATCTGGTGGAGTAGATCTGGTAGATGCCTTCCCGACAGATCAGTATAAAGATAATGCTAACCTCTCCAATGTAGAATTCCTGGGTGCAATTGACCGTGCGTATACGTATATCGGCTTCAAGCTGGGAACGTGGGACGCTGAAAACAATAAAGTTAAATCCAATCCTGACGCAAAAATGGGCGATAAAAACCTGCGTAAAGCAATGTGGATGGCTGTAGATAATGACCAAGTAGGTAAACGTTTCTACAACGGTCTTCGCTGGAATGCAACAACATTGATTCCACCTTCTCACCCTGAATTCCATGATTCCAACAATCCAGGTGTGAAATATGATCCGGAAGCTGCAAAGAAATTGCTTGACGAAGCTGGCTACAAACTGGACGGAGAATTCCGCACGAAGCCAGACGGTTCACCGCTTGAAATCAACTTTATTTCCATGACAGGTGGCGACACTGCTGAGCCGCTCGCACGTTACTATGTTCAATCTTGGGCAGCAATCGGTCTGAAAGTAAACTTGGAAATGATCGAGTTTAACAACTTCTATGACCGTGTAGGTAACACAGGTAAAGATGATCCAAATGTAGATGTGTATCAAGCGGCTTGGGGTGTTGGTATTGACGTAGATCCATCAGGTCTGTATGGACGTGATGCACTCTATAACTTCCCGCGTTTCTCCAGTGAAGAGAATGACAAATTGCTGGCACGTGGTGTCTCTGCTGAAGCATTTGATGTAGATAAACGTAAAGAGATCTACAATGAATGGCAACAATACATGGTGGATGAAGTTCCAGTATTCCCAACGTTGTATCGTGCCGTGGTAGCTCCTGTTAACAAACGTGTAATGAATTATGCGATTGGTGATGGAACAGGCGTCTACCTGAGCGATCTGGCTGTAAATGCCGATAAACCAGTGGTTGCTCAGTAATCAATTAATCTCTTCATCTGACTTATGTTAAAGTGCCTTCCATTCAGAAAAAGGTTACTTTAAAATGATGATCGAAACATGGATTCCGACACTCTGGCATGGGGTGTATGGAGTCCATGTTTTTTTGTAACCAAAAAATAAAAAAAATTTAACTTTTTTTCAAAAAAGTGCAGACAAAATGCCTCTTCGCTTCGTCTATATAAGTAAGAGGTGATGAATCGATGAAAATATGGTGGAAACGGGCAGGAATGCTGTTCACTTTATTAATAATAATATATTTGGGAGTAAAACCGGACATGCTGGTTGGTAAACCAGGCATTAAAGCGGAATCGGCCGTTTTAATGGATATGAATTCGGAACAGGTACTCATGGAGTATAACGGCTCTGAGGAGATTGCTCCTGCAGGTGTCAGCAAGTTAATGACCGAGTTACTCGTGATGGAAGCCGCAATGAAAGGTGATATTCGTTGGGATGACCCAGTGAATGTAAGCCTGTATGCCAGCTCAGTTGGGGGCAATCAACTTGCGCTCAAACAGGGGGACCGATTCACTGTTCAGGAGCTATTCCAAGTGGTGGCAGTATACTCTGCTAATGATGCTGCAGTTGCTTTGGCAGAGCACATTAGCGGTTCAGAGCATCAATTTGTACAACGGATGAATCAGAAGGCAGCTGAGATAGGCTTGTCAGAGGATACCTATTTCACCAACTCCACAGGCCTAAGCGAGACTCTGCTCGGTCCTAACCGCCCGCAGGATATCCAAGGACAAACATTGATGACAGCAATGGATGCTTGCAAGCTTGCAAGGTATTTGCTCAACCATCACCCCGAGATTCTTAAGATCTCTAATCAAATGCAAGTGTCCTTGCACCAGAAAGGCATCTATATGAGCAATACAAACTGGATGTTGTCTTCAATTGGCGGTCCTTATGCTTATGATGGCAATGACGGATTAAAGACCGGGTATGATGAGGACAGCGGTTACCACTTCGTTGGAACAGCTGAGCGGGATGGCAAGCGGCTGATTTCAGTTGTGTTTGGGACGGATACACGAGAAGGTCGTTTCATTGAAACACGCAAGCTGATGAATTATGGGTTTTCGAACACGAAAATGAACTAGAATACTCCCCATGTCAAGGAAAGTTGCCGCTGTTGGAGTTTGGATAATTATAGTAAAATAGGATATGGATATCACGTAATTCACTTTTAAGGGGGAAATCTTTTGAACTCAATGAGTAAAAGAGTATATGCACTCACGCTGTCCATGGCAATGTCCATCGCTTTGATTCAGCCTGCGGTGCAGGCAGCCGAAGCGGTCAAACCTACGGCGGCAGTCTCGGAATCGATTGTTTCCAAAGCAACACAGACCCTGCAACAACTGGGATACATAGACGGTACCACGGACGGAATGAAAGAAGCAGCAACACCAATTACACGTGCAGAGGCTGCAATCATTTTGCAACGTGTGCTTGAACTGGATGCCCCGGCAACTCTAACAGGCTTTGCAGACGTTTCGGCAGATGATGCTGCCGCACCAGCCATCTATTCGTTGAAACAAGGCGGACTCATTCAAGGTAAAGCTACAGGTTATGCTCCAGATGCTCCGCTCACACGTGCCCAGATGGCCTCTTTGTTCACACGTGCATTTGAACTGAAAGATAATGGGATCCAGGTGGTTTATAGTGATGCTGACCAAATCCCGGCTGTACATGTGAATGATGCTGTTCGAGTTAAACAACATTTTATTATCGAAGGTAGTGCATTTCATGCGAAACAAGCAGTGACACATGGGGAATTTGCGAGTGCACTGTATCTTGCGCTGGGCCTTGATGTGAAGAAAGCAGGGCTCACACCGCTTGAGGACTTCTTCAAACAGCCTGCTCAGGCAGGTTTCCAAATGTCTCCAGATGGCAAACGTTTGGCTTACATGGAGCCGTGGAACGATCGGATGAACATCGTGGTTACGGCAAATGGTCAAGATAAGCCTGTACGTATTACAAGTGAAACGGATCGGAGTATTGCGGGGTTTGCATGGGCAACCAATGACAAACTGCTGTATTTCAAGGATGCGGCCGGAGATGAGAATTATCACCTGTATGTTACAGATATCGATGGCAAAAACAGCAAAGATCTGACGCCTTATCCAAACACAAGAGCTATGCTCGTCGATTCTTTGGAGAATATTCCAGATGAGATTTTGGTGAGCATGAATAAGCGTGATCCGAAAATTTTTGACGTATACCGTATCAATATCAAAACAGGTGAAGCAGTGCTTGCTGCCGAGAACCCGGGTAATATTACAGGCTGGATGACAGACCATGAAGGGAAAATCCGTGTGGCCGTATCCAGTGATGGCAATGTATCTTCCTTGATGTACCGTGAGGCCGAGAATCAGCCGTTCCAGCCACTGATCACAACGGATCTGGGAGATACTTTTGCCCCCTTCATGTTTACCAGCGACAACAAAAACATGTATGCCGTCTCTAATCTGGAGCAAGACAAAATGGCTATTGTGGAGTACAATCCAGCAACCAAGAAGGTGATCAAAACCCTTTTTGAAAACAAGGATGTGGATGTGAGCAATGTTATTCCTTCCAAGGAAAAAGGGAAGATCCTTGCAGTAGTCTATGAGACAGACAAGGTCAACTATGAGTATTTTGATAACAATTTCAAGACACTAATGCAAGATATCAAAGCCAAGGTACCTGGTAAAGAGGTCAGCATTGTAAGCACAAGTGATAATGGGCAGGTACTCTTTATTGCTTACAGTGACAAAGCGATGGGCAC
The DNA here is from genome assembly GCF_056856875.1 of Paenibacillus sp. G34. NCBI lineage: Bacteria > Bacillati > Bacillota > Bacilli > Caryophanales > Paenibacillaceae > Paenibacillus > Paenibacillus sp. G34. The sequence goes on along the minus strand of NZ_CM166469.1, from coordinate 6,437,692 downwards.
GTATTATTTCTACGATTCAAAAACAGGCAAACTCGATAAGCTGGCGGATACGGCTCCGTGGATTGACGAGACCAAAATGGCAGATATGAAACCAATTACATTCAAGTCTCGTGATGGTCTGGACATTCAGGGGTATCTAACGCTACCACAAGGTGCCAAAGCTTCTGAAATTCCACTGGTCGTTCTTCCGCATGGCGGACCGTGGGCCCGCGATTCATGGGGATATATTCCAGACGTTCAGTTTCTGGCGAGTCGTGGATATGCTGTACTGCAAGTGAATTTCCGAGGATCGACAGGTTACGGCAAGAAGTTCTTGGAGGCAGGTAATAAACAGTGGGGTAAAGCGATGCAGGATGATCTCACGGATGGTGTAAACTGGCTGGTAAAAGAAGGTACAGTTGATCCGAAACGAGTAGCGATCTATGGTGGTTCGTATGGAGGTTATGCAGCTCTGGCTGGCTTAGCCTTCACGCCTGATGTATATGCTGCCGGGATTAGCTATGTAGGTCCATCCAACATTTTTACACTACTTGACTCACTCCCGCCTTATTGGGAATCGATGCGCACTTTGTTTTATGAGCGTGTAGGTGATCCTGTGAAGGATAAAGAGCTGCTTACCGCAATCTCACCACTCTTCCATGTCGATCAGATGAAAGCACCATTATTGGTTGTTCAGGGTGCCAATGATCCGCGTGTCAAACAGGCAGAGTCTGATCAGATTGTCGAAGCGTTGCGTAAACGTGGAGTAGATGTACCTTATATGTTGAAAATGAATGAAGGTCATGGCTTCGCCAATGTGGAGAACCGACTGGATCTCTACCGTGCTATGGAGAAGTTCCTGAACCGTCATTTAATGCAGTAACAAGAGCTGAGGTTGTTCTCTGATTCCCATAGGGGATTGGGGCACAACCTCTTTTTTCGGATCAACAGACAGAGAAATTCATCATTAAAATGAAATGCCAATGTTATACATGGTAAGCATCTAAATATATTCATCAATTGACATATAGACTCGCTTTATTTTAAAATGACCAGTGAGTCATTACTATTCATTCGGGTTTATATAAATATCATTGTGAGCCGACAAATGTGTACCGACAAGAGGGAGAAACAAGATCAGACTTAGGAGGGACTTCGAATGCAAAAAGAAATGAAATGGCCATTGATTCTCTTTGCTGTAGGTGTATTTATGGCTGCACTGGATAACGGAATTATTACATCGTCGCTGACCACGTTAAATGCTTCGTTTGGTGTATCCCCAACGTGGGGTGCATGGACGATTACACTGTACACACTTGGACTTGCCATCAGCGTACCGATTGCGGGCAAGCTGTCGGACCGTTTTGGACGCAAGAAACTGTTTCTCATCGAGGTTGCTTTGTTTGGAATTGGATCACTTCTTGTTGCACTCAGTACTTCGTTTACATTTTTCCTGATTGCCAGAGTCATACAGGCACTTGGCGGTGGCGGGATATTCATCATTGCAAGCTCTTATGTACTTAGCAAATTTCCTGCTCAGCGGCAGGGTACCGCTCTTGGCCTTCTGGGAGGTATGAACGGCATTGCAGCTATTCTTGGACCCAATATCGGTGCGTTTATTCTTGATGTTACCGGGAACTGGCACTGGTTGTTTCTTATCAACGTACCGATTGCAATCTTGCTGTTCATTGCCGGCATCCGTTATATCCAGGAAGAACAGGAGCTCAGCCGGGCAGCTGTCGATTGGAGCGGTATAGCGGTCTTAACGTTGGGCGTACTGAGTCTGATGTACAGCTTCAGCAATCTGGACGGTGTAAATATGCTTCAAAGCTTGGCTTCACCGATGTTCTATAGCTTCTTTTTGGCGGGTGTAGCTGTGCTCGTGATCTTTTATTTTATGGAAAAAAGGTTGGAAGGGTCCGACCGTGAACCGGTCGTTTCCACAAAGTTGCTTGGCATTGCGTCCTTCCGCTGGACGTTGCTTATTGCCTTTTTCTCAGGTGCCATTCTGGCCTCCGTCATATTCATTCCAGGTTTTGTCGAGCAATATCTGGGTGTATCGAGCACAGCCTCTGGATATTGGTTTACGCCGCTTGCGCTGGCCTCGGGCATTGGAGCAGGTGGAGGGGGATACCTCGTTGACCGCAAAGGTCCGATCTGGACGTTATCTATGGCAGGCTTGCTCTCTGCGATCGGATTCCTATTGTTCCCGCTGTGGGTAGAGCATATCTGGCAGTTTGTCATTGCGAGTACCCTTGTCGGTATAGGTTTTGGCATGATGCTAGGTGCACCAGTCAACGTGCTGGTGACCGAACAGGCAGGTGAGAACAATAAAGGTATTGCGGTAGCAACAAGCTCCCTGTTCCGCCAGATGGCTATGGCTATTGCACCGACGATCTTTGCCGGATTTCTCGCACGTTCGTTTACTAACCTCGGTTCAAATATCCAATCAGGTTTGGCAGATCGGGGAATTGATATCCCGCCAGCCATGCTTGAGCAATATTCTTCTGGAGGAGCATCGGGAAATGATGTCTCCAGTCTGATGGCCGGATTGTCGAGGATTCCAGATGCAAATATACGAGAAACGTTGCTTCAGGCTGTACATCAAACGACAGGGCAAGGTTACAACGGGCTGTTCTGGTCGGCGGTTATTTTTAGCGTGCTGACGCTAGTCGTTGCCCTTGTGACTGGACGTCTTCGTCAAAAAGAGAAACAGCAGAATGCCGATGGGGCGCTAGGGTCATCGTAACATAAGGAGAAATACGAGAGTATCAGAAGAACAGTGAACCTTTTGTAACCAAAAAAGGAGTTGCTGTTCTTTTCAATTTAACCCGATTGTAACTTTTCACGATGCAGGAATGATTACAATAGAACGAGCATCAGCGGTACTCCAGCTCAACGAGAAATAAAAGTTTGGAGAACGGCGTGTCATCAGACGTCACCCAAGTTTAATGGGTAGTAAAGAATTTCAATTTCGAGAGTGAAGAAGGAATCGATGGATGAAAAGCAGAACTAAAGAAAAGAAGAAGAAAAGTCGCAAAGGCCTATATATAGCACTCATATCCCTTGTCGTTTTGATCATTGGCGGTTATGTTTTCCGTCAGCAGCTCGCTGTAGCCGCATTTGACCTGTTTCTGGCTGATACGGTGGAAGCACAGCTGACACATTCGTATGTGCCGCAGGAAGGCAATAAAACGCCTGATCCAACGGTATATCGCAAAGAACCATTCTCTGTGTTGCTTCTGGGCTCCGATAAACGAGACTATGAGAAGTCACGCGGACGTTCGGATGCAGTCATCTATGCTGTTATTCGCCCGAAGGAATCCCGAGTGCTGCTTGTATCTATTCCGCGTGACACATATGTACAGATCGTAGGAAGAGATGCGGATAAGGATGGGACGGATGATTACGACAAAATTGCGCATGCTTATGCCTTCGGCGGGGAGAATATGTCCATCAATACGGTGGAAAAGTTCCTTGATGCCGACGTAGGTTATTACGCAACGATTAACTTTCAGGGGATCAAAAAGGTGGTTGATGCCCTTGGGGGCATATCACTGCCAATTGATAAGGATATCGTGAACAAAGATCCAAATCATGAGCAGTTCACGATTAAAGGCGGCAAACCGATCTATGACGGACAGGAAGCACTTTATTACGTAAGATACCGTGAAGACAGTGATTTTAACCGTACGAATCGGCAGCAAATTTTCCTGAATGCTTTTGCAGACAAGATGTTGAATGTAAACCAGATCGCGAAGATCCCTGAGCTGTTTCAGATCATGGGGGATAATTTTCAGACCGACATGCAGCCTACTTTTATTATCGATCTGGCGAAGCAGGTTCTGACACAGGAGAAACCGCAGGTTTCCAGCTTCACGATTTTGAGCGAAGGTATGCGTAAAAACGGCATTTATTATGGCCGTGCAGATAAGAAAGATGTTGAATATGCCAAAGAACTGATTAAAAACTGGATGGATCAATCGACCCCAGCCGGTGAAGTCATGATTCCTGAGCGGCAAAAGATTGAATAGTTAACTCCATACAGATGGGTTGTCTTACACAACAATCAGCAGTACGTTTAATGAGCGGGCTGCTTTTTTTTCTTTGTGTGAGACTTTTCATTGTGTAAGAACTTCATCCTTTTGGAACATCCTTCGTTCTATAGCGTATAATATAAGTTGAGCGAGCATGTTGGAAGTAGAAATAAACAAGGAGGACATACAAGGGTATGAACATCGCATTTTTTTTGCTGCCCAAACAAGAGGTTACATGTGTGACGTCGGACTCTACACTGCGGCAAACGCTGGAACGGATGGAGTATCATCGGTTTACAGCAGTGCCTATTTTGAATAAGGAAGGCAAATATATTGGTACGGTTACAGAAGGCGATCTATTGTGGTATATGAAAAATGCGGAGGGAAAGATATCATTTGAAAACGCTTCAAAATTCCTGCTAAAAGATGTTCCGCTAAGGCTCGATATCAAGCCGGTATCTATTAATGCCAATATGGAGGACTTAATTAATCTGGCTAAGGTGCAGAATTTTGTGCCGGTCGTGGATGACATGGAGCGTTTTATCGGCATTGTGAGACGTAGTCAGATCATCGAATACTGTGAAGGAATTGTAGCCAAGGAGTCCATGAAGGCAAAATAAGTTGAACTCTTTTCAAAATGATGAACGGACAGGGATAATCACAGCGATTATTACTAATATATAAGAATAAGACGTGCGGGGCTCGGCATCGTACCTGACATGGAGTTTCGGAGATTTCTGCGCTTTTTGGGGTAATTTTGCCAGCCCCCTTTTTATGCTATAATCGAGAATAAAGCTTTTTCGGGGAGAGTGACTTTCGCCAAATGCCTAAAGAACTGGATGTAGCCAAGCGTGCTAAAGTGATTGAATGGCTGAAAACCGAAGTACTTGATCAGGTATCCCGATTATTCAAAGCATTATGGGAAGGCAGCACGATTCGAATCGGAGATAGTCTTGCCAGTTTAATGATGAGCAGTTACATATTGGGCCGAAGGCTCGGTATTCCGTTTAAGGATCTGGATGCACTGCTGGTTGAGAAGTTGAAAAAGCACAAACAGGAAGGTCACCAGCTTGAAGACTGGTACCAGGATATTTCCGCGCTCGAAGATCATATGCGTAAGAGGTGAATTTGTTGAAATTTAGCTTTAAATCAGCTGTCTGGAGTGTAGTACTTTTACTTCTGATACTTTCGCTGTTAACTCCGTTATCGGTACTCTCTATATTTTTTGTGATGATTCCGGGAGTTATTTTGTATGCCTCACTACCTGTAAGATCCTTTATTTTGCATCTTGCGCCTGTTGCTATTATTTTGGTTATGGTTCACCCGATTTATCTGTTATTTTTATTGATCTTAATATTGCCGGCCATCGTTATGGGGCACGCATATAAGAAACAAAAATCGGCATTGTTTGCTTTAATGACAGGTGCCGGAACGATGCTGGCTGAGTATCTGCTGTTACTTTTGATAGGAAGTCTGATTTTCCAATTCGATCTGTCCAGTTATATCAAAGATGTGGTTCAGTTAACTATTGAACCGCTCACTAATTCATCAAGTCAGATGATTAATGGATTTGTGTGGACCCCTGAGATGACTGAAGATGTTGCCAAACAAACCCAGTTAATGATCCCTTTTGCGCTGGTCGTTACATCGATGGTCATGGCATTCATTACACACATCATTGCTCGTCCAATTCTTAGTGTTATGGGCTTAAACGTATCCAAACTTCCACCTGCACGAGAATGGCGTATGCCACGTGCATTGATCTGGTATTATTTCCTCGCATTGATTATCGAGGTCGTATCCAGACAAAATGACGGATCATATTGGAAGATGATTGCGATGAACTTGTCACCATTAATTAATCTTGGTTTCATGATTCAGGCCATCGGTTTCTTCTTTTTCCTCTCATATACAAGAAAATGGAATCCGATTATCCCATTTTTATTGGGAGCGGCAGTGTTTTTCATTGGTCCACTTCGCATTGTCGGCATTATTGATCTGGCGTTCCCGATCCGTGAGGCAATATCGAAATCAAAACGATAGGGTGATGAGTCATGCCTAAATTTCTAAAGAAACGCTGGCACGGCTATTATACCGTATGGGCGTTCATACTGCTGTTGCTACTCGTGATGTTAGTTACTATCTATAACTGGACGCTTGGTTTGATTAGTCTGATACTGGCTTCGGCGCTGGGAATCGTCATGATCAAGGCAGAGCTCGTTTTCCGACGCGAGCTTAACGACTACATTAATGGTCTTACCATTCGTATTAAACGTATGGAGGGCGAGGCAGTCAGCATGCTTCCATTCGGAATTGTGCTGTACAGCGAAGACCGTACAGTAGAGTGGCATAACCGCTTTGTTGCGGAGATGTTTCATGAGAAGACCGTAGTCGGGAATTCACTGCTTAACCTGTTTCCCCATCTTCCCCAACCGAAGGAGAAGAAGGATAAGGATGGATCGAAAGAGCCTTCACCCAAGGAATTTCATGATGAGTTTCAACTGGATGATCGGTATTACGGCGTGATCCACAATCCGCAGGAGCGGTATGTATATGTGTATGAGATCACGGAGTTAGCTATACTTCGGGATAAATATGAGAACGAACGTATCGCGTTGGGTATTCTCGTCTTGGACAATCTGGATGAGGCTGCTCAAGGTATGGATGACCAGCAACGTACAGCGCTTATCGCACGAGTCGCCAGTGAGATTACAGCTTGGGCGAAGCAGTATGGAGTTTATCTCCGTCGTCTGTCATCGGATCGTTACTTGATGATGCTTAATCACAGGTCCCTGCAGGAGCTTGAGCAGAGTCGGTTTGTTATTCTGGACGAGGTTCGGGAGATGACAGCCGACCTGAAAGTGCCGATGACACTAAGTGTTGGACTTGCATCTGGTTCGGACAGTATCAGCGAGATGGGAGAACTGGCGCAATCAAGTTTGGATATGGCACTTGGACGCGGCGGGGATCAAGCAGCCGTGAAATCGGGCCAGCGCTTGTCCTTTTACGGTGGAAAGTCGAATGCGGTGGAGAAGCGAACGCGTGTCAGAGCGCGAGTTATTGCTCATGCACTCCGTGACTTGATGCAGGAGAGTGATCGCGTACTCATCATGGGGCATAAAATGCCGGATATGGACGCCATCGGTGCATCCATTGGGGTGTGGAAGGCCGCAAGTCTGTACAATGTAGAGGCTCGCATTGTACTAGACGGGGTGAATCCCTCTATTGAACGGTTGATGGAACAGGTAAACAAGGACGAGAAGCTATCCAAAGCTTTGGTATCGCCAGAGATGGCCACGCAGATGATGACAGAACATACACTACTGGTAGTTGTGGATACCCATAAGGCATCGATGACGATGGAACCTAAGCTGGTGCAATCCGCAACGCGTGTGGTCGTGGTGGATCATCATCGCCGTGGTGAGGAATTTATTAATGATGCAGTATTGATCTATCTGGAGCCTTACGCGTCATCTGCCGCTGAACTTGTGACAGAACTTCTTCAATATATTCACGAAAAGGTACAGTTTACTCCGCTTGAAGCAACGGCTCTTCTTGCCGGTATAACGCTGGATACGAAGCATTTTGCACTGCATACCGGTTCCAGAACGTTTGAAGCAGCTGGCTTCCTTCGTCGTAGCGGTGCAGATACCATTATGGTCCAGAAGCTGATGAAAGAGGATCTGTCAGAATATATTGCTAAGGCAGAAATCATAAAGCATGCTAAAATGGTATATGGGAATATTGCGCTGGCGGTCACTGGCCCCGGCAACAAGATCTCACAGATGATGATCGCCCAAGTGGCGGACACATTGCTGAACATGACCGACGTGGTCGCTTCATTTGTCATCAGTGAGCGAACGGATGGATTGATTGGCATCAGTGCAAGATCACTGGGCCGCATGAATGTTCAGGTTGTTATGGAACGATTAGGTGGCGGCGGTCACTTAACCAATGCTGCCGTGCAGCTTGAAGGAACGCTGGGAGAAGCGGAGAAACGGCTGATGAACGTCCTGGCTGAAATCGAAAAGGAAGAGGGGTTATTCGAATGAAAGTCATTTTTATAAAAGATATGAAGGGTCAAGGCAAGAAGGGGCAAGTGAAGGAAGTATCTGAGGGTTATGCACAGAATTTTCTGTTGCCACGGGGAATTGTACGTCCGGCAACGGAGGGTAACATGAAGACACTGGACAATCAGAAGGCGGCTGAAGAAAGAGTTAAGCAGGAAGAGAAAGCCGAAGCTGAAGCACTTGCGAAGAAGCTGGAGGCAGAAGTAACGGAGCTCAAGGCTAAAGCGGGTGAGGGTGGCCGTCTGTTCGGTGCGATTACGAGCAAACAGATTGCGGAAGCTTTGTCCAAAAAGGGCCTGAAAATAGACAAGCGCAAAATTGAGCTGGATGATCCGATCCGTACGCTCGGTGTAACGCAAGTGACCGTCAAGGTTCACCCTGAAGTGAAGGCAACCTTGAAGGTACAGGTAACGGAGGAGTAAGATGGGCGGCGAAATGTTATTCGACCGGGTTCCCCCGCAGAACCTAGAGGCCGAACAGGCTGTACTGGGTGCAATCCTGTTGCAGGGCGAGGCTCTGATTACAGCGATGGAACGAGTGCAGACCGAGGATTTCTACGATAAGCCCCATCAATTGATCTATGAAGCGATGATTCAGCTGGGTGAGGAAAATCAACCGATTGACCTTGTCACACTGACTTCGCGACTGAAGGATAAAGGCGAGCTGGAGGACATCGGTGGTGTTAGCTACCTTGCCAAGCTTGCTCACGGTGTGCCTACAGCGGCCAACGTGGATTATTATGCACAGATTATCGAAGAGAAATCGATGCTTCGTCGTCTGATTCGTACAGCAACACAGATCGTGAGTGAAGGATACACAGGTGGCGAAGATGTCGCTGGTATGCTCGGTGAGGCTGAACGGCGCATTCTGGAAATTTCCAATAGACGCTCCAGCAGTGGTTTTATTGCGATCCAGGATGTACTCATGGAAGTATTCGATAAAGTCGAAACGTTGCATCAGAACCGGGGGACAACAACCGGGATTCCTTCCGGCTTTATCGATTTGGACAAGATGACAGCTGGATTCCAGCGCAGTGACTTGATCATCGTTGCGGCACGTCCATCCGTAGGTAAGACAGCCTTTGCCTTGAATATCGCTCAGAATGTAGGCATCCGGGCACAAGAAACAGTAGCGATCTTCAGTCTGGAGATGTCCGCTGCACAGCTCGTGCAACGGATGATCTGTGCGGAAGCCAATCTGGATGCCGGAGTTCTTCGTACAGGAGAATTCAAAGGGGATGAAGATTGGCAGAAGCTGACGATGGGCATCGCCGCTCTCAACGAAGCAAATATCTATATTGATGATACACCTGGTATCACGGTAGCCGATATCCGTGCCAAATGTCGTCGTTTGAAGAAGGAGAAGGGTCTGGGTATGATCCTGATCGACTACCTTCAATTGATCAGTGGACGTGGTAAAGCCGGAGAGAACCGTCAACAAGAGGTATCCGAGATCTCACGTACACTGAAGCAGATTGGCCGCGAACTGGAAGTTCCGGTTATTGCCTTGTCTCAGCTCAGCCGGGGTGTAGAGCAACGTCAGGATAAACGTCCGATGATGAGTGACTTGCGGGAATCGGGTTCGATCGAGCAAGATGCCGACATCGTAGCGTTTCTGTACCGGGATGACTATTATAACCAGGATACCGAGAAAAAAAATATTATCGAGATCATTATTGCCAAGCAGCGTAACGGTCCGGTAGGTACGGTGGAACTGGTCTTCCTGAAAAACTTTAATAAATTCGTCAATTACGAGAGGGCGCATAATGATGCCTTCGCGATGTAAGGGATAGACTGCGATACGATGAAAAGAGGTATGCAGGCTATCCGGTACAGCCAGTAATCGGAGAATAGCACAGTTAAATATCTGGATTTACAGCATATATAACGTGAATGAATAGCAAATGTAAAAGTACCGGTGAATGCAGTCAAGGTGAACAAGACTGGAATCACCGGTTTTTTACTGTGAATTCCGGCCATAATTCCGAACATTAAACAAATGCCATTTATAATTGTTCGCCATTTCATTTGACTTTGAAAAAGGGGACTGGTACACTAATATTGCTGCGTTAAAGCAGCGCAAACCTTCCCTTGAATGTAACGGAAGGACATTCTTTACTGTCCGTTAGCACGCTTCTCAGTCGGTTTATTGCGTAACATGCCTGCCGGGATAGAGGACGGACAGACCAATACAAAGGTGCGCAAGGCACCCACGGAGGTATGTTAACTATGTCAACGGTAGTTGTAGTGGGAACGCAATGGGGAGACGAAGGAAAAGGTAAAATCACGGATTATTTGGCGGAGAGCGCTGATGTGGTTGCTCGTTACCAAGGAGGTAACAATGCAGGCCATACGATCCTGATCGATAACAAAAAATATAAATTGACGATGATTCCATCGGGTATCTTTTACACAGACAAAGCTTGTGTGATTGGTAACGGTATGGTTATCAACCCGAAGGCACTTATCGAAGAAATTAATTATATTCATGATAACGGATTTACAACGAAAAACTTGTCCATCAGTGAGCGTGCACATATCATTTTGCCATATCATATGGTTCTGGATGCACTGGAGGAAGAGAGCAAAGGCCCGAACAAAATTGGTACAACGGGTAAAGGGATCGGCCCTTGTTACATGGACAAATCTGCTCGAATCGGTATCCGCATGGTAGATCTGCTGGATGCAGAAGACTTCGAACTGAAGCTGCGCCATTTGGTTAAAGAGAAAAATCGTGTGATTGAGCAGGTGTACCAAGGTACTCCGGTGGATGTCGAAGAGATTCTGAAGGATTACCTCGGCTATGCAGAAATTCTTCGTCCTTATGTGAAGGATACATCGGTTGTGCTGAATGATGCCATTGATGACAATAAAAAGGTATTGTTTGAAGGTGCGCAAGGTGTGATGCTGGATCTTGACCAAGGTACGTATCCTTATGTGACTTCATCCAACCCGTCTGCTGGCGGTGTATGTATCGGTTCCGGTGTTGGCCCGGCGCGTATTCAGCAGGTTATTGGCGTAGCTAAAGCATACACAACTCGTGTAGGTGACGGCCCGTTCCCGACCGAATTGCATGATGCGATTGGCGACCAGATTCGTGAGACAGGTCATGAGTACGGAACCGTAACTGGACGTCCACGTCGTGTGGGCTGGTTTGACAGTGTGGTTGTTCGTCATGCTCGTCGTGTAAGTGGCATCACAGGGTTGTCCTTGAACTCTTTGGACGTTATGACAGGTCTGGATACCGTGAAAATCTGCACAGGTTACAAATTCCGTGGTGAAGTTATCACTCACTATCCGGCAAGCCTCAAAATGCTGGCTGAATGTGAAGCGGTATACGAAGAAATGCCAGGTTGGAGCGAAGACATTACAGGAGCGAAGAAGCTGGAAGATCTGCCAGTGAACACACAGAACTATGTAAAACGTGTATCTGAGCTGACAGGCATTCCGATCGCGATCTTCTCTGTAGGTCGTAACCGTGAGCAGACAAATCCGGTTCTGCCAATCTACGTATAACATGAGATTTGAATGATAGATATACCTCCAGTTGTTGCTAATCAGTGGCGACTGGAGGTTTTTTGTGTCTGTTTCGATATAATCCCGAGATTTCCGTCAATACTGGCTAACAGATATACGTTGAACGAATGATATGTATACGAGCATTACGATGCAAAGTATGCATGGATTCAATCTGTATAAAGTCGGTTATCCCCCAAAATCCACTTGGATAGGGGAGAGCAAATTGGAGGGAGAGAAACAGAGATGAAGGTGCTGATGTGGTTGGTCAAAATGGTGCTTATCGTGTTGCTGGTCAGTTCACTGACATTGCTTACGACAGGTCTAATTGTGCAATCGTATGCCAAGTCATTACTTGCCAGCTTTAATATACAGTGGGAAGGTCAGCCTATGGGTCTGATGGGCATGTTTCAGGGGGCCTTGGGTGGCAAGCAGGGCAAGCAGTCCAGTGAGGGAGATAAATCCGGGAATAAGCCTACAGATCAGCCAGCTGGGTCGGAAGAGGAAAAAGCTCCGGAGAATTCAATTTCGGTGATGGGCAATGGTACGAGTGAGGGGAATGCCGGAGTAGACAAAGGTAAGGAGGATACTCCAGAAGGATCGAATCCGGCCACAGAAAAGACGAACTCCGGAACATCGAGCAACAATGAAACGGGTAATGATACAATCGTTGTTACACCAGATGATATTACAGGCGCCAAAAACAAACTACCGACAGAGGAAAAAGAACGTATTTTCACTCTGTTGATGAACAAGCTACCGCAAAAGGAAATGCAGCAGATCTCAGGAGCGATGGAGGGTGGACTGACCGAGCAGGAGCTACGAGAGATTGAACAGGTTATCTCGAAATACCTCACGAGTGAAGAGTACGATGATTTGATGCAAGTGCTGCAGGCAGAATAAATAAGGGTTGTTGTGTGTTGTTAGCCCCGCATTCTCCAAGTGGTCGACAATCTAGAGTGGAGAAATGTTACATCCATGTTGAAATGCATGACTCATTTCCATATAATTGCATGAAATAGTAGAGAACGTACCTATCCAGGAGGAAGAGCATATGAGAATGAACCGTAAAGAACACGATATATAACAACAGAACCGCTCATTATTACAGGCTCCCAGGCCGCGGAGTCGTGGCCCTCCGTTCATGCCTTTGTACTAGAGGTACGCTGTACCGATATTGGTGAAGAGTATGAAAATGGACTATGGGAGGCCTAATCAATATGAATACATTTAATACTACAGGTTCTAATAATAAAACAAATACAACGAATACAACGTCAAGGATGTCGGCTGAACAGCTTGGTGAAATGAAGAAGCGGTTTGAACAAGGATTACAGGAAGCAGAACAGCCCTTCCGTGGTTGGGATTTTGGATATATTACGGGTAGCAAGCGAATGCAGAGTGGCGGGCTACCTTGGTCTTACGGCGAGATGGCACGGCGTTGCATGCAGGATTCGAAGCGGATGCTGGATATGGGTACAGGCGGTGGCGAGCTACTGTCGAGTTTACATCCTTTACCCTCATACACTTGTGCAACCGAAGGATACCCTCCAAACATAGCGGTTGCGAAGGAACGTCTGAGCCCTTTAGGTGTAGACGTGTATCCTGTAACGGATGATTCCCAGCTTCCTTTTGCAGAGGGGACATTTGATTTAATCCTCAATCGGCATGAATCGTATGATCCACGAGAAGTCCGGCGCGTGCTTTCAGATGGTGGAGTGTTCCTGACGCAGCAGGTAGGCTGGTCTGATTGCCGAGAGATTAACGATCGATTAGGCATTCCGATGCCATCTGATTATGCTGGATGGGAGCTGGATTTTGCGGCTGATCAATTGTTGAAAAGCGGGTTCCACATCTGGGAGCAGGATGAGTCTTCACCAGTCCAACGTTTCCATGATATTGGAGCATTGGTGTATTATCTAAAGACAATTCCTTGGCAGGTACCTGATTTTACAATAGACCGATTCCGCGAACCGTTATGGCAGATCCACCTGGAGATGGAGCAGCATGGATGCTGGGAAGTGCAGCAAAAACGATTTATCCTGGGTGCAGTCAAGAAATAAATGAAAGATAAATCGGAATGATGAGTCATTGAAAGTGTACCACAGCGAAAATAGAATAGAATTATTATCAAAATCCTTCATTAGAGTTGATCTGATGGAGGATTTCTTTTTGTATATACATGAAAAAAGAATGTAATTTAGTAGGTCTTAGAACCTAGTCCTAGATTGAGATAAAAAGTACATAGTATACCTGGAGTTGAGGCATAATGGGTGATGGAACAAACGCTCTAATCAATGGATATATCAGGAAATCCAGATAGGACGCGGCTTTGTGATGTGAGGATAAAAGTTGAAATGACTGTAAAACCTGTGTTAAAGTATACGGGTGTGATAAAAGGTTAAAATTTTGACACTTTTACGAGCACAGCTAAAGTCCTGCTTTTACAATAATGATAACATTGAGCTTACTTGCATAAGACTCACCTGAAGGTGATGTCTGATAGAACATGCGGATTAAGAAATGCTGAAAAGGAGAGAATCATGAAAGGTTTCAGAGGCAAACGCCAACCGGATCAACACCGGGTACACGAACAATCCGGAGAACACCGGACGGCCGAAGACAAAAACAGCATGAGTATGTCCAACTTCAGTTCAAATAAGAAAAGAATTCTGTCATCGCGCAAATGGATCATTACCGCAACTTGTGGCATTCTGATTGCAGCATCGGTTGGATTCGGAGTGAAGCAATATGTGGCTTCCAATACGGTTCCTTATTATAAGGTTATAGTCAAAGGCACTGAAGTTGGAACCATTGCCAATGAGGCACAACTTCAGCAGTTGTTTGCGAAAAAAATCGAAGAATACCGGGAGAAGTATCCGGATGCAGAGATGGTGCTGAACACAGACGGGATCACAACGGAAACGGTACGGGCATATAAACCCGAAGTGAACAGCGAGCAAACGCTGGACAAACTGGGCAATATGTTAACGGCATATGCCAAAGGCGTAGAGCTTAAAGTGAACGGTGAAGTCGTCGGCATTGTGAAGGATCAGGAAACGGCAGACAAGATCCTGCAACAAGTACAGAGCAAATACATACCGGCATCGGCTGTGCGAAGCTCACTGAAAACCAAGTCGGTATCGGCTAATTCTTCTAAAAAAGATAACGGGCCAAGTACAACGCTAAAATCTGTAGACATCAAAGAAGATGTGACAACAGACACAGTGAAGGCGGACCCGAATAAAATATGGGATGTATCCGAGGCGGTTAAAGCTTTAACCGTTGGTAAAGACGCGCCTGTAACCTACGTGGTGCGTGAAGGAGATACGATCTCTTCCATCGCAGCCAAATATGAAATTACGCAAAGCGAGATTCGCAAACATAACCCGGGCATCAAGGAGACATCACTCCAGATTGGACAAGAGCTGACTCTGACTGTACCGAAGCCGGCGATTACTGTTAAATCTGTGGAACAAGTGGTAGAGCAGATTGAAGTGAAACCTCAGGTTGAGGTGCGCAAAAGTGCTGAGTTGAAGGCAGGTACGACGAAAGTGGTTCGTCCAGGCCAAAGCGGGTTGAAAAATATGCAGTATCGTATCACCAAAGAAAATGGCGAAGTCGTTCGTGAAGAATGGCTGGGTCAGGAAGTTCTCAAAACAGCCGTTACTGAGGTTGTACTGAGCGGAACCAAAGTAGTTGGCGAAGGTTCAGGACAGTTTGCATGGCCTATATCCAATGCAACGATGAGCAGTAGCTTCGGTCAACGTTGGGGGCGTCAGCACAAAGGTGTCGATCTGGTCGGTAATCGCGATGTGAAATCTGCAGATGAAGGTGTAGTTACTTTTGCAGGACAAAAGAGGGGATATGGGAATGTTATCATTATTAACCATCGCAACGGATATGAAACACTCTACGGTCACTTGAATAGCATCGGCGTTGATGTTGGCCAAGTGGTGGAGAAGGGTGACAGCATTGGTGTGATGGGCAATACCGGACGTTCCACAGGAACGCATCTGCATTTTGAGATTTTGAAAAATGGTTCAGCAGAAAATCCGATGACCTATCTGAATTAAGGATAGAGCAGGAGATTACGTATAGATACAAGGCACCGCTTGACGATGCTGAGATAAGACAAGGCCCGCTGTAAAGCTGGCCTTGTTTTTTGATGTGAAATATTTTTACAGGAAACGGCTTCCAAGAGGGGGATCGGGATGTGACGGTAGCTCAGGTATGTTAAACTAGAGAGTATAAATCGTTGATTATATTCAATGCACAACATGATATGGACTATAAGCAATAAAAATAGATTAGAGAGACAACGCCAGTGGCGGATTAAGCAGGATATAGGGGTGAATTCAGCCGATGCAGGGAAAGATTTTGGTGGTGGACGACGAGCAGCCCATCGCAGACATTTTGAAGTTTAATTTGGAAAAAGAGGGATACGAGGTCATCTGTGCGTTTGATGGTATTCGTGCGGTCGAACTGGCGTTATCCGAGAAACCGGATCTGATGCTTCTGGATCTGATGCTTCCGGGCAAGGACGGGATGGATGTGTGCCGCGAGGTGCGCGCTCATCTGGAGGTTCCGATTATTATGCTGACAGCCAAAGACGGGGAGATCGACAAAGTGCTCGGTCTGGAACTAGGCGCAGATGATTATGTGACCAAACCTTTTAGCACACGGGAGTTGCTCGCACGGGTTAAGGCTCAGATGCGCAGACAACAGAAACCTGCAGCGATTGTAGAAGCGCCGGAGGAAGAAGGAAAGCAGATATTGCGACTCTTTGATCTGGCTTTTGATATGGACATGTATACGGCATACAAGGGCGGGGAACCACTTGATCTGACGCACCGGGAGTATGAGCTGCTCTATTATATGGCCAAGCATTCAGGCAAGGTCATGACGCGCGAGCATCTGCTGCAAGCCGTATGGGGATACGAATATTTTGGAGATGTGCGTACAGTAGATGTGACGATCCGCAGGTTACGGGAGAAGATAGAAGAAAATCCGAGCAAACCGGAAACGATTCTGACTCGCCGGGGGCTTGGTTATCTCGTGCGTAGTGCCAAAAGCGTGGGGATATAATGGGCCGTTTCTCGCAATTTTCGTTCTTTCGAACGATTCAGGCGAAGTTAATTATTATTTATGTACTGCTGATCCTGATTGCGATGCAATTGATCGGCGTTTATTTTGTAAGTGCAATGAAGAACTCGCTTACCAGTAACTTTACGGAGGATTTGCAGGCACGGGCAGAAATGCTGTCAGTGTTGGTAGGCCAGACGATGGCTGGTGGAGAGGCAGAAGCTGGAGAGGACAAAACAGAGAGCCTGCGTGTCCTGGTTAACAATCTGTTTAACATCAACGGTGCCGAGATTCAGGTGCTGGATGCCAGCGGCAAGGTGCTTACCACCTCGCTAAGTTCACATTCCGATTATATTGGGCGAAAAAATACTCAGACTGTTGTCAGCCGTGCGTTACAAGGCATTCGGGATAATGAGGAATATATCGTAGACGAGGATAATGTTCGCAAAAAAGTCGTAGCTAAACCGGTATTATCCGGCAGCAAAATTATTGGTGCGGTCTACATCGCCGCTTCGATGAACGAACTGTACGCGACGATGGAGGGCATTAACAAGATTTTTATCTCGGGTATTCTGATTGCCCTCGTGTTAACCGCAGTGCTCGGTGTTATTCTGTCTCATACGATTACCCAGCCAATTAAGGAAGTGACAAGGCGGGCAACTGCGGTGGCAGAAGGAAACTTTGACCAGCAGACACCGGTTTTTGGCACAGATGAGATCGGACAACTCAGCCGTGCATTTAACTATATGACTAGCCGGCTGCGGGATGCCCTCTCTCAGAACGAAGAGGAGAAGGAGAAGCTGACATCCATTCTGACCAATATGAGTGATGGTGTTGTTGCGACGGATGAGTATGGCAAAGTCATTCTGGTCAACCGCCGTGCCAGCAGCATTCTCGGCATGCGTCCATCCGATATTGAAGGCAGGCATTTAGCCGTCCTGCTGGGTATTGATCCGGAAGATGCGGAAGCGCTGGCGAGTGGTTTTACCGGCTCAACGCTTCTCCAGATTGCTCCGGCAGGTCAGGAGGAGCCCGTCGTCATTCGCATGACGTTCACACCGGTTCATCGGCGTGAGCTGGGGATCACCGGCACGATTGCGGTGCTTCAGGATGTAACGGAGCAGGAGGAGCTTGAGGCCTCACGGCGTGAATTCGTGGCGAATGTATCACATGAGCTGCGCACACCGCTCACCACGATTAAAAGTTACGCGGAGGCACTGGATGACGGGGCATTGGAAGACCCGCAACTTGCGGAACGTTTTGTGGGTGTGATTCAGAATGAGACGGAGCGCATGATCCGTTTGGTAACGGATTTGTTGCACCTGTCCAGGCTGGATTCCAAGGAAGCTTTGTTGCGCAAGCAGCCTATTGATATTTTGGAGATGCTGGAAGAAGTGACGGATCGCTTCTCCTTCCAGATGCATCAGAAGGATATTCAATCTGTCCTATCTGTGGAGAATGATATTCCGGCAGTGCCCATGGATCGGGATCAGATTGATCAGGTTCTGGACAATGTGGTGTCCAATGCATTGAAATATACGCTGGAGGGCGGCACCATCACGATTGCAGCTCGGCGTAGCGATGAACATACGCTAGCGATCTCGGTATCCGATACAGGAATGGGCATTCCACAGCGTGATCTGGATCGTATATTTGAACGCTTTTATCGCGTTGACAAAGCACGCTCCCGCAGCATGGGGGGCACAGGGCTCGGATTGTCCATTGCCCGGGAAATTGTAAAAGCACATGATGGTAGCATCTCGCTGGAGTCTGAGGTAGATGTTGGCACAACGGTAACTTTTACATTGCCGATGCGTGATAAAGGGGGTGAGCACCTTGAAGGAACGGATTAAATCTCTGGTGCTTGCTTCGCTGGTTGCAGCCAGCCTGATTCAAAGTTACTTTTTGATCTACCGTTTGCCTGGGGGCGGTGACTCTGTTGTGACCTCCGAGACAAACTACGTGAAGACCGAGAATATGGGTCAGGAGCGTAATATTGAGGAGTTAATTTTTCCGGATCAGATGATTATTCATCTGGGTCAGGACAAACATACCGTGTTTTATCCTGGAAACACATTCTATCAGTTGATCTATTCCAGGTTAAAAGGCCGGACGTTCGAAGATTTCCAGCGCCGCAGTGTGCAGTCGGTGAACTGGGATCAGATTCGCAAGGAAAGTCCCGGCTTTGAGTTATCGTTTAAGGAAGGCATGCCGGTGACTTTATTGCAGCGCGTGATGCGTCTGGGCACGGATTCTCTTTTTCAGGGAGAGACCATCAACCGCATTGCTATATATACAACTCCGAATGAGACGAAGGCTCATGCACTGTTTTTCAGTGCGAAGGGAGATGTCGTCTATGAGGCTACACAGGCGGATTTAACAGTGCAGGATGTGAAGCAGCATGTCGACTTTGGGACGAGCTGGACACCGTATACGCTGATGTCAGGTGGATATTATATTCCCGTGCAGGCCCTGGATGCGATTGAGGCGAGTGTGCCGACAGGACAGTTCACGGTGGAGCAGATGCAGCGCAGTCTATTCACAGATCCAAGCATGACCCGGAACATTCGGGAAAAGGATGGCTCAGAGATCTATACCGACAGCAAACGTAGTCTGCAAGTGAAACAGGAGCAGCGCTGGATTAGCTATACAGACCCGGCAGCACCACCTGCGGGACAGAGTGATTCGTCCAAGGATGCCCTGTCTGCGGTTGATTTTGTCAATCAGCATGGCGGCTGGAAAGGGCGATCACGCATGATGCTGAGATCGGCTGACAACAAAACGCAGTTGCAGTTCCAGCAATATTACGGCAGTTTTCCAATTATGGATTTGATGCAGTTCCGCTTCGGCACAATCAACATGGAGATGCAACAAGAGACCGTGTCGAGTTATGAACGATCCTTGGAATATTTGAACGAAGGCACGGAAGCCAAAAAGTCGATCAAACTGCCTGGTGGGGATAAGCTGAAAAATCTGATTCGCAAAGTGGCGGGCGAAAACCGCAAAGTTGTGGACGTGTATCCGGCGTATCGTCCATCGGCGATAGAAGATGGGTTGAAGCTGATCCCGGTCTGGGTGATCCGCTTTGGCAACGGTGAGGAAACGACCGTGTCTTAATAGTAGGGACGTTTACGTAGTAGTGGAGACGCTAAAGGAGCGAGTGAAACTCTAACGATTATCAGAGACGTTAAATGTGAAGCAATGTCTAAGTGATAGCAATATCTGAAAGCAGCATTGGTATCATTAAAGCTTGTGGCTAACGGTGGATTGATATCCTCGGCTGGAAATGTGGGGGATCGTCCAATCCGGTGTCGCAAGCTCTCTCGAATTTGAGTAACCTTCTCTCAACAGGATTTGCGAAGTTCAGTGTAATGCTAACTGGGATAACCAGAGCTAGTGGTGCGGGTGAAATTCTAACGATCACCAGAGACGTTAAATGCCAGATTTATGGCGTGTTGAAAATCTAACGATCACCACAGACGCTATTTCAGTGAATTGGGCTAATTGTGGCTGAAAAGTCTGAATTTACACGAAATAAGGTTTCTCATGATCGTTAGAATTAAAATGAGCCTGAAATGGGGCGAATAAGCTCTGTGGTGATCGTTAGGCCTGAAGAGGCCACGGGTATAGAGGTAAGCAAGGCCAAACACAGGTTAAACAAGCTGAAACAAGTCTAGGTGGGCGAAACATGCGCTTAGCACCTGAACAAGAAGGCAAAACTTGTGACTGGCCATGGGTTATTAGGATACGAGGCTGTGTTGGGAATGTGAACGCAAGGTTCTATTAGATGATTACGTGAATAAGGAGGTGAATGTTCTGGATTGGGGACGGGCGAAAAATGTATTAATTTATGCATTTCTGCTGCTGAATCTGGTGCTGGGATATCAGATCTGGATGGATGCGCGCGAGACAGCTGGAGCCAATCTGGACTTCACCTCGCTTGCGGATAATACACAGCAGGCCATGGAAGAGAAGGGCATTCAGGTGCTGGCACCGATTCCAAATGAGACGCCGAAGCTGCCGAAGTTGTCCTATGAGTTCACCGAAGAGGACAAGTCGGGTGTTGAAGTGCAGCTGGAGGAGCCGGTGGACAGCAAGCTGATCTTCTCGCCAAGTGAGCTCACGGACGCGCTGGAGGCGGAGATTCCGCAAATCAGCACGTACCGGCTGGATCAGCTGATGGCGGAAGATGGGGCTTTTGTGCTCCACCCGCTGGTGGACGGCAAATGGCCGCTCTTTAACGTGAGTCTGGAACTGTTCTACAGCGATCAGAAAATCACGGGTTATCATCAGACTCCTGTGCGGATTACAACCGCCGAGGAGAGCGATCAGCAGGTACTTCCGGCGCCAAAGGCGCTGGGAACGCTGATCGAAAACTTTTTGCCAAACAATGCAATTGTGAAAGACATACAGCTGGGCTACTACGGGCAGTTGTTCAATTCAGATATACAGGTAGCGATGCCGGCATGGCGGTTCGTGCTGGAAAGTGGCGAAGTGTTGTACGTGCAGGGCATCAGTGGGGATGTATTTAGTCCCAAGTCAGATAAACCAGGGGAGTAATGCGTTATGGGGATATATTTTACGGTGTTATCCAGTGGTTCGACAGGTAATGCTACAGTCATTCAGCATGGGGGCACTTCACTCATGATTGATGCGGGTCTTAGCGCGAAGCGGCTGGAGGCATTGTTTCTGGAACGGGAGATTTCGGGAACGGAACTGGACGGCATTCTGGTGACACATGAACATTCGGATCATATTAAAGGACTAGGCGCGATGTCTCGGAAATATAATTTACCGATCTATGCAAATACGAATACGTGGGCGGCTTTGGAGAAGTCGGTCGGAGCGATTCCGGAGGAGAACCGGCGGATTTTTGAAACGGGTGAAAAGCATGATTTTGGCTCACTACGCGTGGAGTCCTTCGGCATTTCGCATGATGCGGCTGAACCGGTAGGTTATACGTTCGATGATGGGAGCGAGAAGCTGTCCGTGGCGACAGACCTCGGATATATGAGCGACAAGGTTCGCGATGCGATCTCGGACTCGGATGTGCTCGTGCTGGAGGCGAATCATGATGTCGAATTGCTGCGCATGGGGCGGTATCCGTGGAACACCAAGCGCCGGATTTTGAGTGACATCGGGCATTTGTCGAACGAAGCCGCAGGTGCGGCGCTTAGTGAACTGATGAACGGACGCATCAAGCGTACGTATCTGGCACATCTCAGCCGGGATCATAATATGATGGATTTGGCTAAAATGTCGGTGCGTGATGCGATGGAAAGCCGCGGTTGTTTCTATCGGGATCATGAGTTCAAGCTCTGTGATACGTATTATGATCGTCCTACACCATGGGATAGGGTGGGTGAGCCATAAAGCTGTCCAGTTCGGCGGCTTTGCGCTCCACTTCCTCGCGTGTGAGGATGCCTTTATCGATAAGCAGTTCAATGATAGTGCTGAGTGCCAGTGTGTTCCGGTAATGTTCTTCTTTGAGATCGGCCAGCTTGGCCGCCATATGAACTTCGTCCATAGCCGTGAGTGTTCGCGTGCGTTCCATTGTGGAATCCTCCTTCATTCTATGAAGCTTTGAATTGTTCTTTTACTATTATTGTAGTCAGGCTGGGTGAAAAACATTCCTCTTTTTGCCGCTAACATTCTCCTGGCAGGATGTGTATGCTGAAACTGTAGCTATTCTGTCTGGAACGTAGAATGAAAACGGACTGAAAAAGTTTAATGAATTCGAGAGATTAGCGCTTAGCGTATCCCCTTTTGTGGTGATAAATAGTATGAACCTTTATTGTTAAGGGAGTTATCGCGAAAATTTACGTTTATTTACGTAATTATGCAACTTTTTGGGATCTAAAGTGTTTAGTATATAAGGAGTAATATGATTTTGGCTGTTTTTGCGTAGGAAATGGAATCTCGAATCTCGCAATAGTCGAGAGCATGATTGATAGAACACGGGATGGAGTGCCATTCTGTTGTATATAAACGTCGGTTCCCGATTTGGTTCGGGAGGCGGCGGTGTGCAAGGCTATATTGTGAACATGCAACAAGCATGGGAAACGCGAAGTACCATCGGTCTTCCATGTGATAACTTGGGCGGCAGTCAGGGTCTTGATGCGTGACAACGAAGGGGAGAGGATCACGATGGGATTGTTTGGAGACGATTTTTATTCAACCAAGGTATCAAGACGCGCCGAACCTGAACAGAAAGGCAAACTTCAGATCATCCGCCCGGGAGGCGGAAAACGCGCACGTGATCGCTGGAGCAATCCGCGTAGATCACGCTCGGAATTCAGTTCTACCGTCAAGGTAGCTGTGATCAGTTCGGTGATTAGCTCCATCGTGACGGTTACGCTGTTCAGCTTCATCAGCCAGCCTGCAACGCAATTACCTCTGGCGAATGCGGCAGGTCAAGGTAGTGGAACTGCACAGACCGCACAGGTCGCTGATCCTTACGACCGCATCATCAACGCGGCGGCAGAAGTACGTCCTTCTGTTGTCAGCATCGTGAATCATAAAACAGGCAGTAGCCTGTCGATGGAAGATTCCGCGCTGGGGTCCGGGGTTATTTTTAAAAAAGAAGATGGCAAAGCCTACATTATGACCAATCACCACGTCGTGGAAGGTGCCAGTGATCTGGAGATCGTGACGGTCGACGGGGAAACACATAAAGCCAAACTGGTAGGTAAAGACCGGGTGAGTGACATCGCGGTACTGTCAACGGACGACAAAGGCCTCGGAGCGGCGGCAGAAATCGGTGATTCCAGCAAGTTGCAACGCGGCCAAACGGTACTGGCAATCGGTAATCCACTGGGTCTTGGCGGTACGCTGACATCGGGGATCGTTAGTTATACGGATCGGATTTTGCCCGTATCGATTAATCAGGATGGGGTATACGACTGGGAGCAAAACGTTATTCAGACGGATGCAGCCATTAATGAAGGAAACAGCGGCGGAGCACTGGTTGATCTGAACGGCAAGGTTGTAGGCATCAACACGATGAAAATTTCGGATACCGGCGTTGAGGGTCTCGGCTTCGCTATTCCGATGAACGAAGTGATGAAAACGGTGGATTCCCTTTTGCTGAACGGCAAAGTATCTCGTCCTTATCTTGGCGTGTACACCGTTGATCTGAGCAATCCATATGCTCCACTGGATGATGATCAGCGCAAGGACCTCAAACTGCCATCCCACGTGGATAGCGGTGTAGTCGTACTGGAAGCTTCCGGCCCGGCATCCGAGGCAGGCATGAAGCTGAACGATGTGATTACGGAATTTGATGGGCAAAAAATTACCTCCACGCTGGACCTGCGGAAATTCCTGTACGATAAGAAAAAGATCGGCGATTCAATAGAGGTCTCGTTCTATCGGGATGGCAAAGCGGAGAAAGTGTCTGTGAAGCTGACGGATAAGCCGGAGTAAGGCTTGCGGAGTTTATGAAGTTTGTGGGGCTGTGAGAGTGGGGTATGATGTGCAGATTGTTCACTGGAATGATCATATGTCATAGAACATGGTCATACTGATAAGGTGATCATGAGATAAGATGAGAGTAGAGAGAGTGATCAGAATATATCTGACCACTCTTTTTATGTTCATGGGGCATGAGGTAGAAGCTGAAGGTAGGGACAGGATACAACTATATAAGTTGAACTATTCTTTTACACGTTAACGAAGAGGACAGAAAAAACCTGGAAAAGCGAAGCGCTCGCCTGAAAGCTTTCTGCAAGAAAGCTACATCGGAAGCATACGCTTATCACCGGATTTTCCCTTTGGAAAAGAGAATTAAAAAAAATCTGGGGATAACCGCTACTCTCCAGGTTATTCTGTCATCGGAGTGGACTGTGTAAAATCTTTAGTTCAATTTAAATAGACAGAAAGACTTGGAGCGAAAGGCGCAGATACATTTGTTCGCCTGTATGGTAAACTGTTCTTAATGTGTTTACATAGATCGTTGTTGCAAATAACAGCTGGATAACGTGTGATCTGGCTAGCTAATCTGAAAATGGAGGGATTCGGAGATGAATCTATTGAAGAAAAAGGTACTTGGCGGAACAGGGTTGGCATTATCGATGCTGTTGCTATCGGCTTGTGGATCGGAAAGCACACCTGCTGCATCTGTAGATACGAGCGCGTTGCAGGAGAAGATTGCTGGGCTGGAGAAAAAGCTGACTGAACAAGGAATCAAAAGCGATGAGCAGGCACAGAAAATTGCTGCACTCGAGAAAAAGTTGAATGAATTTGATACAGCTGGCGTTGTCGGACAAGGTACAGGTGGCAAGGCACCAACAGCTGTAGGGAACAACGGTTCTGCTGGAAAAGGGGACGGTGTGCTGATTACATTTGCCCAGTATGAGAAGCTGGAGGTCGGCATGAGCTTAGAAGATGTCATTGACATCCTTGGCGGCGAAGGTGAAGCACTGAGTGAAGCGGAGAACATGGTCGTGTACAACTATAAAGGTACAGCTGGTAACGGCGGCAACGCGGTAATAGCTTTTCAAGGCGGCAAATTGCTTACGAAGGCTCAGTCAGGATTGGAGTAGGCTGGGAGCTGAGGGGTAGTGGTAAGTATACGGACAAGATCAGTGATCGAGCAAAGGTAACGACAAGGGTAGAGTAAGGATATTGATGGCCGCATGGCTGATTGAGCATCTTGATGCATCAAACTACACCACGCGCCAGGCAAAGCAGATAAGGATAGACAAGTACGAAGAGTGGTAGGTAAAACACTTAATGTAAGGATCAGGGACAAGGTTAGGATAGAGCAAAAGCGTGGGATTAGCTTAAATTTAAAATTAAAGTCGAAGCATTCCAGCAAGGATACCTGACTGAGGTGGGGATCGTTGAGGGGATGCTTTTTTATATGCGGTGGTGTGCCTTGATAAGGTGGATGAGCGGGATTTAGTTAGAAGCTAGGCTGAAGGCAATGAGAGAACGTGGGTGATATAGAGCAAGAATAGCAGGGGATTAGATAAGTCGGAGTAACATTCTTAAGTGTGTGCATGTACATGTGCATTGCTATCTAGGAGTTGTAGGTTAAATTTTGGGTTTTTGTGTTTGGTAAGACAGGAAAGGGAAAGATATATCTGCCTATGCTAAGAGGAAGGCCATTTCAGTGCAAGAGAGGCACGTTTTTGCACGGATCTGCGAGGTGGGGGTTTCTTTTCCGCGGCAGGTGTGATAGAACTGAGAAGTGGCTATCCTGTAATGGGATAAGCGGTTGTGAATCGGGAACATAGCTGGTGACAGAAAGGATGCTTGACGGATGTACGTTGTATGCAAAGAACACGTGGACATTGCCATCGACATGTTTGTGGATGAATATGAGGACGCTCCGGATATCGTGGATCTGAAGGAGACGGAATTTGCCGACTGGGACCCGCCTGCCAAATGCGCTGAGTGCGATCAGCACGCGGAATTCCTTGTCGTTTAGCGTACTGTAGAGCAAGCCGCCAGGGGTGCTATTGGATGTTGCTATGAGATGTCGTTGTGCATGGCGTAGTAGCGTAGCGTTAGTGCTTCTAGCGTTAGACTTGGTTCGATCCGGTATGAACATCACAGCAAGGTACAGAAAGAGCGTGTTGAGCGCTCTTTTTGCATTTGTGGGAAGTGAGCGGCTGTGGCGTGGGAATTTGTGCTGGCGCGCGAATGGGCTGGGACAAGAGGTAGAGCGCAGAGAATGAACGTGGTAAGAGAACAGGCAGCGGGAAGGCTGGAATCCACTCGAATGAAAGTGACAAGAGAATCGCATGGACTTGAAATTGAAAATTAGCGAGTTTTGAGTGGTAAGAGAAAGGGTGACTGCAGAACTTTGCTAAGGTAAGTGTGGAGCGGCAAGGCGTAGCGTAGGCATCGGCATGTAAGAGCTGGGGAGCGGTAAAAGCAGAATAGGATAGAGCTTTGGGTGGTGATTGAGGGCGTGGTTGGCGAGTGCGAATTGTAACGATCATGAGAGAGCTTATTTGGGGAGAATGAGCATGGTTGAAATTCTAACGATCCGTAGAGAGCTTATTTTGATAAAATTGCTTCAAACAGGGTGAAAAATGCACAGTTTGTTTGGCGGAAATAGCGTCATCTGTGATCGTTAGATTTTAAAAGTGGGCAATTTGTGCGAAATAAGGTTTGTGGTGATCGTTAGAGTTTTGTGCGTAATAATGGAGTGGCTTTGCTTGATGCGGGTAACTTTATGCGGCATTCTAAAAGCCACCAAATATAAAGAGGTAGAGGTGTATACTAACGATGAATGCAAACGATGCTTAACCATTGTACATAACGTGCAAGGAAATGCAGAATATGCTGTGAGTGAAGTATTTGAGGTTTAGAGTAACTTTAGCTAAGCATATGAACCATGATGAATGGTGCGATTGAAGCATTTGGATTAATAGATCGGTTGTGTGAGAGAACAACGACTCGGGAGGAATATCATATGTTGATTCAAATTATTGGCGTAGGCAAATTGAAGGAAAAATATTTAACGCTGGGCATTCAGGAATATGCCAAGCGGCTCGCCCCGTACATCAAGTTTCAGATGATCGAGGTCGCAGACGAGAAAGCGCCCGATACCCTGAGCGAAGCTGAGGTAAGGGCGGTAAAAGAGCGCGAGGGCGAACGCATCCTCGCGCATGTGAAGAGCGAGGCGCATGTTGTCGCGCTCGCATTGGATGGCCAGCTCTGGAGTTCCGAGGAGCTGGCTATGGAGATCGACAAGCTCGGTACGTATGGGACGAGCCATGTCGTTTTTGTCATCGGAGGAAGCCATGGGCTCTCCGATGAGGTGCTGCACCGCGCGAAGCAGCGCTTGAGCTTCGGGCGCATGACCCTGCCGCATCAGCTTATGCGGCTGGTGCTGGTGGAACAGATTTATCGCGCAGTGAAGATAAATCGGGGTGAACCGTACCACAAGTAGGGCGAAAGGTGGATTTGTCAAGTATTAAGGTGCTTTTTACCTAATAGAGATAGTAATTAATTAATTATCTGTGTTAAAACGAGTATTGTAAAAGCAACTTCAGTTTTTGGAAACCCAATCGGTTACGATTGGGTTTATTTTATTTTAAAGGACAAATTTCAACATTTTATGGTAAAATTAACTTACGCAAATCACTAAATAAACATGAGTAGCATGTATTCTTCCAGCATTTATATTTTGATTAGGAAAAAATTAAGTATGAGTAAAATGAAAAGGAAAAAAATCCATTTTCTTGATCGTTCAGATTTCATGAAAATTGCTGAATTTTAGAATGTACAGAAATTTAATTGTATATAAAGACTAAATAATATTGGAGGTAACATTATGTATTTAAAGAGTTTTAGAATCAATAACAAGTAGGGCGAATTTCTGTTGATTTATTATCGATTGATAATTTAATATTTAACAGTAATTTCTTTATATGTTAGAAAGCTAGAGCAAAAAAATTAATACAGAATCAGAGATTTAAAGCGATATACTCAAGATAAGTTAAAAAGATTAGAAAGAGGGTATAACTGAGAAAATGAAAAAACTATTAAGAATAATTAATTACAGTACTTTTAAGAACTTCACTCTAAGAAATACAGACTGGGATGGATCGTTTAAGAAAGTAAATTTAATATATGCACCAAATGGTAGTGGAAAAACAAGTTTTTCACTATTATTTGAGTCCTTAAAAGGGAATAATGAATTGATCTTAAAAAAGAGAAATCTTGATGCTGAAAGTAATCCTGAGATCGTTTTTTTAAGTGAAGATAATAAGGAAATTAAATTTGAAAATGAAACGTGGAACACAAAAATTGATAATCTAGAGGTCTTTAACAGCTTCTATCTAGAAGATAATGTATATAAAATATCTCTATCAAGTAATGATAGTAATCAGGCATTAATACATAATATCTTCGAACTTGAAAAACTAGAGGAATTAAAATATGAAGTAAGCTTGGTAAATAAGGAACTAAAAGAAACCTCAAAAAACGTCAATCAATCGATAGAGTTATTAAGAATAAAAAAGAGAGAACAGAATATAAATATTGAAGAGTATATTAATAAAGCTAACGAGAATAAAAACAAGCACTCAGAAGTTAACTTGAAACTAAAAGTAACTTTAGCCAAAGCTAATGAGGTTTTTCGAGATGAGTTGGCACTATATAAAGATTCAATTAACAAATATTTGATTAAATTTAGTAATCAATTAAAGATAAGATCTGTAGGGATTATAATTGGTGTTAATTTTAAAATTAGACATTTTATTTATGATATAGAGATTAACGGTAAAGTGATAAGAATCAGCGATAGAAACCATGTTTCTTTAAAATATTATTTAAGCGATGGAGATAAAAATGCATTAGCTTTATCATTCTTCTTATCTAAATTTGAATTGATGGATAATAGTGGTGATTATATAGTAGTTGTAGATGATCCATTTACAAGTTTCGATACTCACAGAAGATTAACTACAATTAAGGAGCTAGTGAAACTTTCACGAAAGGTCAAACAATTACATATACTTACACATGATTTACACTTTGCCAATGAGTATATAAATAACGACAGAACAGAAGTGCTGAAACTGCAAATAAAAACAGAGAATGGAGATAATGTATTAAAGTATATTGATTTTAAAGCGGAGCTGTTAACAGGTCTAATGAGGGATGTGATAACGTTGCATAACTTTTTAGATCATGGAACTACCGATAACTGGCATCGCATTCAAATAGCTCGTTCTATAAGGCCTTCAATTGAAGGAATATTTAGGATAAAGTTTTTTAAGAATATAGGACCTAACGATTGGCTGGGAAATTTCATTGAATACATTAGAGATTCGGAAGAGCATTCACCTTTTTATAGATTAAAGTCACACTTAAGTAAAATAGAAGACATTAATGATTATTCGAAAGGTTTTCATCATAGCAATTCTCCGTATGAGGAGGAACAAATTAATGAACAAGAATTAAGAGGTTTTGTACAACAAACATTACAACTTATTGAAATAATTTAGTTAAAAATATCGCATGCATTGTTTATTGTTGATAAAGTACTTAAAATCAAAATAGTTGAAAATTAGAAAATTATTCATTATAATTTTGTTTATGAAGACAATTGGACTCGATTCCTGAACCTTGCTTACATGCAAGGGCCTGGTGGCTTACCGATCTTGATCGGGATTCGGGTCCAATTGTCTTCTTTATTATTTCAATCGGAATATCGAAAATAAATGAGAAGTAATGTTGTAAAGGTTCATGGATTGTGAGAATTTAGCGTAAATCATCGTTTGAAAAGAAATTCGCTTTTAAGATGATACCGTGAACCGTATCATAAATAAAACAAATTTCTTACTGACTTTTTCGTGCAGAAATTGCTAGGTATACATTTTTCATCTTCGATAAAATCAACTTGAAGGGAGGGAATACGATGGATTGGTTGGATAGGATGAATCGTGCCATGGAATATATCGAGACAAATCTGGCAGACACGATTTCATTTGATGAAATTGCACGTAGAGCCTGTTGCTCTACCTATCATTTTCAAAGAATGTTTCCATTTATTACGGGCGTATCGGTATCGGAGTACATTCGACGTCGGCGATTGACATTGGCGTCATTTGAGCTACAGACAACAGATTTCAAGGTGATTGATGTTGCGATGAAATATGGATACGATTCGCCGGAGGCGTTTGCACGAGCCTTTAAAAATCTTCATGGTATAATGCCTACATCTGCAAGAGATACAGGTGTTTCTCTGAAAGCCTATCCTCGAATGTCCTTTCATATTTCAATTAAAGGGGATGTCGAAATGAACTACCGTATTGAGCAAAGAAAGTCTTTTGAGATGTTTGGAGTGTATGGATTAATAAATGCAGATCAGAAAACAGCATTCTCAGAAGTTCCTCAATTCCGTAATCAATGTGACGATGATGGAAGCGTTGAGCTTATGAACGATTTGCTGGGGCGTTTTGGTGACACTATGTTACACGCCGCCCTTTACGATCACACTAAAGAATCTTTCAAATACATGATTTGTTATCATGTACCGAAAGGTCTTAAAATTCCGGAAAGATTCACAACACTTTCTGTCCCTGCATTAACATGGGCAGTTTTCCCAGAGCCTGAATGTGATGATCTGCAAAAACTATGGGTACGTATCTATTCGGAGTGGTTTCCGACATCTGAATACGAACAGGTGGAGGGCCCGACTTTCGAAATGTATTACGGAATGGCACGACATGGGAATACTTCAGGAGAGATTTGGATACCTGTGAAGAAAAAATAGCACTCTTATGCGAGTGGAATTCAGGGTTGACGGAGATGACAACATAAAAAATCTTGATCAATAAAGGGTCATCCCCACAAAGGATGGCCCTTTAACTTGTCGTTAAAAACAGCACGATGAACCGTATTATAAGTAGGTCGAAGTTTTGGGCTGAGAAGACTACAGAATTAAAAGTGATTGTTTGGTTTTGGTGCGCATAAACAAATGAAATGAAACTATCTAAAATATGTTGGTTAGGGTAATTGCAATTTGCTTTTACGTAATGTAAAATTACTCGACGGTAAAAACATGGAAGGGGTGGGAGTATGAGGTGGAAACAGGAGACTTACATTCAGTCGACTTGCGTAATTTCATATTTCCATTCCATTAGAACACTAAAGCATTTATTGCTTTAGTGTTTTTATTTTATGGGGGTGTAAAAATTGTCAAGGTACAAGAGGGTTCTCGTTAAGCTAAGTGGTGGAGCAGTAGCAGGTAACTCTGAATTTGGTTTTGAGCCGGAGATGTTAGATCATATTGCAGATGAAATCATGTCAGTTGTAAACTTGGGTGTTGAAGTGTCGCTGGTTATAGGTGGGGGCAACATTTTCAGAGGTAATATGGCAGAAAGCTGGGGGATAGAAAGGGCAGAAGCTGATAACATTGGGACGCTTGCGACTGTAGTAAATAGTTTAATGCTTCGTGGAGTTCTTAAAGCCAAAACCCAAAAGGAAGTACGAGTAATGACGGCAATACCTATTACTTCAGTTGCAGAACCATATATTCGTCTAAGAGCAGTCCACCATCTAGAAAAAGGCTATATTGTAATTTTTGCAGGGGGGAATGGTCAACCTTACGTTACAACAGACTATCCTTCAGTACAAAGAGCCATCGAGGTTAATTGTGATGCTTTATTAGTTGCAAAGCAAGGGGTTGATGGTGTTCTTAATGCAGATCCTAAATTGGATAAAGATGCAAGGAAATTCCGTTCACTTCACTACAACGATGTATTAAAACACAACTTAAAGGTAATGGACCAATCGGCTTTCATTTTAGCAAGAGACTACAATCTGCCCATGCACGTGTTTAACTTCGATCAACCAGGATCGATGAAAGAAATTTGTGAAGGTAAGAATAACGGTACGATAATTAGTGGCGAATCAGTATTAGAGCTGGAATGAAGGATGTTAGAAATGCTACTCCCCTTGATGTAGCGGAATGATATTTCCATAAAGGAAAAAGATATAAACACAAGCCCACTCTATCCAAGGAGTGGGTTTGTGTTTATATTGATTTGTATATTTGTGGATTTGTCTTCCTCACAAGGTATGTCTGGTACATTGAGTATAGATCAGGGAGCTGATCTAAATAAAATAAAGAATTTATGAATCGTCTCGAGCGTCAACCATATAATCGGGATATCTATAGATTAAAGTCATTTAAGCTGGCACAAGTGCCAGCTTATTATTTATTAAAACTAAGTTCCAACAACCTAAAGAAGACATCGGTGAACTATCTTGACGTAACTGCTTTTTTGGTTTAACTAAGGTATAACTACCACCCATGTAAATCAATCAAAGCCTCTATACCGCTCAGTGGAAAAGAGGCTCTTCACACAAAAAAAGATCCAGTCACCCAAACGAACTGGACCCTCAACAACAAACTAAATCACAAACTCAACACTACCATTCTCGCTTAACTCAAACGGACCTGGTGTAACACCTGCATCGGATTTCTTTGATCCGAAAAAGTCGGAGTCCAAGCGATAGGGAGTGCTGTCGGGTTCCTCGTACTTCATATCGGCGTGATACGTTTTTCCGAGCAGGTCGGTGGTAATCACGATCGCAGAGGTGCCCCGAAGCAATTCGGGCTCATTGATCTGAACGTGCACCTTACCTAGTGCAGGATCAACCTCAATGTTTATGCTCTTCTGTGAATGTATCTTCGCATCGGATTCGTGATGACTTGGAACCGCATGATTGAGATATACATTGCCACCCATAGCTACTGGAAGAACGGCGTTTCCTATAAAGAAATCCTTCGCGGCATCACCAAGCTCCATAAGCTCCTCTTTGGTGTATTCCCACCACTTTTTATCTTTCACATTCGGATGTTGATCGTAGCCGCCAAGTCCCACAGTATGCAAATAACAAATGGAATCGTCCGGCACACCATCCATGGCCGTCTTCCCGTCCTCTCCAACAGTATCCCTTGGTTTAAGGGGAAGATGCTCAAAGAAGGTGATCGGAATAGGTTCCTTATTTACATCGGCGTCGTTATCACCCAAAAAGATATTGTTGTAATATCTGTCATCGCCCCCCGTGATATTGGAGTATCCAGCCATGGCTGTCTCGTGAGGGAAATGATATGGCGTGATTCTGGTAATCTCGGAACGAACAACAAATCGGCCTGCAAATAAATTATGGGCAAACGCTCCGCCCTGGGCCATATTTCTGAAATTCATAGGGGAGAGAAATAGATTGTGATCGACCATATATGGACCATGACACACCTCAACGAAGAGGTCTTCTGAAATGTTGTCAAAAAATACATTGCGGCTGATCCGGGTGCCCTGTGCCTGCCAGTCAAGCCAAAGCGCGCGGTAACAGCTGTACATTATGTTTTCGTTAATTTGACTATCCAGTGCAGCATGAAGTTTAATCCCTGCAACTTCAGCACCGTGTCTGAGCCGTTTGTGATGAATATTATAAATACGGTTTTGATAAATGTGGCTGAAAGCCGCTCCCATATGACCCACAATACCTGCCTGCTCACAATCATGAATTATATTCCCTCGAACGATGTGACTACCGACTCGATCTTTATGCCAGCCGGAGCGTAATGCGCGTAAAATAACCTCCTGCTCCCGTTGGGTCCCGCCTTTACTACGCTTTTCCATAGCGTTGGTGTGACCTGTACCCATTTCGGTACCCAGGCTAATACCAACACATTTGGATTCACTGATTATATTGTTTTCAATAATCCATCCCTTGCTCCAGTGAGGTCCGACCAAACCTTCTTGGTAGTCCGTAGGTGGCGCCCATTGAGGTGAAGCTTGACGAAGGGTGAAGCCACTTACGGTTATGTAGTTCAATCCTGGCTTCTCAGGCCAGAAGCAATAAGGACGCACATTAATCTCTACATTTTCCTTACGAGGATCTTTTCCGCCAAAATTAGCCCAGATTTTTGTTGTGGTAGAATTCACTTCGGCGTACCATTTCAACAGCGAATCCTCGGAATACTTGGCTTCAGGCCAAACCTCCGGATTGTGAACGCTTTCAATACTATTGCATTCATACAATGATTTTCTATCCAAATATACATCGCCGAGGTGAACCGGAAACGGCCCGTCGAACAACCAGTCCCCACTGAGTTCCACCTCAAAGGGATTACGAACGGAAAAGATGGAATTCAGTACTTCTGTGCTCCAGACGTCATTTCCTTCAGACTCCCAATCGGTAACCCGCTCAGCGCCTGTAATGACGACTTCCCCGTCTCCTGCGGATCGATACACGATTCGATGCTCTGCTGTCCCTCCATTCGCAGGGTTAACCCATTCCCTGTATACTCCCGCATGAACAATAACTGTATCACCAGCCATGGCATGTGCCGCAGCGCGTGATATGGTACGAAGGGGTTGATCGGCTGTTCCTTTTCCTTGATCATTCCCATGGTTGGATACATGATATTCCATAACAACTCTCCTTCTATTTTAAAATTATTGTTGTATTCCGTTATTATACTAGAAAATTAATGTAATGGGAGAGACAGGAAGATGGATGTTTTATGAACAGCTGCTCTGGTGACAATGATCTGATGGAGATGACCCTGAAGAAATAGAGAAGCCACTCCAATCTTTGGAGTGGCTTCTTACTTGGCTATTATGTTGCATTCGTCTATTCATATGGTGAACCGCAACCATCTTATCTTCTGCCTAGTGTCTCCCAAATTCCTTGGAGCCAGGAGTCGAACTCAGCGTCCTTGTCGCCCTCGTAAGTATCATAGAGATCCAGACGTGTCTTTTGCAGTTTTTCCTTGAATTCCTCAAATGTGTGACCTTCGGGAAGGCTTTTTTTGATCCGCAGCAAAATTTTGTTCGTACCTTTAAACAGCTCACCTTTGTTTTTGGCAGGCATTTGTGCATCTTCACCCAAATGTTTGAGCTTGAGATATGCGGCCTCGCGCACTTGAAACACTTGATCATTTTTCAAAACATTCTGCAGTAACTTAATGGTAGGTTCTGTGTCCCAGTTCCCCAATTCGTTCACCGCGTTCAGTCTGTCTCTCCAGCTTGACGTTCGATTAGCCGCTCGTTTGAGCTCTTCAAAGTTCTCTGGTAGTCCGTTAACTGCTTCAATATCATGGTTGTTCGTCAAAATTCAATCTCCTTAATCATCGCCATCTGGCAAATGATGAATGTTATTTATGTGATCACTATTATAGCACGAACCTGACTAAACTACTCCTATGAAGCCGATTGCTTAGCCATATTATTAACCATGTACACCCAACCAATCAATCCACATAAGACAAATCCGAACGCGTGTAGAGCTCCATAAATGGGAATAAAGTCGAGTATGGTTAAGGAGTACATATTTTTCAGTAACGGATAGAAGATGGAAATGACAACAACCGTGTAAAAGGATAGACAAGAAAGGCCTAGGAAAAAGGATGCCTTCATATTTAAAGCGTTTTTTCTCAAGTAAGCCAGGAGATAAGCGGTATAAACCACAATATTACAGGCGAACAAAGCGACACCAACGTACTCTATTGGCTTGGAGAAAATCATCCCAAAGGCAATCAACAAAGGTCCGATAATATCGATGGCAACCACCCAGGGATACCAGCTTTTTTTCGTCATAATCCGTCCCAGTGCGCCAATGAAAATCGGAACAATCGCAGATGAGAAATGAAAGTGAACCGAGCTTAACGCGTGTGTTGCCACATTAGCATTGAAGAGATCCACTTGATATTGATATAACGTAAACCACATGCCTCCGATAAAAAAATAAACGAGTCCTGCACCAATTGCTATTTCCGCTGCTTTTCCTTTTGCCATCATAATCGTAATCAAGCCATAGATGCCAAGCAGTAATGTGAACAGTAACCAACCTAGGGAGAGCAAGCCTGGTGTCGCCGTGCCTGCGAATCCCCGCATCTTATTGCTCATGACGGAAAATAGGGTAAGAAGCGCGGCCGGATATTGAAGCCACTGCATAAGAACATAAACCACTCGTTGCTGTCTATTCTTTGCATCATATCTCAAAAGCAAAATCACAAGAGGTACAATGACAAATGCCGCAAACAGCAGAAATTTTTCAACAAGCTGGAATTGGAAGTAATCCAAATAAAATATAAGAATTGTCATGATTCCACCGGGAATCACAGGCATTAATAATGGCATCATTCGTTGCTTCAGAGAACGATTCATGACGGCCCCTTTCTAAGCTAAGTTTTTCGTATATAAGGCCCACATTCGGTTATGTAGCATTCTTTAGGATAGACAGGCAATGCTCGTTTAAGTTTAACATATATATTTGCCAATATATTGTTCTTGGATTTCTTTCCCGAAGTACTGCTGTGTCTGAGATCGTGGTATCTTATATTCGTCCAAAGAATTAAACGGTTCAACGAAAAGGGGAGATTTCCGTCGAACAGCAATTTTTGAATACAATCGCGATCGAATTTAAGAACAACCAGAAGGTGCTGAATGCCATCGGAGACGAGACTCGGCAGGCGATCTTAATGGCCTTGATCAAAGGACCGCAGAAACCCGGCATGCGTGTGGGTGAGATCAGAGTGCAAACACACCTCTCCCGGCCTGCTGTATCGCACCATCTGAAAATACTGAAAGAAGCGCAGATTATTAGCGTTCACAAAGAAGGAACGCGTAACTTTTATCGGCTAGATGCCGGAAGCAAGCTGAAGTCGTTGAAAAACTTAGTGAGCGAGATTGATAAACTGTTTGAATATTGCGAGGAACCAGGCACAGAATCATGCGGAGAAATGTACCACAAGTAAACACAAAGTCATCGTTAACTGAACCCTCTAGTAACAATTGAACGTTTTGGGAGCTGGTTTACTGGTTCGTTTTAAGCAGTGATCTGACACAGCCAAACTTTGGTTCGTACCTAGAAATACAAATCAATTGTACTTGACCTCAATCGGTGTTACGCTGAGAATCGACAACTTCAGGCTTATTCAAACTTACGTTCTGCAACAATCCCACATCATAATTACACTATTTTAGATACCAAGAAAGGTAACACCATGATTAAAGCCCAAAATCTATCCTTCTCGTTTCCACAAAAAGAACTCTACAAAGACATTTCATTTACCCTCGAAGAGGGCCAACACTGCGCTTTTATCGGCACAAGTGGTAGTGGCAAAAGTACGTTGATTGAAATCTTGATGGACCCGGAAAGGCATCTGTTCGAGGGAAAGCTGGAGATCGATCCGGATTGCACAATCGGTTATATGAGTCAGTTCTCAGAGGTAGACCGAGCGACTGAGATGACGGTTTTTGAATATATCGCAGAAGAATTTATCAAGCTTCAGGATGAGATCACTGCAATCTATGCGGAAATGGCCAACACATCGGATATGGATTCACTAATGGAAAAAGTCCAATTGGCTTTGGACGCACTGGAGGCCATGGGCGAAGATGATTATGAAAACACCATTCATAAACAGCTAAACCTGGCCAACCTCATGAAGCTGAAGGATGCGAGCCTATCGTCCTTAAGCGGCGGGGAATTCAAGCTTATTCAAGTCATGAAGGAAATGCTTCGCAGTCCGGATCTGATGATTATGGATGAACCGGATGTATTTCTAGACTTCGAAAATCTCAATGCGCTTAAAAAATTGATTAATTCCCATAAAGGCATGTTACTGGTCGTTACGCATAACCGCTATCTGTTGAATCATTGTTTCAACAAGATCATTCACCTTGAAAACATGGAGCTTCAGGAGTTCGACGGACGTTATATCGAGTACAATTTCTCCTTGCTTCAGACGAAGATTGAGCTGCAAGAGATCGCGGTTGCTGAAGCGGAAGAGATCGAGAGATATGATGGTGTCATCGAGAATCTCAGAGCGATCGCAACGATTAATTCGGAAGCTTCCAGGGGAAGAGCGCTTAAAGCGAGAGTGAAATTTCAAGAACGGTTGGAAGCACGCAGAATCAAAGCACCGTTTGTCGATATTAAACAGCCGAATATTCGATTTGATCTGGATCATCAAGTCGAAGACAGCGTCGCGATCAAGGTCGATAACTATAGCGTTTCCTTCGATGAGCTGGTTCTGCAAGATGTGAGCTTCGAGATCAAATCGACAGATAAAGTGGCCATCATCGGCCCCAATGGTACCGGAAAAACAACGTTGCTTCGGGATATTTTCAAAAATAATCAGGATTCCATTGAGATCAATGAGGATCTCAAATTGGCTTATTTATCACAGCTTCAAGGCGAAACGCTCAAAGATTCGAATACGATCCTGCATGAATTCATTGATGCCGGCTTTGAGACGTATGATGAAATCAGGGCCTATCTTGTAGACTATGGATTCGAAGGCGAAATCCTGGATCAAAAGATCGGATCACTGTCCGGCGGCGAAAAAAACATGCTTCAATTGGCTAAAGCTGCCGGGGTTCAAGCTGACCTGTTGCTTCTTGACGAACCGACAAGCCATCTGGATATCTATTCGCAGATTGCACTGGAGAAAGCCATCGAAAAATATCAAGGCGCGATCCTCATGGTTTCGCATGATTTCTATTCGGTCGTTAACGGTATGGATTATGTACTTATCATTGAGAATAAGTCGATCAGAAAAATGAGTATGCGCAAGTTCAGACAGATGATTTACGCTAGCCATTTCAATAAAGACTATTTGCAAAATGAACAAAATAAAAAGGCCGTTGAAATGCAAATCGAATTGGCTTTGAAAAATACTGATTTTGAACGTGCAAAAGGCTTGGTCGATGAGCTGGAAGGCATTATCAAGCAATTATAATCACAGTGATTGAGGACAGATACAATTTTATTAAAGAAAGATGATTTAAAAATATGGGTACACCCTGTAATCCATGACCCTATGCGGTTGTGGATTTTTTGCTTTCTAAGGTCTTTTAGTTATTGCTAAAAGCTATGACCAGTCATGCTTTTTTCATATAACCTGTAACCATTTTGATCATGCTATACTCAGGAAACTAAAAGTTAGAAGGAGATTTTTCTATGATACCATTTCGTAACGATCATGTTGGAAGCTTCCTACGTCCTGCGAACTTGAGTCAGGCACGTGAACAATATAAAGCTGGGACAATTACATATGAGGAACTAAGGGATGTCGAAGATCAAGAGATTATCCGATTGATTGAGAAACAAAAAGAAAATGGCGTACTCGCGATTACGGATGGTGAGTTCCGCAGAAGCTGGTGGCATTTTGATTTTCTGGGCGGCTTAGATGGTGTAGAGCTGTATGAGGAAATTGACGGACCTCAGTTCCATAACATGCAGACTCGCAAGGGTGGAATTCGGGTTGTAGGTAAGGTCGATTTCTCTACGCATCCCTTTGTGGAGCACTTTAAATTCGTGAAAAAACATGCAGGTGATGCTGTCGCAAAACAAACCATTCCAAGTCCAAATATGCTTCTTTATCGATTGGAAAACGGCGCCAACAGCTATACAGATCGGGAGCAATTCCTCCAAGATACAGTTGCAGCATATCAAAAGGCCATTCAAGCCTTCTATGATGCGGGATGTAGATACCTGCAATTAGACGATACAGCTTGGGCAGATCTTTTCTCAGAGGCTGGTCATGATAAACTGCGCGCTAAAGGGTTGGAACCGGCAGTAGAGTTGAAAACGATGCAACGCATGATTAATGAAACTTTGGCTCATAAACCGGTGGATTTAGTTGTAACGATGCATATTTGTCGTGGTAACTACAAATCCAACTACTTCTCAACGGGTGGTTATGACTATGCGTCTGAAGTTATATTTGGAGGCTTAAACGTAGATGGCTTATTTTTAGAATTTGACGATGAGCGCTCAGGTAGTTTCGAGCCATTAAAATATGTGAATCGAAAAGATTTGAAAATTGTGCTTGGTTTAATCACATCGAAAACTGGCGAGTTAGAAAATAAAGAACAGATTAAAGCACGGATTGCAGAAGCGGCAACTTACGTTCCCCTTGATCAACTTTGCTTGAGCCCACAATGCGGCTTTTCTTCCACGGAAGAAGGCAATATCTTAACCGAAGAACAACAATGGCGTAAACTTCGTTACGTTAAGGAAATTGCAGGGGAAGTATGGAATTAACGGGAGGGGATTTCATATGACAATTCAAGCAGATCAAGAGACAGTTACAGTTGAAGCCTTTATTAACGGTCAACATATAGAATCCCTTTCGCAGTTAGCAAAAGAAAATCCGGCTAATCCAACTGAAACCGTGGGTTATTTCCCTGTCACGACCAAAGAACAAGCGGCCACTGCCATTGAAGCGGCTGCAGGAGCTTTTAAAACATGGAAACAGACTCCCGTTGACGAACGCATTACTCGGATGCGCAAGGCGATAGAGAAAATCAGAGTAGCAGAGAATGAGATTGTGCATTTGCTGTCTAGAGAGCATGGTAAGCCTCTATACGATGCACATGGTGAGATTTATGTGTCATTAATGTGGATGGAGTTTGCTTGTAATGAAGCGAAGTTGGCTCTACAAGAAGAGATTCAAGAGCATGATCATGGAAAAACGATTCTTTCTTACGATCCAATCGGTGTAGTGGCAGCGATTAGTCCTTGGAACTACCCGATTGCTCTATCTACAATCAAGATTGCTCCTGCCTTGCTTGCGGGCAACACGATCGTGCTTAAACCGAGTCCATATGCACCACTGGCAGCGGCGAAGGTGGCCGAGATCATTGCGAGTGAGTTCCCTGCGGGTGTAATCAATGTCGTATATGGTGATGCGGATGTGGGCGTTGAACTGACCAGTCACCCTCTGGTTACGAAAATTGCCTTTACAGGCGGAACTGCAACAGCGAAGCATATTATCAAAGCCGCTTCCGAAACGATTAAAGATATGACGCTGGAGCTTGGTGGGAATGACGCGGCAATCTTCTTGGAAAGCTTTGATGTTCATGATGAGCGAGCGATGCGCAGGATTGTCATCTCTAATTTCCTGACAACAGGCCAAATCTGTATGATCGCCAAACGCGTATATGTACACCGTTCGATTTATGATGCTTTTGTGGAAAAGTATATAGAGGCAGCAAATCGCTGGATTCGAATTGGTGATCCGTTTGATTCCAATACGACGGTAGGTCCCGTCAATAATTTGAAGCAGAGAGATTATGTGCAGGGCTTGGTTGAAGATGCGCAAAAGCGCGGGGCTAAGGTCATCCCTCTCGGTCAAATCCTTGATCAAAATCAGTTTGAACAAGGTTACTATCTGCAACCTACGCTTGTTTTGGATTGCGATGTTCATGATCCGATTGTGGTGGAAGAACAGTTTGGACCAACCGTTCCGATTCTGCCATTTGACGATGAAGAGCAGGTTATTCATTTACACAATGAAAGTATATATGGACTGACGAGTTCTGTGTGGGGGAAAGAAGAGGATGCGATCTCCGTTGCACGTCAACTCGAAGCTGGAACGACCATGATTAATACAGCTGCTGTGCAGGGACTCGATGTACGATTCCCATTCGGTGGTTTCAAGCAATCGGGTATCGGCCGTGAATATGGCGTGGAAGGGATCCGCACGTATACTGAAAAGCATGTGATCAACGTTCCGAAGACGCTGGATCTTCCGTATATACCCGAATAGATTTTAATTTAGGGTCTCCATTTGCGCTTTGTTTACTGATTGTTAAATCAGTAGACAGGGCGCTTTTTTGCTTTCATATAGGATTGGTGATCCATATTATCGCTAAAATGTAGCACATATTTAATGGAGGCGACTTCGTACGAAACATGTCTAAAAGGGCATATATACCCGTGGTCAGAATTTGGTTAGACCTCTAATTTATAATGGTCAGGTATGCCATACAAATGTGATGAGATCTTTCATCAATTTCCTAGCGTAAGGAGAAAAGCGGGTAGGGGGAGAGAAAAAGTCTTTCGGTTCCGCCAAAATTTTAGAAATGGAGGAGATTCTCGTATTGAAGCAAAGACGCAATGTAGGTAAACCGTTATTGTCCTTATTTCTGGCAATTATACTTGTTATGCAGACAGTGATGTTCTCCACTGCTGCATATGCAGAGAGTGTGCCTAACGATACTGAAGTGGAAGCGGTTAGCGAGCCCGATTCGCCAATTGTGGACGAACCATCCGAGGAAACAGTTAGCGAGCCTGACTCACCGATTGTGGATGAACCGCCCTCAGTATCTGAGGAAGTGCAGGATGTACCTGACAATTCCATAATGATGACAGCAGTCCCAACGGACAAAACAGCGGTATTTATGGGATCTAATTCATCATTTCCGTTGGAAGTGAAGCAGGGAGATGCTGTTGTTGATCCGAACGGTGTTATTAAGGGGCGACAGCCTTTTACGCTTAAATCAGAAGGGCTCAAGGTACCCGTGAATGGTGATGACTCCAATCCAACGAATGCAGATGCGGAGCAATACATTCAAAAGGGTGACTGGATTGAACTGAAAAGAGAAGATTACTTCAAGGAAGTAATACTGCCAACAGCGACTAAAGAGCTGATGGCACAGACAGAATCAGGTACAAAGCAGCTAGGCACCGCCTATTTCACTCCGAATAGCATTCGGATTGTCTTTGACGGTGATGATAACTTCTTCAATGGTGTCCGAAGAGGAATTGTCATCAGCTTGGAAACTACCGCCGAAGCAGATGTAAAGGGATTGGCGTATGGCGAGAAAAAGCCTGTCGACATCTTTGGGAGCACATATCAACTGGAGAATCCGGATGTTACAGCGGAGTATAGTATCAATCTGATCTCACCTGGAATGGTCAAATGGGATCAGTATAGTTATCGCGTACTTCAACTGGCTCAGTTCGTAGAAGGTGCGGTAACTTGGCAGTCAACCGTAACCGCGTCTGACAAGTTCGATAAAACGATCAAATTACCATTAGACGGGAAGACATTTTATACGAATCCCTCAGCATATAATACGGGCTCAGGAAATTCACGCGGTATTTATGTGGAGGGTTCCTTCAAAGTTAACGATCAGAACGTAACCCCAGACGTTGGGGCAGACGGATCGCTGACTTACATTTTCCCATCGGAAACAGGTCCGGAACCAAAAGTGGAATATAAAACCTGGATTCCTAAGGAATCGTATTATTACGAGTATCGGAACCCACCAGGCAACCTGGGGCGTAGCCACCGGGATATGAATGGTAAAGTGGAACTGAGGCAAGACAATAGCACGCTGGTACAGGCTGGACTGGAGATAACGTTTGCTCCCGACTGGATTCAATCCAGTGCCTCTTACGATCATGCGAGTGAAACTATTGCCTGGAAAGTTACAGTTAACCAATATAACAAAAATGGATTGAAGGACTTAACGATTACCAATGTTCTACCTGCCGGACTGAACTTTATATCGGCTGAATGGCAAGAGGAGGGCTCTGAATCTGGAGTAACATCCATTACACCAGATGCAAACGGCGTATATTCTTTTGGAAATATTAACGGTAAAGTGGAATTGGTTATTAAAAGCAAAGTGATAAGTGGTTCCAACTTCCAAATTGATCCTCGTGCCAACTGGAATTTGGATACACCGGCTGGCATACAGAACAACGATGTGAAGGCGGGTAAATTTCCGGTAGCAGTAACGGACGAGGCTATCGTCAACATCGGTGCACATGATTTCACCAAATCAAGTGCTGTTTCAACAGAGGATTATAACCAAGGCAGCATCACGTGGACGGTTAACCTTACTCCGCAATATGCTCTGCCGAATGCGGCAGTATATGATGTTCTCGTACATGGCGGTGATTTGGACGTCTTGGACAACGCCTTAGATGTAAGTGGTGAAGTGAGTGCAGAAACTATTGCGAAGATCAAAGCAAATGTAACTTCCTCGCAGCTTTGGAAACAGTATAAGGCAGGAACGCTGAAGACGAGTGCAGCCAATCTGACGATGAAGGCAATCCCTTTAACGGTAGACGGTAAAGTGGTAGCGGATTTGATTAAGGTGACTGGATATACGGATAGTTCCGCATCCTTCAGCTTCCGTTCACTAGAGATGAACCCTGACATCCTTTTCAGACAGGACATCAACGCAGGAAAAACCAGTTGGAATCGCGCATTGCTCA
Organism: Paenibacillus sp. G34; assembly: GCF_056856875.1. Classification (NCBI taxonomy): domain Bacteria; kingdom Bacillati; phylum Bacillota; class Bacilli; order Caryophanales; family Paenibacillaceae; genus Paenibacillus; species Paenibacillus sp. G34. Next base: position 6,393,502 of record NZ_CM166469.1, on the reverse strand, counting down.
TTGATGGCGAAAGTGTAAGACAAGCACAAATCAGTGCCAATCTACACCTACGTATGCTGAACAAGGATATGCTTTTTGCCTCGAGGCCATTCAAAGTAGATGGCACACTTGAAAATGTAAGTCCAAATCATGTTAACAGTTACATTAGAAACGATAACAATGAAGCATGGACGATTTCTGGTTATGACAGGACAACCAAGACGGTTACCTTCCGTTTAGGTGTGAATATGCCTGGATATAACACAGAAGAGATGGCCAAGGACGGCGGTAATCGAGTCATTAGCAACATCAAGCTGGTGGATACATTGCCGGAAGGCTGGGAGTTTGTTCCTTTTTCTGAAGGTAAAGATTATGAACTGTGGAAGGGACTTTCCGACAACGGCGCAGGTGCAGAATACGGTACGAAAAACGATGCTAAATCGGTAATTGAACCAGGCACGGCTGCTCATGTTGTAAGCTCCTTCACCCGTAATGGCAACGTAGGAACGTTTACTTTCTCTAAATTGGAAAGTTCTTATGTAATCTTAGTGAAGGCAAGACCTTCTAACGCAGCTCTAGAGGAATATTTGAACGAATACACGACGAGTGGCACGGACCAGCAGGTGTTATATAACAAAGCTAAACTCCATATGTCTTGGGGTGGAGTCGAAAAGACTGTCTCTGAACAGCGTAAAATTATCGTACCTATTCAGACCCTGGGCAAGTCGGTAACTAAACCTGTTCCAGGTGTGTTGGAATGGACAGTAAACTATACTCCGCCATTTAACATGAAGCAGGGCGTTTATCTGGAGGATACTCTGGGTGCAGGCATGAACCTGCGTTATGAAGAAAATGGAGATCTGGTGCTGTCTTCACCTAGTATGGCGGTCTATCCTGCTACACTGACTGCCAGCGGTACTCTGGAACGAGGTGAAGCCCTCGACCTGAGCGACCCGAATGCTGAAGTTCAAGTAGAAGTTGCACCAGGCGCAGAAAGAACTACGGTTCTGAAATTCACAATGAAAGACCCTGATAAATTTTACCAGTTTGTGTACCAGACAGAAGTTGATCCGACTACAGCGAAAGCCGGAGAAAAAATGGGCAACGAGGTCAAACTGAAGGGCGATGACAGTCTGAGTGCTGTCAGTGCCAGAAGTGAAAGTACGCTGGACAGTTCAGATGTAGCAGGTAGCTCAAGCTCTAACGCCCTACTGCCTTTGATAAAAGTAGATCCGAATGGGAATCCGCTGAAAGATGTAGAATTTACACTCTTTAAAAAGGACACAGGAACTATAGTTGTCAAAGGGAAAACCGATAGTTTAGGGAAACGTAATCTGCTATTCCCTGACCCAGGATACTATGAGCTGAAGGAAACCTATATTGACACAAATACTTGGTTGCCAACGACAAAAGTTTATCAAGTATATGTAGGTAATACACCGGGGAAACCGATCTGGGTAGACGGAGTAAAAGTAACCTCGGATCAACCGCTGATTGTGCCTACACCTGCCCAAGGCAAGCTAACCATTACCAATAAGGTAGAAGGCAACGGCAGTGATCCGAACAAAGGGTTTGTATACACCGTGACCTTCACTGGTGAAGGTAAAGACGGAGAGTATAGCTATAAGAAATCGGATAATACGACTGGAACGCTCAAAAATGGAGACAAGATCACCCTCAAGCATGGGGATTCTGTAGTTCTTCCGGCTTTGCCGGCGAATCTGGGTTATACCGTAACCGAGAATGATTATACGACCGTTGATGGCTATACAACCACTCCTGATAAGAGAGAGTTGTCAGGCTCTATTGTGAACAAAGGTGATCATAAAGCGGACTTCGTCAACGAACGAATCGTTAACAAGCTGACCATTAGTAATACGGTCATGGGCAACGGTGGCGATAAGACGAAGGAGTTTGAGTACACCATCCGGTTTGAGGATACAGGCCGGGATGAAAGTTACTCCTACATGAAGTCGGATGATAGTACAGGTACGATCAAGTCTGGCGACACTTTCCGCCTCAAGGACGGAGAAACACTGAATATTTCAGGTCTTCCTAAAAATCTGAAATACACCGTTACTCAAAAAGATTACACAACCGATGAATACATGACTACTCCTGAGGAACGGTATTATACCGAAGTGATGAAAGGCAAGGATGAAGAAGCTCCGTTCACGAACGTTCGTGTATTGAAGGGCGGACTACTCATCAGTAACGTCGTTAAAGGCAAAGACGACGACAAGAAGAAGCTGTTCAAGTACACAGTTGACTTCACAGGCGAGGGAGCGGACGAATCCTACGTCTACGAGAAGTCAGATGGTAGCAAGGGCATGATCAAGAACGGCGATACCTTCGAGCTTACAGATGGCCAGACGCTTGTTGTACAAGGACTGCCGACATCTCTCGAGTATAAGGTAACCCAAGACGATTATACGAAAGATGGTTTTGTGACCGATCCTGAACGTTTTGTTCGTACGGGTGTGATTCCGGAGAAAAAAGCGGCGGAAGCTAAATTTATGAATACTCGCCCTTATCTGGAAGGTGTACTGCGTGACAACAATACAGGAGAAGTCATTCCGAATGCATCCATTACCGTGACCGATCTGAATACAGGCGAAGAGCTTCAGATCAAGACGAACGAGAAGGGTGAATATGCGGTTCCAGCCGTAGCTGATACGGACTACACGATCACATATACGAAGTTGTATCGAGTAGGCGGGAAAGATGTGCCTGTCAAGTTCACACAAAAAGCGAATGTGAACAGCAGTGTTACAGACGAGACCGTTCCAGCGGATATTACGGCTGTAGGTATCATTCTGCTCAAACAAATGGACGGAACAACAGAGTTATTTAACAACTTGTATACCAGCCATATGTATATCTACCTGAAGGATAGAGACGGTAATTATATTACGGAAAATGGTAGCCCTAAAGCTTTTCCAATGGCTTCGAACGGAACCTTCTCCGTGGAAGGGTTAAGCGAACAGAAGTACACCATGGAAGTTCGTTATCAAGTAGAGACTGGTGAGGAGCTGCTCCTCAAAGTGACGCAACTTGATGTGAAAGCTGATGGAGAGCTCAATATCTCTGAGGAATTAGTTGACCCTTACGGAACGGTCTATGATGAAACTACAGGAAATGCGAGCACGGGCAAGAAGATTGAAGGAGCCAAAGTTACACTGTATTATGCGGATACACAGCGGAATAGAGATAAGGGCCGTATTCCGGGTACAAAAGTAACACTTCCAGCGGTTCCGAATTTCCCGCCGCACGACAACAAGAGTCCAGAGCAGGATAGCGATGCCAATGGATTCTATGCGTACATGGTGTTTCCAGAAGCGGATTACTATCTGATCGTAACGAAGGACGGATACGAAACGCACACAAGTGGTACGATTTCGGTAGATTTTGACATTGTCAAATACGACGTGCCAATGAAGCCAATCCGTTCAGGTGGTGGCTCTGGCGGCAACAACGGTGGCAACAACGGCAACAGTGGAACCGATAACGGTACCCCAGGAACGAACACAGGAACTCCAGGAACGAACACCGGCAACAGTGGAATGAACACGGGTACTCCAGAAACAAACACTGACAACAGTGGAACGAACACGGGTACTCCGGAAACAAACACTGACAACAGTGGAACGAACACAGGAACTCCAGAAACAAACACTGACAACAGTGGAACGAACACGGGTACTCCAGAAACAAACACTGACAACAGTGGGACGAATACCGGAACTCCAGAAACGAACACCGGCGACAGTGGAACGAACACGGGTAGCAACGAAACAAGTAATGGCAACAATGAGCTGGACGATGCTCCGAAAACAGGAGACAACGGCATATCGCCAATGTCCTATATGATTATGGCACTGATGTCCTTGATCACGATTGTTTTCTGTCTGCTCGGTAACAAGAAGAAAAAGCGTATTTAATGACCGGAAAGGCGGTAAGAACATGAGCAAAACTAAAAAAATTCTTATCGCCATTTCCTCCCTTGTGTTAATATTTTCTCTCATCGGTGTTTCGAGAACGCTGCTGCGAGATTATGCTGAGCAACAGAAAATGAATGAGTTGACGAGCATATGGGAGGAAGGGTCGAATAAAAACGGAGGGGATGCAATCCCCTCTTTTTTGTTCAATAAGACGAATGAGCGAGTTATGCTTCCTGAATTTCGAGCGCTTTACGAGCGGAACTCCGACATTGTCGGCTGGCTGAAGATTGATGGCACTCGAATTGAGTACCCGGTCATGCAAAATCCACAGGATGGGGAGTATTATCTTAATCATGATTTTGATAAGAAGGAAACTCAAGGTGGCCTTCCTTTTTTGGACAGGCATAGCCAGATCAATGGTTCAGATATTTTGCTGATTCATGGACACCATATGAAAAGTGGCTGGATGTTTAAAGATCTCATGAAATACAAGAGCGAAAGCTTTTATCAAGAGCACGCTACATTCGAGTTCAGTACGCTTTACGAAAAGGAAGAGTATGAGATTGTTGCTGTTATTCTATCCAAAGTCTATCGTAAATCAGATGACGTGTTTAAGTACTATCAAATTGAGAATGTAAAGACGTCCGCTGAGTTCGATGCATATGTTCAGAATATCAAAAAACTCGCTCTTTATGACACAGGTGTAACAGCTCGGTATGGTGATAAACTTGTTGTACTGTCCACATGTGAATACTCGACTGAAGATGGCCGACTAGCGGTGATTGCTATAAAGCGTTAAGATCGTTGCCAAAACAAGAAAATAATCGAATGATCATCCTTCCATCATCATTTTGAGGGGCCATCTAAAACTTAGAAGTACCTCAAAGGCTGCAACAATTGCGATTGACAGGAATATGTAGTGCTAATAGACTTAGGAAGAGCTGAGCATCGTGTTTGGAAGAGAGATCTTGGATAATCACTCCAAGGTCTCTTTTCGTATGTAATTGTCGCGGCTATAAAGCTCAGTTCAATAAAACACAGGAGGAAGACAAATTGAAAAGAATATTTTCCAGTTTACTGGCCATCGTGATGGTACTCACTTTTGTACCAGTCGCGGCGTTTGCTGATGGTTCTCTACCCGCCACGAAGAATGCATCAAATGTTACGATCGATGGTATGGAGAAATCGTTTGATGGTTATAACATCGGGGGCAACAACTATTTTAAACTGCGTGATATTGCTAACATACTGTCTGGTACAACAAAGCAGTTTGATGTAGCATGGGATGGAGAAAAGAATGCAATCAGTCTTTTAAGTAGCAGACCGTACACTGTTATTGGTGGGGAAATGGCCAAGTTACCGTGGGGCAGAACAAAGAGTGCAATACGTTCAACATCAAAAGTGTATCTTGATAATAAAGAAATCAACCTGACGGCTTATACGGTCGATGGCAGCAATTATTTTAAACTTCGAGACCTGGGCAGTACTCTTGATTTCTATGTTAATTGGGATGAAAGAAACAATACGCTCGAAATAGAATCCATGTTTAATTATGTTTCGGAAAATTCGATTGATACCACAACGTACATAAGTAATATTAAAGTAGATAACTCACAAGAGGATTATTTAAGCAATTGGGCTAGAATTTCACCAGTACAGCAGTTTTCCTATAAAAATGAAGGCTTGGCATATGCTTATGTCGAGGACAGCACCCTTCAAATGGTAACACCTAGTAAAAAGTTGAGCATAGAGATGAAATATCCCTTATTGGGGGATGTGATATCTGATGATGATGGGAATTTTTACGTGGTATGGGGAAAAGAAAACGATAATAATGATGTAGTGGAAACGGTGTTTATTTCGAAGTACTCATCGGATGGTCAGCATATTCAAACAACGGGCTTTGAAGGGAAATCATCTCCTTGGCGTGACAGCAGCTCCGCCAAAACGAAGTCACCCTTTCGACATGGTAACAGTGTTTCTGTGATCGCAAATGGGATCTTGATCAATTATCATTCCAAGTTAAGATATGACGGTCATCAAAGCGATAATGCAATTGCTGTCAATATATCAGATATGTCAGCTTATTCACTGCCTAATGATACCTTCAGCGGCCACTCATTTAATCAGAGTCTCATTTATAGTAAGCTGTCTTCAAGATTCCTTTTTGCCAGTCAAGGTGATGCATATCCGCGTGGATTCAGAATAAATGATAGTCATGGGAAATATGGAGTTAACGATGAAATTATATTCCATTTCTATCTAGGAGCCAATGCAAACTATGATATGGGAATCGTAAATAAAACTTTCGCGCAGCTTGGTGGACTTACCGAGACAAGCAAAGGAATTGTACTTGTAGGGGCATCTGCCAAGTCGATCAGCGAGGCAGCCAAGGGTGAAAAGCAAAATCTGTTCATACAAATCTTTGACCCGCGTGCTCCCCAAATATCCTCATCTTCTGCTATCGGAGGTACTAATCGCAGTGGTGCAACCTCGTTTGATATTAATGATAGCAAGAGCAAACCTTTATCAGAGGTGACGGATCGTGGAGTAATCTGGCTGACCGACTATACAGACAAGGATGTTATCGCACCTCAGGTGGCCACAGCGGATGACCGTATTGTGATCATGTGGACGGAAGAAGATCAGAAATCAGAGTTCAAATCCTTTTATATGGTGCTTTCTGCGGAAGGTGATGTGATTACACCAGCAACCTCTATTGGAAGTATGCAGTTAAATTCATATGAAACGCCGATATACCATGACGGCCTTGTCTACTGGGCTTACACGTATAATGGAAGGTTAAGAGTTGTTAGTATCAAACCTTAAAGCAAGTTTTGGTGCTGATTAACCAACCTGATAGCAGAATAAATCAATGAAGCCAAGCTGGATGGAAAATGTGCTGTTTTCCGTTCAGCTTTTTTGTTATTTCATGGCACACTGCAAGTTTAGTTTTACTATCGGAGAGCGAAATCATTTTTCCAGGCTTAGGTCTAAGAACAAATCAGTCTCAAGCCTGTGCGATCAGGCAGAACCTTTAACTACAATAAAAAGTATGGACGATCAAGTGTGAAATTTAGTGCAGTACCCTCATGATTTCCATGGTTACATAGAATTACACGAAGGGTTACACAGCAAAATTAAATTCGATGAAGGAGAGGCGGCATGAAAAAATATATTGAATCAGGGATAGTTTTAGCCCTAGTAGGAATAATAATATACGGTTTATCAGCCTTTCCAGTCGATGCCGAGCCAAACAGCAAAGTACATAACATTGAGAAATATATTGAGGAGCAGCAAAAAATCAGTCAAATTCCTGGTATTTCACTCGTTATCGTGGAGAAAGGGCAGACGGTTTATCAGCAAGGGTTTGGATATGCGAATCTGGAGACAAAGCAGCCGGTAACTGCAGAGACTCGTTTTGAGATTGGATCAACAACAAAGGCATTTACGGGTCTAGCTATATTGCAGTTGGAAAAGGAAGGGATGTTAAAACGAACGGATGATGTCCGGTCCTATATTCCCTGGTTCAAACTGAACTATAAAGGGAATCCACAGACAATTACGATTAACCAACTTCTGTATCACACCAGCGGTATTGCCTTCCAATCCATAGCACATATTCCCGAGAGTAACGAAGAGAACGCGCTTGAACTGACCGTCAGGACGCTCGTAGGTCAGGAGCTGGATCGTGAACCAGGGAGTTCTATGCAATATGCAACCATTAATTATGATGTGCTTGGTCTCATTATAGAGGCAGTAACCGAGAAACCTTATGACCAATATATCAAACAGAAGATTCTAGAACCGATCGGAATGAACGATTCTTTGGTCGGAAGACATCAAGTACAGTCTGCTGAAGTGGCGACGGGATACAAACTTGGATTTATGCAAGCACAGGCTTATGAAGCACCCATCTATAGAGGCAACATACCTGCCGGATATTTGATCAGCAGCACGAATGATATTGCAAAGTGGATGAATTTCCAGTTAGGAGTGGGCTCTGATCATGAGACTGATCAACAAATCGTACAATTATCCCATATCCCTGATTCATCTGTAGAACCTTTTGATAAAGACAGCTATTATGGTAGTGGCTGGGTTATTCATAAGAAAAGAGACAAGACATATATACTGCACGAAGGAGCAAATCCCAACTTCACCTCCTACTTTATCTTGCAGCCTGAGGAAAAGGTGGGCATAGCCATTTTATCCAATATGAATACATCCTATACAACAGCGATAGGTCAGGGTGTACTGGATCTTTGGGAAGGAAATGACGTCAATACGCACCATACCGACATGTTTCAAGAATTGGATAAAATATTAACTCTCGTATGTATCGTTCTTGGCTGCTGCAGTGCGTTGTTTATTGTTTTCATTGTCAGCATGATCCGAAACCTTACCAAGAAGGAGCGGATGTGGAATTCGTTGAATGTTAGGAGGAGCAATTCTTTTCTTGTGCATACGATAGCAGCGGTTGCTGTAACAGAATGTATAATTATATTACCACCTATTTTTATGGGGGGCCTATCGTGGTCATTTGTGAAAGTTTGGGCTCCAACAACGGTAAGTGTGTCACTTTATAGTACGTTCATTACAATCAGTATTTATTATCTGTACGTTATATTACGTAGTTTCACCCATAAGACAACGTCTCAAAATAAATGAAATGATCAACCGGATAACATCTCTCCAGTTGCTTGAGAAGGAGTTGTGAAGTGACTATGGATAAGCAAATAGACATGTTAACGAAAAGAGTAGACTGTATTCTATATCATGCACATCTGGGCAGATCATCCGAACACCAAGTGGGTTGGATCGGCGGCAATGCCCCCGAATTTTTCGATAATCGATCAAACGACCTTCATGAAGGAGGTCAAGCATATGTTTTTTATCTAAGTCTGATTCATCCCTTTAATCCAGAACGTATGATATCAATTTTCATCCCTGAAGACAGTGAGGTACTTTGGGAAAACAACATCTATCCTGATTGCTCGGTCAAGGTCATTGAGCATCCCGTTTCATCGGAAAGCGTTAAAACTACCTTCAGGAACTCCAATCTTATCAAACACTGCATCTCAAGTGGTCAGCTGATTAATGAGGAAGAGTCGATGGATCAGTCTTTTTTAATTAAAGTGGGCGGACATCCAAGACTGATTCAAGATGAAGACTATTATTTCACGAAGCTTCACGAAGAGTCATTATCCTTCTTTTTGCAAGTGGATGAGGATGGATATCCCGATACATTGATCAAGGAGGACGGCAGTTATCCTTTTCATTTTGGTTCGCTGTATATTTATGCTCAGATCGGCACGAATGTTCAACATCCCAGAGCAGGTTTTTGGCAGTTCTCATAAGTAAACGAGATGATATAAGCGAACGCTGAACAAAGTGCAAGTGATGAAAGGAAGAGTGATTACCGTGAGATATACCGAATACGTCCGTATGAAAACAGGCAGCGCCCAATCGGTAGGGAAGGAATAATAAAAAACTTTATGAAATCCTTGGCCGTCCTGTCCTCTGCAGTGGTTATTTGGGGAGAGGGGAATTGGATACCTCGTTGCTTCGTGAGATGTAAGTTCAGAACCATGCCTATAAACGCTACTGACATAACGTTGTCAGTGGTGTTTTTTTATAATCAGATCAGTACAGCAAAGGAGACAGGTAAGTATCAAGACTTAGGGAGAAATAATAAAGAAGATTAGGAAGGATGATCTGTTGTGAAATTTGCTTCTGTACGTATGATTACTGACGATGTAGATGGTCTTGTGGCGTTCTATGAGCACATTCTTGGGGTTTTAGCGGAGCGCCTTGCGCCTGTATTTGCACAATTTGTTTTACCATCATGCACGCTTGCCATTGGTCACACCCAGACCACAACATTATTTGGAGTGGACTTTGCAAATGCAGCCGGGGTCATGAATCATCCAGTCATTCTGGAGTTTCATGTTGCCGATATCGAAGCTGAGTATCTGCGCTTAGAAAGCTATGTTGATCATTGGATACAGCAGCCGACGACGATGCCGTGGGGGAACCGTTCGATGCTGTTCCGCGATCCGGCGGGCAACCTCGTGAACTTTTTTGAGCCAGTAACCGAGGAAGCAATTCAACGATTAAAATGAGGGACATCGATCCATAAATAAACACATAAAAAAACAGCTCATCATTCGAGGAGTTCCCAGATAGGTTTGCAAAACTAGAAGTCCCCGCAATGACGTGGCCCGTATTCGAAGCGTTCGGACCGTTCCGGAAAACGTTGCTATGTAAAGTTTACTTAAGGTATTCATTACCTATATCCCGCACCATTCGAGTGGTATCCTTTTCCTATGTCAGATGCGCACCTGATGAATCTTAATTGAGAAAAGGAGAAGAAGAGATGAGTAAGGACCACATGATTCGTTCGATGCTATCTGAAAACGTAAATATGACGCCGAATGGACGTATCGCTGATCAATTAAACCCGGAAGAGTTTGCTGCGTGCCACGAGCTATTCTTCGACAAGATTATGGAAATTCATGTATCTGATATTCAGGGAATCGAGGGCTACGGTGAATTTGATGAGGAATGCAAAACAGAATACGGAAGCTGTAAAGAATTTCTGATCGAAACATTCGCAGAACCTCAAGAGGGCTATTGGTACAATTGGCAGGAGATGTTCGAGACAACGATACTTGATCGTGAATTTTTTGAAACATATTTGCAGGAAATGAAGGATAGAATCCCGTATTGTGAGGGGAAACGTTATTTGGTCTATAACAATACATTCTTCGTTAATATGATCACGGATGGCAAAACAACGGTTGGATTCCCTGACTGGAGCAGATCCGGCATTGGCGATTTCCTTCTCGATTTTGTTATTATGGATTTGAATAAGCCATACTTGCGTATTCCAGAATTATTATTCGATTACTGCAAAAAAAGGGATATGGACATACCAGATTTTCAGGAAAGATTTCTATGTATGGCTTATTATAAAGGCATTGATGTCTTGCGCTGGCATGCATCCATTGATGATACGGAGTCCTGCCGGTCCATTATGAAGTCCATTAGTGAACTAAAAGATCGAATCTACGCCTTATAGATGGTGATGCTATGAAATATATCAATGCTAGCGATGTTCTTCCTGATGAACTGATAAAAGAAATTCAGAAGTATGCGGCAGGCAAACTATTGTATATTCCTTCTGGAGAGGAAAAAAGGGCCTGGGGAGAAACATCCGGTTACCGAACCCAACTAAAAAAGCGTAATCGAATGATCCGAACTAAGTACGCTCATGGGCGAACCGTCTCAGAACTTGCGGACGAGTATTATTTATCCTTGGACTCCATTAAAAAAATCATCTACTCGAAGCAAACTGATGCACAATTAACGTATTCTCCGACACTAGGATCAGCTGTAAGCTACGCCAATAGCGGCATGCTTGAAGAATGGATTCAATGCTATTTGCTGCTCACCCGGCAAGCCTCTCCCGATGAGCAGGAGCTCCTAGGAGAGGATGATTTATACTTTGGAGTGGTTAAGTTTCCGTTACGCCTCATTCAGCATGAAGAATTTGATAACGTGGAGAACGTAGCAAGCGAAAGTAGTGATGATGATCCATCGATGTCCCCACCGCTTCTTATTCAGTATACGGACGAAAAGTTTCATTGTATGATGCAGAAGGAACTGCTTGCTTCGTTGAAACAAAGCAAGGTAAACGCCTATCCCTCCATCGTTGTTTTGAAAGAAAATGCCGCGTATAAAAGATTTATGAAACATTTCGGCAATGTATTTATTTTTGTTGATAAAGTTTGATTTAACGCATAGGCCATCCTGTAAAGGATGGCCTACAGATGTAATTATACAAAGCGGATTGCCGTGCAATATTCGCTATAATGGAAACAGAATTTATAATGAGAACGATCAGTAAAAAATAATTCTTTACTGATCGTTCTCATTCTGATAAGATGTTCTCGGGAGGCAATAACAATGGCTAGAAGCAAGGAATTTGAAGAGAGTGTTGTTCTGGAGAAGGCGATGAGACTTTTCTGGGAACAAGGCTATGAGAAGACATCAATGAATGATCTGGTTGAAACGATGGGAATTCATCGACGAAGCCTTTACGATACATTTACCGATAAGCATACATTGTTTCTTAAGGCAATGGATCGTTTTGGAGAGCAAATTGCTGCTCGCTGGGAGGCAGGTATCAAACAAGCCGCAACAGCAAAGGAAGGCATTTGGTTTATTTTCTGTTATGTCATCGAAGGTGAGGGAGATACGCCTGCTGGTTGCATGATGGTCAATTCCGCAGTTGAATTAGCAAACCGGGATCAGTCTGTAGATCATAAGACTTCGTACGTCTTTGCTAGGTCGGAGCAATGCCTGACCGATCTCATTAGGAAAGGCCAGCAGAATGGTGAATTCGCTAATCGGTCCGAGGCCAAAGATCTGGCCGAACACCTTCATAACACTTTACTTGGTTTAAGGGTTATGTCTCGTACATCAGCGTCCAAGGAGAAGCTTTACCGGATTGCTGAACAGTCAATAGATATCTTAGAAATTCAAAAGAAGAATTAAAGAGGAAATCCTCTTTTTTTTATATATTTTAGAACGATCGTTCTCAAAAAGGAAGGGGTTTATTATATGAAAACTTTGATTATCGTTGCCCATCCCAATCTGGCGGAATCCCGCATCAACCGGACTTGGACAGAAGCGCTGAGAGCAATGCCGGATGTGACCGTACATTTACTTTACGAGGAGTATCCTGACCACCAAATCAATATTATCCGTGAACAGGATTTGCTGGACAGTCATGAGCGAATCATTTTCCAGTATCCCCTCTATTGGTACAGCACGCCATCTCTCTTGAAGAAATGGATGGATGAAGTGCTCGAATATGGCTGGGCTTTTGGGCCTGGTGGTGAACATCTCAAAGATAAGGAGATTGGCATTGCCATCTCGACCGCAGGTACAGCTGCTTCATATCAACCTGGTGGGTATAATCTCTTTACGATTCGAGAGATCGCTAAGCCTGTCGAGGCACTTGCCAATTATGTCAGTGCCCACTATCTCCCTCCATTTGCTCATCATAACGCAAACCATGCAACAGAAGAGCAGATAGCGGAGAACACTACAGCTTACATACAACACTTGGAGAGCGTTCGCCACATTCAAACATCAGGACTAGTCACAATCAATAAGTAAGTTAATTCGAGGAGGAGAAGACGTATGACAAACAAAATTGCATTGATCACCGGAGCCAGCAAAGGAATTGGTTTTGAAATCGCAAGGCAGTTGGGGCAATTGGGAATAACGGTTCTCGTTGCTGCTCGCACACAAGCTGCGGCTAACGAGGCAGCTGAAGTATTGCTGAAGGAGGGTATTCAGGCCATTGCATTGGAATTGGAAGTAACGAACTCTGAGCATATTGCAAGAGTTGCCCAATTCCTAGAGCATAAGTATGGTTACCTGGATATATTGGTTAACAACGCTGGTATCTCGGTGGAGAACGGGGATTATGAAGGGGACTCTTTCCGGGATACATTCGAGGTCAATACATTTGCACCATATTACCTTACCGAAGCTCTGCTGCCTCTCCTGCTCAAAAGTGAAGCTGGTCGCATCGTCAATCAAAGCAGTGCTCTCGGATCAATTCATTTTCAGCTGAGCAATGAGCTTGTCCAGCGGATATCCACCCCGGCATACGCAGCTTCCAAAGCGGCTCTGAACATGCTAACCGCGTATTGGACACAACAGTCGAAGGGAACTAACCTGAAGGTCAATTCCGTCCATCCGGGTATTGTTCGAACACGTATGGGGGGCGAGAAGGCAGAGTTATCGCCAGAAGAAGGAGCCAAAACAGCAGTTCGTTTAGCTACGATATCCCAAGATGGCCCAACAGGTGGATTTTTCTATATGGATAGCGAGTTACCATGGTAAAAAAAGATCATTCATTGGTCTTTTGAACATTATTTGACGATAAGGAGAAGATGACTATGCCAACCATTCATAAAACAACCTTAATTAACGTCCCACCTGAGCAAGCATGGGATGCAATCAAAGATGTAGGTGCCTTCCATCTTCGTCTCGTTCCGGGACTAACAGCCGATACTCGAATGGACGGAAATGAAAGAACACTGATTCTGGGTGATGGTAGTACTGTAAAAGAAGCAATTGTGTCCGTAGATGAAGAAGAACGGCGTCTGGTATTCGCGGTGAAAGAGGGGCGTATGCCGCTATCTCACCACAATGCTTCTTTTCAGATCATTCCTGATCCGCAGGGAGGCAGTCAATTCATTTGGATTACTGACTTTTTGCCAGCAGAGCTGACAGAAGCAATCCAGACCCAGGCAGATCGTGTTTCAACTGTCATTAAACAAACCATTGAAGCAGCATCGAAATAACAGACTTAAGCAAAAGGCTGGATAGAAAACCATATCGTTTTCTGTCCAGCTTTTTTGAGAGGTAAAGTAAAGCTATGTATAACTTCCCTCACTGAAGGAGAGATAACGAAGCAGTAAGATTAGACATGTGATTCGTTAAGACATTCAAGGAGGGAGCAGAGCAATGACTTTGAAAAGTGAGCACTCATGTTAATTGGATTGGTGTTGCTGGTTTTTATCCTTGTGGCTACCGTCGTTTATTGGTTAATTCCGTATTCACCGCTTAAGGCAAAATTCAATCGAGATACTGAGGAATGTATCCAACGTTCCAGCCAGGCAAAAGGCATTCTGACAGATAGAGATGTCCAGGTTTTACCCGCACCCGTCCAGCACTATTTGAAGACCTGTGGTTATATGGGGAGATCGAAGAGTTCGTACATGAGAATCGATTTTGAAAAGGCAAATTTTAAGCTATCACTGGAAAAACCGATGATTCCTATTGGTTACTCACAGATGAATTTTGTCCAGAAACCGGATCGAGCCGCATTCATTGCTGCCAAAATGCATGGTATTCCGTTCCAAGGTTATGACTCTTTTCGGGATGGTAAGGGAAGCATGAAAGGGGTTCTTGCCAAGGCCATACCTTTGTTTAACGAAAGAGGAGCGGACATGGATCAGGCGTGTTTGGTCACCTTTCTATCCGAATCCTTATTGATTCCCGATGCCGCAATACAAAGCTACATTACCTGGGAAGAGGTCGATCACACCCATGCTAGAGCAACTATTGCCTATTGCGGTGTAAGAGCCCACGGTATATTTACTTTCAGCGAAGACGGTGAACTATGCTCCTTTACAACGGATAATCGAACCTATACTTCGATGAATGGCACACGTCAGCAGGTGAGATGGTCGGCGTTATTTAGCGACTACCAAACAAGGAACGGCATGAAGCAGCCCTCTCGTTTACAGGCGATATGGCATGTTCCAGAAGGCGACATCCTTTATTTTGACAGCAGTAACTTTCACATCCGTCGGTTTTAGTGTGTAATCCCGACATGGTATAGCAGAGAATAATGTGTGCACTTACACTCGTCACTCCGCGTTCCGTTTACGGTTTTCAGCAAACCAGTAGACAGGGCGTTTTTTGTTCGTTAAGTTGGACGTAGCACATGAGCGATCAGTTTCATGATCACAACAACGATCTAAAGAATAAAGGAGTACACCATGCTTGATTTTAATCCGCACGAGCTTGCACAGTGCACAGAAATTAGGGATTTGGCGAAGGTGTTATCGGCACAATCCAGTCTGCAGCTGGATCACACCTCTCTTCTTTTGGTGACGGATGGACAAACTACGCTTTCGATAAATGGTCATGAAGAACATATGGTTTTTGGTCATGTGATTGTCGTGGAAAAGGGTACAGTTATCCAACTAAGCGATACATATCACCTCGATTTTTTGGGCTGTTTGATAAGCTTCCATATGTATGATACAAAAACGAACACACGCTTTGACTACCTTGTAAATACACCGACAAGGTATGACGTTCATAAAGTGCCTAAAACGGTCGCTGCCGTTACACGAAACGCACTCACTGAAGCGACAGCTACGGATGGGCTGAGTGCTACGATGAAGCAATTCATTTTATATAACCTGCTTAAGGAGTTGGAAGAAGAGCGAAAGAGCGAAGACTATACACTGGAACAACGGATGGAGCGCACAGTTACCTATATGCAGCAAAAATACAATCAAACGATAACCCGAGAGGAGCTTGCAGCGCTGGCTGGATATAGCCCATCTTATTATTCGAGGCAATTTATGCAGTTCTACGGTCAGACCCCGATAGAGTATTTGATCCGCTACCGTATTTTTCGTGCGCAAGAAATGCTGTTAACCACAGGGGAGTTATCTAAAAATGTAGCCAAAAAAGTGGGGTTTGAGGATGCTCAGTACTTTAATCGACAGTTCAAACGCACGGTTGGCAAAGCACCCAAGCAATTCAAACAATCCATTGCAGCGCATCGAATATGCTTTCTCTCAGCCGCACACGCCGAGATTGCCATCGCATTAGGGGTTATTCCCTATGGTGTGACAGTGGTCAGCTCATTAACACCCAAATATCAACAAGATCTGTTTCAGCAGCATGGTGTGATCCTAATTGAGATGCCCCAGTATGTTTTCCAGCCAGAGAATATCTTGCAGCTACAACCTGACTTAATAATCGGCGACAACGTAACGGAGGAGATGAAGCAATGTCTTCGAGCTATGGCTCCCCTCATCATCAGTCTGCCTCATGAGCTACATTCACTTATTCTTTACTTTGGTGAGCTGTTTAACAAGAAGAGTGAAGCGAGGCAGCTTATTCGTGAGTTAAATGTACAAGTCGATCGTTTAAAGGACAAGCTTCGGAATGTGATTAAGGATAATTTCACCGTCCTCCACCTGCGTGTAGAACAGTCGGGTTACCGTTACGTGGGTGAATCCTCCTGCGACACGGCAATCCTTTTGTATAAAGAATTGGGCCTGCCCATGCCTGAAGCATTTCATACAAATGGAAGAAGCTTCAATACATGCTCGTTAAGACAATTAGCAGAGGCCAATCCTGCGTATCTATTTGTGGAAAAGCGGATTATGGACTATTACAATGCAGACGAAAGTCTATCTACGCTACAACAGAGTGAGGAATGGGCGAACCTGGATGCGGTCAGAAACAATCGTGTATTTTATGTAGATACGGGCCTATGGATTAATAATTGCAGTGTGTTTGGGAAAAGAGAGATTTTGCAGCAAATTGAAAAAGTGATGCTTAGCGACTAGAGATGTTGATTAATGACACAATAATCCACTTTTTAGGCCGCTTTACGCTATAGAAGGTTGTCTCATTATTCCTTATAATTTGATAGTGATAATCATTATCACTAATTGAAATATAAAAAAGGGGAAATAAAGTAATGAGAAAAAGCATGCTATATATTATTTGTACGCTAGTTATTGTAGCTTTAACAGCTTGCTCAACTACAAATCAAAAAAACGGAAAGGAAACCAATGCCTCGGCAGGAGCCCAAAGTGAGCCAACTACACGTGTTGTCCAAGATGCTTTTGGTGAAGTCTCGATTCCCACGGCGCCTAAAAACATGCTGGTGCTCAGTTCCAATTTTGCAGAGAACATGATCGAAATCGGAGTGATCCCGAATGCGGTTACGCTTGTTAAAGAAATTGAACCCGATTATCGCCCGAAACTATTCAACGATCACCAGGTGAAAATGATTCCGGTCGAACAATATGAAGATAACTTTGAACTAATCATTGAGGAATCTCCTGATCTCATTATCGCTCAAGCTGGAGCCATCGATGCCAAAAAGTATGAGGCTTTAAGCAAAATAGCACCGACAGTGGCTGTGGATGCTGGCAATGCAATCGAAGAATATGTTCCTGCATTGGGTAAGCTTTTTGGAAAAGAGAAAGAATCGGAGCTCGCGCTCCAGAAATACAGTGAGAAGATCAAAGACACAAAACAAAAACTTCACAATGCTATCGGTGATGCCAAAATTCTCGTTATTCGTGTAGAACAGAAGCAATATCGCGTGCTTGGCCAGGAAAAGGACAGCCCTGGCAGTGATATGTTATATCACAAGCTCGGATTGAGCATACCGACCAAACTGAAAGATAATAACGAATGGTTCACGCCGATCTCTCTGGAAGTGTTGCCTGAGTTAGACGCCGACCATATTTTCGTAGAACAACGTCAGATGCAAAACTACAGTAGTGAGCAGTCCATGAAGGATCTGGAGAACAGCCCGTTATGGAAAGGGATGGATGCCGTGAAAAAAGGACATGTGTACCCGCTCAAAACTGCTGATTTTGTAGTAGGTGAAGGTCTGGTCGGAACCCCGCTCTTCATGGATTATCTCGTAGAAAAGTTGGTGGAATAGATGAAGCGTGATATCTATGACGTTATTATTATTGGCGGGGGCCCTGCGGGCATGTATGCAGCTTTTTATAGCGGAATGCGTGAGATGAAAACCAAAATCATCGAGGCAAAGTATGAACTCGGGGGATTTATGCGAACATACCCGGAGAAGCTGGTTTGGGATGTTGGCGGCATTGAGCCTGTCAGGTGCGAGAACATAATTCAGTCTTTGATCACACAAGCCAAAACCTTTGATCCGACGGTAGTATTTGGACAAGAAGTGGTAGGTATGGATAAAGGGGAGGACGGAATATTTATCCTCACAGCCAAAACCGGAGAAAAACACTATACGAAGACGATTATACTGGCTACTGGCCGGGGGATTACGAACATTCAGAAATTAACCGTTGAAGGCGCGGATCGTTATGAGCTGAACAATCTTCACTATACCGTAACCAACTTGAACAGATTTAAGGATAAACGTGTGCTTATATCTGGAGGTGGCGACTCCGCAGTCGACTGGGCTATTGAAATTGCAGAGCTTGCCAAGGAGGTATGTGTGGTTCATCGACGGGATGACTTTAGTGCGTTCGAGTCCTCTGTAACACGCATGAAGACGGTAGCGAAGACGTATGTCCCATATAGCGTATCCCGTTTACACGGCAATGAAAATAAAATTGAGCATGTCACGCTACAGCATGCGGAGTCCCAAGAGGAAATACGTCTTGATGTGGATGAAGTGCTGGTGAATCATGGCTTTGAGCGAAATTTTGGTGGGGCCATTCTGGAGTGGGGCTTAGATTCGGAAGAGTGGGGTATTGCCGTGACACCGAAAATGTGCACGAGTATGCCAGGCATATTTGGAGCAGGTGACATTATCACAAATGAGGGAAAAATCAGATTGATCGCAGGTGCATTTAATGATGCAGTCCTTGCAGTAAACAGTGCTAAACTGTACATCGATCCTAGCGAATCAAAGATGGCGGGTGTTTCTTCTCACAATGATCGTTTTGCTGAAAAAAACGAAGATTTGCGCCAGAAGAACAAAAACAGTATGGGGATACCTTTACAATAGGAGAAAGTGCAGGGAACGAAACAGAAAGCATGACATCCATAGCACAACATAGAGAATAACATAGTTGAACATTTCAGATGTAAAAAGCCGAATGCACCTTTAGGAGCACTCGGCTTTTTGGTGTGCCCATGTACATAACAAGCGCAGTCGTATTCTCTATCCTCTTCTATTATTCTCCCCAAGTTAAAAAGTCTAGGATGAAGGTTCACGGTACGCTAGATGTTCTTGATCTGCAAGTTTTTGCGATAGGAACGCGGGGTTATGCCGGTCTCTCTTTTGAACATGTTGCAGAACTGAGCATCGTTCACGAATCCGGCTTCGGCTGAGACATCCGAGATGGACATCTGTGTGCTGGCAAGCAGATGCTTTGCGTAATCCAGGCGTTTGATCAGCATATATCGAGAAGGCGAGGCTCCGTATTTCTCTTTGAACAGATGCCGGAAGCGATCATAGCTATATCCGGACATGTTGGCTAACATCTCGATGGAGAGACGTTGTGTGAAGTGTTCATTTATATAGGCAAGCACATGTTGGAGTCGATCTCCGGAGAACAGAGGGTACATACTGTTACCTCCACGATGGAGCAAGTGCAGTAACATATGGTGTAGACGGTCGTTCAGGTAGTCCTGAGCGCCTTCACCCCTCCGTGTATATTCCGTGTTCAACTGCAGCATGTAGTTATGAACGCTTCGCTCACGGTCATCCTGATGCATACCTTGCAGCTCGGCAATTTCAGATAGATCCGTCTGAAATCCAACAAAAAGTACCTCAGCGTCCCCCCGATGATCCTCATCATGCTGTTGATGTGGTGCAATAAGTGCATAGGTCCCAGCTTGAAATTGGTAGTTATGCTCTCCAATCATGGATGTCCCGTTCCCTTTAAAATAGTAAACCAGCTCATAACATTCATGGTGATGAGGGATGATATGTGTGAACCGGGCATGTTCGGCTCTGACAACATATAGAACTTGATCCATTAATGTTTCCCCCTAATTTCGACAATTAGCCGAATCGTACAAAAAAGCGACCGAAATCATATAAATATAATGGCTTGATTTTGTTATGATCATACTCATAAACGAATGTTAAACGCAATTAATAGTTAATACGTTCGGTTATAGCAGTAAAGAAAACGCATTACAATTCAGAATTAGGTTGTGAATTGCCTGATTTATAAAGATGGGCTGCAAGCACAACGGATTATCCATGATTTTAACAACAAACAGGGGTGTGAGTAAAGAACATGAAGAAGAATGCGTTGGTAATCTGTATGGTAGCGTTGTTGTTGCTTCTGTCCGCATGTGGAGGCACAAAGGGTACAAATGGTGAAGCGGGTTCAACAGGAACGGAAAATGGAGAGCAGACCGATCAACTGAAAGTCGTATTGCTGATTCCAGGTACACTGGGAGACAAATCCTTCTTCGACGCTGCTAATCATGGTCTGGAGCTAGTTAAGTCCGAATTGGGCGCTAAAACCAAGGTCATTGAAATGGGTACAGACAAAACGAAGTGGGAGCCAACGTTTAACGATATTTCTGCTGAGGACTGGGACATCGTCATTTCTGGTGGCTCTGAAATTACAGAAATGTTTAATGCGGCTGCGGAACAGCATGCTGACAAAACGTTTATCAACTATGATACGGATATCGAGGACGCCCCGGCTAATGTTTATAATATGTCCTATTCTACTAATGAAGTATCCTTCCTGGCAGGAGCGGTTGCGGCGCTCGCGACCAAGTCGGACATGCCAAATGCTAATAAGGATAACCTGATCGGCTTCCTGGGCGGTATGGATATTCCGGGGATCAATGCTTTTCTCGTGGGTTACATTGAGGGAGCCAAATACGTAGACCCGGATATTAAGGTCGCTGTATCCTATGCAGGAGATTTCGTTAATCCAGCCAAAGGAAAAGAACTTTCGCTTATTCAATATAACTCGGGAGTTGACGTGATTTTCAACGTTGCAGGTGGAACAGGGCTGGGTATTTTCGATGCAGCGAAGGAAAAATCCAAGTACGCCATCGGCGTAGACTCGGACCAGGCTGCACTGCTAAAAGATACAGATCCTGCCAAAGCCAATCTAATCATTACCTCTGCGATCAAAAAGATCGACACAGCGATTCTGGAAGCGGTGACCCAAGCAAAAGAGGGCAAACTGCAGACAGGAAAACGCCAAGTGATGGGCTTCGTAGAGAACGGTGTCGGCATTGCAGAGAACGACATCTATACAAGTGTATTCCCTGCGGATTTGCAAGCGAAGGTAGAAGAGATCAAGAAGAAGCTCGAAAACAAAGAGATTACTGTATCTAATGCGATGGGCATGGAGACTTCAGAGATCGAAGCCATCCGTAATAGCGTGAAGCCTTAAGCTTTCGTTTTCTAGATAGATCATCGGAGAGAAATAACCGGGTTTATGTTGTACAGCTGGAGATGTAGTCATGATCATTGATGCATTTTCGGCTGTACATTTTTTGTGCAAACTGCTAGTAGAGGGGAGAAACGTACATGTCCGGCGCACTGTTGGAAATGCGATATATTTCAAAGGTTTACCCCAATGGGGTGGTCGCTAACAAGAATGTTCAGTTCTCCTTGCAGGAGGGAGAAATCCATGCCATCGCAGGGGAGAACGGGGCGGGCAAATCTACACTGATGAAGATGATGTTTGGTATGGAAGAGCCGAGCGAGGGTGAGATTCTGTTAAAAGGAAAACAGATCAAGCTAGGCAACCCGCAGGATGCCATTGCGCTCGGAATTGGTATGGTGCATCAACATTTCATGCTCGTTCCTTCCTTCACCGTCGCTGAGAATATGGTGCTCGGCATGGAGCCGAGACGCGGCGTTAGTATTCATTATGCAGAGGCTGTCCGCATGACGGAGGAAACCGCTCGCAAGTATAACCTATCCGTGAATCCCCGGGCCAAGGTTGAGGATTTGAGCGTAGGGATGAAGCAAAAGGTAGAGATTTTGAAGGCTCTGCTACGCGGTGCAGAAATACTCATTCTGGATGAGCCTACAGCCGTATTAACTCCGCAGGAGACAGAAGAGTTGTTCCGAGAGTTGAAACTGCTCAAAGAAAAGGGACATACCATTGTATTTATCTCGCACAAGCTGAAAGAAGTGAAAGCGATCTGCGACAGAATCACCATTTTGCGCGGCGGACGTACAGAGGGTGTGTTTAACATTGCAGATGTTACAGAACAGGAAATATCACGGCTGATGGTTGGACGGGATGTTGTGCTCAAGTATGACAAAACGCAGAAGAATTATGGCGAACCTGTACTGTCTGTACAGAATTTAGGGGCAGTTGATCCGGAAGGCAAGGCACTGTTGTCAGATATCAGCTTTCATGTTCGTGCAGGAGAAATTGTCGGGATCGCCGGCGTGGAAGGCAATGGGCAAAGTCAGCTCGTTGAAGCACTAACCGGAAGTTTGGGGAACCGCTATGCAGGCGGTAAGGTCGAGATGAAGGGAAGGGATATTCGTTCGTTAGATATCCGTGAGATTCGCAGGCTCGGTGTCTCCTACATTCCGGAAGACCGAATGCGTCAGGGGTCAGCTGGTGAGGCAAGTATTGCAGACAATCTGATCTCCACCCGTTATCGTTCGAAATCGCTGAATAGAGGGCCGCTTCTTAGCATGTCATCCATTCAAAAGCTGGCAAGTTCTCTGGTGGAGGAATTCAAGGTCCGGTGCTCCGGCCCGTCACAGCCAATCGGTATGTTGTCTGGGGGGAATATGCAGAAGGTAGTCGTTGCCCGTGAATGCTCGACTGAGCCGGATCTGCTCATTGCGGAGCAGCCTACGCGTGGGGTGGATATTGGAGCGGCACAGTTTATCCATCAGAAGTTGCTGGAGCTGAGGGATGCAGGTTCTGCAATTGTGCTTGTATCGGCTGATCTGAATGAAATACTGGAAATGAGTGACACACTGCTTGTGTTATATGACGGAAAAATTGCCGCACGGCTGGATTCGCCGTCAACCGTAAGCGAAGAGGAGCTGGGTCTCTACATGCTTGGAATTCGTGAGCAGCAGGAGCAACAGGAGCAGTATGAGGAGGAGGCTTCGCCATGATCCGCTTAAAATATTTTGAAGTATACCGCACGGCCGCAGTCATTCTGATCTCTTTAGCTATTGCATTTATTATTATCTCTCTTGTAAGCAGCCAGCCTGTAGAGACTATTCGTATCTTCCTGTTTGAGCCGCTGTCCACCTTAAGCCGTATGGGCAACGTTGTGGAAATGGCAATCCCGCTCATGTTTACAGGGCTGTCGGTGTCACTTTTGTTTAAGACGAACATGTTCAATTTGGGTGCTGAAGGTATCTTCTATATCTCGGGCATTGTTGCAGCTATTCTGGCAATACATTTAAGCATGAACGGCATATTGCACCCGATTGTGGCAATTGGAGCAGGTTCTATCGTAGGTGCACTGCTCTCGGCAATTCCGGGTTATCTCAAGGCCAAATGGAACGCTAATGAACTGGTGACATCACTGATGTTTAATAGCATCTTTTTTGGAATTGGCTTGTATCTGTTGAACTATCACCTGCGGGATGCCAAGGCATTTTCGAATGTATCTTATAAATTTGCAGAGACGGCACAGCTGGATAAAATATTGCCAGGCACACGGCTGCATACTGGGCTAATCATTGTTCTGGTGTTGATTGTTCTGGCTCATTATTTCATGTATCGCACGAAGTGGGGATATGAACTGCGCATGACGGGAGCCAACCGCGAATTCGCTGGGTACTCCGGTATGAAAACAGCAAAAGTCATCATTCTGGTGCATTTAATTGCAGGTTTTATCGCCGGTATGGGTGGATCGGTCGAGGTACTCGGCATGTATAATCGCTTCCAATGGACGGCACTTCCGGGATATGGACTGGATGGTGCGCTTGTGGCGATGCTTGCCAAGAACAATCCTCTTTCCGTCATTGGTGCCGCGCTCTTCCTGGCCTATATTCGTATCGGTGCGGATCTGATGGCTCGTTTGTCGGATGTGCCTTCCGAGATGATCTCCATTATTCAAGCGGTCATTATTTTGCTAATCTCTGCGGAGCAGTTCTTGAAATTCTGGAAGAATCGGATGCTGCTGAAGGAGGCCAAACTGCATGAATAGCCTGCTGAACGTCATTTTAACGACGGATTTCGCCTTCTCAGTTTTACGGGTTACTACTCCCATTTTGTTCGCAGCTTTAGGTGCGTTGATCTCCAATCGAGCAGGGATTATCAACATCGGTATGGAGGGCATTATGCTAGTATCTGCACTGGCGGGAGTTGTGGTCAGTTCCTACACGGCTAGTGCCTGGATTGGGTTACTCGGAGCCGTCCTCTCAGGTACGGCGATTGCCGGTATGCTTGCATTTTTCACACTTAAATTCAAAACGCATATTATTCTCGGCGGGGTTGCCATAAATATGTTTGCTTCAGGAGGAACGGTATTTTTACTGTACTTGCTTAGTGGGGACAAAGGTTCATCTACGTCTTTGCCAAGCAAGGTGCTACCTAGTATAGATATTCCACTGTTGCAACAAATTCCGGTGCTCGGCCCGATTCTGTCAGGTCACCATATTTTGACTTATGCTTCCATTCTAGCTGTTATTGCCGTCTATTATTTATTGAAACGTACGCCACTAGGTCTGCAGATTCGTTCCGTCGGTGAGAATCCGCATGCGGCACAGTCGGTAGGTGTCAGTGTCGTAAAAATTCAATATATGGCTTTGCTATTGAGTGGATTCTTCGCCAGTTTGGGCGGGGCTTACATGTCGATGGGATATCTGTCTCTGTTCACCAGAGATATGATTGCTGGTCGGGGCTGGATTGCCATCGCAGCGGAGTCCATGGGACGCAGTACAACCGTAGGTACAGCCCTGACCTCACTGTTATTCGGTGGAGCGGAGGCACTGGCTAATGCATTGCAGGTGCTTAAGATACCAGCTGAGCTAATCGGCACATTGCCTTATGTGGCTACCGTGATCGGGCTAATTGTTTATGCGATTGCTGAGACACGCAAGAAGAGACGGAAGCTCGCACAAAAAACGAACTGAGGAGATAACGATGACGAAACCTATTATTATTGACTGTGATCCAGGACACGACGACGCAATTGCCATTTTGCTGGCACTTGCCCACCCAGAGCAGCTGGAGATTAAGGGGATCACCACAGTGGGTGGTAACCAGACCTTAGAGAAGATTACGAATAATGCACTCAAAATCCTCAGTTTTGTTGGAGCTGACGTCCCGGTAGCAAAAGGTGCAAAAGGGCCGTTGCTCGGTGCCTTGGTAACCGGAGAGGAAGCTCATGGCGAATCGGGAATGGATGGCCCTGTACTGCCGCCAAGTCGTTTCCGTGCAATCGAGGTAGGTGCTGTAGAGTTTATCCGCGATCTGTTGTTGTCTTCGGATGAGCCAATCACGCTTGTGCCCATTGGCCCGTTGACCAATATTGCTACCTTGATTCGGGCGTATCCTGAATTGAAACCACGGATTGCTGGCATTTCCATGATGGGTGGAGGCATTGCCTATGGAAATGTGACACGTACAGCAGAGTTTAACATCTACGTTGATCCGGAAGCAGCTCAAATTGTATTTGAATCAGGGATTCCGATCACGATGAGTGGACTGGATGTAACGGATAAAGCGGCTATTTTTGACGAAGAGATTGAAGCTTTGAAAACACGCGGCCCTGTATCAGTTATGGTTGGGGAACTGCTGGACTTCTACTCGATTTACGGTAAAAAGATGGGTTACCATGGCAATGCACTGCATGATCCTTGTGCCATTGCATGGCTACTACAGCCCGAGTTGTTCCATAGTAAAATGCTGGATGTGACGATTGAAACACAGGGAACGTATACACGCGGAATGACCGTTGGTGACTTGCGCACCAAGACAGAACGTGAGCCTAACGTGAATGTGCTGCTGGATGTTAACCGTGATGCTTTCATTCGTCTCATCTATGATGCACTTGCTATTCTTGACGCTCGTGTACAGCAATCTCCACAAGGGGATTCGTAATATGGCAGGCTGGACTGACCTGCGAGAGACGGTGCGACTTGAACTGCTTCAACGTGGTGAGGAAGGCTGTGACACTCAGGGATTTATGCAAAAGTGGGACGAGGCCGCTGATGATGAGAGCAAGCTGTTGCAACTCTACCAAGAACTGATGGAACTCCAGGTATCCGCTGATTTTCCTTTTGCAGAACCTTCGGATCTCGAAGATATTCGTGCCTTGCGCCCAGAGGGGCCACGTGAGCTTCAAGCTGACTGGAGTGAGCAAGTATGGCGGGATAAATTCTACGGGGCTTGGCTCGGGCGGAGTGTTGGATGTGCACTAGGAAAGCCACTGGAGCACCCGGATTATCTCTACGGTAAGGATGGACGCCCAGGATGGGAGAATATTGAGCTATGGTTCAAGGGAGCGGATGCTTGGCCCATTCGAGGGTATACTCCGGAACATTCCCGTGCGGAGCAGGAGTATGGCTTGAGTCTGACGGATCTGGGACCCTTAAGTGTCCGGGAGAAAATTCGGTTTATGGAGAGCGATGATGATATTCGATATACCATACTGGGCTTGCTGTTGTTGGAGGAAAAGGGGCTGGACTGGGATTCCTGGGACATCGGAAAGCTGTGGCATCATCGCTTGACCTACAGCCAGGTATGTACAGCGGAGACACAAGCATACATGAACTTTGCCCAGGAGACTTCGCACCTGAAGTCGAATAAACCTGCGGATTGGGTACTACGCCAGGAACGTGTACGTATGCATCTCAATCCATATCGCGAGTGGATCGGAGCTGCAATTCGCGCTGACGGCTTGGCATATGGTGTAGCCGGGCGACCTGAACTGGCAGCCGAACTTGGCTGGCGAGACGCTTCCTTCTCTCATGTCAAGAACGGTATTTATGGTGAGATGTTGAATGCAGCGATGATCGCTACGGCATTTGTGGAAAATAATAGCGAGCGCATTGTGGAAATCGGACTCAGCGAGATTCCGCACACAAGCCGATTGGCCGCAGATGTGCTTCAAGGCATGGAGATCGGACTCTCGGCTCGCAGTGAGCGGGAACTGGTAAGCCGGATCTGGGATACGTTCAGTCATTATGATGCGGTGCATACCAATAACAATGCTGCACTGGTAGCAGCATCGCTGGTGTATGCTGGCAATGATTTTGAGAAGGCAGTTGTCACGTCTGTTTATGGTGGGCTCGATACGGACTGTAATGGAGCTACGGTTGGGTCGATCATGGGTGCAAGCCTTGGGGCGGCACAGTTGCCCGAATCCTGGACAGCTCCACTAAACGACACGCTGTACGCCGATCTGGTTGGATTCGATCCGGTGTCGATCTCTTCCTGTGCTGAACGCAGTTATCAGGTGTTTTTGAAGCTTCGCGACCAATCGTGTAACTAATTGAAGAGGAAACAGTTTCCACCGAGCTTGATTGGAACAATCATTCTGAACCAAAAGAAGTGTTGAAAAATTGAAAAAAAGAGTCTTCAAATCAAAAAAGAGCCTTAAACTTCTAAGGCTCTTTTTGTTGTTCAGTATTTGTTTAGAGACAGAGGTTATACTAATCCTCGCTAATCATTTTGATATAGAAAGTAGGTCATAGACAATAATAGATTCAGTAGATTGCTTGCTAATGTGCGTTTGTAGATCGGACATAGGAATTCCCTATAGCAAGTTAACTGGGTTGCATATATGAAAGGGGATTCACAATCATCTACAGCAAAAGAACCAGTTACATTTTAATTTTATATGGAGGCAAAAAGGATATGACCAAAGGCATCAAAAAAATCATTTCTATTGTGCTAACGGTATGTTTAATCCTGGGAGGGAGTGGTCTATCTGCATTATTCGGTTCAGTAGCCTATGCAGATAACGCTCCAACCACAGCAGAGGCAAACTACAAGCAATATCGGGTGAAGTTAACGGCCGATCCGGTCACAGATACAGCACCTGATGGTTTCGGTACAGCTGCCTCAGATGGACGGATCTGGACAGACAAGAGTGTTACGGCAGAGAGCGATGGTACATTCAACATCCAGTTATCTGCCCTAGCACAAGAATATATGACAACCAACTCGACGAATCCAGGCGTTGGCGGGACCGATAATGCTAACGGTGCTATCGCAGATGTGACATTTATTTTGGATATGAGTTCTTCCATGGGCGGTTCCACTAGAGAGATAGCATTGCAGGAAGGTGGTCCAAAACTCTATTTCCGCGTACAAGCCATGGCCATCGCTGCGAATGAAGCGATTCGTACCGTTATGAAAGCAAATCCCAAAAACCGCGTAGCGGTATATTGGTTCGGCGGATCAGCTGATGCTAACCATCTTGGTACATTTATGGAACTGGGACATTACGAATTCAGTTCGGGCCATGAAACTGAAGATTATCTGGTTTACAACAAAGATAATAGCAATAACCATACGGTTACTTTGAACCATAATCTAACCAAGGACGGAAGCAGCGTTGGAACACCATCTGCAGTTAAGCTGGGACCAGGAACACCAACTCAGGATGGGATCATGTATGGCATCTCAAAGACAATGAGCAAATTAGGAACGAGAGGATCGGCTTCCAAACACCAGCCTTATCTATTCCTTCTGTCGGATGGGGCAGCGATTCATGCGAAGAAAGCATGGTATTTTTCGCCGAAAGGAAGATCATTTGAGAATGATTTTGCTAATGCGATAGCTGATGCTACAACGGTTCCAAACTATAATCAGATTGGAAAAGATGCTGACAAGTATGTGCCCGATGTAGCGAGCACCAGTCTGGCAAGTACAGGCGATCCAGATATCGCGGCTTTGACCATTCTCACCGGTGCATACATGAAAGACCTTATGGATCATAAATATACGGAATACAACGAAGGGGAAACTACCCGAACCAAAGTATACACCGTGGGATTAGGCCCGAATGTGGCTATTAATGGCCCGAATAGCAGTAATCAGCCCGTTTACGCATGGGCAGGGCTCGATCCGCAGAGTGTCAACGAAAACAAAGAGAATATAAATTATAGAAATGGTACGGCAAAAAAAACGTATGACAGCCTGAGAACATACGCGGCTGCTGGTCCTAATAATTTGAATTATGCAGATGCCTTTGTGTATAGCAATTATTATACCTTTGCCCCAACCTATGACCTTGTGAAGTCAGCCTTCGCCGGTTTAACCAACGATGTTGAGGCTAATACAACGATACTTCCGCTTCTCAACATACCGGAAACCACGGATCTTGGGGGGACAGAAACGGCAGATATCGCTAGTGCTATCGTTGTTGCGGACGAAATCAGCAATGATTTTGCGGTGGACCTATCTACATTAAAAATTGGGGATGCCATTGCCACAGTAGATTCAAATACGATCATAAACGGTGGTACAGCTTATAAATTTGCTGGTTATGAGAGTAAGGCGGTCATTAAAACCATCGCAGGCATTAGCAGTCTTACATGGTATATTGACGCAGATGATATGCAATCGCATATTTACCGCTTCAAGAACCGAACAAGTCCGCAGCGTGGAGATTATAGTGCGCCAGCAGGCGGTTCTTTTAAAATCAGTTATAAAGTAAAACCGGCATTTGAGGCAGCACCCGATCAGGTCGGTGATACAACCCGTTACATCAATGCAGGCAATGCGACGCATGGTGCCAAGACGGCAGCGTACTTCCTCCCACCTGCAGACAGCCCCTATTATCAGGCTTTAACAAGTGAGCGGACCATTTCCAAAACGGGTGGAATCGGCGCAACGTATGTAACCGAGGAATCGCTGAATAATGGCAAGGCCATCATGAGACTTGGAAACAACGGGAAGCTTGATTTGCAGATGGGGATTATGAAGACAGGGCCGGTAACCGTTCCGATTAACGGGTCTATAGATTATAAAGTTACGCTTTATAACTATACAAATACAGCTATCACAGGCCTCAGCGTCACTAGCGATGGCCAAAACCAGACAGGGATTGATGTTCCTGCCAATGCTAACAAGGTGCTTACTTTTACGAAGACTGCACCCGACACGCCACAGACATTAGATAGCGATTCTGCTGTAATTACGGGAATTAACCTTGTATCGAATACGGTATCCACCGATGTAACCAACGTGACTACAGCTGAGATCAATACCCATGTTATCAGAGATGTTGGTGGCACGACCACAGGAGATGGCACCTATAACATTGGTGAATCTGCAACCATTACAGCCGTTCCGATTGACGGCTTTGCATTCGCAGGGTGGTATGACAATCAGGGAGGAACGGGGACCCCTGTAAGTACGGATGCAGCCTACACGTTCACAGTTCAGAACGACCAACATTATTATGCAAAATATACATTGTTGCCATTCGCTTTGGATGATACGTATAGCGTTGTAAGAGGAACGACACTTACGATTTCAGCAGCAGAGGGCATTTTGCTCAATGATACGGATAGCGAGGGTCGTGCACTTACTGCTGTAAATATCAGTTCGATTAGTGATTCAACCAAGGGCACACTGAGTGTGGATCCCGAGGGATCATTCACCTTCGCGGCTGAAGCGGAAGCATCAGGCAGCGTGACGTTTACTTACCAAGCTGATAACGGATCTAGCCGGTCTAACGTAGCAACGGTAACAATTAACATTACACCACCTGCGCATAAGCCAACCGCAAATAACGACAGCTACAATGTTCAGAGTGGGGACACACTGAACGTTCCGGTTGAGGGTGGCTTGCTCTCTAACGATACCGATGATGAGAATCATCCACTTACAGTGGACCATGTCAGCTCGATTAGTGACACAAGCAAAGGTACACTGAATGTGAACCCGGATGGATCATTTACCTTTGTTGCGGAGGCAAATGCATCTGGTAATGTGACGTTTACTTACGAGGCCTATGACGGGACTGTCTACTCGAGCTCAGCTACCGTTACGATTACTATTAAAGTGCCGATCACGACTTATGTCATTGGTAATGTTGGGGGCATGACAGACGGTGACGGCGTCTATGCACTTGGCGAATCGGCAACGATTACGGCAAATCCAGCTTCAGGTTATGCCTTCGCAGGATGGTATGACAACGAGGAAGGCACAGGTACACCTGTAAGTACGGATAAAGTTTATCCATTGACGGTTTCCTCAGCGGGAGACTATTATGCAAAATTCAGTAAGCTGTCTATAGCTGAGAATGACAGCTATCAGGTAGTGAAGGGCCGTACGCTGAACGTTCCTGCGGCAACCGGTATTCTATCGAATGATACCGTTGTAGGGAACGGTACGCTTACTGCCGTGAACATCAGCTCCCTGAGTGATCCAAGCAAGGGTACACTGAATGTTAAAACCGATGGTTCATTTACGTTTGTGCCTGCTGGAGAAATATCTGGCAGTGTGACGTTCACTTATCAGGCTTTTGATGGAGTAGGTCATTCCAACGAAGCTACGGTAACAATTACATTTATCAACCCTAGCATTGATGGAACAATCAGAGATAAAGAGACCCAAAATCCGGTATCTGGTGCTACTGTAATTTTGCGCGACCTTGCAGGTAAAGAGAAGGGGCGTACTACCACCGATACAAATGGGAAGTACAATTTCGAAGATGTCATCATCAATAATTATATTTTGGAAATTGTGCGTGATGGATATAGCCCGGCGCATAGAGAAGTCTCTGTGTCTACAGCAAATGTGAATGGAAACGGACATATCACCGAGGATTTTGAACTTGTCGATTACGATATTACATTAACAGCCAACCCCTCATCCATACTTGGTAATGGCACGTCTACATCCGTATTTAAGACGGTAATAACCGATAAAGAGGGACGCCCTCAGGCAGGCGTTGAAGTTGTATTTGAAGTACCGAATACAACATACGGTCATTTTACCGGAAACACGAATACGATAACGGTTCTGACGGATGCAGAAGGCGTTGCAAAGACAACCTTTACCGCAGCGGTTCTTGGAGGTACGGGATCTGTATCTTTACCGCTGACGGCAACGGTTGATGATAGCCAAAAGGGTATCCAGGTTAGTGACACCATCTATATTACGATTACTCCTGGCGTTATTACAGGTGTTGTCACAGACCAAGCAGGACAACCACTAGCCGGTTCCTCGATCAAAGTGAGTAAAGATTTTGACGGAGACGGCATTGCTGATTTTCATGCCGTTGCCGTTACAGGAGCTGACGGAGCATACACCATTGCTATACCGCAGGGGAATGTAACCTACGATGTATCGATTACAAAGCTGGTTGAAGTCAGCGGTCAGAAGAAATCGGTCACATTTAATCAGAGCGTACCTGTAAACGGAAGTGTGGATGGCCGTTCCTTTGATGCGAATAAAACGGTATCCGGTGTTGTCCTGGTTGGTAAAACACAAGGGGCATCCGCAATGCTCGATGGCACTGTGGGTGGTGGCTACAACGTGTTGATCAATGATGGCAATGGTGATCATACAGGTCAAGTTAACCAGAACGGAACATTTAATATCGACAGCGTGCTCAAGGGCAACTATACGGCAAAAGTTGTCTATAACATTCCGCTTCCAGGAGGCGGGACACAACCTATCGTTGTGGGGCACATGAACACCCAGATTAATGCGGACGGACAGATCAGCATCAGTGAAGTACTCATTGACCCATACGGTACAATTACGGATTCTGTGACAGGTCAACCGATAACTGGTGCTGTTGTTACACTTCATTTCAGTAACGGAACAGTTGTTAACTTGCCAGCGGTGAATAACTTCCCACCAGCGGATAATGCCAACCCGCAGACAAGTGATGCGACAGGGCAGTATGCCTTTATGGTATTTCCGCATACGGACTATTATTTAACTGCGAAGAAGGCAGGATATAAGGATTTCGATAGCAGAGTTGTTGATCCAAGCCAACCGCTGATTCATGTGGGTACGGATATTGTGCTTTATAACTTTAGCATGACACCTCTGACAACATCGAATGGAGGGGGAGCAGGAGCAGGAGCAGGAACGAGTACGGGTGCATCAAACCCACCGACAACTTCATCTCCACCAGCAACTGTCCCAACAACTACAGTACCGACAGAATCGATCGACCTTGCTACAGCGATCCTAGTCGACAAAATGAAGGGTGGGGAAGGTGATACACTGACCTTCACCGTGATCTATGCTAATAAAACCTCGGCCGATGCCGATGGTGTGTACGTCAAAGCTAAGATCCCCACAGGATTAAGCTTGGTTGAAGCGAACGGTGGTACTGTAACAGGTCAAGAAATCAAATGGAATATTGGTAAGCTATCGGGAGGAACGCAGGGCAAGCTGACGTTCAAACTCAAAGTTAACGATATGAACGAAGGCGAAGATTTTGGGACTATAACGGCTAACATAGGAACAGATCACAAGCTTACGCTCACCAATACACAAGATGATGTATCCTTGATCAAGGTGATGTTATATTCTAACCGCTATGAACATAAGCACGCCCGTTACATTATGGGATATCCAGATGGCAATGTTAAGCCTGGACGACTCATTACGCGTGCAGAGATCGCTGCTATCTTTGCCCGTACACTGAAATTGCAAGATGAGGTTCGTCACGTACAGTTGTTTAGCGATGTTGCTACAAGTTACTGGGGAGCGGACTATATCGAAGCAGTTGTAAACAAAGAGATATTTAAAGGTTATGCGGATAACACGTTCAAGCCGGATCAACCGATCACACGGGCCGAACTGGCAACAGCGATTGCCCGTTATCTGGGAGTTGCAAGAGAGCTGAAGATGAACAATGTATTGAGAATCAGCTCATTTACCGATATCAGCGGAAGCTGGGCGGAGCAGTCTATCGATGAGGTATACCGTTTTGGATTCCTATCAGGATATAAAAATGGCTCCTTCCAACCCAACAGTCAGCTTACCCGAGAGGAAGCTGTCAAAATGATCAATGGGATGTTGTACAGAGGTCCCTTGACCGGGGTTGAAGCTTCTTATCCAGACAACCGTTTGGGCAGATGGTCATTCGGACATCTTGAGGAAGCAACAAGAACGCATACGTACAAAATCAATGAAGATGGCTCCGAAATGATGATTCGTTACATTCCAGAGGATCTGTGGTAAACTTCGCTCCAATAACATGTTCAAGCAGATGAAGTGTATCCTTCAGGAATACTTCATTACAGAAAAAACGAAAAGAAGCCGAGGCAGGGTGAACCCCTTCTTCGGCTTTTTTACATAACCTCGCAATGATTTAACATACTCCTGAAGCCATGATCATCAATCCTCTTAGCGACCGCCTGTATTGGATGCCCAAACGGGAATCCCGCTATTCGGATAATTTGCGTTGGTTAAGGTAGTGTTGTAGAGTACCAAGTTACCATCATTTTGCATGATAAGAGTATCACCCGGTGTATCAACTGGCAGCGTGTTGCCATGGTGGCCGGGAATCCATGCTTCCTTATTCATAGCCCAGACAGCTACTAGTTTGGATGTGTTATCATTCATGGGACAGCCATATGTACAGAGCTCTCAGGGTCACCTCCTTTAAAGGAAAATGAAGTGCTAGAATAGATGGTTTATATCGTTATGAGTGTTAAGATGTATTTAGAAGTCAGAGGAAGGCGTAGTGGTAGTAAAAGAGGGTAGTTTATGCATGTAACAGAGTTGGAAGGCAATTACAAAGAGAATATATAACATTTTATTCCATTATAGCAAGTGGAAAATATAAAATGTAACATTTTCAATATGAAGAGTTCTATCTTTTCTATAATTTTTTTACATAGATTTAATAGAATTAACCCCTTTTATGAATTGAACTATGGTAAAATATCTCAGGATCTGAAATTGGAGAGGGGTTTTGTTTACTCATGTCTTGGAAAAAAGTTTTGGGGAAAAGCACCATTCGTGTGGCTGCTGCTACATTATTACTCACTCAGCTATTCGGTGCAGCAGGTTCCGTTTCTGCCGCAGGCAAAGATGTAGAAGTACATTTGATTGGAATCAATGACTTTCACGGCCAGCTAGATACAACATCCATAGTTGGTGATAAAAAGGCAGGATCGGCTCCAATTCTAGCAACCTATCTCAAAGAAGCTAGGGCCAAGTATGAGCATTCTCTGTTGTTCCATAACGGGGACTCGGTTGGCGCATCGGCTCCAGTGTCATCTCTTGATCGGGATGAGCCCACGATGGAGTGGATGAATATGATGGAATTTGATGTGGGTTCCTTGGGTAACCACGAATTTGATCATGGGATCGCTGCTTTGAAAGCACAAATTTTCGGTGGTCTTGATCCAAAAGAAGGTAAAGTCACTCATTCTGGAGCAAAGTTTGATTATGTGAATGCTAACGTGATCGAAACGGCAACTGGCAAAACGCTTATTAAACCATATGTCATTAAAGAAGTAGGTGGCGTCAAAATCGGATTCATCGGTCTCGTGACGAAATCAACGCCGAACAAAGTATCTCCAGCAGGTACAGCAGGCGTACGTTTCTTGAGCGCTGAAGAAGAGGTTGAAGCTGTTAATAAATATGCAAAAGAATTGCAAGACCAAGGCGTTGAAACGATCATCGTTCTGGCACATGATCCAGCATCGACCAAAGAAGGGGTAACGACTGGAGAAGCGGCTGACTTGGCAAAAGCTTTGCCTGCGGACTCTCCTGTTGATGTCATCGTTGCGGGTGACAATCACGCTCTAGCGAACGGTGTCGTGAATGGCAAGCTGATCGTACAAGCGTACTCGTATGGTACGGCGTTTGAAGATATCAAGCTGATGATTGACCCTGTTACCGGGGATGTAACTGAAAAATCGGCTACCGTAACAACAACGTTCCAAGAGGGTGTAAAAGAAGACCCTGAAACACTCGCTATCATTAAAAAGTCTTTGGACAAGCATCCTGAGCTGACCAAGCCAGTAGGTACAACAGATGGCTCCGTTTTGCGTACAGATGCTTACAATAACGAAGCTCCGCTGGGTAACCTGATTGCGGATGCGATGCGCCAAGCGGACTTTGGAGATAAAACAAGCAAGGCTGACTTTGCGTTCATGAATCCAGGTGGCATCCGTGCAGACCTGCCAAAAGGTGATGTGACTTTTGCGGATTTGGCTAAAATCCAGCCTTTCGGCAATACACTTGTGAAGCTGGAGCTGACAGGTGAGCAAGTAAAAACATTACTGCAACAGCAATGGGGAACGAATGCAGACGGCACACCAAACACAAAAACGTTGCAAATCGCTGGTTTGAAATACACGGCTGACTTCAGCAAGCCGGTTGCTGAACGTGTGACGGCTCTTACACTGGAAGACGGCACACCTGTTGATCCTAAAAAATCATACACCGCTGTTGTGAACAATTTCATGGCTACAGGTGGAGATAACTACAAAGTACTTCTGGATGCGAAATCATCTTTGGCTGGTCCGATTGATCTGGATGTGTTCTACAAATACATCACAGATACCTTCAAAGGCGGCGATATCGAAGCTAAGAAAGAAGGACGTATCACAAACCTGGCTGTCGCTACAGAGCCAGCAGAAACACCAGCACCAGTTAACGATGAACCTATTACTCGTGCTGAATTTGTAACTGCACTCGTGGATCTGTTGAAGCTTAACGAAGTATCTACAGCACCTGCTTATCAGGATGTTTCTCCTAATGCTGCATATGCAGATGCAATTGCAGAAGCTTCCAAAGCCGGATTTATTCAAGGTTACGGCGGCAACTTCTATCCTGAGCGTGATATTACTCGGGAAGAGGCAGCAACAATTTTGGCCAAATTGGTAAACAGCCCGGCGTCCGAAGCGAAGGCAGCAACCATTATTGCTGGTTTTGAAGATGGAACATCGGTATCTGCTTATGCGGTGAAGCCACTGGCGAAACTGATTGATAAAGGTATTTTCAGTGCTACAGACAAAAAAATGCTAGAGCCTAAGCAAGGTCTTTCGATGAATGATGCCAAAGCAATCATTGAAAAAGCAGCTGCGGCGAAAGCTTCTTAATCCTCACCTGCAAGCAAGGAATGATCGAATCAGGATCATCATGTGCCGAGCATTATACATGGCTACAACAGTTAAAAACCACTCGCTAATCCAGCGGGTGGTTTTTTTGTAAGGCAAAAACACTTTTTTCTGCCTTGTCCACATCTATCCCTCACCAAAATTCCTCTACTGCATCTAATAAACTATCAACAATAAGGAGGTTTTGAGAATGGGAAATCGTAGACCAACAGGTGGGTATGATCCAGTTCAGATTTATAACTCTACTTCGTTTAATGCGTATGGAACAGTCGAGTATGCGTCTATCTTCTGTAGCAATGACCGTTACAGTGTTCAACGTGAAGGGACTTGGCAGTCATCGGGGCGTGGAGTTTGTCTGGTGACTCGAATTACTGCAACTGTGGTCACACCGAGTGGAAATATTGAGGCCGAACCGTACACGTCATCAGGGACATCATACAGCCAATTTGCTATTATCCAGGTTGGTCCGAACCAGTTCCGGGTAACCCGTGTGGTAAGTTCGGCTAGACGTCGCCGGAAATGTTAACGTTATCGGCATGCATGGAGCAAGTTGAATTCCAGCCAGCTGCATGAGATGCAGAAATGAATGGGTAGGTAGAACAAGAAGCGACTCTCCAGATTCACGGTGAGTCGCTTCTTTGCGTCGTAAAACTGGAATTAATGCTTTTGATACCACAGGATTCGGCGATACATCGAGGCATCTTTCAAGCGCCGGAAAGGACGAAGGTCGGGTCGATAATTACCTTCAATAATCCAGATTCGGCCTTTCTTATCGATGCCGATATCAAAACCGATTTGTCTCAGATCAGGGTAGTGCACTTCGAGACTCTTGGCAGCCAGCAGAGCAGTGCGCTCCACTTGAAGGAGTAACTTTCGTCCACCAACACGTGCTAAGTGTAACGCTTTAAGCACAGGAATGGTGCGGTTGGTCACATTAGTCACCAGATATCCGCGTGACGCGATCTTGGCATAAGAGCCGGTCACACGCCAGACTGAAGAGGTTGCCTTCTGGCGTTGAACCATAACTCGAAGATCGAAAGGCCTTTGCTGAATACGAGCTAAATATAGACGCTGCTGAATGATATACTCACGATCCTTGCCGATATGATCAAGCCAATCCTGTAATTCGTCTTTGTTTTGCATCGAAATAGTTTTATTCTCATTTTGGATTTGGTAGGTGCCCGTCTTCAGACGCCGGATAAACATAATATCTCTGCCATAACGTCCGTCGCAGGGTTTCAGCACGACATTTGAATGCTGTAGTAGCATTTGGTCTAAGGTTTCTTGCTCAAGCAACTGTGTTTCTGGCAATCGCCTGGCGAGTAAAGGGACACTGCTAAAGGCCCGATACTGTAGCCATTTGTCCCGTTGAAATAACATTGACATCACAGCCTTTAATCAGGGTCAAATCAGGGTCTACGACTCTCACCTTATTTTAATTCAAACCTGTTTCTGGCATAAGCTTCCATTCGTCTAAATATGAGAATCTCTCCCGTGTCAGGTAACTACAAAAAATCCTTGATAAAGCTATACATGTTGTCATAGATGGATATAAAAAGCTGTGCTACACTTTATCGCATAAGTTAGTGAATTATTTCACAATACAATCATGAGGGGAAAAGATCTCAGTGGAACTGACAAAAAAGAGATGGATTATTCTGATTGCAAGTTGCTTTATCAATTTATGTATTGGCTCCATTTATGCATGGAGTGTATTCGCTGCTCCGATGGCAGCATATCTAAGTGGTCTCACAGGGCGTACATTAACACCAGGAGATTTGGCCATTGCGTTTACGATCTGCAATTCGGTGGGGCCTATTACAATGATATCGGGTGGATGGATCAATGACAGGTTTGGACCCAAGAAGGTCATTCTGGTTGGAGGAATCCTATTTGGGGGAGGTATGATTTTATCCAGCTTTGCAACGTCTGTAGGTTTTCTGGTATTTGCTTACGGGATTGTACTTGGTTTGGGAACGGGAATGGTTTACGGATGTACGATCAGCAACTCCATCAAGTTCTTTCCGGACAAACGCGGATTGGTTGGGGGCGTGACCACAGCGGCCTATGGGTTAAGTTCTGTGATCATTCCTCCGGTTGCCAATATTTTAATCAGCAACTCGGGAGTAACCTCTGCATTCTTGATTATCGGCATTGCCTTTCTCCTTATTATTTGCGTAGCTTCGTTCTTTATTGAGAAATGTCCTGCTGATTTTGCTCCGTCAGGATGGACACCGAGTGCTGTCCAACTTGGCCGTTCTCCGCGAGAAGATAAGAACTGGAGAGGCATGCTTGCAAGCCCGATCTTCTACGTGATGATCTTGCTGTTAATCAGCGGAGCTTTTGCCGGACTCATGTGCACTTCTCAAGCTTCACCTATCGCTCAGAAAATGGTTGGTTTGTCGGCTGCCGCCGCAACAACAGTTGTATCGATCCTGGCGTTGTTTAATACAGGTGGCCGGATTCTGGCCGGATATATTTCAGACAAAATTGGCCGAATCAATACACTTGCCATTACGTCTCTCTTATCCGTGGCCGGCCTGATCATGCTTTATTTTTCAGGAGAGAGCAGTGTAGGTACATTTTACATGGGGATTTCCATGATTGGTTTGAGCTTTGGTTCTTTAATGGGAGTATTCCCCGGCTTCACCGCAGATCAGTTTGGGGCCAAAAACAACAGTGTGAATTACGGGATCATGTTTATCGGATTTGCACTGGCGGGTTATTTCGGGCCATCCATTATGAGGAATGTATATAGCGCGGATGGCAGTTATCAGAGAGCCTTTGTTATTGCAGCAATCTGTGGTCTGACTGGATTTGTTCTGACCTTTGTATACAAGTGGGCCATCAAATATCAGAATAAAGGCGCGAGTAACAACCCAAAACTGACGGTCTAACCGAAAGATATCCAAAAGAAAATCAATAGTATCTGCAATCATCACATTAATTTATCAAGCGAATCATCCTGCATTTGATATCAAAAATTCTTTCATTTGACCAAGCTGTTGTTTAAGTCATACGCTGTCATCCGAACCCCCGTTTAATAGACGGGGTTCTTTATTATTTATGTGGCATCTGCAAGATTAATACGTCAGAGTGATATAGTCTGTTACGACTAGTATATGTACATGAAAATGTAAAACTTTTTTACCATTAGATTACAAAAATGCTCGTTTACGACCTACCCTTTCAATGGTATACTCTCATATATTCAAGGAAGATACTAACGCTAATGTGCGACAAAATTTTCATGAAAATATGTCGAATTGGGGCTCATTTCGGATGATTATAGCAAAAGAAAAGGACGAAACAATCATCCTTATTCCTTCTTTGGAACCAGATGATAGACTTTTGTCCTATGTGCGTCAGTTGCGAGACTACGGGTTCACGAATGTGGTCATTGTAGATGATGGTTCTGGTGAAACCTATCAGCACATTTTCGAAGAATTAGGAGATATTGGATGCGTTTTGCTGCGACACGCGGAGAATCAGGGGAAAGGTGAGGCGCTGAAGACCGGATTTCGTTACATATCACAGCATTACGGCCAGGCTCACTACGTCGTTACTGCGGATTCTGATGGTCAGCACGCTGCGGAGGATGTGTATCGTATTGCCCAGGAAGCCAAACTTCATCCCCATAACTTGCTACTCGGTGTGCGTGATTTTAGCGAAGGTAGTATTCCGCCCAAATCCTTGTTAGGCAACCGCATGACCTCGTTTATTTTTGCCCTGTTATATGGAAAGAAACTGTCGGATACCCAGACGGGACTTCGTGCCTTCAGCACAAAGTTATTGTCATTTATGCTGGACGTGCGCGGCAAGCGGTTTGAATATGAGCTGCAGATGCTGATTTCCTGTATTCAATCCGGGATTGCCATTCACACAGTGCCTATTCAAGTGATCTATGAGAACGGCAATGCAGGTACACATTTCAAAGCGATTCAGGATAGTGCCCGGGTGATGGGTGTACTATTCTCTAATTTCTTTCGTTTTATTTCATCGTCAGTTGCAAGCTCTGTGGTTGATTTGGGCATTGCCTGGTTTTTGATCGATTTCCTGCGTCCTCTGATGGGGGATCAGCATTATTTAAGAATTCTGCTCGCCACCGTCATTGCCCGAGTCATTTCTATTGTTGTGAATTATGTACTGAATCGATATTTTGTGTTCCGGAAGGAGGACAGCCGGGGGAGTCTATGGCGTTACTTAACGTTGTGCGGCCTGGTTATATTGTTGTCGAGTACAGGCGTGTATTTATTCCATACCCTATTCCTCGTGGATGAGAAGGCAGCGAAATTCGTCTGTGATGCCATCCTGTTCCTGCTAAGTTTCCAACTGCAGCGGAGGTGGGTATTTGCAGCAAGGAGGAAACAGCTGTAGTGCAAAACGAGAAAAGACAAAATGTTTTTTTCATCATCACCATGATCCTCATGACGATTTATCTGATCTGGCGTATGTTCTTTACGCTACCATGGGGAGAAGGGGTGCTGAATGTTATCTTTGGCATACTGCTCATTATGGCGGAGGCAGTCACGGTAGGCACGACCTTCGAGTTGTTTTTTCAAAAGATGCAAAAGAAACGGGCACAGCTCGATTTTCCGGTGATCCCGGATGAATATTATCCGCATGTCGATGTGTTTATTGCCACACATAACGAACCTGTTGACCTTCTATATAAAACGGTGAATGCCTGTACGTTCATGGATTATCCGGATAAGTCGAAGGTACACATTTATCTGTGTGATGATGGAGCGAGACCTGCAGTGGAAGAACTGGCGAAGCAGTTTGGCATAGGGTATCTGGGATTCCCAGGCA
Organism: Paenibacillus sp. G34; assembly: GCF_056856875.1. Lineage (NCBI taxonomy): Bacteria > Bacillati > Bacillota > Bacilli > Caryophanales > Paenibacillaceae > Paenibacillus > Paenibacillus sp. G34. Next base: position 6,351,445 of record NZ_CM166469.1, on the reverse strand, counting down.
ACAAGGATGCCAAGTCCGGTAACCTGAACAATGCGCTGAGCAAGACGTCTTCTCCGCTGATCGCCACTTTTGATGCAGACATGATTCCGCAGCATACATTTCTGATGAAAACCGTCCCGTATTTCCTGCTCTCCACGTTTACCGAGGAAAATGGAGAATGGCGGCTTCGCCGTGAGGACGAGATGGATCCGACCTTTAAGCTGGGGCTGGTTCAGACCCCGCAAAGCTTTTACAATCCCGATCTGTTCCAGTTCAACCTATATGCGGAGCAAGGGATTCCGAATGAACAGGACTTCTTCTCGCGTGAGGTTAACATTCTGCGCAATGCGTCCAATGCGGTTGCATATACGGGCAGTAATACGGTGATTTCCCGGCAGGGTATGGTGGATATCGGTGGATTCCCGCTGAACACCATTACGGAAGATTTTGAGACAAGCATCCGGTTACAACAAGAAGGATATATCACGTATGCTACCCAGGAAGTACAGGCAGCAGGGCAGACCACGACTACGATTCCGAGCATGATCAAGCAGCGGATTCGCTGGGCGAGGGGCATTATCCAGAGTTTGCAAAATACGCGTGCACCGATCTCCAGGAAGCTGCCTTTCTGGACCAGGATAACCTATGTAAGCAGTTTTCTGTACTGGTGGTCTTTTTTCAATCGACTGATCTTTATCCTGTCTCCTATTCTGTTTGCCTTGTTTGATTTCCAGATTGTAAATACGACCTTCTGGCAGATTCTAATCTTCTGGCTGCCTTCGTATTTCTTTTACAGTCTGTCGATGCGTTATCTGTCGAGTAATATACGAAATCAACGCTGGAGTCAGGTCATTGATACGATCTTCATGCCTTATCTGATCTGGCCGGTCATTCTGGAGACGGTGGGTATCCGTGAGCGCAAGTTCAAGGTGACGAATAAAAACCGTTCGACCGGACGTGAGTGGATTGCCTCGATGAAATATGCACTGCCGCATATTTTCCTGCTGATTCTGTCCATCGCTGCGATTATTCGGTATGTGAACGGCAAATACGGCATCGCCTTGTTCTTCAGCAGCATTATCATCTTCTGGCTCGTTCACAATATGATTGCCTTGCTCTATGCCCTCTTCTTCATGATCGGGCGCCGGGCATATCGGGAGAATGAGCGGATACGAGCGCAGGAGGATGTTATCATTGGTTATCCGGATAGCACGCTACAATATGAGGCCAAAACCGTTGATCTATCGGAGAATGGCATCGCATTTTACGTTCCGTACCCTATTTATTTGCCGGAGCAGAAGACGATCTCTCTGATGGTCAAATCGAGTCGATATGAAGCCAAACTGGATGCTGTTATTGTATATGTTAAAGCCGATGGCGAGGGATGGCGCTATTCCGCAACGGTTAAACCGCTCAGTGAGACGGATAATCGGCAATACATGCAGCTTATCTATGACCGGAAGCACTCGCTGCCAGAGCAGATGAATCTATGGGATACGGCATACGATGACATGCTTCGCAATGTGAAAAAGCGGATCATCCGGCCTAAGTCGGATCAGCGGAAAATGCCGAGGCTGTCCCTTCATCTTCCCGTGACGTTCACAAACCATGCAAGCTGTACACTGCTCAGCTTCAATTATCGTTTCTTCTCTGCCACGAATCTGCAAGGTAAGATAGCAGAAGGGGCAGAAGTTACCTTTTACACTGAAAGCAATATTGAAGTGGTCTTAAAACATACAGGAAAAACAACGGCGAACAAACGTGAAGTGCTTCTCTCCGTAGAGAATATCGATGAGATCTTGGGGCGTGGTCTGATTGATCAGTTGCTGAGTGATTTAATCCGTCCACAAGCTAAGCGGTTCACCAAAGAGGGTTAGGAGAGATAGAAATGCTGTTTTTGCTTCAACTTGTGATGGGCATGTTACTCATAATATCTATGGTTGGTTATATGCAGTTTGTCCGTAAAGTCATGTCCATCCGGTGGGAGTTTGTTCCGATATTTGTGTTCTCGGCTATCGCCTGTATCGTCTATTTCGCCGGATTAGCAGGACAGCTCTTCACGGGCAGCATTGTTGTGCTGGTCACGGGTCTACTGTTATTCAGAGGCAGAGTGATTCAAGCTTTGTACCAGAGCAAACGGGGCGCATGGTCTTTTTCATTTTCGTTATTTCATTTAAGTTTTCTGGGCGGGGTTTTCGTATTTCTGCTCATTCTGTTCCAGACAGAACTGACGCACTACGATAATTTCTCCCATTGGGCCATTGTAGTGAAGCAGATGCTAAGTACCAATGCATTTCCGACGCCGAATTCGGACCTGATTGAGTTTAAAAATTACCCGCTCGGCACGTCGTCGTTTATCTACTACATCTGCCGATTCATGGGACATGCTGAGCCGATCATGTTACTGGCGCAGGGGCTGCTGATCTTTTCCTGTTTCTATGCCATGTTTGGCGTGGTGTCAGAGAAAAAACGGTTTTTGCTGTATGCTTTTCTCGGGTTAGGTTTGTCGACACTGTCCTTCTTCAACCTGACGATTCGCATTACAAATCTACTGGTGGATTTCCTGCTTCCGATCTACGCGCTAGCGATTATGGCAGCGATATACCAGTACCGTCATGATCTTAAGCGGGCTTGCATCATTATTCTGCCGCTGGCGGGTCTGCTGACGGTAATCAAAAGTACAGGCATCATTTTTGCGGCCGTTGGCCTGATTTTTCTCGTCTACATCTGGCTTGCGAATAAGCAACGTGCCAACTGGAAGATTGGACTCGCTGTGCTCGGTACGATTATAGGGGCATTGTTGCCGTATTTCAGCTGGAGCTGGCGCATGGCAACGGTATTCCAAGGTGTGAATAACAAGTTCGAGGGTGCCGCCGCCGCGCTAAAGTCTGGTAAAACAGCGGAGCAAAAGTGGGACATTCTGGTGCTTTTCTTGAAATCTAGCGTAGATATTACATCCAGACCTGTGCTAGGCATTGTCATTTTTGAGATCGCTGCAATCGCTGCTTCCATCGTCGCCTATGTCGTGCTCAAGAAGAAGTGGAACCTGTGGAAAGTGCTGATTGCACTGAACGTGGTCGTTGTACTTTACTATGCCGGAATTCTGGCATTATATCTCTTCTCCATGCCTGTGGATGAGGCTGTCCGACTGGCAGGTTTCGAGCGTTACGCATCAAGTATCGTTGTACTCTTTGCTGGTGGATTGGTACTTTGTGCAGCCGTTGACATTGAGCGTACGTTCCATTACCGCATTGGTGAGGTTCCCGATTTTCAAGCGTTCAAGACGGTTCAGACCAAGAGGCATTATCAACAGGGAATTATCGGCTGTATGGCGCTCGCAGCAACCACACTTTTGTCGGAGTATAACGGGATGATCTCGATCACCAAAACATATGACAAGACCCTTCCCTATGAGGTGCATACGGTGACAGGGGATCGGTGGTATACGGGCGGTAAGGAGGATATGAACAAGTATCTGTTCTATGGCTCCGACCGGGATCAACAGGTCACCAGTTATTACATGCAATACGTGGGTAGATACTTCTTATATGCTCCCAATGTGGACGGTATCGTGCTGTTCTATGAGGATAACATGGACAATTTGCTGAGTAACTATGACTATCTAGTGGTGATTGAGCCGGATCTCGATGCCAAAAGGTTGTTAAAAAAACACTACGGCATTGATATGCAAAAAGGAATCTATAAAATCACCCGATCCGGTGACCGGATTGTGTTGACGTTAACTTGAACCTCATCGACAAAAGTAGGTTTCTATGATAGGCTGAGCATATCCCAAGGGCATTCTACTTTTCCAAGTAGAGTGCCTTGCTGTATATTATGGGAGTTTACATTTAATGTATTTAATATGAAAGCATGTGGAGGTGGTGATGCTATGTTTCTCTCTTTAGCCCCCGTAGGGGAATGTTGGATGATGGAAAGTGAATGTATACAGAAAATCATAGAATACAGAGGAGCGAACATAGCATGACTACTCTTATACAAGCGGAGACCCGTATCAAATTAAAGCCGTCCAAACTTCAGAATTTGCGCCAATCTGGCCGCCTGCCAGGTATTGTTTTTGGCAAAAATACAGAGAATGAGATGATTCATATCCCGTCGGTACCCTTTCAAAAATGGTTGAAACAAGGTGCGTCCGGGTTCATCGAACTGCAATTCGAAGAAAAACCTTCACTTACCGTGTTGCTGGAAGACTTGCAACGTGACCCCGTTACACGGGATTTGCTCCATGTTGATTTTCAGCAGGTGCAGAACAATGAGGTACTACGTACCAAAATTCCGGTCAAGTTCAACGGAACCCCAGCGGATGCGAAGTACGGCGGGGTTGTGCAGATTCAGTTAGCTACGATTGAAGTGGAGGCGCTGCCTCGTCACCTGCCAACCGTGGTCGAATTTGATATTAGTGCAATGAAAATTGGTCAAACCCTCCATGTTGAGGATGCCAAGTTCGCACCGGAAGTAACGGTGATCTCAGAGGGCAACGAGTCACTTCTCTCTGTGATTAAACCTTAACGATGTCTTTATGTTGAAAAATGTTTTGAAATGCTGCATGGGCGACTAGCCCATGCAGCTTGTTTTTGGTTGCAGTCAGGAGTGGGAGAAATAAAATATTTCTCATCCATGGAAGGTGATACAGGAAATAAGCTACAATACTATATATAGAAATTCACGAACAAGGTGGTGAATATATGAAGGAATTGCATAGTCCAATGAACCGGAAGACCTATTATATATCGATGTTTCTAATGATCCTTCTAATGGCAGCCGGATTAGTAGTATCGACCGCGGAGCTTCAGGGTATGACCATCGGATATGTCATTCATTTGTTATGTGTTGTGACGATACCTGCCTGTTTACTTATTTACCCCCGCTATGAAACGTTTGCGTTTCGATTGAGCATCATTTTGCTCGGGTTTGTCTATTTCTACACCCTTGCTTTGATATATCCTCAGACGTGGACAACGTACATTATGATCTGTTTGCTTCCAGCACTCGCGATTCTGTTCTATGATTTCAAGCTGTTTTATATTTCGCTCAGTTTGAATACGATCTTGCTGGTGGTTGTGACGACTTATATTCATAAGCAAGATAATGTCTACAAATATATACATATAGATTTGACTGGCAATCTGATTAATATTTTGGCAAGCCAGCTGCTCCTGTTTCTCATTTTCTATCTGACCTTTGATCGCATACGAAAGCAAGAGTTATATCTGGAACAGGTGCAACAATCTGAACGCCTCAAAATGGTAGCACATCTGACAGCAGCGGTTGCTCACGAAATTCGTAACCCGGTGACCGTAGTGCGAGGGTTCCTACAGTTGTACCAACAAAATCCTGCCTTCGACACTGCAGATCGATCCAAGTTTGCGCTGATGATTGATGAGTTGAATACAGTGGAACAGGTGACCTCTCAATTTTTGTCCATTGCCAAACCGAACAGAGAGATACCGGTTGATGAGAATGTGAATGTGCAAGAGGTGCTTGAAGGGGTAGCCAGTCTATTGGGCTCCTACGCCATGTTGTCGAATAAACATATCGATATCGAGATCGGGGAGGGCTGTGTCATCCTCATGAATGCGGTTGAGTTCAAGCAGGTGATCATTAATCTGATCAAGAACGCCCTTGAAGCTTCGGATACGGGGGCCATGGTTCACGTAACAGCCAAAGTTGTGAAGCAGAAGGTAGAGATCAAGATTGTGGATCAGGGCTGTGGGATGACCGAGGAGGAGGTGAAAGCTTTGGGTACGCCGTTTTACTCGCTCAAAACGAATGGTACAGGACTGGGCCTGATGATCTGCTTCAACATTGTGGAGAAGGTTGGCGGAACCATCAAGTATGTGAGTGAGAAGGGCGTGGGTACGACGGTGATCCTGACATTTCCGGCTGCAGACCGCAGCTGAGTCGTACGAATAGTAGATTCTACCCGCCTGCGGCCAACTTAGCTATGTCTGGGTTAATCCGAAGTAATATCTAATTTTGCGTAAAACTGTAATGTACATCATGAAGGAGGTACGTATGATTCGTAAACAATGGGGTTCAACGAAAAAGGGTTTTATGCCGTGGATAACAGCTATGCTATTTGTACTGCTTTCCGTTTTTGCTACATCTTCCTACGCGGCAGATGAGGAAAGTAACCTGAATGGGGGTGCCGTAGAAAGCCCACTGCAACTGAATTGGTCATCTCTGGACGAGTTGAATGATCACTTTTCCCGTTCCGTTGCTTACGGCAACGGTACATATGTTATGCCGGCTGTCGGAGGTAATGTGAAGACGTCAAAAGACGGGATGTCCTGGAAGACAACCTATACAGGTTATCCAGTAGATTTTAGTTTGATCATATGGGGCAAGAATCAATTTGTAGGTTTTCGTCAGGAAGCACAATTCGTCAGTGTGTGGACATCCAAGGATGGTCTCGCTTGGGAGAAATCTGATCAACCAATACATATAAATTTTCCGAGAGGCGCAGCATGGAATGGAAAGAGGTATGTCGTAGTTGGCGGCACGTCATATGACGGGCAGATTTTTTCTTCCGAAGATGGTGTGAAATGGACAGAGCGAAAAACAGGGATTGAAACCAACTTCACGGGTGTAGCTTGGGGCAATCAGATGTTTGTGGCTCAAGGATATGAGGGAGGAATAACCGCAGTATCCAAGGACGGGATCACATGGAAAAAGGTGAAGACGAATCAGCCAAACTTTGAGCAGATCTGGAATATGACCTATGGCGGTGGAGCTTTTGTTGCCGTAGGAGACGCGACGATCATGACCTCCAGAGATGGGCAGAAGTGGAGTTTTGTATCATCCAATGTGTTTTGGTCGCGTGCTCATTGGGCAAAGGATCGATTTTACATTACAGGTTTTGAATACGTCGATAGAAAGAAGCATATTCTGAAGCAAATCAATTGGACATCTAAGGATGGGAAGAACTGGAGTGAAGCGGGTTTTGTATCCAAACCCGAACAGTATCCTTACGTTACCCTTCATAACGGGAAGCAGTATGTCACGATTACAGATGCGGGTATACAAACCTCGTCAGATGGACGAAAGTGGAAGATGGCCAAACAGCATTCTTTTCAAATCCCAACGAATGTATATGGAGCCGCAGTAAGTCAGGATCGACTGGTTATTGTAGGTGGGGATCATAGTCGGTTGAATGATTTATTCACCAGTTCTCAGGGCTCGGCTCGGATGAATACCGCTGGAAAGTGGGCATCTGCGCAAGTAAAACAGACATTTCCTCTTCGGGATGTAGTCTGGTCTGGTCAGGATTTCTTCGCTGTAGGGGATGATGGGAAGATGATGTCTTCCGTAGACGGACTTACGTGGAAGAGTATTAAGTCTCCTACTACTCGTTCTCTCACAAGTGTGGTATATAGTCGTAACACGTATTACGTAGCGGGTGAGGCAGGCACGATTCTTTCGTCCAAAGACCGTAAGACGTGGAAGACGTTAAATACGAAGGTGAAGAAAAAAGTAAATGCCATGGCATCGGATGGCAAGACGCTGGTTGCCGTAGGAGATAACGGGCTTCTTCTAGCATCCCAAGATGGGGTGACATGGAACGAGATTCGGGCGCTGTTTCCAGGTCATAACTATGATATAACATGGGGCGATGGCAAATTTGTCGTGACCACGGCCAGTTATTATGGCAATGCGAGCACTGCAGTGATTTTGACATCTGCTGATGGCCTGAAGTGGACAGAATCCGGCTTCCCTGACCAATTATATGCTCATGGGATGGCAACAGGGTTCTTTGGTATTGCACATGCTGGGGGGCTGTTTATCGCAGTAGGCAGTGAGGGCTCTATTTTCGTATCTGAAGATGCAAAGAAGTGGACCAAGCAAGAGGTGTTATCTACGGAAGATTGGTATCAGGTGGTGGAGTTCGGAGGAAAGATTTATGTCTTTGGCAACACGGGTAAGATTGTCACGGCTAATCTTCCTTGATTGAAATCGTTGAAGAGAGTGGCATAGGAATGGAAGCAAAAAAGAGAACATATCTGGATACGAAAAATAATCTAGAGAAAGGCTGCCGAGGGGCAGCCTTTTTCCTGTTCTTATTCATCCTCTTAATCAACTCTGACTCAGGAAAATGAAGGATAGCGCTCGCCAGCTGCGGAACCTCTTGGGGAGTCCTACTTGCTCGGATTGAAGCCGGGCGCGTCGTGATTTTAAATAATCTCCCAACGTTTTGGCACGCATGCTGTTCAAGTCCCCAGGTGACAGATGGGCTGGTTGTGACAGGCCGTTCATTTCAACCATGACGAGATCACCTCCTAAGCTCTTTTTATCCCAATTCGTACTGCTCGTGTAAATGTGAATAAACGCAAATTCTACGGAACTCTACGCTATCCGTAGGATATATGTTACTCCGTGACCCATCTATTATATCACCCTCGTATCCATTGCTACTGGCTCATAGCGTTTTTTGTGTTTACAGAGTAGAGCAAGCATAAAGGTAAGGAAGTGCGGAGAATATGATTGCGAGCATGGGCATGAGCATGAGTATGAATATGAGTATACTTACTCCACCTCCATCTCCTTCACCGTCTCGCCTTCCACCAGCTCAGGCTGATAGTAGGTTTGATTGGGGAGGTCTTTCTTCCCCTGCAACTTGCGGATGACCCAATCGGCAGCATCACAACCCATCTGCTCTTGAGGATGGGTGAGTGTGGTGAGCCTAATGTTTGCATTTTTGGCGATGTAGGAATTGTCCTGACCAATAATCGACAGCTCATCCGGGATCGAAATACCGAGCTGGCGACAGGCATGCACTACCTCCAAACCAACCTCGTCGTTATAACAGACAATTGCGGTGAGTGCATCCCGATTTTCTTGCAGATAGGTTGTCACGTTCGCAGATAGATCAGCCTTTGATGCGGTGTCAAACGAGAGTACATGCTCAGGATGGAACCTCAGCTTTGCTTCCCCTAGTGCTTTAATGTACCCCTTCATCCGGTACTTGCCCTGCAGATCATCCATTTTGGCAATAATCCCAATCTGGGTATGCCCTTTAGAGATTAACTCTTTAGTGGCGAGATAACTGGACTGCACATCATCCAGACAAAAGAAAGGCACCTCTAACTCCTCATAAAATGCGTTGATCATGGCAAACGGCACATCCTGCTCTTTAAAGGACAGATAGTACGCAATATTCGGGTTGTACAGATTGCTTTTCGTCGGTTCAACAATCAGACCATCCACACCATACGAGAGCATCATTTCAAGTGCTTTTTTCTCTTGTGCTACATCATTATTCGTACTGGCGAGCAACAAAGAATAGTTGTCCTCATTCAGACGACGTTCGATACCGCGAATAATGGACGGGAAAATATAGTCCGAGATATAGGTGGTGATGACACCAATCGTCTTCTTGGAAGTACTGCCACCTGCTCGCGATCGGTATTGATTGCTGACATAGGTGCCAGACCCCTTTTCACTGCGTAAAAATCCTTCGTTGGATAATTCCAAAATGGCCTTGCGAACCGTCTGCCGGCTCACGTTATAACTTTCTTGCAAAGCCGATTCCGTGGGAATCTGCTCACCCATGCTGTATATTCCCGACAGGATATCGCTCTTTATATCATCAATAATCACTTGGTATTTCGGCTTCACATCGTCCACTTCTTTCGTTGTAACTTCTATATAAATTGAACTATAGGTTCTTGCACTGTACTTTGATGGCAAAACAACCTTATATCTATATTATTTCGATAAATAAGTTATTAAATCACCGCCTAAGTTGTACGTACATATTCTAGCATGATCCGCTTGACTTGCAAGTAAAACCGTACATTTTTCGGAAAGATACGTACAACTGACAATCCATTTGTCGAAATGAACCTTACATATATATTAGAAAAATGAATAAAAATTCGTTGGTATTATTGGATATTTTACAAAATCAGTTCTTTGTGAGTATAACTTGGATATCTCATTGACAAATGTACGTACAAAAAATATACTAAGGCTGTCAGAACAGGAAAGCGCATTCTTGGAATGCTGAAATAGATTATAGCCATAAGCGGAAGTGGAGCTGCACTTAGTGTGCGTGCACCTGAATAGATGCCATTCCTCGGACGTAGATGGCAACGAGAGAGGGGATATGCGGAAGTGACAAGTCATGTGGATGTGAAAGAGGCAATTGCCCAGGGCGCAACCTCACTTGGGATTGAGCTTGGATCAACGCGCATTAAAGCGGTATTGATTGATGAGCATTTTGAGACGATTGCCTCTGGCAGTTATGAATGGGAGAACCTGCTGAAAGACGGCTATTGGACGTACAATCAGGAGGATATCATTACGGGTTTGCAGACGGCATACCGCGAGTTGAAGCAGGATGTAGAGCAGAAGTATGGTGTACCGCTGAAGACTGTAGGTTCAATCGGCTTCTCTGCAATGATGCACGGATATATCGCGCTGGATCAGGCGGGGGAAATGCTCGTACCGTTCCGTACGTGGCGTAACTCAACGACAGGTGCGGCTGCACGCGAGCTGACAGAGCTGTTGCAATTCAACATCCCTGAACGCTGGAGCATTGCCCATCTGTATCAGGCGATTTTGAACGGAGAGCAGCATGTGCCTCAGATTGATTACCTGACCACACTGGCAGGATATATCCACTGGTTGCTGACGGGCAATAAGGCGATTGGGATCGGCGATGCATCGGGGATGTTCCCGATTGACGAGACAACGCATAATTACCACCCGGCAATGATCAATCAGTTCAATGAGCATATTGCTGGCAAAGGTTATCCGTGGAAGGTCGAGAATTTGCTACCTAAAGTGTATCTCGCAGGTGAACATGCAGGTGCATTGACGGAAGCTGGAGCAAAGCTGCTGGATCCGTCAGGAGAACTGGCATCAGGAATTCCACTCTGTGCACCTGAAGGTGATGCAGGAACAGGTATGGTCGCAACAAACAGTGTGCGCAAACGGACAGGGAACATCTCCGTGGGCACGTCAGTCTTTGCGATGATCGTGTTGGAGAAGGAATTGTCCAGCGTGTATCCCGAGATTGACATGGTGACCACGCCAGACGGCAGTCCGGTCGGCATGGTGCATGCGAACAATTGCTCCAGTGATCTGAACGCATGGATTGCATTGTTCCGCGAGTTCGCTCAGGCGATGGGCATCGAGGCCGATTCCGGCAAGCTGTTCAGCGTGTTGTTTAACAAGGCGCTTGAAGCTGACCCGGATGGGGGCGGATTGCTTAGCTACGGGTACTACTCCGGTGAAAATATTACAGGGCTGGAACAAGGACGACCGCTGTTTGTCCGCTCTCCGGAAAGCAAGTTCAACCTGGCGAATTTCATGCGCACACATCTGTTCAGCGCCTTTGGCGCACTCAAGCTGGGCATGGATATCCTGACCGAGAAGGAGCAGGTTGCGATCGACAGCATTTTGGCACATGGCGGTCTGTTTAAGACACCTGTAGTGGGACAGCGGATCGTAGCCGCAGCTATGAATGTTCCGGTATCTGTGATGTCTACCGCTGGTGAAGGCGGAGCATGGGGAATGGCTTTGCTGGCTTCGTACCTGATTAACCAGGATCAGCAAGAATCACTGGACGTGTTCTTGGAGCAGAAGGTGTTCAAGGACGTAGAAGGGGTCGAAGTGGCGCCAGACGCTGCCGATGTGAAGGGCTTTGAAGCATTTATCGAACGCTACCGGAGCGGACTTGCCATTGAACATGCCGCTGTAGAGCATCTGGTAGAGAACGGAGGAAACTAAACATGTTAGAGCAACTGAAACAAGAGGTATTCGAGGCCAATCTGGAGCTTCCAAAGCACGGACTGGTGAAGTTCACTTGGGGCAATGTGAGTGCGATTGATCGGGAAAGCGGTCTGTTCGTTATTAAACCAAGCGGAGTCGATTATGAAAAAATGAAAGCCAGCGACATGGTTGTCGTCGATCTCGACGGTAACGTGGTGGAAGGGGAGATGAGACCTTCCTCGGACACTGCTACGCATGCTGTCTTATATAAACACTACAAGGAAATTGGTGGCATTGTGCATACACACTCCACCTGGGCAACGATCTGGGCACAAGCGGGGCTGGATGTACCTGTCATGGGAACAACTCACGCGGATACGTTCTACGGAGCCGTGCCATGTGCACGTTTCCTGAACCAGGATGAGATTGATCGCGGATACGAAGCAGAGACGGGCCGTGTAATCATTGAAACGTTCGAACAACGCGGACTGGATGTAATGGCGATCCCAGCAGTGCTCCTGCATGGTCACGCACCGTTTACTTGGGGCAAAGACGCCAAGTCGGCTGTAGTGAACAGCGTTGTGTTGGAGGAAGTGTGCAAAATGAACCTGTACGCCCGCCAGCTGAACAACTTTGCTAAAGAACTGCCACAAGGCATCTTGGATAAACACTACCTGCGCAAACACGGCAAGGACGCATACTACGGCCAGAAGTAATCTGGAACTGTATAAATACGAGATGCTGCAATCGCGGCGTCTCGGTGTAACGACCCTGCCAACCCGAGGTTGTATAGAACTTTTACACCAATTAACGGAGAGTGCAGAACCAATCTGTAGAAGCGAAGCTAAAAGCTTTCGGCACGAAAGCTACTTCGGAAGGATATGCTTGGCGTTTATCATCGGATTTCCCCCTTAAGAGGGGAATGGAAAGAAATCCGAGGATAACCAGCGATCGAAAGATGGTACTGCAATCGGAGTGTCCTGGTGTAACTACCCTGCCTAACCCGCAGTTGAATAACCTTTTTACACCGATTAACGGAGAGTGCTGAACCAATCTGTAGAAGCGAAGCGCTCGCGTTTATCATCGGATTTCCTCCTTAAGAGGGGAATGGAAAGAAATCCGAGGATAACCAGCGATCGAAAGATGGTACTGCAATCGGAGTGACCCGGTGTAACCAGCCTATCCAACTATAATCTAACGAAATGAGGATGATTCCATGTCAGCAACAGCAGCAAAAGAGTTTTGGTTCGTTGTCGGTTCACAACATTTGTACGGTGAAGAAGCACTCGGTGAAGTTAAAGCAAACGCACAGAAAATTACAGATGCCCTTAATGCTAGCGGCGTACTCCCTTATCCACTCGTATTGCAAGATCTGGCTGTAACCGCAGACAAAATCACCAGCATCATGAAAGAAGTGAACTATCGCGACGAAGTAGCGGGTGTCATCACTTGGATGCATACCTTCTCTCCAGCAAAAATGTGGATTCGCGGTACGAAATTGCTGCAAAAGCCATTGCTTCACCTCGCAACGCAATATAACGAGAGCATTCCATGGGCAACCATTGACATGGACTTCATGAACCTGAACCAAGCGGCACACGGTGACCGTGAATATGGCTTCATCAATGCTCGTCTCAGAAAACAAAATAAAATTGTTGTGGGGTACTGGGAGCGTCCAGAAGTGCAACAGCAGGTTGCAGACTGGATGGACGTAGCGGTGGCATACAACGAAAGCTTTAACATCAAAGTTGCTCGTTTTGGCGATAACATGCGTAACGTAGGGGTAACCGAAGGGGATAAAGTCGAAGCTCAAATCCAGTTTGGCTGGACTGTAGACTACTACGGCATCGGTGACCTTGTAGAGTACGTGAACGCTGTAACTCAGCAAGAGATCGATGAATTGATCACACAATATGCCGACCTGTATGAATTCGATTATGGCACCAACAGCAAAGAAGCATGGGAAGCTAGTGTGCGCGTGCAAGCAAGCTATGAAATTGCGATCAAAAAGTTCCTGGATAACGGCGGTTACACGGCCTTCACAACGAACTTCGAAGACCTGCACGGCATGAAGCAGCTTCCGGGTCTGGCAGTACAACGCCTGATGGCTCAAGGCTACGGTTTCGCGGGTGAAGGGGACTGGAAAACAGCCGCACTGGACCGTTTGCTGAAAATTATGGCTCACAATGAAAACACAGGCTTCATGGAAGATTACACGTATGAAATGGCATCTGGCCAAGAGGCCATTCTGCAATCGCACATGCTTGAGGTTGATCCAACACTTGCGAGCACTAAACCGAGAATCATCGTATCTCCACTGGGGATCGGCGATCGTGAAGACCCGGCTCGTCTCGTATTTGACGGCAAAGCTGGCGAAGGTGTCGTGGTATCCATGGCAGACTTCGGTACGCACTATAAATTGCTGATCAACGAAGTATCTGCCTTCGAACCAACGGTTCCGGCGCCAAATCTGCCAGTAGCACGTGTACTGTGGACGGTAAAACCGAACTTCCAAGACGGCGTTAAAGCTTGGATCGAAAACGGTGGCGGACACCATACGGTGGTATCCCTGAATCTGACTACAGATCAGATCGTAACGTATGCGAAGCTGGTGAATCTGGAGTACGTTATTATTAAATAGTCATACTGACAAACATGGAATTATGAGATTATAAAGTGTATATATCGTTTTAAAATCTTCACTAAGGTCTTTAATCCACACCTTGATTCCAATTACAAAGGATGAATCTCGGTTGTAATCCGATCATGCCTGAAGTATGATCAGTGTATCTGAGATCAAGCCAGCAAGCATACTCAACGTTAAAGCGAGCATCTGCTTGCCGTATAAAAGTTTATTACAGAGGCCGAGAACCTATCTCGGCTCTTTGTTTTATTTTTCGATACATCATTCGATCCCAAGGAGGTTACCAAGATGACACATACATACGACAGTCTTATCGCGCAGCTAGAGGAATTAGGCATAGATCGTCACGGCACCTTGCTGATGCATTCTTCCATGAAGAGTATGGGGGAGGTGGAAGGCGGAGCAGATACCGTACTGGATGCGCTGAGTGATTATATGAAGGATGGGTTGCTCGTTTTGCCTACGCATACGTGGTCTACCATTAACAAAAGCAATCCATTGTTCCACGTGGAAACGTCTTCCTGTTGTGTGGGCATTCTACCGGAGTTGTTCCGTAAACGTGATAACGTTGTCCGTTCCTGGCACCCTACACACTCTGTAGCAGCATTAGGCAAGGACGCACGGGCGTTCACGCAGGACGATCATCTCTTCGATACGCCATGTGCACGTGGTTCTGCATGGGGCAAGCTACTCGATCGCAAAGCGACAATCCTGCTGGTGGGTGTCGATTTGAAACGGAACACGTTTATTCATGGAATCGAGGAATGGGTGGATATTCCGGGCAGAATGACCGATGAACATGAGATGCTCTATACCGTATTGCCTGACGGAACTAAAATCTCCGTGCCTTCACGCAGACATTGCGGATTATCTTGGTCAGAGCACTTCTGGAAGGTGGATGAGGTGCTGGTTCAAGCCGGCGCGATGCACAAAGGAAGCTTCGGGGATGCTGTCGCAAGTGTCTGTGATGCCGCTAGAACAACCGAGGTGCTTACGGAGATGTTGAAGGAAAATCCGGATCTATTTTCGGACAATGAGCCGCTGTCAGATGTGAAGTAAGCGGACTTGAATCGTCGATATCAGGTACGAAAAGGGAGTCTGATTTTTTATGGAAAGCAAGCGGTCTTCTAATCAATTGGATGGAAACAACGGACTAGCTGAGGCGAGACACGAGCTTCAACTTCGTTTAATCGTTGCAGAGAAGCAGATTGCTGCTAAAGAACCTTTGATGGATCATGAGCAAGTTATGGACAGATTAAAAAGAAAAATAGAAATAGTACGGACATAGGAGAGTTACGGGTAGTGAAGCTTTCTTTTCGAAAAAGTAAATCACGTATCCCGCTACATGCTGGATGACGCTCAGTTGAAAGCTGGGCGTTTTTTTGACGTGGAGCTTTCAAAAAACGTTCACAAAAGTGCAAAAAATGAATGCGATTTCAATCAGAGGTTGGGCTGACTTCCAGTGAATGGGCTACTCAGCGTATCAGGGGTGTGGTACGATATGGGTAATTTAACCAGAACAAAATCAAATCGTTGCAGAAGTATCTCGTCATAGTTATTTCTAGAACGATCAGAAGAAAAATCAAAGTTCAACGTTTGGCAACGTATCAGAGTTATCCTTGATAACCATGGAATCAGTGTCACATCCAAGAAGGAGAAGATTTGTGAACCCATTAGTGTGGTATGATCTTTCGTTATTCGTGCTATTGTTTGGTGTGGGCGTGTATGTGTTTGCTACCGTTAGAATTACCAATTTACATAAGGTATATTTTTTGTTTCACGGTTTGATGATGATGTGGCCTTTCTGTCAATTTGCGAGTACGCTCACCGATGATCCGGGCCTGCAATTATTCTATGTTTTGTTGTCCTTTGTGGCGGTATCTCTGCTGGGGAGCGGATGGCTGCTACTGACTCTATTTATTACCGGTTATGCGGAACGATTAAGCCAAAGGCGGCTGGTGTTGCTGTTTGTACCTGCTGTGTTCGGAGCAATTGGGGTTGTTGCGAATCCATGGCATGATTTTGTCATGCCTCTGGAGGGCGGTTATATCGACCGTGCCTACGGCCCGTGGTTCTGGGTGGTTATGTTCATTTTGGTGAGCTATTTCCTTACTTCCCTCGTCATTATGTTTCGTGCGGTATTCTCGTCCAAGACACCCGTCATGATTCAAAAGCAGGTCAAAATCACCCTTTGGGGTATTTTTGTGCTGGCCATGTTCGCGACGCTGGATGCGGTCCTCAATGTGCTACTGAGCCGCTGGTTGCCGATTATTCCGGGTCTGACTTCGCTGGGTATTTTCCTGTCCGACCTGTTCTTCGTGTATGTGATCAAAAGGTACAACGTGTTCAACCTGGTCTCCATCGCCCATGAGGACGTCATTAATACGATCCCGTATGGCATAATGGTGCTGGATGAGAACGAAGTGATTGTGGAGGTGAACAAGGCCTCTCGTTTTTTCATAGAACAACATGTAGGGGATGTCTGGGACATGGAGGCATTTCTCGCTGGGGTGTCTGTGGAGGGGAATAGTCGGAAGTTCCTGAACAAGTATCGTTTGAAAAAAATGGAGCTGTGCCAGATCGAAGTGATCGTGGAGAAAGACGGCCAGCTCTGCCACTATATTCTGCAATCTTCTCCGATTGTAGACTCGGCGCTTGCACCGCTAGGGCACCTGCTGACGTTCCAGGATGTCTCGCAGGAGCGCTTCTATGCGAAAACGATGAACCAGCAGTACAAGACGCTACAAGAGCGCAATGAGGCACTGGATCTGATTCGGCAGGAGTTATCCGATGCCAACCGCAAGCTGGAAGAACTGGTGCTGACGGACAGTCTGACGCAGTGTTATAACCGCCGCTACCTGACGCAACATCTGAATCATGAAGTACTCACGAACCTTCAATATAAAATGCCGTTTTCCCTCATGCTGCTTGATATTGACCACTTCAAAGCTATTAATGACCACTATGGTCATGTTGTTGGGGACGAAGTACTGATGCGCACGGCAGAGGCACTCCGGCAATCAGTGCGCAGTACCGATATTCTGACCCGGTATGGTGGAGAGGAGTTCATGATCTACCTGCCGCATACCGAGCATGATCTAGCGATTGATATGGCGGAGCGTGTAAGACAGACCGTGGAGTCCAACCGTATTTCATTGAATTATGGGATGGGAGAAATAGCAATTACCATTAGCGTCGGGATTCTATCGATTGATGATTTTGCATATGAGGACGAAGACGTGCCGGAAGATGGCGAACGCTATTTAATTCAGCTATTTGATGCAGTGGACAAGGCGCTGTATCAGGCGAAGCAAAAGGGCCGAAACCGGGTGGAGTATGGGGTGTTGGCGCGGGGAGTGGTGTGAGTTGTTGTAACTTTAATCCAATTCTCTTGAAAATTAAGGAAAGTGTTTATGATAGAATGTAGAATACAATGAAAATTTGAATTAAAACTTTTAGCGAATATTGTGTGGGTTCAAATACTAATAACTAGGGGTTGTTTAAATGATTCAGACGAAGTTGAAATCTAATAGTCTATATAATGCTAAGGATATTCAAAGAATTAAAGAACTACCTGCTCGCTCTGGATATCCTGTCAGAGACGATTTTGAGAGAGATTACAGCAGAATAGTTCATTCAGCTGCTTTTCGTAGGTTGCAATCAAAAACACAAGTAATAGGCGTGGGTGAGGGAGACTTCCATCGTACACGGTTAACGCACTCTATGGAGGTAGCCCAAATAGCAAGGGGGATTGTTTTATCTCTTAATCTTAAATCAAATCATTTAAATAAAGAGCACAAACAAATCGATACATCCCTGATAGAAGCTGCGGCTCTTGCACATGATTTTGGACATCCTCCATTCGGCCACCAAGGAGAGCGTGCATTAAATGAGATGATGTACAAAAAGGCTAAATCCGGTTTTGAGGGGAATGCGCAGACACTTAGAATTTTGACGCGGCTTGAAAGAGGAGTTGGATTGAATCTGACACGCGCAACATTGCTAGCAATATTGAAATACCCAATTAAATTTGATGAAGCAGTTGAAGAAAGTAGATACAAAGATCTATCACAGTTCAGTCCGCCTAAATCCAATATATATCCAGAAGATTCTGAAATATTTAATTGGCTTTTATTACCTTTTAATGATAAGGAAAAAGATTTCTATCTTACTTTGGAAGCTAAACATGCTAAGGAACATAAACAAACTAGTTATAAAACCTTTGAATGTTCAATTATTGAGTTAGCAGATGATATTGCTTATGCAACACATGATCTTGAAGATGCCATGAGATTGGATTTTATTAAGGTAGAAGAAGTTATTGAATTGTTGGAAAATAATAATCAAATTAATGGAGTACCGGCAGTAATTGAAAAGTTTAAAAAGAAAGTTAAAGGTCATTTATCTGAACAAATCAAAGATGCAACAGCTGATTTAATATCTATTTTTATTTCTAGTGTTGAAATTAAAGTTCGGGATGAAATAAAACACCCCCGATTGAAGTATTATGCTTATCATGATAAAGAGATTAGAGAACTTATTAAATCATTTAAGAATTTAGTTTATGCTAATGTAATCAGATTACCAAGAGTACAAACTATTGAATGGAAAGGTGGACATATTATAAGAGAAATGTTCAATGCCTTCTTTGATGAGACTAAGTTGTTACCGTTAGAAGACCAGGAACTGATTAAGAATGGTTACGATAAAGCAAGAGTAGTATGTGATTATATAGCTGGTATGACCGATTCTTATGCATTGAAAATGTTTTCTAGATTATACGAGGCTAGAGAGAGCAGGTTATTTGATATTTAATATGATGTGCGTAAAAGGCCCTTAAGGGCCTTTGCCTTATGCTTGTATAGAGATAAATCTAATGGAAAGCTAATTTAACTTTATTCAGAATTTCTCTTAAAGTTTGAACTTGAGCAGAGTCGAGCTCACTTATAATTCCGATATATTCCACAATAGCATCTTTATGAGAATTGTCCTCGTTGTTTAAAGCTATTAAATCTCCGAATGATATATTTAAACCTACAATAATTTTTTCTAAAGTATCAATCGAGAAGTTTCTTTCCCCGCGCTCTAGTGATCCTATATAGGCATCGTCCAATCCCGATAATTCTGCTAGTTGTTGTTGTGTCAAACCCTTCGCTTTCCGTATTGCTCTTATCCGTTCTCCAACTGAATTACGTAATTTTGTCATAATAACCACCTCTCCTAAAGGTTAGGAGAGTATAGATGTATTTAGCAGAGACTTAAAGGCGGTAAAATCTATTGAAAAAACTGCAATTAAGTACTATATTTGATTTATTGTACTACTTCTTTGGAGTTTCTGAAAGTGAATAAATGAAAGGCTGTATCTTAAAGCATAAATAGCTTTGTTTCATTATCTCTAATATTCATATTATAAGGAGGCTTCCTTTTGCGATCATCAATCCTGAAATCCCTCAAACCGGACATTATCGTTGAGATGCTGGATATGGCTGTGGCTTTTGAAAATTGGAGCAAGGTGCTGGAGACAGCGGATGTGTTGTACCAGTGCGCGCAGTATATTTATGAAGAACGGGTGGAGTGTAAGGAGAAAGGTGGGTATAAACCTCATATCCATACGGAGCGTCCATTGGTTTATTACATGGGATGGAGTCATATGATGCGAGGTATGGCTTATCAGAAGCTGGGGCAGATTGATCAAGCGCGAACTTATATCCGTCAGTATGCAGCATTGGGGTGTATGGAAGGAATGGATGAGGCAGAGCTGCAAGTTGTGCAGGAGTTCAAACGTAAAGCCGAAATCCATCGCTATGCACTCGAGATTGAAGCAGGGCAGGTTGAGTTGCTGGAGGGATATGTGAACCTGTTGCTGGAGTATCCGAAGGAACGTTTGTCAGGGTTGAAGGTGATCACAGAGGCCGCGGTGCGGCATGGGTGGCGGATTGATTTTATCATACAGATGCTTGAGGAGAAGGTTGATGGGTCAGGAGTGGGGATGGATTCGTTAAACAACGATGATATGTACCACTATTGTTACCAAAGGGCTTTATATGAACAGTGGATGGGAAGGCCGCAGGATGCGGTGGAATTTATTTTGAAGGCGATGTGTATATCGTACAGACTGGGGCTGGAAAGGCAAATTATCAGGTGTACAGCAGTTTTGGAATCATTGCGAGAAATGGCGACGGAGGAGCAGATTGAGCGGTATCGGGTGTTTTTGGAGGGGATAAAGTAGGGGGCGTTATTGGGTTTACTGAAAATGGTAGGATATGCTTGGATGTGGGTATATGCATATAGGACTATAGCACCGATGAGTGGTGTGTCAGATGTCGGGTTATAGGTAAATTCAGGATGTTAGCCGGATGGTTTTACATATTACACTTCTGCTAACATGGGATAATCCTATTTCGAATGAGCGGAGAAAGCGTATGAGTACAATTAAAGTGACCCCTGAACAATTACATCACGTATCGAATCAAGTGGATCAGGCGAGACAACAGTTGGAGCATATCCAGGATAACCTTTCAAGGCAGATCATGTTCCTTCAGGCCGTATGGCTGGGTGTGACGCAAGAGCGTTTTTATGGTGATTTTGCACGGTCACGTCCTGTATTACAGAAAGCACTGGAGAGCATGTTGCATACTTCAAAAGAGTTAAAGGATATTGCTACGAGGTTTGAGCAGGCAGATGCGGAAAAGGGCAGTCTGGGTGGTATTATTGGTGCTGTAGGTGCGGCAACGATGATGAAGAGTTCTGGGAGTGATATGGGTTCAGAGGATAAGGGCTACCGGATGGCACAAGTGAATGTGTTTGGGAGACTGGTGCAGATGCCTGTTAATGAGGATGGCGTTACCGATCAGGCAGCTCTGCAGGCGTATCAGAAGGATCAGGGGCATTTGGATTTTAATCGGATGCAAGCTGTGGGGACTGAGGAATCAGGGGAGGATATTATTGCCTTGCAGATTAAAGCCTTTGAAAATGGAATTCATCCCTTCACAGGCGAACCAGTGAACGATAGATATGCACAAATGATGGTGATTTCTCTGAAGTTCAGCCAGATTTTAATGGCTTTTCAGATGGTTCGCGGAAGTATGCCTGGGCGCAAAGGCCCGTTTCACTTGCCTTCCTCTCATCCGACTGTGGCGAAGATGAAGGCTAATGTGGCAAATGCAGAGAAGGCTAGCGTAAACAACAAGATTCACGAAGTGAATCCAAGTCATAAGTTTACCGGCTCCGGGATGAAGGATTATGATAAAGTGGCAGAGATGGAGTATGAGTCCATAAGACAAACAAAAATGCATGATATCAAGGACGTCGCGGCAAATACTGGATTAAGTGTAGATGAAATAAGAGCCATGAAGAAACATTTATTCTTTGGCAAGCATCAGGTACCTCAACCTGGTGGTAAAGAGTTTAAAATGGAACGGTTCATAGCAGACGACGAAATAGCATACGCATGGAAAACTGCTCAAAAGGGTGAACTGAGCGTTGAACAAAAATCTTGGTTCAAGCAATTGGCAGATCATGAACTAGTTGAGCGGAAGTTGATGGCAGAGGGACAAAAGTATCGGACTTTAGAATCATGGAATCCAATAACGGGAAGATATGATGGATTTCCACCTGGAGCCCATGAGAATGCTCCTAAACAACCTAGAGCTACTTTTCCTGGATATGAAGAGTATTTCTTTAATAAATCTTTTAAGTAGGTGGAAGATAAATGGAATATTTATTAAATAAAGCTGCTGAACGTCTAAAGTCAATAAATGATGTGACAGAAGTGAAGTTACAGGAATCCCATCATGTTTTGATCGTAGAATATTTCAGAAGAGTTAATTTATTTTTGGACATGAAGGCTATTAACATAGATCGGTATCCTATATTTAGTTTCGCCAAGATTATAGGAGAAACAATAAACAGTGAAGTATATGATTGCCTTCCAAAACTAAAGATCTTTCAAAATGTATATATGAAGGCAGTCTGTTATAGTTTTTTAGAAATTTCAGAATTGGCAGATCGAGGGGTACAAGAAGCATATAACCATATTGATTTATTTGAACCTATTATTAAATTTATGGAGAGAGGTGGGAGCTTCACGATTCGGCAAGGTGAAATGATGGTAGGAAGTTCAGCATATCCTCTTAATTATTGGAGAGATAAGGTTATTGAAGAACAAGATATCAGTGAAAGGACTCTACAAATACTTGATGAAAGGCCATTTTAAAAGTTCAATACAGATTTTGCTCAAACAAAAAAACATGCGAAATCCGCTTGGTCAACTAGCGCCGGGTTTCTACGGCATTCTTTACGTAAAAGAACGGAAATGAACAAGAGGTGACCAGAGTGAATCTACAAGCGGCAGTAACCAGGATTAATACGATTAATTGGGAAAGCGTAGGAACGCGTTCTTCCGATATAGAGGCCGATTTAGCGCGGGAGTATCTAAGAAGATTAGCGCTCTTCTTTAGAGATATGTCTACTAGACCTCTGCTTCCTTTCATAGCTAATGTTGCTAATATACTTGGGGATGAACAAGCAGTTGAAATCTCAAATTATTGCAACATGGAGGCCATGGGAACACACGGTAGTAACGTTTATGTGTATAAAGTTTTTGAATACTACTTGCAGTTAGCGAAGCTAGCTGATCAGGGCCATGGTTATGTTGATTACTTACTTATATATGAACCATTCATCAAAATCTTTGAAAGAGAAGGATTGGTTGTACTAAAACCAGGAGAATTAAACGTGGTAGGGTGTGCGCATATTCCATTAAATAATTGGTACGATAAGTTCATAGATATGGAACCGCTCGATTTAAACAATTTGAAAGAATAATGATCGGGATAGGCCTACTTATGGAACTAGCATTGTAGTCTTTGAGAAACAAGACAGATGCAAAGTATATATTGAACAGATTGAGTGGAACCGGAGTGCCCAAAATATGCTCACCAGTTACATAACACAAATACCGGGAGGAGCTTGAGCCATGTTCGAATACCATGGATGGGCAACAATAAGAGAAAGTGCCTCGTTTGAAGAAGGTGACGATCAATATGATGCAGCTATTCAGGAGTTGCAGAAGTACATTGAGGAGTTGAACTGGCCTTCAGGTGTACTAGATCTGAGAGCAGTTAACGGTGACTTTCAGCTTTGGATTGCTGGCCTGGATAATCACAAACCTGAGACAAATTATGATCCGATTGAAGTGTTCAGAAAAACAGGTGAGCTAGCCTCGGGTTCCTACGGCATTCTTTATGTAAGAGATAGCGATGATGTAGCATCGTCTAATCAATTCAAGGCGTACACGTTAATCCGAGGCAAGATCGCAGAGCAAGAAGATCGGTTTCTTTCACCTTTTGTGCCTAAGTTAGAGGATCAATGCTGAGCGTTTGTTCTAAGAGCGAAAATGAAAAATGATAAACAATTTTGATCTACTCCCTAAAATTCAATAGCATCTTTTAGTCTTGATCAGGAAGAATAGGCATTTTATCTTCTAAATGAAACCATTTTTCGATATGATCATTTAAAGCAGGGATGTCCTTAATACCTAATTCGCAGATTTTATTGTATCTTTCACCCAATATACGCTTTAAGTCATAATGTTCTTTAAAATCGTCTGTTGATCTTGCTAAGAATACTTCATACGGCTCTAAGCTGTAATTTTGATTACGGCTCTCAAAACTGAGATATAGTTTCCACTGAAGTTCCCCTTCTTGAAAAGAAGCTACACATTCAGCTAATTGGTTATACACTTGCCCTGGACAATGAAATCGAAAATATAATCCAGGTGTACTGTGGTAAATGTTCTCTTTTGCAAACATATTAAATTTGACCCATTCGTAGGTACGAAGTTTAGATAATGTATAGCCTATGAGGTGGGTCAATTGGACATCTTTTCTAGCCATACTATATATATTCATAACGTCACCTCTAATTCTCTAATGATTTAAATGATAGTTGTATTTTCCCGTTATTATGTTGTTGCATTGATTCCAGATAACTTTCTTTAAGCACAGGCTTATCACTATATCTGGGATCATAAACATATTTGCCATCTGAATATACTGTGTGATAATAGAAGTCTTGCCTCGTTCCATATTGTTCAATCTCAATGGTTCCTTTATCCGAAGATTTGAGAGTGATTATTTGACCTTTCCCTTTAGCTGCTATAGCTAAATCCTCCGCTATTTCGGAACAATCATAGGATAGGTTTGCTCTATACATCTCAGATTTATCCAACATTTCTTGAATTACGTTAGGATTACTAAATGCAGGGACGGATTCTTCTTTAAGGTTTGATTTTTCTTCAGTATTCTCGTTCCTATTCTTGCTTCCCCCAGAATCGGTATGAGGTGAGTGATGTTGTTTACCATCTATGGATTTGATACCGACCTTCCTGCCAAAAAAGCCAAGAAGCATGGAAGTTGTGATATTTGCAGCGTACTCTGCTCCGCCTTCTTCCTTCATCTTGTTGAATTCGTACGTGACATACTTCTCTGCTTGATTTCGGGTATCTCCGTTATCCCAGGCGTAGTTCCAAGTAAATGCAACGCCATTTCCGATGTCTGCAATTGTACCGACGGTATTATCATACAAGAAGTTACCCGTAGTATCTAACGGATGTTCAATAAAATCTTTACCTAGTTGCAGGGCAGAATCGCCAATGGATTCGATGTTCTCTCCAGCCTGCTTAAAAAAAGCTTCCAAGTGTTCTTCAACGCTCCGTTTAGAGGGGGGGCTCGTCAGGACCACAAACAAGATCATTAAAATGATTTGCCCCTGTGTTAGTCTGGTATTGTAATAATGCAGAAATATTAACCATAGCGGAATCACTATCTACAAAACGATTCCTTATCTCTTCCAAACGAAGAGAAATTATATGAAGCAGTTCTAAAGTGGTATTTAAGTTTTTC
The DNA here is from genome assembly GCF_056856875.1 of Paenibacillus sp. G34. Taxonomy (NCBI): domain Bacteria; kingdom Bacillati; phylum Bacillota; class Bacilli; order Caryophanales; family Paenibacillaceae; genus Paenibacillus; species Paenibacillus sp. G34. The sequence goes on along the minus strand of NZ_CM166469.1, from coordinate 6,326,182 downwards.
TCTGCATAACGAGACAAGTGGGCAAAGCGCTCGGCAGTATCGCCCTCAAAACTGCCTAGGAGAGGAATCAGTTGACTGTTCAGCCTAGCTAAAATTTCTTGCAGATGCCCATGTCCTAACTTGAATAGACCAATAGTATGTGTCATTTGATCCACAGGAATCTGTATCTTTGCCATGATTTCAACCCTCGTTTTCAATATATTCTATATTTTAATCCATGTTAGATGATGTATTGAGAGTCCATAGTGCTAATTTTTTGAATTTAATTCCTAATTTTGTGTTCTTATGAGTGGCTGGAATGGAATTTTCTCAGATAGAAATGTTATGTACCCTGTAAGAAAGCAAGTGACGTAGATCCGTTATTCTATGTGTATAGGACCGTAGCACTGATGGAGATGTTAAATGATTTTAGAAGAAAGGTGTAAGTCAGGAAGTTAGCCGGATAGAGCAGTGTGTCGGACTTCTGCTAACATTGTATTATCATTTTGTTCAGAGAAATAAGGGAGAATCATATAGCTTGGGAACAACAGCATTTTTTCTAACGGAGCGTAAAAGGTATTCACCAGAGAAGTTTTTATTTGACACTATAATTGCTGTGTTTCAATCAGATCATAGGCTAATTTTTGATAATCATAAACATATTGAAAATGGGCGATTTTCTTCAACAACCTTGAATGTTCTAAGTCATTCGTACAATAGTGAAGAGAATAACCACCAATTTATTCTATATGTAAAGACAAAAGAAAATAAAAGTGTTTTATTTCATGATTATGAAGATCTGAATCTAGACCCTAAACAGGATCTCATTCGGGTAGGTACAATAGAAGAGGTATTTGGTGCAGAAGAGGTTATTTATCAGTTTGTGTATGAATATTTGAAACTTAACAAGGCGGACTACTTTTGGGTAGCAGATTACGACTGGGTCTATACGTGGGAAGATATTAAGAAACTACACTCCATGTCCTATGACTCAGACTGGTGTTACAAAAATCCTAAGATGAGGGGATAGATCAAGGAAGGATTAGTTTAAATGAAAGAAAGAATGAATGCCACCTATTATGTTGGATACGAGGGACAACCGGAAATTTCGTTTTTCTTTGAGAGTTATACGGAAAAGAATATTCTAAAAATGTGGAATGGATATTTTGAGACTCTACTTGATCTTATGACTCAGTACGCCCCTTCTGATGAATATATATTGCATGAATACTGTGCTCATGAAGGGTGGTACGATGAGAGTCCTTGGGAAATACAAAACATTGATGCGGCTATCCGTTTATTCGAATCTTTTGATCTTAATAAAGCCAGTGGTGAGCAACTAAAACAAGTAATAAACATCGTTCCTGACATTCCAGGAGTAGCAAATCAGATATTGGCTTTTCTTGAAAAGGCCAAAACCAACGGATGCAAAGTATATATTGAATATGATTGAGTGGAACCGGGGTGCTCAAAATATGTTTACGATTTCATTTAAAGCAATAGATGATTTGGACGCGCTGAAGCAAATGTCGGCAGAGCAGTTTGATCAGGCCAAACAAGATATAGATGGAATGATGGAATTAGATTTCAACGGAAGTACATATGGTATGTTTTTTGATGATTGCCCATTCGGTAATGAGAGACTAATCAGATGGTTTGTTGACTTACTGACGGTGGCTCAGATGGTGAGCGTGAATCCGTATGTTGCTTATCGAATTCCTGATAGTGCTCATCTATGGTTGGAGTTTAAAGCACATGGAGATGAACTGCTAGTTAGCTTAGTGGAAGATACGGATCGTGAAGTAGTTTTGGACTTATTTATTACTGAACCGCTTGAGGAATTCGAGTACTCAACATGGAGTGGGGTTTCTATAAAATTGGAGTCGTTTGTCAAAGAAATCATACGTAATACACATCTGTTTCTGGATTTCATCTCTGAGCTCAACGCTAAACTATTGAAAAGTGAGAATGTTGCAAGAATGAATGCGAAGTTATCTGATTTAGAGCAGAGGCCCTCAACTTAAAATGGAAGGGCAGGTCTATCTACATGTACCAAGAAGTTAGGGAGATCATACGAAAAAGAGCGGTTCTTCATATGAATGATCCCGTTATTGAGAAGTATAGAGAGGAACTTATTCATATCTTAAGTCAAAACGAAAAAGATACCATCGATTTTCTGAAAAAGTGTAGTAAAGAGGAAGCTCTTTGGGTCAGTGAGGTGTTCGAAGAGATAGCTTATCATCTTCAAAGTGTTGAATATATCAACACGCTCAAGGGTGTCGACCAAAAATACCCCGAATTAAAATTAAACGATACGATCAAGACAGCTGTTTCTTACATGGATTAGAGGACGAGGGACGGATGAGAAACGATATGTATAACAGATTCGAACTTCATAGAAAATGGGTAGAAACTAGCGGTCAAGAAGGTGAGCAATTTCGTTTGCAGGATGTTGATTTTCGCGAATTTGATATCTCTGATATTTGTTTAGAGCAGTCATTTATGGCGAGTTGTACGTTTGAGGGTCTGATTCTGAACAGCATGGATTTTCATGCCTCTGTTTTAAGTTCGTCATTATATAAAAATAGCAACTTGATCCATTGTGATTTTTACAAATCAGACTTGTCATATGCAGAATTCTCTAACTCCAATATGAATTCAGTTCGATTTTCAAGAGGCGATCTATGGGAAACACGATTTGATAATGCAACAATTAAAAACTGTAATTTTTCAGCCTGTAACCTCTCTTTAACTGATTTTAGCTATGCTTCATTAACAGATGTAGACATAAGTGAAGCGAGGTTTGAAGGGGTTTTGTTTTATGGAGTAACGTTAAGAAACATCAAAGGAATAGAAGAGGCCAATTTTCACAGCATTCATATTGGTTCAGCCGATAAACCCCTAATTCTCAAAGGGCAGGAAGCAAGGGACTGGCTTCGCATGAAGGCCGAAGAAAGCATATAAGATCAAAAGCAATCCATCACTATGTATCTTTTTAATTGGGAGTAATCCATTTGATAAAATATATGAATCTCGATTCCTTCAGAGGATATTTACTTAAGACACTAGATGAGTTGTCTACTTATCATAAAGTGGAACTGGGGGATCACAGCACGTTTATCCTTACTCCTGTCGAAGAGAGGGGGAAGACGTTGAACTCTACAGATGAATACATTCACCGTGGAATGCTGAACTCCGATAATTTAGAAGGTCGTTTTTTTGATGTCGATTCGGTTATTAAAATGTTAGGTTGCAGACTTCCGCTATGCCCCATGTGGGTAAAAGTTTCACTTCGAGATCCAGGGGATGAAGCACTTATCATAGAATTGCAGACAAGCTTGAGATTCCGCAAGCCCAGCTTATTGCAAAATCAAGAAACAGGACATCCACCGTTTATAGCAGTTTTCCCCTCTCAAAATGAATAAATTTAGATGGATACATAGACGTTTTACCAAGAGCTAAAAGTGAATGACATCATAATTGGATGGGGAAATCAGAAGTATGTACAAACAACTTGATCATCTTTTATCCGCCGAGACAACAGTTGATTCCTGGTACGATGACGGCTGTGTTATAGCCACAGAAATTCTTGAAGGTTTTAATCCAGATGATTGGCATATTTTATCTAGAGAAGCATGGAGCAAACCCCTCAACTGGCAGAAAAAGCTTGCATACTGCTTGGACAGTACTCGAGAGATGCATGAATTTGAATTGTTGCTGTCTCTAATGACTATTGAGGATAGAGAGTTATTTGTAATATGTATAGATACACTACGGAGCTATACATCCCCTGAGCATAAACAAAGATTAATGCATGAGCCTCTGTTACTAGAGCGTGTGTCTGCTGCATTGTCTGAAGCAGGCATTGCGAAACGAAGGGTACTGGAGGATTTCCTCAGAGAATTAACAGTCTAGTACAGCGGTATGGAGTAAATTCAGAGGAGAGAGTGCTTGTTGGAGTGCAGATCATAAGCTCACTTTTTGTGCCTAAGTTAGAAGATGAATGCTGAGCTTTTACTCTCTTCTAAGAACGGAATGAATAATTTGATAAACAATTTGAATCTAATTTCTAAAATTCACTAACCTTTAGAAGGGGAGCGGTTCAGATTTTCAAAAAGTATGCAATATTACTAAGTTCAATTGTTGCCGTAAGTATTATGATATCTGGCTGCAGTACTGAAAATTCAGAAAAGACAGCAAATAAAACAGGAAGTACATCCGTAGAGACAAACAAAAAAGAGAAAGTTGAAAATTTAGCTTCAGATTCACCTTATGCTAAAGTAGTACAAATTGATTCCAATCAAGATAACCCTACCATTCGAGCGCAGATGGGTGAAGATAATAGTGAGTTACAAGTAGTTTCAGAAGGAAAAGAAATGATCGGTCACTTCACTACACCAAGTGTTTTAGGTCAAGAGGGTGACTTCTTTTATCAAGGTAATTATTCCGTCGTTTACAACCATAATGACGAGAAAAAAGAAATAAGGGAATTACAGAGTCTTGTTTTTGTTCAACCTTCCGAAGAACCTATATCCTTCGAAAAAATAGGTTTTGAATCAATGGACGTTTTCTTGCTTACTCCCGAATACACAGCATCGAGAGGCTATAACTCCTATGCATTTGGCATTGATAAAAATAGCGGAGAAGCTTTTGCAATTACGTTTAAAAATGGGGAAACCGTACGCGATACAATGAATTACGAAAAAGATAATACCCCTGTAAACAAGAGCGAAAAACTGGTTGTAAGTACAAGAAATACAGAAGGTCAAGGCGAAACTTTAACTACAGAGTACAGCTTCGATACGGACAGTAAACAATTTGATGCACAATAGTAAGAAGCATTACTCTTAGGCAGAACTTTACCGCTCAGCGTAAACAACTTGAAAGAATAATGATTCGGGATGGGTCTTCTTATGGAACTAGCATTGTATGTTTTCAATAAACAAGATACGAAACACCTAGCGACATTATTAATGAGTGCTATACAGTCATTTTCGCCAGAGACTCGCATGAAATGCAAAGATGATTACTACACTTTAATGAATGCTACCTTTTCTTTTATTGTACAGGATGATGATGAATTAGTGAGTTTTACAAGGGAAGAGTTAGGTCTAAATATTAACTATGGTATCCCTATTATAATTTTCTCACATTCGCCAGAAGAAGCACTGCGGGTTATCTTTCAAGCGGTGAATAAACTAATTGCACAACTGGATAAAGATGTAGCACTGACAGATAGTTCATCTGGAGTGATTTTTTTGAGGTCTAACGGTCAGCTCATTATGAACTCACATTGCCGAGAGAATCCTGACATTTATGACTGGCCTTTTGATGTGCTGGAAGGCAACTTTATTGAGAAGGACATGGCGGGATTGCTTTGAGAAGGATCTTGAGGAGAGGTGAACTCATGTCTGAATCATCATTTTATGATTGGTTGAGATTGTTCGATGTCGACGATGAGAATTCGAAGAAAGAATGCCCTAACTGCGGACATGCTGCTATCCATTTTCAATATGTTGGAGATTTACGAGTCAGGATTGGCTTCCTGGATATATGGTATGATTCATGTATACATGGAATCCATATTTCTAGAACTAGGGCACCTGAACATGTAAGCATGATCTCGTTTGAAGATGGGGCTGAATATAAAAGAACAGTGCCTGATTATATTCGTATAGAGCCATCTTAAGACATTCTAAGAGGAGAGGGGTAACAGGGGCCTACATTAGCTAAAGGGATCGAGCGTTTGTCTGTGATTTCGTTTCAAATGAATAGCTTTTCTCCCCAAAACTCACATCACATATTAATCAGTGAGTATCTAAGACGTGTGAATGTATTCCTAGACAAGCTGAGCCTATTCCCAGATGGTTATCCCCTATTTAGCTTTGCCAAGATGATTGGAAGAGAGATAGATGCTGATGTGTACCGTGCTTGTCCCCCGTTGGATACACTTCATAATGTCTATATGAAGGCTATTTGTTATAGCTATCTGGAATTGTGCGAATTAATCGATCAAGGAGTAGATGGTGCGATTCAAAATGCTGATTTGCATGAGCCAATGTTGAAATTCTTCGAACGAGGTGGGACGTTTACTATACGAAAGGGTGAACTGGAAGTAGATAATGCAGCATATCCACTAATGTATTGGAGAACTCTGGTGATCCCCGTTCAAGATATTAGCGATAATTCCTTGGATCTTATAGATTGTAACGGACTGGAGGGATAATGATGTCGGTGGGGCTGTATAGATACAGCGGAGAACTAAATGACCGAGAATCGGAACTAACGTTTAGTGAGAATATCTCATCTCAGGATTTTTATGATGAGCACTGGGAGAGAGCTATTCATGAACTGGGCATCTTGATTATACAGGATGGCTCCGAGATTGCCTTTCATCAGCTTGAGGATGCCCTGGATGAATTGGAACGTTTGAGAGAGTGGGCTATCCAGCGATTGGACGGCGCCAATCTGGAGTATATGACAGGCAGAGTAGAGCATTTACAGCGGATTTTACCTAATGCTTTTGACAGTGAGGAAATTATTTTGTACATATTCTAAGAGCCTGGAGATTTGGTGGGACATTAACAGGGAGCGGATAGTCAGATAAGGAATAAGAGATGGAGGTATTCATGAATCAGCTCGTGACAGGGATAGAGAGAATAAAACGTATAGACTGGAGTGTTTCTACACAAGTAGACGATCCCTCAAATATGGCATTGGTGCAGGAATATATCCGCAGAGCAGCATTACTGATTACTACATATGATTTAGAAACATCCTACCCATTCTTCAATGCTACTCGCGCACTTGGACATCATTCCACTTTAGATGTAATGGATCAATGTCCTCGATTAGGCGAGTTAACGAACAGTTTTATTAAAGGAACTTGTGTAGCGTATCTGGAATGGCTGAGCTTAGTCGAGTCTGGTAATGAAGAGGCTATAAAGTTTCATGATCTGTATGAACCCCTCATACTTCTGATTGAACGAGGCGGAAGAACTAGCATGCGGCATGGTGAGATTAGAACAGGTGGATATGTCTTCCCTTTGGCAAATGCAGAATATATGTCTAAGCAGGCTCCAATAGATATTAGTGATGAGGGGTTGAGAGGATGGGCACAGCAATAAATATCTTACGATATGTTCTGGACTCGGCTACAGGGAGAGATAAGATCGATGAATTTCAACATTCGGGAGATAAAAGAACACTATGACACAGATGTGCTGGGATATGATTATGCCAAACTATCACTCAGAGGCATAAGCGAAGAGAATGCTCAGTTTCTAACCCAGATTGGTGTACCTGAGCACTATGATGATTTTTTCTTTTATAAACTGGATCAGTTCAACGACAAGGATGTCACAGGCAAGCAATACATTCAGATCGGCCACTTTACGAGTTATGGTATGCGAGCTGCTTACGGCCTCTATCTCAAGCCAGAGAGTGACATATTCTATATGAACTCGTCTCTAGATAAGTCCGCAGTATATGCGTTAAATAAAAATATAGAAACCTTCTTCTTATTCCATCTAATTCGCAGTGAGCTGTCTACTAAGATCAGAAACGAAGGCATATATACCCAAGCTCATTATGCCAGCAAACTGCGCAGGTACTTTGAACAGATTGATCCTATAGCGATGCAAAATGCCGAAGGTTACTGGTCACATCTACTTGAAGACTACGAAACAGGCTTGTAGCACAGTATATGAAACAAAAAACATACCCAATCCGCTCTCGTTTGAGAGTCGGATTTTTTTGCGTACAACCAACCAAAAACATCTTGTCAAAACGTAATCATTACGATAAGATAATACTCATTGTTTAGATGATAATGATTACGATTAACAACCATACGAAACAGAATGAGAGAGGGGCATGACCTTGTTTATGAAAAAGAAGCCTTTGCTGACGCTAATCTCCTTGGCCCTGAGTGCGACAGTATTACTTACCGCTTGCGGAGCATCCACATCTAGCCCGGCGGCGCAAGGCGATACCAATACCCAAGGGAATAAAAACGTTCACTTCCTATATAACTTCTCCACCAGTTCACTTGATCCACATGTGGATTCCAGTTATGTGCCGCTGCGTGCGGGCATTACGGAAACGCTGCTGCGTCTGGATGAGGACAATCTGACGGTTGCACCGTGGCTTGCGGAGAGCTGGGAGAGTAAAGATGGTCAGCATTGGACGATTACGTTGCGCGACAATGTGACCTTCCAGAACGGCAAACCGATGACAGGGGAAGCGGTTAAGGCATCCCTAGAGCGATCACTGAAAGAGAATGTAGCTATCCAGAATACATTGAAGGTGGATACGATCAAAGCCGAGGGAAACAAACTGGAGATCACAACGACCGAGCCGTTCCCGGAGTTTGCATCCGAACTGGTTAACCCGAACACGGCGATTATTGATGTTAGTGAGCCGGATACTGTGAACAAGCCTGTCGGAACAGGCCCGTTCAAGCTGACTTCCTTCACGGCAGGTAGCAAGCTGGAGCTGAGCCGCTACAATGCATATTGGGACGGGGCTTCTCCGCTGGATTCCGTAACATTTTCGTTTAATGAAGATGCTAACGCCCGTTCACTTGCACTGAAGTCCGGTCAAGTAGACGTTGTCTACCGTCCGGAAGTGGAAAGTCTGGAATCCCTCAAAGCCATCGACGGGTTGAAAGTTGAGTCCACATCCACGTTCCGCGTGCACCAGTTAACGATGAATATGCAGCGGGAGAGCATAAAGGATGTGAATGTCCGCCGAGCACTGGATGCGCTAATTGACCGTAAAGGCATTGTCGATACAATTCTGCTTGGATACGGCGAGCCTGCCATTGGCCCATTCCTGCCATCGCTGCCTTTTGCACCTAAATATACACATGCAACAACGGAGACCGGTTCAGATGTGGCCGTAAAATATCTTGGCGAAGCTGGCTACACCCAGCAAAACGGCGTAATGACCAAAGACGGCAAACCATTGAAGCTGACTTTACTCACCTATTCGTCACGCGCTGATCTGCCTCTGATTGCACAAGTGTTCCAATCGGATGCAAAAAAGATCGGAATTGATGTGCAGATTCGTCAGATTGATGCACCGGAAGAATACATGGCTTCCAACCGGGATTGGGACATCGCTACATACAGTAATCTGACCGCTCCACGCGGGGATGCGGGTTATTATTTGAATGCGACATACCATCCGAAGGGTGCGCTGAACTTCAGCGGATCGGAAGACCCGGCACTGACCAAGATCATCGACGAACTGAACCTTGCGGTGGAACCCCAGAAACGCGCGGAGCTGGCAGAGAAAGCAGCCAATTATGTACATGATAACGTGCTGAACTCCTTTGTGCTGCATCCTGCAACGATTGTGGCCTACAACGGCAAAAAGGTGAAAAACTGGGTCACCACGCGCAGTGAATATTACATGATCACAAACAAGCTGGACGTGATGTAATGTTTCGTATTTTGCTTCGCAAGTTTCTGGAGGTATTTGTATTCCTGCTCTTCATTATGTTTGTAAGCTTCCTGTTCATCCGGCTTGCTCCCGGCGATCCGGTGTTGACCATCCTGAATGTTGAGGAATTATCGGTGAGTAAAGAACAAGTCGAAGCACTGCGTGAGGAGATGGGCTTTAATGACTCGCTTCCCGTGCAATTTGGTCGCTGGCTGCTTGATTTTGTACGGATGGACTTCGGTGTGTCCTATTCAACAGGTCAGCCGGTCATGCAGACACTGATGCGCGCACTTCCGGCAACAGCCGAGCTGACAATCGGGTCACTGCTGGTCATGCTATTCGTGGCTATCCCGCTGGGTTCCCTGTCCGCACTATATCGGGGCAGCTGGATTGACCAGGGTAGCCGCATTCTGTCGATTCTGGGCGCAGCGGTTCCGAGTTTCTGGCTGGGACTCATCCTGATTGACCTGTTCGGCGTGCGATTCGGCAGTTTGCCGACGATGGGACGGGACGGATTTACTTCACTTATTCTGCCATCACTGACGCTGGGACTTGCTATCTCCAGCGTTTATGTACGTCTTTTACGTTCCAGCTTGCTGGACTCTCTGAGCCAGGAGTTTGTGCGATCTGCCCGGGCCAGAGGGCTTTCGGAGGGGCGTATCTTCTTCCTGCATGCGTTCAGATACAGTCTGCCTCCGGTGATCACCGTATTTGGCGTTAGTCTGGGCAGTCTAATTGGCGGCGTTGTGGTGATTGAAGTGCTGTTTGCTTATCCGGGGATCGGCAAGCTGGTTGTGGATGCCATTCGCCAGCGCGATTATCCATTGATTCAGGGATACATCCTGATTATGGCGGTTGTCGTGTTCCTGGTGAATACGGCGGTAGATCTGTCTTACCGTTATTTAAATCCAGAGATGAAATTGAAGGAAAGGGAGGCCCACCGATGAAAACGATGCCCCTGCGCATGCCGTCAACCAAAACAAAAAAGCACAGCTGGCAGGCCATCATCGGCATGCTGTTTGCACTGCTCGTTATCGCGGCTTCCCTTTACGCCTTTCTATATCTAAAACATGATCATACCCTCACCGACCTGCGCAGCAGGTTGCAAGGGATGAGTGCGCTTCATCCGCTGGGCACCGACCACTTGGGCCGTGATGTACTGACACGTCTGCTTCTCGGCGGCGGTCAGACGCTCGGTTACAGCCTGCTTGCACTGGGTGCGGCACTGCTTATCGGCATTCCGTTTGGTCTGATCGCAGGGTACAAACGCGGCTGGATCGACAAGCTGTTCATGCGTATTGCAGATGCTTTTCTGGCTTTTCCGGACACCATCGTGGCGATTGTACTGAGCGGTCTGCTTGGTGCAGGCATCGGCAATCTGGTGCTGGCGATTGTTATCGTGAAATGGGTGAGTTACGCGCGTCTGGTTCGAAGCACTGTCCTATCCGAGTCGCAAAAGGATTACATCCGTGTAGCCCGAACGAACGGTCTGTCCGATGCACGAATCATGACCAAACATCTGCTACCGCATATTGCAGGTCATGTGCTGGTACTGGCGAGTCTCGATCTCGGCAAAATCATCCTGCTGATCTCATCCTTATCCTACATTGGACTAGGCGCACAGCCACCGACACCTGAATGGGGAGCGATGCTGAATGACTCGCGTCCTTATTTCCAGTCCAGACCTGAACTAATGGTCTTTCCGGGACTCGCTATTGTATCGGTTGTACTACTGGCGAATATGCTGGGCGACTACTTGCGAGACCGGTTCGATGTGAAAAAGGAGGTGCAGTCATGATCCTCTCTATCGAGGAACTGAGCATCTTCAGCCAAGAGCGGACGATTGTGGACCAGGTGTCCCTTGCCATCCGCGAAGGGGAATTCATGGCGCTCGTGGGACAGAGCGGCAGTGGAAAAAGCCTGCTCTCGCAGGCCATTGGACAGCTTCTGCCTCCCAACCTGCGCGCATCTGGCCGTGTCATGTTCGAAGGCAGTAATCTGCTCGAACGGAAGCCAAAGGAGATGCGTGCACTGCGCGGACGCGATATCTCGTATATCTTTCAAGACTATCAGGGAGCCTTCACCCCTTTTCGCAGCATTGGCGGACACTTTGATGAATACCAGAAGGTGCATGGCGAGACGTCTTCTGTTATCCGTAAAAAGCGTGCCGCAGAAGCGCTGGAGTCTGTCGGACTCCACCCGGAGCTTCTTCGCCGCTATCCGTTTCAGCTGAGCGGGGGTCAACTACAGCGAGCATCGATTGCTACATCGCTCATGCTCTCCCCACGTCTGCTTATTGCCGATGAAGCAACGACAGCGCTGGATAGCATGTCCGCGCATCGCGTAATGGAACTACTCGCACGCAAGCAAGCCGAGACGGGCTGTGCAATTCTGTTCATTACGCATGATTGGCGGCATGTGCGCCGATATGCGAACCGCTTGTCTGTCATGAAAGAAGGGAAGATTGTGGAATCAGGCGGCAAACACCGGATTCTGGATCATCCCCAGCATGAATATACACGCCAATTGATTGAAGCAGCGCCTGTGTTGAGTCATGAATTGAAGTCTGGTTTGAAGGAGGTGGGTGCGGAGTGAGAAGCCAAGCCAGCCAAGTCGTGTTACACGTGGAACAGCTCACCCGCACCTATGCTGGTGCGGAACATCCTGCGATCAACGATATCTCGTTCACCCTGAATCGCGGCGAATGCCTGGGTCTTGTCGGAGAGAGCGGCTGTGGCAAAAGCACACTGGCCCGCTGTCTGCTGCGCATTGAGGACGCGGATCATGGTTCGATCCAGCTTGGCGGGCAGGATATTGCCCGGCTGGATGGACGCCGTTTGCGCCCGCACCGTCGCAAGATTCAGATTGTTTTCCAGAATCCTTCGGCTGCACTAAATCCGAAACTTACCATTGGAGCATCCTTGATCGATCCCTATGAGCAACTAGGCCGGGATGCCGAACTCACACATTTCACCTATACATCGAAAGAAGCCTACATCCGTCAGCTACTGGAGGCCGTAGAGCTTCCGAGCGAACTGGCGAACCGCTACCCGCATGAGCTGAGTGGCGGTCAGCGGCAACGCGTGACCATTGCCCGAGCCATCAGCATTGAGCCGGATGTGATCGTACTGGATGAGCCAACCGCCAGTCTCGATGTCATTTCACAGGGAGCCATCCTGCAACTGCTGACGGATTTACGGACATCGCTTGGCCTGTCCTACGTGTTCATCTCACATGATCTGGCGGCGGTGCACCGAATGAGCCAGCGAATGATCGTGATGCAATCCGGCCAGATCGTAGACCGGTTTGCCGCAGATGCGTTGTTCGCCGAGGAACGCCACCCGTATACGAAGGAACTGATTTCGATATTCTGAGGGCGCAGCGTGTATGAGCATGTGAACTGACTTCTTTCTATTATAAGAGCCGTTATGCGAAGGTTGTGATGCATGCGGCTCTTTATGCACCCTTTTTCACAGAGAATCATAGGCTTTAAAAGAGGGCCTTTTACCAGGCGAATGAAAAATTCCTTCTTTGCTTTGAACAAATAAATCTTTCAGGCCTATAACCGGGCTAACGAACCGTGACAAACTAGCGTATACTGAGGAAATAGCTAATATCTTGAAATTGCATATTTAAATTGCTCCATATTATTGATACACTAGTTCAAGGTTATATTCATTCAGACAAGGCGTGAACCCTCGAAGAGTGGGCTTGCAGCCAATGCCAAATCGATAACGCTTACATCCTTTTGGCAAATATAGGGTATAAGGACGGTAAACATGAGCCAGGGACAAACGAGTACAGATGTAATCTTGATCGGTGCCGGAATTATGAGTGCAACTTTGGGAACTTTGCTTAAAGAATTGGCACCAGACTGGAATATTAAGGTTTTTGAGAAGCTTGCCACCGCAGGAGAAGAAAGCTCGAATGAGTGGAACAATGCCGGAACCGGGCATGCTGCGCTGTGCGAACTTAACTATACTGTTGAACGACCAGACAAAACCGTAGATATTAGCAAAGCCATTAAGGTGAATGAGCAATTCCAGGTTTCCAAGCAATTTTGGTCCTATCTGGTGAACAGTCGTCTGATTCGGAATCCGAGGGACTTCATTATGCCGATTCCTCACCTCAGTTACGTGCACGGGGAGAGCAATGTGCAGTTTCTGAAAAGACGATATGACACGTTGTCGAACCACCCGCTGTTTGCAGGCATGGATTTCTCGGACAACCGGGAAGAGCTGGCGAAGTGGATGCCGCTCATGATGAAAGACCGTACAAGCAGCGAGCCTGTTGCAGCGACCAAGATTGACTCTGGCACGGACGTTAACTTTGGTGCTTTAACGCGTATGCTACTGAAACATCTACAGGAACAAAAGGTGGAAGTCCACTATAAACATAGCGTGAAGAATATTAAACGCAAGAGTGATAAATCATGGGAATTGACCGTGAAAAATCTGACAAGCGGAGCCGTTGAGCGCCATCGGGCGAAATTCGTCTTCATTGGTGCGGGCGGCGGAAGTCTGCATCTGCTCCAGAAGTCCGGCATTCCGGAAGGAAAACATATCGGAGGTTTCCCTGTAAGTGGGATCTTCATGGTATGTCAAAATCCACAAGTTGTGGAACAGCATCATGCCAAGGTGTATGGTAAGGCCTCCGTAGGGGCTCCGCCTATGTCTGTACCGCATTTGGATACAAGATACATCGATAACAAGAAGTCCCTGCTGTTCGGACCCTTCGCCGGTTTCTCACCGAAATTTTTGAAGACTGGATCGAATGCGGACCTCATTGCATCGGTGAAACTGCATAATTTGTTAACTATGCTTGCGGCTGGCGTGAAGGAACTCTCGCTCACCAAATATCTCATCCAACAGCTCATGTTAACGAAGGAACAGCGTATGAAGGAACTGCGTGATTTCGTACCGAGCGCGAGGAGTGAGGATTGGGATATGGTGCTGGCAGGTCAGCGTGTGCAGGTGATCAAAGACACGGTTCAGGGTGGCAAGGGTACGCTGCAATTCGGAACCGAAGTTGTGACTGCGGCGGATGGCTCCATTGCGGCACTGCTAGGCGCATCCCCGGGTGCTTCAACAGCGGTTCAAGTCATGCTGGAGATACTGGAACGTTGTTTCCCGCAGAATATGAAGGAATGGGAGCCAAAGATCAAAGAAATGATCCCGTCTTATGGCATCTCGCTTGCAGACAATCTCGATCTATTGCGTGAAGTGAATCTGTCTACGGCGAAATCGCTGGGGCTATCGGACGAGAAGCAAGCATTACATGTGTAAGGGTAAATGGCTTCAGCTCATTTAAACCAGAAGATGAAGCAAGTAAAAAGGCAATAAAGTAAAAATGTTAATAGTAAAAAAAGCTGAGTCCGGATCAAGTCCAGGCTCAGCTTTTTGTGGTTTAGTTTTCCCCCTCAAAAGTAACTTATAACGAATCCATATCCATCTGGTCAGGTATAAAAAAGGAAACTTTCGTCCCTTGCCCAGGAGAGCTGACGATCGTCAAACCTTGCCCATACAGCTGATTCAAGCGCCGATGGGTATTGGTTAAACCAATGCCTCCAGGCTTTAACGGATTCGGTTTAGGCCATGCGAGCGCTCGTTCAATCTGCTCCGGCTGCATCCCTGAGCCGTTATCTTCAATCTCGATCAGCGTGCCAGTGTCTTGGGCAACGATGCGAACCCATACCGTTCCGCCGTCCACTTGGCTGAGGACACCAT
Organism: Paenibacillus sp. G34; assembly: GCF_056856875.1. Lineage (NCBI taxonomy): Bacteria > Bacillati > Bacillota > Bacilli > Caryophanales > Paenibacillaceae > Paenibacillus > Paenibacillus sp. G34. The sequence continues at coordinate 6,311,030 of NZ_CM166469.1, read as the reverse complement.
GGCGAACGGCATTTTCGATGAGCGGCTGGATCGTGAGCGGTGGCAATATCACATCGATGTCTTCTGGAATGTCCCAGACTACGTTTAATCGTTCCGCGAATCGTTCCTTCTCAATGTAGAGATAGGCCTTCGAAAGGTCAATCTCGTGGGTGATCTCCACCATTTTCTCCGAATTTACAAAGTGGAAGCTGGTCTGCAAATATTCGATAAAAGCATCCCCCAGACGCTGCATTCGATCTGTATCGATCTCACTGAGCATCATAATGGAATTAAGTGTGTTGAACAGGAAGTGAGGCTGAATCTGTGCCTGCAAATAAGCGGCTTCCATCCGTAATCTCTCATCTATTGACTGCTTCAACACAATCAATGAACCAATGCGGTGTCTCAACTCCACGGCATCGACAGGCTTGGTTACATAATCGGTAGCACCCGCCATGAACCCGGCATAGACATCAGCCGGCTCGTTTCGAGCGGTTAACAACAGGATGGGAAGCTCGGATACGGAGTAACGCTTACGTACATTTTCTGTCAGTTCATAACCGGACATATGAGGCATCATGACATCCGCAATCAATAAATCCCATGACTGCGTATTCAGTAATTCAAGTGCATCTAACGCCGAAGTGACCGGTTGTATATCATACGGTTCATTCGATAGCATTGAGATGAGCACACGTAAGTTTACGGGATCATCATCAACAGCGAGGATACGGGCAGTCGTCTTCCCAGGTATGACGGGTTCCACAGGATACTGATTTTCACTAGCACTCACTGCAATTTCCTCATGTGGTGCACCCCATCGCGGTTGCTCCGTCTGATCGGTTAAGGCAGGTGTATCTTTTCGTGGCAACGAAACTTGAAAAGTAGATCCTTGTCCAAGCACGGACTGCACAGTGAGTTCACCACCATGAAGCTCTGTAAGCTGTTTGCTGATGCTTAAACCGAGTCCGATCCCTCCACTCAAACGCGCTTGGGCTGTGCCCTGTTCATACGCGTCAAATATACGGGCTTGTAACTCATCGCTGATTCCGGTACCTGTATCCGAAACTTGCATGATGACGCTGTTATTATCTGCTCTAACCGATACTGTAATGGTACCCTCGTCTGTGAACTTGAGTGCGTTATGAAGCAAATTGTACAGGATCTGAACAAGTCGTCTCTCATCCGCCTGAACAAGCGGTAATCCTTCAGGAGTATCCACGATGATCTGGACTCGCTTGCCTTCAGCCATGAATCGGAACATACCGATGACACCGGATATGACTGAGGCGAGGGATAGTGGTTTTTTCTGCAATATGATGCGTTTTTCCCTCAGACGAATGACATCCAGAAGATCATCAATCAATTGTGACATCTGTCTTCCGATGCTCACTAACAGCTTCATGTCTTCCGTATGTTTTCCCCCGGATTGGCGCTGTTCACGCTGTTCGCGCACCGCAATACTTTCGGCAATGTTAATAATTCCATGCAAGGGAGTCCGTAATTCATGTGCTGTGTTCACCAGGAACTGGTCTTTCTGTTGATCCTCCACTTTGAGCTGTTCATACAGTTTTTCAATTTCAGTGGCATTGCGGAAATATTTCCTGAACCAGTAGGCCGCAAAGCCAAATATGGCTGCAATGACATCAATCGGATAATATACATTGGTGATTTCGTTGTGTGAATTCACGATGCCCCATAGGACACTGGAAAAACTGCTCATTGCCGCAAAGAGCAAAAAGCTTGCGTCACTTTGTTTGGCTGCGGCCATTTTGAAGAACAGGAACACAGACCAGCCAATGGCAAACAAATACAGGAAATCAGGAATCTGAGTATGAAGTGCTTGGTATACAAGCTTCACGGGTACAACGAGCAAGTATGCAAGGTATCCACTCACCACACTTGCATAAGCCAGAAAGAACCTTCGCCCATGGTTCGGATTCGCAAAGCTTCTGGCCAGCATAAGAAGGAAAAGCGCAAATGAAGCATATGAAATAGCCTTGGCTTTAACCATCCAAGTGAAGTTCAGTGGCAGCCAGTTTAATAACAGCCCGTCATGGTCAGATACAACCGTTAAGGCCGTGGCCAGTATTAACAAAGAAAACGTGAGCAGCGCTCGCTGTTTCCGGATAAACAGAAACATTACAAAGGCATACAGGCTGTGCAGAAGCAGTATGGCAAACGTAATTTTCTGCAAGTCAATCGAAAGGCCCCGTTCACTTCCAATAGCCGCAGGAGAGCCCAAATACATAGAACGCGTAATTCCTCCGCTGAACGGGTCGTCGAAATTGGCCGTCTGCACAAGTAGAGTGAGTTCACTTGTCTTGTCCAGTGCATAAGTGGTTACAAATGCAGTCCTTTCTGGTTGATAGCTTTCGGCATTGCTGGCGGGTTGACCAAATTTGGCAACAACCGTTCCGTCAATCTCAATGAGGGATGAAGTCTGAATTTTCTGAGCCCAGAGGGAGACTTCCTTTACGGATGGGTCTAGCAATATGCGAAGCTGGTATGTTCCATATCCGAACGACGATGTAGATTCTGGATGTAACGAATTACGCCAGTCACCCGGTACTTGAATCCATGTCGCTGGCGTGTCAGAACCTGTAGGCCCTGAATCTGTATTTGTTTCTTCTCTCCCAGAGATCAATGCATGGGGGGTGAATCCCCATTCCCCATTAAGAGAGATTGGTGAAGCATCGGCAAGGTTCCAGCCTCGAAGATCCAACACGCCTCGAACGGGTTCTGGATGCTCGGGTATAGCAAAAGAGACAGACCACACCCAGCGGAACCCAAGTAGAATAGTCAAAAATAGAAGCGACAACACGACATATCTAGGTATTTTCACATTAGTTATTAGTTTCATGGCAGATTCTAACTTTCGACACAATATGTCTAACTCCTGCACCGTAGTGTTTAAGTCGGATCTTTTTTTATCCAGAAATGTAGGCTATATTCCCAAATTGATAGCGTTCGCAACCCAAAGTTTATGGTAAAATTATAGATTAAAGGATGATCAAGCGAGTCGGAGGAGCGTGCATATGAGAGTGATTTTGGTAGATGATGAAAATCTCGCTCTGAGCAGGTTGAATAAATTGTTAGTCGAGAGAGAAGATTGCGAGGTCATTGGTTCTTTTTTGAAGGCAGAAGAAGCGATTGAGCAAATTAAGCACCAGCTGCCCGACCTTGTTTTCATGGACATTGAAATGCCGGGGATGAATGGAATCGAAGCAACTGAACGAATTCATGAGGTTTCCCCCAGAACAGAAGTTATTTTCACAACAGCATATAACGAACATGCACTGACGGCTTATGGGCTTGAAGTGCTGGATTACATTATGAAACCCGTAACGCGGAATCGTTTGGATAAAACGATGAAAATGTATCAGCGCAGAGCCGTACCGGCACCAATGGACGTGATCGAAGACCCAGCAGAGCAGGGAATGTTAATCCGCTGCTTGGGAATTCTTCGGGTACAGTTACATCCATATGATCCACCCAAACATTTGAAATTCAGAACGACTAAAATCAGAGAGCTATTCGCATATTTGCTCCATCATCGCAATAAACCGATCAAACGGGACACCCTGCTTGAACTGTTATGGCCAGAACTGGATGAGAGGAGAGGGATAACGAATCTGCACAGTGGCATTCATCGTTTACGTGGCATGCTGAACGAATTCATGGGCGAAGATCAGATTTCGTTACGCTATCAACAATTTGGCTATATATTGGAAACGGGTGAATTCAGGCTTGATGCGGAAGAGTGGGAGAGCCGTCTTAACCGGTTGCCTTCATTATCCTTGTCTACACTTGCTGAGCATCGGTACGTCTCGGATCAATATGAAGGCAAGTACTTCGGCGAGGATGACTATGCATGGGCAGAGTTGGAACGTCAGCGGTTGCATGCACTCTGGCAGAATCATGCGTTGAAGCTGACACAGTTCTACATGGAATCGGGCCATCCCAATGAAGCCCTAATGTTGTATCACCAGATGCAGCAGTTTGATCCGATGATGGAGGAAGTCAGTCTTTCTCTGATGAAGCTGTATGACCACTTAGGCAATAAAGACCCGGTGGTGGCTCAATATAATCAGCTGGCAGCCGCATTACAGCAAGAGGCGGGTGTGAGACCTGGTCTTGAAGTGGAGTCATGGTATCGGGAATGGAAGCTCAAAAACATGTGAATGTCTGCTTATCGGGATAGTGAAAGTAAGAAAAATGAATATGTCATACCTTCTGACAGCCTCATGGATGAGGCTGTTTTCTATATAAGTAACCTGTGTTACTCATTGTATGGGTACTACAGATACCACTGTTTATCCTCATCATTAAAGAACCGGGTCACTTCCGGGTACTGGTTCAGATCAATCTGCTGCTGTCGCATCATCTTCTGAAGGAAGATGGTGTCTGTGAACATTTTGTTGATGATGAAACTGCATTCCTCTGGCGTATCACGGAAAGCACTCACGAACACTCGGATCTCGTTAAAATCAAAGAACAGGATATATGAAGCGTAATTTTGAAGTAGAACGGTAAAACAATAGTCATGGTATGATCTGAAATCGTTTGAAGCATTTCCCGCACCAACACGAAGTGAATCCACATTGGCAGTGGTATCACCATGCTTATTATCACCAGCACTTGTTTCAATAGTTACATCCCTGGTCGTACCATGGAGCAGGTCTCTTATAACTTGGAAAAATGCTGCAGAATCATCCACATATAGCTTAAGCATCTCATCCACGTCGTTGATAAGTGGAATGGCTGTCTCCACACTTTTTACAGAAGGTAAGATTAACTTGTTGGAACGACCCTCGATAACATGTAACAGCTCCATGGTTAACGTTTTGCACACTTGAATCTCTTCTGCTGAGATCACTAGTTGTTCTGTGTATTGGTCTCGATGTGTGATGTAATGATCATGATAAGCAACGAAGTATTCCCCGAGTGGGATGCCAGTCTTTGTATGGATTAAACGTTGTTCGTGAAATGAACAGGCATATAATGTTTCCTCATTGACCGGATGCGCGTAGAGATAAAAAAAGAAGAAAAAATCGCGTAGTTGCTGCTTTTGTACATCATCTAACCGAGATATGCCGTGCAGATGGGACAGCTGAAGGAAGCTATATTTTTTCATCACATCATTCATCGCACTGTAGGTATTGTGCATGTTGATGGACAGTGTGCTATTCATCGTGAACAGCAGATAGTAGAGAATCATTTCATCATACACATCCAGTTGCTCAAACGTTTCAGCTAAAACGGGCTTCCAATCCGGCTTTGGTCCATAGTAGGGGTCTTTCGGACGTATTTCAGCCATCCAGTCTGAGAAGGTTTCCTCCGGCTGATCAGTGAAAAATAACGCTGCACTGTCATCCTCATATTGACCAAATACCATGATTATATCCCCGTGTGTGGGTTCCGGGGGGAGATGGAATTTAAGACGAATGTAATCGTTATATAACGTTTGTAATTTCATTTTCTCAGGTACCCTCATTTCAAAAATACATTTGGATTTCCTGCACTTCTGTCTCGATCTTCACTATGCTCTCTGGTATGTATCCTCTGATCATTCCTCATGGACATTTCATAAGAAAGCACCCAAAAATCATGTCGTAATACTTTCGCCCTGCTCATGGATACCAAAATCTGAGATGATGAGTTCACCAAAGGTTCGGGTGACGAACTTCGGAACTTCGAGCTTTTGGCCTTCAGGCTATGGCGGTCCTTCCTTCTACATCATTGGAGATACTAGGGTCGCCGCTCTCCTGAAGATTTCAAATCAGAGAGGAGGCGTCCAGGCTATCATATTCCTTCCTTCTCAAGCTAACCACCAAATGTTAATAGGGATATGGCTTTCCTGGACTCTTTGATCATGAACAATAAATATAACGACAATATCAATAATAGTAATAGTAACACTGACAATTGGAAAGCAAATGTCGATAATCATGTAGATTACAGCAATATAAAAATGAACAGTATCTATGTGCGCAGAGCCGGCAAACTGATGATTCAACCGAGCGAACAGCGGCAGCATCCATTGCCCAAAAAAGTTCTGGCGACTGCGCTCAAAAATATAGAATCTCTCGGGTTCACCTTTTCCACTGAGCTGATGCAGGCACTGCGGACGCTGTCCGAAGAACAATTTACAGTGTTGATGGGGCAACTGGTCAAAGACCTAGAAGTGATGGTCGGTGCCCATGTGAAGTACAAACCGATGTATGCGGGATTCCCGGAGCAGGTAATGGAAGCAGACGAAGCGGAGCTTTACTTAAATGCTGTGCTTCATTACCTGACACATCTTACGCACGGCGATTTTGAGCCTTCGGCTATGACTGCTGGCGCGCGGTCTCCTTCCCTGGAGCAAACGAAGCTGAAAATCATTGATCTGGGGAGCAAGCAAGCATTCCAGAAGCTGATCCGTCAGTTAATCGAAGCGAAAGGTTCCATCTCGGATACCGACAAAAAAGATATCAAACACGCCCTGAAACATGCCGATCCGAGTGATGTTGAGAACATGTTGCCGGAGGAGATTCCGTTTAAGGAGAATGTAGGCTTCGTCGTTGCGGTGCTATTGAAATATGAACTGGCAAGCATGGAACGTATCGGGTCCTATTTTAAAACGGCAAGCGATGTGCTCCGACTGGCAGTATCCTGGTCGGAAGGGGACGTCAGTCTGGCAACCGCCACGCCCTTTCGTAAATTCAAACGCCGTGAGCGCCGCCTGCTCCTCAGCTTGTTGGAGCAATGCGGCTCCATCACGGAAGATATGCTGCGCTACAAGGATCGCTGGATTCGGCTGGGGGAGATTTTGCATCCATCTGAATACAAGCTACGGTATCCGCGGTGCCAGGAAGCCTTCGATATCCTGCGAAATAACAAGTCGTTTACAACCTTTAACGGTAGCGTTGAACTGGCATTCCAGTATCGGAACATCTGGAGCCTGATCGACCTGTTGTCTCAGCGTCCGGGTGAATTTGCACGGAAGCTGGATCATATGCTGCGCATTACAGACAATGAAGAATATGTGCTGCTTGCTTTTGGAGAGGTCACTGCACAGGTGTCTACGCCGGTGTTATTGCAGGTGAGGCAGCATTTCGCAAAGCGGAATGAAGCGTCAAAAATGCGGGTGTTTTTTCCGAAAGGCAATGTCGCCAAGGCGGTTGGTATCCCGAATGGGCTACCGGAGCTTGACGAAGCTGTCTGTCAGGAAGTGGTGCAATTATGCGAGCAGGCCCTGATTGCACGATTCACTGAATTTCCTTCGCTCGGAAAGACGTATGTCGATGAGCATTTGCGGCATTATCTGGTGCCTTTTTCACAGCGTTCCGCGAGCAAAGCCTTACGAACGATTGTGAGAGGAAGCCGTATCCCGATGGGGGAGGGCGACACAATTCGTTTCTTCAGCTGGTGGAAAGAAGGCGAGGTTGAGGGTACACCTACAGGGCGTGTGGATATTGACCTTTCTGCGATCATGTATGACAAGGACTGGAACTATGTTGAACATATCTCATATACGAATCTGAAGTCTGTTAAATATAAGGCTGTTCACAGCGGGGATATTGTGACTGCACCTTATGGGGCGAGTGAGTTTATTGATCTGCATATCCCTTCAATTGTGAATTATGGCGGAAGGTATGTGGTGACCACACTTCACTCCTTCACCAGCCATCCGTACTGCAACTTGCCGGAATGTTTTGCAGGTTGGATGATGCGCAAGAAACCCGGTTCGGGCGAAATTTATGAGCCATCCACGGTGGAGAACAAGATTGATATTACGGCTGATACGCAGATCGCCATTCCCGTCATTCTGGATCTGGTCGATCGTACAATCATCTGGACGGATCTGGCGCTGACAAGGTATCCGGACTATTACAACAATGTGGAAGGCAATCGGGGAGGCATCGTGCTGATGGGGAAAGCGATGACTTCATTACGCAAACCTCACCTGTATGACTTGTTCATGATGCACGCCACAGCGAGAGGTGAATTGGTGGATACGAAGGAGCAGGCCGATACGATCTATGCGGTCGATGAAGGTGTGACACCGTATGATATCGAGCAGATTATGGCTGAGTATCTGGCTTGATCCGCGGATCGGCATGGGCTGATTAGGATAGGGACGGCATGATTTGGAGTGAAATGGTGGTTTAATAAGATGTGTTATATTGGAAGTATATGAGCGTGTGAAGAAGCAAAAGCATAGAGCATGTAATGACAAGAAGGAGCAGCCGCAAGGTTGTTTCTTTTTGTCTAGCTTAGAAGATAAAAGTTGAAAAGGAATATAGTCAGAAGATACACAGGATCATATCGAATGAGATTAATATTTTAACTCGGGTTTCATATGCTGACGTTCCACTGCTAACTTGACTTCATTTGACGACGAGTTCCATTTTATAGTAACCTTGGCGTGACTATGAGGGATTATTGCTTTCTTTTCCCAAGAAATGCTCAAAGGAGTGATCTAATCTACATGAATAATAATACAAGTCAAACTACAAGCGTGGATGTCATTCTTGACCAGTATGCCTTTGACGAGCAGTCATCTTCCACTGAATTGATCGACTTCACATTAAAATCATTGCAGAGCTTGTTGCCACTCGCTGGCTTCAAGATTGTCAAATCCCGCAAAGCGCTCGATATGAAAACGAAGGAATTGTTGATATCCATCTATTTGCAGGCCAAGAAGGAGATGCATGAAATATGACAATTACCCCTGTCATTCTGGTGTTATTTGCGTTGGTTAGCTATTTCTTTATTTACTTTATGTGTAAAGTGATTAATCCTCAGGCACCCAAAGAACATGTTAGGTGGGCTGGAGTTTGTTTTGCAATTCTGACGGTGATGTTGTGTAGTCTATTGCTTCTTCTCCCTCAGCTGATCTAGAGATGCAGTTTACGGACGAAACCGTAGCCTAAGTGTTCACTTTCTTGACATAGCTCCATAAGTTAGCTGAGCTCCCGTCCCCGAAGCTTTGGACAGCGGCTAACGATCACAGATAACTTTATTTGGAGCATTTAAGCCTGTTTGAAAATCTAACGATCACAGATGACCCTATTTGGTTTTTTTCAGCGGAAAACTGTCGTCTGTGATGCATTTTGACAACAATAAGGTCGCTGGTGATCGTTAGATTTATAAATGTGCGAAAATCAGTCAAATAAGGTTACTGGTGATCGTTAGAGCCCGAGAGTGCGGAGCGAGACGGTGGATTTCTCGCAATTGTATGTTGCGTCTCTTTCCCTTGACATGCCCCCTCGGTACGTCTGCGAGGAACTCCATCCAATCTGCGCTCGCTACTGTTTCCACGCATTCGCTTCTTTCACCACTTCTGCACCGCCTGCGGACATGAACTCCTGTACAAACTCATCAAATTCAGTGAGCGGTCGCTCGCCTGTAATAAAGGCAATATAGGCTTTGTTTTTTAACCGGATCAACGAATCGCCGTATTTGGCCAAAGCAGGTGTGGCGACCTCCAGCGCGTTATAAATGCCGTTCTGATCGAGGTGTAGCGTTGAAGCCCATTCTTCCCGTTCTCCCGTCTCTTTCAACGGAACCGTCATGCCGATATTGGCACCAATCGTATTCTGGTACCCAAACAGGGTGTCATATGGCTGCATGATCACGACATTCCGGGGCTCCGTTGGTGTCCACGTCCAATGTTTATTTTGCACACCATAGGTCATACTTGCTGCCTTGTCTGAATCAGGGTTTGCACTTACTTCATCCAAAATACGCAGGATCATCTCCAGTTTGCCGGGCTCCTTAACCGCATCCGCTCCGATGGCAGTGAAGCTCATTAACATGTCATTGCCTTTGGAGCCACGTTGTCCGTGAGGTCCCATGAAGGGTTGGCCTAATGTGACCCCAGCTTCAGGGAACTTGGCCGTTAATTCTTTGACATTAAATGCTGCTTGGACTGGACTCTTCACGACTTTACCGCCACGTTCAACACGCCAATCCTCATAATCGCCATCCTGAATCCAGTGGTAGTAGTTGCCCATCGAGGTCATCCCGATTTTACCGTTAATAAATGCATGGGACAGATGTTTGTACCCGCCTTTATTCTCGCCTGTGACAAACTCGGGATCGATCACACCATCTTTGTACCATTTCCGCAGGTAGGTCAGTGCCTGCTTCATCTCGGGTTGCAACGTACCAATAACTTTCTTCCCGTCCTTCGTGCCGAAATACAGCTGGTCTGCAAAAACAATCTGACCGAAGGCACCGAATACCACATTCATGCCTTCGCTGGACAAACCATACGTATCCTGAATACCGTTGCCGTCGGGATCATCAAAGGTAAATGCATAGATCACCTTCTCGAATTCCGCCAGTGTCTGCGGAACGGACAAACCCAGCTTGTTCAGCCAATCCTGCCGATATACCACCGGTGTACGATAGATGTTCGTTGGATTAATGACAGGGATGCCGTAATACTTCCCGTCGATAACTCCTGCATTTTCATAGGCCGGGGCTTGTTCATGGATGATACGCATGAGATTCGGTGCATATTGCTTCAGCGTCTCTAAGGGGATCTCGGCTAGCACCCCTTGCTGCTGGTATTTCAACAGATCTTGCGGCTGACGGATACGAAATAGGTCGGGAATGTTGCCTTGGGCTAACTTCATATCGAGAAGTGACTCATATTTGTTGTTTTCCATATTCCAGATGTCCAGATCGACATCGAATTGTTCTTCCACCTGTTTCAATATCTCGGCATCTTGCGGAACGGGTAGATTTTGATGTAGTGTCCACGAGATATGGTACTTGGCTTTGCCCGAAAGAGTGGAGGACGTGCCGCCGGGCTCTGATTCGACCATGGCACTGGGGCCGTTCAGCAGATTACAGCCACCAACAATAGCGCCCATCAACGTCAGCAGTGCCGTAGTCAGAAATATCCGATAGCGATAAGGAACTTTCGCTCCTGCTATCTGTTCCTTCATCTTCATCCGATCCATCCTCCTTGTCCCTATGACCTGGCCTCGGATATCGCTGCCGAAGAGAGATTGCGTACATAATTGCCTGGTGTACAGCCGTACATTTCTTTGAAACGTTTAATGAAATAGGCAGTTGTGCCGTAACCAACCGAGCTTGCAACCCGGTCTATGGTCATGTTGTTGTTTTCAATCAATACTTTGGCTTGTTCCATCCGCCTTGATGTGACATAGTCCGTGTAGGTGACACCCATTTCTTCCTTAAAGAGCTTGCTCAGATACTTGGGACTCAGGAATACTTTGGCTCCAACGGCCTCTAGCGAGAGGTCGTCCGAAAGATTGGCTTCAATATATTGCTTGGCTAGCTCGATGGTTGAGACAGCACGGTCACTGTTACGATTCTCGGTTTCTTCTATAAATGTAGTGATCGAGGCTGTCAGCCAGTTACGGTATGCCAATATATCATGCAGATTCGTATATTCGTGATACAGATCGGGGTGTCCAAATTGCAACGGGTGCTTGTAACGCACATTTTTGGCAACATCCGAGTAGATAAACACGATGTTTGACAGGATAAAATGGCAATAATCCGCAGGATGCTGCCCCTCCCGCATATGTTCAACCACCTGCTCAATGGTACCTATAGCTTCATCAAGCTGCCTGCTCTGGAGTTTGTCTCTGAACTTGGCAAGCAGGGTCTGCGGAATTTCATCCAGACTGTGCTCGCGCTGAATCAGGGAATAGTCTTTCAGAATGTGCAGCTCTGGCAAAAAATAAGCATATTTCATCAATACCTGTGCTTCGTTGAAGCTTTGATGAATATCACGGAGATCCTTGACCCAGCAGCCTGTAGACAGCTGGATGTCTGGTTGCAACTGCTGACGCGTCTCTGCGAGCAGCAGCTGGGAGAACTTGTCCAATAATGCTTCGGAAGCCACATCGGTACAGAGAATGACAGCAAGTCGCTTATCCGGCAACTCTTCTGCAATAAGGCGACTGTCTTGCAAGGATAGGCATTCCAGTCCATGCATCAGTCTGGCAATGGCCTCAGGCTGTTTGGAAGAGTCATTTTCAGCAATCGTAGACCCGGTATTCATCAGCATACAGCAGTACTCAGCATACGGCCTCGCGATACCAAGAGCAGCGCGTTCCTCTTTCCATGGCCTCTTCTCGGGGTTACCCTGCAGTAGGTTAAGCACCGCTTTGTGTCTTACAGCTGCGCTGTTCGCGATCATGGTCTCTTCGAGATTGTTCACTTGTTCTTTGAGATGAAGAAAGGCATTGTCGATCATGCGAAATTCATTAGTAACTTGGTTTGGTGCAGTTCCGGACAAATCCTTAATACGACCAACCAGACGTTTGATTGGGCTATAATTAGCGCGGACAAACACAGCTGATAAGACCAGACCGACCAATAGTGCGATCAGACAGATTCCGAGAATAAGCTTCTGGATCATGATGGACTGTTCATAATAATAGCTGGATGGTGTTGCACTATAGATCATCCAATGAGTGGATGGTAGCGTTTGATAGGAAACCACATAAGGTGCATCTCCAATCTTCTCGTCGAAGCTACCTTTGGCATGTCCTAACTCCAGAGCTTTCTTCAGACTTGTAGTGTACATATCAGACTGCCCTGAAATTTGTTCCTGCAATCGACTTACTGCATGTCCGGCAGCGTTGACAATCACGGTATGCTGATACTGGGAAGGCATCATATTTTCAATGATGTTATTCACGGCTTCTTCTTTGACATCAATAGCAATGATGACATCGCTCGTTTCCCCTGTTGAGCGAAATGGATAGCTGTGTGCATACGTAAACAAACCATTGGTACTCCCGCTCGTCTGACTGGAGAAAATGTCCTTTGGAATATGACGCGCTGGCGTCCACAGACTGTTATGTTTGCTGGCACGCATCTCTTGAAGCCAGTCTGCATAATACACGGAGCCTTCGCTCTGATCCGCGTTATAGCGCAGTCCATAGAGCGAGGAAAGCATGATATTACGTGCAGGATAATAGAGATGAATACCTTGAACGATATCGGTATTGGCGGCAACCTTGGCTTGAAGTAGTTCTTGCAGGTCTACCACCTGATTCAGTCCATTTCGATCCTCCTGATCCGCAAAGAGACGAATGTTGGCTGATTTATCAAGCGATAGATCAACATACATTTGCTGCACTCGTTTGAGTACGGTTTCTTCGATAGTACGTGCTGTATTTTCAAGAATCAGCTGATTCTTATTTCTTAATTCTTCATTGTAACTGCGTGAGAAATAGATATAGAAAAATGAGCAGATCAGCAGCACAATAACGATGACGATTGAACCATAAGAAAGGGCTAGTCCCGCCCATGCAGAGCTCCACTTTTTCATCAAACATTCCTCCCGGCCCAAATTATACACTACTCACATTCTGCAAGGTTCGCGATTTATATTAACTTCATGTAAAATGTTGAGGATTTATGATATTGCGTCGAAATTGATACAATGACGAAATTGTTTTATTGCTGGTTTTACGGCTCCAATGCTACATTTGAGACCGAACCGAGACCAACTATTAAACGATGGGAGTCGACATGATTTGAAAACAAAAGTTGCTACAAACAAAAACAAGAAAAGATTGTTCACTGCTGCTCTAGGTTTGGTCGTTCTGACAAGTTCTATGGCACCAGGCGCTGCACTCGCAGCACAGAATAATGATACCGTGGCATTACCGAAACAACCGGCATGGGGTTACTTCGTAGACACGTACAAAAATAACAAACCGGATAAAATGACGGTAGACAGCAATCCGGCGATTGGCACGTTATCCAAGTTCCTCGACCTGTGGACACCAGGAAGTGCGTGGGATAATGGTACGAAGCTGAACAGCGCCGTTCTGGACTACAACATTGATTATGTGGCACAACGTGCTAAAACACGTTCCAAAGCGGACGAAGATGCTGCGTACTATACAGACCGTACGAATCAATCGTATGGCGCAGTGGAGGGTCTGGGGAAACTAGCTGGTGTATATCGGGAAAAGTCAGGCACATTCACTTCCATTACAAGTATTCCGGCAGATGCAGCGACAACCAAGTATTCGGATAAAAATGATTCCAACAAAGCAGGCGATTCCAATTCCGAGTTGGGGAAAATGGTGGACCTGATCGGTAAAGTTCGTGGTGACTATGCTTCAACACAACAGGCGAAAATGTTCTACCAATATAAACGCCCGTTCCGCTGGCAGGGTCAACAACTGATCGTACCTTCACTGGTTGCTGTACAGAGCAGCAAACCGGAGACGGATGGTGGTTTCCCAAGCGGTCACACGAATGCGTCCTACCTTGCGGCTATCGCTCTTGCTTACGCTGTGCCTGAACGTTATCAGGAGCTCATGACTCGTGCTTCTGAAATGGGCGATGACCGAATTGTAGCTGGTATGCACTCCCCACTGGATGTTATGGGCGGTCGTGTGCTGGCAACGGCATTCGCAGCATCTGCACTGAATGATCCAGATAATAAAGAGCTGAAAGAGCAAGCGTATGCTGAGGCGCATGAAATTCTTTTGAAAGAGACAGGCACAAGTAAAGACCGCTTTACAGATTACGCTCGTAACAAATCCGAATTCACAGAGCGCATGACCTATGGATTCCCGCAAATTGGCTCCACAACTGAGGCAGTACAAGTACCTAAAGGTGCGGAAGTATTGCTTGAAACAAGACAGCCTTACCTGAACGATCAACAACGCCGCGCGGTGCTGTCCACAACAGGAATCGCATCAGGGTATCCGGTACTGGATGATCCGGAAGGTTGGGGACGTCTGAACCTGTTTGCCGCAGCTGACGGATATGGCGCGTTTAACACCGATGTAACGGTCGTTATGGATGCAGCTAAAGGTGGGTTTAATGCAAAAGACGTATGGCGCAATGACATCTCTGGTACAGGCAAGCTAACCAAAGAAGGTAGCGGAGCACTTCATCTGCAAGGTAATAATACGTATTCCGGTGGTACTGAAGTAAAAGCCGGTACGTTGGAAAGTGATTCTGCCAATGCATTTGGTGCCGGTTCTGTCGTGAATAATGGCGGTACGGTTGCGGAAAAAGTAGAAGGTAAATGGAACATTAAAGGTGACTTCACACAAGCATCAAGCGGAACATTGGAGCTTAATATGAGCAGCGCGAATGACGTATTGGATGTTAAAGGTGCCGTGAATGCGAACGGTAAGCTGCAAGTGAATTTTGACAACAACTATGTACCTGCTCAAGGCAACCTCACATTGATCAGTTTTGGTGCGAACAAACTGAATGGTAAATTTGCATCGGTAGATGTGAAAGGTCTGCCAAGCCAATATACAACGGAGGTTATGTATCAAAATGACCGAGTTGTCCTTGCTGTTAAGGATACTACAAATCCGGGTGGCGTAACGACGAATCCGTTCAAGTCGGATGTTGTAAGCCAAGATAGCGTATTGAAAAACGTAAATGCAGCCATTGAAGCAACGAAAAATGAACAGCTGGCGATGAGTGATATCTCCACACACTGGGCCAACAAAAATATTAATGCTGCATTGAAACTGCGTGTCATCAACGGGTATGAGAACGGCACATTCAAGCCAAATGCTTCTGTAACGCGTGCTGAATTCACAGCGATGATTGCTCGTGCACTTGGCCTTGGCGAGAATAAAGCAGCTAATAGCTTCAAAGATACAAACGCAAGCTGGGCGGCTGGATACATCGGCACGCTCGCAGATAAAGGTGTAATCGGCGGATATGCAGACGGTTCCTTCAAGCCTAACGCAACGATCACTCGTGCCGAAATGGTAACGATCATTGCTCGTGTACTGGATCTGAACACACTTGCAACAGGCACGAAAATCAGCTTCAGCGATGTGAAATCCGATAACTGGGCTGCAGCAGCAATTGAACTTGCTTCCTCCGCGAAGCTGGTGAATGGATTGACTGCTTCCGAATTCCTGCCTAACGGCAAATCGACTCGCGCTGAAGCGGTAACGATCATCATCCGTGCACTGGAAAGTGACAGCTCGATCAAGTCAGTAATTGCAGGTCTGTAATTGTAATCACATCACATCTCATCCTACTTGGATCTGATCAAGATTGCCGGGGCGGTTCGCATATGCGAGCCGTTTCGGTTTTTTTGTTGTAAATGATGGTGTAGACATCTATGTCATCTGAGTTTGTAGTAAAATATGGATAATTACCTGTACGAATCTAACTTACGTAAAGGGCGGGGAGAACATGAGTCGACTGACTAATAGCGGGTTCTACAAAATCAAGTTTTGGATCACACCGGAAGAGTGGGGCGAGATCCTGGAACTGTTTAAGGAGCGAGAGGCTTCATTCATTTCACCGAATTATGCCCAGACCCCATATGACAAACAACAGGTGCTTCAGACCTATAAGCAATTTTATGATTACTATGCAGCTACGGAGAAGGCAACAGATTACTTCCCGCACTTTGTATATTCGATTGTACTTACTATGGATCAGGGAATGGCTGGGTTTTTCGTCAGAAATGAAGGTATCCGTTTTCCTTATCGCGAGCAATGGGCTGTGGATGAGCTGCCTAGCATTATGATTTCGCTCCCCAAAGATATCCGAATTCAAGCCGAAAGTGGCGAAGGAACAGATTATACGTATGAGGATATCCGGGAACATCGGCCATTCACATATAAGTTATACGAAGAACTGGTGAGTGAGATTAAAAACAGAACACAACTGCTGCGGTTTTCGGTAACCGAACCAGATGGTTTGCGGGTGCAAAAACCTTCTGTGCGTATTAGCAAGAAGGCTGCCGAGCAAATCAGGAGTGGATGGATTTTTGATCAATACGAGCTTGTAATGGACACCAAATAAGACAAGCGGTACGAAATTAAGATAAGCATCGATCTTGCGTGATAATCGATGCTTAAGTATTTTGGGTAAATAGAGATATTAAGTTTGATCAGCGAAGTAGATTCACGAGATTAGCAAAATTTTCGTTCAGGGCTGACATGGTGCTCTGATAATCAGGTTTCGGAATGAAGTTTTCCGGATAGCTGATTATGTTATATAGCGTTGTATCTGTGGAAGACCCAGAGGCCAGAAGTACTTGGGTTTCTTTTAGCAAGCTTTTAATACCTTTCCATTGCTCAGGGAAGCTGGCATCATTCTGATGTACTGTGAAATAGTTTTTCAACTCATAAATCATAATCTGCAGATTTTCATTAGTTTCGATAATATGTCTTAATTCTTCGTTGTAATCCGCACTTTCCGTTTTTCTAATCAATGACTCTAAATAAGTGTAATAATCTGAACTAATTCCGATGTAGAAACCTTCTGATAACAGATAACTAGCGTTCGGTGTTTTGACATTATCCAATTGAACTAGAAACTGATATATATTCTGAATGCGGCTTGCGTAATCAGAATATAAATTATATTTACTTTCATAAATGGGCTGAAAGGTAGTAGAACTTTGCTGTTTATTACTGTCTTGATTAAAGATATAAAATTGCAAAATATTTGATGCTAACACAGCTGAGATGATTATGAGTCCCCACTGACATACACTGATTTTTTTCATATCTGCACCCCCATACTCAATTAGTAAGCTGAAATTAAATAAAGTAAACGGAAAAATAAGATTTTCCGTTTACTTTATTTATTAAGATTTGATTATCTAATTAAAGGGTGACCTTAACACTTGCAGTGGCAGACTTTTTCCAGTTAGCCTCTACTGATGAAGTTTTAACTTCATACGATACTCCTACACCAAGCGGACTCCCCCAGCTCCAATCGGCAGTACCACTATAAGTTGTACTCTTTTGGGTTTTGTCATAGGTATGGGTGTATTTCACTGCTGTTGTCGTTGATCCTGCTTTCTTGGCAGATAACTTTGCATAGGCACTTACTGTACTTCCGTGGTCAAGGTTATCGTAGATATTAAAAAGGATCGTTCCTTTATCTCTAAAATCAGCGTCAGCCAGCCACATATTTTGGTTTGTTACTCCATTTGCAACATAATTAAAGTAAGCTGGATTCCAGTTAATGGACACTACATCATATGAAGCGGGGTATGCCTCAAGAGTAGCATCTGCCGGAAGTGTTGGCATTCTGTCAATCTGAACCCATGCATAATATCTTCCGCTGTCTTTGGTCACGCGAGTTGTTACTTTTCTATCAGCAGCATTAATATTCATGATAGATACTTCTCCACTGCTAGCACCAAGTTCATTTCCGTTTTCGTCTAAAGTCATTGTATTACTCGATAATACTTGAACACCTTGAGATTTCAGAAATTTATCAATCTCTTGATCAGTTGCACCACTATCCTTTAGCTGATCAGCCTGCTGTATCAGTTTAGGGAAGTTGTCCTCTGTCTCTTTGACGCTCTCAGCACTAGCTAGTCCAGAAAAACTACTCAAAACTAAAGAAATAGCGAGTAAAAATGATAGCTTAATTTTTCTCATGTTGAACCTCCAAAAATTTATTTTTCTCAAAAAATAGTATAAATGGAAAAATTTTATTTGTAAATAATTTTATAAAAATATAGTTATAAAAATTTCTTTGTTGTTTAGTTGAGCCAATATAAATTTTAGGACGCGGCGAAGTCTGGCTTTGCTACCAATCATATATACGTATGCGAATGTACAACAATATTTAAAATCCTAATTACAACAAAAGATATTAAAATACATATATTGGATATTTAATTTGTGGATTATTATAGAACGATAACCATAATCTCTTGTTATTGCACCTCATTCGACAATATAAGTCAGCCATTAGGAGTAAAATGAATCAAATTTACCACTATATCTGGGATATATATACTATAAATTTTCTGTAGTGGGCCTTCGCTAGAGAAGAGGTTCCATATCGTGGGCACGATGATGGAAAAATAGCTTGAGGTAAGATCATCATCCGTGCGCTGGAAACTGACAGCACATTCAAATTAGTGATTGTAGTCTGTAATTAGATCCCATAAAACTCATATTTGAGGAGATCAAATGTTGTCGGAGCGATTGGTAAATAAGAACTGTTTCGTTTGTTTTCATATAAGAGAGATATTCGTTGAGAAAATATGTAATATAATGGTATTATAATGATGTGATTGTAAGAAAACTTGATCATCGATCCAAAGGTTCTGGAATAGGTGGAGATTATATAGGTTGTAATCAAATCGAAATGGATGCGATCGTGAATATATCTTTAACAACTCGTAAACGTTAGATAGACGTATCTATGGAAGAATGATTGAAGATCACCATAGAGGGTTGACCATACATCATAGGGAAGTGTATTGCTCAGATATGTAAGCGCTTCACAAATTAATAGTGTGATTAGGAGGGATATTGACGTGGCTCAACGTTTCGTTAAAAAGGGAATGAGTATGCTGCTGTTCATCGCCATGGTTGCTTCCGCTTTTGCATTTCCTGCTTCAAAAAGCCATGCTGCCACCATCCAAGTGACAGACAATGGCTCCAGAATTGAAGTGAATACCGGGTCGGGTCTTGTGTATGTGGTCAATAAAACGAATGGAGATATCATCTCGGCTAAGATGAATGGAACGGAGCTGAATAGCAATAGAGGATCACATATTGGTTCAGGTTTGGGGTCTTCCGCAAATGTAACATGGAATAAATCCCCCTCCGGTTCAACGGTGTTGATTACCGTTTCAACCAACACGCTGACTCATTATTATGCTTCGCGCGGCGGCGAGAACATCATCTATATGGCGACACATATTACGGCACAGCCGTCTATTGGTGAACTGCGTTATATTTTCCGCGGCAATGGGAGTGTGCTGACCGGTGTGCCTGCGAACTCGAACAACCGAGGTAATACGGGAGCGATTGAAAGTCAGGATGTATTCGGATTCTCGAATGGGCAATCGGCCTCCAAATATTATGGTAATGATCAGGCGAAAGATCTGTCTGTCCGAGGAGTAACGGGTAATGGAGTAGGTGTATTCATGGCATACGGTAACCGAGAGAAGAGCTCAGGCGGGCCTTTCTTCCGTGATATTCAGTTCCAAAGCGGCTCTGAAACCGAAGTCTATAATTATATGAACTCTGGACATGCCCAGACGGAAAACTGGCGTCTTGGCCTGCATGGTCCATATGCACTTATTTTTACAACTGGTAGCACTCCTTCGGCACCTGATTTCAACTGGATGTCGGGATTAAATCTGCAAGGTTGGGTGACCAGCCGGGGTAATGTGGTGTTGAATGGACTTTCTGGCATGGAGGCAGGTTACGCTTATACAATTGGATTTGCCAACAGCAACGCTCAGTATTGGGCAAATGCATCATCAAGTGGGTCTGCAACCAAGTACGGCATGATTCCGGGAACGTATACGATGACGGTATATAAAGGTGAACTTGCCGTATACACGGAAAATGTGAACGTGAATGCTGGACAAACTACAACGGTGAACACCCGCACCATTAACAATGATCCGAGCAAAGCCTCCAGCATCTGGAGAATCGGGAACTGGGACGGGACACCACGGGAATTCCTGAACGGACAGACGATTCCGATTCGTCATCCATCGGATAGTCGCAACCCAAGCTGGGGGCCGGTGACGTATACTCCAGGCAGTGCAACGAATCGTTTTCCGGCTATTCAATTCCGGGGCCAGAACTCGCCTACAACGGTGAATTTTAACCTGAATGCAGCACAGGCATCTTCCTCGCATGTTCTGAACATCGGGATTACGGCTGCTTACAATAATGGAAGACCGAGCGTAACGATTAACGGCCGAACCTTAAGCAATCCAGCTCCTTCTGCTCAGCCAAACTCTCGTAGTTTCACCATCGGCACGTACCGGGGCAATAATACCACCTTTAGCTGGAATATCCCTGCATCATATTTTGTTAACGGTGCAAATACAATCACCATTACACCGATCAGCGGCTCCAGCGACTTGGGGAATTGGCTAAGTGCAGGTTGGGTGTACGATTGTGTGGAACTGCTGAATTAACTAAGGATTAACAAAGGAAGCTATAGCTTGAGTGGCCTGACTGAATGGATAACATGAGGTCGGGCTGCTTTTTTATGATTTTCAGGTGAAAATGTGCTTCTTACTTGAGCGTGTCCCTTCTTCGCTGGAGAAGCAGTTCGGTATAGTGGTATAATTTTCAATACATAATGATGAGATGAAGGAACGGAGGCGCAATGATGAACGAAGAGTTATTGGAACAATTGGAAACATGGCACGAGCAAGATGAGTACGGGAAGATTGTGGACGCGGTGCAGGAGGTTCCAGTCGAAGAGAGAGACTATGAGCTGGTGAACCACCTGGGCCGAGCCTTAAACAATCTGGAGCGATATGAAGAAGCTGTGGACCAATTCCTGACCGTGGCTGAAGAGGGAGCAGATGACCCGCTCTGGCAGTACCGGATTGGACTAGCTTATTATTATCTGGAGCAATACGACAAGGCAGAGCAAGCTTTTGAGCGTTCCGACGAGCTGGAGCCGGGGGACGAAGATACACTGGAGTTTCTGGAATGGATTCGAAACAGGGAAGAAGAGGATGATGACGTAGCGGATGAGGTGCAGGAAGGCGTCGAATTGGAAAATGGAACAGCCGAAGAGCAGCCTGGGGCGATCTCATCTTTAAATGTAGTTCATGTTGATCCACCAGTTCCGACATCTGGTGAGTTCTGGAATGATAGTGAGCTGGCTCTGGAGCACTATGTATCTGATCCGCCAAGCGAGGGTTTGATTGAATCGGTGGAGGAACAACTTGTGTTCCGCTTACCTGCCTCCTACATTAAGATGATGAAGGAACACAATGGGGGCATTCCATATAACCGCTTTTTCCCGGTGACGGACGAAGCATCTGGAGAAACCGAGTATGTCGAAATTGAGGGAATATTGGGCATTGGTCGTGAGAAACGCCATGCGCTATGTGGTACAGAGGGTAGCTGGGCCGTGATTGAACGTGATGGATATCCGGAGATTGGTGTAGTCATTGCGAAAGCACCTTCCGAAGCAGGAGTTGTCATGTTGGACTACCGTTCTTACGGCAATGATGGGGAGCCAGAGGTCGTTTACGTCGACAAGAATGAGCGAAAAATCACTCCGCTTGCACCGAACTTTGAGACGTTTATCCAAGGTTTAATGCGTCCCGAAGTTTAGTACTATGCCAAGAGTTCATATTGAACAACTTATCGTTCTCTGAACCGAACCGGAATGGTAGGGCAAGAAGATTGAGTGAATATGAGTAAATACGAACCTATAAGATATGATCTTAAACAACAAGAAGCCGCAGGGGGTGTGCCCTTGCGGCTTCTCGTCTACAGTACATGCTTAAACATGCTGAATACCAACATATCTGGGCTGTAAAACTTGTTTCATTTTCGTGTGACTTATCTCTTACGCCGGGAACCCGCCGCCTGGAGGTGGCCATTCGCCATAGAAACGACGAAGCAAGACAATTTCACCCAGATGATAAGAGTTATGTGAAGCGATATTACGCAGTAATCCACCTTTGGTTTCCCCTGGAAAATAGAGCAATGGATCATCCAGCTGTGCTGTCTCTGCGATGGATACCGCTTGATCAATACCGCTCAGAAATGCCCGAATGTCTTCTTTCCACGTCGCTTCATCCTGTGGGCCTGTCTCCACTGGCCAGCTCTCGCTCACATTCGCTGGCATCTGCGGTTTGCGTCCTTCCACATGCTCCAGCATGAAATTCTGCCAGTAGTGCATATGTTTGACCAATTGGTAGATGGTATAAGGCATGGCCTCATGTGTACGTCCAGCAAGTTCTACATCAATATCGGGAAGTGCTTTGGCAATACGAATATGTCCGCGCTCTCCAACCAGGGATTTCACCAAGGCTTGACCAAAACTTTGATTAACATCTGACATGTGCAATCTTCCTCTCTGAAGAACAGGTCTCTGACCTGTCGTTATATACATTATACAATTAAATTGTGGGAAACTAAAATAAGCTAAACTTCCAGCCTTTATAGGCTCTCTGGCTTCAAAGAAGTTATACCCCCAAATTTTAATTATTTCTAATGTTTCTCGCGTATGTTAGTATATTTAACATCAGAAGCACGAGCCTTAGCAGTGCGGCTTGTGAACGTTGCGATAGTAGGTGGAGAGAGCGATGCGCAATTGGGTCAAAAACGAGAATGTGCAGATGGCTGCCGTTGCCTTGGCTACATCCATAGGCGCACAGTTCAAAATCAATCCCTTTCGGGAAGATTATTTCCGGATCGGCCTCGGGGTCAGCATTCTTTTATTTTTGCTGATGATTATGCCACATTTATCTTATATAAAAACAGGGATTCTCACGGGGCTAGCGAGCATTGCTTTTCAATCGGCCGATCTGATTCACCATGTACACACCTTATCCATGCTGGAGAGCATGTGGGATAACCTGGGGGCCGGTTTGTACTATGTAGTCTTTGCCTATGGGTTGAGTAAAATTAAGCGCCGTTTTCATGAAATTCCTCCACTTCTGCTCGGAGGCATCATCACCGGCATTGATTTTTCCTCCAATCTGGTGGAGTTATTTGTGCGAGGTGTGCTGAGCGGGACGAATATTTTTTATATGCGTGAATGGCTGTATCTACTGATCGTGGGCGGTTTGCGGAGTTACTTTGTCATCGGGCTGTATAACAGTTTCGCGGTCAGA
The DNA here is from genome assembly GCF_056856875.1 of Paenibacillus sp. G34. Taxonomy (NCBI): domain Bacteria; kingdom Bacillati; phylum Bacillota; class Bacilli; order Caryophanales; family Paenibacillaceae; genus Paenibacillus; species Paenibacillus sp. G34. Next base: position 6,287,476 of record NZ_CM166469.1, on the reverse strand, counting down.
CAGATCAGGCTCCTGCATGCAGAACAGGAAAAGCGGATGGAACAGATGTTAAGTGTGAATTCGGGACTATATGGTGAGGTTTTTTACCTGAAAAAAGCGATGAATACCATTGAAGGTATCACGGCTAACAGTTATGAGCTATACCGCGATCTACGTGAGCAGGACATGAACGAATACAGTCAGCGGACACTGGGAATTGCTCAACAGATTCATGAAGTGAAGAAGGATTCCCAGCGGATTCTGGCCGGGCTATTGAAGCTTTATGATAATGAGAAGACGGTAAACATGAGCTTGTCGGAAGTGGTGCATTTTGCAGGTAAGGCCAATCGGAAATACAGTGAGATGCTGGATAAAGAGGTCAAGATCGAGATTGAACAGCAATATGAAGGGGAATCTCCTTACTATATCCCACTGCTCACGGTTATGAATAACTTGCTGGCTAACGCGGTCGAGGCGATTGAGCAGGAAGGCATGATTCGAGTACAGGTGTTTGAACAGGATGCGGATGTACATTTTGTAGTGACGGATTCGGGAAAAGGGGTACCTGCCGCGAAGCGCGGGGTTATTTTTGAACCCGGTTATACGACCAAGTTTAACGAAGTTGGCATTGCGGCCACAGGGATTGGCCTGTCCCATGTACGTGATATCGTGCAGTCACTGGAAGGACAGATTCAGGTAGAAGCCGCTCCATCCGGGCGGGGTACGGTGTTCACAGTCATGATCCCCAGGGTCAATCTAATGAAGGAGGCCGATGCCCATGACACTTTCGATCCTGATCGTGGATGATGATGTGGTGAGCCGCAGCATGTTGCAGGATATTATTGAGACTTGCGGAACCTTAGAGCTTGCTGGCATGGCCGAGGGTGGCCTGGAGGGACAGCGCATGATTCTGGATCTCAGACCGGATGTGGTACTGATCGATCTGTTGATGCCGGATCAAGACGGGATTGAAACCGTGGCGAACCTGAAGCAGAGCGGCTATAACGGCAAATTTATTATGATCTCACAGGTGGTCAACAAAGAGATGGTGGGAGCGGCCTACCAGAAGGGGATTGAATTCTTCATTCACAAACCGATCAATCGGGTAGAAGTGGAACATGTGCTCAATAAAGTGAATGAGCAATGGAAGTATGAGCGTTATGTGCAGGAAATCAAACAGTCCATGGCTCGCCTGAATCTGGTCGAAGCTCCGGCCCCGGCTCCAGCTCAGACCCGAACGGTGCGAGATTCGGCGCGAAGCATATTAATGGACCTGGGCATCATCGGTGAGAGCGGGAGCAAAGATATCGTAGCCCTGATGGAGTATGCTATTGAGCAAAAGCAGGCCTCCGAGCTGCCGCCACTGAAGGAATCCTATGAAGCTGTGGCGCAAAAGTACAGGCTAACGCCTAAGGAAGTGGAGAAGGAGTGCAAGGCGATGGAACAGCGTATCCGCAGAACGGTTCTGACGGCGTTGACGAATCTGGCCTCCATTGGACTTACGGATTACAGCAATCATAAATTTGAGCATTATGCGCCGCTTTATTTTGATTTTCAGGACGTGCGTATGAAGATGAGGGCGATGGAAGAAGAGCAGGCGAGCGACAACAAGAGCAAGGTAAACATCAAGAAATTCCTGCAAGTGTTCTACATGGAGACAGTAGAGAAAATAAATAGCTAAAATAGTAAGTGAATGAAACCCATATTACAGCGCAGGTATGTGTAATTCAGAATTCTAGAGATCCTTTTCAAGGGTCTTTTTTTATTTTGTGTTATATAAAGTTACATAAAAAGAGGGTTTTCTATATGAAAATTTAGATTTTTGTACAAAAAAGTAGTCAAAAACAACATTGTGTTAATTTATTTTTCATATGTTGTTAATAAAATGTGTAGGATTGCGTAAGTTCTCGTAGGTGCAGAAATACAATACGTACATAAATACAAATGATCGATTCGGTCGATTCCAATCTAATCAGGAAAAGGGGTTTTTCCATGAAAAAGGTAGCATCCATCGTTATGGCTTCAGTTCTTGCTCTGGCACTTAGTGCCTGCGGCGCAGCAAAATCAGGAGAAGACAGCAGTGCCCAGTCTGCAAGTGGATCGGCAGTAACCAAATATACATTTGGTACGGATGCAACATATCCTCCGTTTGAGTTTCAGAAGGATGGAAAATACGTTGGGATCGACATTGACCTGATGAATGCCATTGCGGCAGAAGAAGGCTTTGAGGTGGAAATTAAACCGATGGACTTCAAAGGTATTATTCCGGCCATTACAGCGAATCAGTTGGATGGAGCGATTGCTGGCATCAGCATCACGGATGAGCGTAAAAAAGTTGTGGATTTCTCCGAACCCTATTATCAAGCCGGATTGTCCTTAATCGTGAATGAAGCTAACAACGATATTAAGAGCCCGCAGGATTTGAAAGGCAAAACGATTGCGATCAAAAAAGGAACGTCAGGTGCGAATCTCGCTGATGAATATGCGAAGACCTATGGCGCAACCGTGAAATATTTTGATGATAGCCCATCTATGTATCAGGAAGTAGCGAATAAAAACGCGGATGCGACACTTGAAGACTTTCCGGTGGTTTCTTACAAAATTGCCGTTGATCCGAACTCAAAGCTTAAGATTGTTGGTGACCGCTTGAACGGTGACTTCTACGGCATTGCCGTTGCCAAAGGCGATGCTGAATTGCAGAAGAAGATCAATGAGGGACTGAAAAAATTGCAGGCAAACGGCGAATACGACAAGATCGTTGAGAAATATCTAGGAACAGCAGCGAAGTAGAAAGGGGCGGTGACACGGATGGATTCCTCCTGGCAAGTCATACTGGACGCACTGCCTCTTCTGTTAGAGGGAACGGTCGTTACGTTAAAAATTGTTGTGATCTCGCTCATCTTTGCAATGGTGATTGGTCTGATCTCCGGCCTGATGAGCACTTCCCTGAATCGGTTGTTGCGACTGGTGGCTTCGCTTTATGTGGATATCATCCGTGGCACACCGCTTCTGGTGCAGGTATACTTCATTTACTTCGGTCTGCCTGTGTTTCTGGATATGCGTATCCCAGCCATGACGGCGGGCATTATCGCGGTTAGCTTAAATGCTGGTGCATACATCTCGGAGATTTTCCGGGCAGGGATTGAATCTATTGGCAAAGGGCAGCATGAGGCCGCAAGGTCACTAGGTCTGAGTCGTTTCAAAACGATGTGGCTTGTGGTACTGCCGCAGGCGACCCGGCGTATGATTCCTACTTTTGTAAACCAGTTTATTATCACGATTAAGGATACTTCGTTATTATCAGCGATAGGGATTGCGGAGCTTACACAGAGCGGGGAGATCATCGTTTCCGCGAACTTCCGGGCATTTGAAATCTGGGGTACGGTCGGTGTGTTCTACCTGATTATCATCGTGCTGTTATCACGGGCTTCCCGTTTCATTGAAAGGAGGTATGCAATCCGATGATTACGGTAGAGAACTTGAGGAAACAGTTTGGCGCGAACGAGGTGCTGAAGGATATCTCCACAACGATTCGGGAGCAGGAAGTGGTATGTGTGATCGGCCCTTCGGGGTCTGGCAAAAGTACCTTCTTACGCTGCCTTAATCTGTTGGAGGAAGTCACCTCAGGCAAAGTGGTCATTGGCGAGGTGGAGGTTACCTCCCCGAAGACCAACATCGACGAGCTACGCACCAATGTGGGTATGGTGTTTCAGCAGTTCAATCTGTTTCCGCATCTGACCGTGCTGGAGAACATCATGCTGGCGCCCAAACATATCCGGAAGCTGAGTAAAGCCGAAAATGAGAAAAAAGCAATGGAACTGCTGGGTAAGGTAGGGCTGTCTCAGAAAAAAAATGCCTATCCTGATCAGCTGTCCGGTGGCCAACAGCAACGTGTAGCCATTGCACGTGCACTTGCCATGAATCCGAGTGTGATGTTGTTTGATGAACCTACCTCGGCTCTTGACCCCGAGATGGTTGGGGAAGTGCTACAAGTCATGAAAAACCTTGCACATGAAGGCATCACGATGATTGTTGTGACACATGAGATGGGCTTTGCCCGTGAGGTCGCGGATCGGGTGATCTTTATGGACGGTGGTTATATTGTCGAGGAAGGCACGCCGGAGGATCTTTTTCAGAATACGCGTCATGAGCGGACCAAGGCATTTCTTGGCAAGGTGCTGTAACAAGCAGCATCCAGAGCAACACATGGCTACTACTATCTCTCTAATATCAAAATAAAATATGATCATATCCCTTGCGGGTAAACTATAGATCAAGCACATCGGATATGATGAACTTGAACAGGTTTACTTGCAGGGGATTTTGGTTGTCGTGCGTAATACATATAGAAGCTCTATACAAGTTGGAGTGTTCATGTGAACCTATAAATCCAACATTATATAGACGGCTTCACTGATAGCATCATCAGTAAACATCCACGAGCGGGAGGTCAGCATGATGGAGCGAGTAACTCAGATGGATAAAGAGATTTTCCGGTCACATCTGATGCAAGCGATGGAGAAGATTCGAATGCGGGATCAACTGGAATACGAGGAGGTTCAATTGCTCATTAAACCGATATACGAGCCGGAGAAATCTCTAAATGGCGCAGACGAGATGATGCGGCTGGTTGTACTGGCCCCGAACAATGTGCTGCATCGGCAATTTACGGTGGATGAGGCTGTGAATCTCTTATGTTGGCATGTTCCGTTAGTTCCTCTATGGATTGATGTTTCCTTGGTGGAGGTGGAGCAGAAACGGGCCGTGTTTAGACTAGCTTGCAGTTTGCGTCTGCGTAAGCCTACACAGCTTCGTCATGCGGACACAGGACATGCTCCATTCCAGGTAGTATAGGTGCGGATAGGCGAAAGAGTGTGATACTTAGAACAGAACTCGGAGATCAATGCGAATAAGATTCCCGTTAGAACTTCATTAATGAAATGTTAGTTTTCAAAAGTAATTATAATAGGAGGTTCTATATGAATATCAGCGCCAATGAAGAATTGGAGACCATTGCTATTTCAGATGTGCCACATATGAAAATTCACGGAAGAACAACAGGACAACGGTCGCCGGTAACGTTGTTTTGGACAGGCAGTGCAGTCGAATGTAACGTAAAGGGTGCAGAATTTTGGGTAGAAATAGAATCATCTTATGATCTGCTTGAGCCCTGGATTAGCATCATTATTAATGGTGTTCCAGTGAGTCGGCAGATGTTAATCAGAGGCAGAGCCTGGATCTGTATATTCCGTGGGATGAACCCGGCTATGGTGAAAAATGTACGTATCATTAAGGATGTACAGGCGATGAGTGTTGACCCGGGCAACAGCCTGCAGTTTCATGCAGTGAAGGCCGACGGCACGTTCCTGCCTGTAGAAGAGAAACCCCTTAAAATCGAGTTTATTGGAGATAGCATTACCTCGGGTGAAGGAGCAATTGGGGCGAAGACAGAAGAGGACTGGATACCCATGTGGTTCAGTGCACTTCACAATTATACGTTCATGACGGCTGAGGTATTGGATGCAGAATACCGTGTCATCTCTCAGAGCGGATGGGGCGTGCTGAGCAGTTGGGACAACAATCCCGCTGGCAACATTCCGGAGTATTATGAGCAGGTCTGCGGTCTGCTAAAAGGGGAGCGCAATGAGCGGCTTGGTGCGTTGGAGCCACATGATTTTACCTCTTGGCAGCCTGATGTGGTTGTGGTCAATCTGGGTAGCAATGACGATGGCGCATTCCAGTCTCCAGCTTGGACAGATCCAATCACCGGACAAGTGTACAAGCAACGCCTCAACGAAGATGGGACGTATCATGAGGGGGACTTGGCCAAATTCGAGAAGGCGGTGGAGCAGTTCCTGATTAAGCTGCGAAAAAATAACCTGCAAGCGCATATCATATGGGCTTATGGCATGCTTGGAGCTTCCCTGCTTCCCGCAATATACCGTGCGGTGGATGCATATCACAAGCAGACAAATGATCATGCTGTTTCGATCCTGCAGCTGCCGAATACAACCGAGGAAACGATGGGTGCGAGGACACACCCTGGCGATCGATCACATCGCCGTGCGGCTGATGTTTTAACAGAGTACATTCAGCGAATTCTATAATATACAAGTTGAACTGCATCTTTTACACGGAACACTCCGATGACAGAATGGTGTAAATGAATAGTTCAACTTATATAGATTCTCCCAATGGTTGTTATATACCCAAGGGTAACGAAAGACCGCACAGCAGGATGCTGTACGGTCTTTTTGCAGTTGTTTTATGGAGTCCGGTCGTCTAATTCTAATCAACCATCTGTTGCAAGACTTCGCTGTACCTCATATCGGATGGAAATGATCTGTCCGAGCGTCTGGGTACGAATCGTTTTCAGCAGGGTGGGCACGGTGCCTTTTGGAAATAAAGGGATACCTTCACCCAGTACTTTCGGGATAATAGCGACCTCAATTTCATCCAGTAACTGCTGCTCCATCACCGACTGAACAAGCTGGCCTCCACCTAGAATCCACACATCTCCATCGAAGGATTGTTTCATCCTTGGAATCAGTGTCGCCACGTTCTCGGTTGTGAATTGTACATGTGGTGCAGAGGGCTGTTCTGAACGAGAAAGCACATATGTCGGACGATCTGCATAAGGGAATTCCCCCGGTATGGTAAGCACTGCCTCGTACGAGGAACGTCCCATGACCACACTGCCAATCGTTTGATAAAATGTGGCATAACCGTTATCGCCTCCATCACCTTCCACATCAAGTAGCCAATCGAAAGTGCCATCCAATCGGGCAATATATCCATCCAGACTCATGGCAATGTACAGGATTGCTTTTGAATTGGAGGTATTCATATTTCATCGCTCCCTTCCTGTGATACCTGTAGGATACAGCATAACTATGACAATATCTGACGTAGTTTAATAGCTTATTCAAAGTACAGCTAAGGAGGGAGCTTGGAAGCCTGGATCAGCAATGAACTACCGTATCGTTTATCCCTGTAGCGAGCTATGTTTCATTTCATAGATTTTCTGGAGTATATGCTGATTTTCTTCCTTCATCGCATCGGACTCTGCATGTACATAATATTCTACCAGCCTGTACCCGAACACGAACAGAATCATCTCGTGTACACAGTGGTCTGCGAGTGGGGGAGCATCGGCATATTCCGCAAAGCCCTTGTAATACGCAGGGACACAGCGCTGATAATACTCCACCATATGCTCAATATCACACTCATCGGCAACCAGGCTGGCGATATCCTCTCCAAAGTATCCCCACCCTGAGGTATCCCAATCGATGAGCGCGATGTTCCCATCGGCATAGATCAGATTGGTCACCCAGAAATCCCGATGGTTCAACACAAGCGGCAGCTGTTCGATGCGAGCCAATACTTCGTCCGAGTGTTCATCCATATCGATCAACATTTGCCGGATATGGGGTGGGAACTCACAGGCTTCAGAACGGATGTAATCATAAACGACAGGCCATGAGCGATAGTGCAGATACGTATTTTTCATGAGATCGGCATGGCTCAAGTTGGTCAGACTCTTCAGCACTGCGGGCTGTTCCGCGTACAGTTTGCCTTGATAACGCCCTAATTCCAGCGCAGCCTGTTCAAACATTTCAACAGACAGATCCAGACCGGACACGCCGTCGATATATTCCAGCCACAGCTGAAATTCATTTTCTTCAGCATTCATCTCCGCGTAATAACAGGTGGGCCAGCGGAAGGTTTCCGAGAATGTCGTTCCGAGGTCAGACATGTACAGATCATATTCCCGGCGCCATGAACCGGGATCATTATAACGTTCCCATTGTTTCTGAACCTTCAGTACAAGTTGGTAAAGCAACTTTTGGCCATCTTCGGTTTCGGCTGTTCCTGTTACCAGATTGACGTTACCCATAGTTCCGCCATGCAGAGTAGTTGTATGATAGTCCGCTGCAATAATGTTCTTCTTAAAATATTGGTTTAAAACATGAGTTAAGGTTTGAATTGTTATCTTCGTCATCTTCGTCTTATTCATTTCTTCCGACCTCCACTTTTGTTGGTTTGTTTACTCTGAATCCTGTTGATTTTGTTTTTCGCCCTTTTTTCGATGAGGTAGCTGGTTTTATGCTGTACAAACCTGTTCTCCGACTGCTGGGAAGTATAGCTCTGCCAACGTTCATGCTGTAATGAACCGTCCGCGAGTGCTGAGAGAACGGCACATCCAGGCTCGGTCTGATGGCGGCAATCGGTAAAGCGGCACTGAGCGAATAAATCCTCGACATCGGCAAAGCTTGCACGAATACCTTCGTCAGCATCAAAAAGCCCAAGCTCACGCATTCCAGGCGTATCAATGACCATTGCACCCGAAGGCAGCATGAAGAGTTGACGATGTGTTGTAGTGTGTCGGCCCCGACTGTCGTCCTCCCGTATGGCCTGGACTTTCATGACGTCATTTTCATTTAATGCATTAAGCAGCGATGATTTACCCACGCCGGACATGCCGAGAAAGACAACGGTTTGACCCGGAGCAAGATATGGGGCGAGTTCGTTCAGCCCCAGACGGGTATGACTGCTGATCACGTGAATGGGCACATCGGAGATGCGATGTCTAACTTCTGTGAGCATGGGATGTTCCGCTGTAACAAGGTCTGCTTTGGTCAAAATGATGACCGGTTTACCACCGCTTTGTCTGGCTTGAGTCAGGTAACGCAGAATACGATTCACATTGAGATCTTGGTTCAGCGAAGTCAGGATAAATACAACATCGAAATTGGTCGCAACAACCTGCTCCAATATCGTTTTGGCATAGCTTGCAGCATGACCCGCATAGTCTGCACGCGAGAATTTGGACCTTCGGGGCAGCACCTTAACGATCAGGGAATCACCGATATCGTTGTAGCGTAGCAGGACAAAATCCCCCACACAAGGAAAGTCAGTCGGCATATCTGCCTGATAATAAAATGAACCTTTCAATACTGCGGGGACTTCACCGCGCTCTGTCATGACCGTGAATTGCTCGCGCCGTAGTTCCGTAACTCTGCCAGGTATTAATCCATCTGGGACCTCTTCTGTTTCGATATATCCGTAGGTTTTTAAATTCATCATGGGTATAGGGTTAGCTCCTTTAAATGTTGTTTTTGGACGCAAAAATGCCGCAAACAAGCAGCCTCTAAGAAGCTACTGTTTTGCGGCATCAGGACGCAAAAAAGATACGACCTTCATCGTATCTGCAAACAGCAATATTCACGAAAGGTTACTTTGAAGGGCACAACAAAGAATACGGGAGTCATCCCGCTTTTTTTCAGTTATGCCAGCTATTCAGTTTTAATACTGAACCACCAAATCCATATAAGTAGTAGCCAATTAAAACCTCTCCCTTCGTGTAAGGAACTTGCTTATCGCTAAGCTTCTTTACTATAACCTGTTTTGGAAAATGTTTCAATATTAGTTGGAGGCCGATTTCAATTCTTTTTGAAATCCAATTCTCATTTTTCTGACTCCGTGATAAGTGTATGGATTTTGCTCAAATTTGATTTGAAGTAGGTTGTAAAAGACCAACACTTATATTGTTCCGGTATGTCAATTTCATCGAGATGTTGCTGGTTCTGGATAGCCTCTGTCACTAGTACGATTACATCTGTGATATAACCTTTGACATCATGAAGCTCTTGCAGAGAGCAAACTTCTCCATGCCCGGGAATGATTGTCTCCACCTCAAGCTGCTCGATCTGTTCCAATATACGCCGCCACTCCTGTGGGTTGGCATTAGCCAAAACGGGATGATGTTTGGAGAGAACCAGATCTCCTGTGACAACGGTTTTCTCTTCAGGAATGTACAAGATAGCATCACTATGTGTATGTCCTCCGCCAAATGTAAGGAGTTGAACTGTACATTTGCTGCCATGAATGACCATCTGTTGATCAAAGGTTATCGTTGGAACAGTATGTTCCAGATCGGGGAGCATCTGCATAAACTCACGGTCACTGGCATTATCCCAGGCCATCTCGCGTTTTAACTTTATATCGGTCTCTTGCTGCAGTTGTATCTCTTGTTGATGAATCGCCTGATTCATCTGCTCCGTATTCTCCCGATATTGAGCTATTCTTTGTCTTGAAAAGGTATCCATAATCTCGCGGGTAGCCGTTGTCGAGATGATGAGAGCTTCGGGTACAAACACTTGATTTCCAGAGGTATGATCACTGTGCCAATGTGTATTTACAACGTAGGTTACCTGTTTCCCTGTAATAGAAGTGGCTGCTTCTTTCAGGTCGGATGCGGCCTGCGGGGTCAGGAAAGTATCCACGACCATTGTTGCATCGCCCAAATCAATGATGGTTGCATTCCCTAATGATCCTGTTCCTGGAACCGCAATGGCCGCAATGACCTGATCCGTGACATGTTTTAATTCAAAATGCTTGGAGCCTCGAAAGGCTGCGATCTTGTCTCTCAAAATCCCCACTCCGATCTGTTTATTGAAATATATTGTAGAGTTCATATTTTAATTTGAGTGGTAACTTCGGTTAGAATCTGTGTTTGTTGTATCGATCGTAGGCTTCGGCGGGTTATACGTTTCCTACAGTTACATTCATAGTTCCCTGTTGATTTATGATCTGATGAATCATTGCGAGCAGCCGTACGGTAAGATCAGCTCTGAAATTCAGTCGATATCCACCGCGTACGCGGTCGACAAACCCAAGTTCAATGCATTCTGTAAGAACCTGATCCAGATGTATAGTGTCTGGCAGGTGCGTTCGTAGTGTCTTTTCATCCAGTGCATACTCTGGCTTCAAGTCATCGATTTCTCGCAAGAGAATGAGTAAGACCAGGCGAACGTCATCCGATAACAAGTTGAGCGGGAATGCAGCTGCTGTCCTCAGCAATTCCACCGATTCTTTCAAGAATATCGGTGTAGCCATACAAGCAAGGCGATCTTTCGCCCAGAGACCTAAACCTGCTGGACCAAGGTGTATATGTACTAGAGATGGATTTCCACCTGAACTAACAGGTAGTGTAGAGGAAGGACCTTCGGTTAGTGTAATCATATGTTCGAGAAATGCGATTCGATCTGTTAATTCCATCTTATGGAGCGTCTCGCGGATTTGAGGGATTAATGATGTGAGTCCACCCTCACGTCCTAATAGGTAATCGGTCGAGCAATTAAACGTTTCTGCTATCTTTACGATCAGGGGAAGATCCGGTAAAGAATCACTATTTTCCCACTTGGAAACAGCTTGTGCTGACACGGATAAAAGCTTTCCTAACTCCTCCTGCGTCATGCCGCTAGACCGGCGGAGTTGTGCGATCTTTGTTCCCATTCCTTGCAGGTTGTTCATTGTGAAAAACCTCCTTGAACATGTTTTTCTATAGAATAACGTTTGTTCTTCATTATTTGTATGGAGGTCTAGGTGAAACTTCAACCAGCCGTTGATATTTTGATATCGCTGGTTGATTGAACATTAGCTTGGCTTGTAGCTTCGGATGTTAAGGACGAGTATAGATGATGAATTGTCCTTCGGCAGCAGTTTCGCCACCTACCCAGCCTACAGGCAATCCTTGATTTTTATAGACATTAAACATAGTTTCAAAATACGGATGTGGCTCCTTACATAACAATCGGGCTCTCGCAATCTGAAATAGATCACTGCTGATAATATCAGCAAGATGGTTAAGTCGATCAGGATTCAGTCCCAATTCCGTGGCCTGTCCCTCTAATTTTTTCTTCATCATGCCATAGAAGTCTTGTTCTTCTTCATACAGAATAAATGCTCGGTCGAGGGATTTTTGCTCCTCTCCAGAGGCAGGTGGAATATCTCCTAAGGCGTCTGCGGTAATGTCCAGTAAAAAGTAACAAGGCGGCTCAACGTCTTCTCCCTGGTAAAATATCAGGGCTTCTTCCAGATTCGTAAATGAATTTTGTGTCTCGAATGCTGTTCCAGTCACTGCACCGTCATGGGTAATCGAAAGGGAAGCCCCCTTCAATACATCGCCTTCTTCAATGTAATTAATAACCTCACGTACATCTGCAGGAAAGAGATCTTTACGGCTCATCGTTGTTTTCAACCCCCGACATTTAATAGTGAATGTTCTATAGTTCTACATTGGTGCGTGAAGGGCCTTCTTGTCACACAAACTTATTCAAGAATGTTGTGCAGCATACATGTTCGTGGAATAGCTCGGATATGTTACAATTTTACTATGACAAAAAGTGACGTAATTAAGGTGGGGTTCTGATGAATCAACGCAGGCTGGCGATGATGCGCCTTATGGATTCCAGACATAAGTTCACAGCTCGGGAGCTGGCAGAACGATTTGAAGTGTCGGTTCGTACGATCCAGCGTGATCTGGATGCTTTACAGGCGATGGGATTCCCTTTATACACCGAGGTAGGCGTCAACGGCGGATACCGGGTGCTGCCCAATCGGATTTTGCCGCCCTTGCAGCTGACACAGCAAGAAGCACTGGGCCTGTTTATGATGCTTGAATATTTGGAAAAGGTTCCTGATTTTCCGTATGGTATGATTCGGGGGCATCTGGCCGAGCAGTATTTCTCCACGCTGCCTGCGGATGTACAGGAACGGATTACAGGGATGAGAGAGCATATTGCATTTATGCAGCATCCGGGTGAACATCGGGAGTCTCTCACATCCGATCTGTTAACGGCCGCAGTCGAGAAGAGACTTGTTTCATTCAAGTACCATGCCCGTAGCGGCTGGAAAAAGATAAGCGTGTATCCCTTGGGCATCTATTATGAGCAGGGGTATTGGTACATGCCTGCGCGGAATAAAGATCGCGTATTGTTATATCGTGTGGATCGAATAAAGCAGCTGACGGTGCTGGATCAGATCGATGAATCTGTCCCTACACTAAAAACATGGCTGAAACAGGCTGCGCACACAGATGGCGAAGAGGTTGTACTGCAATTTACAGCATTCGGGGCAAGAATAGCGGCATCGGATGCGTTATTCAAGACCGTATCAGAGCAAAAGTGGTGCGGCATTGTGCCGCATTCGGAGTTTGCTTTTACCGCGCGTAGGCTACTCTCCTATGGACCCGAGGTTAAGGTGATATCGCCACCGGAATTGCAGGAGCAGGTTCGTGTGATGTTAGAGCAAAGTCTGGCGCAGTATAGGAACGAATAGAGGAATTAATAGAGGATTTTGGCTTCTCATATGGAAGATATAGAAGTGTTACCCGAAATGCTGGGGCATGACTTAACGTAATCTTATATCGATTCAGCGAAAGGGGGGCTACCATGATTCGATTCATAAGAAGTTTTAACACCCGCTCTATGCAGAGTCCATGTGAGGAACAACGGCGGTTGTTTGCATAGAGCCTAATATCCATTTCCGCCATCATTGACGTGATGAAGTCAGAAGTTTCCTCGTGAGGCTCTGCTACCTTAAAAGATTAACTTTTTAAGGAGTGGAGTACGATGAAATATGTAAATGCAGATGCCGTCTTTCCGAAGGCATTGCTCGAAGAGATACAGCGACATCTCCCAGGTGGATTAATCTATATTCCGAGGCCGAAGGACACCCATAAGAAATGGGGAGAGAATTCAGGCGGTCGACAACTAATTCGGGAACGGAACAACGAGATATGCCAGAAGTTTGCTACGGGATCAACGATCGATGAGCTTGCAGATCAATATTGTTTATCCTTGGAAAGCATCAAGAAAATTGTATATTGCAAAAAAGTGAAGTGAAGTTGAAATCAAGTGAGATGAAACTGGATAAAGTATGAGTCACATTCGAGCTATCGGATGTGGCTTTTTACTATGTACTTTTGGTGTGCGGACATGTAGATGTACAGAATGGTTAGAAAACGAATATTACGTATCTGTCCGACACTAGTATCCGTACAATAGAGTCCAGAGCACGCGTTTACTTATATATAGAGTAAGGAAGCGGGCGTAACCAGCGGAAGGAACGGTGATCTGTAACATGAACATCCAAGTGGAACTGACGAATTCAGACAAGGCGTACATCATCAAAAACATGTATCCGTTATACCTGCATGACCTGTCTGGACATTATGGGATGCGGGAGGGACATCGACCGAATAAACATGGCATTTACGAGGAAGATTCTGCTTACCGAACGTTACAAGACCAATATGATGTGCAAAATATATGGTGGGAAAAGCCGGGCTGTCTCTATCCTTTTTTGATCATGGCCGAGGACAGGCCTGCTGGATTTGCAATGGTAGCAACACCGCCTCACTGTGCGCCGGGCATCGATTTTTTCATGCATGAATTTTTCCTGCTACAGCCGTATCGGGGAACGGGTGTCGCGGAGAAAGCGGCTGTAATGATCTTTGCTATGCTTAAGGGCAACTGGGAGATATTCACCAATCCAGGGGACAAAAACAAAACGGGTCAGCATTTCTGGCGCAAGACGGTAGCGAATTATACGCAAGGTTTGTACGAGGAAGAGGTAGCCATGACTGCAGACGAGGATGGGCTCAAATTGATCTTTCGTTTCTTGAATCATGCCGTTGAGAGTTAGGCGGGTAGGTCGGAGTATTACAATTGTGCAAACCATCTAACAAATCAGGCTCACACTTCACCTGATACAGGTCGTGTGAGCCTATGGAAATGTTGTAGCATGGATGTGTAGCTGTGATCAGGACTGATTCATTTTTCCTTTTTCAACACTTAAAAAACGTAAGGAAGATTTCGCTTTATCAGGTAAATACAGATTCAAACGCTGCTGTGTATATGGTCCAACTTCTGTATGGAAATTGCCAGCTTCGTCAAACTGTACAGTGACATCTTCGATATGAATCGATACAGGACCTTCTTGTACTTTAATAACAACGCTCTGCCCTTTAAGACTCAGGAATTTACCTTCCAGAATCAAACGTCCATCATTCTTATATTGAGCAAAGAATGTTTGATCTTTATATGTGGAAGGTTTGATATATACTTCTTTATTAGGCATTTCAGGAAGAGTAGATTTGTCTGTAGGCTTTAAAGGACTACCTTTCAAGCTGTTGAGTGAATCTTGCAAGTGCTTTAGAATAACAAGTGCTTCTGCCTTGGTAACGTTGCGGGAGCCTTCATAACCGGTATAAGACAATTCCGTTACGCCCCGGACGTAATCTTTGGCAAGTACATATCTGACAGCATCATACCCATCCCAATGTTTCCCGTCTGCGGCAGCTGCAATCTCTGCTATTTGAATACGAGTGATTGGCTGGTTACGGTACTCTTTTTGTGTTATACCTGTTAGCGGATAGTTTCGATCCTTGGCTATTTGGTAGGCTGCATCAACCTCTGTCTTTTTGCCGCTTTGATAGGATGTAATATCAATCCGATATGTTTTCAGTAACATCATCCAGAATTCTGCTTCACTTACCATTGCATTGGGTTTCAACTTTCCATTGCTTGCCGGGGTAATAATACCTGTATTCAGTCCCCATTCGAGTGTTTCCTGCAAAGGGTGACTGACAGCATCAGAGGGTAATGTCTTGGAAGTACTGCTATAATTTTTCGTTTTCCATTTCGGATAAACCTTAACTTTGATTCGTGCTGTTTTTCCTTCCAATGTGGCTTTGATGGTGTAGTCTCCAGGTTTGAGGGCAGTGATCATTCCTGTTGCAGATATACGAAGTCCATTATCCTTACTGCTTATGTATCGTATTCCTTCAGTTACCTCATCAAAAGTGCTATCGTCGTAGTGACTGTACCATATCGTTTGCTGCTGCTCACCCTGATTTAACGTAATTTCATCGGTATACGGACGAATGGAAGTGAGACTGTGCCCTTTTCCTGTAGTAAACGACCATGTTTTTGATTTTGACTCTGAACTTTTGCCGATAGAATAGATAAGCGAAATGGTATACGTATGATTGCCTTTTAAAATAGACTTGGGATAAACAAACAGGGTGTTACTTTTTAACTCCTCATAATACGGAACAACCTTTCCGAGGTTATCTTTGATCTCTACCTGATGATTAGTGATTTTATCTGTTGCGACAGCTGATATGATATAACCGGAAAAATCCACTTTAAATTGAGCCAGTGGGTTAGGGATTTCGAATCCATAGAATCCTACAGGGACATTGATTTGTTGATCATAGGGATATACAGCTACGACATCATTCTTTGATGATGTGGTCCATGACCCGGCTAAATCAACAACAGCTGTGCCATCAACCAAAGCAATACCTATTTCGTCAAAAGCAGCGTCTAAAATAATATCGCGGTGATATGCGGTATCCAGCCAGCCCTGCATCGCATGTGAGCTGCTCGTTTGCTGGAAGTGCATAACTTCTCCGCTGGAAAACGCTCTACTTGAGGGTTGATAATTCGCGGTAACCAAGCGATTTTTAACGCTTTTTCCTGTAAATCCTGGCGTGTCTTCAATTTCGGAGTGTGCTTTTAATCCGGGAAGCTTACTTTTGTTAGCGTTATAATACGAAGCGTGATTATTTGCGGCTCGTGTGATCGCTGCATTTAATTTTACTGGAGGTACGCCCACTTTTTCACGAACCGAGTTGAGAAAATCAAGCGCATCCAATTGATCCTGGGTATACCCGGAACCGGTGCTGCTGTCTGCACTGGCTTGTGTTATACCGATGGAACTGAAAGTGGATGTCATAATGGTGAAAAGAGATACGAATGCGAATAGAGATGCCAATCGAGTAATGAAGCTTATTCCCCTCTTTGGAGTTTGTTCTCGCGTAAACAATGTATATAACCTCCCTCTGTGTAATATGAATACATTCGACAATTTCCTCTGTGAATCCTTCTAACGTTGTTATATGCTATTTTTTGTGCTTACATGGACATGATGTGCTCTTGTACATCAGAAAGAGACTTCTCCCAGATGCGAATCGCAGAGAAAGCCTCTTTCTGATGATTAGATTAGGAATTCGTCCGGGTAAACGTGGCATTGCCCTTCGCTGTAGCGTTACCATCAGCACTCACGGCTTCCAGAGACGGGGAGACATTTGCATCAATGCGAGCAACATAGTTGGCGTGACGGATCATGCGATCCGGTACATTGTGTGAAGTGAACTGGCTGTAGCCTGTAGCTTCAGGCAAGGATGGGCCCAGCATTTTGACTTCATGCAGTGTTGGGGTGTACCAGTTGCCCGGATTGTTCCACAATACGGCGTTGACCATATTGATTCGCACATAGCGGGCCGTGAAATGCACCGCATCCGTGGTGAAACCGTACGTCAGATTATTAGTGCGATCCAGCGTGGAGTAATTGACGCCATCGTTGCTAATCTCGATTTTGTATTTGTAATACCCCTCGGAACCTTTATACATAAACCACGAAGTGTTAATCTCCGTAATGGTCTTTGGTGCTCCAAAATCGACCTGCCACCACGCAGGCCAGCTATTGGAAGAAGCCACCCACGAGGTCTGGTAGTTACCGTCATTGACAAGGGAAGGGGACGAGCCAGAGGCCGTCGAGCTGGCGGAGGCTGCTTTGCCTTGGGCATGATTGACGAGAGCGGGTAACGTGACCTGACCTGTTGTCGCATCAATATTCCATGTCGTATGCCATTCTAGCGAGGCCGTTCCATTGCCATCATTCAACGTGAGGGGCAGCCAGATGTGTTTATGCTCGCCAAGGTTCATCGGATTCCAGCGATCCGCCATATAGATATAGGAAGTGGCGCTGCTGCCCTGGATCGTGGCAATATCATGAATCTGGGAGCCGAAGGCAGACGGGTTGCCATAAGGGGTAAGCACAGACCATGGTCCGGTCATCGAAGTAGCTGTAGCGTAAGCACCTTGGTTCGGATACCAGCCAGCCGCCTGGGAGGTGAAGAGGTAGTAGCGATTTCCTTTTTTCACAACAGCAGGGGCTTCACGGTATGCATTCTCGAACAACCATCCTACAAAAGATTGTACCCCCGTGTAGCTTGAATTCATTCTAAAAACAGCCATCGTATCATTCGCACCGCCGTTTTTGCGAGAAGCAGTAACCAGATAACCCGTTCCGTCCGTATCCACAAAAACAGTCATGTCACGGGATTCATAGTCAAGTGGACGGAAGCTGCCTTCATACGTAAATTTGCCGTTCGGTGTACTGCTTGTGGCTACCGCAACGCGGCCGAGGTTGTAGTCTGTTCCGTTCTCATAGTGAGCCCAGAGCACATACTGCTTGGTGGAGGTGTTATAAATTACTTTAGGACGTTCAATCTTGCTTGAGGCGAGTTCTGTCGCGGAGCCTTTGGTCAGGATGGCATTGCTAAAAGTCCAATTTTTCAAATCCGTTGAGGTGTAGACGTTTACACTGTCAAATTTGCCGCCCACCGCATGTTCTCCATACAGATAATACGTTGAACCGACCTGCAGGATATTACCGCTGTTGGCGTGAATGGGATTGCCAGCCGTATCAAGCCAATCGGTGCCATTGGTGATTGCTACACTTGCCGCGCTGGTCCGTTGAGGATGCAGGCCAAGCAAGGTTAATGCGAGTGTAAAAACCAGAAGCCAGACCGTCTTACGTTTTCCCATTACGTACACCTCCATATAGATTGGAAAATAATTAAAGCGCTTTCAAATCTATTGTAGTTGATTTACAATATTTAGCAAGTGAACAATTCAATCATAGCTGAACAAAGCAGTATCTTAGGGGGATAAGCGGCGGTAGCATCGATCCACTCCAACATAAGTGATTGGATATGAAGCCAATTGGAAGGTTATGGCGTATGTAACCGTTAGGGAGTTTTCCAAAAAAATGATTAGTAATTAGATATAAGCACTGGAGGTACTGGATGAGATGAATGCGACGAAAAATCCGTTATACTACGAGATAAACTCTGTTGAAGACTACATATCGATGATCAAAGAGATGCCTCATGGTCAGGAGGGGTATTATTATCGCGGAGAAAACAGGCGATATGTGACTCTATCCTCGTCCTTACTTCGATCAGGAATAGCACGATTGCTCCGGGATAACCCGGAATATTATGTGGATACAGTAAACGATTATGTTCGAGATATGGCAGATCAAGCGGGAGAGTGGGAGTGCCAGCATGTGCTGGCCTGGTGTCACCATGAGGGTCTGCCTACGAATCTGCTGGAACTTACAGCGTCTCCGCTACGCGCATTGTATTTTGCCTGTTTGGGCCGCACCGACCATAGCGAGGAGCCGAGTCAGGCAGGTTACGTATATGGTTTTGCGAGAGAGAGTACAGTCGATGTGACCGAACTCATATTGGAGAATGGGAAAATGAAGGCATCTCGTTATAACTTGATTGAGGATATGGGCGATGACCCGCGATGGATAGATCTGCTGTCGGATAACGATAAAAAGAGATCATCATACCCTGATCTGGCCCAATTCCCCTACCTGACTTACCAGGTCCCACACAAATATAGAGGTTCAGACGAACCGAATGGCCTATATTTCTATCAGTTGTTTCAGACGGTTTCCTCATCGTCCAGTCCGGAGTTTTCTTTTGATATCATGCAACAGCAGTACACACCTTCGCTGATCGTTAAAGTGAGCAATCAGACAGAGATTCGAGAGCAGCTTCATCACCGATTGGGGCTGTACAAGTGATTGAGATATCGCTACATTTTTTGCCCCCACGGATAGTCGCTGGATGACAGGACAATGTCTGGATGCCAGTGGTGGCTCACATTTATAATTTCTGATGATATAGCCATGGATTGAAGGAGGAACGGTTATGGATCGCTTTGTGATCAGTACGAATGCTCTAGTGGTCTTGCAGAAAGAGGATGGAGACGCGGTGTTGGTCAAAGGCGGTATCATCGCTGATGGTTTTGAAGTCTTGGCGACCTACTCCAAAGGTTGGCTGACATTTGCTTATCTTAAAGATCATCAGGGTATATGGTGGTTCAATGCGCGTACAAACAAGGCCAGTTTGTTCAGTCAGGATACGGAAGCATTCCGCGTCGTACACGAGGATTACAGCTCTGATTCGCAGCATGTCTACCTGGAGGACAAGCCGGTTTCTCCCTCCGATCCAGGCAGCTTTGAGCTGTTGCCAGGGACGCCTTATTTTGCAAAGGATAAACACCAGCTATACGTCAAAGCCAGTCAGCATTTTCATGTGTTTGATGAAATTGATACAACTCTAGCGATTGCACAGCATGATTACTGTACGGATCTGGATCATCTGTTTCACTTGTCGAGCGGTCTTCATTATGCCAATGAATATAAACATGAGATGGTAGATTGGTTGCAGGAGCATTATCCAGATATATCTGGCTGGTGGCAGGCTGACTACGCTCATCATGCGGATAATGCGGTGCAGCTTACGGGGGATTGGTATGCCACGGCTACCTCCGTATTCTATCGGACAGAGTCTGGCGGTGGGTGCAGGCGAGATGCTAAAGAAACCTTCAATTTGGTTCGCGGTGCGGACCGAAGTTCATTTGAACCGCTAGACGAACAGTTTGCGCGTGATCGGAATCGGGTTTATGTTCAGTGGCGTATCATCCGTGAAGCAGATCCGAAGAGCTTCGAGTCACTTGGAGGCCGATTTGGTCGAGACAAGCAGCATGTTTATTATAACGGGTATCGTGTTGAGGGAGCGGATGTGTCCACATTTGAATTGTTAGGCAGTATGGAGCATCTGGGTTTATCCAGAGATCAGAACGACGTATATCATGCGCAGTATGCGCGTACGAGTCAGCCTTTCGGTCATCCTGACGATGTACTTCAACGGATCAAGGGAGCGGATGCGGCAACTTTTGAAGTGCTCACACCATCCGGTAGTTGGGCTATAGATGCGAATCAGGTATATCTGTGGGGCATAGTCAATAAAAAGATAGATCGTGCCAGCTTTACTCATCTGTTCGAAGCTGATCCCCAGAGCTGGGCCAAGGATCGAGGTAGTCTGTATAATGCGAATGGCAAACGTACCGTAAAAGGCATCGATGGAGCATCCTTTGTCATGTTAAACAGGTATTGGGGCAAGGATAATCAGGCTGTATTCAGTTTTGTGACCGGAGGAGTATACAAGACGGCGGATGCGGAGACCTTTCAGGTGACGGATGATCAAGATAGCGCGGAGGATAAGCTGTTCTTTTATACGGTAGCAGGAAGTGTAGTACGGAAAAAGAAGAAGTGAAAATAGAGATAGAAATGAAACAGAACATTCGAAATCAAAAAAACGGTATTCAAAAAAAACCCCTCCTGTTCCTTATGTTGGAAGGAGGGGATTTTGAGCTGTCAGCTTGTTGGTCTTCAGGGAAGTAGCTTTATTGAGATTTCTTCAAGAGGCTGTCTTCAATAAATTGCAGCTGTGCTTCCAGAGATATCGGGTCATTATAGAATGAGCCCTCTGTGTTGATGAAATAAACCTGTTTGTTTTTCACAGCAGGAAGTCCCTTCCAAATATTGCTTTCGTACACCACATCAGGGTTGCCGTCGTCCCACCCCCAATTGCTTGTGAAAATATAATCGCCTGCATATTCGGGCAGTTTCTCCAAGGACAGGCTTGCACCTGTGCCTTCCCCATCAATGAGATCCTTCTGGATTAGAGTAGGGGCTTTCAGTCCAAGGTCCCGGTACAAAATCTCCCCCCCACGTGCACCTTTGTTTCCCCACGCGTAGATGCCTTTGGCATAGGGCTGAAGGATCGAAACCGTATGATTGCCCACGACGGCTTGAATCTGTGGTTTAACGTTGGCAATTTTGGCATTCCAATGGTCTACCCAAGTCTGAGCTTCTTTCTCTTTGCCCGTTAATTTTCCGAATTCAAGCAAGAGCTCTTGTGGAGTTGCACCGCCATATTTCAAGCTCACTACAGGGGCGATTTGGGACAAGGATTCATATTGATTGTCCACCAGATAGTCATATGTGATGATCAGATCGGGTTCCAGACTCAGTATTGCTTCTGCGTTGCTTCCTTCCTCCAGATTGATAATCCCTTCCAGCATGCCTTGATGGTAAGGATTTCGCATCGCATCATTAGTCGATGCTACCGGCTTGACACCAAGCACCAGTAAATTCCCGATGGCACTGCCCGTCAGATCGACAATTCGCTGAGGGTGGGCGGGAATGGTAATGGTTCCTCTACTATCGGTATAGGTCCGGGTTGCTGGCGTTGATGTCTCGGACGTGGCGGCTGATTTTTGTTGAGATACATTCGATTTCCCTGCTGTACCTGATGCTACTTTGTTCGGTGCTGTTGCTCCACCGGCGCATGCCGAGAGAATTAAGGTGAAACATAAGAGCAATGCCGCTGTGGCAATGGATGATGATCTGCTTGTCTTAACCATGGATAAACCTCCGCTTAAATGTAAATGAGAATCGTAATCATTGAAACTATAGCATTGAGGTTCAGTCCCAACAAGGGCAGATCGGGTATGAAGCTTGGGCATATCCGGTATCAGGTTCCCAGTCTGGGAGACAGTTGCCCGGTATTGAGCAGGGGTAGTACCGTATATTTTTTTGAAACTGCGGCTTAAGGTATGGGCATCCGGATAACCAACAAGTTCAGCAATTTCTTGAAGGGGGACTCCTCTGCGTGCCAGTATCTTGGCAGCCTCCTGTACACGAATTTTTGCTAACAGCCGTATGGGGCTTTCATTCAGACGAGACTTGAACAGTTTGGTCAGGTAGCTGACACTGCATTCGAACAGCTCTGCCAGGGATTTAAGTGTGATAGGCTCCATATAATGTTCCTGCATGTAATGTAACACCTGAGAAAGTAAGTCTGGGGCCACAGGTTCGATTCCTTGCTGTTTCATCTGTAACAGAAGTGCATGAACAAACTGATAGAACAGTGTACGTGCCTGAAATTGGTGGAGCATATCGGGGATCGTCCAGTTCGTGTACATATCATCCAGCTTAGACAGCAAAGAGGTCGGGTGGCCAGGGACAAATGCATATTGATATTGAAAGGAAGAATCGACTCCCGGTTGCCTTAACAGTGGATGAGAAGCAGGTAACATCATGACTGCTTTGTACAGAATCAGATAATATTCCAAGCGATCTTCTGCGAAAATGTCTATAAAGGCGCCGCGTCCTCCATGTAAGACATGGAATCTGCTCATGTAATATTGGGATTGATCAAGGCGTACCTGGGCATGTCCGTCCAGCACATATAAGAATGAATGTGCGGGAAGCTGGTATCGTTGTAAGCCTTCTCCGGGTTCCAGCACGGCAAGGCGAATATCCATGACTTTGACCGAAGAATAATTCCATACTCGGATATGATCATCTAGTGTTATTTTCATTCGTACGAACCTCCTGCCGTGCGTGGGCATTTCTTTTTATTATATTGATAATGATTCTCAACGTAAAGGGATAAAAAAGGGATAACGGATCTTGGCAAATCTCCGTTATCCCTCGTTATATAAGACCCTATAATCGGTCTATTTATGACCTTTACGAACTTTAAGCTGCATGCGTTTGATCGTCGTATTCTGCATAACTTCCAGTACCAGCGGCCCTTTGCCGTTCAGGATTTCCACATCCGTTACATTATCCAGAATGGTAATAATTCCGATATCGTCTGCGCTAACCCCTTCAATCTTCGCAATGGTACCTACAAAATCAACTGCACGAAGCTTCTTCTTCTTACCTCCGTTGAAGTTCAGCTTCATGATCTGCTGGTTCAACTGTTCGCGCTTGTCCTTTTTGCGTTCAGGCACGATCTTGAGGCGCTTCTCGAATTCTTCTCTGCGGCGATCGACCGCTTCCTCGGAGGGGGCTTTCATAACCGGGATCTCAAATCCAATATAGGATTCAATCTCCGCAAGACGTCTGCCGTCCTTCGGGGTTACCAAAGTGAAGGCTCTGCCTGTTTTACCTGCACGACCCGTACGACCTGTGCGGTGCACATAGCTTTCTTTTTCAAGCGGGATATCGTAGTTGATAACATGGGTGATGTTTGTGATATCAATCCCACGCGCAGCAACGTCAGTAGCGATCAGATAACGGAATTGTCCACGTCTGAACGCGTTCATGACTTCAATTCGCTCATCCTGCTCCATGCCGCCATGAATACGATCAGCCGGATAGTCCAGATCTGCCATGACCCGGAACAGTTTATCGACATTCTCTTGCGTACGGCAGAATACAATGCAGCTATCCGGGTTTTCGGTAATCAACAAGTCCTGTAGCAGTGCGGTTTTGTTCACTTCCGAAGTGCGAACCACGGCATGTTCGATGGTGGCTGTGGTCAGTCCGCTGGCCTTAATCTCAATCTCTACAGGTGTATTCATATATTTCCGTGACAGCTTCGCCACATCTTCCGGGAACGTTGCGGAGAACAGCATCGTTGTCCGTGCCTGTGGCAATGCCTGAATGATGGCTTGTACCGTCTCGATAAAGCCCATGTTCAGCATCTCATCCGCTTCGTCAATGACCAGATATGCGATGCGATCCAGCGGCAGGGTGCCCCGTTCAATATGATCCAATACCCGGCCTGGTGTGCCGACAGCCACATGGGTCCGTTGTTTCAGCTCGGCTTTTTGAATATGAAAAGGGGATTGTCCATACAGTGCGGTTGCTTTAATACGCTTAAAGCGCCCGATGTTGGTAATGTCCTCATTGACCTGCAAGGCCAGCTCTCGTGTTGGAGTCAGAATCAGAGCCTGCGGTTTATTTTCGTTCCAGTCCACCAATTCGCAGAGCGGAATACCGTATGCGGCTGTTTTACCGCTGCCCGTCTGTGATTTCACCACAAGATCCTGATTCTCCAGTGCGACGGGAATAACCCGGGTCTGAACTTCAGTAGGGTTCTCGTACCCCAGGCTGTCAAGTGCTTTGACGATTTCTTCCCCCAGGCCATAATCTTTAAAATGTTGCTTACTCATCGTTTACCTCTTTTGCGTTTTAGTTTGGAATGCAGTGTGCTTACGTTATGTTGGTTCAATCAACATGTCCATGATCTTACTTACTTGATCTCACTTACAAGCATTGCACCGTACATGTAACATATACCTAGCTTATTATACTCTATGTACAAGTGGAACGTGTGGCAAATAAAGAGACCCTCCTACGGATAGCCGTTCCCCCCTCCATGCAGGGAAGAAGTTACGGTCATAACCCGCACCCGCACCCGCACCCGCACCCGCACCCGCACCCGCACCCGCACCCGTAATATTCTAACGATCTCAGCTGAGTTTATTTGAACCATATAGCGCTTTCTGAAATTGTAACGATCACCAGGGAGCTTATTTTACTGAAAACACGATAAAAACGTCTGATCTCACTTCATTTTGCCCAAATAAGGTCTCCTGAGATCGTTAGAAAATAAAAACGCATAAAATGGACTAAATAGCGTTTCTGGAGATCGTTAGATGAAACGAGTCCTTCAAATCAGAGATGAGGGCATTCTACGATGCTCCCCTTCTTCATATGTGCAACGTTCCACGTGAAACGATTTGTATCATCCTACAGAGAGCTTCATCTATAGTGAACTCATATTAAGAAAAGACGATACCCCCATCATGACATGGGTGTACCGCCTTGATACATACAGTGTTATTTTAGAATACTCACATATTTGCCGTAAACGTATGCTATCTGTCCATTCAGCTTCACTTTGACCCAGCCATAGGCATGGCCTGTGCTAACTACTTCAAGCGTCGTGCCTTGTGGCACAGAAGTAATCACTTTAGATTTGGAGGATGCACCCGCACGTACATTCAGATGAGTGGCTATAACCCTCGCTTGTTTGCCTGAGACAGATGGAGAAGGTTTACTGCTTCCGGTAGACTTAGATGGTTTACCTGGTTGTGTGATGTCCGGCTTCACAGTGCCTGGCTTTGGTGCTTCAGGTGCAGGAGTTGGCTTCGGCTGTGCTGGATTGCCTGGCTTGTCCGGTGCAGGAGTTACCGGTGTCTCGGATGATGGGGGTGTTGAAGCCCCGTCATTGCCTTTACCTTCTACTGCTTTGCGAGCCTTGTTCAACTGCTGATAGAACGCGCCTTTTGTTTTTACGCCTTTGAATTGTGCTGCATCTACCTCTGCTTTGGAAGAGAGAGCTTCAATCTCGTCCGAAGTTACAGCATCCAAAATGTTAATGGAGGCAATGTTCGTATATTTGCCGTCTTCCGTAGTCGGAACGGTCATAACGCCGGCATTAATAAGTTCCACGACATCTGCACGTTCCGGTGCAGTCAGGTTTACACCAGTGATTTTCCAATGATGCTGAATTTCCGGTTCGTAGACACCTTTCATCACGTCTTTCAGATATGCGATAGACAGATTACGGATCGTGCCTTGAATCTCACCAAAGGCCGAAGCATCTTTGGAGGACCAGAGTTGCTTGAACTTGCGTCCTTCAAGCGCCCCGCCTTTGGCAATGAGTGCTTCCATCCGATAAGCATTCATACCGAGCTTGAGCGTATCACCCTCCTGAACAGCTTTTCCATTACTGTATTTCAAATTCGTGATTCGGCTGCCATATGGCTTGGTCAGATCAATCTCATAAGTTACACCACCAAAGAAATCATCGGTGCTATATTTGGAAGCACGTCGCTTTGGATCAAAGCTGATGGTTACATCCCCTGGGCGAGTAGAGTTGAAGTATCCCGCAGACCATTCCATGTAATCCTTCAGGTCGCGTCCGGTCACTTCATATACAGTTACTTCACCAAACGTGTACTGATAGTTGAATGCAATATCCTTTTTCTTGATCGGGCCAACGTCGAGTTTGGCTTTGTCATTATCGATCTGATGTGCAACAACATCCGCATCACTGTAATGGAGCATCACTTCGGTGAAGAAATCAGACAGTGGCGTTTCCTGAATCTGTACGGCAGGGATGCCTTTGATCTCATCCGCCGGAACCAGATTCATTCCTTTCAGTTCCGCGACCACGATATTAGCATCGGCACGAGCGAACTCGTGGAACGGATGCAGTGTTTTTTCCAGAGAAGGATCGGAAACTTCATAAGTGCCGTCTGCTTTTTTGACAGCGAGTGCCTTGGCTTCCTTGCTCTTCAACACAACCTTGCCGTCCTCTTTGGCAAACGTCAGGTCAATACGTGACATGTGTGTACCGTATTTGTTGGGCTCGGAGATCAGCACGCCGTTTACCGTCTGTGATTCAATCAGCTGATGCATGTGTCCGGCAAAAATAGCAGCCAGCTCCGGGTTGGCATTCGCGATATCCGTTACCCCGGTTCCGGGTTTTTCGTTCTCATTATCCAGTCCCATATGCATGAGGCCAACCATCACATCGACTTTGCCTTTCAGCTCGGCAATGGCTTTGCGAGTCTCCTCGACAGGATCTTTAACAATGACACCATCCAGGTGATCGGTTCCTTTTTCGAATTCGGTGATCATCGGGGTGTTCATACCAATTACGCCTACTTTGATACCATCGCGCTCAATAATCGTATATGCAGGCATGTAACGGTCGCCGTTTTCTTTGAAAATGTTACCGACAAGCGCCTGGCCTTTGAACTGAGAAGAGATTTTCTCCAGCACATCCAGGCCAAAGTTGAATTCATGATTGCCCATAACCCAGGCATCATAGTTCATCTCGTTCATGGCCACCATCATCGGTGACTGGGGTTGATCATTGAACAATTCGGCAGAATTGTCCTGAATCATATCTCCTGCATCGAGCAGGATAGTGTTGGGATTCTCAGCACGAACTTTTTTTACCATCGTATAGAGCTGTGTCATGCTTCCGGCAGGGTTGGGGCCATCCAGTGCGTAGTCCCATGGCATAAAGCGACCATGAATATCAGATGTGCCAAGTAAAGTAATCTTAGTCTCTGGATCTGCTTCAGCTGCGTGAGCATCTTCCGAAGCGAGCGGCGCGAGTAGCACGGAAGTGCCTAATAGAATGGATAATGACCAACTAGCGAAACGTTTTAAACCATGTGTACGCATGTGTAATCTCCCTTGTGTTCTAATGTGTGTAATGATATCTATCAATCCATACTAGAGAAACATCAAGGTAATGTAAACGCTGATGTAACATATATGTTCGATACAGTTGCGTAAAGAAGGGAAAAAAGATAAAGCAATAGGAAGTATACTTTTCAAAGTAAATAGTATGTTTTATATGTGTATAAAACCAAAATTATCCATTATGATGTCCTTGTAAGCGCTTTATAAAATAAACCAAACCAAGGAGGAATATTATGTTGAAGTCCAAATGGTTTAAGACGGTAGGTACGCTTGCTCTGGCAGGTGTGCTGGCCGCGTCAGTCGCGGTAGGCAGTGTCAGTGCCGGATTGGCTAAAGGCAGTAAATTCTTGGGGAATATTATAGCTAACCAGGTACCAAACAATTTCAGTCCCTACTGGAATCAGGTGACGCCGGAGAACTCCACGAAGTGGGGTGCGGTAGAAGGTACGCGTAATGTGATGAACTGGGCCCAGGCAGATATGGCTTACAACTATGCGAAAAACAATAAAATGCCTTTCAAATTCCATACGCTTGTTTGGGGAAATCAGGCACCTAACTGGATGAATGGCCTCTCTGCTAATGATCAGAGAAACGAAGTGCTTCAATGGATCAGAGCCGCAGGACAGCGTTATTCCCAAGCGGAGTTTGTTGACGTAGTCAATGAGCCGTTGCATGCAAAACCAGCCTTCCACAATGCGATTGGTGGAGATGGACAGACGGGTTGGGATTGGGTTATCTGGTCATTCCAACAAGCAAGACAAGCCTTCCCGAATTCCAAGTTGCTGATCAATGAATACGGCATTATCGGTGATCCTGCGAAGGCAGATCGATATATCCAAATCATCAACCTGTTGAAAAACAGAGGCCTCGTTGATGGTATCGGTATTCAAGCACACTACTTCAATATGGACAATGTATCTGTGAACACGATGAATACCGTTCTGAACAAACTGCAAGCAACAGGTCTTCCAGTGTATGTATCCGAACTGGATATGACTGGCGATGACAATACCCAGTTGCAACGTTACCAACAGAAGTTCCCTGTACTGTGGAAGCACCCGGCTGTTAAAGGGGTTACGCTGTGGGGTTATAACGAAAACCAAACTTGGACTAGTGGTTCCCACCTGGTAAGAAGCAACGGCACAGAGCGTCCTGCAATGCAGTGGCTGAAAACCTATATGGCGAACAATCCTTAAGTCTAGGAACTGGCCTTGGAGCTAGCTTTTGTGTAAATCTTAAGGATTAGTAAAAGCAGATCGGATTCACCTACCTTTTAAAATCAGTTGACCTGCATTATCCCCTCAAAAAAGGCCTGTCCTGCTAACCATGCAGGACAGGCCTTTTACGTTTACTATATACAATAGTATGTTGCTTGCATTTCTTACTTTTCTAAAGGGCTGTATTAACTTGTTTAATTACCTAATAACCATACTGTTAAATGAATCTGCTTCTAGCTGCACATGAATTGTTTGTCCTTCGGCGAACGTCAAGTGAAGGTCGCGGCGATCCGGGAACGGATTGTTAACTACGATGACGAGACTATTATCCGGGTTGCGGAAGGCAACGGCTTTGCCGCTCCATGCGCCGGAGAGGCCCAGACGGCGAGCACCGTTAACGACATGGTGAGCAAAATGCTTCATCACATAATACTCCGGATTACGAGTAATATCCTTGGTTGCGGGATCAACTGTAATCATTGAGTTCTGCTCCCAGCCCCAAGTACTTCGTCCTCTAGGCTCCAGCACCATATTCCAATAGATATAGGCGTTGACGCCGTTACTGAAATAATGCTGATAGAGGTTATATACGTGCTTGGCATAGTTCCACGAGTTGTTACCATCCCCGCATTCATTCTCGGTCTGCATGTAACGAAGCTCCGGGTAACTTGCCACGGTACGTTGAATGGCGTGTTTGCCTGCCCATTGATATCCGACCCCTTTGATATAGGAATAAGCTTTGGGATCACTGAGCACCAGCCCGGCGTATTCATCGAATCCGGTTGTTTTCTTTTTCATCAGTTCTTCCCACGGATCAGGTGCATTGATCGTACCCAGCCAGATTTCCGTGTCCAGACCATGCTTCTCAAAAGCAGGCCCCAGGTAATCCGCGATAAATTCACGCAGTTGCTCGCCTGTCCACATACAGGACGGGAACTTCTGGTCCGCGATCACTTCATTCTGCACATGCACCTGATGAATGGTAATGCCGGCTTCACGGTAAGCTTCAACAAACTTCACAAAATACAGAGCGTAGGCTTCGAGAATTTCCTTTTCCCAGCGCAATGTGCCGTAGTTGTAGGCTTTGGGGAACTTCATCCAGGTTGGCGGACTCCATGGCGATGCGAATAACTGCAAATCCGGGTTATAACTCAAAGCTTCCTTAATATAAGGGATCAGATATTTGAAATCCCGTTCGATGGAAAAATGGTTCATGGCCACATCTCCGTCGACCTCGTTGTGGCTGTACCACTGCTCTGCATAATCACTCGCGCCAATCGGCAGGCGACAGATTGTAAACCGATGCTCTCCTTCCGGATGGAACAGGGAGTGCATGACTTCGTGACGCTGTTCGTCACTTAAATGAGCCAGAGCCAGATAACCCAGCTCGTTGAAGCATCCACCAAATCCCTCGACAAGCTGATGTTGTTCTCCGGTTAGCTTTAAGTTAGCGCTTTCATTTGTGAGTGTGGCAGATATCTTCATCCATGGCTCTGTAGGTGTTGTCGAAAATCCGTTAAACGTAAATGTCATATGATGATCCTCCTCGTATGCTTTTCGGTGTTCCTCTTGATTACGTTCAGTATATCAACTTTCCCTGCAAAAGCAGATGTGCTAAACCGTGTAATATTTACCCTAATCCAAGGTTGGGAACTTAACAAAGCACGGATGGAACGGGGAAGGGAGGGCCAACCCACACATAGCAAACATGGATAGCTGTAATTATTGAATGACCAGCGTCGTGGCAACATATACCCTAATCCTGACGAATAGAAAATAGAAAATCCCCGCTTGAAATTCATGCGGGGATGTAGTCACGTTATTTATAATGAATGAAATTCACTAATTACACGATCATGGAATTGAGGTATAGAGTCATCCGGTTTATCTTTCTGTTGACGTTTGTACATCTGCACGAGCTGTACCCACGGTTAAGGCGCTGTTCATCATTAAGACGGGGGCGTGCCCTCATCAGGCTCAGGCTGCGGTTTATTTTCAAAGATCAGAATCGTTTTACTATTGGCAATATACCCAACGGTCGTATGAAGCTGCTCTGAAATAAATCGAACCGGAACATATGCACTACCATCCTTCATCAACAGCGGAGCATCATTCATGATGGGTTCATCATTGATTGTTACCTGTTTATTGCCTACGCTCCAGCGAATGGTTTGATCCTCTTGGGTAATCACAGCTTCACGCGTACCGCTGTTCCAATTCACACGAGCATTTAACTGCTCGGATACAAAGCGCAGAGGCACATATGTCCGGCCTTCATCGATAAAAGGGGCCGCATCCAATATGTATGCACGATCGCCAACGTATGCCGTAGTAGAGCCTTCAATCAGGCGTTGGAAACGCCCCTGTGGTGTGCGTTTCTGCTCTCTTACATTCATCTGGTTGAGCAGATCCATCGTATGACTGCCGTTGGTCACATCCAGATAATTATTCTGTACAGTCAGTCCCGTAGCCTCTGTCTCTGTCAGCACATTCTGTGCGCCTGAGGACATAGAGGAGGAAGCGGAGATATGATCTATACTTGGAAGCCCCGAATTGTCAGGTGTAAGAGATAATTCAGAGATCGGTGCCAGATTCCATATCCGGTTGCCCGATAGCTTTAGTGTGTTCAGTTTGATTAGCTTGCGCAGAGGCTCCAGATCATAGATCTGATTCGAATCCGCATTTAACTCGGTTAAGTTCGTAAGTACCGCAATGTCGCTCAGTTGCTGAATCTGGTTACCCGAGATATCCAGTGACCGAAGTTGTGTCATGTGGCTCAAAGGTGTAATGCTGGATATATGATTGCCTGCTACATTTAGCTCTCGCAATGTATTCGGCAGATCAGAGAGTGCATCAAGTGCCGAAATATGATTATTAGCCAGATTTAACTGTGTTAGCCCTGTCTGTTCTGCAAGTGGAGTGAGATCTGTAATGTAATTGTTTGAGATTTCAAGCCATTTCAGCGAACGCAGTTCGGATAGAGCGTCCAGACTTGAGATCTGATTGCCGCTGGCATGCAGTGTATGTAATCTGGGGAATTCCCGCACAACGTCAATGGAGGTTATTGAATTGTTGCTGATGTATAGTCGTCCCAGTTGCTGCAATGCAGCAAGAGGCTTAATGGATGTAATGTAATTGTTACGCACGTCAATCTCGCGAAGCTCAGTTAGGTGTTCCAGTGGTGTGAGATCCGTAACTTCGTTGCCATATAGACGCAAGTGTGTCAGATTCACGGCATGCTCCAGCCCGGACAAATTCTGGATACCGGCATTACTCAGATCCACCACACGAAGCTGCTTCAAATCTGTGGGCGTCAGGGATTTACCTACAGGAATATTCAAAATCAGTTTAAGTCCGTCTTCCAGTGCAGGATCTTTGATGAGGGGATTTTCCGTCTCAGAGGCAGTATAGGCCATCGCTTGCCCCGCCGTACCTATACTTAGAATACATATCAACAATAACAGTGTGATTCTCTTCATTACATGCCTTCCCTCCAAATCATAACGTCTCTAGTTATTAACCCATCTTGGGGAAATAGGAACATTGATTTTGTAACGTGTGTCTATCTATACTTTTATTCTATATGATATGGGCCATGCCCTGCACTTCTTCAGCATAACTTTGTCCAAATTAAAGATATTTACATCGCGTTAAACATATTTGCATCGGTCTGTATTCAACTCCTTTATGAAAAGGGTAAAGAAGTACAGATGCCATATGTGGAGAGGGAGATATTGATGAAGAAAGCGATGATCATTAGCAACCCGTCGTCAGGCAAGGAAAAAGCGGAACAGTACGTGTCTCAGGTTCAGGCTATTCTGGAAGCCAAGCAGTACGCGGTGGTCGTTAACGAAACGGCCGGGGAGGGTGATGCTGCTCATTACGGTCTGAATGCCTGCAAGGACGGGTGTGATCTGGTGATCTCCATCGGGGGAGATGGTACATTGCATGAAACCATTAACGGTATGCTGGATCAGGAGCATCGTCCTCTTCTGGGGATTGTTCCACTCGGAACGGTGAATGATTTTGCGCGGGCGTTACATATCTCTCTTGACCCGGATGAAGCGATCGAACAACTTCGCTCAGAACAGACCCAGTTGGTAGACCTTGGCATGGTGAATGGGCGGCTTTTTGCCAATGTGGTGGCTGCCGGATCGCTGGCGGAGGCGCTATTCTCTGTTTCGGCAGAAGAAAAATCCAAGCTGGGCTCGTTTGCTTATTTGAAGGAAGGATTGAAGGATCTAGTGAATACACCAGCAAACACCCTGAAGATCGAATATGACGGGCAGTTCTGGGAAGGGGAGTCCCCGCTCTTTCTGGCAGCACTCACTAACTCGGTCGGAGGTTTCGAGAAGCTGTCACCGGATGCAGAGGTCGATGATGGATTGATCCATTGTTTTGTGATCCGGAACATCGGTGTGTTCAGCAGCCTGACGCTAGGTACTTCGCTGTTCTTCGGCAATCTGAAGCAGCATAAAGATGTGGACTATTTTACAGCCAAAGAGGTGTATGTTCACTCAGATGAAAGCATTCGTACGAATGTCGATGGAGAGGAAGGCCCTGCTTTACCGATTGATATTCGGGTTCTGTCTGGCTATATGCAGGTCATCGTACCGGAAAAAAGTTAACGAAATCTGCCCATGGCCGGGCAGTCTGGCTCAAATCAAATCATTTCTCCATATAAATGTGGGGAAAGTCTATTGAAACCGATTGCAGATATGTGTCACAATCATAGACGGAAGACAGGCATGGACATGTATAGTTATTACGTATATGTACCAGGTCTCCTGCAAACACACTATTTTATTGAATATGGAGGGGAAACATCTTGAGAACCATGAAACTGGGCAGCAGTGCACTCGATGTGCCTGTAGTTGCTGTAGGTTGTATGCGAATCAATTCATTGGACAGTAAGGACGCGGAGCATTTTGTACGTTCTGCCATGGAAATAGGAGCGAATTTCTTCGATCACGCCGATATTTACGGTACGGGAACATGTGAGGAGATTTTTGCCGATGCTGTGCAGATGAATCCCCAAGTTCGTGAAAATTTGATTCTTCAATCCAAATGCGGCATTCGCAAAGGCATGTTTGATTTCTCCAAAGAGCATATCCTCAATTCGGTAGATGGTATTCTGCAACGTCTGAGAACTGAATATTTGGACGTGCTGCTTTTGCACCGCCCGGATGCACTTGTAGAGCCGGAGGAAGTGGCTGAAGCGTTCGATCAGTTGGAACGTGAAGGGAAGGTTCGCCATTTTGGGGTATCGAACCAGAACCCGAATCAGATCGCATTGCTCAAAAAATACGTCAAACAGCCGCTGGTAGCCAACCAGCTTCAGATGAGCATTACCAATACCACCATGATCGACAGCGGCATCAACGTCAATATGGAGAATGATGCTGCGGTAAACAGAGATGGCAGCATTCTGGATTACTGCCGTCTGCATGATATCACCATTCAGCCGTGGTCTCCATTCCAATACGGATTCTTTGAGGGTGTCTTCCTGGGTAATGAGAAATTCCCGGAGTTGAACGCCAAAATTGATGAGATTGCTGCGAAGTATGGCGTAAGCAATACAACGATTGCCATTGCGTGGTTGCTTCGTCACCCTGCACAGATGCAACCTGTGACTGGTACGATGAATATTGAACGTCTGCAGGATTGTGTGAAAGCAGGCGAAGTTCACCTGACTCGTCCAGAATGGTATGAAATTTACCGCGCTGCAGGGAATGTACTGCCTTAGGTCAGACACTTTAAGTACGAATAACAGTAAGTGTACTGCAAAATGTACACTGATCAACGGTAGATCAACACGAGCCCGCCCGGCTCGTGTTTTTTTATATACTTTGGGGCTTGGAAGAATAGCCCATTTCGATATAAAATATAGATACATACTTTATCGTTTAAAAGGGTTAAAATGTAATTAATACAAATTAGTTGAAATTATTTTATTGAAAAGCACGTACATATTACATATAATTACTTTTGCATACCAACAATCTCGTTTTGGCGTTTTTATTTTGGAGGGTGGTGTTCCCTTGGAGCCGACAACCACGATACGCGATCATTTAGAACGTTATCTGAAGCGTGAACAGATGTCGATTAGTCTTTTTTCAGAGTTGTCCGGAATTAATTCTGGCACACTCAGCAACATTTTGAATAAAAATCGGCCGATCTCCATGCAGCAACTGGACCGTATTACGGCGGCAATGAAGCTTGCGGCAGGCCATTTCTATGAGTTGTATATTGATGAGTGCTTTGTGCACGCTACTCCGGATTGGCGGAGGTTGGGGCCTTTTCTTCATCGATGTGCTGAACTGGATAAGCTGGACTGTATCGAAGAGGTCATTCGTCTGATGATGGATAACCTGTCGTATATCCCGTTGTTATTTGATGTGGCGGAGGAATTCTATCACGCTGGTAAATGGAAGCCGGCAACTCTCCTATATGAAACGATCGCTGAAAGCGAGAAGATGCAGCATTCGGAGCGGCTTGCACTCTGTCAGTACCGATTATTCAAGCTGGGGCTGACGAATGACCAACAGCGCAATGTCATTATTGCAGCTCAATTCGAATATTATGTGGATCGGTTGGATGAACGCTATCAACTGGATGCACTGAATGAACTGATCAATGCATTTGCCTCACTTCACAGATGGAGTAAGGTACAGGAGTTATCCGAGAAACTGCGAGTAAAGGCTACCATTCACTATGAATTGAATGGAAGAAGGAAAGCAGAAGAAACAAAACGACCTATCATTTTTTATATCATGTATGCTTATTTGGCCGCGGGCAGTGCATACTTCCATTTGGACAACTATGAGACAGCTCTTAAATATGTCGCGTTATATTCTGATTCCTCTTGGGTGAACAACCCCGATCATGAAGAAATAGTTGTTATTCAACAATTTCAGGAATGGGCTGAAGGGAATCGTTATATATATCAATTAATGGCCGGACAGTTTGAGATCCTTCCTCAGTATCTGGCCTACATTTCAACGAAAGAGAATGAGATATTTCCAGCTTTATGTGATATTGTTTCTGCCGCGAATCGATACGATATGGATATCGATGACGTGTTAGAACAGTACGCACCGCACTTTACTTATCAGGAGCAGAAGAACCGGATTGGGAAGGTAAGCAAGCAGGTTACAGATGATCGTTACGTCCGTCTTTTGGCTGGTGTGGGCAAGTATTGCCTGAAGAAGGATAGGTTTGCACAAGGTTTAAATTTTATTCTGGATAGCTTAAGATTTGCTATTGAAATTTGTGATGGACGAGGTATGCTTAGAAGTGTCGGACTATTTGAGCAGTACAGGGATTATGCGTCCGATACAGCTATACAGCAATACA
Source organism: Paenibacillus sp. G34 (assembly GCF_056856875.1). Lineage (NCBI taxonomy): Bacteria > Bacillati > Bacillota > Bacilli > Caryophanales > Paenibacillaceae > Paenibacillus > Paenibacillus sp. G34. The sequence continues at coordinate 6,251,117 of NZ_CM166469.1, read as the reverse complement.
AAATCTTGATTGGTGAGGTGCAGAAAATCAATGAAGAAAAAGCTGGCTTTGCTGATAGTTACTTGTAGTATCGTGGTGAGCATCTTGCCGACCGTTGCTGGGTCATCCCCAGTCAAGGAAGATACTACTCCTCCAATCTACCGAACGAATGATCACGGTCTAGGGACATAAGCCTGGGCCACAGAACGCTTCTGATTTAGTTCAGAGGCGTTCTTTTTTGTGAGCACATCTGTCATATCTTCATTCAACTATCGATTGGCATAATGCGCTAAAATATGACAAAAGGAGGGGGGACTATGGATCATATGGAATTAAAATCACAGATCGAAGACGCGAGGCAACAGCTGCATCAGATACACTTGCAATACGGCAGTCTGCTTCATCCTGAAGTGATCAGACAATCCGTAGTACTTGATGCCCTCCTCAACCAATATAACCGAATCCGTGTGGAGAAACTGTTGAACTAACCATGGCCTATTTACAAAGATGGTTTTGTATACTATAGTTAGTTACATGAGTAACTAACCGACTAAGTTAAATTATTATTATTATGTATGAAAGTTGGAAACAAATGAAATCGACTTTGGATGAATCTCAGCCTATTTTCCATCAGATCGCTATGATGATCATGGATGATATTGTAGAAGGCAGATTAAGAGTGGAGGAGCAGGTTCCTTCAACGAATGAATTGTCCCGCTTCTACAATATTAATCCGGCTACGGCACGAAAGGGGCTGCAGGAGTTGGTAGACAAAGGCATTATATACAAGCAGCGAGGTGTGGGTATGTTTGTTGCCAAGGGAGCGAGGGAAGCTTTGCTTGTTGAACGGAAAGAGCATTTTTACGAAGAATATATCAAGCCTTTACTTGAAGAAGCCAGGCGTATTCGTATGGATGAGGACATGATTATTGATCTGATTCGAGGCAAGAACAATAAGGAGAGTGAAGTATGATCCAGATGGAACAGGTATGTTACAGTTATCAGCAGAATAACCCCCCTTTACTAAACAACGTCACCTTGCATGAGAGTGAGCCTGTGATTGGGGCAATCTGGGGAAGGAACGGTGCTGGTAAAACTACGCTAATGAGCCTGCTCGCTGGGCACAACCGCCCGGACAGTGGAACAATTCAGATTATGGGCCAGAACCCTTATAATAATCTGTCAGCTCAAGGGCATTTATGTTATATCCAGGAGAATCATCCACTCGGTAAAAACTGGACGATGGATGACCTGGTCAAGATCGGATCGCATTTTCATTCCCTTTGGAATCAGCAGCTTGCCACACAGCTTATCGATGTATTTGAACTACCGTCTAATCAGAAGATTAGTAAATTTTCAAAGGGCATGAAGACAGCCGCTCAAATTATTCTGGGTCTGTGCAGTAATGCAAGTGTAACGATTATGGATGAGCCTACCAACGGGCTCGATGCTGAGAAACGGAAACTGTTCTATGAGGCATTGTTGGAGACGTATGAAGATAACCCTCGCCTGATTCTGATCTCGACGCACCACATTGAAGAGGTACAGCCTCTGTGTGAAACGCTGATTGTCGTCCATCAAGGGAACGTGTTATACCATCATTCTATGGAGGAAATACGCGAACGTGGAATTCTGCTAACAGGGTTAATTCAAGATGTGGAAGCAGCGTCTCAAGGTTCCATTATTATCGATTCTGCCCGTATGGGCACAACCGGAAAAGTGATGATTGATGACGTGTATTCCAAGGGATGGATCGCAAAGGCCGAGCAACATGGGGTATCCATTGAAAAGGCAGCATTCCAGGATTATCTGGTGAATGTAACCCGCAAGCAGGAAGAGGTGAGAGCATGAATGCAGTAAAAGGAACCAATCGGCTGATTTTGGACGATATGCGTTTATATCTAATCATCTTTACTTCCATTGCTCTTGGATTGACAGCCATCTATATCGCTATAGGTTTTCTGTTTGGCGTCAGTTATTCCTCGCAGTTATTCGGGCCGATGTATGGAGGGATATGTACTTTTGCCATTGCAGGTCTGATCACGCTCTATCCGGTAGCTATTGGTATGGGCAGCACACGGATTCAATTCATGAAGTCATTCTATCTGATGGGGGCCTGCATGGTTGCCGGCACAATGGTCTTTCTGCATTTAATTTATTTGGCTGTACATTTGCTGAATGTAGAAGGAGGGCTGCAGGTCACGTTATTCCAACCGGGTATGCTCTACTCTTCTGATTATCTTGTATTTCCTTATCTGTGGATTGACTTGATGCTTGGACTTTTAGTACTCGGTCTTTCCGTTTTCCTGACCGTTTGCTGGATTCGATTGGGGATGCGCAACTTTCTGTTTCTGTTGTTTGGTTTGGGCTTGGTGATGTCGCTGGTGGTTGCGTTTGGAGATATGAGACAATTCACGCTCTGGATTGCCTATCAAAATCGGATGCTCGTATTCACGGTGCTGGGTATAATCGGTGGCGCGCTGCTTCTGTCTACGTACCCCATGATGAAGCATGCTCCGTTGGTACGCAAAGGCAGCAAAGACTAACTGTGATCAATTACAGAGTTTAAGCCTTTTGGGAACGTAAATGAGGTTATTCAGTATTAATTACACCAGTAATTAGGCACGAGGGATAAGAAAAACACGAGGACGTATGCGCGCCTCGTGTTTTCTTTATTTTCTCACATGGGTTGTACTTTCATCTAAGCTCGAGCCTGTGGTTTGAAACCTTCCTCTTCAAGATACTCGCCAGCTTCACCGCGTGATTCAAAAGCCATCTCCAGCTCCTGACCAGCATATACACACCACATGTCATTATCATACTTTAACGTAAGTGTGTGTCCCTCTTCATTGATCCAGATCCCACCGCCTGATGACAGGATAACCGGAGCAGATTCTTTAGGGGACGGTGCTTTCTCAGTCACTTCAACTGCATCTGGATTATGAGACATTGCTTTAAGCGTTGCATCCAGCAATGTGCGCAGATCTGCTTCGGAGTAATCACGGACATTGACGAATCCTTTGGCATCCGTCTCGTAGTTCGGCAATAACCCTGCATAGATATAACCATTACCGTTCGGGTGAATATGGAGTGCTACAATCTTTTTTTCGTAGGCACTGTCCTCGTAGTGGAAATTCACACGCCCCAGAGAAACATTTTTGCGCTGCAGCTGTGGGTATGACTCCAGAATTTCAAGCTTTTGTTCAACGTTAAGCATATGTGCCTCCTGTTACTGTTAGGTAGTGGGATTATACCACAGGTGAAGGCTTGAAACATCCTCTGTTCATGAAGGATAGCGTGGTACGGCGTGGTATGAACACACCTCTCCAGTATAATCCTTATGCTTCTGTTAAAATACGTTGCCCAAGTGCTTTAAGGTTCTCCATGACTTGCAGATATGGATAAGGCCCGTAGCTGATTCGTGCTACACCTAGTGTTGCCAGTTGTCTGGGTGAAGGTTCGTTGGAGGTTACCATCACGTTGACGGGAATTGGCGAACGGTCACATAGTTCCTGAATCCAGTGCTGGTCCTGTAAACCTGGAATGAATATACCGTTTGCTCCTGCTTCCGCATATGCCTCGGACCGTGCAATTGCTTCGTTAACTAACGCTTCATTATGTTTCTCAGCAACTTGTTGTAGAAATAAATCTGTGCGTGCATTGATAAAAAGGGGAATGCCTGCCTCACTTGCAGCTTCGCGAGCAACGGATAATCTCAGACATTGTTCTGTGACGCTGTACAAACCTTCACCATGTGGCAACTGGTCCTCGATATTGATGCCTACAGCCCCATGTTCAATAATTTGCAACACGTTTTGCTTCACTTCTGACACAGACCTGCCATACCCTCCCTCTATATCGATGGTTACAGGCAGATCTACACTCTTTGTAATACGTGCAAGATTAGCAAGCACCAGTTGGAACGGCAGAGCTTCACCATCCTGTTCCCCATGAGCGGCGGCAACAGACCAGCTTCCCGTAGCAATAGCTTTGGCACCTGTAGATTGAATGGTCTGTGCGCTCCCGGCATCCCACACGTTCACCAGTACGAGTGGTTGTCCCTTCACATGATATTGATGAAATTGTTCAGCTTTTTCTTTCTGTGTGCAATGGTTGTTTTTCATTTTGGCTCACTTCCTTTACAGAAATAGATAAGGTGCTTTTACTGAAAATTCCTACTGTAATGACATCTGTCGCTCGTGCTGAAGCAGCCAGTTTTTACGTGTTAGTCCTCCTCCATAACCGCCCAGTTCTCCGCTTGTATTAATGACAAGGTGACATGGAATAACAATTGCTAGCTGATTAGCACCATTGGCCTGTGCCACTGCTCGGCAAGCAGACGGTTTCCCAACGGCATTTGCGATCTCCTGATAGGATCTCGTTTCCCCGGCTGGGATAGCTAATAAAACTTCCCAGACTTGTTTTTGAAATGGTGTTCCTAAACAGAACAACGCTGTGTCGAACGCTGTCCTTTTGCCGTCGAAATATTCATTTAATTCCCTTTCAATCGATCGAATAGGTGCTGTTGTGCCAGGTACAATCGCAGATTTAGTACGTTTGCGCAGGCGTTCCACCTCACGTTCCAGCCCTCGGCGATCAATGAATTCAAGCAAATATAAAGCCTGCTCATCCGCCACAGCCATCATAGGGCCAAGACGGGTATCGATCCAGGCTGCTTTCAATATCCGTTCCTCATCTACATGGGTAGGTGCAGCTCCCATAATTCGCGAAAAGGCATCCCGAAACCCGCTGCTCGACTCATACCCAGTAGAGAGCTGGCTATCGATGACGGTACGTCCTGAGCGAATATGCTTCAGCGCCAGTCCCATACGCCGAGCCCGTGCATATTCGACAAAGGTCATCCCGAATCTTTTTTTGAATTGACGGCGGGCTGTAGATTCATCCATGGATAATGCTTTAAAATCCTGTCCCTTCCAGCGTTTCTCCGGCTCCTTCTCTACAGCTTCGATCAGCATGCGAACCACATCCGAAACATGATTGGGGTGAGATAAAGGCTTACAACGCTGGCACGGACGGAATGACGCAAGCAGGGCCTGCTGGGCCGTTTCATAAAACTCGCAGTTCTCAAACTTTGGCTTCCTCGCAGGGCAGGTAGGGCGACAGAAAACACCCGTTGTTTTAACCCCGACATAAAATAAACCTTCATATTCTGAATCTTTGGCAACCAGCGCCTGATAATATTGTTCTTTCAGATCGGCAGAGATCATTGAACCGCACGTCCTCACTTCACTAAAATCGTAATCTTTTCCTTAATTATAGGGTAGAATCACATCTCCCATCACCGAAAATCAGGCATCAATTCTGGATTCTAATTTGCTTTTTTATCCCAAACCATGAATTGTTCAGAATTTGTTTAGAATGAAGTGATAACATTGACCTATGTATTTAGTTAAAAGGTAGTAATATGTGCCTACTTAAAGTTTAGTTAGATAGAAAAAAATTGTTTTTAAATGAAAAGATATAGAGAAATCATGCGGAGATTGACGAAAAAGGGAAGATAAGAATCGGAGGTCAGATCAAGATGAGATATTCTACGTATAAAAGCATTCACAAACATGAACAGGTTCTGATGGCAAAACCAGAGTTTACGTATGAAAAGCATACTTCTATGTTTTCCTTGCGAGATCAGATAACACGCCGAGCAATGATTAAATTTCTCATTACGATTACTGTATTTATTGCTGGTTGCAGTGTAGTGTTCAAGGCTTCAGCTGGTGATCAGCCGGTACATCTGAATCAGCAGATCGTTGTATCTTCAGGCGATACACTGTGGAGTATATCCCTTGCGAACAAACCAGAGCAGATGGATACTCGGATTTATGTCGAAGCGCTTAAAAATACAAACCAATTGGCCCACGGAACAATTCAAACGGGACAAGTGCTGGATTTACCGCAATTTCGTCATTAATCATTAGAAATGGCATGATTCTGCTCCCCAACTTCTTGGCTGAAAACTCATACGTTCATCACTACGAAAAAACAGTTGCAATCTGAATTTTTAAATCATTTACATATTATGGAGCTTCATGAGGGACGATATGGTGTAGTGATGATTAAGGTTCACGTTCCAATCTGTGTGAGAAGGATGCAAGAAGAATGGAAGGGAGAAGATGAAGTATGAAACTGACGATCAAGAGGTCTGCACTTTATACAGCTGTGTTATGTATGGTCATTGTCGTTAGCGCCTGTGGCGCGAAAAATAATAAAGAGTCTGTACAAGAGCACGCTTACCCGCAGTCCAAGCAACCGATCGAGGAGGCTGGACAAAGCTCTATACCTAATGCGGATGCCAAAAATAACAAGGACCAGAATAGCGCACAAGGCGAAGAGAGCAAGATGCAGATGCAATCTGACGCTGCGGCGACATCAGAGGAGATTGACATTGTCATTGATCAATCGGATAAACCGATGGAGGGTAACAGCTTTGATTTTGCGATCAAACAAGTGCCCAAAGGTTACAGTCTAACGGAAATGCGCTGGACATCCAACACGGTAACGATTGTGAATACGATGCAGGAAGCGATCGAGCATGGCGGGAGCGGAGAGGACGGCTTTTATTTTAGCGGTAATGGACAGTTCTCAGGCTTTATCTATTCGGACGAGATGAAGGGTGAACGCGGAAAAGCCACATTTGTATTTACCAATGATGAGGGTAACATGCTGATGTCCGAGAAGGAGATTCAGTTGAAGTAAATATATGTTAAGCAAGAAGTGGAATGGATTCAGCTCCTTCGTTCGTATAGAACGGAGGAGTTTTATTTTGCAGTTAGGATTCGTTTCAGCGGTATAAAATTCATAATGCAAGCTATACTAGAGTATTGAATGATGTTTAACTTGTTTTAAGTTAATTTAACTTGGTTATTGAATTTAAGTGAAGAATGACATAATATAGGAGTGTGAGGTGAATTGATTATGCCTATTACATATAGCGAGAAGAGTCTATTTAACAAAAATTCAAATCATATTGCTAGGGAACTTGCTTTCAAGTTAGGCGATTATGAGAACAGTGTTCTGCTGTTTAAAGTACTTGCACATGCTTTGCGTAATAATGAAACCCTTATACAAGAGTTTGACGAAGAAATTTTTGATAATCATGAAGCCTTTCAAAAAGGATTTGAGCAATTGTTGCAGCACGCTCTAATCGTCGCCACAGAAAAGGATGTAGAATTTGTATATCCAAAAGATAAAAAAGATATCGCTGAAGAATATACACCTAGCCAATTAGCCCAGTTTTTCGGTGTTAGTGTCATGACGATTCACAATTGGCTTAAACAAGGCAGATTCATTGGTGTTCAAAAAGCGGCTGCTAATAAACATAATAAGATAGCAGATGATACAGCCTTTAGGATGTCATCAGGGAAAGTCGTCACTGTTCGTGATGTTGTGGATATGTGGAAGAAGCAGGAGGATGAATCTATAACAAAGGAAGAGAACGACTTGGAATATTACACTCGTCAAATCTCGTTTTATGAAGAAAAATACGGTGGTGAATTTGAACAAACGCTCGGGACACAAAGTGAACTGACATCTGAGGAAGAAACCGATGCTCAAGTTTGGCAACACTTGCTTGGGAGGCAGAGACTTGAGTTTAAAGATACCGAAAAGTAACTTTAACTTCATAGAGGTAAACTTTTCAGACATCATCTCCGAAATTCGAGAAAGTGCAAATGGAATTCGAAGTGATAACAGGAGTATTAGAAAAACAATCCTGTTTCATGATTTCTCTAAATTAATTTGCATTGAGGAACTGGATAAGCGTCGATGTTTCATTGAGTTATATTGGTATGATTGGTACGATAGCAACAAACAATTGATCATGAAATTCCACGCTCATAATCACCCAGTCGGCACACCTTCTTCTATTACAAAATATGATCCATTCCATATTCACTCTGGTGATGATGAAAGACATCATAATGAAAAGTTCCGTGAATTAAATGATATTCTTGAATTTATTCGATTAAGACAACTGAGTATGAGACGTTAGATGACATTAATATTAGTAAGGCCTCCTCAAGTATCCTCTTTGTAAGGGGTATTGAGGAGGCCTTTTGACATCTGACCACTACATAAATTCAAAGAAATATCGAACGACGTGGAACATGACCGGCGAGGTGTAGGTGAGACTGTCGACCCGGCTGAGATAACTCTTTTTGAGCGCGTCTGACTTGTTGTCATCTCCGATCAGCAAATCACGCTTCAACACGGATACGGTGAGGCTGCCGAAGAACCCGGCGAGCCCGATCAGCGCCCCGATGAACAAGGAGAATTGCCAATCAAATGGTGTAAGATAGGAATGGATGAAATAGGAGGTTGCCGTCGTGACCAGGAATGCACACACAAACCCTTCCCATGTGATAAAAGGATTGGCTGTAGGCACCACTTTCCGTTTGCCCAAATATAGAGATACGAGATAGTGCACCACATCATTAAGCTGTGTCAACACCACAAGGAAGAGGACCAGCTTTGATCCGTACTCGGGTGAGGCAAACGGGAAATAAGCCAGATGACTTAACCCAAATACCATCAGCATGAGTCCCCACTGAGTAGAACTGACACTGCGCAGGAACCCGATCGTTCCTTTGTTGATCAGACGTGGCATGGGCAAGACGAGAAATACATAGAGCGGAATAAAGATAATAAACATGCCATACCATCCAATGTATATCCAGTAAAACTGCACCGGGATCGCGAGATATGCCCAAAGAAACAGACGACGGTCGGCTTTGCGGGTGTTGCGAATCATGGAGAAGTATTCTTTAAGTGAGAAAAATGCAAGCACCATGAGCGAGATCAGCGAGACGATGGGATTAAACAGGGTAGCGAGGCAAAAGATGGCCAGCATGCCCCACCAGGTTTTGATTTTCGTTCCAATGCCCGAATAATCCTTGTCCGGCTGCAGTTTAGCAATGACTTTGTACACAATATGTATAACGAGTAAAGCTGCAAAAATCAGGGTTAATGTGAATAGAGAGCTGTTCATGTACGAAGATCACCTGCTTATTCAATATGAGATTCCAATATAGGGTACCTATGTTATTATGAAGGAATAGTGCCAACTTGATAAGGGGAAATATGAGGATGACCGAAGAACGTTCGATTTATATTTTGCTGACAAATACAGGTACGCTGTTCACAAGAGTTATTCAGACTTACACCAAAGCGCCGTACAATCACGCTTCCATCTCGTTTGACCGGGAATTAACGGAATTGTACAGCTTCGGCCGCAAACATCCGAGCAATCCGTTGAACGGTGGGTTTGTGAAGGAGGATATCCAGACAGGGACGTACAGTAAATATCCGAATACGACATGTGTCATCTACGAGCTTCAAGTATCGGAACGTGAAGTGGAAAAAATGAAGCGTGTGCTGCACATTTTCATACGCAGTCGCCAGAAATATATGTACAACCTGCTCGGCGTTCTTGGCATTACGCTCAAGGAACCGGTGGAGTTCAGTAACTCCTATTTTTGCTCACAGTTTGTAGCCGAGATATTGCAACGCTCAGGGATCAAGCTGTGGAACAAGCTACCTGCACTTGTGACCCCGGATGATTTTCGCCAGTGTGAGCAGTTGAAGCTGGTTTATGAGGGAAGATTACGGGAGTATAAACCGGAGGTTCAGGACGGGGAAGATTAAACTTAATCAATGTTAGTCAAAATTCAGGTCCAAGAAAAGTAGGTCGAAAGAATTTGTTTGATAGGGGATTAATGATGAATAAGGTAAAAATGTTTTATTCGAATTTAAGTGATTATGTTGGTAAGCATCCTTTTATAGGTCTTGTTCTTCTGATTTTTTTTGCCGCCAGTGGTGCTTTACTTATATATAACTTTGGCAAAGATATCGGGGAATTCATCCAGTTGAGGCAGTCAAGTTAGGTAAAGGAAAAACAAAATGTATTGATTAGTAGTCTTGTTTCTATCTGGGATAAAAAAGAAGAAACCGCCCCCACGGGTGGTTTCTTTTGTTAGTCTTTTGAGATTGGACAGCTATAGGGATGTATAGGTCTTAAATAATGTTTTAAACAGTATAAATGTTGAAATTTGACGAAAAAGATGAAAAAATAGTCCGTTTTATCTGCTGAAAACGGTTTTATCACCTAATTTTTACCCTTTTGTTCAGAATCCGTTCAGAGTTGTGTACTACAATAGGCCTATCTATTTAACAGAAAAGATAGAGCAAGTATTTTAGAATGAGAACATCTGAGGAGGATGAAAATGGGCAAGATCCGAAAATCATTTAGTTTATTCGTCGTTTCACTCATGTTGCTACAGGGAGCGTTAACTGGTGCTGGTCCTGCGGGGGCAACACCGGTTGACAGTAATTCAACCTCTACAACAAGCACGAATTCACCCGTCAATACGGAATCATCTGATCCATCGAATAATACGTCGACAAGCAATAGCAATGAAGTATTAGATAATAACAGCGGTACGGAACAAAACAGCAGCGGCGGTTCAAATACAGAGAGTACAAATAATAATGAGAACACGGGTAGCACGGGCAACACAAATACGAACACGAACACTAGCCCTGAGAATAATGAGGGTACTGGCAGTAACAATAACTCCAATTCGGGAAATAATAACTCGTCCAACGAGGAATTAAATCCACTCGAAGAGTTGAATAATGCTCGTGTAAGCAAAAGCGAAGCAGAAATCCTTGCCATTATTAAAAGCCCAGATTGGTTGGAGCTTCCAGAAGGGTTTAAAAATCTCCATCCAAATGATCAGTTGATTGTTGCTCGTGCGGTAAAGAAGTTTATACCTTTCAATGAAAAGTACGATACAAATGCTCAAGTGCAATATGCTTTGGAGGTTGGATACAAAGGCCTCATGACATTCCTGCAAACCGATGTAGTCTTGTTTAACCAGCATTTGGAGGATTTATATACTCATTTGAGTAAGGTATCTCAATATACGTCTTCCCCTCTGTTTATGAGTTTACAAGGACTTGGTATGAAGTATCTCTCGTTCTCGAAAGTGGATAAAGAGTTATTGTCTAATATCGCTAAGCGTTTTACGCATGATGAGGATATCTTTACGAAGGATTCCTATGGTTTCTTCCTTATGCTGCTGATGCAGTATTCACCTATTAACAGCTCAGACGGAACTGAGGGAATGGCCAATGCTTTATTGAAATTGCACACCTTCCAGAAATTGATAGAACAAGAAGTAGTAACGAATGAAAAGTTCCCTCTGGATTTCAGCAAGATGTCCAGTTTTGCAAATGATGAGGTCAAAATGGGACAGCTCGCTCAATGGATGCTTGACAAGAAACCGGTTGAAGGATATCAGAGTTATGAACAAATTCAGAAGGCATTTAATAGTTACTTCGGTCCTGTAATCACTCCCACAGACCCTGATTCTTCAACAGGAGGTGGCAGTAATTCTGGGGGTAACTCAAACAACAATAATGGCAACAATACTGGTGGTAACTCGAGCAGCGGTAATGGTAACGGGGGCGGTGGATCAACTGCACCAGCAACGAATGTATCAACAACCAAGCAAGAGCAGATCGTGGTGGATGTGAATAGCGTTAACGGCACCAACCTGACCAAGACACCAATCACACGTACAACCGAAACCAACGGTACGGTTAAAGATTTGGTGAAAATGACAGATGCGATCGCCAAACAATCGGTTGAAAAGGCAAAACAACTGGGTAGCAATACGGCACGCATTGTGATTCCAGATACGAAAGATGCTGTGTCTGAGACTCGGGTTGAAATTCCTAAAACAGCTGTCAAAGATCTAAGTGACGGTTCGATGAAACTGGAAATCTCAACAGAGAATGCAGTCATTTCAATTCCGACGAAATCAATCAACGGCTTCGATCAAGACTTGTACTTCCGCGTAGTTCCACTCAAAAAGGAATCGGAGCGCAAAGACTTGGAAGAGCGGGCGAAGAAAGAGCAAGTGATTCAGCAAGTTGCTCCAAATACGAATGTTCGTGTACTGGCTCGTCCAGTTGAGATCGAAACGAATATGCAGAGCCGTGAAGTGACGCTGACTTTGCCGCTAGGTAACAGCCTGCCAACGGATGCGGCAGCTCGTCAGCAGATTTTGGATAACCTGGCTGTGTACATTGAACACAGTGACGGTACCAAAGAACTGGTACAAGGCAAGCTCGTGAAACTAGCTAATAACAGCGAAGGCATTGAGTTTACGGTAACCAAGTTCAGTACGTTTACACTGGTTGTCGTGGATGGACTGAAAGCTACTCAAAAGACAAATCACCCGTACATCCAAGGTTTCGGTGCAGATTTCCGTCCAGATGCATTGGTTACACGTGCTCAGATGGCTGCAATGCTGGCTCGTAATCTGCCGGGTGAAACAGCAACAGCTACGGTGGCAGGGACAACCTTTGCCGATGTAGCCGCAACACATTGGGCAACAAGTGAGATTCAACAAGCACAAGCCGCAGGTATTATGAATGGTCTGAGTGGCACAGCGTTTGCACCAGAAGGTTCGATTACGCGTGCACAGATGGCAACAATCGCGTACCGTTGGTTGCAGAAACAACAAACGAACGCTGTAACAACGGATACCACAGGAACAGCATCAGAAGTATCTTCCTTTACGGATGTAGCCGCGGATCTGTGGGCAGCCGATGCGATTGCCTATGTGCAATCCGCAGGCCTGATGACGGGTTACAATGATGGTACATTCAAACCAGACAGCAAACTGACCCGTGCAGAAGCAGTAAAAGTGCTGAACGTCCTGTTCAAACGTACACCGCTGACAGGAGTGGCGACGCCATCCTTTAGCGACGTGCCTGCAACACACTGGGCCTACGCAGATATTGAAGCTGCAGCACAGAAGTAGTTTTTTAACTAAAAAGATGGAAGCAAAAAACCACCCGAGGGGGTGGTTTTTTGTGTATCTACTGAGATTGAAGTAGCATAGGGATTATGAAAATCATGAATAATGTTTTCACAGTATACTATAACGTAAATAAGCATGAGAGGTGAAAGGATGAAGCTCAATAAATCTGTTTCCATTATAGTGCTCATCACGGTTGCTTTAGGTTTCATACTGGGATGGTATCTCCATCCGAGTAGTGAACTGGAGAAATGGGAGCCAGATCTAATAAATCTTTATCGCGCTGAAGAACAGAAAACAATACATAAAAAAGAAGATCCGCAACGTTTTGACCAGATTCTCTCTTTAATTGTGTTTGAAAAAGGAGATATGATGTCAGGTGGCAATGCTCCGTTATCAGAAGATGAGGTCAATGATATAAAAAAGGGTGGCGCCATAGAATATGTCTATAATGAACCAATTACAATAGAGATGAACAATGGCAATAACTCTGCAGAAAAAGTGAAATTCAAATCAATTCTTTTTCCTGTAGATGATAAGTGGAATGGTGCATGTTACATTCAAACAACAGATTTCACATATTTGTATTTTGAATCAAGGCCAAGTTTATCTTTTATACTTAGACATATGTAGGTTTCAAAAGAGCTGCCCCAAAGCCATTCATCGGCTGGGTACAGCTCTTTGTTGTATATGCTTATTTTATAATGGATTGATCTCCATCTCATATCTGCAACTCAATCTACTCTGCTAAGATCCAACATCTTTAAGTCTATGCTCAGCAGGGCTAGTTCTGCTGTTCCGGTATTTCTGCTTGTTGTTCATAGAGCCTACCCTCTCGCAAACGATCCACGAATCCTTGAAGCCAGACATAGTATTGCTCTGCATGCTGGAGTTTGTGCAAATCTCGCAAGGCCTCTTCCCGTTCTTGTGCAGTTGTATGTTCCGATAGAATTATGGTTGTCAGGTCAGGGATGACCTCGCGGATGCCTTCCAGCATCACATCCACTTCCCGTTGCAACTTTAATCCGAAGAAGTTTTGAAACGTGCGAAAGAAGTCAGTCTCCGCCACATATTGATCCTGCCGTTCCTTTTTCTCGTCCAGCTTATAGATCATTTGAGATTCGGTTAACGAACGAACGGCATAACTCATGTTGCTTTTGCTCATATTCATAGAGGTTTTCATCTCTTCCAGCGTCATTGGACGGTCTTCGAAATACATCACGCCATACAATTTACCAAACGTATGATTAACCCCATATAAGTCCATCGTATTGGCAATCGCCTCGATGACTCTCTCCCTTAGTGCAGACCGATCAGGTAACGATAAATGATTCGGGTTCCCGGCAATTTCTTTTCCCACAATGTCACCTCGGCAATAGAATAAACGTTTCCATGAACATATTCATATTTTACATGACTCCTTCGAATTTTAACACAACCCCGAAATAGATTTTTCAATTCGAATGTACAATCATTTTTGTACAGAAGATTAAACAAGTCAATATATATCTATAAATTGCCAATTGTTAAAGAAAATTTGGACAATAAGGAGTGGGAGAATTGCGTTTGAAATGTTGGAGGGAGTCGGAGGCGGTTCTATTCACGTTGCCTGCTCTAATCCCGCTGTTGATTTTCTGGCTGGGGCCTCTGGGATACATCGTATATCTCAGTTTTACGGACTGGGACTTCATGAGCCCGGACAAGCTGTTCGTCGGGTTGGATAACTACACGTACCTGCTAACGAACTCTGAATTCTATCGATCTTTGAAAGTTACGCTGTTGTTCGGACTCGGGAGTGTGATCCCTACGATTGTGGGAGGACTTGCACTAGCGATGCTGATGAATAGCAAAATGAAATCATCCGGTATTTTTCGCACATTACTCTTTTCACCATGGGTGACACCAACGGTTGCCGTATCCATCGCTTGGTCATGGATTTTTGAACCGCAAGTGGGTCTGGCCAATCTGATACTAGGTTGGGCGGGGATATCGCCGATTGGATGGCTTCGTGATATGGACTGGGCACTGGTTGCTGTGTTGATTGTAACCTTGTGGAAGTCCATTGGTTGGGCGATGGTGTTCTATCTGGTAGCTCTGCGGAATCTGCCGTCCGATCTGCTTGAAGCAGCTTCTATTGACGGGGCGGGAGCTTGGGACAAGTTCAGAAGCATTACGTTGCCGCTGATCTCGCCAACGACCTTTTTCCTCTCCATCATTCTGACCATTCAATCGCTGCAGGCTTATGACCAGATTAATGTCATGACCCAAGGCGGCCCGGCGGGTTCAACCCGAACGCTGCTGTACATGTACTATCAGTCTGCTTTTGAATCGTTTAATGTCGGAGAAGCTTCATCGATCGCTGTAGTTATTATTCTGATCTGCGTGCTGTTATCGGGAGTGTCCTTCCTGCTTGGCAGACGCCTGGTGCACTACTAATGACAATGACTATGCCAAAAAGTAAAACTAGCCAAATGAAGCCCAGAGAGATGCATAAGGCATCCCGTAAAAAAGTAAAAATCAGTGCCATCCTTCGCTATCTGGTGCTAGCTATTATTGCACTTGCCACTGCCTTTCCGTTCTATTGGATGGTCATTAGCGGATTCAAAACAAATGATGAAATCTGGCAGTTCCCACCGACCTTCTGGCCGGAGACATTTCTGTGGCAGAACTACGTGGATGCCTGGAATGCTGCACCGTTTGCACGGTACATGCTGAACAGCACCGGGGTCGCCATAGCGATCTGTCTGCTCCAGATTGTGAACTCCAGCATGATGGCATACGCCCTGACTCATATGAGATTCCGCCTCAAAGGAACGTTGACCGCCATCATTCTGGTGGGTTACATGATCCCGAGCACAGCCGTATATCTGCCAGGTTACTTGGTGTTAAGTGAGCTGAATCTGCTGGATTCCTACACGGGCCTGATCGTATCCAACTGTGTCAGTGTGTTCTCCATTTTCCTGATTCGTCAGGCCTTTATGCAGGTGTCTCATGAACTCGTGGAAGCCGGACAGCTGGACGGGGCATCGCATTTCCGCATTCTCTGGACGATTATTGCACCGCTCGTTCGCTCCAGCTTCGCCGTGATGGTGCTGATTACATTTATCGAACAGTACAACAACTATTTCTGGCCAATGCTCATCACCAAAGACCCTGACCTGCAGCTGGTATCTGCCGGGCTGCGAAGTTTCTTCGTGGAGGGCGGAGCCTATGGCCTGGCCTGGCCGCAGATTATGGCTGCAAGTGCGTTTACCATCGCACCTTTACTTATTCTTTTCGTGTTCACCCAGAAAACGATCATGCAGAGTGTTAACATGACGGCTGGCGTCAACAAGAATTGATATGCTTCACCTTTTGCCTAATAAAGTCACCCAAAAACAGGAGGAACAACAATGAATTGGAGCAAGCCAGGCATGACTTTAAAAAAGAAAATGAAGCTGAGCTGGAAAGGTGGCATGTCGCTGGTACTTGCCGCAAGCTTCGCTTTAATAACCGCTTGTGGAACACAAGCCCCGGCAGAATCGAATTCAACGGCTGCTGCTAGCGGCAGTACGGACACACAGGCCAAAGCACCAGTGGAGATTGAGTTCTGGTATGGGCTGGGCGGTAATCTGGGTGACAATATGAAAAAGAAAATCGATGCCTTCAACGCCTCGCAGAATGAAGTGGTTGTGAAGGGCATTGTACAAGCGGACTACACCGAGACAGAGCAGAAGCTTCAAGCGGCCATTGCGTCCAAGAAAGTACCTGCCGCCGTTCTGAGTGCCAATATTGACTGGGCGCGCAAAGGTTACTATGCACCTATGGATGAGATGATCGCGGCTGATCCGGAATTCAAAAAAGATGATTTCATTCAAACGTTCCTGGAACAAGGGAATGTGGATGGCAAGCAGTTCTTTTTACCGATGTATGGCACGACTCAAATTATGTACTACCGTATGGATACCTTCAAAGAGAACGGAATTGACCCGGCAAGCCTGACGACATGGGAGAAATTTGCCGAGGCTGCCGCGAAGATGACCAAGAAGGAAAATGGTAAAACGACCTTCTACGGCTGGGAGCCGATGTGGGGTAGAGACAACATGATCGATGCGGTCATGGGCAAAGGCGGCAAAATCCTCAGTGATGACGGTAAAACGGTGTTGATTGACTCCCCTGAATGGATCGAGACATGGGAACTTTTCCGTAAATGGATCAACGAAGACAAAATCATGGGCATTCAATATGGCGGTCAAGGCTGGGAGTATTGGTACAAGACCATTGACGATGTGATGAAAAATAAAGCGGCTGGATACACCGGTTCAAGTGGCGACCAAGGCGATCTGGACTTTAAAATCGTTGCGGCCATGCAACAGCCAGGCTGGGAAGGCATTGGCGAAGGCAAACCGGTAGCGAGTGCAATCCTTGCAGGTATTCCGGCAGCAGCTAGTCCAGAGCAACAACAGGCAGCGTATAAATGGCTGACGTATTTTTCCAAAACCGAGAACACCGCTTCATGGTCGATGAACACAGGTTACATTGCGGTACGCCAATCTGCACAGCAAGATCCAGACTTCAAGAAGTTTAGCGAAGAGAACCCACAGATTACCGTACCATTGCAACAGGCAGCACATGCTTCAGCTCCATTCCGTGATCCAACAGGCGGCAAAATTAACGATGCCCTGAAAGAAGCAGCGGATAAAGTGCAGATCAACAATGTTCCTGCAGAGCAGGCGCTGAAGGAAGCCAAAGAGAAAGCACAGAAAGAACTGGATCGAATCGCTAAATAATTCATTGTAATACATGAAGTTTGCATCTTCTCTCATGTATAAGCTTTAGTGCCTAAGGAAAAAGGGTGGTACAACACGTACCGCCCTTTCCATTCATTACGATCACAGACAAGGAGTTTAGTCCATGCAAGAGAATAGAGTAGACGATAGAACACAGGTGCAGGTTGAAGCCATTCTGTTTGATAAGGATGGGACGTTGCTTGATTTTACAGGCATGTGGGGGTTCTGGACAGATTGTGTGCTCAATGATTTCAGAGAACAACTGGTTATTCGTGGTCTAGAGATGGATGAAGCCGATCTTCCAAAGATCTGGGGCACGTTTCACGATGAACAGGGGCGGATGAACGGTTACGATGTCCGGGGCCCGCTCGCCATGGGTACGATGGATGAAGTATATGCCGTTCTGACGTGGCATGGATATCGTGCAGGACTCAGCTGGGCAGAAGCCAAAATGATCGTAAGAGCATGCCTCGCACAGGCCGAGGAAGCGATGGAGTTACATCGTCCGGCGCATCCGCTACCTGGTGTGAGAGAATTTTTGGAGCAGTCTCGCGAGCAGGGGTTGAAAATGGGCGTAGTGACAGCCGATGAAACGGCAAATGCAGTCAAACATCTGCAATGGATGGGGCTGGAGGATTACTTTGACATCGTCATTGGCACAGATCTGGTGGAACGCGGTAAACCGTTTCCTGACATGTTGCTACTTGCTTGTGAGCGACTCAGTGTACAGGCACAGCAAGTCATGGTGATTGGCGACACGGACGGAGATATGGAGATGGCGAGAGCTGCAGGAGCAGGCTACAAGATTGGCATTGGTGAGTCTGGGAAAATACAACTGGCGGATCGCACAATCCAGACGTTCCATGAATTGCTCTCCGGTGGGTTAGGCCGATGACGAGTAGTCAGACTTATCTGGGCTGGGTGTTGCTGGCACTTGCCATTGGTCTGGAACTGAGTGCCACGATATTACTTAAAGTGTCGGATGGTTTCTCCAGATTGTGGCCTTCCGTGATGATGTTTGTGTGTTACGCCGCAAGCTTCACCTTTCTGAATTATGCCGTCAAGTATATGCCGCTGGCTGTGGCCTATGCGATCTGGTCAGGCGTGGGGATCACGATGATTGGCGTGGTGGGGCATTATTTCTTTGGTGAACGACTACGACTGACATCGATGGTATGGATCGGTTTTATTTTGATAGGCATTATTGGACTGAAATGGAGTGATTCGTAATGAGTACTACTGAGCAGCCACTGGCTACCTTTCAGGTGATCACGGACACACATGTACGGGACGAGGCAGATCATATTCATAACCGGCATCTCGAGCAGGCGCTGGCGGATATAGCTTCGTTTAGCGATGGAAGCAGTGGCATTATGCATGTGGGTGATGTAACCGACCGCGGGTTGCCGAGCGAGTATCGGGAATGGCAACGAATCTGGGAGCAATATGCGGAGAAGTTGCCGGAGATACGTTTCACAGTAGGTAATCATGATATTGGTGCAGTCATCTGGCAGAAGCCGCCAATGGTATTACTTGAGATGACCGAAGGGCATGTTGCTGAACTGCTGGAACAAGATGCGGAGTTAGAGCATCCGGTGAAGCAGACTGCGGAGGAGTCAGCGGCGCTGATTCAGAAGCTGGCTGGCAACCAATTCGAGCTAGCTGGGCAGGCCGGACATGAAGGAGAAGTGGGGAGTCCAGATGGCGGTGTAGATGGCTATGTGTATGACAGGGAGGATGGAAATACAGATGGAAGTGCACATGGAGAAGTTCAGACGGAAATACCTGCTGGAGCCAACGCCGAAACAATTACTGTAGCAGGCTTATGGCATCGGCGTTTGATTGATTTTGAAGCGGCGACAGGCATGAAGGGAAGTTATCACGATCACTGGATCGATGGATATCATTATATCTTTCTCGGCACGGAACAACCGCATCCGAAGGACTGTGAGATGTCGTCTGAACAGTTGGAGTGGCTAGATGCGAAGCTGGCTGAACAGGCTGTACTGGATCATCCCATTTTTATCTTTATCCATCAGTCGTTGAGGGACACCGTTGCGGGATCACTTCAGGCACAAGGCTGGTATGGCGTGAATCAGGATGCGGAATTGAAAGCCGTGCTTGCCAAGTACCCACAAGCGATTCTGTTCTCCGGGCATACGCATTGGCAGCTGCAAGCACCGCATACGATGTACGATGGTGCAGGCCACATGCCAACCATGTTCAATGCTTCCTCTGTTGCTTATCTATGGACGGATGAGGACGAGCATCTGGAGGGTAGCGAAGGGCTGCATGTTGAAATTTACAAGGATCGGGTGGTTGTGAGGGGGCGTGATTTTACTGCCGGGAAATGGATTGAGGGTGTGGAGTATACGGTACGGTATCCAGTAGTGAAGGGCTAATCATCGTTTTACCAAAATAGTAACAGACGGCTATTGAAATGATGGTAATAGTCCAACAGAGTCGCTCCTATAAACGACTCTGTTTTTTTATTTTCTTTTGTCCCTACTAGATTAGGCGAAACCTTAAAACTCTCAATCAAGCTCGCTATGTGAAATTTTACAGCTGTAATAATTCCCAGTATTTTATATATGATTATAATATTAGATGTTGTACACTGTTCTCAATTCACCCATTTTTTGTGAAAGGATGTTCTCTTCTTGAGGAATATAAACTGGAACTGTTATGGAAAGTCGATGTTACCTGTAATTATACCTGTTTTAGGAGTTGTTATTTTTAATACATTTAACCTTCTTCTAAAAAGCACGGTTACTCTTGCTGAAAAATCTTACAGTCTAGGATACAAGTTAGGTAGTTTAATCGATACATTTTTCTAGCATAAATTGTTTAATATGTATCGGGAATGATGCGTTAACAATTTTCGATTTCCAGATATTTTCACACATTTATTAAGGAGTTCCCCGTATGCAAGCACAAAATATAAAAAGATTAATCATTATTGATTTTATCATTGGTTTTACTGTGTTATGTTTAAATTTTAGTACAAGTCCGACATCCGTATATAATTTCATGATTTTTCTACTACTCGTGTACTTTTATCATAAAACTCAAAATAAAATGTATGTGCCCTATTTCATTCTGCAATTTTTCGTTTTCTCCCTCGTATTTCTTAATCGCCTATTTCCTCATTTTTTGAATGGTAGAGACCCTTTTGTTAATACCACTATGATTATTCTCAGTATTGCAGGTGTACTCTTTATGCTGGCTGTAGCTTTTGGTACCCGAATAAAGAAACAAAAGTAGAGGAGAACAGGGCTTGTAAGGTCAATCTCTATACATATACATATTTTGGGGGTTGGTCCGTTAGCAAAGGAACACAAAGTGTCCCTAATAGTTATAGTGATTGATTACATACATACTTACAATATTTATAGGGGTGTCTAATTCTAAAGCAACATTATCTGAACATGTATCGTTTAAAGATCTTTACAACTGAATCCTAGAAAGGGGCTACTTGCGAAAGCGGGTAGCCTTCTTTGTATCTTAACTTCGAAGTAACTATAACTCGAAGTGGGCCCCTATCTAACATCACCCAATGTATTCATCTGGGTAAAGTTGTAAATGGGTATGCCAACGATTTATACTCAAATAGATACACATGGTTAGTCCTTATCATGCTCTAATCATGATGAACAATGAGTGCATTTAATTCACGGAGAGGATGTAGAAGCGGAATGCGAGAACTACAAGTTCAAACGAAGTATGGTACCGTTCAAGGCGAGCTTTTACACGTTGCAAGTGTATGGAAGGGTATTCCGTATGCAAAGCCGCCAGTAGGAGAGTTGCGTTTCCGAGCTCCAGTAAAGCCCGAGTCATGGGAAGGAATCAGACAGGCTACCGAATTCGGGCCTGAGAATATACAACCACGTCATGATTCAGAGTGGATGGGCGGGCAGAAGCCGCCAGAGTCGGAAGACAGCCTGTATCTGAACATCTGGGCACCCGAAAAAGAAAGCAGCCACCTCCTTCCCGTTATGGTCTGGATTCACGGTGGATCATTTGTCACCGGATCAGGCAGTCTGCCTGTATACGATGGCACACAACTAGCCGTCCGTGGCGACGTAATCGTGGTGACGATTAACTATCGACTTGGGCCGCTAGGATTCCTGCACATGGCTCCGTTAGGTGATTCCTACGTATCCAATGCAGGGTTGCTGGATCAGGTAGCTGCGCTACAATGGGTGAAAGATAACATTACTGCCTTTGGCGGTGATCCGGGTCAGGTTACGGTGTTCGGCGAATCAGCAGGTAGTATGAGTATTGCCGCATTGATGGCGATGCCAGCAGCCAAGGGGCTGTTCCAACGTGCCATCATGGAGAGTGGCGCTTCGCAGCTCATGCCTTCTGAGCAAGCTTCGGCTTTGCGTGAAGGTATGTTGAAGGTTCTTGGTGTAGACCGAGACAACCTAGATAAGCTAAACAGCATTCCGGTAGAACAGATTATGGCGGCAGCGGAAACGGTGAAGCAGCAGAGCGGAGCAGGCATGGCCTTGTTGTTCCAACCCGTTCTCGATGGTGAGACACTGCCGCAAATCCCGCTTCAAGCCGTAAACGAGGGTTCCGCACAAGGTGTGTCTGTACTTATCGGCACAACGAAGCATGAAGGAGCATTGTTTATACAGCCAGATGTACCGTTCTCGAATGAAATTGATATGGTGCAGGGTGTTGATTTCATGACACCAGATCTGGAGAATCGCGCTGCTATCGCGGATAGTTATCCGAAGACAGCGGATGGACAAGCTCAAGTCATGACGGATATGTTCTTCTGGCGGTCAGCACTACAGTATGCATCTGCACAGCAGAAGCATGCTCCAGTGTGGATGTACCGTTTTGACTGGGTGATGCCGGAGCATCCACTTCTGAAAAGGGCGATCCACAGCATTGAGATGTTCTTTGTATTTAACACGCTGGATGCGCTAAAATTCATGAAGGCTGTGCCGGATGAAGCGGCTAAAGCACTTGCTCTCAAAGTGCAGGATGCCTGGATTTCCTTTGCGAGAAACGGTAAACCGGAGACAGCGGGAATCGAATGGCCTGAATATCGTCAGGATCGAGCGACACTCATTTTCAACCATGAGATTGAAGTTGTTCATGATCCAGAGGCTTCTAAACGCGAACTGCTGGGTGTTAAGTAAGGCATGCTTTCCTTCGTTTCCAAGCAGAGAACATGATGAGGTTTCAACGATTCAACAATTCAGGTATCTGAAAATACAAAAGGCGTCCTCTCATGAATTATCCATGAGAGGCCGTCTTATTTGGATATGTGATGCTCCCTGTAAGGGAGAGTACACTTGATTTCTTATTTACGCGAGGCTCGTGTACGAGAGACCTCGTCGAAGTAGAAGGAACGTTTTCCGCCCGAGAATATCACGACCACCACATGGATGAACAGGATAATATACACGAGGAAGGACGCAAAATTTAAACTCAGGAAAATCCAGACCAGATAAGAATTAAGCACATCATCCTGAGTGTTAGGGTATGCATAATTGCTTACCAGTTGAATAATCGTTATCAGAAGCCACGGAGCATAGATGGCGATAAATCGTTTCAATAGCGCCGGAAGCGTAGGCACACCACTTTGACGATCCACATAACGGAACCGTAGAACCGCAGAGCCCGGTGTAACTCCGTTGCGTACCCAAGGGATAAAGAACAGAACGATAACCATCGCCGTGGATGTATTTATAGCATCTTGAATGTCATTGGATGCTGTGAAGATGGACATGATTATGTCGATGATCATCACGACAATACCATCGATAAGCAGTGCAAGCAGCTGTGGCACAGGATAGACTCGGTTCTGCTCCACAATGTGCTCGCTCTTGGCCCGAATACTCGCGCGTGACGGGAATAAAGCCAGCAGTAACGGGGCTGCGAAGAAACCAATCACTGCACCGGAGGTGTTCAGCATCAGATCATCCACATCGAATAACCGGTAAGGACAGCTGTAATATCCGTACAACCCGGTGAGTTGGGTGACTTCAAAAAATAAGGAAAGTCCGAAGCCAGCCACCAAGGCGTGTTTCCAGTACGCTCTCTTTTGCCAGAAATACCGGATATATACCCCCAGTGGCATGAGCAGTAATACATTGAACAGCACTTGCAGGAAAGCTCGGCCCTTAATCATGTTAATCCACGTAGAGGGTTGAGACCAGATGATGGGGTTTTCCTTCATAATGTCTTTCACAAACATAAAGGGTGTCAGGTTATAATAGACGGCATTTGCAGCGTGCCCCGCACAGGTGTTTCGAGTCGTCGGAAGCGGCAGTATGACCAGACAGTAGGCGGCTAAGAGGAAGAAAATAAAAGAAAAGCTGACAGTAAACCGTGACCAGCTGAAGAAGCCATCTTTACGATAACCATAGATTAACCACGGCACCAACAGGAACATAGAAGCAATGACAAAGATAATAAACGCGGTCTGAATAGGAAAAACATAGGATGACATAAGGCGAAACTCCTTTGGGATGAAAGATTAATTTTATAGAATCATGTATCGGTTTTTACAAAGGGCAATCCATTACTGATGCTGTTAAAATTTTCTTATAATTACCATTACGATGATGCGCTGTTTTCTAATCATAATGGTCTTTCCTTAAACTGAAGATCATGTTCTTTTAAATTTCGTTTAAAAATAGACAAATGAGGAATGCAGTGAGGCATCGTATGGAACATATCACCGAAATCACGTATACTTGCGAGATAGCGAAAATGCAGAATGGAGAGTTTAATACATATGTCTAATTTGCCTAATTGTCCAAAATGTAATTCGGAGTATACGTACGAGGATGGCCTGTTGTTGATCTGCCCGGAATGTGCGCATGAATGGTCTCTGGAAGCAGAGCAAGGTGATGCTGAGGAATCCAAAGTTGTGCGTGATGCCAATGGGAATGTACTGAATGATGGTGACACGGTTACGGTCATCAAAGACCTCAAGGTGAAAGGTAGCTCCCTCGTCGTAAAACAGGGAACCAAGGTGAAGAACATCCGTCTGATCGATGGGGACCACGATATTGATTGCAAGATCGATAGCTTGGGTGCGATGAAGTTGAAGTCCGAATTTGTGAAAAAAATCTAGGCTGACTCGTAAGTAGCATACTTGAGCCTGCCTGCATGAATTAATCCATAAAGAGCGTTCATTTCTGCATTGCTGTGGAAGTGAACGTTCTTTTTTGGCTGCTGAGAGAAGAAGAATGAACCTTTGAAGAATTGGCTTTGTCTATAGATTTGAAAAGGCTGATGCAGAGAAAGGAGGTAAAACATTTGAGCGAAAAGGAATTGTTTGAAATGTACAACAAGGATGTGTACCGGACTTGTTACTACATGCTCCATCATGCGCAGAATGCAGAAGATGTCTGCCACGACGTTTTTATTACCGTCTTCCGTCAGGACTGGAGGAAGGTAGAATACATGAAAACATGGCTGATGAAAATCACAGTGAATCACTGCCTTAATTTTATGAAAAGAGAGCATGCATCCAAGCAACGGGAAAAGAGGCTTTTTATGCTTACGCCGCAGCGAACGGAAGATCCGGTTGATCAGGTGGCTCAGCATGTGGAGGAATCGGAACTATGGGAACAATGGGTTCAGGAACTGCCGGATAAGATGCGTTCAGCCATTCTGCTACGCTATATGAACGAATTTAGTTTATCTGAAATTGCAGAGGTGTTAGAGGTTCCGCTAGGGACGGTGAAGTCAAGAATATATAAGGGAATCCGTTTGCTGAGGAAAAAATGGGAGAAGGCCAGTAAACAACATCAGAAAGGGGAAGGATATAGTGAAACATACGGAAAAAAGGTTGTCTCATCATCTGAAAAATGAAACGGATATCCACTATCCCGATTTTAATGCCATGTGGGATCAGATCCAAAAGGATCAAGAGCGTTGCCCTGAACTTCATGCTGTAGCGACGAAGGAAAATGTACGGCGGAGCCTGAGATGGAAAAAAACGACACTGATCGGAACAGCAGCCGTTATTCTTATGGCGACACCTGTATATGCAGCAGTCCACTATGACTGGTTTGACCTGTTGAATCACCGGAGTGGTATCCAGAATGCGTTGCAAAATGGACTTGGGCAGAAACTGAATCAATCGGTGACAGTCGGCGGGGTAACATTAACACTCGATACTGCCTTTACAGATGATAATCGTACCGTTATTTTGTACACCTTGAACCCCGGTAAGTACAAAGGGGATACGGTAAGATTCCCTTCGATCGGCCTGCGGGATGAGACGGGGAAGCGGATCGAAGGCAGGTATTATCATGATTTTGATCAGGTGAACGGAGTATACAAAGGTTATTTTGAAACGGAGTGGACACCGTCAGGAAAAGAAGCTGATGTTGATTTCACAGTAAATGGAGTCCAGGTATTGGCTCCCGCGGAACAGGCAATTAACCTGGATCTCTCCCAGCGGAAGTCACAAGGATTCGATATCCATAAAGACGGCTTGGGTAAACTCGCAGTGAGTGTATTCAACGAGAAAGATAATCAAGTGATGCTGTCTACATCGTTAACTTATGACCAGTCTGATGTCCGTGACTATGCTTATCCTTTTTTGAAGATTTATGATCAGAAAGGACAGACATTAGAGTCGGTTGCACCGAGTATAAGCGGTAAGCCAGGAGCCAATGGTGAATATATATCAGAACAGTTCTATAACCTGGATACGTTAGAGCAGCAAGCCTCATCTTATGTACTCGCGTATCATAAAGAAGAAGGCAGAATGGATCAGTCCCTGAATATCGGTATACGATTAGATAAAACGGAGATGCTTAGCGGCACGAGCAGAAAAGTGTTGAATCTTCCTCTGGGCCAGCAATCGGAAGGAGTGCTCGTGAAGGAGGCCATCATTACACCGACACAAATCCGGGTGATTCTTGCTCAGGATAAATCTATCTTGCAACTGCCCTATTTGAAATATGATCTGGATGTGAATGGTACCCGGTTGGAAGGTGGCGTATGGCCGTCAGATCATTCGAATCAAATGGAATTGCGCTTTGAAGTAAACCCAGGTCTGAAGATTAATCCGGATACCCCGATGACTCTGTATGCCCATCATCAAGTCCAATATATTGAGGGTGAGTTCGAGCCGGTTACTTTACCTGCAATTGGCGAGAAGCCACAAGTTGTGGATTCAAAGCTTGGCGGTTATACAATCCATTGGACCTATTACCTTAAGGACGGGGATTTGTACGTGGAAAGGTATAGTGATGATCCGCATTTTGGAGGGATGAATCAGACCTTTATGCTCGTAAAGGGTGAACGAAGCTATGGTATGCCTACCAAGACCCAGTTTGCGGGTGACGGAGACAATCAGGGTATTGATCGGTATGAGAAGTATACATCGGATACGGCAGTTGTATATCCTTGGATGTACAGTACAGAAGATCCGGAAGCTAAAATAGCTGTACCATTAGTGGAAGAGAAGAAAAAATAAGAAGGATTGATGTAATACGGTTTGTATTTTATAAGTGAGTGAACTATTCTGGTTTATTGTGAACTTAGAGTTGACAGTAAATATTTAGGAGAACTATACTTGGGAAAATTAAAATAACAAACGCAATGATCAGGAGTATTAAGGTATATGGCGTGGTTCAGAGAACTGTCAATTCGGTGCGAGACAGTCCGGCCTGTCCCCAACTCACCTGTGAGCAGTAGGATCGAAGAACAGTTGTAGAAGTGTCTTCATTGGTTCAGCGAACGAAGGACTGAATGAAATGGTGGATATGACGAACTGAATTCACGTAGATTCTGACGGGTAACCTCCGTCATCAGGTCCTGAGATGTTATGGAAAGATAGGTTGGTATAAACCCTTTCCATGAACAAAAAGAGTGGTACCGCGAAGGTCAGACCTGTCGCCTCTTAGCTGAGGCGGCAGGTCTTTTTTGATGTTCCGTAGGGCCATAATCCAGAGAAAAGGGTAGGTGTACAAGAGATGGACAGAGATCAGGAGCGCATTATTCAATATTATTCCGGTTTTGATGAGTGGGGCAGGCTGGAGCGTGAACCCATCGAATTTATCATTAATATGAATTACATTCGGGAGTATCTTCCTGCAGGCGGTCTGATTCTGGATAACGGTGCTGGACCGGGGAAATATGCGATGGAACTCGCCAAACAGGGATACCAGGTGACGTTATCGGATCTTACACCTTCATCCGTAGCACTGGCGCAGGAGAAAGCCGAAGCATTGGGGCTGACTCAGCAATTTAACGGATTTCATGTACTGGATGCCACTTGCCTGAACGGGATTGCGGATGAGACCTATGATGCAGCGCTTATGCTTGGACCACTGTATCATCTGCAGAAGGAAGAAGCGCGGATGGCGGCAGTGCGTGAACTCTATCGTGTAACGAAGCCGGGAGGCATTGTGTTTGTGGCAGTACAGACCCGGATGCGAATGAGCATCAACTCACTGCAATCACCGCAGCAATGGAGACCCAATGACAGTATGGACGCGATTCAGTCTTTTGTCGAAAGAGGCACGTTTGATCATCAGGATCAAGGGCGTTTCACGGGAGCATACTATTTTCATGTGCAGGATGTTGTGCCGTTCATGGAGCAGCATGGCTTCGGGACTGTTCAATTGATCGGCTCCTCCAGCCTCAAAGCGTTGATTACAGACGAGCAGCAGCAATATTGGAGGGAACGCGGTGAAGAGCAAGAACTGCTTCAATACTTGATTGAGGCGGCCAAAGACCCTTCCATTCTGGGAATCTCGTCCCATCTGTTGTATATCGGAAGGAAGTTGTAGAAGATGGGCACTTCTATAGCTTAATTTTCGGTTAGTGAATTCATTGAATGGATAGATTGCATGTTATAATGGACGTATCGAATAATCGGAGGTGTCAACTATGCAATGGAAAGAGGTTCAAGAACGTTTCCCAAATGAATGGGTTGTTTTTGAAGCGACGAAGGCCTATTCGCAAGAAGGTCAACGTTATATTGAAGAAATGGCTGTTATAGATTCATTTAGTGATTCAACAAAGGCCTTGAAACGATATAGCGAATTGCATCAGGAAGACCCTAATCGGGAATATTGTTTTTTTCATACCTCACGTTCTGAAGTTGTGGCTAGAGAAAGGTATGTTGGAATAAGGCCGTTATTAATCTAAACTCTATGGAAATACTCCTAAAGTGATCCTGATGTAATAAGAAAAGTGCCCTCTGGAAACAGAGGGTACTTGTGTTTTTGCTCAAAATAGTCCAATATAAAGTTATATAACAAAAGGTGATCTACTTACAATAGGTTAGATGGACGACGGATCGCTTCATACACAGGAGGAACATATCATGGAAATCGGAATCAGTACATTTGTAGAAACAAATCCAGATGTAAATACAGGAGAAGTGATTAGCCACGCACAGCGTATTCGTGATGTGGTGGAAGAGATTGTTTTGGCAGATCAGGTGGGCCTGGATGTATACGGCGTAGGGGAACATCATCGTTCGGATTATGCAGCTTCATCTCCGGCAGTCATTCTGGCGGCGGCAGCTTCGCAAACGAAAAACATTCGCTTGACCAGTGCGGTAACGGTGTTGTCGTCGGATGATCCAGTACGTGTGTTCCAGGATTTTGCGACATTGGACGGTATTTCGAATGGACGTGCAGAGATTATGGCAGGGCGTGGCTCATTTATTGAATCGTTCCCATTGTTCGGTTATGATCTGGGCGACTATGATGAATTGTTCGACGAGAAATTAGACCTGCTTCTGAAACTGACGGAGTCGGAAAAAGTAACATGGTCGGGCAAGCACCGCCCTTCCTTCAACAACCTTGGCATCTATCCGCGCCCGGTACAGGAGAAGCTCCCGGTCTGGATTGGCAGTGGCGGTAATCAGGAATCGGTTGTTCGTGCAGGTCTGCTCGGATTGCCGCTGGTGCTTGCCATTATCGGTGGTCGTCCAAAACAATTCGCACCTCTGGTGGAGCTGTACAAAAAAGCAGCCGCACATGCCGGACACGACGCTTCCAAGTTAACCGTTGCTTCCCACTCTCATGGCTTTGTTGCCGATACAACCGATGATGCGGTAGAAAAGTTTTTCCGGCCTGCACAGGCAGTAATGAACCAGCTGGGACGTGAACGTGGATGGGGACATTACGGGCGTGAAACATTTGATGCAGCACGTAGCCTGGAAGGTGCGCTATACGTAGGGGATGTGGACACCGTCGCTGAGAAAATCATCTATCTGCGCAAAGAGGTTGGTATCACCCGTTTCATGCTGCATACGCCACTCGGTACACAGCCGCATGATGAGGTCATGCACGCGATCGAACTACTGGGCAAAGAAGTAGCGCCGAAAGTTCGTGAGGAAATTGCACGCTGGGAAGCGGAGAAGGCCTAAGTTTCGCCCGGACAATGAATATAAAGTCACACAAAGAGGAGCAGCCTTTGCTTGCGTAAAATACGCTCGGGGCTGTTCCTTTTTGTGTTATTTATTAATAAAAAGAAGTCCATAGGCAGCACTACTTCCGCAAGCACCGAGCGCAATGGGAAGTTGATCTGTAGAGATTAAGAAAGCAATTAATCAGCCAGACATTCCAGGAAGAACTTGCTTGACTAACAGGTGCCTGATATTCCGATCCATTCCATCATAAACGAGACAGACATGCAAAATTATGCTTTATCTTCACAATTGGCGGCCTCGTATTTCTCACGGTGAAGTTTCTTCATCTGGATATAATCCTCATCCTTCTTCGCTACCTCCCATTGCGCTTTGAAAATGGCAGCAGCTTCCGCCTTCATGGGGTCGTTCTGATAAGGTAAGATCGAGCCATCCTCCTTCGAATATTTACGTCCGCCTTTATGATTCGTATAACGTCTGGCCCGAGTATAGCCCATCTGTAAAAACTTGCGAGCCATATCCATGCCAACGAAATCGTTCTTTTTCTTATACTCCAGAAATAGTTCATAGATCTTCTCCGATGACTCTGTGGCGATCTCGGGTGTCTTGAACCGCCAGTGCGGAAGAATCTCGCTTTTGTACGGTTCCACCATGAGTACACCCTGCTCGCCCTTGCCAACGGTATATAATTCAGGTTGCTTGCGCAAATCGAGCTCCTCGTAATTGAGACTGTAATCGAATTTTTTCATCCGGTTATCCTCCTTGGAAAAATATTTGCGATTGCATCCACTTGCACATCGTATAGTAACGTTCATGTGCTCTTTTTCTTTTTTACCCCGATTCTGATGTAACATGCACGGTTAATGGGGAACAATAGAAGGAAATGTCAGGAGGGATAACGCGATGGGCATGTCGGGCAGATATGTGGTAGTAACCGATGAATTATTGAATGCCATTCGATCAGGAGAGATTAGCGTGCTTGATTGTCAGGTCGATCTGGATATTGATAAAATGTGGCAGATACTGCAGTTCACGTTGAACGGTAATCTGGTGGATGGAGAACCTCCGCTTGGATACGTTGTGCCGCTCGCCAGTCAGCAATATCTGGGGAACTATTCGGATATGGATTTGTTCTTGATTGATAACAAGCGGGTTCTTGAGGCTTATATGGCATTGGAGCAGCTTACTCCTGAGGATGTTCAGATGCGTTTCAGCTTGGATAAAATGCTTGCTGAAGGAGTATATCCCGTAATGGAAGGCTGGGATGAAGAGGACCTTTTTCAGGAGATCATGCAAACGATTGACCAAATCCAAGCTTTGTTTCAAGTCACCGTAGAGAACGGCAACGGGATTATCTTCTATGTGTTTTAGATGCCTATTTTTATAACGAGAAATTCCAATCTGTCGCCATCATGGTTTGGGACAATGTTTGATTCATTGGCTATCCGGTTATTGATACACACAAGGCAGCGCCTTGATGATTTCGCCGAAGAGAGGGAGAGCCACTATGACACAAAATCAGAATGAAGAGAACAAAGCGATCCAAGACGATGAACCGGATCAATTTGAGACACCTGTGACGCCGGCAGATGAAGTGAAGGATGAAGAAGCTGCGGAAGATCAGGAGCAGGAATAGTCTGAAAATATTACACGAAACAGCATGTTTCCACGCGCATGTTATGACATACGAAGGATAGAAGAACCAGAAGGCCGGCCGTGTTCCGGCCTATTTGGCCTATTTTTATACGTATCCGTTTACATTGTTTCCGCATGCCCTCATAATATGGGTTGAACCATATTTTTCTAAGGGGGAGATCCCAATTAAAAGCCAAAAGTTGTACCAATGGTTGGCAGTACCGCTTGTCCTGTTAATGGTTTTTCTTACAGGGTGCCAGGCCGTAGGTGGCGTTGATGTTAGCCAAGCCATAGTCAATAACACAAAAGTAAAATCCGGTGAATCTAAACAATCCATGCACATTAACATAGAGCCGGACAAACAACTTGCAACCGATGAAGCTCTCGAAATGATCAAACGAATCAATTCGATCTCACTGAATATCGACCATGCCAAAATGAAAGACACCGACACGGCATCGGTCAAAGGATCACTGAGCATGGATGGAACAAAACTGCCTTTCCATCTGTCCATGGACAAGTCGGGCATGACCATCGATATCGATGGTGCGCAGAAACCGGTTTACATATCTCTGGATACACTTGGGGGAGCAGAGACAATGCTTCTTCCTATAGATACAAAAGAGCTGGAGAAACAGATGCAGGAGCTTTCTCCAAAGGTATTAACTTTTGTCATGAAACATCTGTCTAATCCGAAAAATATATCGGTAACTCCTGTTCAGGAAGCCGTAAATGGTGAAACGTTGTCTCTTAACAAACTGCATATGGAGATTAACGGTGAAGAGTTGCTTGCCATGGTTAAGCCATTCCTGACGAGTATTGCCAAAGATGAGCAAGGTCTCAAGCAGTTGATTGGAGACCTGTATGATGTGCTGTACCCTGTATTTGAAAGTTATATGGGCTTGGAAGGTATGGAAGGTATGGAAGACGATGAAGTGACTTCCATCGTACCCAAATCGAAGGAAGAAGCAGTCACATCCATCTATGACATGATTAAAGAAGGTTTGGACAGTATTCTGGTGAACTATGATGAGGAACTGAACAACCTGCTGAAAGATACACCGGAGCTGAAAACGGTATTTGGCCCGGAAACCAAATTGAATCTGGACTTCTTCGTGGATAGCAAGCTGGACATTCGCAAACAAAGTATATCGTTGAAAGTGGCTGTTCCTGCTTCGGAAGACCTGCCGGTTCGTGCTGTAACGATCAGTGCAGACAGTGAACTGTGGAATATCGGCGGTGCTGTCACGGTGGATGAAGTAGATGTTTCCCGTGGTGTAATGGAACTTGCAGAAGGGGAAGTTACACCTGGTCAGGTGCTTCGTAATTTTGATCCGAATTCATTCGTATATCAATTACTGAAAAATGAGATGAAGATAACAGCCAAAAGCATCTTCCTCTACCCAGAGGACGAAGAAACAGGTGCAATCACCGTCAAAAATACAACGTTTGTGCCGCTTCGGTATTTGTCTGAACAATTGGATGCAGAAGTGAAATGGAATAAAGGTTCGAAGCAGATCGTTGTCATTGATGATATTACAGGGGACGAGATCGTGCTGACGTTAGGTTCTTCGAAAGCAACAGTTGCAGGCCAAGAAGTCACGATGGTGGAGTCTGCCTTTGTTGGCAAAAACGGCAAAACCTATGTACCGCTACGCTTTATGGCTGAATCACTTGGTGCTACAGTGGATAAAGAGCAAGAAACAGGCTGGATTTTTATTGATCGCCCATAATATAATGTATCTAGCTGAAAATGATGCGTGAATTGGAAGGGGATTTCAGAGAATGCCAGACTTCGCGTAATGATGTAGAAAAGAACAAGGCGCAAAAATTCCGTTAGCCCAACACGGGATACGTCTGTTCTTTTTGACCCATTACGAGGAGCTTCGGCGTTTGATCTGAAAGGATGAAACGATACGGGAGTACCTCTATTGGAGGTGCTCCTTTTTGTCGTGTCATCGCAAAATAATCCCTAAGAGGTGTTCTATATGAATCATGGATTTTCGATTGTTGCGAGTGCAGTGATGTTACGCCCTTTTACTTTGCAAGACCAAGCCACTCTTACAGCCTTGACACATCAGCCTGAGATTACCGACCTGTTACCCGATTGGAAGATGACAGAAGAACAATTAACTGATTTTTTGCAATTTGTTGTGGGTAGTTATGAGCGGTTTGATCCGCAAGATGTGCGAATGTTGCTTGCGGTCATTCATCAGGAAAGTCAGCAATTGATCGGTTGGTGTGGTGTGTTTCCAAACGATATGCTTGATCCGTCTGATTATGAAGTGGCATATGCTATCTCACGCGATCACCGCAACAAAGGTTATATCACAGAAGCGGTTGGGGCGTTAATAGCATATCTATTCGAACATACATCGTTAAATCGGATTGTGGGCATTGTGAAGACGTACAACCCGGCTTCTCGTAAAGTGTTGGAGCATACAGGCTTCCAGTATGTGAATCGGAGACGCCTGTCTGATGGGGAGGTCTATGATTATTTTGAACTTCACAGCACGAGTTCCGATGGGGAAGCTGCTGGGCAGATTAAATCCAAACCATTATCGATAAACCTGCGCCGAGCAGAGCGCGAAGATGCCGCCATGCTGACGGAAATCTGTACACGTGCTTTTGATCATGCCATACACGTCTGGGCGAACGGAGAGCAGAAATTGGATAGCAATCTTTGTCCTCCGGGGTATAACGCTGTTCGCCTCCATGAGTATGTGATTCGTGAGTGGGACTATTATGTAGTGGAAGCAGATGGTTGTGCCATTGGTGGCGTGAGCGTAAATGTGCTTGGACATGGAATCGCAAGGTTGGATAAAATCTATATCGACCCTGTCTGCCAAGGACGCGGAGTAGGCTCACAAGTGATCAGACAGATTGAGGCTGTGTTCCCGCATATCCAGCACTGGAGGCTGGAGACTTCTGGTCGGCAGACAAGTAATCATCATTTTTACGAAAAACTCGGTTATGTTCGTACATATGCCTCCGATGCAGAGTACGGTTATGAGAAGAAGATAGATACGGGGAGCGGGCAGTATGATCCAGTGAAAGAACGTGAACATGTTCAAGCCGATTTGGATTTGATGTGGTACAGCTCCAGCACAATGAAGAGCAGCCGCATCACCGATTGTAATCTGAGCGGAAGCAAATTAACGAACTTGAATATGACGGAAATGCTGCTGGCGGATTTGCGTTTAACCCATACCAAGTTTGAATTCTGTGCACTGGACGGGGTTCAGTTTCAGGATACACATCTTGGTGCAGACCGTGTACCAATGCAGTGGAAGCATTGTGACCTGAGTGGAAGTCATTTTGCCGATTGTGATCTGTCTGGTGTTGAGCTTGAGGCATGCCAGGTAAAAGGAATGAAGATCAATGGAGTTTCCATTGAGCATTTATTGGAGGCATATGAGAGGCTTAACAATAATTGAAAGGATTCCAGATCAATCCGGCGGTGAGCAGTCGCCAAGTACGGAGTAAATACAGATCATCGAATGAAGCTAAAGCTAAAAGCTAAATGTAAACATGCCCTTCCGAACCATCAACGCTTGGAAGGGCATGTTTTGTTGTTTTGAGATTATCGGTAAGCCGCGTACTGAGCTTCAATTACGATGGGCAGTAACATCGTTTATCTTATTACATCGTCTGACTTCTATTACGTGTGTTGCAGTAGCTGTGGATTTTTGCTAAATCCGGTGCTGCCAGCGGTATAACCCATCCCTTGATAAAATGCATGGGCTGCTTCACGATCCGCACGATTACCGCTGTTTAGCGATATAGAGTCCACTTGCTGTGCCGCTGCCCATTGTTCAGCAGCAAGTAGAAGTTGACGGCCGATGCCGGAGCCACGGTAATGCTCATGAACAACCAGTGCCATGATACGGCAATGTCTTCCGTTCTTTTCATATGAATAAGACGTCTGCATACCAATTAGTCCCACTACACGTCCGCAAATTTCGGCTACCAATGTTGTGAAATTGGCATCAGCGGTGATGTGAGTGTATCTTTCCTGCATCTCGGCGTAAGTTGTTGGATATCCAAGTTGATCCATGAGAATAACCATGTCCTGCAGATCCTGATCGGTGCTATGCCGAATGTGTACATCCGTGCTCATACGCTGGATACCTCCCCAGAACGTTCTTGGAGAGACAGATCAATTATTGTGTCGAGTAACTCGGCAAAAGAAATCCCTGCAGCGGCTGCACTTTTGGGCAGCAGACTGTTACGGGTAAGTCCCGGTAAGGTATTTACCTCCAGCACATAAGGCACACCTTCCCGAATGAGCATATCCACCCTGGCGTAGACACTGCATTTGAGCACGTTATAACAGGTTAACGCCGCGGCTTCTACGAGCTGTTGTAAATCAGAAGGTAGTTGCACGACCTGCTCATCCGCACCGTTATCGTCGTATTTGGCAGCATAATCGAAAAAGGCTGCATTGGAACGGATGGAGATCACGGGCAGCATTTTGCCATCGACAATGGCACAGGTAATCTCTTCTCCTTCAATGTATTGCTCGATCATCACACTGTCGTCCCAGGCAAGAGCAGCTTCTACCGCCGCAGGCAAGGCGTCCGGCTCATATACGATCTGTGTGCCAATGCTGGAGCCGCCGGAATTGGGCTTGACGACTACCGGGTACATTAAGTGTTGGAAAGCCACCGAGGACAAATCTTGCATTCGTTTCACTTGAAGCCAATCGCCTGTAAGTACTCCTGCTTGCCGCATGAGCTGTTTGGACATGTCCTTGTCCATGCATACACTGCTTGCAAGTACACCGCAGCCCGTATAGGGGATACCTAGCGATTCAAGTGTGCCTTGCACCGTACCATCTTCTCCGTATTTTCCGTGCAGGGCAAGCAAGGCCACATCAATTCCATCTGACTTGTCGATCAAATCCCGCTTGGAATTCAGCTCGATGGGTACGACCTCATATTTGCTTCTGTCCAGATTCGCAATCATCTCCTGTCCGGTGAGCAGGGATATATCTCGCTCTGAAGATGTACCGCCCATAATAACGCCGACTTTCATGTGAAAATCCTCCCTTATCTCTATAAGCTGAAACAAAGGTTTTACACAACCCACTCCGATAACAGAATAACCTTCCAATCGCTGTTATCCCCAGATTTTTGGGGTTCCCTTTCTCAAGGGGAAATCTGGTGATAAAGGCGACCGCTTCGCTTTTTTAGGTTTTTTCTGTCCTCTCCGTTAATGTGTAAAAAATTAGTTCATCTTATATTGTGCTTATATTAAATCAATTCAACATGCTCGTAACGGTCTCCCCGATGATACGAATGCCTTTGCGGATGTCCTCATCGCTGACTCTGGAGAATCCAAGCCGCATGGTGTGAAGCCCTTGACCCGGCTCCAGATAAAAGGTATCTCCAGGGGTAAAGGTCACTCCCTTTACCTTGCACACGGCAAGCAGTTCTCTTGTTCGCACCTCCGGTGGGAATTGCACGAACAGATGCAGGCCGCCTGCTCCGGATATTTGACACATCGGCAAATGCCGTTTCAGGCAATGTACAACGAGTTCATATTTTCGCTTGTACTCTGTACGAGCTCGTTTCAGATACTTTTCAAAATTACCGTTGCTCAGATATTGATATAACAGAGATTGATCCAGAGTAGACGTATGAATACTGCGAGCTCGTTTCATGCTTTCCAAATAATCGATCAACGCAGCATCCGCAATAATCCAGCCTACACGAAGCCCAGGGAACAATATCTTGGAGAAGCTGCCCAGATACACGAGGCCATTCCCGTTACCCATACTTGCGATGAGGGGTGAGACATGGGAGCCGGAATAACGAAGCTCTTCATTGAATCCATCCTCGATGATCGGAACTTGATACGCATTCATCAAACGTATGATTTCAATTCGTTTGGCGGGGGAAGTCACGATTCCGGTTGGGTTGTGATAAGAGGGCACAAGATAGGCCAGATCATACGCACTGCCAGCCAGCTCTTGCTCCAGCTGCTTCAGGTCGAGTCCATCCGGTTCCATATGGATACCGGTTAGCTGGAACTGGTGCAGCTTCAGGTTTTTGATTGCTGTGTGATGTGTGGGATTCTCACAGAGCGCTTTACCGCTCTTTTTGCGCAATGCCCCAAGCACCAGATCGAAACCCTCCGTAAATCCGTTCGTAATCAGAATATCCTTGCCGGTAAGGTCTACCCCTTTGTTCTCCATATAGCGCAGTAAATATTTCATGAGCGGTTTGTATCCTTGCGCGTAACCGTAATTAAGCAAAACTTCCCCTTCAAGCGACATCCGATCCAGAAAAGCCCGCTTCACATTGTGCAGATCAAACAGCTTTTCATCCGGCGCAATGCTGGTAAACGAAATTTCGCCGCGCTCTGCTCCCGAGCCGTGTTTCATCAGATCGTATTGCTCTGCCTGAATCGCATAGTCGCTGACCTCTGCTGTCCAGTCCATTTGCCAGTGCGTTGTGGCCTTCGGCGTTTCAATGAGCGTACTGACGTAATTGCCCTTACCTTTGACTGCATAGATCAAGCCTTCCTCTTCAAGTTCGGCATAGGCGAGCAGAATAGTGCTGCGGCTTACCTTCATGAGTGTGCCAAGCTCACGGGTTGAAGGTAACTTCTGATTAGGCTGTAAACCGCCTTTTAACATTAATCGCTTCAAATAATCTTTGACTTGTATATATACAGGGCGGTCCTCCGTCAATTGCAGATCGGAATACATCCCATCACTCCCTCTACTGGTATCTTGCCATATTATAAACCCAGCAGAAAGAACCACGATAGCTCTGTTTCACTGCTAAGGTGGCCTGGGCTGTACGAACAACGGGAAAAAGCCCTGGCTCATATGCCGGGCTGGAGGTGAAGCCTATTCGATTCTAAGAGTGTAATGCTATGCTGTCTAACTACTATGACATGTTCTGACTAGTCTCTAAATGGTTATCTATCTCTTCTTCTACGCGTATCTACATACTCTGATGAGGTTAGGCTATTTAAATCATTCTCATTCTAGATGATGAACTGGATGCTGTAATAAAAAAATCTTTAAAGGCTAATAATTGCCATTCATTGCTTGCTGCAATTGGTTTTCGTATAGATGGTGAATCTACAATCTACTACAAAGCTACGGTTCTTGCTAACTGTACTCTTCTCGTGTGCACGTCACCGAATTCAGTATGAAAAAGATAAAGCATGGTAAGCCCAATAAGACGGGCGTGGATACAAAGACATATGTCTTAGTGCCCAAATTCTTCCTCATACCCCTATAGTACCACTTTGAATCAGGGAAGTTAACCTTTTTTTTGAAATATTTGTCGCAAAAGCGAAAATTGCGTGAATTGTACTTCTTTTAACTCAAAATGGTGTCGGATTATGATATGTGTTAGGATGTACTTCTATAGAATATTAAGGAAGTGAAAATGATGATTCAAATTACGGTTCCTACTCCGGATGTGACCATTACAAAGCAGGTAAATCCACAGTTGAGCCACATTTACGGATTTACTGATTTTCACCTGATTACGCGGGAGCAAGGTGGAATTTTCATGTTTTATAATAGCGATGGTGAGTTGTTATTTGTCGGGAAAGCGCGAAAATTAAGACCGCGAATCAAAAAACATTTTGAAGATACGGTATCCCCGATGAAAGATCACCGCGAGGAAGTCGCGACGATTGAAGTGTGTCTGGTAGAAGACCCGGTAGATCGTGAAATTTACGAAACCTACATCATCAACACGATGCGAGCGAAGTATAATGCTGATAAGGTGTTTTATAAGTAGGTAGAGGATTTACAGAGATATAAAGTTGACAATGTATACACACTGTCGGGGAATACCAGGACATATGTCCTAGATGATTATGTAGATGGGCAGGGTGTGATTTATGCATCGCATCCGGCTCCGTTTATCAAGCAAAATTAGTTCCACATAGTCTGTGAAGAGGTTGAAGAAATCAAATTGTTAAGGAAGTAGCACTAGGCATGGGCTTTACAGATTTACTAAATACATAAGAAGAGGTGATTGTGTTGATCGGTCGTAGCGGTAACCCTACACTTAAAGACAGCACGTTTGAGAACAGAGGATATGGAGAGGATCGATACCAGAATTACATGACGATTAACGGCACGGTGAACAAAGCATTCATCACATTGATCATCCTGCTGGGTAGTGCATTTGCAACCTGGATGATGTTCTTTAACGGACAAGAAGTGATGCCGCTTGCATATGGCGGCTTGATTGTTGGTTTCATTTTGGCGCTGATTATCTCGTTTAGACCTGTGGTATCTCCTTATCTTGTTCCGATCTATGCGGTAGCGGAGGGCATGTTCCTGGGAGCACTTTCCGCACGTTATGAGTCCTTGTATAACGGAATTACTCTGCAAGCAGCCTTGCTGACTATGGCGGTGTTCGTAGCTCTGTTAACGGCGTATAAAACGAGATTGATCAAAGCAACAGAGAACTTTAAGCTGGGTGTGGTGGCAGCAACGGGTGGCATCATGATTATGTACTTGCTTAGCTTTGTGCTCGGCCTGTTCGGTATTACGGTTCCATATCTACATGAAAATAATCTGATTGGTATTGGCATCTCTGTTGTGATTGTCATTGTTGCTGCTCTTAATCTGGTATTGGATTTTGATTTTATTGAAGGCGGCGCGGATCAGGGAGCACCCAAGTATATGGAATGGTACGGAGCTTTTGGATTGATGGTTACGCTGGTATGGCTGTACATCGAGATTCTTCGCCTGCTTAGCAAATTGCGGAGCCGGAACTAAAGCAAGCTAGGCATAAAACAAAAAAATATACCTTTAGTACTCGTTGTTTGTACTCTTGAATTCATAAAAAGCCCCGGCGCATGTAGATGCTCGGGGCTTTGATCGTTTTCAACATATGGATATGTCCTACATCTATACCGTTTAAAACGGATGTTACTAAAATTCCTAAAATATAAAGCGACATTACAGAGTTTCTATGCAACTCTCGCAATAATTTGGTTATTCTCCAGAACGGCTTTAGATTCAGTATTAGCAGGGTAGTAACCTTTTTTTAAAAATAAAAAAACGAGAATGGGTCTTTAAACCCATCCTCGCTATCAAAGACTAATCAAGCCATGATAGAGATGCTCCAGCGTGATCGTTTGCGGCTCACTTGGCAGTTCACCGCCAGCAGAGCAGGCAGCCAGCATATGCTGAGAATCAAGTGGCTGGCTGTAGAAGTGATGATGTGTGAGTTGGTTGTTTAGAGCATCCGGATGTTTAACATCATCATCAACATTTGTGTTTTTCGGACTGTTCGAATCGTGCAGCTTCAAATGGATAATGTGTTCATCTTGTCTGCAACGCCAAATTAGCTCGCCCTCAAGGCTTTGTTCCTGCTTGCTTGGAAGAATAGCAAAGGCGCTCAGCGGCATGGACAAGCCCGTGCCTATAGCTTTAATGTAACTCTCCTTTAGCGTCCACAGACGATAGAAGGTATTTAACTGTTGATCGTCAGACTGCGTTGCCAGATACGTATTCTCTTGTGGCGAGAAGAAACGCTCTGCGATCTGCAGGTCGATCGGTGCTATTTTCTCCACATCTACACCGAGTTCATCCTCACCTCCAGCGATTAGCGCAACCCAATCGCCGGAGTGCGAGACATTAAATGGTACGCCAGCAACGTTGTTGAGGGCAGGTTTGCCGTACTTGTTACGGGTAAACGAAATCTCTCCAGGCTTTAAGCCAGTCAACTTGCTTAATTTCACACGGGTCAGCACTTCACCGATAACAGAGCGGTACGCGTCCGCCAGATGTACAAAACGAGAAGCCTGTGCCCGGCGCTCCTCGGATACGGATGACAGAAACATATCCCAGTATACTTCGGGTATCACAGAGGGTACTTGCAGTACTTGTATAGTTATCATCATTTATCACCTGACGTTGTATTCGGCATGGCTGGCTGTCTTTCCTTTATTTTCATCCCGTTCCTCGAGCTTCTTCGTCGCCTCAGGTTTGTTGTGTTCTTTTCCATTCTTGATGTGCAACTTGTATCCGATCCCACAGTTCTCTTCGTTCCTGTTCGGTATAGTACACCAACGGTTCATAGAACTGCTTAGCCAGAACGTCTTTCCATTCGTTATAGGTTTGAATCTCCATTTTACTTATGCCTTCAATTCCATGCGTGCGAAGCATACATCCCCTGAGCTCATAGCTATGGCCTGCATCCCTCTGACGGAGCAAAAATGCATTATGCCAAGGCGAATCCACGGATTGACTGTAAAATGCATGCTTGGGAATAAACTCTTCCAGAGTTGTGAGTTCTTCAGGATCATAATCCACTCCCTTGCTTGGTCCGTTAGGCTCGTATTCAAGCCTCCATCCACCGGGGACAACGGAAGAGGGCATTAATGTATAAGTAAACGGCGCGGGTCCATAGGCTCCGTAA
Organism: Paenibacillus sp. G34; assembly: GCF_056856875.1. NCBI lineage: Bacteria > Bacillati > Bacillota > Bacilli > Caryophanales > Paenibacillaceae > Paenibacillus > Paenibacillus sp. G34. Next base: position 6,209,107 of record NZ_CM166469.1, on the reverse strand, counting down.
CGAAGAGGAAGCGGTTCAAAAGGCATGCCGCCCAGACCCACATCCACAATCCAACGTTCCGCAGTCGGGTCTGCATCTGGCAAAGAGACAGATAGACCGAGATGGAATGAGTTCACGCGTGGCTGCTCTCCATGGGGCTGAACGCCCGCGCGGTGCCAATGCACCTTGTATCCCAGCGACTGTAGTAAAACACTGAAGGCCCCATTCAGATGGAAACAGTAACCGCTGCGTCCACGAAGGATGAGTTCGACAGATTCCCGAAGATCGATGCCTTCGGGTCGGCCCGCAAAAATATCGACCGTTTGCCAAGATAAATGGTGGATATGTGCCTGCTGAACTTCGGAAAGGAATTCCAAAGTGGGTTTCTTGATTTTATTAATGCCTATCCGCTTCAGATAGGCGTGTATTTCAGATGGAGTCAATGTAATCTTCATCTCAATCACCTCTTAGTCATATCATGGGCTGCATGCGAAATGTCTTGATAGCTGCTACCCTGAATACATTGTAAAAGCGAACATCTGAAATGCACACTCATGTTTAGTCCAATTGTACCGGTACAGTTTCTGTGGTGATAAAATATGTAGAGGAGATATGGTTTATAGTACATACATATTTCGACAAATGAGAGTTTGGTTTCTTTTTCCGGGGTATGTTAACCGTTTGGAGTGGAAATAGGTTAGAATATAGATAGATAGCAGGATTAGGAGATGGAAAACATGGCTAATGATGAAGTGATTTTGACACAGGAAGGCTTGGAAAAGCTGGAGGAAGAACTGAAGGAACTGAAAACGGTGAAGCGCAAGGAACTGGCAGAACGACTGAAGCTTGCGATCAGTTACGGGGACCTGAAGGAGAACAGTGAGTATCATTCAGCCAAAGATGATCAGGCATTTATGGAGACACGCATTCTGATTCTCGAGAAAATGCTGACTAAAGCGAGAGTAATCAGCTCTGACAATATTGACTCTAACAAGGTGAGCATTGGTTCCACAGTGTTGCTGAACGACCTTGAGTTTGCCGAAAAGATTGAATATCAACTGGTGGGTCCAGCAGAAGCGGACGTATCCAACAACAAAATTTCCTACGAAAGTCCGCTTGGCAAAGAGCTGATGGGCAAAGAAGTCGGCAGTGTGATCCATGTCAATGCTCCGATGGGTGTAATCAAATACGAATTGCTTGAAATTAAAGTATAGACAGCTTCGAATCAGAGTGAAGCACATATGTAGAGTGGTGAATTACACTCTGTATGCAGCACAGTAGAATTTTTCTTTAAAGAGATGCTTCAGAAGCCTTGCCATTGGCTGTCTGGATCATCTCTTTTTTATGCTTTATTAATGAGTATATGGTTAAGTCATATCCAATTGACCCATACTGGAATTAGCCCTCAATATGGTGATTTTCGACAAATTTTGATTTTTGAATGACCTGACAAGCGGAGTAGTATATAATTACGGGAAAACTTTAAAGTGATGGAGTAGATACAATGAATTTGAGTAAGTCTGATCTGGACCCAAACAACGCTGGCAAAGGGGAACGTTTCTCGCGTGCTGGTTTTATTTTGGCGGCTATTGGTAGTTCCGTGGGTCTCGGTAACATGTGGAAATTCCCGTATATTACGGGCGAAAATGGGGGAGCAGCTTTCTTCCTGCTCTTTATTGTCTGTCTATTGCTCATTGGTCTACCTGTACTGCTTGCGGAGCTGGCTATTGGACGCAGTGGACGGGGTAGCGCAGCGACGGCATTCATTAAAGCAGGCGGGCACAAAGGCTGGCTGGCGGCTGGTCTGTTGCAAGTATTAACACCGTTTATCATTCTGTCCTTCTACGTCATCATCGCGGGCTGGACATTGCAATATGCCGTAACTTCGTTTAGTGGCACATTGTTTAACAATCCGGATTATGGCGCACAATTCGACAGTTTTGTCGGTGGTTATATGCCGATTGTATGGCAGTTGGTTTCTGTCCTGATCACAGGCTGGATTGTAGCGAAGGGTGTATCAAACGGAATTGAGAAGTTTAACAAAATTCTGATTCCTGCCATGTTGGTTCTGTTAATTGTACTGATGATTCGTGCAGTTACACTGCCGGGATCAGGTGCCGGGGTTTCCTTTTTCCTGAATCCGGACTTCTCTCAGCTCACAACAGAGTCGGCGCTAGTTGCGCTGGGACATGCCTTCTTCTCGCTGTCGCTGGGTATGGGTATTCTCGTAACATATGGTTCGTATGTGGATAAAAGCCAATCTCTCGGTGCAGCAACGGTTGCTGTCGGTGCGGGAGACTTGCTCTATGCTTTTATTGCGGGTCTGATCATTTTCCCGACGACCTTCTCGTTTAACATTGCACCCGACCAAGGACCGTCCCTGATTTTCATCGCGCTGCCTGCAGCATTCTCGGCTATGCCACTAGGCTTCCTGTTTGCTGGATTATTCTTTGTTTTGCTGGCAATCGCAGCGTTGACATCAGCGGTTTCGCTGCTGGAGGTTCCCGTAAAATATTTCATGGAGCGTTTCGCATGGAGCCGTAATCGCGCCGTATGGAGCATTGCTCTCGCTGTATTTATCGTAGGTTTGCCTTCCGTGCTGTCGATTGGACTGTTCCCGGAGTGGAAGATCGGCTCCAAGAGTGTGTTCGACTGGATGGACTTCATGGCGTCCAACATTCTCTTGCCTGTAGGTGGATTGTTAGTTACGATTTTTGCGGGATACTTTTGGAAAACGGCTGCTGAAGCAGCTGGTCTGAGCTCCGGCTGGTTCCGCATCTGGATCTTCATGCTTCGTTATGTCGCACCTGTTCTGGTTCTGCTCGTTCTGTTGCATACGTCTGGCATTATTCACTTCTAGGCCGTCTGCGCAGATTTACCAAGCATAAAACCTCTTGGAAGAAATGCAAAAGCCCTTGTGTTCCCTTGTTAATTTTGGGACAATACAGAGTAGAGGTTTTTTGGGTAAGACGACCGATGAACCATATGCTTTTTGCGAAAAGAGGTTTATACCATGATTAAATCATCCATTTATGGATTAACATTAGAGCAATTACGTACTTGGCTGCCTGAGCATGGGCAGAAGAAATCCCGTGCTTCCCGCATTTGGGAGTGGTTATATCAGGAGCGAGTCCATGATTTCGGCGGCATGTCCGATGTTCGTCAGGAATGTTTGGATGTGCTCACGGAGCACTTTACGATGAATTCACTGAGTGAGCATGTGAAGCAGGAGTCGGCAGACGGTACCGTGAAATTCCTGCTCCGACTGCAGGACGGCAACTTGATCGAGACTGTGCTAATGCGGCAAAAGTACGGTTTGACCGTCTGTGTAACCACACAAGTTGGATGTAATATCGGCTGCAGTTTCTGTGCCAGCGGACTGATCAAGAAAAGCCGTGATCTCTCCGCTGGAGAGATTGTAGAACAGATCATGCATGTACAGCGCCATCTGGATGCAGCGGGTCAGGGCGAGCGTGTCACCAACGTTGTGGTGATGGGGATTGGCGAACCGTTTGATAACTTCGAACATATGAGCAACTTTATCGAAGTAGTTAAGGATCGCAAAGGACTGGCTCTCGCAGCGAAGCGAATCACGGTGTCCACAAGCGGTTTGCCGGATAAAATCAAGGAATTTGCTGACAGCAGTCTACAGGTAAACCTTGCGATTTCGCTCCATGCGCCGAACAATGAACTCCGCACACACATTATGAAGATCAACCGGGCGTTCCCGATTGAACAATTGATGGATGCGGTAGATTATTATCTGGAGAAAACAAACAAACGTATCATGTTCGAATACATTTTGCTTCGGGATGTGAACGATCAGCGCGAACATGCGGCTGAACTCGCAGAACTGTTGTCCAGTCGCAAGAGCATGGTCAGCGTGAATCTGATTCCATACAATCCGGTGGATGAGCACAGCCAGTATCAGCGTAGTACGGAGGAGTCCATCTTGGGTTTCTATGACACGTTGAAAAAGAACAACATCAACTCTACCGTACGGATGGAGCATGGGTCGGATATCGATGCCGCCTGCGGGCAATTACGCAGTAAACAGATGAAAAATAGCGCGGAAGCCAAAGCAGACGAGCAACCACTTGCAAAACCAGATGCAAGCCGTCTGGCGATGGGATAAGGTACGCAACCCATAACGTAGCGTAGCGCAGCTCATAAAATGCGCATGGGGGACAGGGTCACGGTTGGGCTAATGTTTTCTTGCTAAGTTGTAAAGTGTGCCCGAGTCGAATGAAAACAATAAACGCCTTTATCTAATCACGGAAAAAGTGAGGATAGAGGCGTTATTTGTGTTACAGACTAACTTTAAGTTGGAGCCAATTCGGCCTAAGTAAGCTATGTTAGGCTTTTCGTCATCAGCAGATGGGGGATACCATCCTCCATGAATACCTCTGACGCAGGAGCATAACCAAGACGTTCATAGAAGCCGGAGGCTTGAACCTGGGCGTGAAGCTTGGCTTTCTGCAGTCCATCCTCTATTGCCATTTCCTCCAGTTTGTTGATTAATACACGACCAAGGCCGTGCTTGCGGTAATCCAGCATGACACAGATGCGCTCCAGTTTGGCAACTTGCTCCACGATGCGCAGTCTGGAAGAGGCGGCAGGTACACCATCCACATAGAGCAAGATATGGCGTGCTTCCGTGCCTAGCATATCAAATGAATCAAACTCATCAGATGCAGGTACGCCTTGTTCTTCTACAAAAATGGCCATACGAATGGCAAAGCACGCATCGAGCAGTTCTTGGGTGTTCGCTTCAACAATAGTTATATTCATGAAATTGTTCTCCTCTGCATGTTTGGAATTGAATATCGAAATGGAATGGAAAGTGATACACTAAACTAGTGTAGTTATATCATTAATTATGTTGCGAATGCAACAATTTTATAAGGATGTGAACTCTGTGAATGAACCTGAAGAACAAAACGAGCTGAGCGGAGTGCATAAGATACATGAACCACACGGAGCATGTGAGACGGATGAACAAAACGAAGCAAGAGAGGTGCTGCGTGAGATTGGCATGATCGCTCGCTGTCTGGATTCCATCAGCAATGTGGAATTCCAGCATCTGAACCTGTCTCGTGGACAATATTTGTATTTGTACCGTATCTGTGAGAACCCCGGCATCATTCCGAATCAACTGGCTGAACTGATCAAGGTGGATCGTACAACAGCAGCCAGAGCAATTAGCAAGCTGGAATCAGACGGTTTTATTGTCAAACAGCCAGCATTGGGTAATAAGAAGAATAAGGTGCTCTATCCAACAGAGGCAGGACTGGAAGCATGGGAGTTTATTCGCAAAGAAGGTGTACATTCGGATCAGGTCACACTGAACGGTCTGTCAGAGGAAGAGATCCAAACCGCAATACAACTGCTGAGGAAAATGAGACACAATATTGAGGTGGATTGGAGATTTGTTAAAAAGGGAGGCCGCCGCCCATACATGGATAACCATGAATAAGCGCACACTTTGGATAAGGCCATCTTCATTCACCAGAAGTATCAGAAATGGCTCGGTTGCCCCGTCATATATTCCCGTCAGGAGGAATGGTGTGAAGTTTATTTTTCGGAACCAGCGGTCATGGTACATACTACTTCTGATTGTTGCATCTGTAGCGATCGTGTTTCTATGGAGGGAGCGGTTTATCATTGAAAAGGTATCGCCTACAGCCGCCTTTGTTGAAGAACATATGACCAATGCGAATGGCACACTTGCAACATATTTGCAGGATGCCCCGTCCGAGAGAGCGGATATCGTTGCAGGGCGAGAGACATTGTCGGAATCCGTGGGGCTGTGGATGCAATATGCTTTGGCGAGTGACAACGAGATGTTGTTCGAGCAGGCTTACAAGCAGCTACAGACGTATTATGTAATTAGGCCGGGCATTTATATCGCTTGGAAGCTCGATCCACAGGGGAAAGCCCATGTGGGCACCAACGCGCTGGGTGACGATCTGCGAATTATGGGAGCGCTTCTGCAAGCAGCAGATCGGTGGGGACAGGGTAGGGCAGATAAGCTGGCGACAGCATCGGCACTCTCTCGAACATTAACTCAGCGAACAGAAAAGCAGGGGTACATGGTTGATTTTTATGATTTCAAAAGTGGACATTCCACAGATACGTTGAGTCTGGTTTATGTGGATTTACTCGCATTGCAAGCGATGAGGGATCACCAGATGCTGGACAAAGAAGCTTATGCCAGGTACGAAGATGTGTTGCATAAAATGCCAGACGATGGATTATTCTATCCGAAGAGCATCGATGTAAACACCAAAGCTTATACCTATGATGATAAGATCAACCTTATTGATCAGCTCATCGTGGCGAATCACGTCATGGAGACGGAGCGTAGACCGGACAAGCTGATTACTTTTCTGAAAAAAGAGTTCGACACCCGCGGCAAGCTCGCCGGTCAGTATGACCGTAAGACACGCACTCCCGCTGTAGAATACGAATCCGCATCCGTCTACGGGCTGGCCATCTTGCTTGCGGTTCGCTCAGAAGATTCAGCTTGGGCGAAGCAATTGTATAAACACATGATTACCTTCAGGGGTCAGGACACACGTTATCCGGGTGGTTATGTGTTTGAAGAAAACACGCATCTGTTTGATAATTTGTTCCCGTTGTTGGGTGAAACATACTTGTATAATTTTCTTAAAAAGTAAATTTTTATTTATATAATATGAGATTATATGTTACTATATCATTGTCTTTAATTGTCACTTTTTGTTGAATTTTCAATAAAAAAAGAGGTGTTGGCACCGAGTCATTCTGAAATTCGATGCAGAGAAGGAGGACTATGAGAAATAACGCACCTACCCAGCGTCTGGCCTGGGGTTACGCCATCTTGATTAGTCTCGCCATCGTACAGCAGTTCTTTGTGTATCTCCACTTGTACATGAATCAAAGCTATACCAAGCTTGATGTTGTATTTAGCATAGTATCACTAGGGGCGATAGCCGCGGGGCTTTTGCTTCCCGTTGGTGTATCCGTCGTGTTGATATTTGTTTACTTGGTTACCTATTTTGTGTGGCTCGTGACTTTCGCAGAACCGAATGCGCTCATGTTTTCCTGGTGGCTACTGATCCCGGCGAATACGGCGATTGCAGCACTGATTAAGAGAAGACTTGTGAGAAGTGCTCGGGTGATTGAGCGTCTGGAACAGATGAAGGATCGTAATCCGGAGATTGATCTGGATACGACACTGGGCAATAAGGAAGCATTTGAAGATACATTAATCAAACAGAGCAACCTTGCCCGACGTTATTCTGATTGCTATGGGTTCAGCATCGTGATGTTTAAGATTGAATTTCTTCCGCTTGTGCTGGAGTCACTCGGTTCAGTGAGGTATTCACAATTTTTGCTTGAGATTTCACAGACCATTCAGAAACAGATTCGATATGAGGATCACAAATTTTTTGTAGACCGTGGTCGTTTTGTCATTTTGTGCCCAATGGTCAATGTGGATTATCTGCCAATGCTAACACAACGAATTAAAAAAAATATTATGGATCTGGACGTGCACGACAAAAAGGGAAACGATCTACAGACCGTTATCAAATCCGGTGCGCTCGTGTTTCAAAAGGAACAATTCAGCAAATACGACAATCTTGATGCTGTTCTTGCTGCACTGGAACGAAACACGGAGACGGATTTAATTGGGGAATATATCTGACAGGAAGGAGCGAGGCTGATGGATTATATGTCCTGGTTTATCCCGATCTGTATTGCTGTCAGTTGTATTTTTGTGGTGTTCACCATCGGATTAACGATTGCAACGCTCCGATTTCGCTCTAGAGTTATTCGAAGGTATGATCGGAGGAAAATGGATGGCTGATTTCATTCTGATCTTGTCGATATTCAGTATTTGGATTGCTGTATTCGAATCCATCGTCATTATGGTTGGTGCCATTCGTTTCATACACAAGCAAGAGAAGAAGGGCATTCAGATTCCGGAAAATATGGATCATTACCCGACCGTCACGGTTATGGTACCTGCCCATAACGAGGGTCTGGTTATTGTGGCAACGGTAGAGCATATTTTGCGTCTGAACTATCCGGAGGATAAGGTACAGGTGATTGTCATTGCGGATAATTGTACGGATGATACTGCCGATCGGCTTAAATCATTTCTCGGACAGACCAGCTATGTGCACCGTAATGTCACGGTACTTGAACGCAAAGGCACCGGAGGGAAATCCGGTGCGCTGAACGACGGACTCGAGCTGGCAACCGGCGAATGGATCTGCATATTCGATGCAGACGCTGCACCGGAGCGGAATTCATTAATGTTTCTCGCACAAAAATCGTTGGAAAATCCAGAACAGTATGGGGTCGTATTTGGGCGGAACAAAGCCCGTAACCGTGGGCAAAACTTCCTCTCCAAATGCATTAATCTCGAAATTATTACATCACAGCGTGTCTACCACACGGGGTTATGGGAGCTGTTCAAGCTTGGAACGATCCCAGGTACAAATTATATCATCAAGACAAGTTTGATTCGGGAGATCGGCGGCTGGGATGTAACAGCGATTACGGAAGATACAGCTTTGTCGTTTGAGATTATGAACCGAGGCCAGTTGGTTGCTCTTGCACCGCAAGCGGAAGCGTATCAGCAGGAGCCGGAACAACTTGGTGTATACATGAAACAACGTGAGCGCTGGGCCAAGGGGAACTATCAGGTCGTGCTGGACAACATTCATAATCTGTTCAACCGTTCCAGCTGGCGCAACAAGTTGCTTGTTCTCTACTACGCAGTCAGTTACTTCTGGTTTATGCTGGCCATTATTGTGTCGGACATCATCTTTGTGGTCAACCTCGTTTATCGGGTTATTGCAATATTCAAACCGGAAGTCAGTTCTCCATTCCAGTTTGCAGGGGATGCCTACGTCTATCTGGTCATTGGTTGGGCACTGATGTATTTTATCTATGTGCTACAGATCAACCTGGCACTGGCAGCCGATATCGGGCAGAGCAACACCCGTAACTTTATCTACGCTTGTGTATCGTATTTCACGTATGCACAGCTATTCATTCTGATCTCGATCCGCGCCTTTTACAATCTGTTGATGGACAAGATCCGCAAACGGGAGAGCAAGTGGTACAAAACGGAGCGATTTGGTTAGGACGTAGAAGCGAAGTTATACTCAGATTGGTGAAAGTTTTGCACAGAAAACCGTGGATAACACAATATATAGGAGTTTAAAGCCCAAAAACTATCCACATGTGGATAAGTATTTGGGCTTTGTTTGTATTTTTACTCTGCTTTGTTCTGTCTTTTGTATCTTCAATGGTGGTGTTTCTACCCCTTAGTTGCTGCTGCCCGTACATAAACTCGTTCACCGTGCTGATCTACTTCTACTGGGGCTTCAAAGAAATCACTTAATACGTCCTGTGTCATGAGATCACCGGTTAATCCACACCCGAAAACTTCACCCCGACGGAGCAAAAGGCTGTGCTGGAAGACAGGCAAAATTTCCTCGGTATGATGCGTTACATAGATCAGCGAAGGTGAGTCTGAACGTACTGTCAGCTCACTGATGCTGTCCAGTAGACGCTCTCTGGAAAATAGATCAAGCCCATTACAAGGCTCATCCAAAATGAGCAGCTGTGGATTCGCCATCAGAGCACGGGCAATAAGCAGTTTCTGCTTCTCCCCCTGCGAGCAAGTGCGATACTCACGATCCCACAGATGCTGGCAGCCCAGCGTTTGCATCCAGTGCATCGCCTGATCCAAATCTTCGTCTGCCAGTTTGTCATACAGACCGATCGTAGCGTGTTTCCCACTAATCACGACATATTGCGTACGATCAGAAGCGTACAGTTTCTCCTGCAAGGAGGAACTGACCCAGCCAATCAACTTTCGAAGTTCCCTCAGGTCTACACTGCCATATTCATGGCCGAGTACCGATATGCTGCCTTCCGTAGGCCACAGGTAGCCGGTAATCATATTAAGGAGCGTTGTTTTGCCGGAGCCGTTCAGGCCAAGCAGCGCCCAGTGTTCGCCTTTGTTTACACGCCAGCTGACATCGTGCAGCAGGGTGAGGGATTCTCTTTTCCAAGTAACATGCTGTATATCAATGATCATTGAACCATCCCTTCTCTCTGATAAATATTGCGCCTCTGCTTCTCAACTTATTGTATTGAACCTGCTATGCAAGTATCAATGGCTTGTTAAGCTTTAGCGGATGGATCACTGCGCAAGAATATAGCACACACGCCGATCAGGGGCAAAAAGGAACATAGTCGGATGACGAATGAAATACTGGTCACATCGATCAGAGAACCAATGACAACCGAACCGAGTCCCGCCATACCAAATGACAGGCCAAAAAACAATCCAGATACGGTTCCAATGTGACGCGGCAGCAATTCCTGCGCGTAGACGATAATAACACTGAAGCCCGACATCAAGATTAATCCGATGATACCGCATAGCACCATAGATAGGACGGGACCTGCATAAGGAAGCAGTAGTGAGAACGGAGCGGTACCTGCAATGGAAAACCAGATCATCGGTTTGCGCCCGTAACGATCCGCGAGTGGTCCGCCAAGCAAGGTTCCAATCATGCCTGCGAATTGAAGGATAAACAAACAGAGCTGTGCCTTCGAGAGCGGCAGATGATGCACAGCCGTGTAATAAAAGGCGTAGTATCCTGTCATAGCTGCGATATAAACAAATTTCGAGAATAACAGCAGAATGAGAACACTCATGGATATGACAATTCGTTTTCGACTCACGGGCTGAAACGTTGATTCAGCTTCAAGTGGCGCATGATGTTTGGGCTGCGTAAGTCGGGTACGTTCGGCGTTCAGCTTGTGCTTATACCAACGGCTGACGGAAGATTGGATGAGGATGCCGATAAGTGCAAAGGCCATTAGCCACAGAAATTGTAACTGACCATGCGGAAGCAGTACAAAAGCGACCAGCAGAGGGGCAATAGCTTGTCCGGTATTCCCGCCAACCTGAAAGATGGACTGTGCCATGCCGCGGCCTCGACCCGCTGCCAGATGGGCAACACGCGAGGATTCGGGATGAAGAATGGATGAGCCGATACCAATCAATGATGCGGATACGAGCAGCATCCATAGCGATGACGAGAAGGCAAAGCCAAGAATCCCGAACAGGGAAAACACCATGCCGCCAGGCAGCAGAATAGGCATGGGTTTGCGATCGGATATATAGCCGATCAGCGGTTGCAGCACCGAAGCAGTAATGTTTAGTGCGAAGGCAATCCAGCCCATTTGGGCGAAGCTGAGATGCATGGCTTGTTGGAACAGCGGAAAGGCTGATGTAACAACCGTTTGCATGGCATCATTCAGCAGATGGGCAAAACTCACCCCTGCAAGGGCCCAGTTCGCTGCGTGGTTTAGTTGAATTTTGTTTACGGCGGCTTGAGCCATTTAGATCACCTCGGATATTTTTATCCATAATAAAAGATAGCCAGAGAGCTTGTCTTTGTGAAAAGTGCTTGGAATCTAAGCACGATTTGCTATAATGTCAGCAGGTGAGAAACGATGGAATTAAACATGGCATTCAATGGTTTGGAGTTATGGAAAGCTTCTGGCGGGTTCGCCAATGAACCCCATATGCATGATGACTGGTATCAGGTAACCCTGCCCATTAGAGGTCAATGCTTGCTGGTGCAGGAACAACAGACATATTCATTACAGGCTGGATTCGGAATCATCGCCCATCCCCAGATGGAGCACTTTTTTGAGATCGGCTCAGACGCAGCCGTCATTGTGATCAAATTTCGTAACCTGCCGGGAAGGCTGGCGAACCAGAGTTCAACAGCAGTCCCTTCAGAATTACAGGTCACTCAAGCTTTTGATCCCGCGGAGATCAGCAGGCTGTTCCGGGGTTGGCATGTGACCGGGCTGGAGGATGAACCGGACCCGCTACTCATTCAGGAGACTGAACTGTCTGTAGAGCAGTATCTTGAACGCATATTGTCTGGACCCGAGCATTCGCACGAAGCAGCAAAAGAGGTTGGTTCCATCTGGGCCGGAAGCCGAGAGGGGCTAATGCTTTCTGGCAATGATCGTTCACATATCCTTGGAGTTACCGGGAGTAATGTGGGCATAGACCCTCATATGCAGCGTGTATTGGAGTACATTCACAGTGACTTCACAAGCGCGATCGATATTGACTCGATGGCAGCGGTAGCACATCAGAGCAGGTATCATTTTATGCGTTCGTTCAAAATGCTGACAGGTTCAACGCCGTACCAGTATCTACTGAATTTACGTGTGGAGGAAGCTGTTCGTTGTCTGCGCAATACAACCGAATCAGTGACGGCAATCAGCTTTGCACTGGGATTCTCACATGTTAGTCAGTTCTACAGGGCGTTTCAGCGCGTCAAGGGTGTAACACCGATGCAATTTCGCAATCAGTTATGATATGCAGATGTAATACATGTTGAGGCAGAATAGTTAGACTATTCCTGCCTTTTTTTCGTATTCGGATGTAAGTATCATGCATTTTACGTAAGCCACGGGGGCTAATGATTTTTAAAAATGAAGGGCTAACCTGATTTTATTGTTGCTAAACACGAAAGACTCTGCTAAGATGAGAAAAAGTTTATGAAAGCGTATACATTTAAATTAAAATTACAACGTTGTAATTATGGAGGCGGCAAGTACTGAAAAGACTTAACTGAGGTCCAAGAAAGATTGTATCAACCCACTATTCCTTTTAAATAAGAGATATAGTATAGGTTATTACCAAATCGGAAATTGGAAAAACAACAGATAAATCGGTGAAGTTGATATTTTTTTATCAAAAAATTCAAACGTTGTAATTATGGAGTGAAGGGAAGTGTTTACGTTGAAAAAACGCATGTCCACGCTGTTCAGTCTGATTCGGCGGGATAAGTATTTGCTGCTGATGTTCTCACCAATCTTTCTGTATTATCTCATCTTCATGTATCTGCCGATGCCAGGTGTACTGCTTGCATTCCGTAATTTTATACCCGGTCAAGGCATGTTCAGCGGCGAGTGGGTGGGTTTACGCTGGTTTGAGCAGTTTGTAAACTCGATCTACTTCTGGCGGCTGCTACGCAACACCTTTTTACTGGCTTTTCTGCCGCTCTTATTTGGTTTCTCCATCCCCATTCTATTTGCAGTCTGCATCGTAGAGATTAAGAACCGAACCTTTAAACGCTTCGCGCAAACCGTAACATATCTTCCTCACTTTATCTCCACCGTTGTGGTGGCCGGCATTATTATCAACTTTCTATCACCAACAGACGGTATCATCAACACCCTAATCGCTAGACTCGGTATGGAAAAAATAAACTTCATGATGGACGCCGGCTGGTTCCGTACCATCTTCACCAGTTCAGACATCTGGCAGAGCTTTGGTTTCAGCTCCATCATCTACATCGCAGCCATTATGGGCATTGACCCCGAGATGTATGACTCCGGCAAAATCGACGGCGTGAACAAATTCCAGGAATTGTGGCATCTCACCCTGCCAAGCATCAAACCAACCATTGTTATTCTGTTGCTACTGTCGCTCGGCGGCATTATGAGCGTAGGTTTCGAGAAAGTATACCTGCTCTATAACGGAGCCACATATGAAACGGCAGATGTACTGTCCACTTATGTGTACCGGATGGGGATTGAGGGCCAGAACTATGGCTTTGCCACAGCTATTGGACTATTTAACTCGATTATCACCTTTATCCTTGTTTTTGCAGCCAATACCCTGACTCGCCGCCTGACCAAAATGTCACTCTGGTAAGACACACACTGATCCAAAGGAGAGCCTGTATGCAAAAATCGAGAAGTGACCGATTATTCTATGTCTTCGTCTACCTGCTGACCATCCTGGCGGTTGTAGTCACCTTATATCCATTCCTTTACGTGGTCAGCATTTCCTTCAGTTCGGTGGATGCCATCGATAAACAAAAAGTGGTGCTCTGGCCTGTAGGGTTCACTCTCTCAGGATATAAGATGGTGCTTCAGTACAAGGAACTGTGGGTGTCCTTCTATAACACAGTCTGGTATACCGTTGTGGGCACGCTGCTAAACATTGTAGCAACATGCCTGGCCGCATTTCCTTTGTCGAGACAGCAGTTTTTTCTACGGCGCAAGCTGAACTTTTTTATCGCTTTCACCATGTATTTCTCAGGTGGACTCATTCCAGTCTACATGCTGATCACATCGCTTGGTCTGTACAATACGCGCTGGGTGATGGTGCTGCCTGTACTGGTAATTACGTTTAATGTGATGATCTGTCGCTCAGCCTTCGAAGGCATTCCGAATGAAATATTTGAGAGCGCTAGCATTGATGGAGCCAATGAGATGACGATGCTGTATCGTCTCGCTGTTCCGATTATCAAGCCTACACTGGCAGTACTTACGCTGTATTATGCCGTATTCCACTGGAACAACTTTTTCTCGGCCCTGTTATATCTGGGGAAACAGGATATGCAGCCGCTACAGATGTTCCTGCGAAGGGTGCTGATCATGGCTTCGCCAGAGGTGATGCAGAAGATGGGCGGTACGATGACATCCGGTGCATTGGCGGTTTCATCGCTGCAAGTTCGTTATGTATCTATTGTGGTCAGCATTCTGCCGATCGTCATGATCTACCCGTTTATCCAACGGTACTTCGTTAAGGGCATTACCCTCGGAGCCGTGAAAGGATAGATTGCATTACCAAGCACCACAGTCATTCAAGCAAGTCATTCAAGGGAGTTCAAAAGGGTTCATACCAAGGAGGAATGATGGATGAAAATCAAAGGGGCAGGAAGAAAAAGTGTAATTGCAGCGATACTTGCGATCAGTTTGGCGGGGTGCAGCGGGGGAACAGGTGCAGGAACCGATGCGGGGAAAACACCTGAGAGTACAGAAAAAGCCTTCAATTATACCGGCGCTGGGCCGGTAACGGATCAACCGGATGCCAAACTGTCTGTCTTGGCAACCAATGCATGGACCACGAACGTGGATTTGTCCACCGCAGCCATCGTTAAGAAAATTGAGAGCAATGCGGGTGTAAAAGTGGATTGGGATCTGATCCCTCCTCAGAATTATGCAGATGCGGTCAATCCGAGGCTGGCTGCCGGTACGGGGCTCCCGGATATCGTTTACCTGCCGGATCAGGATCAATTAATGAAGTACATTAACAGCGGTCTGTTTATTCCAATTAATGATCTGGTAGAGAAATATGGCGTCAATCTTAAAAAAATATATGAAAAGTCGCCATCCGTGAAAGCCAGTTTAACCACGCCAGATGGTAAAATGTATTATGTTCCGCAACAGACGCTGACGCGTAACTACATGCCCGTATTCATGGTGAATGAACGTTGGCTCAAAAAGCTGGGATTATCCGAGCCAACTACGCTCGATGAGTTCACAGCGATGCTGCGCAAATTTAAGACAGAAGACCCGAACGGCAACGGCAAAGCCGATGAGATTCCATTATCCATGGAATCGAAGTTTATCCCTATGGCCTTCGGTCCAGCCTTTGGACTGGACCTATCGAACAATTTCTACGCAGACGATCAAGGCAAAGTGCACTTCAGCTATTATGAGCCAGCCTACAAGGAATACCTGACTTACTTGAATGGTCTGTACAAAGAAGGTCTGCTTGGGGTGGACTACGCGAGTACCACAAGCGACCAGGTTACTTCACGGATCTCGCAAGACGTAACCGGAGCGACGTTTAATTTCAGCTGGTATATGTCGATGGTATACAGCCCGCTCTTCAAGGATTACAAGCCGGAAGAGCCGATTATCAAAGGTATTCTGCCATTAAAAGGGCCGCACGGAGACCAGTTCTACATCGGACGTACACCGGTTAGTGGTATCTTCGGTATTAGTAAAGATAGCAAAAATCCGGAACTGGCTTTCCGCTTCCTGGATTATGCGGTTAGTGATGAAGCACAGACATACTACACTTGGGGCATCAAGGATGACACGTATACAGAAGAGAACGGCGTGAAGAAGTTCACGGATAAAGGTAAAGACAATGAATATATCCAAAAGCTTGGAATCGGCCCAGTAAACCTGCCAAACATCCAGTCCACGGATTCTGCGGATTCGATCGTTGCACCATGGCATGCGAAGCTGGACAAAGAATTAGAGAAATATGTGCGTGAGCCGTTCCCGTTTGTGTATGCTTTGCCGGATGAAGCGAGCGTAGAGAGCATGTCCATGCCTGACATCACAACGTATGTGGAAGAGATGAACTTCAAGTTTATTAGTGGTGATGCAAGCCTGGATCAGTTCGACAAGTACATCGAGACACTAAAAAGCATGAATGTTGAACAGGTGATTGCAGGCAGACAGGCACAATATGATCGCTATAAAGCTGCACAGAAATAAGAGACAGGTTTCAGGCATATGAGAGGTGTTGATTCAATTTGATTACCATTAAAGATATTGCCAAACTGGCGGGGGTGAGCTACAGCACGGTATCGAAAGCACTGAATGATGATCCCCGGATCAAACCGGCGACCAAACAGAAGGTGCTCGCGGTAGCGGAAAAACACCAATACCGGAAAAATATGCTGGCCCGGCAGCTCTCCACCGGCAGAAGCAATATCATCGGTTTTGTGCTGGACGAACTGAGCAACCCATTGTTCTCCAACATATCGGGCAGCCTGCATACCGAGCTGAAGAAGCGAGGATATCAGATGATTCTGGTTGTGGCCGATGACGGGGTGGACGTGTTCAGCCAGCTGCGAGTCGATGGTTGTATCCTGTGGGACTATGCGCTGGACAATCGGGATGCATTTTGGAAAAAGTTTGCGACCTTGAACATGCCATGTTTTGTACTCGGTACAGATGAAGCACCGAACTCTCCTTACATCAAGATTGATCGTAAGGAGGGGTTGTACAAGGCTGTGGAACATCTGAAATCACTCGGTCACAGCCGAATTGGATTCATCGGTAACTCACAGCATGTGAAGCTGGAAGGTTATCGGGAGGCATTGCAGCGCACAGGACTGGTTTTTAATGAGGACGATGTGTTGCCCGCGCATTCTTCGTGGGAAGACGGATATTTCGCGATTCGGAACTATACGTTTGGCGCGGAGTCTCCCACGGCATTTATCGGCTTGAACAACCTTGTAACACGGGGAGCACTTCGGGCTTTGCTCGAAGCTGGCTACAGCGTGCCGCGTGATATCTCCATTATCGGTTATGATGATCTGCCGGATATGCAATACGCCGAAGTAGCATTGACCACCATTGGTCCGCCCCTGGATGAACTGGCTGCCCAGGCTGCAGAGCTTATCGTATCTCTAATCCGTGACGAGCAGGTGGATGTGCCAGTTGTTATCCAGCCGAAGCTGAATCTGCGTAATTCAACAGCAACGTGCCGGCAGTAATGCCGGCTTTAATAGAAAGCGAGTGTAGCGAGTAACAATAGAATTGCAGATAGAAAACAAGTTAACCCTAGAAAGGTAGGTTAGATAGAAATTTGGATGTATGAACAAATGTAGAGCTGTCATAGAACGAACGATTGAGTGAGTGCAGTGGCTAGTAACAGATGCATGTATTGCAACGAAACAAATACTAACTTCTAGGAGGTACCGCGATGCAGGTACAGACGCAGCTATCCTGGTCTGAGCGAATTGCAGCTACGATTATGCAGCAATGTAACGAGGACGGCTTTCATGCGTTCCCTTCGGGACGATGGGCATATGTAGAAGGCATGACGTTGATGGCTATGGCACGAACAGGAGAAGAGTACAATAAGCAGGAATATATCGATTTTATGAAAAAACATATGGATCTGTATGTACAGCCAGACGGGTCCATCGGTACGTATTCTCTGGAAGAGTATAATCTGGATCAGATTAATCAAGGGAAAAACCTGTTTTCGTTACTGGATGATGCCAAGGATGGGCGCTATGCAGAAGCCGCTCATCTGCTCGCAGCACAGCTTGCAGGGCAGCCTCGTACATCCGAGGGCGGATTTTGGCACAAAAAAATCTATCCGTTCCAGATGTGGCTGGATGGACTGTACATGTCTTCTCCTTTCCTATCTCAATATGCAAAGACGTTCCAGTGTCCTGAGTTATTTGATGAGGTAGCTCACCAAATTTTACTGATTGAACGCCAGACGCGTGATCCGCGTACCGGGCTGTTATACCACGGCTGGGATGAGTCTAAAGAGCAGATTTGGGCCGACTCCCTGACCGGATGTTCCCCGCATTTCTGGAGCCGAGCTATGGGCTGGTATGCCATGGCCATCGTGGATAGTGTGGAGCATTTTCCGCTAAATCACCCTAAACGGGGTACGATCATTGGTATCTTTGAACGGATGTGCAATGCGTTGGTACGCGTGCAGGAGCAAGAGAGCGGATTATGGTTCCAGGTGCTGGATCAAGGGTTCCGCAAAGGAAACTATCTGGAAGCTTCGGGCTCAAGCATGTTTATTTATGCACTCGCCAAGGGCGTGCGATTGCGTTATCTGGAACCTCACTTCAAAGAAGCGGCGGAGAAAGGTTGGCAGGGACTTACCTCCAGGTTGGTGGAAGAGACTACGGAAGGCGTGAAGTTGAACGGCATCTGTCATGGAGCGGGATTGAGTCTGGATCGTGATGGCTCGTACGGCTACTATGTCAGCGAGGCGATTGTAAGCGATTCCTTTATGGGTGTTGCTCCGTTGTTGCTGGCTGCACTGGAAATGGAGTGTTTGCCATGACGGAGCAACGCTCGGCAGCGGATCTCGTGTTGGAGTCATCTGCACCCTGTATTACGGTTGCTTCTGACGGGTCAGGAGATTATACAACCATTCAGGCAGCAGTGGATAGTCATCCAGATCATGGTATTGGCAGCCTTCCGATCCGAGTGAAGGCAGGCGTATATTATGAGAAGCTGCACATGGATAAGCCGGGCATCCATCTGATTGGTGAGGGCGCCGAGCAGACGATCATCACCTATGATGACCATGCACTCAAACGATTTCCCGACGGTTCGCAGTATCATACATTCCATTCGTACACGGCTTTCGTCGGGGCTGATGATTTCAAGGCGGAGGGCATCTCTTTCGTGAATTCGGCTGGGCCAGGTAGCGAGGTAGGACAGGCGCTAGCGATATATGTTGATGGGGATCGTGCCGTGTTCCGCGGATGCCGCTTTATCGGTCATCAGGATACGATCTTTACCGGACCGCTGCCTGAGCAACCGCTGGATCGCAGTTATTTCGGCGGGCCGCGTGACGGCGCCGAGCGCAGGAAGTTAAGACAGTACTTCGAGGATTGTTATATCGAAGGGGATATCGACTTTATTTTTGGCTCGGCTACAGTTGTGTTCAAGGGTTGTGAGATATTTACGAAGAGCCGCCTGACCGAGGCTGAGGTTGCGGAAGGACATGTGAATGGCTGGATTACAGCGGCATCTACACCAGAAGATGTTCGTTACGGATATGTGTTTATGGAATGTGATCTGACCAGTAATGCCCCTCCGCAATCGGTGTATCTGGGCAGGCCTTGGCGTAATCATTCCAAAGTCTGTTTCCTGAATTGCTGGTTCGGTGCACATGTGAAACAGGAGGGCTGGCACAACTGGAACAAGGTTGAAGCGGAAACCACAGTGCTTTATGCCGAATATAAAAGTGCCGGGCCTGGAGCCGGACGTGCGGACGTGCGCGTGCCCTGGTCTCACATACTGACGGAGGAAGAAGCAGCCGAGTATACGTTGTCCCTCGTTCTGTCAGGGGAGGATGGCTGGAATCCATTTGATTAAGTGGGGGCCCAGAAGCTATTTTGGCAAAGTGAGCAGAGGCTGTGTCTAAATTCGATCAGGAATTTAAACACAGCCTCTTTGGTGCTTGCTAGCGAAAATATTGTGTGGTTTTTTCCCCAAGATGCAGTATGACTCAACAGGTAGAGCCTATCCATTTATGTGGCACCTCATTTTTGAAGATTTCTTAGTAGTACACATCTTGCTGTTGACCAGAAGTTGAGTGTTAACTAGTATCGTTATATAGGATTTTATCCTATTATTTGTATGTTTGTGAGGTGAGCATGATGGATTGGGCCAATTCAATTCGAGAAAAGTTGATGCAGCATTTAAAGGATAATCGGATCAAACATTCCCACTTTGCTGTGGCATCAGGTATAAATTCAGGAACGCTCAGCCGAATATTACAAGGGAATAAACCTATATCTATGAAGCAACTCGCAGCAATTACCGCTGGGATGGGATTGCCTGAAGATTACTTTTTTGATGATTATATAAACGAGTGTTTTTCAACTTTAATCTCCATTAGACGGATAAGGCCATTTATATTTCGTTGTGCTGATTTTAATCGGCTTGGTTGTATTCAACAAGTCACGAATCGTATATTAGAAGATCTTTCTTATGTTCCAGTATTATTTGATATAGCTGAAGAATTGTTCAATACGAACAAACATGCAGCTGCAGAGATTTTATACAGAGGCGTGTGTGAAGCGGAAAAGTATCAGCATTCTGAACGTCTTGCACATTGCCACTATCGTTTGTTTTTGATTGATTTAGGAGATGACATTGATAAAAATGTACGAGCTGCAACTCAGTTTGAGATATACGTGAATCGTTTGGATGAAACGGATCAACTAGCAGCATTAAAGCATCTGATGCATGTTTTCGGAATGGCCCATAAGTGGGAGAAAGTTGATATGTTAGCCAAAGAGATGCAACGAATTGCAACGATACAATATGAATTGTGTTTCCGTTCTGTTCGTCCATCAGAAGTAAAGAAGGGAACAGAAAGACCGCTTTATTACTATATTTTATATGCATATTTGGCTCAAGCTACAGCAAGTGAAAAGTGCGGTGATTTCAAACGAGCACTGGAACTTGTAGGTTTGTATGACCATGGTGAACGCTGGATTCGAGAGAAGGATGAGGAAGCTGAGCAGATTATCGGGCAATTTTCGGAGTGGGCTGCCGCCAATACTTATCTGTATCGTCTGATGTCAGGAGAAGTGCATGTGTTAGATGAATATGCTGATTATATAGCAACCCGTGAAGGTGAAATATTCATTGCTCTGTGGCATATGATCCGAGCTGCGAACATATATCATTTCAATATTGACAACATCTTGGAACGCTTTGCAGGATATATACCCTATCAGTCGGGGGAAGCTGAGTTTGGCGAGTATAAACCGAATATAATAAAAGAAAAATACATTCAGTTTCTAGGTGATTTGGCCGTTTATCGCTTCAATGAAGGTGAGGATTTCCATTCTGCTACAGAGCTTATGCTAGAGGGCTTGAATTTATCGATTGAAATGGGGAGCAGCAAAATTATTAATTCCTGTTTGGCTATTTTCAAAAAAATCAGAGAGCATTCAGAGCTTCATAAAGAGATTCATACAGTTACGAATAGTATAGAGAATAAAGTTAATTAATGAATCGGTTTAATCAAGGCGTTTTTCTAATTTAGAGAAGCGCTTATTTAATATCTGATTACAACTCATTTTGTGCCTTTAAATCAATATTCTATAATCTGACATCAAATTCTAAAATATTATGGAGGGCTGAATTTGATGAGGAGAAGCATACTTATACAGTTGAGAATGGAGCAAGCCAGGAGCCGCCTGTACGAACTTGCGAAGGAATATAACGGGTTTCTACATCCTGAAGTCATCGAACAGTCGGTAATTCTGGATAAACTCATTAACCAGTTTAACAATAAACAAGAGACCAGAAACAAAGCCGATCATTGAGCAATCGGCTTTGTTTGGTCGGTTGTTAATGTTATTTGATACGATCCAATCAAAAATCAAAGTTATCCGGGTCAGGGCCTACACGTACATTTTCGTTCAATGCATTAATACGTTGCATCTCTTCCATGGACAGCTCAAAGTTAAAAATATCTGCATTTTCGATAATTCGTGGTTCTTTGGTCGATTTCGGGATGGTCACAACACCATTTTGCAGATCCCAGCGCAGGATAATCTGAGCGATCGATTTGCCTTTGGATGCAGCAATCTCTGCCAATACGGAATTGTCCAGCAGTTCGCCTTGCATTAGCGGTGACCAGGCTTCAAGCTGAATGCCATGCTGATTGCAGAATGCTCGTAAATCTTCCTGCGTTAGACGCGGGTGGTACTCAACCTGGTTGACCATCGGTTTCACTTGTGCGTCCTGCATTAAATCTTGCAGGTGATGAATCTGAAAGTTGCTCACGCCAATTGCACGAATCCGGCCTGCTGCGTACAATTCTTCCATGGCCTTCCATGCACCTTTGTACTTGCCAGCTTTGGGCCAGTGAATCAGGTACAGATCCAGAATATCCAGTCCAAGTTTGTTCATCGTTGTATCAAATGCGGCCAATGTCTCCGTATATCCGAGGTCTGCATTCCAAACTTTGGAGGTGATAAACAGGTCTTCGCGCTTCAAATTGTTTTCCTGTAACGCTTCCGCAATGGCTTGTCCTACTCCTGCTTCATTACCATAGATTGCTGCTGTGTCGATACTGCGGTAACCATGTTTGATCGCACTTTTTACCGCTTCGATCAGTTCGGATCCTTCTTCGACTTTGAATACGCCTAGGCCAAACCAAGGCATGTGAACACCGTTATGCAATGTAGTTGTGGATTGTAAGTTTTTTGCTATTTTCATGTGAAATCCTCCTTGAGAGTTGTATATATTTCCATTAAAAGTGAAATTGCCAACAATTCATGATACAAAATTAAATCACACTAGTTCAAATAACGTCCAACCTATATAGTTACGTATATAAGTTGACGATATATAATATGAGACCAGAGATGGATCTTAACGGTCTACGATCTATAACGAGGAAGGACTTTTCTTCTAGATCACACCTTAACAATGTTTGTATTCAACCTGTCTGAGCTTGTGGTAGCTTGCTGTTCAAGATGCTGCGCCCATATCGTCAGGATTGCCGAAATGAGTACCATTAATGCACCGACCCAGGTGGTGTGAATCAAACCGATGGAGTCATTCACGACGCCGCCCAGATAGGCACCTATAGCAATACCTCCGTTAAACGCGGCAATGTTAAAGGCAGACGCGACATCTTTGGCTTGTGGTGCAAACCTTTCTGCGATTGTAACTACAACCACTTGAAGGCCAGGCACATTCATGAAAGCGAGCAACCCCATGCCCATAATGGTCGCGAGTGCGGCCCATTTGAATGGAACGGTAAAATACAGGATACCAAGAATGATCGTTTGCACAACAAACATCACAAGAAGTGACTTCAATGGATTGCGGTTGGCTGCTTTACCGCCGATCATGTTACCAATGGCAATGGCCACACCGTACAACAGCAGAATGAAAGCAATCGTTTGATCCGAATAACCGCTAATGTCATGCAATAACGGAGACAAGTATGTGAACACAACAAATGTGCCTCCGTAGCCTACAGCTGTGATGATAAAAGCAAGCATCAAACGACCGCCCGTTACGAGTTTCACCTGATCTCGAAATGCTGTACGTATACCACGTTGCAACGTTGAGGGCACAAGCAAGAGGTTAGCAATTAAGGCAAGAATGCCAACAGCTGCAATCAGGATAAAGGCAGCACGCCAGCCAACATGTTGGCCTACGAATGTACCAATAGGCACGCCCGTTACCGTTGCAATGGTCAGACCCGAGAACATCGTGGCAATAGCACTTGCTCTGCGGTCAGCGGGTACCAAATCAGCTGCTATGGTAGAGCCAATCGACATGAACAAGCCATGTGCGAGAGCGGATATCACCCGTGCGATAAGAAGCACAGTAATCCCGGTGGATAAGGATGCCAAGGTATTGCCTGCTATAAAAACCATCATGATGGCGAGCAGCAATGTTTTGCGTGATATAGCAGACGTCAGTGATGTCAGGATCGGTGCGCCGAACATGACACCCAGAGCATATATGGTAACGGTTAGCCCCGCTGAAGATACACTGATATGAAGATCATTTGCGATCAGGGGCAAGAGTCCTACACTGATAAACTCTGTTGTACCGATGGCAAAAGCGCTGATTGCTAATGCCAGTAGCGCCCAAGTGCTGTGTTTTGTCTCATGATGCATGTCCTGTTCAACTCCTAGAATGTAGATTTGCTTACCGGCAAATGCTATTATGAATTATTCGGTATAACATGAACAGTACGTACTTTTTAGTACCCTACGTACTTTTTGGTGCCTATACTTTAGCATGAACGGAAGCAAATCATAGATGCATCAGGGAGGAAGACAACGATGGAGCGCAAAAAATATAATATCTCGGTCGAAGCAACGCTGGAGGTTATTGGCGGCAAATGGAAGTGTGTTATTCTTTGTCACCTGACACATGGAAAGAAACGAACTAGTGATCTCAAGCGTATTATGCCCGCAATCACCCAGAAAATGTTGACTCAGCAGTTACGGGAGCTGGAGAATGACGGTATTGTAAAACGAATTGTATACAATCAGGTGCCACCCAAGGTAGAGTATGAATTAAGTGAATACGGGCGGAGTCTGGAACCGATTCTGACCGCACTATGTAATTGGGGTGACCAGCACATCATCAAGGAATACGGCGACAAAGCAGCCATGCTGGAAGATAACGGACTTAATGACTTTACTACTGACAATGACAGGGAGCTGATGAAACCGTGAAATACGAAATTCTATACGATGGTGCATTTGCTATGCTCAAGGTAGAGTTACAGCGTGGGGAACGTTTCAAGGCTGAAAGTGGAGCCATGGTGTCCATGTCACCTACTGTCGAACTCAAAGGTTCAGCAGAAGGTGGTATGTTTGCCGGATTTGGCCGTATGCTGAGTGGAGAGAAATTTTTCTTTCAGGAATTAACGGCAGCCGGGGGAAGCGCTGAGATTCTATTATCTCCAACGACCTTGGGCAGTGTAGAGGCTGTTGAACTGGATGGTTCGTACTCTCTCTATGTGCAGAAAGACGGATTTCTGGCAGGAACAGAAGGTATCCAGGTGAATACCAAAATGCAGAATCTGAAAAAGGGCCTCTTTTCCGGAGAAGGCTTCTTTATTATTGAGATCAGTGGACGAGGCACGGTGTTTCTATCCTCATATGGTGCGATACATCCGATACAGTTGGCCGCTGGCGAAGAGATCATTGTGGACAATGCTCACCTGGTAGCTTGGCCTCATTACGTCGATTATCGCATCGAAAAAGCGTCCCAAGGCTGGTTGTCCAGTGTGACAAGTGGCGAAGGATTGGTCTGCCGTTTCCGCGGAGAGGGCACGATCTTAATCCAGAGTCGAAATCCACAGGGATTTGGACATTGGGTGAAACAGTTTATTCCCACACGATAAATAAAATTAATTTTTTATATATGAAATTAAAGATGCAACGGATGTGTGTTTCGAAGCGTTATTATAACAGGTTCATTATACGCCAGATGATACATACATCTCTGCTGCACTAGATCGTACATCACGGAGGTAGAACAATGAAAAGCTCACGATACTCGAATCCGCAAGATAGTCCAGGGTACCTGTTATGGCAAGTAACAACGATGTGGCAGAAGGAAGTACGCAGGGTGTTAGAACCGCTTGATCTGACACAGCCGCAATTTATTTTATTGCATACATGTCTATGGCTTAATGAACGTGACACGGAAGGCAAGGGAGTCACTCAGGTACAGATTGCTCATTTTGCCAATGTAGACGTTAATGTTACTTCCCAAGTGCTGCGAGCCCTTGAAAAAAGAGGTTACGTTAAGCGTGAGCGTCATCAGACGGATACACGGGCAAATATTATCACGACAACGCCGGAAGGCACAAAGCTGGCTATTGAGGGAATGAATCTCGTGGAGGAATCAGATAAAAACTTCTTCGAACTTCTCGCGGATCGTAAAGAGGGTTATATGGAAATCATGCAGGAATTTATTCGGAACAGAACAGATCATTAATACGAAATACTACTGTGATTCATCAGCGGCTTTCGTTTGCATGAAGTGGATTCATGATATATGTTGCGCGAAAAATGACGAAAAATGGATAAACCTCCCTAACCATGTAAGGTTGGAAGGTTTATTTGTCATTGAAATCTAATCCAGTCTGTAGGATGCGAATGGCTGGCCATAACGGAAATCCTCGCTCAGCTGAGCCAGTTCGGTCAGCAATTCATCTGAAAGCTTTAGATCGAGGCTAGCCAAATTTTGCTCCAGTTGCTCTGTCTGCGTCGCTCCCACGATTACAGTTGATACAGCTGGGCGAGTGAGCAACCATGCCAGCGATAATGTACTTGGAGAGCAACCGGCAGCCTCGGCCTTGGCACTTACCTGCTCACTAAGCTGAATGTTGTGTTTCAGCAGGAAGCGGTTGAACGACGGGTCGGTATCTGCTCTGGAGCCAGACGGTACGTTGGTTGGTCCATTGTATTTACCCGTCAGGATACCGCCAGCCAGTGGGAAATACGGAATAATGCCGACACCTTGATCGAGGCACAGCGGAACAAGTTCGTTCTCGGGTGTGCGGTCGGCGAGCGAGTAGCTGGTTTGCGTGGAGATATATCGCGCATATCCTCGCATCTCGCTGATGCCGAGGGCTTTCATCAGCTCCCAGGCGGCGTAATTCGAGGCGCCGATGTAGCGCACTTTGCCGGACGTGATCATGTCGTCGAGCGTGCGCAGTGTTTCATCCAGCGGGGTATGCGGGTCAAAGGTATGGATCTGGTACAGATCAACATAATCCGTCTGCAGACGCCGCAGGCTATGTTCCAGCTCTTGCTGCAGATGGTAGCGCGAGGAACCGCGCCCATGAGGACCATCATGCCGGGGCAAGCCGGCTTTGGTAGCAAGCACCGCGTTTTCCCGCCGACCAGCCAGTGCCTGTCCGATAATTCGTTCTGATTCGGTGCCAGCATAGATGTTGGCGGTGTCGATAAAGTTGATGCCACGATCCAGTGCCGCATGAAGAATGCGGGTCGAAGCGGCCTGATCTGCTCTTTTGCCAAATGCATTCGTGCCCAGTCCCAGTGCCGATACGCGCAGACCGCTGTTGCCTAAACGCCGATATTCCATTTCTCATCGCTCCTTCTGTGTCCAGTATTTGTATAGCCGATTATAACGTAATCTATTGAAAACGTGTTATTAATATAGTTAAATGAATGAAGAAACCGCAATTAAAGGAGATATGATGGAAAACAGTGCTGCACATTTAACCAGACGTAAGCCGAAGAAACCAAAGAAAAATTGGAAAAAGCCACTCATCATAACCCTTAGCATACTCATTGTGCTGGGAGGACTCGGGTTTATTTTTCAAAAGGAAGTTGTGAGGTTGGCCTTTAATATGTTCGCCTCGGGTACGGTAAAGGAAGCATTGGATAAATCGTATAAAGCTGTTGGTAACGAAGAGGCTCCAGTCGTGGAGCATACCGACCCGTTCTCAATACTGCTGCTGGGTATCGATCAGCGCGATAATGAACCAAGCCGTTCAGACACCATCATCTATTCTGTCGTGCGTCCTAAGGACAATAAGGTGCTGCTGCTGTCCATTCCACGTGACTCCTACACCGAAATTGTGGGTCGTGATGTAAAATCCAAAATTAACTCGGCCTATGCTCACGGCGAAGCCAAGATGGCCATTGATACAGTGGAGAAGCTGCTGGAGAACAAGGTGGATTTCTATGCGGCGATTAACTTTCACGGGTTGAAGGACATCGTAGATGCGGTTGGCGGCGTAGAGTTGCCGATTAAGAAAGATATTGAGAACAAAAGTAAAGCTCATGAGAAGCTGTTCGTGCAAGCCAACAAACCGATCTATAACGGGGAAGAGGCGCTCGCATATGTACGTTACCGGGAGGATTCTGATTTTAACCGTACGATGCGTCATCGGATATTTCTGAGTGCGTTCATGAATCGTGCATTGGAGGTCAAAAATCTGACCAAAATTCCGGATGTCATTACTATTGCCGGATCCAACTTTACAACGAATATGAAATCAGATTTCATCGTAAATTTTGCCGAAGCTTTATATATGAAAGACAGCATTCCAACCATCAGTAATTACATGTTAAAAGGCGATGGGAAAATGCGTAGTGGCACGTGGTATTATGATCTGTCCGATGAAGATCTGACCTATGCGCGAGGTATGATTGCGAGCTGGCTTGACCCGAATACAACGCAATTAATTGAACCGGAATCTACGGATGAAAGTGGCACAGCAGAAAAAAGCAATACAACAGATAAAAACTAGGTTTGCAGCAATGTGGAGCAATGGGCTTCGCGTGTTGCTGATGATAAAATAAAAAAACACCAAAGTACACAGCAGGGCAGTTGCTCTCTGTGTACTTTTTTTGCTTGTCGTATAGGTATGGATATAGGCGCTTATACCGGTGTCAAACCATTTGTTTCACCTAGATTAATCCCTCAAGAACCAAGTGAGGTTACAGCTAGGGGCAACTGTGAAGTCAGCTGTTCCAGATCCAAATTTTCTGAACTGTTATCAACAGAGACAAGCTTTATATTTTCCCACGTACAGACGTTGGCTTTCAATCCTTGCACAAAAGCATGCCAATGCTCGAGTTTCCATCTGTCCCTCTCCAATCCTCGATTTCGCAAGCGCTGTTCAAGCACATCCATATGTACATCGACCCGGAGCACAACAGGAATGACTTGATCCCACCCGTATTTTTGAACCAACTCATCAATGTAATCGCTTTTATGAAAATAACCAACAAAAGGCGCATCCAGAATAACCGATCTGCCCAGTTGCAGATTGTCATTGGCTACGTTTAGTAACGTTTCGTACTCTAGATCCATCACGACATCGCGGTAATAGCTGTTGCCGTCACGATCATGAGGAGAGTACCCTTGCGTTTCCAGAAGTTTGCCTGTAAACGTGTTACATAAAATATCTTTATCCAAGTAACAAAACTGATGCTCGGTGGCTATTCTTTTGCCAATGGTTGATTTACCCGAGCCAGCGGAGCCAATTAGAAAAATCAGTACAGGTTTCATATGCTTCCCCCTACAGATAATCAGGATCATCTAGATCATGAATAGATTTTACTCTTCATATAGTTCGCATATACGAACTTAATTCGCGTTGGTGAACATTCGCTTCTAGAGTAAACTGTTTCTCTCAGAAAAACAATCCTTTTGGGGAAAAAAGAATTCAGAAAAAATTTTGAGAAAGCGGTTGATATTTTCAGAAGGCCTGATCTATAATGAGGGCATCGTTCGGTGATGTGAAATAAGTTCACATATGCGAACTTCGACGTCGAAGAATTTGAAGGAGATAACATGGACAATATTCGCATGAATAAATCTGCGGAGCGTGTAGCAGATTTACTCGTATTATTTGCCAAGAGTGGTGCTCCGTTAACACTGAATGAAATATGCAAACAGATGAACATGCCCAAGAGCAGCGGGTTTGAACTCGTGCAGACGCTGCTGCACAAAGGGTTTATCGAAATGGACGATGCACGTCTCAAGACATATCGCCTGGGTATTGCGGTGTTTGAGACAGGTATGGCTTATTTGTCTAATATGGGAGTTCCCCATATGGCCCGGCCTTTGCTTCAGGAATTGAATCGTCAGACAGGCAGTACGGCCTTTCTTGGCATTGAAGACAAGGGAAGGATTGTATATCTGGACAAAGCGGAGAGTTATTCAGTGATGCGTCCAACGGCCAAACTAGGCTCTCGCCGGTATATGCATACGACCGGACTGGGCAAGGCATTGCTTGCAGCTCTTCCAACCAGCAAGGTACTGGAGATTTTGGGAGAAGGCGAGATCCCTTCGCGCACATCCTACTCCAAAGTGACGGTTCCCGATATTTTGCAGGACATGCAGGAGATTCGTGAACGCGGTTACTCTATCGATGACCGTGAGGATCATCTGGAGATGTACTGCATCGGTTGTGCTGTCTATGATCAGTGGGACGAGCCGGTGGCTGCAATCAGTGTAGCTAGTATGTATTCTGGAATGACCCCGGAACGTGAAGCTAGCATTGTGAAGCTGGTCAAAGAAGCCGCATGGAAGCTCTCAGGTCAACTGGGATACAGCGGTGATCGCTTGTATCCGCAAAGACAAGAGTAGGCTTATGGAAGTGCAGATTAATAGAAACTTTATAAGTTGAACTATTTATTTACACGTGAACGGAGAGGACAGAAAAAACCTGAAAAAGCGAAGCGGTCGCCTTTATCACCGGATTTTCCCCTTTGGAAAGGGAATCGTAAAAATCTGGGGATAACCGCTACTCTCCAGGTTATTCTGTCATCGGAGTGGATGGTGTAAAAGCTGTAGTCCAACGTATGTAGACATATGAGTTAAGGGGGATACAGATATGTGGCGTAAGCTGGAGAACTTGAACACCATTGCCGAAACCGGCATTGTACTGATTATTCGGTCAGAAAGTGAAGAAGAGGCACTATCCGTTGCAGAAGCTGCAATTGCAGGAGGAATCCGGGCACTTGAAATTACGATGAGTGTGCCGGGAGCACTTGATGTTATTAAGGTTTTATCACGTAAATATGCTTCCCAAGGTATTTTGATCGGTGCAGGTACAATTCTCGATGGAGAAACGGCACGAGCTGCTATACTGGCTGGAGCAGAGATGCTGGTGAGTCCTCAACTCAACCCTGATATGATCAAGGTGGCTAACCGTTACCAAGCAGTAACCGTTAGCGGGGCGTTCACTGCCAAGGAGATCGTAGAGACGCTTGAAGCGGGAGCGGATATCGTGAAGCTGTTCCCGGCAGAAGCTGTAGGACCGCAGTATGTAAAAGCGATGTCGGCGCCTCTGCCTCAAGCTGCAATTGCGCCTACGGGTGGAGTTACCCCGCAAAATGTGAATGAGTGGCTTGCGGCTGGTTGTGTTGGCGTTGGTGTTGGCAGTTATATAACCAAAGCAGCCAAGGATTCCGGTGATTATGGACGAGTAACGAAGGCTGCCGAAGAGTTTCTACAGGCGGTAGCTGCTGCGCGTTAATTAACCCGAGCAGATCAGATAACCCATGCATATGTAAATGGAGTTCACAGCGACCAGGGCTTTGCACTATGCTGGTCGTTGTGAGTATTCAGGGGGAGGAAGGTCTGGATCATGTTGGGACAACCGTAGGATAGAGCGTTTTTACCCAGTTATGAAAACGTATACTTCAGTAAAATCTTCTCCTTAATGGGGGAAGAGCAGGGCTTGTCTAAACTTTCAATTTCCATATTTATTCATTATATATAATTTGAGTAATTTAATATTTATGTATGTTGAGGAGAGTGACTTCCATGGCAACATTAAAACCATCACCATCCCCTGCTTCGGTAACTCAAGTGCCGAAAGTAGGTTTGAGATGGGGCATCATTTTATTATTGCTTCTGGGTGCGGTTGTAAACTATTTGGACAGATCCAATCTAAGCATTGCAAATACAACGATAGCAGCGGAATTCGGGCTGTCTTCCACACAGATGGGTTTGCTGTTATCCGCCTTTTTATGGCCTTATGCATTGGCGAATCTGCCAGCCGGCTGGCTCGTGGACAAATTTGGACCTAAAAAGATGTTTACCTGGGCGTCTGGACTGTGGTCTACGGCCACCATATTGAGTGCTTTTACCAATACGTACTCCCTGTTATACGCGATGCGTATGCTGCTTGGTGTATCTGAATCTCCCTTCTTTACCTCCGGTCTGAAGGTAACCGAGCGCTGGTTTGCCAAGAGTGAGCGGGGACTGCCTACCTCGATTATTAACACGGGCTCACAGATTGCGAATGCGATCGCACCGCCGCTTTTGACGGTTCTAATGTTAACGATGACGTGGAGAGGGATGTTCATTTTTGTCGGTGTCATTGGTCTGATTATTATGCTGATCTGGCTCAAAGTGTATCGTGATCCGACATTTGCCGAAAAACAGCTGATCAAAGGGCCGGAGGCTGCGGCTGAAGAGAGCACAAGTACGGAAAAATCAAAAACTGCTGATGCTCCCAAAGCAAACTGGGGTTCTTTGTTCAAACACAAAAGCACCTGGTTTATGATCATCGGAAACTTCGGTATTATGTTTACGATCTGGGTATACCTGACATGGCTTCCAAGCTATCTGGAGAAGGAGCAGGGCTTTACGCTGAAGGAGACGGGCTGGATTGCCTCGATTCCGTTTGTAGCCGGAATTATCGGCGTGTTACTGGGCGGATTAATCTCGGACTTTTTCATTCGAAAAGGAGTAAATGTAGTGACCTCACGTAAGGTTCCTATCGTTGGTGGAGCTATCCTGGCCGCAGCGTCGGTAGCACCTATCCCATTCATCGATAGTACAGTTGTGAGCATCGTTTTATTGTCTGTTGGTTACTTTGCTTCGCAACTGCCATCAGGTGTCATATGGACACTGGCTGCAGACATTGCTCCAGGTGAACAAGTAGCCTCCTTGGGTGCAATACAGAACTTTGGCGGATTCCTGGGTGCTGCGCTTGCTCCTGTTGTAACCGGATACATCTTGGACACGACAGGCAGCTTTAATAATGTATTTTTGCTGGGTGCAGGTTTGCTGCTTCTGGGTGCATTGTCCTACGGTGTATTTTTGAAAAACCCCATCCCTAAACCGACCCATTGAGTCAATTAATCATAATGGCGTTTTATAATTACCCTCTATAGTATAGTTCGATCGTTTTTTTGATATCTCCACTCTACTTCTATAAATAAACATCAGCATCTTCTGGGATCTGTGATATCGCAGACCTGGAGTGCTGGTGTTTTTTTGTGTAGCGGCTTAGAACTGTATCAGATGGAAAGTTATCATGAAAACCTCAATTTTTGACATAAGTATAGTAAAATATAGGAAAACATCTTATGACAACCAATGGAGGAAGTCCATGAAGGAATTTAAGGATCGGCTTAGGCAGGTTCAGGAGCAGCAGAGGCAGCTCGCCAAGGATTATCAGGTCTTACTACAAGAGTATCAATCGGATGACCTCACGGTTCGCAATGAACAGTTGTTGGAACAGACGGAAGCTCAGAAGATCAAGCTGCAGCAGCTTGAACTGCGTGCACGTCAGATGGAAGAGGAAAATGCACGCCTTCGCACAGCCTTGTCCGAACAGATGCTGGACGAGAAGCTGAATTTGATCCGGGTATCGCGGGAGAAGATGGAGACCTATTTTCAAGGTAAAACGGCAGTACATAACGACCAAATCAGTGAATTGGAACATCGAACCAAAGCTAATCTGAATACTCTCTTCAATCAGGCTTCCCAGCATCTGCAAGAGGATACGGCTGAAATGAAGGAACGGATTGCTTATCTGGCAAACGAGGTGAAATCACGGATCGAATCGCACAAGCAGGCTGTGTGGGAGAGAGCCGAGGCTGTGCGTCAACAAATGCAACATGGCTATGACCATATGGCAGAGGAGGAACTGAGTGAGGAAACCATTCAGCGCCGGATCAAGCAGAATCGGATGGAGATGCGAATTGGTCTCAGTTGGATTAACAAAGTAGCCATCCTGCTTCTCATCCTGGGTGTGGGGGCAGCCTTTCAATACTCCTATTCAACATGGTTTAGCGACGAGATGAAAGGTGCGGGTTTCTTTCTACTCGGTGCGCTGATGCTAGCTGGTGGGGAGTGGTTGTTCCGCCGGAGACAGAAGACATTTGCAATGGGACTGCTGGGGGGAGGAATCTCCGTACTGTTTGGTTCAATTTTCTATAGTTATTTCCTGTTGCATATTATCGGGTTATATACAGGCTTGGGTCTATCCGTCCTGGTGTCGGCTGTATCCGTGCTGTTGTCGTTGCGTTATCAGTCCAAGACAATTTGTTCCTTTGGTCTAGTGGGTGGATATGTACCATTCTTCTCATACCTGTTCACGTTTGGGTTCGAAGGCACAGCGGTCTATACCGCGATGATTTATCTGTTGTTGCTAAATGGCATCATCGTATTCATTTCCTTTGGGCAGCGCTGGCCGATCGTGCACTATATCAGCTTTTTGTTCCATGTGCCGTCCATGCTGATTCTACTTTGGCTATCGCCAAGTGAGCAGGTGGGCATGTTGTATTCTGTCGTGACATTTGCCTTGTACTTAGGCATTACACTCGCCTATCCATTTAAACATCGGGTGAAGCTGACCTGGTGGGATTTTGCTTTACTTGCCATGAATACGAGCTTAAGCTGTCTCGTCTTGTATGTACTGCTCGATGCGGCGGGCTGGAATGATGCGCAGGGATTGCTTGCTATTATTTTTGCACTCGTCTATCTCGGACTTGCGAGGTTTGTTCAGCGTTATATGGCACAGGAGAAACAGACGATTCTGCTGTTCTATCTTACGTCGCTCACCTTTACCATTCTGTTTGTTCCGTTCCAGTTTGGTTCGAAATGGCTGTCGATGGGCTGGTTGATTGAAGGTGTACTGCTCGTTACGTTTGGACATTTCAGAAAATTCAAGGCAGTCGAGCGTGCGGGCTGGGGCATCGTGCTTCTATGTATTACAATCTTTGTGCAATATGACCTGTTGTCGTTGTTCTTTTTGGGGGAACAATCATACTTCATGTTAAAATACTCCAGCCTTACAATGGGGACCCTACTCATTACGCTTTATTATGCTTGGGCGCTGCGCGTCAACGCCTCCGCAGGAATGGGAAGAAGGTTTAGCTACGCTCCGTGGGAGCGCGGTTTCCTGGAAGGTTTCAGGTATGTGACCCTTGTGAATGTATGGTTATATGTGCTTTATGAATCGAACGAACTCTATGTCAGGGCTGTTGATGAAACGTTCCTGTTATATATGTTCTACAAGCTGATTATGTTTGCGTCGCTGACGATTGCTCTGGCGTATGGACTGGGGAAAGTGAAGTTGCTTCGTAATCCGTTCCTGCGGGGATATACCCTCTTCCTTCATGGCGTAGGGTGCTGTATTGCACTGGCAGTAACCTTGACGATGCCTGCATTGCAGCCAGGCGTGGAGCAGCATACGGCGGCCGAGATTATCGGACTGGTTGTCCTGATTATTTTCAACGTGGGTGTATTCTTCGCAGGGCGAGACCTGCTCATTGCGGGAATACGTGGTCAGTTCAAAAGTGTCGAGTGGTATCCCGTTATTGCGGCGATCTACTTGCTCGGCGTGATCACCGTGTTCCTGACCATTCAGTTCCAGTGGGGTGACGTGGGGCTGATGTTCAGCTTGATCTATCTGGTGCTGGCTATTCTCTATATCGCGTATGGGTTCCGTAGAAAATATGTCATGATTCGGCGTCTCGGTCTGGGCCTGACGTTGTTCGCAACTGGCAAGATGGTGTTCTACGATGTCAGTCTGTTGACGGCGGGCAGCAAAATCATCGCGTATTTCAGCTTTGGTCTGCTGCTACTGGGTATCTCGTATCTGTATCAGAAGGTATCCAGCCGGATGGAGGAGGTTCAGGCGAAGGAGAGCACGATTAAGAGCGAGGGTGAGAATATATCCACTACATCAAATACAATAAACCCAACAAATCAATCAACGCGATCTAATGAATCTGAGAAAAGTAACTCAGGTAAATCTGAAGAAACAGATGATGAACAACATTGATGTAGGCTTATAACGATAACGAGTGTTGTTTTACTTATCCTGTTAAAAACGCTGTGCTCGCTATACTGCATCCTTTATTGAACGTTGTCAAAGGACTCTGGAATTAAAGTGATTTCAGAGTCCTTTTTAGTGCAAAAAATGCTATGGGATAGCTTCGTAGAGCTCAGTCATGAGGTCTGATAGTTCACCCTGTGGCTTAATTGGCTGATGATTCATATCGGTAGGTGTCATATAAAATATGACGTTTTCCTGTTTAAACATGGTCACATGAAATAGCACGCCTGTTGTGTCTTCTGCCTCTGGATGCTGAACAATTTTTACATGTCGAATCTTTTCAATCCAGTCATGAATCAACTTGGGATTAGTCGTTCTTTTTGTAAAACCGTCACTGCCACTCATGATTTCAATTGAATCTACTTCAATGATGTTATCGGGATAGAATGACCCCAGCTCTCGTGGAGTTTTATTGAATTCCGCTGGATTGGGCAGATCAGAGCTTTGACAACTGCTAAGGATCAAAGCAGCAAAAAGAGCGCATGTGATTGCGTGAATGGTATTTCTTTTCACTGGAATTCCTCCCCTTATATTGTGGAACGAAGGACGTGCTACAAATGTTTCGTATAGATGACATTCGTGAAACGTTTTGTACAGGAGTCGCGTTTATAATAGAGTAGCTGCCACATTTAAGGTTGATTGTTCATTCGAAGCCACGAAATTTCGGAGGCTGATGTCCCTTCTGGTGATACACCGCCATCGTCACTCACGCGTGACAGCACAGTTAGGGTGATCGATAAAGCGAAGGCAAGCAGCACGTATATCAAAATGGTTTTTTTCTTCATGGGAGATACCTCTCTTGTTGAATAAGCTAAAGCGTCCGTCAGGGCGTTATGAGAAAAAATGCACAACGTCTGGTATAGTAATAGAATGAGTAACGAGTGTTTAAGTCTGTTTAAGTCTATGGTGTTCCTGTATACCACTATATGAAATGGCAGGCATGCAAACAATGGAGCAAATCTGATGAATTTATCAGTATCCGAATACAAAGATAGAGATTGAGTGACATTAAAGGTGGGGGAATAACATGCGGGAGACGGCAAAAATCGTCATTCGTACGCCGGGACAGGAGAGCGATGGTTCATTCGCCTATGTGAGCCAGGGCCGCTCGATTACGGTGGGGCGTTACACAGGTGTCAGTGAACTGGACTTGTCCATCTATAATCAGATGATATCGAAGCGGCATTGCCGCATTCATTATGACACGAAAGAACAGCTCTGGATCGAGGATCTGGATAGCAAAAATGGAACCGAACTTAACGGGCAACGCCTCGTCCCATATGAGAAATATCCGTTTGGCGAAGGCGACAGCCTGACACTGGTCAACGGTTTGATTCACCTGCGGGTGGAAGGTGATCTCGGGGAGACGAGAGAATATCGTATATCAGACTTGCTCGGCGAGGGTGTGCGTTTACAGGATCATCTGCAGACGGTGCAGGTAAACGAAGATGAAATTCCGCTGTCCAAGAAGGAATACCAATTGTTCAAGCTATTGTATAGTGAATTGGATCATTTTGTAACAAGGGAGCAGATCATTGCTCAGGTGTGGCCGGAACGAAGTATGCTTGAGAGTGATCCGGTAGGCATTGACGAGATTAACTCGCTCATCTACCGCACGAATCGCAAGCTGGGCATTCATTTTACGATTAAATCCGTGTACAAAAAAGGGGTATACATGAAGTCTCATGTCGGAGAGACCGACGAATAGCTATATTACAACCTCTAAACAAGAATAACCAAGTAAATAGGATCAGGCCTTGAAAAGAATAGGGACAAAGGGAAGCTTCTGCGCGATCATAGACCGCCGAAGCTTCCTTTTGTTATGATGGGGTCATGATGATTATTCAATTATTGCCATGGCTTATCGCCGTGTTAACTCTGATCGCTGTTGTATGGATCGTAATCGTAAGCTGGAGAAATGGAATCTCACCCATGCCTACGTCCCGCCCGGTCAGGCAAGTGGTCATTCAGGAGGTCAATCGCATATCGGGTTATGGTGACATCATGGAAGCTGGCTCCGGTTGGGGAACACTTGGCATGGATGTGGTGAAGCATTGTCCTGGCAAAAGATTGACTGGCATTGAAAATTCACTCATTCCACTTTGGACTTCTCAATGGCTGACATGGCTCAGTATATGGCTCCGCCGTGCCGGGGGGCAGCAGCGTTCGTTGAAGGGGCGCCTGCGCTTCATTCGTGGTAACATTTACACCTGTTCCTATGCGCATGCTGACTGTGTGATTTGTTACCTGTTCCCCGGTGCAATGACTCGGCTCGTGGACAAGTTCCAACGCGAACTGCCGCCTGGTGCGAAGGTCATTAGCGTCTGTTTTGCACTGCCGGGCAAAGAACCGTTACGTACCATCACTTGCCGCGATGCGTTGCGAACCAAGGTGTATGTGTATGCTTTTTGAAAGTGGGGCAGGTTGGAATTTCTCTATAGACGTAAACTGGTTCCCACCGTGTATCTTGATTTCGTCTCAGCTAACTTCTAACGATCACCAGAGACGTTATTTGGCTGGATTTAACCATACTAAAAATCTAACGATCACCAGTAACGCTATTTCAATAGAAAAGGAGTCTTTTGGCCATTTTGTGGTATGTTTCTTGGAAATAAGCTTCGTGGTGATCGTTAGAATTTGAAAAGTCCGTTTTACTGCAAAATAAGCTCCGTGGTGATCGTTAGAAATTAATTCAGACGTGAACCTGAGCTTTCGCTGCTATCTATATCCTGATTTCATCCTTGAGCGATGCGAAATTTTCGTTAGGCAGACGGTTTCCTGTTAGATGACTTATTTTCCTCTGGGGAAAACAAGCAAAGTCATGCTCCAATTTCACCTTGATTGTGAAATCAGAGCATGACTTTTAATTTACTTGGGTCAGGCAGTGGCTACTGCCCGCTATTCAATCAGCTTATTAAATTTAGTTACTTTGCCAAATCCGTAGTTGCTGTAGTGCCAGTTGTGCTTGTCGCACCCGTTGTGTCCGTAGATGTACCGGATTGTGAACGATTTCTCCCACCGCCGAATGCACCTTGTCCACCTCCATTGCTGCCTCCAAAACCACCCATGCCGGAGCGGGCTGTCGTTACGCCTGATTCATTCACCCAGGTCACATTGCTTGTGGATTGGAAAGCAACGATTTGGGTTCCGCCGCTATAGGTGCCGCCAGTGTAGAGTCCGTCTACCGCTTTGCCTGTTGATGTTCCGCCAGAGAAGATGACGTAAGATCCATCTTTTGCGAGATCCGGTGAGCTAACGACTACATTTTGGTAGTCTTTGGCTGGTGCAAATGTCAGGATATTGGTGCCTTTACTATCTTGGACATGAACCAGTGTTCCAGCTTTTTGTGTCTCGGGGAAGGTCATCACGATTGCATTTTGCGTTGACGCATCGGAAGTGCCTTGTGCCATGCCCGAGCTTCCCGCCGCGACCAGATATCCGCCGCTGATTACAAATGTGCCGTCATAATCCAGTGCACCATTACCGTTATTCGTTGGGCCATTCACGATAACCGTTCCACCCGTCATTGTGATGGAGCCATTGGCATCGAGGCCGTCACCATCAGCATTTACGGTAAGCGTTCCGCCGTTGATGTGAAGCTCGTTATTGCCTGATGATTCGCCTGGCATACCGCCAGGACCACGGGTTTGCTGACTTGCATCTGTATCTTGTGCCGACTGATCTGACGTGGATGTGGTACCCGTCGTTCCAGCGGAGTTAGCTGTGTCTGTATCTGCTGATTTGTTTGTGTCGATAACAGAACTGCTGTTATTTGTAGCTTTTCCCGTTGTAGTTGCTGTTGTGCTGTTCGTTGTTGCCTCATCACCAGCGGCATTCACCCCATCATCTGACGCTGTTACGTCCACATTCCCATCATTCAGGGTGATAATTGCCCCTTCGAGACCTTCATAACTTTTCGCAATCTTGATTGTTCCGCCGTTAATCGTCAGCGCCTGATCGGCATGAATACCGTCATCCCCGGACTGAATGTTGAAAGTCCCGTCGTTTACTGTCACATTGCTATTGCTGTGCAAGGCATCATCCATAGAATCAATGGTGTACGTTCCGCCATTCACCGTGAGATCGGTTCCTGCTTTAAGTGCTTTGGCGCTTGTAGACTCTTTCTCTGTTGTCGTTGTTGTATTGTCTGCATCTGCATTGGAATTAGATGATGTTGCTGTAGTGCTAACTGCGCCCGAATTTGCCGCCTTCGTGAAGTTGGTTGTTGTACCGCTGCTTGCCTTGGTTCCTGTTTTGGTCTCAGTTTGGTTTCCTGCATTCGTAGAACCATTTGTACCTGTACCTGCTTGTGTGCCAGTGTTTGAGCCATTGCCATTTGGCATTGCTGGCATGTCGGAAGGCGGTTCACCATCCGGTGGTGTGCCCATATCGGTTGGAGGCGTGCCGCCATTCGTAGCACCATCACCACCAAACCCGCCACGACCTCCGCCAAAGCCACCACCGCCGGGGCCTTCTTCGACCTTGGCAGGTGCATTCGCACTGCCGCCAGCCGTCACGATGTTATACGTACCGCCATCGGTGACAAGTGCGGTTTCCGCCTGAATGCCATCGCTGCCGCTCTGAATGTTGAAGGTGCCGTCTGCAATTGCGACGAACCCTTTGCTGGTATCGGTATCATTGGTCGATTTAATGCCGTCACCTGACGCATCAACCGTAATGGTCCCTGCCTGAATGGCGACCATATCTTTGCCTTTGATACCATCGTCCGCTGCTTTGACGTTAATAGAGCCGCTGATGATTTTCAGATCATCCTTGCTTGTGATCCCTTCATTATAGTTGCCTGTGACGGTCAACTGACCTGCACCGTTAAACGTAAGATCGGCTTTGCTAAAGATGGCCGCATCCGGCTCATCGGTGCTGGTGTCTGCATATACGTATGTTTTACCATCGGAAACGGCGTTTTTGGTTCCTTTTTCAAGCGTAATCACCGCTTTGCCCGCCTTTTGAATGTAGATTCCAGAACTGTCATTGTCATGAATGGTTGCGCCGTTCAACACGAGATGTACCACGCCTTTATCGGCGACATTGACCACGATCTGGCCGTTGGTTAGCTCACCGCTCAACACATAAGTGCCTGCTTCGGAGATCGTAACTGATCCGTTTGCTGCCTTTGCACCCGAACCGGTTACGATTGCTGACGTACCGCTCAGCTTGATCATGGTCGAATCCGCTTCAGTCCAGCTAACATTCGTATCATCGGCATCGAGGGAGACCAGATCGGCATACTTCACGGACGTAGACTCGCTGACGGATACGATTTTGGTTGT
Source organism: Paenibacillus sp. G34 (assembly GCF_056856875.1). Taxonomy (NCBI): domain Bacteria; kingdom Bacillati; phylum Bacillota; class Bacilli; order Caryophanales; family Paenibacillaceae; genus Paenibacillus; species Paenibacillus sp. G34. The sequence goes on along the minus strand of NZ_CM166469.1, from coordinate 6,168,364 downwards.
TCCTGTTGTGGAGACGGCTGCATTTGCTGTGTTGCTTGTCGTTGCCGGAGCACTGCATGCCGCGAGCAAGCTGGTAATCATGGCGATGGACCACAGTTTGCTGCCTGTAATGATGTTTTTACGTTTCTGAGTATTTTTCTTCATATATATCGTTCCTCTCCAAATCATAATGGTGGGTAATCGAACAAGCGAGCGAACTATTCTTCCAAATTTTAATATTCTGTCGTTGGACTCATCGTTAACGAGATATCCAGATTGCCGTTCCGTGTACGGATGGCATCGAGGAATTGCTTCTGATTCACGCTCTCGTGAATCGTGACGTTATAGACCAGTTCGTACAGGCTACCGAGTTCGGTCGTTCTGATTTTTTTCAGATCAAATGGGATATTAAAGGTATGGAATACTTCGTTCAGAGCTTCTTCATAACTCAAATTCTCGGGAATGGTAACCTTGAGCGTCTTCTGTTGACTCTTTTTCCCGCCAAAGTTAAATCGGTTCAGTACAAACATCAGCACGCACAGGATAACGGTGAACAGAACAGCGTAACCAAAAGCCCCTACACCACAAGCTAGACCGGATGCCATCGTGAACAAAACGTAAGCAATGTCTTTCGGATCACCAGGAGCACTGCGGAAACGAATGATGGAGAAGGCTCCTGCCAAGCTGAAGGCCCGGGCGATATTGCTACCGATCAGCAGAATGATGATGGCAACGATCACGGGAAGCACAACCATAGTCAGCGTAAAACTCTGTGAATAAGTGGCCTGATTGGTTTTCATATAGGTAAGGCTGATGATAAGCCCCAGGAGAATGGCAAGTCCAATCGTGATGACAGCACTGCTGAAACTCAAGGTTGAATCGTCTAGGGCGGAACTGAAAAGGGCATCAAGCATAGAGTACACGCTCTCTTTCTCTAATTAATTTCTCTTGTGAAGTAACCGGGGCCGCATCGTTAGGATTAAAATCAGTACCCGGGATAAGTTCTCGTTCGTTCTGATAATTCAGATTGGTGGTTCTCACCAGATGTCTGTATTCATTGCCGTATTTGGAAAATCCGGTCCGGTACAACCTGTGCTCCGAAAGTAATTGGGACAGCCACATCGGAACGGTTTTCTCGGCTTTGACTTCCATCAGCCAGCGCCCGTCTTTCACGAGCGGTTCACCGTAGTCTCCCTGTTCCAGCTTCAGATCATATCTACGGCTGCGGATGTTGGTATCAAAGGTAATGCGAAGATCGCGGCTGTTCTTATCGAACAACGCCTTGCGTTCGTAGGCCAGATAAACTTTAGGTTCAAGTTCGTAGAGCCGGAGAAAATATTTGATCTCTTCCAGCACCTGCGGGTTCATGTAGTCGGCCAGCTCTGGCGCTTGTCCCGAGCGGACAAAATCGTAAGCTTCATCCAGCTTCAGCGCAGTTCTGCGTTTGTTGACGAGGCCGAACACTTTCTTTTTGATCTCCAGATATACTTTCGCATTCTCTTCGGGTATACCATAAGCTCGCAAACGCAGCTTTTCCTTGTATTTCGGTTTGGACAAACTCGCTCGAATCAGTGAATCCTGCGGTGTATCGAAGTACAGATTACTGATGGAGTAAAACTCATGTTTTTTGTTGTAGGCATCCAGTTCCATGTAGTGGAGCAGATCATTGTAAAAGTGCTGGTATTGCTCATCGGTCAGCAGGTACTTGCTCTCATATCGGTTGAATACTTCAATCGCCATGATGGTTCAGTCCTTTCGGGTATGGATAAGTTGGTGTATGTTTTGATTATGTTTGGTTTGTTGTGTGTTGCTGTCATGTCTGTATCTTAGCGAAGCAACCTTGAATGAATCTTAAATCGTTTTACATTGCGTTAACATTTCTTTTCCTTCATCTATACCGTGTCGGTGTTCCAATTATTAAGGTTGATTCAAGGTTTACTTGATAGAATAAGAACATCCCGATCCAACGTTACAATGTGCAAAGAACGAACGTGACAATGCAGAAGCGAAAACGGCTGCAAGATATGGGAAATTGAAGTGAAGTTGCACCACGGAGAATAACCTGAGCAGAGGATGAATAGATCATGAGAATTTTGATAGCGGAAGATGAGGTTCATTTGGCAGAGGCCGTTTCGCAGATTTTGAAAAAAAACAACTACTCCGTGGACATGGTCCACGACGGCAGGTCAGGACTGGATTATGCGCAGAGCGGCATCTACGACCTGTTACTGCTGGACATTATGATGCCGGAAATAGACGGCATAACGGTACTTCAAACGCTGCGCAGCGAAGGGAACCATACGCCGGTTATTCTGCTCACAGCCAAAGGAGAACTGTCGGACAAAGTATCCGGCCTCGATTACGGTGCCGATGATTATATTGCGAAGCCTTTTGCCACGGAAGAACTGCTTGCCCGGATTCGGGCAGCCTTGAGACGTAAAGGGGAAGTGATCCCTGAGGATGGGGTAAAGTTTGGTGATATCGAGCTGAATACTACGCAGTTGAAGCTGAGTGCGCAGGGCAAGGAGATCAAATTAAATCTAAAGGAGAACGAGTTGCTGGAACTGCTGATAAATCGTAAACAAGCAATCACCTCCAAAGAGCAGATCATTGAGAAGTTATGGGGATTCGACTCGGATGTGGAATATAACAACGTGGAGGTTTATATCTCTTTTTTACGCAAAAAATTAACCTTCCTGAATTCGGCTGTTCGCATTAATACGATTCGGGGCGTGGGGTATGTACTTGAGGTGACAAGCTGATGTTCAAGAAACTCCGCAATCGGTTCCTGATTGTCAATCTGGTATCGATTTCGATTATGATGCTGGTGGCCTTTGTAACGATCTACACGATTACGTACCAGAATGTGCAGCGCGAAACGAATATGGAGCTGTACAAGGTGTCCGATTTCTACCATAGCCCTTTTAGTTTGGGTGTTCAGCAGTCACGAGGTGAAGGGCAAAGCGGGGGAGCGGGAGTGGGGACAGGGACAGGATCGGGAACAAACTCGGGGTCGGGAGTAAAAACCGATACAGATTCTAATTCAAGTTCTAGTTCAGGTTCTAGCTTTGGCTCCGATGCTGACGAAGGAGCGAATTCAGGATCGGCAAATTCCCCCTCATCTCCGAGTAGGGGCGGGGGCAACAACGGTATGAGCGGTGGGAACTTCGGTGGGTATCGAGGGCCGGGTGGAGATCTCAGTGCACCTCCGGCCCGGTCTGTTTCTTTTATGATCCAGACCGATAACGAGTGGAACATTACCGATACACATTCGGGGTTTGATATGGAGGACTCTTTATACACACAAGCTCTTCAAAAAGTAGATCGCGAGAAAACGGGTCAAGGTAACAGTAATCGGTGGACTGGACAATTTGCACTGGATGGCACGGATTGGGCCTATGTGGTTGATCCAAGCGGCGAAGGGCATATGATTGTGTTCATGGATGTGACCGCGCAGCAGGGCATCCTGACCAATTTGATTTACACCTTTACAGTGGTAGGGCTGATCATGTTGATCGTCATTTACTTCCTAAGCCGTTATTTTGCTAACCGTTCCATTGCACCTGTGCGTGAAGCGTTTGAGAAACAGAAGCAGTTTATCGCCGATGCCTCCCATGAGTTGAAGACACCTCTGGCAATCATTAATACGAACACGGATGTCTTGCTGGCGAATCAGGAGGAGACCATCGAAAGTCAGGCCAAATGGCTTCACTATATCAAATCGGAAACCGAGCGGATGTCTGGACTAACGAATGATCTGCTGTATCTGACTCAGATGGAGGACTCACGTTCCAACCTCATCCATACCGGGTTTAATATGAGTGAAGCGGTGGAAAGTATTATTTTACCGATGGAAGCTGTGATTTTTGAAAAAAATATCTCCCTGGATTACAGCATTGATCCTGATCTGATGGTTCATGGAAACCCGGAGCAGATCAAACAGGTGGTTCTGATCTTGCTCGATAACGCCGTGAAATATTCCGGGCCAAAAGGAACCGTGAACGTTACGCTCCAGAAGCAGAACCATGATGTGATGCTGACCATCTCCAATACGGGTGAGGGGATCGCGCCAGAGCATCTGGATCGAATCTTTGACCGCTTCTATCGCACGGATGCATCAAGAGCGCGTAAACACGGAGGACATGGCCTCGGTCTGGCAATTGCCAAGTCTATTGTAGAGCAACATAAGGGAGAGATTTACACCAAAAGTGTAGTGAGCGAGGGGGCTACATTTTATGTGCGGTTGTCGTAGGGCTGGTGCTAAAGTGGCGACTGGCAATAATGAGCACCTTGTCTGCCCTAAAGGGAGCCGCAAAAGGCTGGGCATAAGATCTGCCCGTAATGGGATAACCTATGCTACAATGACAGCAAGAAGGATAACCAAGGAGATGAACAATACGTGGCAGACAACAACACAATTAATGAGCAGGAAATGATGCAATATATCGCGGACAAAACAAAGGCCAGTAAGGCAAATATTGAGCTGGTATTGAAACATGAGCAGGCTTACATCAATAAGGCACATGAGAATGCCAAAGGTAAAGACGTTGATATTGACGGAGACGATCTGTCTGACTACATTCTAAGCCGCAAAGATGTGAAGCTCGACGAGCTAACCGTTGAAAGTATTTTGGATGCAGAGATGGATTATTTGATGGATAAAGGTCACGCGGGATACGTGGATTAGGTAAATCATCGGGGTTAGGGAACGAACGTTTTGGATTAAGGAACGAACGATGGAGTTGGAGCTAGAAATAATAGGTCTTTAACCTTGCACCAAAATTCTAACGATCACCAGCGACGCTATTTAGGTGTTTTTTGAGTGTTTTTAAATCTAACGATCAGGAGAGACGTTATTTTCGGAGTAGAGGGTCATTTTTGATGAAAATAGGTCGTTTTTACTGAAATAAGGTTCCTGGTGATCGTTAGATTAGGAAATGTGCCGAAATGGCCGAAATAAGGTTCGTGGTGATCGTTAGCGTAGTGGATTAGCGCCGGATGAACTGTGCAGCTAGTGCACACGAAAAAAAGACCTCAACTTCACATAAAGGGAATTCCCTTGTTGGTGGTGTCGAGGTCTTTTAGCATCAAATAAGCGATGTGGAAGTAAAAACTCTTGCAACTTGGCCGGATGTCAGTAAAATTTCGCTACACGCTACACGGCATCTCGCCTGAGGAAATCGCATAGAGTACACGCCCGTAGGTTCTACTATAAGCCCGTCCATGTGCCAATAATGTTGGTGTTACAACTGCAATTACCTATTATTGTCCCATCATACCGCCGTCTACAGTGTAGAGGGATGCGGTAACATAAGATGCATCTTCGGACAACAGGAAGTTCATCACAGCTGCGACTTCTTCCGGTTCGCCGTAACGTCCCATTGGGATAGCGGATACCGTAGCAGATTGGTAATCTTCCACGTTGCCGGAGTTAGCTTCGATCTGACGCATCATACGTGTGTTGATGGTGCCTGGCAATACAGCGTTTACCCGAATGTTGAACGGTGCCAGCTCGTTAGCGGCCGTACGTGTGAGACCAACAACGGCATGTTTGGACATAATATATGGAGATACCGCCGGAGCACCCATCAGACCTGCGAGGGAAGAAGTATTCAGGATCGCACCGGATTTTTGTTTTTTCATTACAGGAATGACGTTTTGAAGACCAAGGAATACCCCGCGAATATTTACGTTGTATACCATATCAAGAGCTTCAACACTCAGGTCTTCAATTAGACCCGTTGGCCCTTCAATACCGGCATTATTGGCAAAATAATCAATGCGTCCAAAAGCATCCAGTGCTTTTTGCACATAATTTTTAACATCCGCTTCATCGGATACATTGGCTTTAACTGCAATGACATGCTCTTGATCAAGGTTTAATTCAGCAATCGTTTTGGCAATGGCTTCTTCGTTCAAATCAACCAATACCAGATTGATCTCACGTTCAGCGAGGCGACGTGCAAGCTCTTTACCAATACCTCCGGCAGCACCTGTAATGACAGCGGTTTGTGTATAGGATGTACTCATGATTGAATCGTCTCCTTATCATATATAATGGGCAGGTAAGCTCCAAAAGCTTAAAACCTGTCGTTGTAGTTCCTGTCTTAATGTTAAGATATACATAAACATGTGACAATAATCATTGACAGCGCAAATGTCAGCTATTGAACATAGATGTAAGCGTTGTTCATTTAGGTTACAATAATGGACAGAGGAGGCGAAAGTGTTGATTATCGAACACCCTCAGGATCGCAGAGCACGAAGAACGCAGGATGCGATTATCGCTGCGGCAGTGTCTTTAATATTGGAAAAGGGAGCTGACGTCCTGACCATCCGGGATATAACGGAACGGGCGGATTATAATCGGGGAACCTTTTATTTGCATTTTCCCGGCAAACCGGAGCTATTGCAATTCCTTCTGGATGACTTCCTGCAAGGATTAGGACAGGCTTACGCCTCGCCGTATGCTAACCTTACAGAAGTAGATATGACCGGACTGTTACCGTCAACGATGCCTGTGTTTGAATATATTGAAAATCATCAGGATCAATTCAAGGCGCTCATGACAATGCATGGGGATATGGCGCTCAGGATCAACAATGTGTTCCGAAATTACCTTCTGGAAGACTTCATTTTGGTAACGGAGGACAGTGAGCAGGTTATTAATTACGATATCATGTTAAGTTATCTCGTATCCGCAACCGTGGGGGTTGTTATGCATTGGGCGGAAGAGGGGTTCAAATATTCTGCTCATTATATGGGGGAACAGCTGACAGCTCTGATCAACATCAAACCGACCCGTCTGCTAATTGAACCTGGGCAGAAGGGCCGGACGATGAATGAGCGTATGCTGTTAGACTAGAGGATACTCGTGCTGTGAATCGGGTCTGTCCCAGGAGAATTCTTTTTGTTTGATCGTATTCGCATTAAATCTCCTGGAATAGAGATGGTTTAGTCGACGTGCAACTCAAGATTAACCCGTCATTGAAGCAGATGCAGCGCGCTGCATCTGGAGCAGTTGCTCACGGATGAGCACGGACTCTCCAACCATAATTAAAGCTGGATTACTGATGTGATGCATGTTAGCTAATGTCTGCAGTTCTGCAAGTGTGCCCGTAACAATTCGTTCTTCACTTGTTGTTCCACGTTCGATTAGTGCGGCTGGTGTATGCCCGGCTTTGCCATGACGAAGCAACTCTTGCTGTATCTGTGATAACTGGCTTATCCCCATGTAAATCACCAGTGTATCTACGCTATGCGCAAGCAGGTCCCAGCGAACAGAGGATACACTTCCATCACTGCCGGTTCCCGTTACGCAGGCAAAAGAAGAAGCGACCCCGCGATGGGTTAGTGGAATGAGCGAAGAAGCAGAGGTGCCCACAGCTGAAGTGATACCCGGGATGATCTCATACGGAATACCTGACTCTGCCAGCACCAGCGCTTCTTCACCGCCGCGGCCGAAGACGAACGGGTCACCGCCTTTGAGGCGAACGACTTGTTTGCCTTCTGCCGCATGTGATGCGAGCATGCGTCCAATCATCTCCTGGCTCATGGAGTGAAGACCTGGAGCTTTGCCACAGTAAATGCGGAGAGCACTATCCCGCGCCTCGGCAAGTAATTCATCTGTGACAAGTCGATCATACATAATAACATCAGCAGACTGAATCCGTTTCAGGGCTTTGACTGTAATCAGTTCGGGATCGCCAGGGCCAGCACCGATGATACTTACCATCCCCCGGCTCATGACCGTGTCCCCAGTTTTGGCGCAGCATCCGAACTCATCAATCCGGAGCGACCACCCCGAATGGTAGCGAGTGTAGATGAAAGCTGCGGAGTGCTTCCCCAGTGATGTGCAAAATACAAACCGAAACCTGTAAATACAGCGCCGCCCAAGAGGTTGCCTGCCAGCACCGGAATCTGATTCCACAGCAACCAGTCTTTAATCGTGACATGAGCACCGAGCATCATGCCAGCCGGGATCACAAACATATTCACAACGGCGTGTTCAAAACCTTGGGCAAAAAAGATCGTAATGGGCAGCCACATCGCCACGATTTTCCCCAGTGTAGATGTAGAGGTCATCGCCATCACAGCTCCGAGCGTAACCATCCAGTTACATAGAATGGCTTTAATGATGACAAGCACAATCCCTGCCCCGCCCAGATGCCGATATCCCAATGTTTTCGTTTCGCTGGTTTGAATCAGTGTTTGAACGAGTGGGTTACTCATATCTGTGCCCATTTTGGTTATCGTCAGGCCGTATAATAGTGCGTAAAATGCACATCCGATCAGGTGACCGATAATTACCCACAAGTAGTTACGAAACATATCGATAAGTCTGACCCTGCGTTTCATCACTGCGAGTGGAATCAGGGCAAAGTTACCTGTCACCAGTTCGAGACCGAGCAGAATAATGATGGCGAATCCTGCCGGGAAGATGAGTGCGCCCGCCAAACCAAGCGAAGTTTGAGACACGGCAGTATACGCCAGTGTAGTGGCAAAGGCAAGGATGGCCCCAGCCAGAAAGCCGCGAATCAACATCTGTACCCGGTTCATTTTGGTTTTATGTTCACCAACGTCAACCATGGCTTGTAATACTTCTGCGGGTTTAACAAAATCCATCGTGCACCCCTCCTTCTTCAGTATTGCCTTGTCACGCCAACCATTTTGTTAACCTGCAATCGTAATATAGATATCTCCGCTATCTCCGTCCACTTCTGTTTGGTACGTGTTCAAGCAACCATCGTCCGGTTCATGTACCTTGCCGCTTCGTAAGTCAATCTTCCAGTCATGCAGCGGGCAGTGAACGGCTGTGCCGCAGACCATGCCCTCCGATAGCTTGCCGCCCTTGTGAGGGCAGCGATTCTCTACGGCATGCAGGCTCCCGTCGCTCAGTTTGAAAACGGCAATTTCGGTATCCTCGACCAGAAAGGTACGAGCCCCTTTTTCATCAATATCGGCCATATGCCCAATTCGGAATTTACTCATCGCTGATCCTCCTCTTCTAGTGAGCTACCGGTTCCGCACCGGACAGTGGGGTGAAGTTTTTGCGCAATTTCTCATCTTCGATAATCTCTTTCCAAGGATCTACCGTGTGACCGAGTGTCACTTCCAGACGTTCAACCAGTGCAAGACGTACATCTCGATCTGCAAGAGCTTCCTTCACATGATCTAGACCCACTCGTTCAATCCACGCCGCTGTTCTCTCATTCCATCTTGCGTTCTCTCTATAGTATTGCAGGTAAGCGTAAGTCCACTCTTCGACTTCAGCATCTGTTTTTACCGTACATAACAGCTCGGCTGCTCGAACCTTCACGCCGCCATTGCCGCCGACATGAAGCTCCCATGCGCCATCGATAGCGACAACACCTAGATCTTTAATCGTGGCTTCAGCACAGTTCCGCGGGCATCCGGAAACGGCCAATTTTACTTTTGCTGGAGCGACCATTTTGTCAAGTTTCTTCTCCAGACGAATACCCATCTCAATGGAATCCTGTGTACCGAAGCGGCAGAACGTGTTACCTACGCAGGTTTTTACTGTCCGTAAAGCTTTGCCGTAACCGAAGCCGGAAGGCATGTCGAGTTCTTCCCATATCTTCGGCAGGTTCTCCTTCTGTACCCCAAGTAGATCGAGTCGTTGTCCACCCGTAAATTTCACCATCGGTACGTCATACTTCTCTGCAACGGTTGCGATCTTGATCAGTTCCGCAGGTGACGTTACACCCCCATAGATCCGTGGAATAACGGAATACGTACCGTCCTTCTGAATATTGGCGTGGTAACGCTCATTCGTGAATTTGGATACCCGCTCATCCTCGTATTCTGTCGGCCAGATCATGCCAAGGTAGTAGTTGAGGGAAGGACGACATTTGGAGCAGCCCTCCGGCTCATCCCAACCGAGCACATTCATGACTTCTTTGACGGTTTTCAGGCCCATTTCCTTGATTTGAGCCACAATTTCATCCCGGTCATACGAAGTACAGCCGCAGATGCCTTCTTTGGTCTGCTCGCCTACATTGTCTCCCGCATAATACGTGAGCAGCGATTCCACGATTGGTTTACATCCGCCGCAAGAAGCTGACGCTTTGGTGCAGGACTTGATGGCGCCGACGGTGTTACATCCTTTATTGAGAACAGCATCACCGATGGCAGCTTTCGTTACACCGTTACAGCCACAGATGATCTCATCATCGGGCATGGCAGCCATGCGCTCGGCTACAGAAGGACCGGAACCGGAACCGCCAGAAGGCACGCCGAGCAAAATTTCTTTTTCACGACCGCTGATGTCCTCACCGCTTTTAATTAAGGAAAAGAGGGATGCGCCATCGGTCGTATCGCCGAACAGTACAGCACCAATGAGCTGACCATCTTTGATCACCATTTTTTTGTACACACCGTCTACATCATCCTGGATGCGAATGCTGCGTGTATCTGGCGAGTCTTTGAATTGTCCTGCTGAGAATACATCGACTCCCGAAACCTTTAACTTGGTTGAAGTGACCGATCCTGCGTATCCATCCGTTGCTGCACCTGCAAGCCTTTTGGCAAGAACCATACCTTGTTCATATAACGGAGCAACGAGTCCATAGGCAATACCGCGATGTTCCGCACATTCTCCTACAGCCGAGATGCCAGGAATGCTGGTACGCATATAGTCATCTACGATGACCCCGCGATTCACGTCCAGTCCGCTGTTTCGAGCCAGTTCAATTTGTGGACGAATACCCACCGCCATGACGACAAGATCTGCCTCAAGCACCGTTTGGTCGGTGAAACGAAGCGCCTTAACCCGTCCTTTGCCTGTAATCTCTTCCGTATGTTTGTTCAAAAGAAACTTCATGCCTTGCTCCTCCAGCTCGCGCTGAAGCATTAATCCGGCAGGAAGATCCAGATTTCGATCCATCAAGTGTCCGTTAATATGAATGACGGTCACTTCCATACCCAGATTCAATAGTCCGCGAGCAGCTTCCAAGCCGAGTAGTCCACCACCGATGACAGCCGCTTTGCGATATTTTTTTGAGGCATCCATCATCGTTTCACAGTCTTTGATGTCGCGGAAACCGATGACCCCTTCTTTGTTCGCACCTGGAAGAGGCAGTATAAATGCTTGTGAACCAGTCGCCATAATCAGCTCATCGTAGGAGGCGTGAACCCCGTTTTGAGATACAACTTCCTTACGTACGGTGTCAATCTGCACGACAGAGTCACCCGGATAGACCTGGATACCGTTATCCTCATACCAGCTCCAGTCGTTAATTACGATATCTTCAATCGATGTTCCGCCTGCCAGAACAGAAGACAGCATGATTCGGTTGTAGTTTGGATGCGGCTCTGCGCCAAAGACGGTAATGTCGTAAGCATGCGGAGCAAGTTTCAGAATATGCTCAATTGTACGAATTCCCGCCATACCATTGCCGACTAGCACCAGTTTTTTCGTTGTACTCATTGTGGTTAGCCCCCTCAGATCCATTTCTGTATTCTGTTCGCTGCTCTGTCTTCGCCTTATCCTGAAAAATAGAAAAAGCCTGTCATGCCTCGGAGGACTGCGTATACACATACGCATCCCTTTGCTCCGAATTTGCAAAACAGGCTTCATTGCCGTTTCAACCAGCTACGCCATTGTAACTGTGAGTGATCCTTCGTTTATGGAGTTCTTATGGCTTAACTATAAAAGAATGAACCGATCATGTCAATATAGTTAACATAAAAAAGTATTTGAAATTTGAAGTTAATTATGTTTACATGAGTTTAAAGAAAAGTTGAATCGGCAATGGAGGAAGATTGCAATCCATCATATTAATAAGGAATTCGCCTCATTTATTGCACTAAAAACATAATATAATGTAGGAAAGGTGCCATGGTGAAAATTATCATTCGTTGTTTAACCCATTTTCATCCAGAGAAATTAGGTCGACAAATAACAAGGAATAACATCTCTGCGAAGACCCTCCTCACCAAAACCTCCGAATACTTCAGGATTTCATAAAAATGTGTTTATTTCTTATTTTTTTGTTAGGTAACATAACATGTATGGCACTTTCATGTGTTAATGTATTAAAATAGAGGAAGCATATCTTTACTAAAATAAGGGGGGATTGATGCATCATGCGATCCATATTGGTCATCCGTGTACAACCCATTCCGGCCGGCACGTCCGAAGCAATCCCTCTGACACCGGAGAAGCTGCTGGGGACGGTTGGTTATCATGTACAGGTCTCGAACAGTGAGGATGAGGTGATGAAGCTCGCTCGTGAGGTAGATGCCTCTATCTTGCACCTGTCTCTTACGGAAGTGGCTCACTGGGTGAATCGCTTGGGAGAGGGGAAATCAGATACTCCACTGCTTTGGTGGTGTGCTCCGGATACAGCTTCATCCTCTGCCGAGGATTGCGAGTCAGAGACCTCGTTTGATGGCATTCTTACACCGTCCATGGCCGGGCCGGAAATTCACTGGACACTACACTTTGCTGCGCGACGTTATATGGAACGCAAACAGTGGGAGCAAGAGCGGAAGCAGTTGCAATCCAGACTGGAGGATCGGAAGTGGATTGATATGGCGAAGGCCATTTTGTGTGATCTGAAGCAAATTTCTGAATCGGAAGCATATGATCTGTTACGTAAAAAAGCGATGGATGAACGCAAACGGATGGTTGATGTAGCTACAGCAATTGTAAAAGCGCATCAACTGCTCCAGTCATAATTGGAAGGAGGATGCTCTATGGATATGACTCAGATCCTCAGAGAGGTTGGGCGTGGGAAGCGAGGTTCGCGTGATCTGAATTATGGAGAGGCGCTGACTGTAGCCGAGAATATATTGAAACAGCAAGTTTCTCCTGCCCAGACGGCTGCATTTCTTATGGCTGAGCGGATGAAGATGGAGAATGTCGACGAAATGGAAGCCTTTGTTCATGCATGCCGGAATAGTGCGGAGCGTTTCTCTATATTTCAGGGTAGTTTGGACTGTGCGGGCCCTTACGATGGGCGGACGAAATCATTTATGGCCACATATCCTGTGGCATTTGTGCTGGCTGCAGCCGGACTGCCGGTTACACTGCATGGCAGTGAGCCTTTGCCACCTAAGTGGGGAGTTACCTTGTCAGTTGTGCTTAGAGAAGCGGGAATAGATACACGTAAGATGAACCGGGAGGATGCTCTGAGTGCTGCTCGCCACACAGGTGTCATGTATGTTTCTTCAGAAGACTGGTGTGAGCCGCTTCGTAGGCTTCGTCCTTTACGGGAGGAACTTGGTTTTCGCACAGTGCTGAATACAGCCGAGAAACTGATTGATTACAATCATTCGTCTTATCTTGTTTTTGGGGTGTTCCACAATACGTTTCTGGATCGAATTGCGAAACTGCTTACTCGTTTTCAGTATCAACGTGCTTACGTTGTTCAAGGCATGGAAGGATCGGAGGATCTGTACATTGATCGTCCTACACGTGTATACGCTGTGGAGGATGGCGAAATGGAGCTTGAACTTGTAGATCCTTCAATCTACGATCTGGATATGCCTGTGCCGGATATGGTCTGGACAGCGGCGAAACAGGTTGAAGTGGCGGAGAGTGTGCTCCGCGGGGATGGTCATCTTACGTTTGTAAATCAGGTGCTGTTAAATGCGGGCTTTCGACTATATGTTGCAGGACGTGTCCCTTCCATAGAGCAGGGCATATACACGTCTAAGCAGTATATAGAAAGTGGAGCAGCTTTCCGTCTCTATCAGCAATGGTGTGTCTCTATGGGTGGAGAGTTGCCGGACAGCAGAACCGTATCCATCTATCCGGCATCATCTGGCTAACAAGCTGCTTTTAAAGTCGTCAAACTGCGTGTTAACTCTCCTGATATACGCATATTAAGCCTCTCCTTGCAGGGTGAAGAAAATGCTAGCGCAGCTGCGAACGTGTTGTTGCTCTGCGCCTCTTCTATTCCCAAGGATACGTTACGGTCAGGAAGTCAGCGAACTTTTTGCTCTCTTCCCGCCGTTGTTTCCGCATGGCTGCGCGGTCAGGTGCAGTCTCGTACAGCTTTTTCTCCTCTTCAGTCTCCGGAATAATACGGGGCACGATCAGTTTGCGGTTATTTTCATCCAGGGCCACAAAGGTCAGGAAGGCTGTTGCCGCGATTTTTTTCTCCCCCGTTTTCAGATCCTCACGAATAACCTTCACGAAAATTTCCATGGAACTTCGGCCTGTCCACGTAGCGAATGACTCCAGTGTTACAGAATCGGTTGGATTAATGGGGTACAGAAAATCGACAGAGTCGGTTGATGCGGTAACGGTATTCACTCGGCACAACTTGGATGCGGTGATAGAGGCAATATCATCAATGTAGGACATCAGTTTGCCGCCGAACAAAGTGTTATGATTGTTGACATCTGTCGGAAACACCCTTGCTGTTTTGTAACAGCGCGTTTCACGTACATACTTTCTCTCCGTTTGATCCATCTCCGTAGGTTTTGGTATCTCTCTCATGTTTCTTCCTCCTTACAGTATGGCTGCAGTGATTTTTATTTCTAAGGGCAGCATTTCTTGTGGGCTCTTCTTTGTTCAGAAGGGTTTCTATTTATATAAGTTGAACCATTCATTTACACTCTCATCGGAGTGGGCTGTGTAAAATCTTCAAGTCCAACTTATATAGTATAGGTGTCGGTCAGGATCATATTCAATTGTAGTGGTACGAGACTTGATCATACGAAAAAACCGCCAGGCGCGGACCGGCGCGCAGGCGGTTGAACTTCAATCTGTATATTAAGCCTTAGGTCTGAAAATACCGGACGGTTTGCCGATCGGCAGGAAAGTATACCCGAAGTGAGCATTCAGAACCGAAGCACCTGTACCGTACAGGGACACAATGCCAATCGCCATCTCAGCGTATGCAGCGATCGTATGGAAGATGTGTGGTGCTACGCCGAAAGCGTCAAAGGTCAGACCAAGGAACAGGAAATCGATCAGAATGAAAATGATAAGCAGCACTTTGTTGGCTTCAACAGCGCCAATCGTCATGAACAAGGTAAAGATTAGATATCCGGCAAAAGCGAATCCGAGCTGTTTGCCATCGGTCTGCTCGGCAAGTGTAGAGCCGAACACGCCCATTTTAATCATCCAGTTGGCGCCCATAGCGAACCAGAAGAAGGCATAAGCACCAAATGCAGTAGTACCAAAAGTGTTATTGCGTTTGGAATCCTGAATACAGGCGAATAGCTGGGCAAAAGCTCCCAAGAAGATCGCCCATGGAATAGCGTAGCTAAGTCCATCGGTAATGCCTAGCTTTTGGGAAGAAGCAACCAGGGTTACGATCGCAAGCCCAAATAATCCCATCGCGCTGGGATCGGCGTTTATGATTTTGACTTTAGTCTGTGACTCGGTTTGCATGGTGTTGATAAGCCTCCAATAATATCAAATCTGGATGATGAACCTTGTATAGGTCATCCTCGAACTTCATTTGGCATCCGCCGGACCCGGACACACATATCGACCTATTGTAACCGAATGCCCCGGTTATGGAAAGGGATTTTATTACCTGAAACACCGGAAAACGGTTGCTTGTGTGACAGTCAGTTGAATGAGATTGTCAAGAGATCGGGTTTGTGGTGAAAAAAGACGGATAATTGCATTTTATTTCCAGAGAATTAACGTTAGTATCGAGTGGAAATCACGTCCGTGATTCGAGAGTTAACATCATCGTGACAATATGAATCGCGGCGGGAAAGGGGGATTGAGGAACGGGCAATGAAGAGGCGAGGTACAGATGGCGATAGTGGTTTTTAAAACCGACAAATTGCAAGCGCTTACTTATTTGATGAAGAAGCGAAAGGGTGGTTGTTGATGATCGCAAAACAGACGCGTAGACTCAGCTTGATTTTGCTTATATCCATATTTACGATTTCCAGTTTGGGATGGGGTGCATTCTTTGGTACAACAGCAGTAAGTGCGGCCGAATCAGATTCGGCTACTGCTACTGGGGGAACAGCCGTTTATCGATATGATTTTGGATCAGGAGCAGTAGCGGACGGATATACCGGTGTGGGGGCAGATGCAGTATATACATCGGAACGGGGGTATGGTTTTGCGGATGTCTCCAAAGTGACGGTGCAGGATCGTGGAACGAGTGATCCAATCAAGTCTGATTTTGCAACGTTTGCCGCGGGTGGACAGTTCAACGTAGATCTGCCGAATGGGGATTATACGGTCTCGCTTGTTGCCGGGGATGCAGCCGGAGCTACAGAGATTGCCATCGATGTAGAAAGCATGAACAAGGTGCAGCTGAATAACAAGGCGGCAGGCGAGTATCTGGAGATGAACTTTGATATCGCGTTGGTGGATGGTCAGATGAATCTGATTTTCTCGGGTGCTGCTGCGAATTTGAATGCACTGGTTATTACCAAACAAGCTGAGCGTGATGCGGGAAGCAAACCTGTTCTGTATCTGGCAGGTGATTCCACGATGCAGACCTACAATCCGTATTGGGAGCCGCAAGCGGGCTGGGGGCAGATGTTCCCTTCCTTTTTTAACGATAACGTGGAGATCAAAAATCATTCCATTGGTGGACGCAGCTCCAAATCGTTTATCTTCCAAGGGCGGCTGGATGAAATTCTGAGAGTAATCCGTCCAGGAGACTATCTGTTTGTACAGTTTGGACATAATGATGCGACCATCAGTGTGCCTGACCGCTATGCTTCCCCGGCCGATTACAAAATTTATCTAAAAACTTACATAGACGGTGTGCGGCAGCGGGGGGCAACGCCGATTCTGGTAACCCCGATGGGGCGCAGGGACTTCAATGCAAGTACGGGCAAATTCAATGTTTCCTTCCCTGAATATGTTCAGGCAGCCAAAGAAGTAGCGTCCGAAAACAATGTGCTACTGATTGATCTGAGCAAACTCAGCATCGAATATTATGACTCGATTGGGCCCGAGGCTACACTGTCGGTGTTCCTGCATGTTGCACCGGGTATTTATCAGGCATTCCCTAACGGAGTTGCCGATAATACACATTTTCAAGAGTATGGTGCCATTCAGATCGCTAGAATGATTGCGGGTGCAGTACGTGAGCTCGACATTCCACTGGCGGATGCCGTGAAAGATGCTGAAGTGCCTGCCGAGGTTCCGGTGAAGCCAAGCGGTTTGAAAGCCGGTAGCATCAGCAATGCCGGTGCTGTATTGAAATGGATAGCAGATGATGCAGCAGATATCTATAAAATCTATCGCAAGATGTCCTCCGAGCCGGTATCTGCGTATACGCTTGCCGGAACAGCAACGATTCCGACCATGACCTTATCCGGCCTTACCGAAGGTGAAACCTATACGGTGCGTGTCACTGCCGTGAATGGTCGAGGCGAATCGGAGCCTTCGGACGAGTTGAGTTTCACAACGAAGTCGGCTGCATATCGATACGATTTTGGCCCCGTTGGCTCTCCGGTCGCGGAAGGATATAACGAAGTGAATCGGAATACCTTATACACGCCGGAGCGCGGCTACGGGCTGACCTCTTCGGCGAATATGGCGGATCGGGATCGTGGCAATGCCACGGATGCACTGCGCCGCGATTTTGTCATTTATTTTGGTGGCAATTATGAGTTTAAGGTAGATATACCGAATGGCAGCTATTCGGTTAAGGCCTACATTGGAGACTGGATCGGCTCTGCACGAACGAATATCAATATCGAGGGCAAGGATTACGGAACCGTATCTTCGGGTGCACAAAATATAGCTGAGAAGGTTATCAACGATGTTCAAGTGCAGGATGGCCAGATGAATCTGGTGTTCAGTGGACAGACCGCACATCTGAACGGTTTGGAGATCACACCGACCTTCATGGCTCCATCGGGGCTTCAACTGGATGAACTCGATCTGAACAGTGATCCGATCCGTGCAGTGTTGTCGTGGGAGGCGGCTGCCGGGGAAGTGCAGTACAACGTCTATCGAAAGTCTGCGGGAGCAACTAAACCGGAATTGCTCGCCACAGTCAATGAGTCAGCCTATATGGATAATCAGATCGAACTTGGCATGAATTATGTGTACACGGTAACAGCGGTGGATCAGACGGGAACGGAATCGCTCGCGTCCAATGCGCTGAATGTATCTACGATTGATCCGGATGTAACGAAAGCGGAAGTGCCTTCCGGGCTGGCGTTACAAGAGGTTAATAAAAACGATGCTTCCTTCACATGGAGCGAAGCTACTGGTGCACGTTTTTACCAAATCTATCGTTCCAAGAACCAGGATGGGCTTTATGAGATGATTGGTCGTACCAAGGAGACTTCGTATAAGGATTCTACCATTCTCAGTACGGTCCCTTATTACTACAAAGTGGCCTCGGTGAACGCAGGTGGCGTATCCGAGTTGTCCAGCGTGCTTGAAACTCCGGTAGCTACAACGCTGAACCGGGCAATGGAGTATTTGGATCGTGCACCGGTTGCGGTGAAAACGGGGCAAGGTAACTACATTGGCTGGCGCATGCTGGGGCTGGATACGGATTTGATCGCTTTCAACCTGTATCGTGATGATGTGAAGCTGAACGCAGAGCCGCTGACAGGAAGTACGAACTATACGGATGCCGAAGGGACGGACAGTTCTAAATACCGTGTTATGACGGTGGAAAATGGAATAGAGAAGTCGGCGACGAAAGAATTCGGTGTATGGCAGGAGCAATACCTGTCTGTGCCGCTGCAGAAACCTGCCGATGCGTATACCAAAGACGGGCAGCCTTATTCCTACTATGCAGGGGATGCCAGTGTCGGGGATGTCGATGGGGATGGCGAGTACGAGATCGTGCTCATGTGGTCGCCGAATAACGGTAAGGATAATTCTCAGGCCGGAATTACCGGCATCGTATATATGGATGCCTACAAGCTGGACGGAACCCGTCTCTGGCGGATTAATATGGGGCCCAATATTCGGGCAGGGGCACATTACTCACCGTTTCTGGTCTATGATTTTGATGGAGATGGCCGGGCTGAACTTATGATGAAGACCGCAGACGGAACCGTTGACGGACAAGGGAAGGTTATCGGGGACGCGAGTGCAGACCATCGCAACAGTTCTGGCTATGTGCTGCAGGGTGACGAGTTTCTGACGGTATTTGATGGAGAAACCGGGGCGGCACTGGATACAGTGAAGTATGATCCGCCGCGCGGAGACGTTGCTGCATGGGGGGATGGATATGGAAACCGTGTAGACCGCTTCCTTGCGGCTGTTGCCTATCTGGACGGGGAGCATCCGAGTGCGATGTTTAGCCGTGGTTATTACACGCGAACGGTACTTGCTTCTTACAATTTTCAGGATGGTAAGCTCAGTCAGGTATGGCGTTTTGACTCAAACGATGAGGGTTATGCTTCCTATGCAGGTCAAGGGAATCACAATCTGTCCGTAGGTGATGTGGACGGTGATGGCAAAGATGAGATTACATTCGGAGCAATGGCAATTGATGACGACGGTAAGCCACTTTACAACACAAGACTGGGACATGGAGATGCGATGCATCTGAGTGACCTTGATCCAACTCGTCCAGGGATGGAGGTATTCGGGGTACACGAGGATAAAAGTTCGAAATACGGCATGGAGATGCGCGATGCAGCTACGGGTGAAGTGCTGTGGGGGGTGTTCACAGGTATGGACACGGGACGCGGTATGGCAGCTGATATCGATCCAAACTATCCGGGAGCCGAGGTATGGGCTGCTACGATTACGAATGAACAGCATATTCCGATTACCGGGCTGTATAGTGCCAAGGGAGAATTGATCACAACGAAGATTCCTTCCTCCACCAACTTTGGCATCTGGTGGGATGGCGATCTGTTGCGTGAACTGCAGGATGGTATTCGAATCGACAAGTGGGACTACGAGAATCAGACTACGGTTAATCTGCTGACAGCAACAGGGGCTGCTTCCAACAATGGAACCAAAGCCAATCCCAGCTTACAGGCTGATTTGTTTGGCGACTGGCGTGAGGAAGTCATTTGGCGCAGCCAAGACAGCTCCGAGCTACGTATTTATACAACGACCGATGAGACCGACGTGCGGCTTCGCACGCTGATGCATGATCCAGTCTATCGTCTTGGTGTAGCATGGCAAAATGTTGCTTATAACCAGCCGCCACACACCAGCTTTTATCTCGGTGCAGACATGGAGCAGCCGAAGGCACCGAATATTCGCTATGTGGGCGGCCCGCAAGAGCCGGAAGACACCACACCTCCAGTCATTACAGGCATGCCAGCGGAGCAGATGAGCGAGGATGATGTGCTTCAAGTGAAGGTGAAGGCGGAAGACCCTGAATCGGGGATCGCACGACTGGAGCTGAAATGGGACGACGAGACGGTTCAATTAGATGACGAGATTGTACTAACCGGGCTTGTAGGTAAACATATCTTCACTGCACGTGCAGTGAACGGTGCAGGACTGATTACCGAAGTATCGGTAGAGTTAAATGTAGTTGCTGGAGATCAAGCGGTGGGTGCGCCCGGCACACCAGTCTTATCAGATAATAACGGTCACGGGAATGGGCTGAGCGATGGAGCATACACCATTACGATGAATATGTGGTGGGGAAATAATGGTGCGGAGTATATGCTGTATGAGAATGGAGAGTTGCTGGATACGCAGAAGCTATCTGCATCAACCCCCTCAGCTCAGAAGGCATCGACTCCTATTCAAGGGCGGGCTAACGGTACGTATGTGTATACGTGTGAGCTGATTAATGCCAAAGGTAAGACGGAATGTCAGCCGCTCATGGTAACCGTTCATAATGCTGAACCATCCAAGCCTGAATTGTCCCACGATAATTGGGATGGAGATGGCCATTATACGATCACGATGAATATGTGGTGGGGAACCAATGCTACATCATACAAGTTGTACGAGAACGGTATAGAGATTGACAGTCAGCCGCTAACGGCATCCACTCCGGATGCGCAGGTAGCCAAGATGGAGATCAAGGATCGCGCCGTTGGTGATTATGAATATGTAGTGGAATGGATCAATGCAAGTGGAAAGACTGTGAGTGAAGCGATGCAAGTGAAAGTCACAAAATAACATCTAATATTTAATATCTTATATCTAATGTGTAAATATCCGTCAGCCTAACAGCCAGGAACGTTTTATTGGACATGAAATAAGAGGTAACAAAGAGCATCTTTCCATTCTCAGAAGTGCACCAATCAGGTGTTCGAGATTGGAGGGGTGCTTTTTGGTTTGTTTTTATAAAATACACAATTACGACACAATCCAAATTAAAGTGGAATGAGCATAATAAGAGTTGCCTATAGCCATAGGATCGATGTGACAAAGCAGTGTTACATCTGGTATTTTTCACCAATCTCTATTAGAATGGAATTAGCCCTTTCAAAATTTGGAGAAGCATACAAAACATCCATGTCTCCTATGCCATATGTTAATCCAGCTATAGATTGACAGGAAACACTACAATGGAACTCAAATTAAGGAGGTATCAGGGGCCATGGTTATGAGTTTGGATTTGAAAAATAAAATAGAAAAAGCCAGGCATAACCTTCATAAACTGGTTGAGCATAATAAGGGAAGGCTTGGACATCCCGAAGTCATTCGGCAGTCGATGGCACTGGATGAATTGATTAATGAATATAATCGAATGTCCCGGAATCAGACACGAACATGAGAGTGAATTGAACGGGAATGAAACTATATATGGTAGTAGTGTATCATCGTATGAACTTATATGGTTTGGGCGAGCAACGCATCAACCAAATCAAGGAAGGGCATGAAGATCGCCGTAAGGACTAACCCTGCATCTACAATGAGGAGGGGGTTCTGACGGTGGATCATTCATGCCTGTTTTTCGTTCAGTGGAGCATGCGTTTGGCTTCAAGGTACAGCACTTGTACGAACTTCTTTGTATTGATGCGGGTCTGCGACAGCGAGGGTTCCACGTTGTTTTGCAGTTCGAGCATTTTTTTGCGAATCTCGGTAAAATCAAAAAATTTAGAAGCGTAGTTTTCGAATTTCGGATGAGTATAATCTGTCAATCCAAGAGATACCACATGACTGAGTGTCTGGAAAATGGCTCTACGCACCCGCTGTTCCGATGCTTTCACCTCTTTGGTAATGTCTGCAGCCAAGGCGTTTTCTCCTAGTTTACGCTGAGCAATTTGCTGGAAGATGTCTTTAAGAGAAGGGAATGTGTAAGGTGAAAGCTTATGTTCCTCCGTCTCTAATTGTTCGAGATACTCCAGCATGTCTAGCAGATCACGGCTGCCAGCCTCTCCGATCATACCCATCTCGGATAACAGAAAATGGCCTGTGGTGGCAATTGTTTTGTCCGGAGCCTGTGCCTGCTTACGTTCACCCGTGTGCAAGCCGGTCAGTCCTTGCAACGTACGCTGGATATCAGCAATAGACTGCTGCATTCGTAGTCTCTCCTCGACCAGCCTGAGCACCGATAGAATCTCGAGCCGATTGATCGGTTTCGTAATATAATACTCAATGCCCAGAGAGTAAGCTTCTCCAATCATATTTTTGGACTCAATCTGGGAGATCATGACGATCTTGCCTCTGAACTTCCCTTCAAGCGCCCTTACCGTTTGAATACCATCCTGATGTGGCATCAGCAGGTCGATCAACAGTACATCCACCTTATGCAAATCCAGCAATTCGGCATGAATATGTGCCCCATCCTCGGCTTCTCCGGCAATATCACCCAATCCTTCATCTTCAATAATGTCCATTAGCATGGAACGCACGCCTGGATCATCATCCACGATAAAATAACGCAAATCCGTCACGTCCTTTCCAGTTCAGCATGGTGTTTCTACAATGTGCTCTATGTTAAACGGCGATTCCTTCGCCATAAAATCTTGGTTACTTTACATGTTGGCTATCTCCGGCTCTTCAGATACCTCTCCTATCATACTTCCCAATGACAATTCTGCATAGAAGCTTACATGTAAGGTTAGATGACAATGACTGGATGAGAGAGGCGCATTTTCAAAAAAAATGTGCAGTAATCATGTAGGTATTTGTCGTTTTTGGTAGGTGTAATTGTAGTATAAGTAACATGCATCCGTCTGAACCTGTGGTTGTGTAAAATGTTGCAAACTTTCAGATGTTTCAAACACAGCACCAAATCAG
The DNA here is from genome assembly GCF_056856875.1 of Paenibacillus sp. G34. Classification (NCBI taxonomy): domain Bacteria; kingdom Bacillati; phylum Bacillota; class Bacilli; order Caryophanales; family Paenibacillaceae; genus Paenibacillus; species Paenibacillus sp. G34. The sequence goes on along the minus strand of NZ_CM166469.1, from coordinate 6,145,287 downwards.
ACATAGGTAGTCTCAGGATAAGAAATGAATGCAGTAGTCTTTTTTATAATACATCATAATAAGGGGCGTATCGATGGAGCAAACAATACAAGATGTTGTCGTCGTTTTCAATGATTTTCTTTGGTCCAAGCTGTTAATCATTCTGTTGGTTGTCTGTGGTGTCTATTTCACAACCAAAACGAAGTTCATGCAATTCCGTATGATCGGTGATATGGTCAAAGTGCTCAGAGAGCCAAAGAGCAAGGAACCGGGTAAAATCTCCCCATTTCAAGCCTTCTGTATCAGTATGGCCGCACGTGTGGGCACGGGAAACATTACAGGGATCGCACTAGCTATAGCCCTTGGTGGACCTGGTGCTGTTTTCTGGATGTGGGTTATTGCAATCATCGGATCGGCTTCGAGCTTTGTGGAGAGCACCTTGGCTCAGATCTACAAAATTAAAGACAAGGGTGGATTCCGCGGAGGACCGGCCTATTATATGGAACGTGGGCTTGGAAAACGATGGATGGGAGTTCTTTTTGCTATTCTAATCACCCTTTCGTTCGGCTTAGTCTTTAACGCTGTACAGTCCAACACCATTACAGTGGCATTCCAGAACTCGTTTGGCACGGATCGCTTAACGGTGGGTATTATTATGGCTGTCGTTTTTGCAGGCATCATTATGGGCGGAGTTAAACGGATCGCAAAAGCGTCAGAATATATCGTGGTGGTACTTGCTGTGTTGTATATTGGAGTGGCAGCATTTATTGTGCTCGCAAACATCACAGAACTTCCAGCCATGATTGCGTTGATTGTGAAAAATGCCTTCGGCATTGAACAGGTCGCTGGCGGGACACTGGGTGCTGCGCTGATGAATGGCGTTAAACGCGGATTATTCTCGAATGAAGCCGGGATGGGTAGTGCGCCGAATGCTGCGGCAACGGCAGATACATCCCATCCGGTCAAACAAGGCCTGATCCAAGCGTTTGGTGTTCTGACAGATACACTGGTTATTTGCACAAGTACGGCTATGATTATTTTGTTATCCGGGGTATATCAAGGTTCAAATCTGGGCGGTATTGAGCTGACTCAGGCTGCACTTAGTGTACACATTGGTCCATGGGCTTCAGGATTCCTGGCTGTGATGGTATTCCTGTTTGCCTTCAGTACGTTGATTGGTAACTATTATTACGGCGAAACAAACATTGAATTTATTAAGTCTAACAAAGTTTGGCTCTGGGTTTATCGTGTTGCTGTCATCAGCATGGTGGTATTTGGTGCGGTAGCTAAGGTGCAACTCGTGTGGGATTTGGCTGACCTGTTCATGGGACTAATGGTTGTAGTTAACTTGATTGCCATCCTGATGTTGTCCAAAGTCACTTTTGAAGCGTTAAAAGACTATAAGCGGCAGAAGGCTGAGGGACGTGATCCTGTATTCACTCGTGACCGGATTCATATTCCGGGCGAGATTGAATGCTGGGAGTCGGAAGACGAAGTGAGGAGTACAGGAAAGATGGATGCGACAGGATAACATTTGCATGATTTAGATTGATGTCATTCCTGGCGCGTCCAAAGGTTCAAACAAACGAAGAAGCTTGTTAGCTTGTTATAACACACAATAAAATAGGACTTGGACTACCATGATGGCATTCCAAGTCCTGTTTATTACATACTCAAATCTGTCTGCAAGGCTGGCTAGGAAGACCCTGGAATGTAAGAGTCACCCTTGTTAGATTACTTGTATTACTTTTGTACAGAGTAAGTGATTAGCTGCTCGGACAGAGCTTTCATACGTGCGCCCGTATCATTCAGCTTCTCGATGACATCGGTGAACGATGCAACCAGTGTTGCCTGTTCTTGTGAAGAAGCAGCGATCTGTGATACTTCAACCTCCATCTGCTGAATCACTTGTTGTACGTCTTTCAAGCTGGCATCAATATCGGTTGTTGCTTGTTTCGCATCAACAGAGAGTTTACGTACTTCGGAAGCCACGACACCAAACCCGGCACCAGCTTCACCTACACGGGCGGCCTCGATTGCAGCATTCAGGCCGAGCAAGTTGGTTTGTTCGGAAATTTCACGAATGAAACCGGCAACCTTGTTAATCTGGGATGAGTTCTGGACAGCCAGTCGTGTGTTCTCCAAAATCTGCTCACTGGTAGCCTGCAATTCTTCGGCATGAGCTGCTACATGCTGCACCATGTCAACAAGGTTTGCATTAATGTCTTGGTTCTCTTGGATGATTTCCTCCAGTTGATTCTGATTGGACTGATCATAGGATACACAGAATACAGCCACAACGTTATTATGATCATCAAAGATGGGAACGTTCAGCGTATCCAGTTCTACTCCAAACACTTCTTTGGGCAATGTAGAGAGTGTAGCTTCCCGACCGTTTTTTAAAACGCCAAAGTTCTGATAGGAGTCCAGAAGTTTCATTCCCTTTTCAAAACCAAGATTGAACTTCTCCGTCATAATTACATCTAATACTTTCTCGTGGTCATACACGGTCAAGCTTGCTGGCTCCCGCAGGATCAGGCTAATATAAGGCAGGGATTTTAACAGTGCGTCAACAATATTTATGTTACTCATGGAACTCAATCATCCTCTCCATATTTAAATGTAAAGTGTATTGGAAAATTTGTAGGACCTCTATTGTTCATCGGACAAAAATCAGATATCCTGTATGCCTGATTGGAAGAAAATCGAACTATTTTCCAAAGGATATTCAAAGTTTTTCCCATGTGGTGCGTTTTCTTGGATATTAGTTCTAGTTGTAACTGTTTTTATGCCAATACATAGATGTAAATTAGATTAAAATATAGGACATGTGTCCATTTTGACGAGCAAGGAGATTACATTGGAGGTGGGGCTGGATGAAGGAAGTACTAGACTTTGAGCTGATGCGGCAGCTTGCCAGAGAGCATGGATTGGATCAGGTGCTGGACGAAACGGTGCTTGCTGAGCTGCGTCTGCTGGAGGCGGATAAGGGCGAGATTATTTGTGAAAAAGGAGAACGTCCTGAACGCTTATATTTTCTCGTTGAAGGCAAGCTTAAAATCTTCACAACACTGCCGAACGGCAAGTCACTGCTGCTCCGATTCAGTACACCGCTCGCTCTAGTCGGTGACTTGGAGCTTGTGAATGGGAAAGAAGCAAACAATACCGTGCAGTCCGTGAACCGGAGCCTGCTGCTCGCTATTAGCTACCGTTTCATTCAGAACACGTATGCCGAGAATCCGAAATTTCTCCATTTTATGCTTAGTCAAGTGACACATAAGCTGTATACGTTCTCGAATCTCTCGAGCCTGAACATGTTGTATCCGGTTGAAAGCAGATTTGCCAGCTATGTGTTATCTACAGCCGATCAGGATACAGCTGCTGCAGAGGAGATTCAGACATCGAAACTGACGGAGCTGGCTGATCTGCTGGGCACCAGCTATAGGCATCTCAATCGGGTCATTCAGGACTTGTGCAGACGAGATATTATCCGCAAAGTAAGACGCAAGATCGTCATTCAGAACGTGGAGGAACTGAGAGAAATCGCAGGAGGTAATGTGTACGAGTGAATTGCAGGAGATAACGTGTACGATTAAGTGAATGTCTTTGCACCAATGAACCGTCGTGCGCTGACTTACTTTACATTCCTTGTAATCCGTATGCCTCGTTTCCCCCCCTGATAACAAAAAAAGCACCCTTCAACGTGAAGGGTGCTCAGATTGTCGAGAAACCCTGTACTTTTTTCAAAGTATGGAGTTTCTCATATTTTTTGGTTTGGTCATTCGCTCTTTCGTGTGTAACATATCTTCCCTATCTATTTCGATCAGATGTTTCCCCTCTGCTCGAACAATTGTGCAATCTCGACGATGACTTGTGTAGCCTTTACCATATTATCTACGGATACATATTCAAATTTGCCGTGGTAGTTTTCGCCACCCGTGAAGATATTTGGTGTTGGCATGCCCATGTAGGAGAGCTGGGAACCGTCTGTTCCACCTCGAATCGGTCGGATAATAGGCTCAATGTCCAGCCTTGTCATGGCTTCATGCGCGATATCAACGATCTGGCGGACAGGTTCGATTTTCTCGCGCATATTGTAATACTGGTCATTCATCTCGATCGTAATGCGTTTATCTCCGTACTTGGCCTTCAGTTCATTTGTGATGTTTAACAGGTTGGTTTTGCGCGCTTCAAACTTCTCCCGGTCAAAATCACGAATAATATACTGCATCTTCGTTAGTTCAACGTCACCCTCCATCGACAGCAGATGGTAGAAGCCTTCGTAACCCTCTGTGGATTCAGGTGCTTCCTCTACAGGTAATCTTCCGTTTAGCTCCATCGCAATTTTCAGCGAACTCACCATTTTGCCTTTTGCCGTGCCGGGGTGCACGTTGGTACCATGAACTGTAATTTTGGCCCCTGCTGCGTTAAAGCTTTCATATTCCAACTCGCCAAGCGGCCCGCCGTCTACGGTATAGGCATATTTAGCTCCAAAAGCAGTGACATCGAACTTGTGCGGCCCACGGCCGATCTCTTCATCCGGGGTAAAAGCGACCCGAATCTTGCCGTGCTTCACTTCCGGATGTTCAATCAGGTAAGCCATCGCCGTCATGATCTCGGCAATACCTGCTTTATTGTCTGCACCGAGCAGTGTTGTGCCATCGGTGGTAATCAACGTATGACCTTTGTACTCATGGAGTTCGGGGAAGTCTTGGGTGGACAAAATAACGTCCAGTTCCCGGTTCAGCACGAGGTCTTCACCATCATAATTTTCGACCACTTGCGGTTTCACATTTTTGCCGGTAAAATCGGTTGCCGTGTCGAGGTGGGCGAGGAAACCAATGACAGGCACATCCTTGTCCGTATTGGACGGAAGTGTAGCCATCACATAGCCGTTCTCATCCATCGTCACTTCCTGCAATCCAATGGAGGTGCATTCCTCTACAAGCAATTTACCCAGTGCCAGTTGTCCCGGCGTGGATGGGCAGTTGTCACTATTTTCATCGGATTGGGTATCCATCTGTACATAAGTGCTGAGTCTCTGAATTAATATATCTTTCAAGTGTAATCGCTCCTTTGTGGGTAATATATAAGTTGAATGTGACGCACCAGGCTGTACATGTGTAGCGTTATAATCCGTTCCTATTACTGCATGCAGGGAACAGGCATTGTGTCAGGCGCTCCAGAATGTCCGTGCGTACGGGGTAGGGTGAGATGCTCTTAACCCTGTCTGTCGAGATCAAAACCCTGTTGGTCGTATAACCCTTTGTATATCCCTTTTGGTGGGGTCGTAACGATATCATACCATGTTTTGGTCTCATTTCGAGAATGGTATTCTACCGCTAGGGATGGAGTGGATTTAGGATGGTTGTCCAAGGAAGGGCACCAAAAAGTGCGTACTTGAATTTTCGAGCCTCAGGTTCATAATAGCTATGTAGAAAGGATGTGTTTGGATCATGCCATTTATTACAGTGAAGATGCTGGAAGGCAAAACGAAGGAGCAGAAGCGCCAGTTGATCGAACGAATGACCGAGGTTGCTTGCGAGACGTTGGATGTTGAAGCAAGTAAGGTTTTTATTTTCATAGAGGACTTGGAGAAAGATAACTACGGTAAAAACGGCAAAATGTTCTCGGATCTGAATGCAAACGAAGTCAGTCAAGGAAAGGCTGATTAAAGCAATGCAAGTGAAGGAGAACGTGGTAGCAAAATATCAGCATGCAAAGTGAAAATCGAAGGGGCCATGTTCGCATTCGTAAAATGGTTGCAAAGAGCGCTAACGATCAGGAGAAGCCTTATTTAGATGAATTTAGCCATTGCCATTTTCTAACGATCACCAGAGACGTTATTTAGCTAAATTTGCTTCAATGGAGACAGTTTTTCGGGTTTTTCGATGAAATAAGGTTCCTGGAGATCGTTAGAATTCTGACAGCTTCATTCAGGGGCAAATAAGCTTCCTGGAGATCGTTAGAGCAGAAACCGGGCGGATGACATGTCATGAAGCTGAATGATGACATGATCACGAAGCAGAATAATGAAACGGAACAATGAAAAGGAACTATAGAACAGGAACAGGAACAGGAGTTGTACGAACCATGACAGAGCAATTATTTTCACCTTACCAATTTAAAAGTTTACAGCTGCAGAACCGTGTCGTTATGGCGCCGATGTGCCAATATTCGGTTACAGCCAAGGATGGCATTCCAAATGACTGGCATCAGGTTCACTATGTGAGCCGTGCTGTTGGTGGAACAGGATTCATCATTATCGAAATGACAGACGTCGATCCAGATGGAAGAATTACAGACAATGATCTGGGAATATGGTCAGATGAGCACATTCCGGCCTTCACCAAGCTGGTAGACGGAATGCATGCTTATGGCTCTAAAGTGGCAATCCAGATTGCACACGCAGGCCGTAAAGCCGAGGACGCGCCGCAGCCGGTGGCTCCTTCTGTTGTAACGTTCCCGGGCGAAAAATACAAAGAGCCACGCGCGTTGAGCACCGAAGAAGTGGCAGGAATGGTGCAGAAGTTTGCAGATGGTGTGCGTCGTGCAGTTCAGGCGGGCGTGGATGCCATTGAACTTCATGGTGCACATGGTTATCTGATTCACCAATTTCACTCTCCGCTGATGAATCACCGCGAGGATGCGTATGGACAAGATCTGTCTCGCTTTGGCGTAGAGGTGATTCGTGCGGTGAAAAAAGAAATGCCTGATGACATGCCGCTGATCATGCGAATCTCTGCAATGGAATATGCTGATGGCGGATATGACCTCGATCATGCCATTCAGATTAGCCGTGCCTATCAGGAGGCGGGCGTGGACATGTTCCACATTAGCTCAGGTGGGGAAGGGCCATCCGGTCAGCGTAAACCTGGGAACTATCCGGGGTATCAAGTTCCTTTTGCCCGTCGTTTCCGTGAGGAACTGCAGGTGCCAGTAATTGCTGTGGGCATGTTAGAAGATGCAGCGCTGGCTCAGGCTGTCATCGGTAATGAGGATGCTGATTTGGTTGCGATTGGCAGAGGTATGCTGCGCGATCCGTACTGGGCAAATCATGCAGCGTTTGAGCTGGGTGTCAGCAAAGAACAGGCAGCGATTGCCGTCCAATACTCCCGCGGATATTAAACGCTTGGTGGTTGCCCAACCTTGTCATAATAGAAGTACAGCGGTAGCTGGGTGCCATTCTGCGACTCGTCTCATGGATAGATATAAAGGATAAAGGGGCATAATCATCCGATCCCTAGATATGATTTTAGATGCTGAGCGAGCTGTGGAGTATCTTGTGATGATATGAGTATCAGCATAAGATGAGTGTTCGTATGAGGTAAGAGCAGGAGTGGGAATGTGAGCAAGAACGAGGATAATAGTAATAAGTAATAGTAGTGACGTAGTGGTAAGAGTCAGTGTAAGAGCGAGAGAGAGGGTACGAGTAAGGGTACGAGTAAGAGTAAGGAGTGAGAGTGAGAGTAAGGAGTAAGGAGTAAGGGTTAGGCATAAGAGTAAAAGTTATGAGTGAGAGTGAGACTAAGGAGTAAGGCATAAGAGTAAGAGTAAGAGTAAGAGTAAGAGTTATGAGATTTCGTACGAGGTAAGAGCAAGGATTAAGGGTAAGGCGTGAGAGTGAGGAGTAAGGTTAAGGCGTGAGAGTAAGGAGTAAGCGAGGTGTGAGTCTGGAGTTTGGGTGCTTCATATATGTAAGACGGAAATGGAGAGTGCTAACGATCAGGAGGAGCCTTATTTCGGCGAATTTAGCCATTCAAATTTTCTAACGATCACCAGAGACGTTATTTGGCTTATTTAGCTTCGTTGAAGCCGGTTTATCAGGTTTTTTGATGAAATAAGCTTCCTGGAGATCGTTAGAATTTTGAAACCCCCTTTTAGGGGGAGATAAGCTTCGTGGTGATCGTTAGAAATTCAGTTCTATCGTTTAAATGCGCAAATTCATAAATTATGACTTGCGCGTTGCTTCATATACGAACTTTTGGCTGGCTTGCGAAGGGTTTTGCTCGGGATTAAAGTCTGCATAGATCTCAATGTCTGTGAATCCGACCTTCTCCAGAATAAGACGCAACTCCTCCACGCCGTACCATCTTAGGGTGAGTTCCTGCAGTTCTGTGTCAACGAGTTTCCCCTCGTGCCACTGTTCATAGCGAATCAGGTTTGTTTTGTATTGATGAAGCAGATTGATTTCGGTCGTTTTCACTTCAATGGTGATCGTGTCACCATCGGGTAAGCGAACAGATGAAGTATCAATCGAAGCGGGCTTGGTTAAGTCAGGCAAAAAGAGATCAAAGACCAGCCTGCCTCCTGGCTGCAGGTGATCATACAGTTTTTGCATGATCTGAATGGAAGAACTACGATCCTGAATAAGCATCAGTGAGCCTCCCGGAATAATGATAGCTTCGTAACGATAAGGAAGATGCATGGTCTCGAGATCGGCTACAAACAGCTCAGGCATAGGCAGTGCGCGTTGGGCACATCGGGAACGGCAAGACTGAACCATAGCTTCTGAATAATCGACCCCATCCATCTTCAGGCCTGCTTCGAGTAATGGAATAAGCATCCGCCCTGAACCTGACATGGCTTCCAGGATGCGTCCGTTGCAATCCTGGAGCAAATTGCTGTAAAATTCAATATCCCCTCCCAAGGAGTGTCCAATCGGCTTGGTAATATCGTATACCTTGGTGCATAAGGGGCCGTAATAACTGAATGACATTATAGTATTCCTCCACAACTAAAAATGTTTGAACGGGAATGTGGAAGGTGAAATCTCGAAGATTTTATCCCTTCCGGCAACATGGTTTGGGATTAGATTTTTCAGAGCAGACTATCATAGGAATCACACGCCTTATATGTAAGATAGACCCATTATAGGTTGGGTTTGAGAAAAACGTCAAGGAGGCGGCAACGAATGGAATCATCATCAACGGCATTGCCGGATATTAAGGAAGAACGGTTGCTGATGTCATCTGTGGAAAAGGTATGGTCCAAGGTCTCAACAGCGGAAGGTCTGGGTTCATGGTTCATGCCCAGCAATCTGAAGCCCGTTGAAGGACATGAATTTATACTGGAAGCAGGGCCGTTTGGACAGTCCCCTTGCCAAGTGACCGAAGTGCAGCCACAACAGAAGCTGGCCTTTCGCTGGGGTAAAGACTGGACGTTAACGTTCGAGCTTGCGGAACAGGCTGAAGGCACCCATTTCACATTGATCCATAGCGGCTGGGATGCGGATAGACTGACTGAATTCGGACAAGCTCATGCGGTGATCCGCGAACGTATGGCTCAAGGTTGGATCGGTCTTGTACAGAAACTGGCCGAGGTTGTCGAGTAAAGACCAAACTAGTCTGCTGTATCATGACATGGAAGATGTACGTTATGTAGCTGAATAACTGAGGTATGGACTGATGCCGAGCTATTGAGCGGACGAACATAAGAAGTCGTGGAACGGGTTGATAGTCTAATAAGAGCTTATAGAAACGTTTTGCTAGGTTTCGACCACCCCCTTGCAGCAGAAATGATTAAAGTAGAGGTTCTAAAGCGGTCAAGACTTATGAGTGAATATAGAGCCCTGGCTCCTCCCTGGTTTCATCTGACGAGATGAGTCCGGGGGTTTTTGGGCTGCAATTGTTTAATAAAATCTGAAAAGGATTTATTTTGCTATAAAATGGGCTAAAAGTGTTCATGAACTATTTCCGTGAGGACGGGAAACGTGTAACATGGATTTATAGAAATAAATCGACAAAAAGTGATATCTCTCGATGCTTAGAGGATGGAAGGAATACATAGATGAGAAAACACTGGATCATGCTGACGCTAAGTTTTATATGCGTTGTTTTGCTTCCACTTGGATGGATCGTCCAGACATGGATCAGCGAGCGGAACAATCCGCAAGTTATCGATGGGCATATAGATCTGCGTCAATGGGATTTCAGCGAAGAAGGTGTAACATCACTGAACGGAATCTGGGAGTTCTATCCGAACAAGCTGTTGGGGCCGGAAGACTTTGCAACCGATTTATCAGGACGAAGACCTCTGCCGGCTGCGCAGAAAATTCAGGTTCCGTCTAGATGGAACACATCACTGGGGCAGGCTCAAGGATATGGGACATATCACTTGCAGCTGAAGTTAACTCCACGGCAGATGGAAAATCGTTATGGTATCCATACGCAGAATATACGCATGTCCCATCGTATTTTTGTTGACGGAAATCTCGTAGGTGGTATGGGCTCTCCTGGGGTAACCAAGGATTCCGACCGTCAGATGAATCTGCCGTTTACAGGGTTCACGTCCATTGACGGCGATACAGCTGACATCATCATTCAAGTATCCAATTATAGTTATGCCTCGGGTGGAATTGTTGCACCCATTCTATTCGGAGATGAGAGAAGTATTTTCCGAAGTCAACAGCTGGACGGGCTTAAGGATCTGTTGACCTTGATTGGGTTTATTCTGCCCGCAGTCTTTTTTCTGGTATTGTTCAGACTGCGGCGCAGCGAGAAAGAGCTTCAGTTTCTGGGACTATTCAGTCTCTCGGGTGCATTATATGCTCTCACGCATGGAGAGAAGTTACTAGCTACATTTATACCGCTGCTGACGCACGATACGTTGCTTCGTCTTCAACTTCTCAGCGGAGCATTCTCGTATTATTTCTTGCTCCGGTATCTGGCGGTGTTAGCACCGGGAGCTGTGCATGGTTGGTTCGTGCGACTGGGAATGATTTTGCTTATTGCTCAATCCTTGATCGGTATTACTTTACCGCCTGCGTTATTTTCAACCTTTGAACTGCCTATGCTGCTTATCTCCTTTTCAGTGTTGATCTATGCCATCCGAACGATGATATATTGGTCGCGCAAACGGACAAATGACAGTCACTATGCAATGGTTGGCTTAATGAGTATTTTCATGGTTGTTGTGCTGTTCACCATCGGGGCGTTCGTAGCGGTCGACACCGCCTTTCTCGCACTGCTTGAGCTTCTGTTATTTGTCCTCATACAGATGTTTGTGACAGCCATTCGTTTTGCACAGTCATTCCTTGAAGTAGAGGCTCTATCCGAGCGCTTGCTGGTGATCGACAGCCTCAAGGATGAATTCATGGCTAATACATCGCATGAGCTAAGAACACCATTGCATGGAATCATTAACATTGCCGAGTCTATGCTGGAGGGCGCAGCAGGAGCTGTTACGCCAAAACAAGCTAAAAATCTGTCCATGATCACCGCTACAGGGAAACGGTTGTCGCTTCTAGTGAATGACATCCTGGACTTCTCCAAACTGAAAAATCGAGAGATCGAATTAAAGCGGGTTCCTGTCGATCTGGAATCGGTCGCCCGAACGGTGGTTGAGGTGTCGGGTTTTACATTTGAGGATAAGCCAATCGTGCTTATCCAGCAGTGGCCTGACGCATTGCCGCTAGTGGAAGCGGACGAAGACCGGCTGCGGCAGATTCTTTATAACTTGCTAGGTAACGCTTACAAGTTTACAGAGCAGGGTGAAGTACGGCTATATGCCTCTGTTGAACGTGACAAGGTCAAAGTATCTGTTGCCGATACGGGTGTGGGAATTGCCCCAGAGAGACTGGATGATATTTTCCAATCCTATGAACAAAGCAATGGAACCACGGAACGGGCATATGAGGGAACTGGACTGGGTCTCAGCATTACGAAAAAACTTGTGGAGTTAGGTGATGGTGAAATATGGGTCGAGTCAGAGCCGGGAGTCGGCTCGACGTTTCATTTTACCTTGCCTATTGTACAATTACCGCTGCTGCAAGAACAAACTAACCCCGTTCCGGCCCGTTATGTGGCAGCACAAGGGAAAAAGGAAAAAGACTATGTGACTGAGGATCTGGATGACTTCAACCCATTATATGAGCAGGAGAAGCATGTTGGGGAACCTACAATTCTGATTGTGGATGATGACCCTGTGAATCGACATGTTCTTCTGAACTTGCTCTCTACGGAGCATTACCGGGTCATTGCAGCAGATAGTGGCTTTAAAGCAATGGAGCTGTACGAGCAGAATCCATCGATTGATCTGGTCATTACTGACTGGATGATGCCAAAAATGTCAGGGCCAGAGCTGTGCCGTAAGCTACGGGAGCATCGTTCGTTGTCCGAGTTACCTATCCTGATGCTGACCGCTCGCGGATTGCCTGAAGATATTCGCCATGGTTTTCAGGCGGGGGCGAATGATTTTTTGAGTAAACCTGTAGATGCAGGTGAATTGCGGGCAAGGGTGCGAACCTTGATTGAGCTGCGCACTTCTATACAGGATATGATCCGAGCGGAGATGGCCTTTCTTCAGGCGCAGATCAAACCTCATTTTCTCTACAACGCGCTGAATGTAATCATTGCAACCTGTGCGGTGGACCCAGACAAGGCGACAGATCTGCTCATCGAATTGAGTCATTATTTGCGAGGCAGTTTTGACTTTCAAAATAGGGATCAACTGGTTCCTTTATACAAAGAGCTTGAATTGGTGGAATCCTACGTACATTTGGAACAGGCCAGGTTTGAAGACAGGCTTGTCGTCAAATATGAAGTGCAGCCAGATATCCGATTGTTTTTGCCGCCGCTCACCATTCAACCGCTTGTGGAGAATGCCATTCGTCATGGGGTCATGGAGAGGGCCGCAGGTGGCACAGTACGGCTTCATATTTTCCAGGAGGGTGATGATGTGATTGTTCGTGTGCAGGATGACGGAGTTGGTATTCCTCCCGATCGAATGGCTCAGGTGAAGTCGGGCCGAACGGAAGGTCCTGGAGGGGTCGGATTGCAAAACATCAATCGCCGTCTTATGTCGCTCTATGGACAGGGACTGAATATCCAGAGCCATGTAGGAAGCGGTACTCAAATTCAATTTCACATTCCGCTGAATCAGGTTCATCATTTTTCATGAGACATGAGTTGAAGTCGTTTGGGTAATTATGGTTAACAACCGAATTAACGGATGCCGATATAGTGGGTGTCCATATTAAATCTCGCATGGCAGGAGGTTGAGAACGGTGAGAGCCATTGTAATTGATGACGAGAAGCCAGCACAGCTGCACCTACAGCGCCTGCTGCAATCGGACGGAAGAATTACGCCTGTGCAATGTTTTTCAACTGCACAAGATGGTCTTCATTATTTGGCAAGTGATCGTGTAGATGTTGTATTTCTGGACATTGGCATGCCGGAAGTTAATGGTCTGGAAGCGGCTGAATATATACAGCAACTCGATTCGAGCATTCGGATCATATTTGTAACCGCGTATGCAGATCATGCGGTGGAGGCGTTCGAGTTGCATGCTCTGGATTATGTGTTGAAGCCCGTCAGTTCCTCCAGACTTAGCAAAACGATTGATCGTATTGCAGGCACGATGTCTTATCATGCACAGACAGCCGCAACGATGGAGGTAGAGGAATCGGAACCTGAAGCTGAGAGCCTGGAGTTCAAAGCACCGGGGCTATTGACCTTTAAACATCTGGATATATTCAGGAGTCTGGAACAGAGTGCCGAGAAACATAAGTGGCGCACCACCAAATCACAGGAGTTATTTGCATTTTTGTTTCACCACCGGGAAGAGTGGGTAAGCAAGGAGGTTCTGCTTGATAAGCTCTGGGCCGATGTATCCCAGGATAAAGGGCTGACTTTATTGCATACATCCGTCTATCAGATTCGAAAGTTATTGAAGGAATGGAACATGACAGGCAAGCTGGAATACAATATGAACCGTTATCGTCTGCTCGCAGGCAACTTGGTAAGCGATATTGAACAATTCGAGCAGGCGATGTCCTATGAAGCTGTCACTTCGGTTAATCTAAATGATCTGAGACAGATTGCTCAGCTATACCGTGGCGATTATCTGGAGGAGCACGACTATGATTGGGCCAGATCCAAGAGCAGGGAGCTTCGGCGCAAGTATATGGGACTTGTCATGGATATTGCCCAATGGGAGATGGCTCATGAGCGGGGGGAGCAGGCGATCGAGCTATTAATGGAATTGCAGGAACGCGAGCCTTATTCGGAAGAGATCTGCCGATTAATGATGGAAGTCTATGCCTCCATGGATGACCAGCAAGGCATATTGCGACTTTATCATTCCTTCACATTGACGTTGAAGGAGGATTTGGGTCATCAGCCCGAGCCTGAAACGAGCAAACTATATGAAAGTCTGACCAACCAATAGATGTTCAGGCAGAAGGGATGTGGCGCGTGAAATTATTCATACACCGCAAAGATCTGCGTACAGATGATCTAAGCGCTTTGGATTATTTGCGTGAGCAGGAAGAAGAGAGCCTGCATGTGCTGATCTATGATCCATTCCTGCTCCGGCAAGGCCGGGAGAAGGAGCATAGCGGTGCAAACTTCCTCCGTCATGCTGCAGCACTGGGCAGAAAGTATAAGAAAGCGAAACGGCAACTGCAAGTAGCTTATGGCAAACCCGCCGAAGTAGTGGATTGGTTACTGAGCCACATGGAGGACAAGATTAGTGAGGTGGTCGTTCATCGGGATATGACGCCTTATGCAATAGAGCGAGATCGAGAGGTTCGTAAAGTCTGTGAGTCCTATGGAATCACATTCACTCAACTGACGGATCATTTGCTGATTGATCTGAAAGCCTTCGCCAGTTTTACGGGCAAATCAGAACCTTATAAGGTATTTGCTGCCTTCCATCGACGCTGGGTTGAATTCATGAATGAACATCCTAATCCACCCTCAGCAACCACGATTGCGGACGTGGACGTCGCTGAACAAAATGTAGATTGGCCGGAGGCAATGAAGGTTCCGGGTGCTTTGTTGGAGAATTCGGATGAGGCAGGCGATGAAGAGGATCCGCATATGCTGCTGGATCATTTTCTGTCTGAACGAGTGGCAGATTACGGGGACCATCGGGATGAGTTCGAGGCCTATGAGCCAAGTCATCTCAGCTCTTATGTAGCTGTGGGGGCAGTATCGATTCGCAAGATGTATGATGCTGCACAGCGTATTTCCGAAGCTGGGGAGTGGATTAGACAGCTATGTTTCCGCGATTTCTACTTATACAGGGCAGTTTATGAGCAAGATTACTTTACGTATGAAAAAGTGTATGACCTCTCTGTGCTTCAAGATACTCATTTCGAATGTTGGTATAAAGGAGAAACGGGTATCCCGATCATCGATGCAGCCATGACAGAGCTGAACGAAACCGGGCATATGCCGAATCGGCTCCGCATTCTGACAGCGATGTTTCTGACCAAAAACCTTCAGTGTCCGTTCACGCTGGGTGAAGCATACTTCAGAAGGAAGCTGAAAGATTATGATAACATCCAGAATCGGGGAAACTGGCTGTGGTGCGCATCACTGGGTGAAAATGCTGCGCCGTATTTCCGTGTGAATAATCCGGTTACGCAGTCTGAGAAGTATGATGCTCAGGGTGACTATATTCGGAAGTGGTTGCCTGAGTTGAAGGACTTGCATAGCAAAGAAATTCACCAACCACGCAAGGATGCGATCGTAGATCTGAAGGCTTCCAGGCAGGCGGCCATTGATGTGTACAAGCAGATTCTGGCGAGCCGGGAGAAAACCTAGGTCGTTAAATACATTTTGATATGCTGATGAAGGCAGGATTCCAATGATCATGAACCTGAATTCAGCATTTTTGTGCCAATAAACAAAAAAAGTTAGAGTAACGACACAACAAGCCACAGGCCGCGTCATAGCGGCCTTTTTGACATGTGTCACTATATAAAACATATGAAATTTACTTGGAAATTAAGGAAGGATTAAGAAATTGGACTACACATGTTAAGCAATATGCTTTTTAATAGATAGAGAGCTTAATGGACTAAGTCATATTTAACATATTGACGAAAACATGAAGGAGAATCTCTAAACGATGAGTCAAACACTGAAAAGAGAACGAATCCCAGAGTTAAATCTCGTGCGGGCTATGGCGATTATCGGTGTGCTATTTGTACATTCCACCTCTAATGCTTCAATGGAAATGACCAATTCGAACTATTATTGGCTGTACAACTTTGTTAATATTTTTATGAAATATGGTACACCGACCTTTATTTTTTTGAGCAGCTTTGTGCTGTTTTACAATTATTATACTCGTCCGCTAGACAAGAAACTGGTCACGAATTTTTACAAGAAGCGCTTTGTCTACATTTTACTGCCCTACTTCCTGTTTTCCATTATGTATTATGTAGTTCTGCATTACATGCACTATCAAGGTCGTCCGTTTAATGAGTCATTAATCACCTTTATTGAGAAGTTATTTACGGGGAAAGCTTATACACATCTGTATTTTGTGTTTATCAATATGCAATTTTATCTGATCTTCCCGTTGGTACTATGGTTGTTGAAGAAGTATCCCTCTATTGTAAAATGGTCTATTCTGATTGGGCTGCTTATTCAATGGGCCTTTATCGTAAGTAATAAATACGGGTTCCATGTGCCTAATAAGGGAAGCTGGGCCTTCTCCTATTTTTCCTACTTCATGTTGGGTGCTTTCATGGGTGTCTATTTTCCACAGATTAAGCAATGGTTTGTTATTAGCCGGGCGAATGCAACTAAAGTACGCGTAGCTTCATGGATTTTGCTGTGGGTCGTATGGGTTACGGCAGGACTTGCTCACGTTTATATTTATTATTTGCTGCGATTGAAAATTGCGACCTATAACACGTTATGGTACGAGCTTTTTTGGAATGTACATACCTTTGCTTGTGCACTGGTCCTTATCCAGATTGCTTATTGGCTCTATCACAAAGGCCCTGCCTTGATTGTCAAACCGCTCAATCGGCTGGGTACACTGTCATTTGGTATATATCTGATTCATCCATTTTTCCTTTTGTTTTATCGTGAGCATCCACCCCAAACAGGGGTATCCTGGTTGATTCACCTGTGGTACGCCAGCGGGTTTGGTATTGCATTAATCGCTTCATGGATTGTGGTCGGGCTGGCGGCACGGTTCTTGCCACATGCCTGGATTATTTTTGGTAATCTGCCCAAACCGAAGCCACGTCCTGTATCCCAGCAAAATTCGGGGCAGGTCGATGTCCGTTAGAAGCTAGTATATGTCATATTGTCGCCGTTTCTGGTTAGCCTTGGGCTAAACTGGGAACGGCTTTTTGTTGTATAAAAAGCGATCCTATGCACATGGGGGGGTTATGTTTGTGTATTGGGGGAACGAATGTTTCTTTAACAGAGTTCAAGGGTAATCATAGGGCGGAGCGATAATATCCAGCAAACTTTAAGGACAGGATCAAGGTGATCATAAATGACTAGATGTGAACAATGCGGGAAACCGATGCAAGATATATTGGAATATGTGGAGCATATCCTTCACGAATGTAGTGAACAGACACCCGAGTATAATTCGGAAAAATACAAGCCTTATGGCTATGAGGGTGTTCACGATCAGATGTGATACAATAGAAAGAAACCGGATTCATTCGGAACCGAGGTGACAACATGGAGACGGGATCAGCCCCTTTCCGCGATGGGAAGACAGAACACGAGACGCGACAAACCAAGACATGTATGCAATGCGGAGAGAGGCGACCTGCATCTGAGTTTCGGCGCAGAACCGGGAAACGGGCGAGTTCAGGAGCTAGGCGCGGAGCCTGTCGTCGTTGTCGTCAGCTCGGTGCCCGAGAACATCATAACGGTGATTTGCGAGCGGCCCAAGGGGCTGAATCTGCAAAGTTTGAGCATCGTCATGGTGGATTGGACAAGAATCTTCGGGAAGAAGGGCTATCATCTCCGGCAACGAATGAGCGGCAACGAAACGAGCGTGTCTCAGTACAGATGGCTGGTGGGAATGATCCGGGCCGCGACTCGGGAAGACATGTGGATTCACAAGCGTTGGCAAACTCGGCATCTGCTCAGGTTGGGACTGTTTCTACGGATCAAACGATGGAAGATGAGGCAGTTTCTTCGGTCTTTCCCTTGGCTGGCCAGCGTAAGAAAAGACGGAGACGGCGGAAAAGAAAGCCGTCAGAGATGTTGGACGCTCATGCCTCCATTGGGGCAGAGAGCGAAGGTAAGCAATCCACCGATCCACATGCGGTGGATTCAGGGGCTCCGGGCGGGGAGCATCCGCCGGGAGATGTGCATTCGCCAGGCGTAGCCGCTGCGAATGGCAAGGGCAGTGCACAGCGGGCGCGCAAGCGAGCTGCCGCTGCAGTTCCGGCCGCCGAGCAAGCATCGGCGGCCCAAGCGCTGCTGCCGGCTACGCCGCAAGGCCCGGCAGCAGCGCCAGTGGCTGCGGACCAGCCGCCCGCAGCCCGGCGCAAACGCAAGCGGCGCCGCAAGCATGCGGCCGCGCTCGCGCCCGGCGCAGGGCAGGCCCGCAGCGGAGCTGCTGAGGCCCCTGCGCCGGTGCCAGGCCTTGCCCGTGGCGATGCCAGCACGGGCAAGGCAAATGCGGCGGCGAAGGCACAGCCAGCCGCCGCAGGGCGCGAGCCATCGCATGCCAGCCGCAGTCACGGGGCTGGCATGGATGGCCGTCCGCGGCGTCATCACGCGCCGCCGGGAGCGATCGACCCCGAAGATCCGGCTTCGCTCCGGACGAATCGGCAAGGCATGGTGCGCATGCGCGGCAAAACGGACAAAGGACGCCGCTGGCACCAGGAAGTGGACATGGAGCTCGCCGTTACGCTGGTCAAGGAAAAAGCGGCCGTTGTGGTCAATCGGTACACCATCCGCCGATTGTTTAGCAATAAGGATTTCAAGCGGTTTATTCTGGATCGGGATAAATATACCTGTCATTTCTGTGGCTCCTATGGAGATACGATTGATCATCTTCTTCCCCGGGCGAAAGGCGGTCATACCACTCCGCTCAATTGTGTCTGCGCTTGTAATTTGTGTAATCAATCGAAGGCAGCGATGGATGCGGACGAGTTCATTCGATCGGGAATTCCAGAGTGGAATGCAGCCCATCAGGCAGAACTGCTTGAACTTGAGGTGGAAGAAACGGTACTGGAATAAACGATAGGGCATGCTATGCTACGGAATCAGAAGATTCAGAGCTTAAGCTTTCATATGTGAAGCACACCATGATGAATTTCGGGTGTGCTTTTTTGGTTTTGCATCCCACTCTGAATATTTCTTCAAATTGACAACGATGCAACATCCCAATGTACGTTATACTTGAAGGGCGGCAGTCACATCAATTCAATAGGCTTAACGGGATAAGGTTATGCGTTGACCTTAGCTACAGAGGACACGGACTGGGCTAATTCATTTTCTTGAGTTGTAAGTATTCCAACAATATGTACTGCATCGTTGTTTATACGGTTGAAATAGATTGAATAGATTGGAAGGATGCGGATGACACCGGCAGCACTCGATATTATGTCATACATCACGGAGGAAAATATTCGGTTCTGGCTTGAGAAGTTTCGTTCTCTCGGTCCATTGCCGGGCATTTTGCTTACGTTTATGAAGTCTTTTGTACCGCCGCTTCCGACATTATTGATTGTGGGTGTTAACGGAGCGGTGTACGGGTTGTGGGCAGGATTTCTATATTCCTGGATCGGCATGGTGCTAGGTTGTACTGTGACATTTCTGATCGTACGAGAGATCGGGAAATCTGCTTTTGTGGAAAAGTGGGCACGTAAACCGCGTGTGCAGCGCAGTATGGTATGGATTCGCAGGAATGCATTCAGTTACGTGTTCCTGCTTAGCATTTTTCCCGTGGGTCCATTTGTCATTATTAATGTGGCCGCAGGTATTGCCCGAATGCGATTGTTATCCTTCCTGCTCGCGGTTGGATTGGGTAAAGGCATCATGATTTTCTCTGTAACGTATATTGGCTCGAATGTAGAGCAATTTCTGGAGCATCCGGTACGCTGGATCGGCGTAGTGTTGTTCATTGCGGTATCCCTGTGGGCGAGCCGGAAGTTGGAGCGTCACTTCACCCGGCTTAAGCCGGACCAAGATGGAGGAATTCCGTTACATCAGGCTTCGGAAAAATCGATATCTTCATAAACTTGTTCAGGCAAATGGCATAAGGAATACAAATCGCAAACCTCAAATCACAGATCGCAGATCGTAGATTGCAAACTTAAAACCAACCACAAATTGCATTCTGCATGTTTTTCTGTAAGAACGCTGTCTTTAATTGCTACTGTAAAGTGTACCGATCAAATCCGGGGAGGCTCTTGCATGATACAAAGTGTCTTTGATTTTGATAACGAATTATATCAGATGAATGAGGATGAGTTAAGATCACTGCTACGTGAGCTTTACCTGCGGACAGACATGGCACGAAATGACAAGTTTAAAGACGCAGATAACATGCCTTTTGCAGAGAGGCAGCACCAGTTGTTCAGCCGATTGCACGAAGAGCGGAAGCGCAGGCATACAGAACGATCAATGTCAGATCTGCAAAATGCTCGGGAAGTCCATATCGCAATTGGGGAATCTCCTTTGGGAAGTGTCAAAGTAGCCATGGGAAAATTCCCCGGTCGGGAACATAGACGTTTCTTTTCTCTAAATGATCATTATGCTGTAGGTCCTTTGGGTGATCTAACGGATGCTGTGGTGTTGCAACGTAGACATCTGTGGCTGGCGGAGAAACTTTACATGGCAGAGCACGGGCATTATGTTCTGCAAGGTTTGGAGCAGTTGCAGCGTATAGGGCCATTCATTAATTCAATTGCTGAAGAGACTCAGGTCATCATCTGGTATGCGAATAATGGTCATGAACGAACTGGCTTGTTATATGCGCTTCATCTGCTGCGCCATCGTCAAAGTCCGATCCGATTAATCGATACCACGGAAAGGTTTCAAGCCTTTGATAATGCCGAATCCGAACGGGATCTTGTCCGATTGGGTGAGTTGATTCCCAATCAATTATCCTCGATGTGGAAGAACAGCATGCATACCGAGCCATTAACTTTGGAACAACGGAGCCTTATGGAACAAGAGTGGCTTGATCTTGCTGCACAGCCCGGGATGTTGAGATTGATGAGAAATAATGTAGTCCACAGCGTGCCTGAAGACAGTCTGGATGAGTTCATTTTGGAACAGGTGAAAAAACTTTCCGCTGAACGAAAATTCGGTCAATTCATCAATGCTGCTCGCATTGTGGGGGAGGTGATCGGAAACCTGCCTCAGGCGGTAGGTGACTCCTTTATCGAATACAGGGTGCGTCAACTTGTACTTCAAGGTAAACTCGACATGGAAGGTAGCCCTCGTGCCATGCGTTTCTATCGCGTCCGACTGGCAGGGACAATGTAGCTCCAATCGGAAAATCTCTCCCTGCTTATAAGGTTTTCATTAAGGTAACAATTCAAACCCTACGATTGAGCCACAGCTTGGTTAAAGGTCCACCTTCTCCGTACACCGGGTCTGTGCCTGGTACTGGAACCTCTCGAATCTCCTGCAACACCTCAGGCCGATCATTTGGTTTGCCTGTGCGTGTGTTGTAACTCATACCTCCAGGATAAGCCCCGGCAATCCGAAAATCGGAACTGGCTTCCAGCCGTTTATGGCCGGTTCCGGCAGGCAGTACAACGACATCCCCGCTCTCCAGATAAACCTTCTGTCCCTTTTCACCGCCCAGAATCAGCTTGACAAATCCGCTCATTACGGCAAGTGCCTCGTGTGCATTGCTGTGATAATGATGGTAGTCAAATACACCGTTAATCCAGCTGTTGCCCCAGCCGTTCCGGTTTAAGTTAGATTCGGCACTGGCGGGTTCGGTCCGCCAGACTCCTTTGTATAGAAGTACTGGCAGATTCGGATGATTTGGAATGACTCCATCGTCGTGGAAATACAGGTGCTGGATATTGCTGTCATCTTGCTTCGGATCACTCATTTTGGCTCACCTCTTTCCATGTATTAACCTTCCTGGAAGCGAACAAACAAAAAAACAATGTAAAATGATACAAAATGTATCATTTTTAGGTTATAATCGATACAGACACTCTCTGTAAAGCGCCCGATGTAAAAATGATTAGGGGGAAAATGTGTGAACATAGTGGTTACAGGAGCTTCTGGATTCGTTGGATTTAATCTTTCACAGTTTTTGGCGCAAAAGGGACATCAGGTCACCCTGCTGGATCAGGACGACTATTGTCAGAGACTAGTTCACCGTCCTCCACTGCATGACATGCCTTTTATCAAGTGCAACCTCGCTGAAGACAGTCTTCATCTGCCCCACAACACAGACTACATCATTCATCTCGCAGCCATGCCTCATGTCGACTATTCATATCATCAGCCCGCAGAGGTGTTCCGCAATAATACCCTCAGTACTCAGGCCATCCTGCAGTATGCCACCGACCATGATATCCCTCTTTTGCTGGCTTCATCCGTTGAAGTATACGGCGGTGAATGGGGCCGAGTTTACAACGAGTCAGATCCGTATGCGCCGGTCTCCCCTTATTCTGCCTCAAAAGTAGCCTGCGAGACACTCGCACAATCCTATGCTCAATGTTATCAGCTTCCAGTGAAAATATTCCGTTTAACCAACCTGTACGGACCATGGCAACTGCCTGATCGCATTATTCCGCGAAACTTCGGGCGGATGCTGGATGGATTGCCGCTGGATATTCAGGGATCTGCTGTACGAGATTTTCTGTATATCGATGATGCATCGCGAGCGATCGAACAGATTATGATTAATGGTCAAAATGGACAGACCTATAACATCTCTACTGGTATTGGAACGACAATGCAAGAGATTGGAATGCTTCTGGAGCCGCTGAACCGATCCGCAACAGCGAAGGAGATACGAGAACTGGAGCCTACGCAATCCAGAGGTTCAAGCCTGGTTGTTCACTCCGGCAAGTTGCGTGCGGAGTTTGGCTGGTATCCCCAAACGACACTGGAGCAGGGGCTGGAGCAAACATTTCAATGGTATCAAGAGCATGCCGATTGGGTGAGGCTATTCAGCCGGGAGTATCATACAACACGTGAAAGCCGCAATTTTATCATTGATATGACGCGGTATTCGGTGCCTGCGATATAAAAACAAAAAAAGCCAGGGAAGGGTGATTGTTTCAAGCACCTTCCTTGGCTTTTTTGTGCCTCCGTCAACAGGTTTACAGGGTTAGAACCAATCTGTATCTGGACGGTCAGGCTGGTTTACAACCCTCTAGCTATCTTCACACTAGGTGCATAGAGACATGCAGGGTAAGCAAACCTGATTGCATTATTCGTGATGTTTTTTCACATCGGCCACTTTATCTTGAACGGCCCCTTTGGCCTTATCCATTTTACCCTCAGCCTGAAGGGACTTGTTGTTCGTTGCGTTACCGATCTGATCCTTTACTTCGCCTTTGGCTTTGTTAACGCCTGCTTTGATTTTATCGCCAGTTGAATTACTCATATCGAACATCTCCTTCGTTGTCTGGTGTAGTCCTTATTAACCGGGCTGAAGATAATTTAAACGTTAGCATACAGAAGACTTTAGAGAACGTTAGCATACAGAAGACTTTAGAGTACGTTAGCATATAGAAGACTTTCGAGAATGTATTCTCCAGTGTTGTCCGGTTGAACTCTTGTGAGTTTCTCAAAATAACCTCAAGATGATTAAATTTAGATTGCTTGAAGTTGTGAGCGGACTTCCATGGTCGGCATTTTTGCATTCTCATTCGAAAATGTTCATACTTGAGTATGAAAGATGTTTGCGCTGTGAGAATAAGGGCGGGGCTGTCGCTGCATAATAACCAAAGTGACCAAATTCGTTGCATGAGCGGTAGATTTTTGGAAATCCATTCCTGAAATAACGTTCAACATGCACTTTCATATGTGCTTTTCGTACATATGGTTTGTTGTGATCATGTCTTAATACAACATATGGTAGCTTGTGACGTTTGGAAAAGATAAATGACCATTCGTGATAAGCCTGCACGCCTTGACAAAAAAATCGATTTTGTTACAATGTTCACAATATCTTCACAAGTGTAAAAAATTTCTTTTTCATGTTCATGTGTAAGAGGTGTAATATAAGGGTATAGAGTTCGGTTTCGGCCTGCTTGTCGTTTTGTGCGTCAACATGTGTTGTGCGCAATAGACCCAACATACCATGCATATGTGAGAGTGGTCTCTGGCTACGCTTATCCTAATGTGTGAAATTTGGTACATTTAGTGTATTAATGTATTTGTGGTTCGGCTCAGCTTGACAGGCATCATGAAAGTCGCGGACTTCTATCCCAAAGTAAAGGAGGACTTTCTCTTATGTCACAATCGCCTACTCAACAAGAGGTGCCAGTAACAGAAGGCGCTGAGCGCCAGTCCCTGGACGTACTGGATCAACTGATGAAGCCTGAGGTACAGGAGTCTCTAACTGTATTGGTGGAGAACCTGCCTAAATTGGCTGAAATGGTTACTGCAATGACGAAAGCTTACGACTTCGCACAAGGTATCGCTACAGACAAAGTTCTGATCAGCGACACGATGAGTGCAATGGGCGAGTTCGCTAAACCCGTTGTAGACAAAGCTAAAGGTGTAGCTTCTGCTGCCATTGAGGCAAATGACCGTGCGCAAACCGAGCAAACTTCGGTTGGCCTGTTCGCTATGCTCAAAATGCTTAAAGATCCAAACGTACAACAAACGCTTCGTTTTGCTCAATCTTTCCTGAGCATTCTGAACGAGCGTCAACAACCGAAACGTTAAGACTTAGAAAGAACGGAGGATGGATATGTCGAAGCAAATTTTGATCTTGGGTGGAGGATACGGCGGTCTGTTGACTGCGCTGACTGCGCGTCAATACTTGACTCCAGAAGAAGCGACAATCACTGTCGTTAACCGTTACCCTACACACCAAATTATTACGGAACTGCACCGTCTTGCAGCAGGAAGCATTTCTGAGCAAGCAGTTGCTCTCCCGCTTGAAAAATTGCTGCGCGGTAAAGATGTGAACCTGAAAATCGACACGGTGGATACAATCAAGCCGGACGAGAAAAAAGTTCTCATGACTAGCGGCTCCACATACTCTTACGATGCGCTCGTTGTTGCTCTGGGTAGTGAAACAGCGTACTTCGGAATTCCAGGATTGCAAGAGTACAGCTTCACGCTGAAATCCGTTAGTGATGCAAACCGTATTCGTGCACATGTTGAAGCACGTCTGGATGCATACAAGCAATCCGGCAACAAAGCAGACGCTACGTTTGTTATTGGTGGCGGCGGCTTGACAGGTATCGAGCTTGTCGGCGAATTCGTTGATCTTCTTCCAGGTGTATGTAAAGAAAAAGGTATCGATTTCAACGATATCTCCCTCTACACGGTTGAAGCAGGTCCTTCCATCCTGGCAGGTTTCCCGCCAGAACTGGTTGATCGTGCGAAATCCAGTCTCGAAAAACGCGGCGTAAACTTCATTGTTGGCGTAGCGATTACCGAGATGAAAGAAAACGAAGTTATGCTGAAAGACGGCAGCTCCATTCCTACGAACACACTAGTATGGACTGGTGGCGTACAAGGTAATGCAGTTGTTGCTAACAGCGGAATCGAAGTGGATCGCGGCCGTGCGAAAGTAACGGAAGTTCTGCAATCCACATCTCACAAAGATGTATTTGTTGCTGGTGACAGCGCAGTAGTCTTCCCTAGCGAAGGCGCTCGTCCGTACCCTCCAACAGCACAACTGGCTTGGCAAATGGGTGAAACGATTGGTCACAACCTGGGCGTAATGTTCAAAGGTGGCGCAATGGAATCCTTCTCGCCAATCTTCTCCGGTACGCTGGGAAGTCTGGGTCGTAAAGACGCTGTCGGCATGATCGGTGGCAACCAGACTCGTCTGAAAGGTCTGCCTGCAACCATGATGAAAGAAGCAAGTAACATCCGTTACCTGTCCCACATCCATGGCTTGTTCGCACTGGCTTATTAATCTATAGCATAACGTTAAAGGGCGCCCCATTGGGCGTCCTTTTTTGGTATGTACTTATGAACATGAGCCTGCTTGATATGAAACTAATCGAGACGGGCCACTTAACGGTATGAATACGGAGCAATATACAGATATTAAACGGAACAATAGACACGGATAGAATCAGGAAGTAAATGGAAACAGAAGCAACTGTAGAAGAGAAGAGGGAGGCAGTGACCATGCTTATCATGTGAAGGTCAGCGTGTCTGTACCTTCTACAAAATCATGTTGGTATTCAGAACTACGTAAGTGTCACAGAACCTCGATTGGAGAAAGTATCGCATACCACAGCTGTAGGATGAGGGACATGATAATTTGGCATGGAGCCAAGATGTGAGTAAGCGATGTGAAATTTTGTCGCGCTTAAAAGCACCCGCTTTCGTTTAAAAGATAGGATGGGGAATGATTAAAAATTTTATAAGAAGATCAACAACATAACAGGCATGAAGTGAGATTAACTCACTCTTTTGCCCACCCTGAGAGGAGAATAAACAATGAATGTACTGGTAATTGGAGCAAACGGACAGATTGGTAAACACCTGGTAGAGCAGCTGGCGCAGGAAGGCAAACATCAGGTTACAGCCATGATTCGTAAGCCGGAGCAGGCAGACGCCTTGAAGGAACTTGGTGCACAGGTTGTCATGGGTGATCTGGAGGGTACAGTGGATGAGCTGGCCGAAGCGATGAAAGATCAGAATGCCATTGTGTTTACGGCAGGCTCCGGCGGTTCGACGGGCCCAGATAAAACATTGCTTATCGACCTGGACGGTGCGGTGAAGACGATGGAGGCCGCAGAGAAACAAGGTATTTCCAGATATATTTTGGTCAGTGCCTATGGTGCAGATCAGCGGAGTAAGTGGCCGGAAGAGATCAAACCGTACTATGTGGCAAAACATTTTGCGGATCGGGCCTTGTTTGCCAGTGATCTGAACTATACGATCATTCGTCCCGGAGGTCTGAAAAATGAACCGGGCACCGGCAAAGTGGCTGTGGGTACTGACCTGAAACCAGGTAGCATTGCTCGCGAAGATGTGGCACGTGTCATCGCTGCCTCCTTGCAGGAAGAGAAGACCTATCGGATGGCCTTTGATCTGGTGGCTGGAGACCACTCCGTTTCCGATGCTTTGGGCAAATTGTAAGCAGATGTTGTAAAATGGCGGGAGAATGATATGACGGGTGAGGGGGAATCAGCATGAATGAAGCTGTGCTGGTCATTGAAGATGAGCCCAAAATTGCACGACTGCTCGAACTGGAATTGCAGTACGAAGGATATCAAGTCACGAAGGCAGGCAGTGGGACGGAAGGGCTGGAAAAGTACAGTGAAGGACAATGGGATCTGATTTTATTGGACATCATGCTGCCAGGCCTGAGTGGTATTGAAGTTTTGCGGCGGATTCGAGCGAGAGACGCCGTAGTCCCGATCCTGATGCTGACAGCCAAGGATTCGGTGGAGGACAAGGTGTCCGGCCTGGATCTGGGAGCCAATGACTATATCACCAAGCCGTTTCAGATTGAAGAGTTACTCGCACGGGTCCGGGCAGCATTGCGTCTCGCCGCGGCTGCTTCTGCAAGAATGACGGCTCATGCTTTCGAGCAGGAGGCAGAGCAGGGAACATCGGATCAGTTGCAGGAAGCGCGGGAGGAATGGTTAACTGCGGCGAATTTGAAGCTGAACGAGGGAACACGTGAAGTGTTTCGGGATGGACAGGCTATCGAGCTTACCCCGCGTGAGTTCGACCTGCTGGTATATATGCTGCGTAATCAGCGTCAGGTCCTCAGCCGGGATCAGATCGTACAATCCGTGTGGGGTTACGATTATTATGGCGATACCAATGTGGTGGATGTGTATATCCGTTATGTGCGCAAGAAGGTGGATAACGGATTCACACCACCCTTAATACATACCGTAAGGGGCGTAGGATACGTCCTGAAGGAGCAATCATGAGCCTGCGCAGTAAAATCTACGGATACTCGTCGGTTCTATTTGCTGTTTTGTTAATTGCAGTAAATCTATCTGTATATCTCGTCTTCGAGCGAGTATCCATTAATAATGAGATCAGACGAGTGGAAGCCGAGGCGGTTTCGATCGTCACAGGGGTACGGCAGTCAGCCGGCTCCATCCCGCCAGATGATCTGCTCAGGGCTTATGCGCCTGTGAATGGCATGCTGCGCATTGTACATGAAGATGGAAGCAGTTCTCCAGTAACCACAACGGGAGCATCCGAACAACTCAGCAAGTTGTCTTTTCAATATGAGAATGAGAAAAAGGCAGAGTATACCCAGGTGGATCAAGTCGGATATGTTTGGGTATCCATGCCATTAATCTGGCCGGACGGAGAAGTGGTAAACCTACAGGTAACTCAGAGTGTGGCTGAAACAGAGAATGGACTTGCCACCCTGCGTACAGTATTAGTTATCGTGACTATTATTGCATTGATTCCTGCCGTGATCTCCAGCCGAATTTTGGCGAACCGTATGACAAGACCGATCCAGCAAATGACACGTACAATGAGTGATATCCAAGCGAGTGGACAGTTCAAGCGACTTCCGCTGGAGGAAACATCAAAGGATGAGATGAACACGATGGGACAGACGTTTAATCGCATGATGGAACTGTTGGAATCCAACTTTGAACGACAGGAGCGTTTTGTCTCGGATGCATCCCATGAACTGAAAACACCGCTGACCATCATTGAGAGTTATGCCAGTCTGCTCCAGCGCCGGGGTAAAGAGCGCCCTGAAGTCTTTGATGAAGCTGTGGAAGCGATCCTGTCTGAAGCGGTACGCATGCGTGAGATGACTGAGCAGTTGTTGCTGCTGGCCAAGCAGCCTGAGCAATGGAATGTACAACTGGAACGTGTAGATATTACGAAACTGGCTGCGGATTCCGCACGTGCATTCCGCGAAGCGTACCACCGGGAAGTACGGTGTTACGCTCCTGGCCCGATCTGGGCGATCAGCGACGAGAGCAAGCTGAAGCAGTTGGTGTTTATATTGCTGGATAATGCACGGAAATATAGTGAAGATGCCATTGAAGTCAAGCTGGAGGTACAGGACGAGAGCTGCCGGATACGAATCGTGGATAAGGGCATCGGTATGCGTGAGGAGGATCTGGCGAAGGTGTTCGACCGTTTCTACCAAGCGGATGTCTCCAGAACACGAAGCGGCAGTGCCGGCGGGTCCGGACTTGGATTGTCTCTTGCCAAAGAGCTGGCAGGCGCTGTGGGAGCACAGATTGAACTTTCCAGTACCGAGGGTGTGGGTACGGAGGCTTGTATTATTTTGCCGCGATCCAGATCCGAAAGCTCAGCCAGTCCACTTGGCTCACTCTCATGAAATTCTCATTCTTCTCTTCTATACTGGATGGAGTGATTTAATCAGAACTAACCATGTTCACACAGAACAATCTAGTGACAGTGTAAGTTGGAGAGGTGCTGTGATCCCTGGATTTTTGGGACATTCCCTTCTCTAAGGGACGGGAACTGACGGCATGAGCGTGAAGATGAGGGAGAAGATGAGGAGGAAGTGCGTATGGCAGAACAGGAACAACGGCCTGAAATGATACGAAGTGAACATAAACATAAACATAAGCGTGAGCATAAGATTACAAATAGAAGCAATGTAGGTAAAGGATCACGAAATCTACTGTGGTGGGGAGCTGGAACGCTGGCTATCGTGCTCCTCGCCGCATTGATATGGTGGAAACCGTGGGAACCTGCCCGTCAGCCGTTATCTGCCGATGCAGCAGCACAATCTGTGCTGAATCAATATCCGGGGGAGATCATTCATTCGACCCTGAAAGATGGTACATATCTGATGCAGCTTCGTTCGGAGACCGGTCTGTACGATGTGCAGGTCGATGCGTTTACGGCAGCCGTCCAATCGATCAAACGCCTGGAAGCCAGTCCCCAGGCTGAAGAGAAGACGTTGTGGAGCCGTGAGCAGATGAAGTCGGAGCTACTGAAGCAAAGAGGCGGGGAGATGCTTGTGTCGCTGGAGTTAGTCGAACAGCAGGGCAGCCCTGTGTACACCGCAGTAGTGAAAGCCAAGGACGACAGCCGTCAAGAACTGACGATTGATCCGTATACAGGCGAGATTATTTCCTCCAAAGCAATGAAGGCCCCCCCTGTATCCGGCGATGGAGGGACGGAGAAAGTGCCGCAGTTTCTAAGTGAGAAACAGGCCAAGCAGAAAGCACTTGCGAGGGTTCCCGGCGAGGTGGATGATGTGGAGCTGCGGGGTACGAACAGTGGCAATCCATACTATCTGGTCGAAATCGATCTGGAAGACGGACGGGAAGCTACGGTGCAGGTGAATGCAATCTCGGGCGCAATTCGTTCGGTAACTTGGGATAAGGATGATGATTAAAAGATATTTTTAAAAATAAATAGATTGGACAGTTTATGTTCAAAAATGAAGAATGCAGAGAACGTATGGCGATAACCACTACGATAGTTATATGGTTCGATAAAAAGGTGTAAGCATACTCTCCTCATTTTCTCATCAAATTCTAATCTTTCTCTCGCTGATCTCTCATTCGCCCAGGTTATTCTATATTTGTAGACGAGAACGAGAACATTAACGAGGAGATGAATGATGATGATGAACAAACATAAACTATGGATTGGTAGCTTGTCCGCAGCGGTGCTGCTTGGTGGGTCAGCCGTTGCAGCCAGCGGCAATATCAATGGACAACCGGCCCCGCAAATACAAGCTGGAACATCACAGTCCACACCAGAATCAGTGACACAGTCCACGAGTGCAACTCAAAACAACACGGGCAAGCTACTGACAGCATCACAAGCCAAATCCATAGCTCTGAAAGCAGTGGAAGGCAAAGTCGACGATGTGGATCTGGAGCGCAGAAACGGCCAAACGTTCTATGAAGTCGAAATCGACAGAAAAGGTAGCCCGGATGTGACGGTGAGGTTGGATGCGTACACGGGCAAGGTGCTCGCAGTGATCAATGATGACGACTACGATGACGACGATGATTATCGTAGTAATGGAACAGATAACTCTTCGAGTGCGTCTGTTTCCAATCAGGTTAAACTGACCGTTGCGCAAGCTTCCAACATTGCACTGAAACAAGTGACCGGTGGAAAAGTAACAAAGGTAGAACTGGATCGTGATAACGGCCGCTATGTCTATGAGATCGAATTGAGAACGGCTCAAGGCGAGGCAGATGTTGATATTGATGCAAACACAGGCAAGGTGTTGTCGTTTGACCAGGACTTTGATGACGAAGATTGATTGGTAACTTCCATGTCATATTATCCGAAACAGTGTGACTAGGCTACAAAGCTTAAGTCTGATGAAACAGGCAGGAAGACGCTTCAAATGAAGCGTCTTTTTTGTATAGGTAAGGAAACCGGTCTGCATGGGCTACATCGCGAGTAACCACAGCCACATTTCGTTGCTTGTACTAACGGCGTTCGAGAATGATGAGTCCTAGACTACATAGGAAGTTGAATCCAAACTGTGGTAAACTAGTAGAATTGTAGAAAATGGTAGAGAGAAGGAGCTGGATAAAGTGGCTTTAGAACAAGAGTTGTCAAAAACGAACAAAGAACAAGTGCTATCAATTGAAGGCTTGCGTATGAGGTATAACGGGCGTTATGTGTTGAATGGCATCGACCTGGAGGTTCATCGAGGCGAGATGATTGGATATATTGGGCCGAATGGAGCCGGTAAGAGTACAACAGTGAAGATTTTGCTCGGGTTGGTAGAAGGGTATGTGGGGAACGTTCGTATTTTTGGTCAGGATATCGCAGACGGCAATGTGGAATATAAACGCAGAATCGGTTATGTGCCGGAAGTGGCTGAATTGTACGAACAGTTGACTCCAGCGGAGTATTTGACGTTTGCCGGAGAGTTATATGGCTTGTCCTATGAAGATGCGGATTATAAAGCAAAGCTGCTGATGGATTGTTTTGGACTGGAAAAATCATACCACTCCCGCATTGCCTCCTTCTCGAAGGGGATGCGTCAGAAAGTGTTGTTGATCTCGGCACTGCTGCATGATCCTGATCTGCTGTTCCTGGATGAACCGCTCAGCGGACTGGATGCCAACAGTGTGATGGTGGTGAAAGAGATTTTGTCACAGTTGTCCGCGAAAGGCACAACCATCTTCTATTCGTCACACATTATGGATGTGGTGGAGAAGATCAGTAGCCGGATTGTATTGATTGCCGAAGGCCGTGTCGTGGCAGATGGCACGTTCAAGGAACTTCAGCAGCAATCGATGGAAGGGTCACTGGAGGAAGTGTTTAATCAATTGACAGGTTTTAATGAACATAAGGCGATTGCTGAGCGCTTTGTGTCGATTGTGCAGGAGGTGAACTAATATGGCGAAAGCCTCCGATTTTCGTACGCTCCAAATTCTGGATCGTTTTCGGCCGATCATTACCAAGACAGGTGCTGATTATGATGTGCTTCGCCTTATTTTACGAGTGAAGTTCCAGATGGATCAGCGCAGAGTACCTACGATTATGTCAACCAGGACCAAGAACATGGAAAGCAAAGAAGGTAACCAGTATGTTCGTTCCCTCTGGCTGTATGCCCTGATGGGAGCAATCATGGTTCCCTTTGTCGTCTGGAATACAGGACAATTCATGCTTCAGATGGGCATTTTATTTGGCGTGCTTATGTTTATGATTATGACGTCGATGATTTCGGATTTTTCATCCGTGCTTCTGGATATCCGGGATCGCAACATTATATTGACCAAACCGGTCAACGCTCGAACCATGGGAATGGCCCGAGCTATTCATGCAGGGGTCTATCTGGTGCTACTGACGGGTTCGGTGACGGCTGCGCCGCTCATTGCCGGGTTGGTTACGCACGGAATTGGTTTCTTCTTACTCTTTCTGTTTCAGATTATTCTGATTAGTATGCTGATCCTGGTGACCACATCCCTCATCTATCTCTTCATGATGAAGTTTCTGGATGGGGAGAAGCTGAAAGACATGATCAATATGGTGCAGATTCTGCTTTCGGTGGGAATCGCAATTGGATATCAGTTTGTTGTCCGTTCCTTCGAGATTATTGATTTTAAAGTAGCTTTTACGCCGGAATGGTGGCAACTGCTGTTACCACCGCTATGGTATGCTGCTGCATACGATTGGTTATTCGCAGGTCGTGGCGGGGTGTGGATCTATACGTTAACAGCGCTTGCTGTCGTTGTTCCGGTGATATGCCTGATCGTATACGTGAAACTTATGCCGTCCTTCGAGCTGTATCTGGAAAAGATGGCCCACTCCGGCCAGACATCGAGCCGCCGCCGGGGGAAATGGGATCGGTTGGTCGCGAAGCTGTTCAGTCGCTCTACCGAAGAACAAGCCTGCTTTCGCCTGTCAGCCAGCATGATGCGTAATGAGCGGGAATTCAAGCTTAAAGTATACCCTTCGCTAGGTTTTTCGTTAGTGATGCCTTATATTTTCTGGTATACGGCTCTACAATCATTGAGCTGGACAGAGTTCAGGCAAAGTTCATTTATGTACACCTTATACATTATGCTGGTTCTTTTGGTAACCACCGTAATCATGCTGAAATATTCTGGCCAGTACAAGGCCTCATGGATCTTTCGCACCGCGCCAATGGTGAATGAAAATGTATTATATCGAGGTGCCCTGAAGGCATTTCTAAGCAACATATTTATACCCGTATTTCTGTTGAATGCGATTGTGTTCACATGGACATTTGGACTTCGAATTTTGCCAGATGTTGCGATTATTCTGCTCACGGCTACGGCGCTAATCCCGGTATCCGGCAAATTTATGCTACAAAAGCCGCCGTTCTCCCAATCGTTCAGTGTGGCCCAGCAAAGTGACGGCTGGTATATTTTTGCTGCTTTGCCTGTGTTCGCTTTACTGTGGGGTGCTCATGTCTTTTTCCGCTCCTTCTCCGGAGGTGTCTGGATGTACGGTGTGATCCTGATCTTGGCGAATGTGCTGCTGTGGACGCTGTTGTATCAGGTGAAGAAACCAGTGGTCAAGTCGTCTGCGGTGGTTTAAGTTGAAAACTTCTTGGGAACATGCCCAGAGCTTTTAATTGAAAGAACCGGGATTGGTTCAAGTGTAAACTCATGCGGTAAGTCTATGCAGAAGTATCTATGTCTATTTAAAACTCACTCTATGTAGTAACTCTATTTGATAACACTGTCTAATAACTCTATGCGGTAAATACGATGTAATGAGTCTACGTAATAACTTTATGCAGTAAGTGCAATGTAATAGGTCTACGTAATAACTCTATGCGGTAAATACGATGTAATGAGTCTACGTAGTAACTTTATGCGGTAAGTACAATGTAATGAGTCTACGTAGTAACTTTATGCGGTAAGTGCAATGTAATCGGTCAACGTAGTAACTTTATGCGGTAAGTACAATGTGGTATCTCTATGTAGTAGCCCTACTCAGTAACTCTACGCTTGAAGGATGTATGTTATTTTAGCCCCGTGTGCAACTTGCAATTACCAGCACGCGGGGCTTTGTTTTATCATAAGGGCGGTCAGTCAGGGAGAGAGGCGAAGGGGTGGAGTAAAAGAAGGGGGGCAAAATGAAGTGAATGAACTGAAAAGTGACTGAAGTAAGATGAACCAAGTGCAATAAGTAACCCAAAATGCAGAAGAAGCCAAAGAAAGTGGTGGATTAGATAGGAAAGTAGCCCGAGTAAGTAATTCCAGCACAGGAGATAGGGATAGGTATCCGAATGAATAATTTGAGCGCAGTAGGTAGGGGGAGGTAACCCGAGCAAGTAACTTAAGTGCAGCAGATAGAGTAGGTAACCCGAGTAAGTAACTCAAAGTGAGTTTATATTCTAACGATCTCAGATGAGCTTATTTGGGCGAAAAGTGGCCCTCATGATTTCTAACGATCACCAGGAACCTTATTTCTGCAAAAGAGAGGGTTTTAGCCCGAAAAAGAGCTGAATTTTGCAAAATAGCGTCTCTGGTGATCGTTAGCTTGGGGAAGCATGCAAAATGGGTCAAATAAGCTCTCCTGAGATCGTTAGAGTGTTGCGACAAGCAATTAGGTGTAATTGTAGATGTAGATGTAGATGTAAATGTGGGTGAAGGACTTTTAGAATAAAGAGTTCTGCAAGGCTCCGAATGAAAAAGGTTGAAACAGTACCAACCCAATCATTGCAAAACCTAGTTGCTTCAACTGCGTTTATTGGTTCTCATCGGCCTGGCCGGATCGCAGAATAGTCTCAGCCAGATGATCTGCCGCATCTGCAGTGGAGATTCCAGTTCGCGCAGCTTCTGCGTATACCTTGCTGAGCGTCGCGGCAATCCCCGCCACCTTTTGGCGGATCAGGTCAGGCCCGGCGCCCTGCAGTTCGCAGGCAGTGCTGATAATGCCGCCTGCGCTCAGCACGTAATCAGGCGCGTACAGGATGCCGCGCGCCTGCATGCGGCCAACAACCAGCTGACGTTCACTCAGCTGGTTGTTGGCCGCCCCGGCGACAATGGAGCAGCGAAGCTCCTCCACGGTCGCCGGGGTCAACACGCCCCCTAGGGCACAGGGGGCGAACACCCTGCAGTCAGCGGCGTGAATATGGGCCGGATCGGCCGAAATGGCGCCGCTGAACTGCACAAGGGCACGTTGTACGCGTTCCGGTAAAACGTCTGCCACGATCAGCCGTGCCCCGGCTGCATGCAGGTAACGGCACAGGGCATACCCGACCTTGCCCAGTCCTTGGACGGCAACGGGAATGCCCTGCAGATCGGCTGCGCCCTGATGGTGCAGAGAGGTGACAATGCCGGTGTACACGCCGTAGGCTGTCATGTCGGCAGTGAAGTCATCCTGTGCACCAAGCGAACCTGTGGTATCCGTCACATAGGCTGTCTCCACCCGGATCTGATCCATGTCTGCCGCCGTAGTGCCCAGATCCAGACCTGTCACGAAGCGACCGTTTAGCTGCTCCAGACAGCGACCCAATGCCCGGAAGCGCAACGCACGCAATTCTTTACCCTTCGCCGAATCTGCCAGTTCCACGCCAAGCGTATCGTTCTCCGCCGAATCTGCCAGCTCCGCGCCCAGCGTATCGTTCTTCACTGAATCTGCCAGTTCCGCGGCAAGCGTATCGTTCTTCACTGAATCTGCCAGTTCCGCGCCCAGCGTATCGTTCATCGCCGAATCTGCCAGTTCCGCGCCCAGCGTATCGTTCTTCACCGAATCTGCCAGCTCCGCACCAGGCTTATCGTTCTTCGCCGAATCAGCCAGTTCCACGCCAAGCGTATCGTTCTTCACTGAATCTGCCAGTTCCGCGGCAAGCGTATCGTTCATCGCTGAATCTGCCAGCTCCGCACCAAGCGTATCGTTCTTCACTGAATCTGCCAGCTCCGCGCCAGGTGTACCGTTCTCCGCAGTACTCGCCAGTGTCTCGCTAACGGTACCTTTCTTCACGGGGTCCACCAGCGCGCTGTCTTCCCGTTTTTCCTTCATCGCTTCTATCCGCTCCGATGGGCCAGTCACGTCCCAGACGACTGCTTTGCCCCCGCCATAAGGAAGGCCTGCCATGGCATTTTTGTAAGTCATGCCTTTGGCCAGCTTCACCGCGTCCTGAATCGCTTCTTCTTGCGATGCATAGGTCCAGCATCGACATCCACCCAAAGCGGGGCCAAGTGAAGTATTATGAATTGCTATGATTGCTTTAAGTCCGCTGGAGGAATCGTGGCAAAAAACAAGTTTTTCCATGCCTTCCCGCTCTATTTCCTGCCATATCTGCATGGTACATTCCTCCTTTGATGTTAAACCGGTAATGCACACGTAAAGTATCCCGGTTCCCGATGAGACCTGCATCCCGCTCGTATCTACCCCCGAATCGGACTGTCGATTGCTCCATAAGGATAAGGGCTTACCCTACATCCTGTGTGGTTAATACAGCATATTCACACCTTGGCTTTTACGCCCCTGGGACCTTCGCCGGGTTGAACATCAGTTCAAACGGTTTTATAATGGCAATTCCGGCACAAACGGCCCAGATCGATGCCTGAAAATTTACATCCAACCGTTTAGGAAGAGGGCATAACGTCCAATGATGGAGATAGAGGATTTGGATGAGATGTATGTACCGGATTCGTTTTTTCATCTAAGTACGCTTTTTCTGTCCTATCCGTTTTTTATATAAAATAAATAGTTCAACCTATATATTCAAAAAAACTCGCCATGCAGCATGTAACAGAGAGCCTGTTTTACTTGTTGCAAAAGGCTGGGAAAGAGGGATCACTATTGCTTAAAATCCTGTTATTTATCTTTTTGATTCAGATTGTATATGTATCGGCCTATACCCTTCGCATGATCTTGACGCTCAAAGGACAGAAATACATCGCTGCCCTGATCAGCATGGGTGAGATTGTAATCTATGTGCTGGGCTTAAATCTGGTACTTAGCTACTTGACCCAGCCGTCTGCTCTGATCGTATACGCCGTGGGATATGGACTTGGTGTACTGCTCGGAGCATGGATTGAGGAAAAGATTGCGCTCGGTTACGTTACCGTGAAAGTGATTTGCAACCAGATGGACGGGGGGCTTGCAAATGCTTTGCGCGATAAAGGGTATGGTGTAACCTCATGGGTGGGTAGCGGACGAGACGGAGATCGGCTGGTTATGGAAATTTTGGCGAAACGCAAAAACCAGAAGTTGCTTTACCAGACCATTCTGGCTCTCGATCCTAAAGCTTTTGTCATCACCGTTGAGCCGAAACAGTTCCATGGCGGTTTCTGGACACGTTCCATCAAAAAGTAGAATCGGGCAGGTCTGCACTAGATGCAGTCCTGTTTTTTTAATTTCGTTTTTCAACACACGCGTCAATCACTTCACAAATGCCTTATTCCCCCTACAATCCCCGTTTTACAAGTTAACCTCATACGATGCCAGGTTGTTTCGGGTACAATTGACCTCCTGTCCGCCATTCTCACAGGAATGTGAAATCAGGATTATTGTTGTAATCGCTTCCAACATTTACATTGTGAATATGTCACTTGCGACATGACATGCCGCAAAGGGGCAGACAGGCAAACTCATCAATCATCATCATACTATCGGGAGGAATCAATTCGATGAAAAAAACAGTACGAGGTTTATGCAGCACGGCTCTGGCTCTCACGCTAGGGTTCAGCTTATTATCCGGACCTGCGAGTGTGCAGGCAGCGGGCAACGCGGATTACAATCTGACCGGTTTTTCCCAAGGAAACACAGGCGGAGGAATCATTAATGAGTCAAGCACGTCCACGTATAAAAAAGTGTATAATGCCACCGACCTGGCGCTGGCTCTGAAAAAGAACTCCGGTGTCAAAGTCGTTGAAATTATGAACGACCTCGATCTAGGGTGGAACGAGATTCCAAGCACGGCACAGACTTCACCTTTTGCCAAGCATAACGATGCACTGACACATCCAGTATTGAAGCAGACGGGAGTCAGCAAAATTACGGTGGACGGCTTCAACGGACTAACCATTTTCTCGGCCAATGGCTCCAAGATCAAACACGCTGCCATCACGGTGAAACGAAGCTCTAACGTGATTATTCGTAACTTAGAGTTCGATGAGCTGTGGGAATGGGATGAATCCA
This sequence comes from Paenibacillus sp. G34, assembly GCF_056856875.1. Classification (NCBI taxonomy): domain Bacteria; kingdom Bacillati; phylum Bacillota; class Bacilli; order Caryophanales; family Paenibacillaceae; genus Paenibacillus; species Paenibacillus sp. G34. The sequence goes on along the minus strand of NZ_CM166469.1, from coordinate 6,106,884 downwards.
CCAAAGGGGATTATGACAAAAACGACTGGGACTACATTACCCTAGAGGACAGCAACGGCGTGTGGATCGATCACTGCACATTTAACAAAGCCTATGACGGACTCGTCGATTCGAAAAAAGGAACCAGCGGTGTAACCATCTCCTGGTCCACCTTCAAAGGGGATGACGGCAGCGCGAACAGCTGGGTTACCCGTCAGATGAACGAGTTGGAAGCGAATAAATCTTCCTATCCAATGTACAATTACCTGCGTAGCAGTGCAGTCGGTTTAAGCAAAGAAGATATCATCGCCATCGCTGGGCCGCAGAAAAAAGGACATCTCGTCGGTGCGACCAGTCTAGAGTCGGCTAACGCTAACCTGTCGATTACTCTGCATCATAATCTGTATAAAGACATTCAGGATCGCATGCCTCGCCTGCGTGGCGGTAATGCCCACGCCTATAACATCATCATGGATGCTTCGGATGCCCGTTCAGCTCAAGCACGTATTACTACTGCTATGGCAACAGCCATCGCATCTAAAGGCTACAAATTCGGTATCACCAGCAATGGGGCTATTTCCACCGAAAGTGGTGCAGTGTTAGTTGAAAAATCAGTAATCAAGGATGTGCAGTATCCTGTTCGCAACAATCAGACAGATCCAACCAATGCCACATATACCGGAAAAATCAGCGTGCTCGATACGATCTATTCTCTGGATGGAAGCTCTTTCCGTGGTAACAGTGACACAGCAGGTAGTCCACTTGCACCTGTTCCGGCTGTCATCAAACTGTTCTCGTGGAATGGCTTTGGTTCCCTTCCATACAGCTACCAGACAGATGATCCATCTATACTGAATGCACGTCTCACCGCTTCCAACGGTGCGGGAGCAGGAAAGTTAACTTGGTCTAAAGACAACTGGCTGAAGACAAGCTACTGAGTGAAGTGCTCCGGACAATCTAACGATCAGAAATCAGTTAAAAAAACAAGCGCCCCTGCAGTTGTTGCGGGGGCGCTTGTTTTTAATGTTACTTGTCCATGTTACTTGCCTCAGCTCTAAATGTCTTCAATTTGCTGCTCATGGCTTAAAGGCTTTATGTTTAGTGATTTTCTGCTTCATTATTATTGTGTCGTTGTTGTCACTTGAGGCTGAGTCTCTGGTGCAACACTCACTGATTCACGATAGATGATATTGCCCTTTACATGAACGCGACCAAAGCTACGGTTCGGGTTCTCGATCTTTTTGAGAATGGATTGAACAGCCGTACGTGCCATCTGTTCGATATCTACTTCAACTGTAGTGAGTTTAGGCTCAGACAGCATGGCGTAGATATCATTATCGAATCCAACGACAGAGCATTGAGCAGGTACTTGAATACCCAGCAAAGTCAGCTTCTGCACGAGCAGATGAGCGACTTGATCACAATTGCAGACAAATGCGGTTGGTAACTGTGCAGGCAGATCGATCTCGATAAACGTGCCTCGTTCATCCCGATCATTAAGCACCAAATCCGGATTCATGGGCATCCGATGCTCAAGCAATGATTTGTAATAACCAAGAAAACGATCCTGAATGCTACTTGTCGAATACAGATTACCTACATAAGCGATGGTACGGTGTCCCTGCTGGATCAGGTAGTTAGTCATTTCATACGCGGCATAGAAGTTGTCTGTCACAACAGAATCGATATCGGAATGTTCATCGTAGAAATCCAGGAACATTTTAGGTACGTCCATCGACTGAACCAGTTCAATATACTCCTTGCTGACCTGACCCAGCACAATGAAGCCGTCAACCTTGCTGTCACTATACAGTTTGGGCACGGATAGCTCCTCTTCGTCCTCACTGTTCAAAATGTGAAGAAAACCGTAATACCCCTGATCCTCCAGATGTTTGGTAATGCGTTGGAACACGCGTACATAGAACGATTGCGTAGGACCGGTAAACCGCTCCGGGATAATTACACCAACATTATGAGTTAAGCCTTCCTTCATTGAACGGGCTGTGGCGTTATACCGATAACCCATCTGGACGGCAAGTTGTTTAATCTTTTCCTTTAATTCGCCACTGACGCCTTCTTTGTCATTCAACGCTTTCGAGACGGTCACACTGCTGACCCCGAGCCTGTCGGCGATATCCCGCATGGTGATATTGTTCTTCAGCTTTGGTCGCCTCCTTCAAGCCGGTTTAAATATACAATGTGATGTCATTATGCTGACCACATATTCAACATAATCACAATCCATTTCAGTATACATCTTAACCCAACTGGAATAAAGCGATTCCAGGCGTTGCAGGGCTATTTTCGCAATCAGGGAAGACAGGGCGAGTTAGATTGTCCAGTCCATTGTTCATGTTACTGTTACTGTTCTTGCAATAAACGTTCGTTCTGCTCAATCAGGTTTCCCCGCTGGCTGGCACAGTCCAGAGAACGATAAGGATCGGCAGGGGTATTAAACGTGTAATCCACCAATTGCTCCAGCGTGGTTGTGGCAACATGACAGCGTGTATCACTCGATGCATAGTAGATAAAGACTTCACCCTTTTCATTAACCACGGCACCGTTGCAAAAAATAACATTGGATACATCGCCTACGCGCTCGTCATCATAAGGGGCAATGAAGTGCCCGCCCGGCTTGGCGATGATGCGTGCCGGATCATCCAGATCGGTGGCGAAGGTGTACAGTACGTACCTAAGACCTGCTGCGGTGTTCCGTACGCCGTGGGCAATATGAATCCAGCCATGGTCTGTTTTGATTGGGGCAGGGCCTTGACCATTTTTCGCCTCATACACCGTATGGTATTTCCGTTCATCTATAATGATCTCTTCGTGAATAACCGGATTCAGGATATCCTCGCACAGACCAAAGGCGATCCCGCCGCCGCTGCCTGTGGAGATAAAACCATCCTGAGGACGCGTGTAGAAAGCATACTGGCCATCGACAAACTCGGGATGCAGCACCACATTCCGTTGCTGAGGGGAGTTCGTCGTAATATTCGGAAGGCGTTCCCAATGAGTGAGGTCATGTGTGCGGACAAGCCCCGCTTGTGCAACAGCACTGGAAGTGTCGGAGGCAGGAGCATCCGGGTCTTTGCGTTCCGAGCAATAGATGCCATAGATCCAGCCGTCCTCATGCTGAACCAGACGCATGTCATATTGATTGGTTTCCGCTGCATCGATATCATCCCAGACGAGCGGTTTGCGGGTGAAGCGAAACCCGTCCATGCCATTGTCACTCTCGGCAAGCGCAAAGATTGATTTTCGATCCAGTCCTTCCGTGCGTACAACGATGATGTATTTACCTTTGTAATAGATGGCTCCCGGATTAAGTGTGGCATTAATGCCCAGACGCTCCATGAAATGCGGATTTGTGGCCTCGTTCAGATCAAATCTCCAGTGCAGCGGTACATGATGGCGTGTAATAATCGGATAAAGATAACGCTGGTATACGCCGTTGTAGAAGGCGGAATCCAACTCATTTTTACGTGACAAAAGCTTCTCCTGCTGTTCCAATAACGATGCATATTTCGGGTGTATCATGCTTATCCCATCCTCTCTATAAGTTCAATGCAAAACCGGCTGTTATGGTACGGACATTTCCACGGACCGGCGATTTCATGCTGATCAGGTGCGCCGTTCTCATCAACCGCCCAATGCCATTCACCGTCCGCGCGTGAATCAACGATGTGATCCTGAGTATAACTCCACAGTCTTTCGACCTGTTCAAGAAATATGGCATCACCGGTGCGCTGATAAGCGTTATAGAAACCCACCATCGCTTCCGCCTGAACCCACCAGATGCGTGTGGTATCTACATGCGTGCCTTCCTGTTCATTCATGAGCGAGCCATCCGACTGTACAGCTACGTTCAGAATGTTATAGGCGATATCCGTGACCATGGCAGAGTATTGCGGATGATGTTCGAGACTCAACACCTTGAGGGCTTCGTCGATCAGCCAGCTGGCCTCGATGTCATGTCCAAATGAATGCAGATCAATGATGGACTCCCACCTTTTGTTGAAAAATACCCCGAGGAACTTGGTGTTCTTGTCATACACCCGTTCATACAAAATTCCGAGCAGGCGCTCAAGCGCTGCCTTCACTTGCGGGTCCGGCCACACTCTGTATAAGGTGGTGTAAGCCTCCAACACATGGATATGCGTATTCATCGTGTAATCCGCAATGACCCCGTTCTCACTCAGCATTTCATTGGGCTGTTCGTTCCAAAATCGGTCAAACTGCTCTTTGTAAGCAGGCGCTTCTGAGTTGAAACCTTTGCTCTCTATTAGCGCAAAAAGCGTTTTCGCAAGTGTTAGTGCAGAAGCATCATCTGTTGCTCGGTAGTATTCGCTGAGCGCATATATGCCAAAGGACTGGGTATACACATGTTTGCTCGAATCCAGCGGTTCACCAGTGGCATCCACCATCCAGTACATCCCTCCGTGTTCCCTGTCCATCAGGTGTCCAGTGAGAAAACGATAGGCGTGTTCAGCGTGCTCCCGCCAGATTTCCTCACTGGTCACCCGGTAGGCTGCGGAAAAAGACCAAAGCTGCCGTGCTGTAGCGATCCCGCCTTTGGGTGCTTCTTGATTCACCTGCAAATCGTTACCAACCCAGCCATAGAATCCACCACGGTCTTCATCTTTTAAGTTAGCCCAGAACGGCATAATCTTGGTTTTCCAATGCTCCGCAATTTCAGTTTGAAGCTGATTCGTCTTATGAGTCATCCAGAGTGCTCCTTTTTCCGTGCAAAATTATATTTAATTAAATTAAGTTATCGGTAACTTTATAAATTAATATTAGTTCTGTAAAATTACCTTGTCAACGAATTGTATATTTTATTTCACTTGTGAAGTAATAAATAATTCAATTGACAGGTAAGCGTTACCATAATAAAATCTATTTTGTAACCTTAACGATAACTTAATTTAATTAAGGAAGGGGTCGGAACAATGAGGAAAAATAAAGGCTGGATGATGCTACTGACGATGCTGCTCATCACTTCACTGCTTGCTGCGTGTTCATCGGGAGGCGGGTCTTCGCAGGCGGGGGAAGAGATTAGCACAGACCCAGCAGATATCAAGGGCGAAATTACCGTTTTGACGCAACGCACAGATATTGTTGATACCGTATTCAAGGATTATGCTGCCGAATTCAACAAGGAGTATCCGGATGTGAAAGTGAATTTTCAGGCCTTGGCTGATTATGAGGGGCAAGTGAAGATTCGGATGAGCACCAAAGACTACGGCGACGTACTTATGATTCCGACAAGTGTTCCAATCGCCGATATCCCGGACTTTTTTGAGCCACTTGGCACGTACGATGAACTGAAAGACAAGTACACGGCTATTGAAGAGCGAATGGTGGATGGTCAGGTATACGGCATTCCAACCGTCATCACGTTCTCAGGCATTATTTATAACAAACAGGTCTTCAAAGACGCAGGCATCACTGAGCTTCCGAAGACACCGGAGCAATTCCAGGCAGCACTTCAGAAGGTAAAAGACAACACGGATGCGATTCCGCTCTATACGAACTATGCATCCGGCTGGGCACTTACCCAATGGGAGGCCGACCTGCCGACGGTTGCGGGCAGTGTAGATTATGTCAACGTAGATCAACCAAATACGGATGATAATTTTGTGCCAGGGAAGCCACATTATGAGCTGTATAAAGTACTTTATGATGCAGCCAAGAACGGCCTGATTGAGAAGGATCCGACAACCACAGACTGGGAAAGTTCCAAGGCAGATCTCGCTAATGGCAAAATTGCAACGATGGCTCTTGGGTCATGGGCAATCACACAGATTCAAGGTATGACAGATACACCAGACAATATTGGCTTCTTACCATTTCCGACCAATGCTAGCGACGTTATCGTACCGCTGTCCGCAGACTATAACATCGGCATGAATGTGAACAGCGAGAACAAACCTGCGGCAAAAGCATGGATCGACTGGTTCCTGGCAAAATCCAACTATGCTACCCAGCAGGGTGGAGGCATGAGTGCAGACAAGAGCGCAGAGTTGCCGCCGATTCTGGATCAGTACAAAGATGTAAAATTCTCTACTTTAACTCCGGCTAAAGAGGGGCAAGAAGGATTGATGGACAAAATCGATAACGAAGGCGAGATTGGTCTATGGCAGCCTGACTTCAAGAAACGCATTATTGAAGCGGCCATCGGCAACCGAAGCGAATCGTATGACGACATCATGAAAGACCTGAATGATAAATGGGTAAAAGCTCGCGCAGAGGTTACGAAATAATAGAAAAACGAGCGTTCATCCAGCAGAAAGAAGTAAGTAGCAGATGTAAGCAGATGTGAGCAGATGTAATGCGGGTGCCGGTAGTTATCGGATTTTTGGGCCAGGTTTGCACGGGGATAAACCATCAGTGAATTGACTGAGGTGATGAACTATAAAAAAGTGTATTCACTTGGCCCACCCTGCGGTTACATCCGCGGAACGATACGGAGCGTTTATGAACCAAGGCGGCTGAACCGCTGGGAGGTGTGGGGAGCATGAAATACTGGAGAATTTCAAACTGGAGTTACTCAGCACAACGCATATTTATTATTTGTGCCTTCTCGATTATTCCGCTGGCACTGCTATTTACGTTTGCTTATTTGCCGGTCATTAACATGTTCAAATACAGCTTTACCGATTGGAATGGATACAGTAAAAGGTTCGACTATGTCGGATTGGAGAATTACACACGGATTTTTAGCGATCCGGAATACTTTAAAGTATTCATCGTCAGTTTGTATTATTTTGTTGCTACCTTTGTACAGATGGGCCTGGCCCTCTATTTTGCCACGATCCTCAGCTTCAAAATCCGGGGCAAAAATTTCTTCAAAGGCATTCTGTTCTTCCCTTACTTGCTGAATGGCGTGGCTATCGGTTTTATCTTCCTGTTTTTCTTCAAACCGGACGGTACGCTTGATACGCTGATGCAGGCGATCGGACTGGGACAGTACACCCAGCTCTGGCTGGGTAACCCGAATATTATTAACGTATCCCTCGCGGGTGCATCAGTCTGGAGATACATGGGCTTCAACTTCATCATCTTTCTGGGCACGATTTCTTCCATTCCTAAGGATGTGTATGAAGCTTCCGATATTGACGGTGCCAACCGCTGGCAACAATTCCGCCATATTATTTTGCCGAGTATTACCCGCATTCTGCAGCTCAACCTGATCTTGGCCATAAGCGGCGCCATCAGTGCGTTCGATATTCCATATATTATGACCGACGGTTCCAACGGCAGTATGACCTTTGTTATTCAGACCGTTCACTTGGCATTTAAATACGGCAAACTGGGACTCGCATCAGCGATGGCAGTCGTGCTGCTCCTGATCGTTATTCTTGTGACGCTGGTGCAGCGTGTCAGCATGAAAGGAGAGGAATGAACGTGAACCAATTCAAATATACCATCGCAAGCATATTGAAATACGCTTCTCTGATTCTGGCAGCGTTCATTGCACTTTTGCCTATCGTGGTAATTCTGTTTGCGTCCTTGAAGACCAATGCCGAATATGCCACAAGCAGCCCGCTTGCCCCGCCGGTCAACTGGTTTCATTTTGCGAACTATACGAAGGCATTTGTGGATGGCAACATGCTTGTCGGTTTCAAAAACACCATTATTATTCTGATCATATCCATCGTGGGTGCAACGTTGACAGGTTCCATGATTGCCTATGTACTGGATCGCTTCAAGTTCAAAGGCAAAAAAATTATGGTTGCCGCTTTCCTGCTGGCGACCCTGATTCCGAGCGTAACGACACAAGTTGCCACCTTCCAGATCATTAACGCCCTCGACCTGTTCAATACACGGTGGGCAGCCATCGTCATGTATCTGGGAACTGATATTATCGCGGTGTACATTTTCCTGCAATTCCTCGGTTCGATCTCCAGTGCACTTGATGAATCAGCCATGCTGGACGGCGCTTCCTACTTCACGATCTACTGGAGAATTATATTGCCTTTGCTGAAACCGGCGATTGTCACCGTCATTATTGTCAAAGGTGTCAACATCTACAATGATTTCTACACGCCGTTCTTATACATGCCAAAGACTGATCTGCAGGTAATATCCACCGCCCTGTTCAAGTTCAAGGGCCCCTTCGGATCACAATGGGAAGTCATCAGCGCCGGGATTATGATTGCCATTATTCCAACGATGATCATCTTCCTGTTGCTTCAGAAATACATCTACAACGGTTCTGCGCAAGGTTCCGTGAAATGATTGCATGAAACATTCTTTGAAATCATTCAATTAGAAGGAGAAATGAAATATGACAGTTGCAGAAACGAAAAAGGTACACATGGTTGGGGAAGCTTTGCCAAACATGCCTTGGGAGGATAAACCGGAAGGAACGGAAGGCCCGGTGTGGAGACACTCGGCTAATCCGGTTGTGCCGCGCAACCCGGTGAAGGGAGTTGCCCGCATTTTCAACAGCGCAGTCGTTCCATATGAGGGGAAATTCATTGGTGTATTCCGCGCCGAGACGGTCAATGGCCGTCCGCACCTGCACTTGGGCTCCAGTGAAGACGGATTGTCCTGGACGATTGAAGAAGAGCGCATTGCTTTTGTGGACGAACAAGGCGATCCGTTTATGCCGAACTACGCATACGACCCGCGTCTGGTCAAAGTGGAAGATACCTATTACATCATCTGGTGTACCGATTTTTACGGTGCGGCCCTGGGCTTCGCCAAGACAGACGACTTCAAAACGTTTATCCGTCTTGAGAATCCAATGTTGCCATTCAATCGCAATGGCGTTTTGTTCCCGCGCAAAATCAACAATAACTACGTGATGCTCTCCAGACCAAGTGATAGCGGACATACCCCGTTTGGAGATATTTTCCTGAGCGAAAGCCCGGATCTGGTCTACTGGGGCAAACATCGTCATGTCATGAGCAAAGGCGGTCAAGGCTGGTGGCAATCGGTGAAAATTGGCGGTGGTCCTGCTCCGATCGAGACATCCGAAGGTTGGCTGATGTTCTACCATGGTGTAACCGGAACATGCAACGGTTTTGTGTACAGTATGGGTGCGGTCATTCTGGATCTGGATGAGCCGTCCAAAGTGAAGTATCGTTCATCCAACTTCGTGCTGACTCCGGAGAAATGGTATGAGGAACAGGGCTTCGTTGATAACGTTGTCTTCCCATGCGCAACCCTGCATGATGCGGATACCGGACGAATTGCCATCTATTACGGCGCAGCCGATACATATGTCGGTGTGGCCTACACAACGGTCCAAGAGATTGTGAACTATGTCAAAGAAACGGATGAAGTGATTGCTGGCGACCGCGAGGAAGGCAAACGATAATGGTTTTTTGCACATCCAGCAATGACTCGATAAATGGAGTATAGATTATGAAATAAAAAGGAAACGTACAGAGAATATGCAGCAAATTTGATTATATGAACCCCAGAAGTCCCTCCTCCTATAGGAAGGGCTTTTTTAGCTATTTAATGGGCATACATATTATGTCGATTTTTGTTGACAAAAGGGAGGCTACTTCATATTCTTAATGAATATGAGAATCATTATCACGGTAATGATCAGGTGAAGAATGAGAGAAGAGAGAAAAGGGGTTTATATCTATGTCAGGACAACAACGTAAGCGCTCGACTACCCTTATGATGTTAACAGCACTGTTGTTGGTGTTGATCATCGCGGGTTGCGGTAATAAAGAGAACAGTTCGGCTTCTTCCTCAGCTTCGGGAGATCAGGCGTCTTCAGCGAAGTCGATTACGATGTCATGGCCGCGGGATATCGGCACGATGAATCCACATACGTACAATCCGTCTCAATTGTTTGCGCAATCCATGATCTATGAACCACTGGTGAGTTACCAGAAGGATGGCAAACTGGAACCTGCGCTTGCCGAATCATGGACCATCTCCGATGATGGCAAAGTGTATACATTCAAGTTGCGCCAAGGGGTGAAATTTTCCGATGGCACGCCTTTTAATGCGGAAATTGTGAAAAAGAATTTTGACTCCATCATGAAAAATAAAAAAACACATAGCTGGCTTGGCATCGTCAGTGTGCTTGGCAAGACAGAAGTCGTAGATGATCATACGTTCCGCATGACACTTACCGAGCCGTATTATCCCGTACTTCAGGATTTGTCTGTTGTTCGTCCGTTCCGCTTCCTGGGCGCGGCTGGATTCCCGGTTGACGGGGATACGTCCAAAGGCATCAAAGAGCCGGTGGGTACGGGCCCGTGGATGCTGGCTGATTATAAGCAGGATGAGTATGCGGTCTTCAAACGTAACCCGAATTACTGGGGGACGGCACCGGCGTTCGATCAGATTACGGTCAAAATCATCCCTGATGCAGAGACCCGTGTGCTTGCTTTTGAAAAAGGCGATCTGGATCTGATTTATGGTGAAGGTGTGATCAGTCTGGATGCGTTCCAACAGCTACGTGAGAACGATAAATATGTAAGCGAACTGTCTGATCCTGTAGGTACTCGTGACCTGTTGCTTAACTCTTCGAATCCGAAGTTGTCTGATGTGAGAGTGCGGAAGGCACTTCAACAGGGCTTCAACAAAAAAGCGATGGTAGAAGGCGTCACGTCGGGTCTGGAAGAACCGGCTGATACGGCACTGTCCAAAAACTATCCATATACCAATGTGGATCTGAAACCGATTGAATATAACGTAGAGCAATCCAAAGCGTTGCTGGATGAAGCAGGTTGGAAGCTGCCGGCAGGCGGAACCGTGCGTGAGAAAGACGGACAGAAGCTGGAGTTTGAATTGATTTTTGATAAAACCGACCCGATTCAGAAAGCGATGGGCGAAACCATTCAGGCCGAATGGAGCGAACTGGGGGTTAAAGTAAACCTTACAGGGCTTGAACTAACGGTACAGATCAAACGTCTGAAAGCCAATGATTTCGATCTATACTTCTGGTACAATTACGGGGCACCGTACGATCCGCATTCCTTCATTAACGTCGTAGCAAGCCCGGGATTCGGAATCTCGGAGACACTTACTGCCTTGCCGATGAAAAAGGAACTGGACGAGCAGGTGCATGCCGCACTGTCTTCTACAGACGAGAAGAAACGTCAGGAACTGTACACATCCATCCTGACGACATTGCAGGAGCAATCGGCGATTGTACCGATCTCTTATGTGAAGAAAACGGCCGTATATCAGAAGAAAATTGCTGAATTTGTCTTCCCGGCCAATCGGGATGAGAATCCGTTTGTGGGAATGCAGTTAAATAACCCATAATTATAGTTGATGAACGTCAAAAACGTAGCAATGAACACGTAACACATCAGGCATCAAGAGCTTGTGTGGCATGGTAAAAGGGGAGGAAAGTTTGGTGATCGGCTATATAGGTAAACGAATGATCGCGATCATTCCTATCGTTTTTATCGCTACACTTGTCACTTTTGGGCTGATTCATATTTCACCGGTTGATCCAGCCGAAGCGTATCTGACCGCTGCACATATTTATCCAACACCAGAGCTGCTGGCGGAGAAGCGACATGAATTCGGTCTGGATCGGCCTTTGCTCACTCAGTATGTGGATACGTTGAAGAGGATGGCCCAGCTGGATTTTGGTACCTCGTATCTCACGAATAAACCCGTGATCGATGAGGTCAAAGATAAGTTTCCAGCTACAGCAGAACTGGCCTTGTGGAGCATTCTGTTCTCTGCACTGGTGAGTATTCCTCTCGGAATTTTGGCGGCGGTCTATAAAAATAGCTGGATTGATATGGTGAGTCGGGCCATCTCTTATTTTGGTGCTTCCATTCCGCAGTTCTGGCTCGGTTATCTGCTTATTTTCTTCTTTGCCGTGAAACTGGACTGGCTTCCCGTCGAAGGGCGCGGATCTTGGGAGAATATGATATTGCCTACCCTTACGCTTTCTATGGTGATGATTGCGTTATACACCCGTATGTTGCGTACCAGTGTACTCGAACAATTACAGGAAGCGTATGTGCAATACGCCAGAACCCGCGGCATCCGTGAACGGGTTATTATGCTGAAACATGTGCTCAAGATTGCCATCACCCCGTTTATTACAGGAATGGGCATGACCATGGGCAGGCTGTTAACCGGAACGATTATTGTAGAACAGGTCTTCTCGTGGCCGGGTTTCGGGCGTTATTTTGTCGAAGCCATCTTCAACCGAGATATTCCCGTGATCCAATGTTATGTCTTTATTTCGGCGTGTCTGTTCATCGTGTGTAATCTGATCGTTGATCTGGTACAGCTGTATATGGACCCGCGGATTTCGGCGAAAGGACGGGCAGAGCATTGATGAACCGATGGCGTACACTGTTTCGAGGAAAAAAAATAATTTGGATTTGCGCTGCGATCATATTGCTTTTCTTCATTCTGGCATTATTGGCTCCATGGATCGCACCACATGATCCGGTCAAAGTTAACCTGTTGCAGAAGCTAAAGGACCCATCTGCCGAGCACTGGCTCGGCACAGATCATCTGGGAAGGGACAATCTCTCCAGACTTCTCTATGGAGCACGGATTTCGATTGGATTTGCAACGATGATCTTCCTGTCGTCTCTGGTGATCGGTCTTATCGTTGGGTCGATCTCCGGTTATCTGGGCGGCTGGATTGACAATATGCTGATGCGTTTATGTGAGGGCATATTGGCATTTCCACAACTGGTATTGGTGCTAGGCATCGTCGGGATCTTCGGTCCAGGTCTGATGCAGATTCTGCTGGCGCTCATGATGGTACAGTGGGTGCATTATGCGCGTATATGCCGAAACATGGTGGTTAGCTTGAAGGAAAGGAACTTTATCGCAGCCGCTCGAATTAGTGGTTCCTCTACCTGGACAATCATTCGTAAACATATCATTCCCAATGTGCAACGTCCCATCGTGGTCATGGGCACACTGGAGATGGGCTGGGCGATTATGGATATCTCGGCGCTGTCCTTCCTGGGGCTTGGCATTCAACCGCCTAATGCGGAGTGGGGAGCCATGATTCATGAAGGCACAGGGTATATTCGCAGCCATCCGGAGCTAATGATCTATCCGGGTGTAGCCATTCTGCTGGTTGTAATGACGTTTAACATTTTGGGAGAAGCATTATCTGATCGTTACGGCATTTCCAAAAAGTAATAGTCGGATAGTTCAAGATAAGGGTTCAGCAAGTCCAAGGTTAACAAAGAAGGTACAAGTCCTGATATAAGCAAGGGTCTGGTAACAAATAAAAGATAAACTGGACAAGGGGGGGATGTGGCGATGGACGACGCGGCGATTGTACTTGAAGTACGTGATCTGGAGGTTAAGCTCAAGACAGCGAAAGGGACCGTCCCGTTACTGGAACCTGTTCAGTTGAATTTGAAAAAGGGACAGGTCTTTGGCCTGGTTGGCGAGAGTGGCTGCGGCAAAACGATCACGTGTAATGCGCTACTGCGCTTGCTACATCCTCGCAGGATGGAATCGTCAGGCAGTGTTCGTCTGAACGGACGGGAGCTCAGTAACTTATCCCAAGAGGAGATGCGGCACATACGCGGCAAGGATATCGGATTTATTATGCAGAATCCGATGAATGCTTTTACACCGGTGTATACGATCGGCTCTCAATTTATTGAAACGCTGCGAACCCATACGAAGATGTCCAAAGCAGAGGCGCGGGAACAGGCCATTGCAGCACTGGCTGATATGAACCTGCCTGATCCGGCAAAGCTGCTGAAACGTTATCCGTTTCAGCTCAGCGGAGGCATGTTGCAACGAGTGATGATTGCCGTGTCCATGTGTCTGCGGCCTGCTTTGGTTATAGCAGATGAGCCTACAACAGCACTGGATGTCGTGAATCAGTTGAATGTGCTACGTGAACTGGATCGGCTTCGGAAGGAGCATGGTACATCTATTTTGCTCATCTCGCATGATCTAGGTGTTATCTCACAGATGGCAGATGAAGTGGCGGTCATGCAGAAGGGACGGATCATCGAACAGGCCGATGTATACCAATTGTTCGATCATCCCCAGCATGAATATACTCGGATGCTGCTAAATGCCCGGCCGAAGTTGTCTCTTGGTCACTAGAAGTGGTCTTGTAGTTGCTGAAGAAGTAGACAGGGGGAAGTTGTCACAAGCTCCAGCGGTTAAAACGTGCTTATCGTGCAGGGACTCGCTAGAGCTGGAGACATGATCGGTGTGGAGTAGTGTGCAGAATTGTCCGGATACGTACGATTGAAACGAAGGAAGGAGAGCGATGAACCGGATGTTACAAGTACAAGAAGTAAGTCATAGCTATGGCAAACAGAGCTGGCTCCAGCGTTCGGGATCGCGCCCTTCTGTTCTCGAAGATGTTTCACTTACGATTGAAGAAGGCATGTGTTTAGGACTGCTTGGAACGAGTGGAGCAGGCAAAAGCACCTTGGGTAAAATCATTCTGGGGCTGGAGAGACCAAGCCAAGGTCAGGTTCTATTCCAAGGCCAGGACATCTACCGAGCAGATAAAACAGTGCTTAGAAGGCTACGACGTGATTTGCAGGTTGTTTTTCAAGACTGTTACTCGGCTGTAAACCCGATGATGACGGCCGCGCAGATTATCGGAGAACCGCTGGACAATTACGAGCGCCTGTCTGCCAAGGAACAACAGCGCACGATTGAACAGCTACTCGTGCAGGTCGGGCTTACGCCGCAGGATGCGAGCAAGCTTCCGCATCAATTCAGCGGAGGGCAACTACAACGGGTCAACATTGCCAGAGCCATCGCACTTAAGCCGAAATTGATCGTGCTTGATGAATCAATCAGCAGTCTGGATATGGTGCATCAGACACAAATTCTGTCTTTACTGGCAGATCTGCGAGCAACGTACGGGCTGTCCTATCTGTTTATCACGCATGACATCCGCGCCGCACTGACGATCTGCGACAGCATCGCCGTGATGGATCAGGGAAGGCTGGTCTATACCGGAGATGCAACGGATTCCATCTTGGAGTCGGATCAGCCTGCTGTCCGGCAGCTCGCATCCTCCATTTTGCCAGAGCATCCATCAGGCCGGATTGTATTCGAATAGAATGCCGATCCAGATCAGATTTAATGTAACTTCCAATGAAATCTTAAATGCAGTTGCTAATGTAAGAGGCCCCTCTCATTTTGGATGATAAGGGGCCTCTGTTTTTTCTTTCTTTTGAAA
Organism: Paenibacillus sp. G34; assembly: GCF_056856875.1. NCBI lineage: Bacteria > Bacillati > Bacillota > Bacilli > Caryophanales > Paenibacillaceae > Paenibacillus > Paenibacillus sp. G34. The sequence goes on along the minus strand of NZ_CM166469.1, from coordinate 6,091,760 downwards.
ATATTATATTGTTCAGATATCCCTGCTTCTAATTGCCCCGATCCGCACGTTCCATACGGTATGTATATTTAACAAGTTCAATCTGTTGCTGCTTGAAATCCTCAATCCAATCGCTCAATATGTTTTGAAAACGATCCATCTTTCTTCGTAATTCTTCAGATGATTTTCCCTTCCAATCTCCAATGCTCTCATCAATGGAACGCACATGACGTTTGTTTGCTTCAAGCATGTCCATTAAGAGGTTGATTTCTTTCTCAGCATTCATAAGGTCAACTAAATCTACAATTATACTCCGTGACATAAACGCTATCTCTCCTTCTAAACTTCGTCGGCTTGCCTGAAATCTTCAGCTTTCTGATTAATATATTTGGCAATGCTCTGTACTTCTTCTTCGTACCAACGGCTGAACTTGTGTAGGTCACTTGTTAACCGATCAACAATAGGCTCCAGAGAACGGCTGTCACTTGACTCAATCAGTCTAAGAATGGCATTGGTTGCTGTAGGCAGACTGGCTTGGAATTCGTCGACATGCTGCTGCATCTTCTGCCCAGCCCGTTGAAGGTTCTCAAGCGAGAGCTGAATGGTAACCCCTGCACCAGCAGCAAGCGTCTGTCCAAGAGGTCCCAGATACGCACCGTACTTTTCAATGAGTTGATTTACCGTATCTTTCATCTTTTCATTGGCGAGTAATGAATTTAAGTATTCGGTATATCGTGGATTCCCGCCAATTAACGTACCATCTGTGGTATAGAGTGTATTGGTGATAAAACCATTCTCATCAAAAGTGAAATTCTCCAAGCCATGCGCCTTTTCTCCGCCAAATGAGTTGAAAAGCTTATCAAGAAAGCCTGTTTGGCCGGGTATTGTAATAGAAGTGAAAGTTACGTTTTTCCAGATGGGAGTGAACATATTGAATGCTGAAGAGCCTTCCGTATTGAGTATAAGTGGAACTTTAAATTGGAAATACCTTTTATTTGCGTCATCATATGTACGATCAATCATAATTGTATTCGCTGCATGCCGTGTTGGAGTGCTTGAGAAGCCTGATCCCACTCCATCGCCTGGGCTGACGTATGCTGTATTTTTCTTGTCATATTCTCCTGCATCAATTTTCTTTAAAATTTCATCTGAGACAACGGCTCGAATGCTGGCAGGGTTGTATGTAGTGGATGACAGATTATTATGTACAGCTGTATATTGGGCGAGTGCGCCACCCAAGGAGTGACCAGTTGTGGATATCTCCGCGTTAGGATACACTTCTTTGACTTCACGGTATAACTTTTCGGCTAGATAAAACTGATTATTCTCATAAGCTACTTTAGTTCCATGGTAATCTGGTCGCGTAAGAGCGTCTGGCGTAGTCTCTATAGTCTCTCGAAGACGTTTGTAACGGCCCCCAACAACATCAAAGCCATCCGTCCCAATGTCTGGAACTTTACCCCATGACATATCAGGTTCAGTTCCTCTGTATCCAATAACCACTTGATTATCCTTCTTATTATAATAAACGACTGCATCAAACCCAGAGCCATTAGTGTCGTTGAGTGTAGAGTTAGGTAAATTTACGCGATCCCATCCCTCAACCTTATTCTTGGTATTCTCTTTTGTAAAATCTCTAACATAAGCGGCATCAGAAATCTGATGATAAGTTTTATCAGAAATAAACAAAATCTACTTCTCTCCCTTTTATATACTATAATATAGAATATATTACCTTAGAAATAAATAGGCCACAAGGAGAGCGGATAAGAAATGAATCGTAAACTAAGAGTGCTATTAATAGTATTAGCATCTTGTATTCTATTGGTTGGTGGTTGTGCAGTTATATATCATGTGGAAAATTATAATATTGTTAAAAAAGCAACCCCTATAGGATTAGAATATTTCAAAAAAGAGTACAACGTTGACGTGGAGTTCACGGATTCTCAGGTTTTTGATGGTTACGTATCTTCAAAGGTCATTTTATATGGACATATTAAGGGTCATGAGAATGAAGCAATTAATATATGGATTAACTACAATACTTATGAAGTAGAAAATGTGGGTGGACCAGAATGGGTGTTGAAATTAGAATAACTTTAGCAAGGGGAGCTGTATCACTTGAAAAATATTCAGACCCACGAATTCAATGTCTTGGATTGCATAATTTAACGTAAGGAGGAGTTCCAATAAGAAAGGGTTTTAAAATCATAATATTTATGAAGTAGAAAATGCGGGTGGACCAAAGGGATTGATCCGTCCAGAGTAACTCCCGAAGGGGAATATATACACATAGAAATATTATAATGTATGGGACTATCTGTAGATTTCGAGAAAAAGAAATAATTTCTTACGCAAAGGATTTGTTTAGAAGATGAGTCGTAAATGGAGGATTATATTAATCGTTTTTGCAGCGTTCACTTTATTAGTCGGTGGTTGCACAATTACATATCACGTGAAAAATAATAATATCGTTAAAAAGGCCACCCCTATAGGAGTAGAATATTTCAAAACTAAGTATAATCTTACAGTTCAATTTACAGATTCAGAGGTGTTCCCAGGTTATATTAATTCGAAGGTAGTGCTTTACGGATATGTTGAGAACGATATAAATGAGACGGTTTCAATATCAATTAACTATAATACCTTTAAAGTTGATTATATAACTGGACCTGAATGGCTTTTTGAATCAGATTGATATAGTTTAAACGAAGGTATTTTGAGGAGAAAAACATTGAGGAAGAGAATTATTATAAGCGGTGTTATCATTTTTTCATTAATCATTGTTATGTCGTATGGTTACTCCTATTTCAAGAATAGGAGTATTGCGAATAAAGCAATTCCAGTAGCAGAGCAATTTCTAAAAGAACAGTATGGAGTAGATGTGGAATTTTATGATTATCAAATCAATGCTGAGTATGTCACTTCAACGATTATTTTATATGGCAGAATCCATGGTGAAAAGGATAAGGCGTTTACTATATTTGTGGATTACCGAACATACAAGGTGAGCCTTGCGTTAGTTCCTCCTGAATATGATCCTCCTAATCTCAATGATTAGATATTTGTAGGAGTTTCATTAATAGGAAATTATAGGAATATAATCTTGGGATTTTTCAGGAGGGAGTGAGTGTATGAAATGAATCGTAAACTAAGAGTGCTATTAATAGTATTAGCATCTTGTATTGTATTAGTTGGTGGTTGTGCAATTACATATCACGTAAAAAATAGTAATATCGTCAAAAAAGCAACCCCTATAGGATTAGAATATTTTAAAAAAGAGTACAACGTTGACGTGGAGTTCACGGATTCTCAGGTTTTTGCTGGTTACGTATATCCAAACGTTTTATTATACGGACATATAAATGGTGATGATAATGAGAAAATTTCTATAGCGATTAACTACAATACTTATGAGGTTGAGCATGCGGGTGGGCCAAAGTGGTTGATCCATCCAGAATAACTCCTAGAAGAGTAATATATCTACATAGAAATATTACAAGCCTGCATTTTAATGTATGGGAATATATATAAATTATTACATAAAGAATTGATTTCTTACGCAAAGGATTTGTTTAGAAGATGAGTCGTAGATGGAGGATCATATTAATCGTTTTTGCAGCGTTCACTTTATTAGTAGGCGGTTGTGCAATTACATATCATGTGGAAAATTATAATATTGTTAAAAAAGCAACCCCTATAGGATTAGAATATTTTAAGAAAAATTACAATGTTGACGTGGAGTTCACGGATTCTCAGGTTTTTGACGGGTACGTATCTTCGAAGGTCATTTTATACGGACATATTAAGGGTCATGAGAATGAGGCAATTAATATAGCGATTAATTACAATACTTATGAGGTTGAACGTGCAGGTGGGCCGAAGTGGTTGGTACACCCAGATTAACTTAACGGTGAAAATAAATCCACCTCTCCTTATTTGAAGCCCGCATTTTAATGTATGAAACTATCTGTAGATTTTGATAAAAAAATTGATTTCTTACGCAAAGGATTTGTTTAGAAGATGAGTCGTAGATGGAGGATCATATTAATCGTTTTTGCAGCGTTCACTTTATTAGTAGGCGGTTGTGCAGTTACATATCATGTGGAAAATTATAATATTGTTAAAAAAGCAACCCCCATAGGATTAGAGTATTTCAAAAAAGAGTATAACGTTGACGTGGAGTTCACGGATTCTCAGGTTTTTGATGGTTACGTATCCTCAAAGGTTGTACTATACGGACATATTAAGGGTGATGAGAATGAGGGGATTAAAATAGCAATTAATTACAACACCTATGAAGTGCAGTATATTGGTGGAACAGAGTGGCTGTTGAAGAAGGGAGAAATAAATATTTCTCCGAAATACAAATCAAAAAATTAATAGTGAGGTAAGACTATGCAACGTCTGAGTAAGGTTACTATGATTTTTGTAATAATTTTATTGTCAGGAGGGTGCACAGGAAAGGCTGAGAGACAATTGAAAGATCAAGAGATTTTAGATAGAGCAGAAACTATTGCAGTTAATTATCTAGAAAGCACATATCATTTGGAGGTAACAATAACCAAGAAAAAAATACTGCCTAAAATGGCAATGAGTCGTGTCACTGTTTATGGTTATGTAACAGGGCATGAGGATCAAACCTTTAGTGTACATATAAACTATGAAACGAATCAGCAAGAGTCTCTTGGATACAGTAAACAATTAAAAAGGTACTTAGTGAAAGGGGATATAGTATCCAATAATATTATAGGGGATTGTGTGGGATCTCCAGATGAGTATTAAGCAATTAGATGAATGGCATCTAGAACATACGTCAGAACTCGTAGACTGTATAAATCAGAAAGCAGCAGACTTTATAAAGGCAGACTCTAGTATTCAATGAGGATTTTACATATGTAGAGAACGTGAATCCAAGGATTTCTAAATAACAAAAATTAATTCATCGGAGGATGGGACAAATGAAAAAAATCATGTTACCGCTACTGAGTGCAGTATTAGGCATGTCAGCATTACTTTCTTCGCAGGCTTCGGCAGCTACAACTTTCAAAGACGTGCAGGCGAATCACTGGGCAAAATCGGCTATTGAATCGGCTGTATCCAAAGGATATTTCAAGGGATACGGTAACGGTCAGTTTAAACCCAATGCATCCGTCACACGGGCTGAATTTGCGTCCCTTATTTCTCGCGTAGCCAAGGAGATGCCGCTTTCGGAAGAGGAAGCAACCGATTCCTTTAAGGATTTGGAAGGACATTGGAGTAAGGCGGAGGTAGATCGAGCAGTTTCACTAGGTTTTATCCAAACTAAAGATTACCCGAACGGATTTAAACCCAATACGCCAATCACTCGGGAAGAAATGGCGAAGTGGATGAGTTCCGGATTAATGGCATCCAGTGAGGAGTACAAGAAAGCGTTCGTTGAGACGAAAGAAACGTTACTTCCCGTCAAAGAAGCATTTAAACCAGGTATTGCTGAGGCGAAGCTTCCTTACCTTGCGATTGCGATGGGAACAAACTTAATGAACGGCTTTCCGGATGGATCATTTGGTATGGAGAAAACAACAACACGCGCCGAGTCTTCTGCCATCTTGTTAAGGCTTGAAGGTGTGCTGAAGAAAGATGCGGCTAGCTTTGATGATCTGAACGAGCTGCGGATGGTGGGTACTAAGAAAACCAATCTGGAATTGGTATCTAGTTTGACGACTAGTGGTACATCTATAGCAAATATCTCAGGTAAGAGTAAGACGTTCCGGAATGGTACAGGCAACTTGATATTTCATCGTTTAATAGGTGTGAACGTATCTGAGCCAAAAAAGAAAAAAAGCATCTATACATCCATTTTTATGACAGAATATGGTCAAAACAAATATAAAAATAGTGGTTTGTTACCAATTTTTAAAGAAATAACAATAAATCCAAAAAAGAAAAATTTTTCTACTGCTGATTATATGAATGGAGTTATAGATAGTACTGGTGGTGGTGCAGCAATTACGAACGGATTAAATAAAAAGTTTGGATACGAAGTCCTCCCTCTTTTAGAACCGATTAGCTTTTTCGAGAAGCATAGGAATGGTGTGAAATTGTGGGTTTTGGATTATCTGAGCTTAGATAAAAAAGAATATTTGCAATTTAATATGGACGATGGATCTTATGCAGTCGTTACCTTGCAGAATTAGGTAGGAATAAAAAATGAACAAAAAAAACGTTATTATAAATTTATGCGTTTTGTTATTGATCTTTGCATCTTTCGGTGTTTCATCTAGTAGAATTCTTGCCAATTTTAAGTTGGGATATCCTAGCGAGGGTCTAGAAGTAAAGCCGCCTGGATTAGTGAAAGGTAAACAAACCATAAAAGTGAAGGTAGAAGGACAGGCATTCCCTAGACCTAAAACTGTATGGACTCAATCAGATACTGCTATCTGGAAGGCAACAAGTAGTAAGTATGGCTCAGTGCAAACGAATACCTATGGTTCTGGAACAGAAGCACTTCCGTTAAAGTTAAGAGACAAGACTGTAAAGGATGAGATAAATACGAACGACTATATACCAGCATCTTTGCAGGATAAACAGAAGAAAAATAGTTTTAAGAGAAGTCATGTACATGACATAGAGATTGAAGAAGTTAGATATGACACGAAATTAAAAAGTTATTCAGTAAAACCAAATGCTAAACCTGATTATAGGAAGGGAAGTCTTCTTGTTACCATTGAAACTATGACTGGGACGGATAGTGTAAGTCCTGATGGAGAGTATGATTATCAATGGACTACGAAAACTAGATATGCTTGGAGAGCAGATGGAAAGCCCAAATATCAAGTTGAATACTACACCCCATTAGAGATCGACTACAGTGGATACGTAACTGAAACCAAAGAGATACGCGTTCGGGACGACATGCAGCTGAGAGTGGGTGATGTGAAGTCTCTAGTGGCAGAGATTCGCACGAAGCAGTATGACCAAGAAGCATTTGGAAACTGGGTAAACGTTTCGAGGCGTGCAGATCAGATTGATTGGTCTTCTAACCGTAATGCGGTAGTGACTGTAGAACCAAAAACGGGAAAAATAACAGCTCACCAGAATGGGACTGCAGTGGTTACAGCGAAATGGAAGAATTCCGCAGATGGCCCGTATTACATATATGAATCCGTGACGATCACGGTAACAGATCGACCAGAAGAAATACCACAACAACCAGACGCAGCATGTACGGAGTCGCCAGTAGCTGAAATGACAAAGGAGAGAATGGCTCCCAATCCCAGCGCAGTGATTAAAGCAGATCAACGCGGTAGCGAACCCTTTGATGTGCTTAAAGGGATACCAACATCCGAAAGTTTGTACGGTAATGTGTTCAGCATGAATTACTTATTTAAAAGCAAGTTCGTGAACATGAAGGGAACTTGTACGTACACCGTCATTGTCAATAAAACATATAACAAAACGTGGACAAGAGAAGATACTGTTTCTGATGGAAATGGTGGAACAACAACGATACGTACCCCTACGAGCCGTCCAGTAACAGTTCCATATCCGTATACAGTGAAAAGGGATTTCGATTATTGGAAGATTGATTCTCTTCTTGTTTATGAAATTACCAATGCGATCTTGAAAAACTATGCACTTAATCCTGAAATAGAGCTATTGCCAGCTGACTATAGTGGCCCTAGTTATGCGGCATCCACAAATGGTAGGTACTATGCGCCTAACGTACCAGCAAGCATTACTGCGCCGTCACAAACAGTACCTGGGACGACTACAGAACCAGCCACACCTTCAGAAAATTTAAAACCACTGGCTGAGCAAGCGGTAGCCGAGGTTCAAGTAGAGAACGATTACCTGAAGTTTAAAAATACCGTAGTCATCAATAATCCAAAAGTCGAAAAGACAGCACCTAGACCTGGAGAGATACCAGATCCGGAAGTAATTCATAGGGATGTGCTGTATAGCCCAGATAATGAAATACCGAAAAGTTTAGTCAATAAAAAAGATCAGCCAAGTACAGGCGAAATTAACTATGAATTGATGAGCGGTAATATTAATGATGGGAATGCAGAGGAAAAGTTCGATATTCCAGGGATTAATACGGTCACAGTTCATACCCCGGTCGTAAACTATTCTCTTGTATCGGACGATCAGCCGCATAACCAGAAAACCGTACCCAACATGAATCGCTCTGCCTTGATTTTGGAGCGTCCATTCACCGTGCGCATGCCTACCAGTGGACAGCACCTGGATGTTGGCTCGTATCCGGGATATGGGGATCGGGACTATGCCAAATATTATCGGATTAAACAGGTGCGATTCCCTTTTGATGTATATAGCGAAGACCGGACGCAGTTTTATCCAAGGAACACGTGGATTGATGTTCCGGTGTATGTCCTGGATACGACCTTCTATCTCCCGGTTTGGGTCGACGAAGGGGACTACCAGGTACAGTTCCGCAACATTGCCGAGAATGCTCCGGACGATTTCGAAAGCATGTCTCGCAGTAATGCACAGCCGGATGCGAATACCGATCTAACGTATCACTTGGCAAGTGATGAAGTTTCAGTTGAAGTGATTGGCAGGTTATACGATTTTGAAATCACAGATATCGCTGATTACAACTGGGAACTGGTCTTCCGCCGATTCAAGGGAAGCATTGCCCCGACGTGGATTAGCTACTGGACAGGCACAAAGAATATTGACGGGGACAAGCGGGGCAATTTTTCACAGTTCACCGTACCCATCCGTCCGGGAAGCCATCCGCTTCAGGGGTATCAGAATGTAGCCATGAAGACGGGATACCACTTTAAATTCGATTTTAAAACCAAAGGCAATATGTTTGGTCCGCGAGATGGCATTCGGCTTACACCGACCTTTGATTTTGTGAGCAAGGATGGAAAAACGCGTGTTCCAGTAGATTTGTACTATTCGACCAATCAACGGAACTTTATCCGCATTGGTTCGGCAGAGGATCAGGTGAAGCGGTTTGTCATTCTGAACGATCGGATGCGTCAGGTGCCTGGGGTGCAACTGCGTGATACCGCAACGTACAAGTACAATCGCTATGGTGAGATACACCCGGGTATGATGAGCGAGCAAGCGTATCAAGAATACTACCGGGACAAGTTTACGAAGATGAAAACACCCGTCGGTGGATACAGTCTGCTGCTGATGCCAGAACAGCTACGGACATTCATCGGGCCAAAAACGAACATCCCAACGACAGCCAGTGCAGATGTACTGCGAGCCAATGCGGCAATTCAGCAATGGTATGGCGAGTATAGCTTACCAGCAGAGCCCTATGTGGTTCAGGCCGGAACCAATCTGGCCGAGTATGGGCGAACGCATGGTGGACTGGATGCTAAATCACCAATCTTCTTGAAAAATGGATATATTGTGGTGAACTTTAACCTGGAGTCTATTCGGGAAGGTAATCTTGCCGCTCCGCATTTGCAATATATTCACGCGCCGCTAATGAACCAGTGGTTGCTGGAAGGTTTCCAGCGTCAGGTGCTGGATAGCTACGAAAATTCATTTACGTTACGAGATGGAGATGTGGTCTTTTACCATGCGGATCGCTCGAGCCGAGATGATTTCAGTGCACAGGTGCCGCATTAAGCAAGCAAGAGAAAGTATTTTTAAATTAGCTATAAGGAATCCAAGTAAGGGAAAGATTGCGTGTGTGACGCGTTAGTTTTAACGAAAAGAAGACGTAGAGTCCGAATCTGGACAGATGGAGAATACGATGAGTAGAATACAAGTGACCCCGGAGCGGTTGTTTGAAGCGGCACGAGAGGTGGAGGAGACTCGCGGGCGTATGGAAGCGAGGAACTCGTTCGCTTGATGCGCTGGATGGAATCGATGTGGTCGGGAATGGTACGCGAGCGGTTTCTAGAACGATTTGAAGAGAACCAGCCTAGGATGATCGAAACGTTGGAGAATTTGGCCCACATTGCGAAGGAGCTTCGCGAGATCGGCAGGCGGTTTCAGCAGGCGGATGAGGTAAGCGGAGCAGCCGTAGCAGGCGCTGTAGCCACCATGTCTATTGGGCTGAAAGCAACATCAACGACAAAAGGATTAGAGGATAAATACCAAGTGGGCTTGCAAGGATACGATGCCAGTTGTGTGCCGCCTCCAACGGATGCATGCCGCACTCCTATTGCGGACACCCGAAATGCATTTCAAAAATCGCTGGATAGTTTGCTTGAATTAGGTACGGCCTTCATGCAGTCTGCAGACGATCGCTACCAAAAGCGCTATGACAGTGTAGGCGGATTTCTGGATTATTGGACCTTTGGTATTCCGAGTGGACTGGTAGAAGAGTATGTGGATAGGGCGAATAAAGCATTTGACTCACCAAATGATACCGCTAATTGGTTGACCTTCGGCATCCATGGTACAATCCGTGAATCGATATTCCCCGCGAATGCCTGGTCCAGCGAGCATTGGGCCAATATGATGGGCATGGGAGGTATGATGGTTGGAGGCGGAATGACCGCCAAGATGATCAAACCTCATAATTGGTTAACATCGTCAGGAGGGGGGATAAAGCTTGATGCGTTTAATCGCCCACCTGGATCGGGGCAAATGACCGGTGGTTTTAACGGATTTAAAGACCCACGACTTCAAGTGATGGACAATATCGCGGAGAGCAAAAAAGCCCGGGAATCCTCTAAATTCTCTGAATTTGTGGAGAAGGAGAAGAGAATGGGTGAGGGGACGGGTGAACCTGTTAGAAGATATTTTAGAGAAACTACACAAGCTGATAGAGAACTTGTCGAATCCCTAAGGAAAAAATATACTGCTGGGAAGAAAAGGAACGTTGCGGGGGCAAAAGGAACAATAGATGGTGATAAGATAGATTTAGAAAGCGTTAGTGGAGAGTTTACAGACAATGATTACGTTAATAAGGGCAACTTTAAGCCCCCACAACCAGAGGATTATCATTATAAGGGACCAATTAGTGAATTCGCAAGTCATACAGAACAAAAAGTTGTAGAATATTTAAGGCTCAAGTACAAAGAAAAGCCTGATGTTAAGGGGAAAATTGAAATTATTTCTGAAAGACCGTTTTGTGATAATTGTATTGATTTGGTTGATCAATTCCAGAAAGAGTTCCCAAATATTGAGGTAGTTCGTGTTGAAGTAATTCTAAAATAAAGGAGAATAACGATGAAATATTTAAATGAACTTTTTATCCAACTTCAAAATGATAAAATCCCTATGGTTCCGTGCTCAATGCAAGAAATAAATGAAGTGAAGAAGTTGATAGGAACTAATAAACTTCCTGAAGCATACATTGAGTTTCTTGAAGTAATGGGAGGCGGAACAGAGCATACTTTTTTACGTGGAGAATCATGTTTTATTGACGAATTGCTGGAATTAAATGAATGGGGAGCGGAATTATTAGAAGAAAACAAGGTTCCTTTGAAGCTTACCTCTAACGATTTTGTATTTTGGATGAGTCAAGGGTGCATGTTTTGTTTCTTTAAATTAAATGAGGGTGAGAATCCCCCTGTCTATTTTTATTCCGAAATTAAGAAGAAGGAAGGTTTCTATAAAATTGCAGATTCTTTTACAGAATTTTTACAGCGCAGATATTTGAAAGATGAGTATGTTTTTCAAAAGAAAGATTAGAGGAAGTAAAGGGTTGTGGAAATTTTTCTGTAAACCCATTTACAGCCTAACAACAAGATTGTGCAAGAGAACCAACAAACCAAAGAATAAACAAATCAAACACTTGATAACTCTCAAAAGCTCTTTTCCACTTGAACCATGAGTAGGAATGAGTTTTTTTTCATGAATTAAAAGAGTATGAAACGAATAGCAAAGCTTGAACAAAGTAGGGGTAGAAGAGTTGAAGAACCAGCAATTAGCACAGGAGCAAAAAAAGAAGTGAGGTCTGTTTTGCAAACTGGAACAAGCAGTGTAGGCGTAGTAGGAAACGTAGCGACGAAGTGGCGGCAACTCTAAGAGAACAACAAGCAAGTGATATAATGGTGGTAATTGGAAAAACGATTAACCTTCTTTATTATCCAGTTAAGATTACAACTTAGGGGACAGGTGAGTTGATACTCCACCTGCTTTCGAGCAAACTGAATTTGCCAGTGCATATGATTTGAGAATAATCAAGCGTCCTTACCTAAGAATAAAACGGTTAGTTTTTGAGAGGCAAAGGTGAGAAACAAAATATATTTTTTAAACCACCACCAGACCAGTATCATGCTAGTTGGGATTTATGTACCGTCTGCAAGACGATCTGAAGATAGATATATTGGATTAACATTTGACTGCAAATGGGATGAAGAAAATGGGGTTGGTATACGTCTAATTAATGAAGAAGTAGCTAAAGTGGGGTACCAAGATGTGGCACTTTGAGTATTTGTGGGGGTAACCAGTTCCGAATAAACTTATCAATCAACCAGTAACACACTTAAACCATGTAATACCAGTATAAAGATTTTGTTAGTACGTACATCCATCCATGCTTGAATTTACAACCTAAATAACGCTATTCCACTACAATGAACAGGTCGACTATGATCAGATACCACCATAAATGTTGAGAGCGGGGCGGATCTTCATGAAATTCTTCTTAAAAAAAGTTGCCGTTAAATTGAACCAATTTAATCAGGTAACTCCATGCGATCAGATTCGTTCAAAATCATCTATCAGATTGGTAACAACAGACCAGTTCCTGAATTTTAAATAAAAAAGAAGGTTAATCAATGGAAAAAAAGATGAATGAGATCTATAGCAATATTGCAGAAATCATAGATCGAATGATACCAGTGCAATGGGAGGATTTTTACTTTAATGGAGAAGTAGAGAATGGAGAAGGAGGAGTTTTCTTTTTCTTTAAACCCGAGAATGAGAGTGAATATATTTATTCTCTTGAAATTCCCAGTAGATACAATGTTAAATCAGGTGAATATGATCAATTAGACAATAAATTGTTTGAAGCAACGAATGATTTGAAAAATCTCTTTATAGATGATGGACAAGATCCTTGGTTTTCAATGACAATGAAGCTCACGTCTGCGGGAAAACTAAGTGTAGTGTATGATTACACAAAGTGGGGAGAGTCTACTTTCGGTCCTTCAGAAAGATTAGAATATTGGGAAAGTAAATATTTGGGCCATATGCCGGAAGAAGAAGAGGATAGAATTAAAATAGAGAAAATGAAAGATTTTGAAGAGAAAAATTAGATATATTTCTTTTCTTATTATGTTTTTGATGAACAAACAAGTTAAAAAAGAGCTTACCCTGCAGGTATAAATCCTTCAGGGTATTTGTTTTGGAAAGCTGCATTAACCCCAAGACTATTTCTGCACTTGATAGGATGATGCAATAACCTCTACATAACTGTCATACCCGACTACTAGGTAATGCTTCAGATCAAGCCGATTTCGGGGGTCGAATAGTGTTCTTTTCTCGTCTAGAATAGGTGAATCTACGACCTGATAAAAGCCAGGATCGGGATGATACCCGTTAGTCTCCCAGAAGGCAAGCACATCGTCTTGCTGACTGATCCCTTCAACCTCGTCTGTGTATAGCTCGAAGAAATTAACCGTGATGCAGCGCAGTTCAGCAACGGTGTCGAAAGTGAGTTCGATTTCTCGATAATGATCTAGAGGCACATCCCCACGCGTTTGCACATCTATACGTAAAGTTACACCGCCCGATTCGGTGTAGATGGCCTTCAGATCGGTTGTGGAGATGTGGAAATCTACTTTTTCTGGCATCAGTACAATGCTCATGGTCGTTCCTCCTATGTAAATGTTCAAGTACCCTCACAATCTGTCGTTCCATTATATCATTGTCTACAGAGTTGCAGGCCGTTCATCTGCAACGTATGATGAATAGAAACCCTGTACGGAACGGTTAAACAGAAGGGAGGGTGAGTTTATGGAGAGCATGGAGAATATAGAGGACGCAGAGAATTTCGAGGACATGAGGAATAGGGAGAACACTCGAGACTTGCAGAAGATGAATCACATGGAGAATTTAGCGAATGACATATATCCAGAGCGCTGGGTTACACCCGAAGGAATATTAGATGAACAGCAGGTTACGGCAAGGCAGATTCTCTATCAAGGGTTGAACGGCAGACATGTGGAACGGTTTACTGTTCCATCCGGTCAGACGTATATTTTCAAACCATTGACGAATTCTGCACAGCACGGACGGGAACGCTGGATGTACGAGCATGTGATGGCGCAATTGCCACCCGTGTATCCGCAACTCATTGCGGTTTCGGATCAAACGGCGGCTCCGGAGCAGAGCTGGATGATCTACGAAGACATGGGACAGCTGGAGCATCACTTGTGCGAATCGACGATATTGAATGCTGCTGCACATATGGCGGCTTGGCATGCTCTACCCATAGCAATGTGGCAAGACCTGCCGCGAGTCGGGCATAAGCCGCCCATTCGGGATATGCTGCATGAACTGCTGCAGTACCCGTCAGTGACAGCTAAGCTGTTATCCGGCCTGAATCTGACGTTGTCAGCAGCAGACTGGGACAAACTTACCATGTTAATTCTGACGGCAGAAGATGAACTGCCGCAGGTACTGTGTCATGGCGATTTGCATCCCGGCAACGTAGCCGAGGTAGAAGGCAGACTGGTCATTCTGGACTGGGAACATGCTCATCTGAATACGCCGCTGTGGGATGTATACCATCTGCTGGACTTGTCGCATCCGCTCTTTCCTCGTACAATGACGCCGGGGCTTCGGGCGCGTGTGATGAAGGTGTATCTGGACAAGCTGGAGAGTTTTCACGTGCAGATTGAACGGGGTTCTTTTGCCGAGTGGTACGATGCTTATGCGATTGTATTCTCGCTCTGGATGTTACGTCTGATCGACGGCGATCTACGGAATCCGGACTGTGTGTGGCCGCAGGAGCAGTTGCGCAATCAATGGCATGAGACAGCTACGACGCTGGAGCAATGTATAGAGCATTTGAACGGGTGAAGAGATTAGATAATTGAAGCGAAGAATAGAAAAAAGGGGTGAAAAGATTGCGTAAAGTCGGACTGGTTATGCGTAAAATTCAATTCACGGAGGCTCAGGGGCCGCGGGTGTTCGCGGATCGACTGAAGCAGATCGGGCTGGAGCTGGGTGTGGACATCGTGTTCATCTCGCCGGAGCGTCATGTGAGCGGATACGACTGGCTGCCGGGATACGAGCATGAGAAGGGTGACCTGGTGAATTATGATATCGTGCTGGATCAGATCCATAGCCAAAATATTGAGCATGTGATCTATACGGTATCGGGATTTACATTTCTGAAAATGTTTTTGCCCAAAAGTGTTCTGTTTCCACACAGTTTCCCAGACCCGGCACTGACGGGGTATGAGATGATGAAGCCATTCTATACGATGGTGGATAAAGCGATTGTGCAGACTGAGTTTTTGAAAAGAGAGCTGGGGCGCAATTTCGGCGTGCATGACGTGAACGTCATTCCGATTGGCTTCAACGAAGAGCTGGCGCACCGGCATTATGACCCGAGTCAGGTCGTGCATAATCGCGTGCTCTGGATCGGACGGGATGAGGCGAACCGCCGTCCCGACCTTGTGCTGGAATATGCCCGGCAGAACCCGGACAAAGAAGTGTACATGGTGTTTGGCGGTGTGCGCTACCAGGAGAGCATGAAGAAATACGATATCCCAAGTAACGTGAAGCTGAAGTTTGCACTTACTCAGGATGAGATATTTACGCTGATGAACTCAGCGAAAGTGTACTGGAGCTGTTCGGCGTTTGATACGTTTTCGATGCCACTGACAGAAGCGATGGCGATGGGGAAAATGGTTGTGAAACCCGAGCATGCCTGCTACGGTCACATCAGATCCACGCATGCCTTTGCCGGCAACGAGGATAACTGGTTTGAGCTGGTGAACATGGCTGCGGCTGCGCCGCGCAGTGTATCGGAGGACAACCGTGAATATGCATTCGGTGCCTTTTCACGAACGATGATGAAGGAAGGGTATCGGAATTTTTTTGCAGACTGGTTGAAGTAAGGCGCCACGGTATGAATAGGTATGGATAAAAAGTAATCATTCTAGTTCATGTTCTATGGAGAGGTTACACCGTAATACTGCTCCGTAGTAGTCGATATGAATATCCAATTATAAGGAGAGAATTCTATGGATATCGTTATTTTGTGGACGATTGGGATGTGGGTGGTGCAGCTGCTGATCGAATGGATCGTGTATCGGGCGCAGGGGCGTCAGATGACGTGGATTCAGTCCATTTTGCCGTGTCTGACATTGCTTGGCGGGGCGGGTGTGATCGTGATGAGTATCAGTATGGAAAACTGGAATGCCATTGGTTATGCGCTGCTTGGTGTGGCAATAGGTACATCAGGGTTGTTGACGCTGATTACGGTTACGATTACAGCTCTGGTGCTTCGGCGTCGAGGAAGGAACTTATAATGAACAGTTTAATCATGGAACATTGGTCTGCCGAACAGCGAGAGATGCCAGGTATGAATTGCATCGCTTTTGCAGATGGAACAGTCACCATTTTAGATATCCGCACATATTTTGACCCTAACAACAATGAGCGTACCCTGTCTGTTTCTCCGCTGTGTGATACGAAGATCGATAGTATTGTGAAGTACAATCCGGATTGCTGGACGATGGTGGATGCATGGACAAATGTGGATTATCAGGGTGGAGAAATCGTTGGCGGAGACGGGCAAATGGGGAATGAAGGCTTCATTGCTTGTACTGATGCAGAAGGTCGTTTGGTGTGGGGGATTTTTTTGGAGGATACCAACCCGATCAAAACGTTAAGTGTCAACGGTAATACCTTAATTGCGATCAATGAGCATGAGGAACTGCGCGTGGAGATCAATTTGCACAATGTAGTGGATATTCGGATGACTTATCTAGGGTAATTTGCCTTCCGGGTAGAAGAGCGGTAGAAATCGGAAGAAGAGCCGTAGAAAATAGGAAAAAGAGTCTTAAAAGATCGTAGGAGTCAGTACGAGTAGTCGAGGGATGAAAAAGGCTGATAGAGGATAGCTATATGAAAACGGTAGGTGCACCCACATAACAATGTCACAGGCACATGACAGGGAGCTAGCTGCATGAGATGGTTGCAGAGATGCAACCGTCTGTGATATATTGACATTACTTATGACAAGGGAGGTGAAGACAGGTGAATCACGAGATGCTTAACAACCGTATTAGCCAGCTGCCGATTGCTATGGCTGGCATTGTTCACACTTTTTCGAACAACGGGAGAAGTCTGTCCAATTTTGAATATACGGAAGTTAACATGTACGAGAAGACGCCTGCCTTGACCTCATTCGGACGATAAGCATATTTGCTTGAATTCTGAAGGGCCGCGGAGCTAACCTCCTGCGGCTCTTTTTGTGTTGCGGTCGGGCTCTTCCACACCATAGGAGGAACCTTATTATGATGATTATTAGCGCGCAACAGTTGAAACAATATCACGGAGCACATCTGGTGCTGGACGGCATTACATTTGAAATTATGGAAGGCGACAAGGTGGCCCTGATCGGCCGCAACGGAAGCGGCAAAACCACCTTGATGCGTCTGATGGCCCGGATAAGCCAACCGGATGAAGGCCAACTGATGCTAAAAAAAGATACACGGGTCGGTTATGTCGCCCAAGTACCCGAAGGAATGGATGACCACACGGTGCTGGATGTACTGGGCCTTGGTTTTCGGGAACTTATTGCTTGCCGCACCCAGATGACCGAATTGGAGCAGCAGATGTCCGATCCCGCCTGTGCAGCAGATCCAGAGCAGCTGGATCGACTGCTGAAACGGTATGCGGCGCTGCAGGAACGGTTTGAACGTGAAGGCGGATATGAGATGGATGCACGGGTTGATCAGGTCGCGGATGGCCTGGATATTGCCAAGGCTCACTACGGATGGCGCTTCGGTTCTCTTTCAGGCGGCGAGCAGACGCGTGTTGTGCTGGCTTCACAGCTGATCGTCAGTCCGGATCTGTTATTGCTGGATGAGCCGACTAACCATTTGGATCTGGAGCGGGTGGAGTGGCTGGAAGGATTTTTACGAGATTATTCGGGTACCGTCATTCTGATCTCACATGACCGCTATTTTCTGGATCGGGTCGTGACACGTACGCTGGAGCTGGAGGACGGAGAGGCCGAAATCGCTACGGGCGGATACACCGAATATATGAAGGTGAAGGAACAGCGGTTGCTGAAGCAGTTTGAGGAGTTCAAAGAGCAGCAGAAGGTTATGAAAAAAATGAAGGAAACGATCCGCCAGCTGGAAGAATGGGGCCGCGTCGGCGGTAACGAAAAGTTTTTCCGTCGTGCAGCCTCCATGCGCAAAGCGCTGGAGCGGATGGAGCAGGTGAAACGTCCTGTGCTGGAACGTCGTCATGCGGATTTTGATGTGCTTCCGACGGATCGGACTGGTAAACGTGTAGCGGTGCTGGAAGACGTGGAAAAACGATACGGTGACCGGGATATTTTACGTGGTGTATCTGCTCTGCTGGAATATGGAGATAAAACGGCTTTGATCGGTCGCAATGGCTCCGGTAAAACAACACTGTTCAAGCTACTGCTCGGTGAAGAACAGCCGGATGCAGGTAAGCTGGAATGGGGCGCACGCGTTGATGTGGGATACCTGGCTCAGCAGGAGGAACCTGTGAATCCCAAGCTGAACGTGCTGGAGTACTTCCGTCTGGAAGCAGGCGTGGAGGAAGGGGAAGCTCGTGGCATTTTGGCGCGATATCTGTTCTATGGTGCAGATGTTTTTCGTTCGGTAGGACAGCTGTCCGGTGGAGAGTGGACGCGTCTTAGACTGGCGTTGCTGGTACAGCGCAAACCGAATGTACTTCTGTTGGATGAGCCGACGAACCATCTGGATATTGCATCAAGAGAGGCGCTGGAGGATTCGCTCGCTGATTTTGAAGGAACCGTACTGGCTATCTCACATGACCGATACTTTGTGAACCGTCTGGCTTCCCGTGTCTGGGAACTGGAAAATGGGCAGTTAACGACATACCTTGGGGATTACGAAGCATATCGGGAGAAGAAGCTGGATTTGCAGGCTCGTGCAGCGAAAGAAGTTTCACAAGACCTTGGAGCAGGTAGTGCTGGAAACGGATCGAAAACTGGAAAAAGAGCAGCAGAAAAGGGAACCGGGACGGGGCTCAATGGGAAGTCAGCAGAGACGGGAGCGAGCAAAGGTGCCCGACTAAAAGCCGGAGGCACCGGACATGATGCTGCATCTGCAAGCGGAGAGAGCGTGTTGGAGCAAGCTCGAACTGTGCTTGATGCTGGACGGGGGAACAAGAATATCGGAAGCGGACATCATGACCGCGTTGGCAATCAAAGCCGCAGCCGAAATGGTGGCAGTAATGGGAACGGTGACCGTAGTAGCAGCCAAAGCGGAAGCAGAAGCCGAAATGGTAACAGTATTGGGAAATACGGGTCTGTTGAAAAGCTGGAGCAGGCGATGGCTCGTATAGAAACACAGATTCAGGAGCTTGATCAGCAGCTTGAAGCGTTAGCCAATGATCCGGCAGCGCTGGAACAAACCTGGAACGAGCGTGAGCAATTATCTGCGGCATACGATGAGTTATTGGCTCAATGGGCTGAGATGTGATCTTAGGGTACGAACAGCAAAAGCATGCCACGAGCCGTTAATAAACCACAGCCGAACCTCACTGAGCGAGTGTAGATACAGGGCTGATTGTTGAAATTAACTAACTAGAAGTGTAGGAAATGGACTAGAGCGCAAGAACGTAGAAGGGAACGTAAAAGGATTGTCTCACAGGTGATATGCATTTGATAGCATTTGATATGCATGGACTGCCATGAGGCAGTCCTTTTTGTGTGATATTACTTTAATCCGTATGTACCATGCCTCAAATTTTGGCTGCTATTTTCGAACTATTCTCTCTGTCCTTTTCAGGAGGGCGTTGCGATAGAGTATTTCAAGAGCTAGTCCTGCGGAGAGGATGATCGATGTTGATTTTCATGCGTGCAAGGGTAACTATTATTGATCCCAGGAGGCCCATCGCAGATTCCGGCTATTCTAACGATCTCAGAAGACGTTATTTGGGTGTTTTTTAGCGATTTAAAATTCTAACGATCACCAGGGACGTTATTTACTAAAAATGTGGAGCTTTTAGCCGATTTCACTGGTTTTTCTCCGAAATAACGTTTCTCCTGATCGTTAGAATTTGGGCAGCCTGTTTTTTCGCCAAATAAGCTCTCTGGTGATCGTTAGCGCATAAGTGGGAAATAAAATTGGGAAGTGGGGAGTTAGGTGGTTAGATAATTAAGGAAGTAAGGAAGTAAGGAAGTAAGGAAGTAAGGAAGTAAGGAAGTAAGGAAGTAAGGAAGTGAGGAAGTGAGGAAGTGAGGAAGTGAGGAAGTGAGGAAGTTAGGAAAGGGAGGTAGATAAGTAGGTAAACATGTAAGTAAACATGTAAGTAAATATGTAAGGCGTGTAAGTAGGTAGGTAGATAAGTAGATAAAGTAGATAAGTAGGTCTGATGAGCAGGCTGGAGTACGGTTAAAAGGAACATCATAAATTACATTGTTTCTTTTTACATGTCTCGGCGAATAGTGTAACTTTTTTCCTTCTCATGCGTTTAATACGTTTGTGTATATTGAATCGGCTCACCTACGAGCTTGCAGATCGGGAGGGAATCACCTTGTATTATTCATTGATGTATCGCAGTTGGTCGGAGGATAAACAGGCAGAGACGGGTCTGCTTGAGCAGGCTTCAGTGACGCGGGATGAACTGTTTATGCGCAAGCTGGTGGATGCTACTCTGATGAAAAACAAATTATGGGCCCATCTGTCCAATGAGTGTCAGGATCGGCGCGAACATGCCATCTACGTGACAGCGTATGACCAGCAGATGCCGGAAGGGCATGGAGCTGCTATTGCGGATGCAGCGCTGGGCATGTGTAAAATGTCTTCCATGTACAGCCCGGAATATATGCTGTGGAATGGACGTTCCTTTGATGAGCTCCAGCTTGCGGAATCCTCTGGCTACACGATGGAGCTGGCCGAGCAGCTGCTGGATCACTACATGGTACGCGAAGGCAAGACATACGAGTTTTTGTACTCCGTGCTGGATGCGGATCGGAAGAAAGTACTGTTTTTCATGAAAGAGGTGGATCTGTAATGAAGGAAGAAGAGGTGCGAAAACCTTTGTCCGGTCAAGTGTCTGGAGCCGTCTTTGGGGATGGAACTGCATCCTCGCTAGACTCTAGTTCTGAGAATGTAGTGGCATCCAGAAGTGCATTAGAATCAGAATCATCGTCCATATTAGGCTCTAAACCACACTCTACTCCTAGCGCCAAACCGGGCTCCAAAGCGAAACTGGTCGCATTTTCGCTCATGCTTGCTGTGCCTGCGGTGCTTGCAGGATGTGGCAGTAACAATGACGAATGTGATCCCGAATATGATACAGGCTGCGAGTACGACTCCAGCAGCGGACACTACTACTATGGCGGATACGGCGGCTCATCTTATCGCAGTAGCAAAGACGGTAGCAGCTCTTATAGAAGCTCAACCAAATCCAAATCGAGCGGTTTCGGCAGCTTTTTCCGAAGTTCAGGAGGTTAATGTCATCATGAAGCAGGCAAATATTCTCCGCATTATCCGAGGGAGGCTGGAAGGATGAGGGAAGTGTACTCATTACCGTTCAGCCATGAGGAGATTTTCTCGGGTAAAGCTGGAGAGCAGATCCCATATCATCGCATGTACGGTAAACAGTACTGTGTACCCGCATTGACGGTTTATACACCGGATGAACTGGAGGAGCTACACACTGCGGCGGAGGCGGTGGATGCGATTTACAGCAAAGTCATGCGTTTTATTCAGCGTTATATGCCGGATTCATTTTTGGAGCATCCTCTGGGTATCCACCCGGGGTTGATCGCCGCAGCTCGCATGGAAGCTGTCACAGGTGGGATCACTCGTCAGGACTGGATTATTGGCGAAGCTGGTCTGAAATGTATTGAAAATAACACCGATACGCCTACAGGTATCCCTGAATCGGCAGCACTTGAAAGCATTCTGATCGGACGGACAGAGGATCAGGCATGGTCTGCACCTTCTGCACATATGGATGCACGTATCCGGAATTGCTTCCAATCCTGGTTAACTTTTTACGCCGAGCAAGGGCTGGAGGGGCCGGTCACATTCACCTCTTACGGCGATCATGTGGAGGATCGAACCAACACCGCCTACCTTATGGAACGCTGTCGTGAAGCCGGATACGAGGTGTTGTATGCCCCATTGGAGGAGCTTGAGATCGTACCAGGAGAGGCACTGTATCATCAGGGCCGCGAAATCCGTTTGTTGTATCGTCTGTATCCGCTGGAATACCTGATTGGGGATCGGGACGAAACGACCGGTGTGGACATTGGCGCAGCTTTGATTGAACTGGTACGAGAAGGACAGCTTGGCCTGATGAATCCTGTCCAGCATGTGCTGATGCAAAGCAAAGGTTTTATGGCTGCGATCTGGTCACTGTACGAGAGGAATGAGCAGACGCCCGAGTACTGCGGATTTACGCTTTTTGACGAGGCAGAGTTGGAAATGATTTCACGTTATTTGCTGCCGACCTACTTCACCGCGGAGCCGTTTGAGCAGAGCGATGTGCCTTACGTAGCCAAGAGCTATTGGGGGCGCGAGGGCCGGGGGACACTTTTGCTGGATCATAACGAAGTTCAAGAGCCGGTGGATGTCGTGGATACGAATAGAGATACGGGTACGGATAAAAACACCAATACGGCAGACAGATCTACACTCCTTAATAAAGATGAAGACGAGGACGAAGAGGTTGCCGCCTATTACGAAAACCAGCCCAAGGTATATCAGCAACTCGTGCCGATGGAGCAGGCTGTAATTCAGACAGAGGATGGCGAATACAGCGGTTATTTGCTGACTGGGGTATTTGTGATTGGTGGACGTTTTGCCGGAATGTTGCCCAGGGTTGGGGAGAAGGTAACCGGAGATATGGCGTATTATTGCGCCGCTGCTGTGCGAGAACCGATGGATGATGAGGAGGAGAAGGAATGGAAAAGCTAGGATTGAACCTCGTGAATGTTGCGGTGGGGATCGGCATTCTGTTAGTGGTGTTGATTGTGGGGTATTTTGCGTTCAGCAAATTGACTCGTTATAACGATAGTGAAGAAATCGCAAAAGGAAATGAAGCCGCAGGTATGTACATGGGAAGTAAGCTGCTGGGACTTTGTATTATTGTGGGCATGGTGTCCTTTTCGACTCACTCATGGGTGGATATGCTACTGTGGTCAGTGCTTGGTATCATTATTCTGTGTCTGGTCTATATTATATTTGATTTCTTGACGCCTAAAATAAAGGTCTGTGACGAAATTGCGCGTGGCAATATGGCGGTAGCACAGTTGTTACGCTCCGTGATCATCGGCGTTTCCATCGTCATTGGTACGTTTTTGATGTAAAATAAACCCTGACGTTTCGCGTAGATATGTCCGTTGAATAAACATAGTGATATACACGAGGGTCGTTTGGCGGATATAGAACGAATATTATACAGAAGAAGGAGCGCGGCAGCATGAGAAGAGTCATCATTGATACGGATACAGCAGGAGACGATACGATTGCGATCTTGACAGCACTGCATCATTTTCAGGTAGAAGGTATTACGATTACAGGTGGCAACGTGCAGTTTGACCAAGAGGTTGAAAATGCATTGTACACCGTACAGGTTGCCGGACACGGCGGAAAGGTTCCAGTATACAAAGGTTGCGAGCGTCCGCTCATGTCTTATGGTCAGGCTCAGCATCGTACGGTGGAAGACGTGCACGGTGATGATGGGATGGGCGGCGCGCATTTCCCCAAGGCGGATCAGCGTCCCGAGAGCGGGCATGCGGTTGATTTTATTATTGAAAAAGTGCATGCACATCCAGGGGAGATTGAACTGCTGGCCATTGCGCCGCTAACGAACATTGCGATGGCAATTCAGAAAGATCCAACGATTATCCCTGAGATTGCTCATCTGTACATCATGGGCGGAACGAACAATGCACTGGGTAATATCACGCCGGCGGCAGAGTATAATTTCTATGTGGACCCGGAGGCGGCCAAAATTGTACTGCATGCAGGCATCCCGATTACGATGGTTGGCTGGGAGATGTGTACTCAATACTCCGTTATGGATGATAACGATCATGCAGAGATTGCAGCACTCCGTACCTCGGGTTCCGATTTCTTCATTGCAATCAATAAAGTGGTCATGCAATTCAACAAATCGGTACATAAATTGAACGGAACAACCCATCCCGACACTTTGTTAATGGCGGTTGCCGCAGATGAGTCACTCATGACGAAGTCGGGCCATTATTACGTCGACGTGGAAGCGGCAGGCGAATTGACGCGAGGATACAGTGTGGTGGATATCAACGGACGTTTTGGTAAAGCGCCTAATGTACGTGTCTGTGAAGCCATTGATCGTCCGAAGTTCAAGTCCATGCTGCTGGATGTGCTGACTGCCATTCAGTAATCGCATCGTTAAACGCAGAGCAGAAGAACCGTTTGTTAAATGGTCGACAGAACATGCGTAGACTAAGGTTACAGCTCTTAAATCCGTACCTCTAACCAGGTGCGGATTTTTATTTTTCCTATTTTTAACTAAACTACTTCATCTGTCGTAGTAACTGTGCTATACTCAAACTACTACGACAGATGAAGTAATGAGGGGGAATACCTTTTGTGATTAGCAGTGACGTAATACGGGGGTATAATGATACGCTGATCCTCTACATGCTGCTTGAAGGAGAATCGTACGGATACGAGATTTCCAAGAACATCAGGCAGCTGACAGATGAAAAGTATGTCATGAAGGAAACTACACTCTATTCGGCCTTTACCCGCTTAGAGAAAAACGGATATATTGAATCTTTTTATCAGGATGAAAGTCTGGGCAAACGCCGCACGTATTACCGAATCACACCAGCTGGCCTGGACTATTACAGAGAAAAATGTGAGGAATGGAAGGTTACGCAAGAGGTCGTTAATCTGTTTATTAAGGAGCTGTGATCGGACATGGAGACAATAATGGTGTATCTGGACAATATGTTTGCGGGATTGCCGAGAAGTCCTGAGGTGGAGCGCATGAAACAGGAGCTTCTTTCGGGTATGGAAGATAAGTATCTGGAATTAAAACAGGAGGGAAGATCAGAGAATGAGGCGGTTGGCATTGTGATCTCTGAGTTTGGCAACATTGAGGAACTGATGGAAGAGCTCGGTATTCAGACTGAGGATGCTACGGAAACCTATCCAGTGCTGACCGAAGAAGAGGTTCAGGCCTATCTCGCGGCTAAGCGAAGTGCAGGTTTCTGGACGGGGCTTGGCGTGTGGCTGTCCTCAGCGGGAATAGCTTTTCTCATATTAATGGATACATTGTTCGAAAGCATGGGTACATCATCAGATCAAGGTACGTTCGGCATTGGCTCTGTGCTAGGCATGAGTGGAATGTTTGTATTGGTGGCTGTTGCCGTGGGCATGTTCATCTACAGCGGTATGAAGCTGGGACGGTTTGAGTATATGGAGAAGGGGTTCCAGCTCCCCCGTTCTCTTCTGATGATTCTTCAGCGTAGTAAGGCAAGTTTTGCACTCACATATCGTGTGGCTCTTATTACGGGCGTGTGTCTGTGCATCCTGTCTCCTGTTTTCATCTTTGCAGGGGCCTATGTCAATGATACGTATGCGGCTTACGGTGTGTCGGCTCTCTTGGCGACAGCGGGGATCGGTGTGTTTTTGTTTGTCTATTACGGTAATATTCAGGGTTCCTATACGACGTTGCTTGAGGATCAGCATCTGAATGCAGCCAAGAGAGAAGAGGCACGA
Organism: Paenibacillus sp. G34; assembly: GCF_056856875.1. NCBI lineage: Bacteria > Bacillati > Bacillota > Bacilli > Caryophanales > Paenibacillaceae > Paenibacillus > Paenibacillus sp. G34. The sequence goes on along the minus strand of NZ_CM166469.1, from coordinate 6,065,931 downwards.
GCAGTGCGGGCCATTGAGGCTGTGGTTTGGCCACTCGCGACAGCGTTCTTCCTCTTTACGGGTTTCGTCTACCAGCGCTGGGATATTAACTGGGCAATTTTCCCGATCGTTGGTATTCTCTCCGGCAGTTTTGGCAACGTGTATCACATTATGAAAAATAAAAAACCATCCTGATTCCTTTACTGCGTTCTGGATCGGAAAAGTTAAAAAACTGAACCCGCCTTATTCAATCATATAAAGCGGGTTTTTACGTGCAAAACGTTCCAGAAAATGCAGTTGTGAGTATGGAGTGTATGTTACCCCTCTAAAAATGAGCGAATGCCTGTAGTAACGAGGTCGTGGTCTTCCTCATCAGGCAGACCCGATATCGTGATCGTCCCTACCTGCCCTTCCTCTTTTAGGATCAGCGGAAAGGCTCCACCTGCCAGTACATACTCGGAGTCAGGCAGTTGATAATCCTGCTCCAATGTTTTGTTTTCGCTCCGTAGTTGTAAGGCTGTATGCCAAGAGCTGGAGCCGAAGTGGTTGACCACGTTGTTTTTGCGCCGAATCCAGTTTTCATTATCGGGGTGAGTGCCTTCCATGGCATGCAAAAAGAGACGATGTCCCTTTAGTGTGATGTCTATGGTCACGGCCTGTGAGCGGCGCTTTGCTTCCTGAACTAGATACAGGCCGAGTTGTAGCGCTGTTTCGGAGTTAAACGTATTCCATACCAGTTCCTGTTCTTCCTGCTGCATTTGCTCAAGTCTTGTCGTGATTTCGGAATTCATCGAATTCAAATGAAAGACCTCTCCTTCGTTTGTGTGATGAAGCTCTACATTCGACGCAGGACGCGGCTCTACCTGCCCGCACTGAATTACATACTTTTTTGAATGTTAGAAGAGACTCAAGACCGGATCATTTGGAGACGTTATAACCACTGTGGTAGAGTAAGGAGAACGGTTATGAAGATTTCTACAATTGAACATAAAGAGCGGCTCAGGTGGGCAGGGGGAAAACGATGCTGTTTTATTTTATCGCGGTGCTGGTTACGCTTGTGGATCAGGGTACCAAAATTGCGGTTCGGATGTATATGAAGGTTGGGGAAGTGATGCGGCTTGGGGATTCAGGAATGCAGCTGCAGCATTATGAAAATAGCGGGATGGCCGGAAGCATGTTTCAAGGTAATGCACGTTTGTTCGGGATCATTGCCGTGCTGTTTATCGCAGGTATGCTCTATTATCGGCACAAAGGTGAGATACGGGGATTCTGGATGCAGGCCGGGGCGGGCTTTATGGTCGGCGGTGCTCTTGGCAACGCCATAGATCGCTTTGTTTATGCTCGTGTGACGGATTTTTTGGTGTTCCCGTCGGGACGGGGCATATTGAATCTGGCAGATGTGGCAATTAACATTGGTGTAGTGATGCTCATTATCGGCATGTTGCTCCGTGTATACCAAGGATATCGGAAGAAGCGTATGCGTAATGCGTTACCTAAAGGGTAACGTTGATGGATATAGCCAATGATTGGTGACAAATGTTCTAATGTATGGTTGCAAAAGAGCCGAGGCAGAGGTTAATCCTGCTTCGGCTTTTTGTTATTGCGACTTTTATTAAAAGGAGTTAGTCATATGATTTGGATAGTTCTGCATCAAGATCGGCTAGTTTTGCAGACGAGGTGGTCAGATCCCTTTGTAAGTATAGCCGGGTCATGATTGCCTCCTTGTTTGACAATTGAGCGAAATTTTCATTGATATATTTTTCATAAATGGCTGTGTTTGATTGAACGATTTCATTTGCAAGTTTTAGGCTCTTTTCTAAATTAGAAGTTAAAGCTAAGTCAGAAGCGGATTCACTTTGGCGAAGAAGTTTTTTAAACATAGCTCTACTTGAATTAAAATAGACAAAACCTGGAAGGTAATTAAGAGTAATAGGTTCGTCCTTGTCCAGAGAAAAGGCTTTTTTTCCATCAGGAGAGTTATAGACAAGCACATAGTTTGCATATTGGATCTGATTTTGATGTAACTCTTCATAGCTCTTGTATAAGAATAGTAATTCCTCTTTACTAATCTTCTTTTTATCTATAGCGCTCTGCAAAGTTGATAAGATTGAATCTGAAGTGGAAAGAATCCTGCTTTCGTAATCTGAAAGCACCTGACTGTATTGTTGATTTAAATAGTCTTTTAGTTTTCCGTTATTCGAATTATACCCAACAACATTTGCAACTAGAGAGGCTGCAAGAGCAAACGCTAATATAATAATAAGATTTTTTTGGCTCATTTTTCTCATAAGATTAAGAATCTCCTTAGAAAGTTAGGTATTTGATATTGTTTTGTCATATTGTCTATCATAATGGAGTATTTCATAATATGATATATAATTACATATTAAGGAGTATTATGGGTGTAGAGCTTCTATTGCTCGATATCCTTCACTTATTAGTTCTAATCTATTGAAAATCAATTGAAATCCGTTGATTCCCAAACAAAACTATGTTATTTTGAATGGGTTAATTTAATCGATAAACAAAGTGGAACCGATCTAAGGAAAAGCAACATAAGAGAGGTTGTTTTTTCATTTTGCAAGCGCTTCAATATTGCTTTAATAGAATAACGTAGATGAATCCGGCATCGAGTGTATCCCGTTATGCAACATACGGGCGTGAGATGGTGGTTTCTTTTACATGCAGAAAGAGGAGGACGCTTGGACATTGCAGCGGAAAACAAGGCATTTTAACTCGCTCCGTAATCAAATTTTCGTCGGCTTTGTAATGGTCATGCTTATTGTTCTATTGCTCGCAGGCATTACAGCCTATGATCGTGTGGCTGCTTTGTTGAAAAACAATGCCGAGAAGCATATCCACCAGACTGCTGTACAGGCCAGTGGCAGATTGGATGCCTTGATTGCTCAGGTGAATTCGTTGACTGCTCAGGTTGCAGATGATACTTATGTGCAACGTTTGCTGAGTGAGGAGAAGCGGGGGCAGAAGGCCACCTTTAATCAGCGACAAGCACTGCTACAGATCGCAGGCAGTTACCAATCCTTTATTAATGGCGCACAGAGCATGGAGATTTACACGACGGATTATAGCCGTATCTTTCCGATGGATGATCGCTCCTTAAGTCATAGGCTGGAGCGGAGCTGGATTGTCAAGGCAGATGAGGGTAAGGGGCGTTTGGTGTGGGCTGGTTCTGATCCCGACGATCCAAGCATTCTTCTGGCTGTTCGGCGAATCAGTTTACTGGATCGTTCCTTTGAGCATGGGGGATACGTGGTCGTGCGTATGCAACGCAGTTTTTTTCAACTCAATGACTCGGACGGGACAGATGGCTCGCAGGATTCGATCATGCTGCTGGACGGAGATGGTGAAGTGGTGACTTCCAATCTGGAGGTGCATCTCGATCCTCAAGCGGTGATGAACGGTGAATCGGTTGTTCAGAACGGCAAGGAATCTTATATCGTGGTGAAGCAGCGATCCGAGTTAACAGGCTGGACACTGGCTGTGTTGACACCACTGCGAGAAACCACTGAGGGCGTATCGATTCTGAGAACAGCTTTGCTCGTATCCGGCGTCATCGGCGTTGTCCTTTTTTTGATCATGTCTTTCTTCCTCTCCACAATGATTACTCGTCCTTTAATTCGGCTGATGCGGGCGATGCGCGGGGCACAGCCGGGGGCAATGAGACCTAATCTTATGGTCAGCTCTACCTTGGAGATCAATGAACTGAATGATGTGTATAACCAGATGGTCTACAGACAAAATGAGTTGACACAGGTAGTACATGAGAAGGAAGTTATGCAGTCCCGTGCCGAGATGAAGGCTTTGCAGTCCCAGATTAATCCTCATTTTCTGTTCAATACATTAGAAGCGTTCTATTGGTCATTGGAGGAAAAAGGAGAGGAAGAGATGGCAAGTATGGTTATCGCGATGTCTCGGTTATTTCGCTACATTATCTCCAGCCCCCATCAGGATGAATGGGTGACGATTGCGGATGAACTTGAACATGTAGAGCGATATCTGAACATTATGCAGATGCGGCTTGGCGACAGAATGCAGTGGGAGATCAGGATGAGCGAGGAGTTGCGCAGCACGCCGATGCCTAAGCTGTTGATTCAGCCGCTGGTAGAGAACGCCGTTTTGCATGGCATTGAGAGCACATTACAACCCGGAAGGATAGAGATTGGTGTATATCCTTCCTCAATAACAGGTCTCGTGTGTGTCGAGGTACGTGATACTGGGCCGGGTATAGAGGAGGAACGTCTTCAAACCATTAGACATGCACTCAACAATGGTGATCCGGTAGCTCATGGGAGAGGAACCGGCGTAGGGTTGATTAACGTACATCAACGTATCAGGCTGTACTTTGGCGGCAAGCTTGGTGACCGTGCCCAACTTTCGATCGATAGCGAAGCTGGAGCAGGAACAGTGATTCAATTCGAAATTCCGAGGGGAACGGAGGCTGAACATGATTCATGAGAGAACGATTCTGATTGTGGACGACGAACCGCGTACTAGAGAAGGGATTCGCAAGACACTGGAGGCATGGTCTGCCGGAAAGAACCGAATTCAGACGGCTGCGAGTGGTGTGGAGGCCAGGGAATGGCTTGCGAGACAGCCAGCAGATCTTCTGATTACCGATGTGCGTATGCCAGAGTTCTCCGGTCTATCCCTGGTGGAAGCCATCCAGAATTTCCCTAGTAAACCAGCGGTTCTGATTATGTCAGGGTATGCGGATTTTAATTATGCTCAGCAGGCCATTAAGCTGGGCGTGGTCGATTATTTGCTCAAGCCGATTGATAAAGAGCAGCTGATTCAGACCGTACAGAAGGCTCTTCAGCTTCATGAGCAGCAACGGCGTATTCAAACGATGCAGGAAATGGTCGATCCGAAGCTGGTTGATATTCGGGAACGGAGAGAGCAGCAGGAGGATACACCCATCGGAGAAGCTTTGACTTACATCGAAGCACATCTGGGTGAGCCGATGACGATGCGTGAGCTTGCGGATACCCTGCACTTGAACTCCAGTTACTTTAGCGTCTTGTTCAAAGAGCAGGTCGGACTGAATTTCAGTGAGTATCTCATGCGCAAACGGGTACAGCGAGCGAAGGAATTGTTAGTGCAGACGAACCTGCCCATCTCGGAAATTGCCGAGAGAGTTGGTTACCAGACCGATAAATATTTTATCAAGGTATTCAAAAGTCTGGAGGACATCAGTCCAAGCAAGTATCGTCATGCTGTAAATGAAAAGAGTTAACATATCCGTTTAAGAAAAATTCTCTCGTCCAATAAAACAGGTAATAAACACTCAAAATAGTGGAGTTTTTCCAAATCATTCTACCCTTATTGGCTAGAGGTGCCCATGCTACAATTTTGTTAAAGCGGTTACATTAACCGGAATTCCACTATTGGGGGTTGGAAATATGAATAAAAAGACTCTGGCTATGATTCTGTCATGGACGCTGATTCTGGCTGTCATTTTGACGGGATGCAACAATGCAGGTTCTGGTTCAGGCAAGGAATCCGGTAGTAATGCAAGCGGCGGTGACAGTGGAGGAGATGGCAAAGTTACTCTGAAATTCATGCATCTCTGGCCAGCTGGCAGCTCGGCACAACAGAACAAGCTGGTGAACGATATTATCCAGCAGTATCAGACCGATAACCCAAATGTGACGATCAAGCAGGAAGTGCTGGAGAATGAACAATACAAAAACAAACTGAAAATTCTGTCTGCTTCCAATGAACTTCCCGATGTGGGCGTAACCTGGGCTGCGGGATTTTTGGAGCCTTATGTGAAGGGTAACCTGTTTGCACCACTCGATGATTTGCTGAAAGGGGATCTGGGCGAGAAGTTTATCGCCGGAACGACCGAGGCTTACGCGGTAGACGGTAAAACGTATGCACTGCCGATCGAGCTGAATATCTCGCCTATTTATTACAACAAAGCGATTTTTGAAAAATATAATTTGCAGACACCAGCCACCTATGATGAATTCCTGAACGTGGTGAAGACGCTGACCGATAACGGTGAAGTACCGATCGCCTTAGGCAACAAGGACCGCTGGACGGGGTCACTCTGGTACATGTACCTGGCGAATCGTGTAGGCGGGGATGCACTGGAGAAAGCCATTAACGGCTCTGGCAAGTTTGACGATCCTGCGCTGACACAGGCTGCGGCTGAAGTGCAGAAGCTGGTGGATATGAATGCATTCAACAAAGGTTTTAACGGCTTGTCCAACGATGAGGGCAAATCCGAATTCATGAATGAAAAAGCGGCCATGTATCTGATGGGTACATGGGAATTGCCAAACTTTACAACGAACCCGGACATTCCGCAGGAATTCAAAGATAAGGTTGGATTTTTCAAATTCCCGACGATTGACGGCGGCAAAGGCGACATTAACAGCTGGGTAGGCGGACCGGGCGTAGGATTGTTTGCGGCTCAGAACTCAAAAGTGAAGGACGAAGCACAGAAATTCATTCAATACTTTGTGGAAAAATGGGGCGAAAGCTCGGTGACTGAAGCTGGCGTCATTCCGGCAACTAAAGTGGATACCGCTGCAGTCCAGCTGCCGCAACTTTACATCGATCTGCTGAACGAGCTGAATCAGGCTAGCAGCCTGACCCTCTTTGCAGATGTGCAGATGAAACCGGCTGCCGCTCAGGCGCATCTGGACATGATTCAGGCGTTGTTTGGCAAAGCAGTTACACCGGAAGACTTTGTGAAGAATCATCAGGCAGCCATCGACAAAGGAAACTGATGTACACCTCACCTACACTTACACCACAGGAATGGTTGAACGTAACGTTTGAAGGGAGGAATTGATCTTGGACAAAGTCATGTCGAACCGTCTGGTGGCCGCACTGTACGTGCTTCCTGCGCTGCTTCTGCTCCTGGTTCTGGTCTACATCCCCATTGTACTTACGGGCTATTACGGTTTGATGCAATGGGATGGAATTGGAGCAATGACGTTTATTGGTTTGGATAACTATGCCAGATTGCTTCAGGACAGTACGTTCTGGCAAAGTGCGAATCATACCTTTTTATTAGCCTTGTTCTCTGCACTGAGTCTCATCGGTTATCTGATGATTGCACTTGTGCTGTCAGGCAAGATCAAGGGCGCCAATTTTTTTCGCAAAATATATCTGATTCCAATGTTGCTGTCATCCGTTGCGATTGCCCAGTTATGGCTGAAGATCTACCACCCCAGCAACGGTGTGCTGAACAGCTTTCTGGAAGCCATCGGATTTAGCAATCCGCCAGCCTGGCTGGCGGAGCCATCACTGGTGCTGTATGCGTTGTTCGTGCCGATTCTGTGGCAGTATGCAGGTTTCTATATTTTGATCTATTACGCGGCACTCAAAAATATCCCGGAATCACTCATCGAGGCAGCGCGTATTGATGGTGCAAACCCGTGGCAGATTGCTTTCCGGATCAAGTTGCCACTCATTACCGAAGTGATCAAAGTGACCGTTGTACTCGCCGTGGTCGGTTCACTCAAATACTTTGATCTGATCTATGTCATGACAGATGGCGGTCCGAATGGCTCCAGTGAAGTCATGGCCTCCTACATGTATCGTCAGGCGTTTCGCAGTTTTGACTTTGGATATGGCAGTGCTGTAGGGTTCTTCCTGCTTCTAATCTGTCTGGTCGTGACCTGGCTACTACGTAAGGCAACGGCATCCAAAGACACAATTCAATATTCCTGACGCATACGTACAATGAAAGGAGGTCTATCCATTGAAGATGGAACCGGCTGTTCGGTTGCCCGTGGGCCCGGAAACAGGTCATAGTCCTGTATGGATGAGAAGAGTTGGATACGTCCTGTTATATGTGCTTCTGTCTCTCGTGGCTTTGCTTCAAATCTTGCCCTTAATCTGGTTACTGTTATTTTCACTCAAAAATAATCAGGAAGTATTCGACATGGCTCCTTTTGCACTACCGGCTACGCCGCGTTGGGAGAATTATGTCAAGGTATGGACGGAAGGCAACATCAGCTTATACTTTTTCAACAGTGTATGGATTACGGTCGTTTCTGTCGTGTTTACGGTGCTGTTTGCAAGTCTCGTAACCTTTGCAATCACACGCATGCGCTGGAAGGGACGTTCATTGGTACTCGGACTGTTCATGGTGGGTCTGATGATTCCGGTGCATTCTACGCTGATTCCGCTGTTCAGCCTCTTTTTGAAATTGAATCTTACGGATCATCCGTTATCGGTCATTCTCTCTTACATTGCATTTAATATGCCGATTACGATTATGATTCTGCTCGGATTCTATTATGCGCTTCCGAGAGAGGTCGAGGAGGCAGCGGTGATGGACGGCTGCTCCGTGAACCGTATCTTCTTCCGCATTGTACTGCCGATGACGGCTTCGGTCATTGCAACAACCGCGATCATTAATATGATCTATGACTGGAACGAATTTATTTTCGTCAATACCTTTATTAGTTCGGATGCATACAAAACGCTAACCGTCGGGGTACAGAACTTTATCGGGCAGTACACCACCGATTGGGGTGCCATTGGTGCAACGTTGATGATCAGCATCTTGCCGATTCTGATTGCGTTCCTGGTACTGAGCGAACGAATTGTTGAAGGGATCGCTGCAGGTTCGGTCAAAGGATGATTGCTTGCCAGTGCTTCGTTGATTTTAAATGTAAGAGAAATTCAAGCCCTTCCATTAACCGCATGGTATGCGTGGTGGAAGGGTTTTGTATGTCTTGGAGTCCTCACAAAGCGCCATGCGAAAGGGGGAGCCAGATCGGTTTTATGAAAATGATATAATACCTATTTCTGGAATTTCAAAAAACTTTCAAATATTTTCACAAAACTACTGCATTTTCAAACCACCTGTGCTAACATACCCTATGAATTAAAGCAAACGTTGGAAAGGTGAGAAAATGACAGCAATATCCTCGACCAAAGAGTCTCTCCGTTCAGATGCCCAGGATCTGAAGCTGATTCGGTTAACTTGGCCTATATTCCTGGAACTCTTTTTGTTTATGTTGATGGGGAGCGTGGATACGCTCATGCTTAGCTCGGTATCGGATAATGCCGTCTCCGGGGTGGGTGCGGCTAACCAAATTATCTCGATTGCGATTCTTGTACTTGAAGTTATTGGACATGGCGCTGCCATCGTTGTAGCCCAATATATCGGTTCGAAAAAGCTGACAGAAGCAGCTCAGGTTACAGGTAATGCAATTACGCTTAATCTTGCGGTTGGATTGATTCTGAGTGTGATCTTCCTGGTGTTTGGTGGACATCTGCTGTCACTTTTAAATATACAAGGTGAAATTTACGATTATGCTCGTTCCTATATAAGTATTGTCGGGGGCGGAATTTTCCTGCAGGCCCTCATTAATGCACTGGCGGCAACGATTCGTACACATGGTTATACCAAGGAAACGATGTATGTATCCGTGTTTATGAACGTCATTCACGTCATTGGTAACTATGCTCTGATCTTTGGCCATTTCGGCCTGCCGAAGCTGGGCGTGGAAGGGGCAGCAATATCGACGGTAGGTAGCCGTTTCGTCTGCTTGCTAATCTTCTTCTGGCTCTTGTATCGTGTAAGCGAGGTTCGTGTCGATTTTGAATATTACATTAAATTGTCCAAAAATTTCATTGGCAAAATTCTGCGCATCGGTATTCCGTCTGCGATGGAATCCATGGTGTATCACTCTTGCCAGCTTGTATTCACGCTGTACGTGACTTATTTGGGTGCGGAAGCGATGGCGACCAAGCAGTATGCAGGTAATATTTCGAGCTACATTTATCTGTTCAGTATGGCCATCGGCATGGGAACGTCCATCATTGTTGGCAGGCTTGTCGGTGCTCGGCGCAAGGATGATGCGTATAAACGTGTATTCGACAGTGTTAAATGGGCGCTCTTGGCTACCGTTGTGATTGACGTGATTATTATTATTTTCCGCGTGCCACTGATGAGCATCTTTACGGAAAATCCGGAGATTATCAGGTTGGGAGCACAGGTGTTGCTGCTCAGTCTGGTGCTTGAAACCGGGCGTACGTGTAATATCGTTATCATTGGTTCTCTGCGTGCAGCAGGGGATGCCAAGTTCCCGGTTTATATGGGGCTGATCTCCATGGTATGTATGAGTTTGCCTCTTGGCTATCTGCTGGTGTTCCAGTTGAATATGGGGCTGGCAGGCGTGTGGCTTGCTATCGCGGCAGACGAATGGACACGTGCAGTCATCATGTACTTCCGCTGGAAGAGCCGTGCTTGGGAGAAACATGAGCTGGTAGAGCATGATGAAGAAGAGGTTAGTGCACAGCCGGTTCCGGCAGTATAAGCCCGCCTGTGGTTTTGGGAGTATCAAAGTAAAGAACAGTTAATCTGTCACACGGTGGACTGGCGTGGTCTCGGTTCGCCTAAAGTAACAGTATCTACGAAGAGTCGGTTAGGGACATGGTTGTCCCTGGTCTGGCTCTTCTTTTTTTATTTTCGCAAAAATGATCAAAACGGCTCCTGTGCTAAAACGTATAGTAAGGATATGGAAGGGGGACATCCTCAATTGAGCAGATATCAGGAGATGATTCAAAACAGCTTGATCTACATCGAGAACCATCTGCATGAAGAGATTGGACTGGAAGAGGTAGCTTCCGAGGCATTGTTATCACCTTATCATTATCACCGGGTCTTCCGGAATGAGGTGGGTATGACCGTTGTTGATTACATTCGGCATCGGCGGATGAGTCTTGCGTCTATCGCATTGCGCTCCACAGATGCGGGAATATTGGACATTTCTCTCATTTGCGGATTTGAAAGTCAGGAAGCATTTACTCGTGCTTTTCGCAAAATATATGGCATGCCGCCTGGGCGATATCGCAAATTATTTGATCTGAAATTATTCACTGGAAAAACCAGAGGAGGAGAAATCAAGATGAATTCTACAACGTCAATTAAAGGTTGGTTGTTAACGGGGAGTCACCCTCAAAACTATGAGATGGGCATTGATCCTGCAGAGGTACATCAAGGGAAAGCCTCAGGATACTTGAAGGCTGTTACGCCCATGGAACTGAACGAGTTTGCTACGATGATGCAGCAGTTCCGGGCAGATAAATATGTGGGCAAACGAATGAAGCTATCGGGTTTTGTCAAAACCGATCGTGTGGAATCCTTCTGCGGACTATGGATGCGCGTGGATAATAAGGTGCACGATGTGCTGCAATTTGATAATATGCATGATCGGCCAATCACCGGCACGAAGCCATGGAATCAGTACAGCATTGTACTTGATGTACCGGCAGAGAGTGCATTGATTTCGTTTGGAGTGATATTAAACGGTAAAGGCAAGGTTTGGGTGGATAGCTTCCGCTTCGAAGAGGTGGATTTGAATACACCTTTGACACATATGGAGACAGAATATGAGATGGCGGACGAGCCTTTAAATTTATCGTTTGAGGAATAGTGGAGAGTAGTTAAAGGATCTCATCATATGATGAAATCCTTTTTTTTTTTGCGATGTGAATCAGGTATTAGTCCAATATTTATAGTAAAGAGAAACAGATCTTATTTAGAATGAATTGGTTACTTTTTTTAAAAGATAAGATACATTTGTTAAACTTATTGGTTGAAAGAACCCATTATACTATAAAAAAATGGATATGGAGGATATTGGGTTGAAAAAAATGATTATTGTTACAATGGTAGCCGCCGTGTTGTTATCTGGTTGTGAAGCTAATGATAGGTCGACTAGTCCAACCAAAGTAAATGGGGAATCGTCCCAAGGAAATGTGGTAACGTTAGCTCCTAGTTCACTCTTATCTGAATCTTCAGATAAAAAAGTTTCTATTTATGGTATTAAGGAGGAAGGCGATTTGTTTTCCTCACTTGAAATAGTCATCAACGGAGATAAGAGAACATTTGATTGGAGTAATGTAACAAATCCTTCATTTTATCCCCAAATATCTGTTATTGATCTAAATGAAGATGGAGAAGAAGAAATTGTTATTGTTCTGACTAAAGGTACAGGGACGGGAATACATGATTCAGAAGTACATGTCCTAAAAACGGACTTTATAGAAATCCCCGTTTCTAATCCGACAAACTTCCTTCAGGAGAATATTCAAGTTGAGCTAGAAAAAGATAAAGAAAAAGAAGTTCGGGAGTACACTGTTGTGGCTGATGGACAGGAACATATATTCAAGTTTAATGAAAGCGATGCAAATCAGTGGTACGAAAAGCCAACGTTTCAAAATATATTGAGATACGGAATTAAGGATCAGGAACTTATTGCAGAGATACCCATCCAGATCTCGGAAGGAAACGATTTAGGAGATGCAATTGTCAAATATGCATTTGTTGATGGAAAGTTAGAACCAACTACAATAGAAGTATCAGAAGAAGGAAGTTCTTTGTGAGCTTCTTTTTCTTTTTTTAACTTTTAATACCCTTCTCCTCTGTAAACTGATCTCATTTGTTTACTTTATTATGAGCAGGCTTTTTTTGCTGTCTTTGGGGTATAAAAGAAGAAGAGCAACGCACCTACTTCGAGGTATCCATAGGGTAATGAAAACGACCAAAGTTTCATGGCGTAATGATCGCGATCTTGTTAACATAAACGCATAACTCATGACACAGATAAAGAGGATGATATCCGATGAATAAAAAAGTACTTGTGGTTGATGATGAATCGAGTATTGTAAGTGCCATTGCATATGCGCTGAGGCGTGAAGGGTATGAAGTGGAGACAGCAAATGATGGCGAAGAAGCATTGGAAAAGGTGGCTTTGTTCCATCCTCAGGTGATGATCCTGGATGTGATGATGCCCAAGCTGGACGGGTATGGCGTCTGCCGCCGGCTGGAGGATCGGGAGGATATCGGTATTATTTTACTCACCGTCAAAAACGAACTGGTGGACAAAATTGTCGGTCTTGAAATGGGCGCAGACGATTATATGACCAAACCGTTCGAAATCCGTGAATTGCTAGCCCGCGTGAAGGCACTGATGCGTCGGGTGGAGAAGAGCAGTACGCCGCCGCAGGACGATTCCAAGAGTCAGGCGATTGTCAATGGAACCCTGCGTATTCATGTTGCTCATCGCACCGTGACGGTGGGTGAAGAGAAGTTGGACTTAACACCGAAGGAGTTCGACCTTCTAACCATTCTGATGTCCAATCCGGAACGGGTGTACACACGGGATGATCTGCTGGATCGAGTGTGGGGCATGGAGTACGCAGGGGGGACACGGACGGTAGATATTCATATCCAGCGTTTGCGCAAAAAAATCGGAGATACCGATCAGCAAATGTTGCAAACGGTGTACGGTATTGGGTACAAGGCAACGGCTCCTGAAACAGGCGGAGCGGTATGAGAGTCAGCATCAAGCTAAAATTCAGCGTGTTTCTGGCTGCATTGCTCATCCTCACCGTGGTTGTACTTAGTTCTCTTGTGCTGCGAGGCATTGAGCTTAATCAGCAATCACAGGTAGAGCGTACTCTCGCGCAACAGACGCGTCTCATTAATCTGAATGTGCGCCAGGCGTATTATACGGAGGCCATTCGTCAGGAGCCGGAACAGTTCCTGCAGCAAAATGGACGTAGATTGGCGCAAGCTCTCTCTGACTCAACAGGCCTGCCAATTGCACTATATGACATGAGTGGCAAACAAGTGGGAGCTTCTTTTGCGCCAAGTGAGAATGAACTCGTTCAGGAGACTCTGAATTACGCATTGAAGAATAAAATTGCCTATCACGAGCAGGGAGAGACATTGCTTTATGCCGCTCCGCTGGACGGACCGGAGGGACAGATTGGTGCCATCTGGATTCAATATTCCGTGCAGAGTTATCAGGATTTCTATGCCCGGATCCAACAATTGTTCCTATGGGCAGGCATCACGGTGGTTGTGCTTAGTTTCATTCTAGGTTATCTGTTCTACAACCGTTTTGCTGTAGCCATTACCCGATTGAAGAAATCAGCGGCCTCCATTCAGGAAGGGAACTATATTACCGAATCCCCGGTCAAACGTAAGGATGAACTAGGTGATTTGGGACAAGGGATTTATTATATGAGCACGTCTATTCAACAAAACATTACAGCGATGCATGCCGAGCAGCAGAAGTTGCAACTGGCGATTGAGAAGTTGCAAGCGCTGGAGCAGCAGCAGAAGCAATATATCGGCAACATTAGCCATGAGTTCAAGACACCGCTGACATCCATCAAGGCGTATGTGGAACTGCTGAACATGTATAAGGATGATCCGCAACTGCTGGATGATGCGACGAATAATATCGGGAAAGAAACCGAACGATTATATGAAATGGTGGAGAAGGTACTGCACCTGTCCGCGCTGGAAAAGTATGATTTTGAGAATCAGGCAGAGGATGTGGAAATCAGGGCATTGCTTGCGGACGCTTGCGGGCGAATGCGAGGTAAGGTTGAGAAGTTCGCACTGAACATGGAGCTCGATCTGGAGCCTGCCGTCATTCACAGTGACCGGGAGAGTCTGATGCACATTTTCATCAATCTGCTGGACAATGCGATCAAATATAACGTACCTGGAGGCATTATCCGGGTCGAAAACGAATTGCGGATGAACGAGCATCAAGTCATGATTCGCATCTATAACTCAGGTACGCCGATCCCTGAAGAGGCACGGGATAAGATTTTTGAACCTTTTTACACCGTCAATAAGGATAGAGCTCGCAAAACAGGCGGAACCGGACTCGGTTTATCCCTCGTAAAGCAGTTTGTTGAGAAGCAGGGCGGAACGATTACTTTATTACCGAGCGATCAGGAGCATCAAGATGGCGTGACATTTCAACTCGTATTCCCGCTTGTAGATCAAGATATAGATACAAGTTTACAAGTTGGAAACAAGTCTGAATAACTTTGGAAGTATGCCAGCTTTATGATGGGTGTATAGCATAAGTAACCGAGGGGGATCACGACATGATGAGATGGATGAAAGTCACGTTTGGAGCGCTGGGGGCAGCTGCATTGCTGACCACGGTTGCCTGTGGAAGCACCATAGAGCCGTCTGGCAATACAGAAGGTGCCAAAACAGGCACAGACATTACCGTAAAAGATAATACGAACACGTCCGTTTACCAGAATTTCAAACTTGAGAAAATAGATAAATTGCCTAATATGCGTGGAATCACATGGTTGAGCGAGAGCTCGATTGTGACGGATAAAGAGAATACGTCCATGAAACCCGTTAGTGTAGAGGGAGAGGAACGGTATCCGCATAATCTGTACATGGTTGATCTGACAAAAGGCACAGACACACCGCTTATAGAGAGCGAGGTTAACTTGGGAGCACCGCAAGTATCGCCGGATGGACAGCATCTGTTCTACTGGCAGACGGAGGAAACGACAGGCTGGCCTTTCATGCTGAACCTGAAAAGCGGAGAAGCGGTTGCTGCGGGGAAAGAGGATGGATTTGTTCAGGAAGGTGCCTGGCTGGATAATGAACATGTCGTTTTTTCCAATATGAAAGGAGATCTGATCTCGGCTGCACTGGACGGCACCACAAAAGTATTGGTAGAGACGGGAAACTTTAACGTTCGCAGTATCAAGGTGTCGGGCAATATGATCTATTACATTACCGGAGAAGACGGTCAACTGAACACCTATGATGCGAAGACGGGCGAAGTCAAACAGGTGCTCAAAAGCGTGGAGTGGGTCATCCCTTCGAACGACGGAACAAGGCTTGCGATTGTAAAAAGAACAGCGGACACCAAACGGGCGCTCGTGCTCACCGATCTGGAAGGCAATGAGAAGGCCACACTCGCCAGAGGCACGCAGATTTTTGGCACAAGCTGGTCGGGTGACGACTCCAAGATTGCGTACACGATTAATTCCGATAAGGATAACGAAAAAGGATTGTTTGTTTCCAACACCGAATCGGCAGAGCAATTCCAGATCTCCGCAGAGATGGACAATGTGGCTGATTCGTTAGCCTGGAGCCCGCAGGGGAACAAAATTTTGCTGTCACAATCGGTGATGGAGAATGAAAAATATCACTTTGTGACCTCGATCATTACGATTTCGGAATAGTTGCCCAATCATAGGATAGTAGCGGCATGAAAGGAGCGTTCCATATCTTTCATGCCTTACTATACATTTATATTGACTAAGTCCTTCCGCTTCCGATAAACTAGTATGCAGGAATATAAAGTCGAATGGTAGACAGCAGTTCGAGACGATGTTTCGGACGGCTGTTTCTTTTCTTTTTTTGCAAGTCAGGGTGCAATGTAGGTGGCTCGCCGGAGAAACCGGCCAACAACATGGAAGAGGAACAGGTGATATACATGTGTAACAGCGCGTATCGCGTGCTTTTATATTATAAGTTCGTGAAGATTGAAGACCCCGAGACGTTTACGCAAGAGCATCTGCAATACTGCAAAGACCTAGGGGTGAAAGGCCGTATTCTGATCGCTTCCGAAGGCATCAACGGTACGGTATCTGGAACACCTGAGCAGACGGAACAATATATGAAGGACATGCATGCCAACCCGCTGTTCAAGGATATGGTATTTAAAATTGATGATGTAGAAGAGCATGCGTTCAAAAAAATCTTTGTGCGTCACAAAGCAGAACTGGTAACATTCCGCGTAGACGATGAACTTGATCCGAATGAGATTAGCGGTAAACGCCTCTCGCCGAAGGAATTCCACGAGCATTTGCAACGGGATGACGTTATCGTCATTGATGGACGTAATGATTATGAGTATGAGATCGGCCATTTCCGCGGGGCAATCCGCCCGGACGTCGAATCGTTCCGTGAATTCCCGGAGTGGATTCGGGAGAATCTTGGTGATGTGAAAGACAAGACGATCATTACGTACTGCACGGGCGGTATCCGCTGTGAGAAGCTGACCGGGTTTATGATCAAGGAAGGTTTCCAGGATGTTGCCCAACTGGAAGGCGGAATTGTGACCTACGGTAAAGATCCTGAGGTGCAAGGACGTCTGTTTGACGGCAAATGTTACGTATTTGACGAGCGGATTTCCGTACCGATCAACCGTACTGATGAGGATATTGTCATCGCTAGCTGTTATCACTGTGGTACGACACATGACCGATATATTAATTGTCCGACCTGCAACCTACAGCATGTCTGCTGTGAGGATTGCGAAGAGACGCATAACCGCTTTTGCTCGGATGCTTGCCGGGAGGCAGCGCCGGTTAAGGCATAAGCAGGAGAGCAGGTGCTGAACATGAAGCGTGAAGAAGAACGTACAACGCGTGAACGGATTCTGTTCATGCTGAAGCAGCAAGGAACGATGACGGCCCGCGAGATCACCGCGGAACTGGGGCTGACCGGAATGGCCATTCGCCGACATCTGACAGCTCTGGAGCAGGAAGGCTGGATCGAAGTGCGTGAGGCTCGTGCAACAGCAGGGCGTCCCTCCTCGGTATATCATCTGACGGATCGCGGAGACAGTTTTTTCCCGAAGTCTTATTCCTCGCTGACGCTGGAACTGCTGGATGAATTGTCCGATACGGCAGGCGGTGGAGTCGTGGATGCTCTTTTCGAAGGTCGCCGTGATAAGTTGCTTCGCAGTGGCTTGCCGCAGATGGAGGGGCATGACCTCGCCGGACGTGTCGAGGAACTGGCACGAATCCAGAACGCCAACGGGTATATGGCCGATGCATCTATAGAAGAAGATGGTACGTACGTCATTACCGAACTAAACTGTCCTATTGTGCAGGTTGCGAGTGTGTACAAGCAGGCTTGTCGTTGTGAGCTGGAGCTATTTCGTTCCCTATTGCAAGCGGACGTCGAGCGTACCGAGTGTTATGCTGATGGCGGCAAGAAGTGCAAGTACCAGATTCGTGAGGTATCAGGGAAGTAATAGGATAGGTCAACGATCCTAGAGAGAAATAGATATTGATCTGAGTAATTAGGCTAAAAACTGACGTCGGTACTCTACCGACGTCAGTTTTTAGTTTTCCTTGTGACCATTTTCGGTTGTAAAAACGGATATACTTTTTGATTTTGCTTTGTGCTTCGGTAACCTTAATTACCTTCATATCGTTGATAGGTTTGAAGCACATGTTCCCTCGCCGTTGCTATATATAATGATTCAAACCTCTGACGTCATGCCGAGTTAATTTGTTGCTCCCTCGTCGGCTGCTCGGAAGTCCTCTGCCTTTTTATTAATGTATGTTGCAATAACATGGGCCTCTTCTTCGTACCATCGGCTAAACTTATGCAAATCATGGGTCAGCCGGTCCACAATAGGTTCTAAAGATCGGCTTTGACTGGTTTCAATCAATCGCAAGATTGAATTAATCGCTGTTGGCAAACTTGCCTGAAATTCCTGTACATGCTGCTCCATTTTCTGCCCGGCCGCTTTCAAATCCTCAACAGACAACTGTATAGTAACACCATTTGCCGTTGCTGCATATTGTCCATACACGCCTAATTTCGAACCATATTTTTGTAAAAGTTGATCAAAGGCTTTCTGCATATTATCTTGTGCAACCAATGATTTTAAATATGTATCAAAACGCAGGTTCCCATTGATCGGCTGTCCATCTACTGTGGAAAACAACTTGTTTTTAATGAATCCATGTTCATCAAACTGGAAATAAGCTAGATCATGCGTTTTCTCGTTGCTGAAAGAGTTCAAAAATTTCTGAATTGGATTTTGGTGAAAAAATGGGATGTTGATCGGTACATAATATTTGTCTTGCATGCCCAGAAAGCTTTTAAAGAAATTATACTCACTATACTTATCAGGCTTAGGAATAGGAATATATATCCTTTGGTTTGCCTCGTCGTATGTTTTATCAATGAACACACCTGTACCTACATTTTTCCTAGCGCTCATAACACCAGAACTAACAACATCTCCGGGATGTGATATGGAATAGATTTTGTTCTTAAAATCCCCATTATCTATTTTCTTGATAATGTCATCTGACAGAACGGGCAATATATTGGCTGGATCGTAAGTTACTGCGGATAGATCATTTCGTGCTGCGACATATTCGGCTAATCCACCGCCCAATGAGTGCCCTGTTGTTGTGATATCGGCTGTAGGGTACTCCTTCTTAACTGTTTTATACAGTTCCTCTGCCTGATAAAATTGTGTATCCTTATATCCTTCATTCATCGATTTTTGGCTATATTTGCTTGGTAGTCGTTCTACTCCACTCTGATGCTGATTATATGTATGTTCAAGCTGTTTTGCTCTTCCAAGCACAACGTCCATCACGTCTGTTTCCAAATCGGGAAGCTTTGCACTGAGAGGTCGATCTCCGGGCTCTGTACCTCTATAACCTATAATGATTTGATTGGTATTTTCATTGTGGAACACTTCAGCGTCAAATCCAGTCTTGCTGTCGTGTAGAACAGTTGGAGGTTTTACGATTTTCCATCCGGGGATTTCGTCAAATTCCTGCCCAACTTTAATCTCCGTGTCGTACACTTTCCTAGATATACTATGATATGTTTCTTCAGTTATATAGCCGTTCATTAGTATTCTCCTTTCTTTAGGTTTATAGTATACTATGCTACACACTTTTTCCATATTAGGAGGAATTTTTATTATGTTAAGGTGGATTAGTAATACTTTAATGATTTTATTCTTTATAGCTATTCTCACAAGCTGTGGTGGCCTTTCTAAAGCTGAAAAACAAGAATTTTATGAGAAAGCTATTCCTATTGGACAAGAATATTTCAAGAAATATTATGATGCTGAGGTTGAGTTCAATCGTTACGAAGTTCATTTACCCATGTCATCAACAATTGTATTATATGGTCATGTTAAAAATGACCCTTATACTTCTCTTTCTTTGTCTCTTTCTCTTCCATCTTTAAAAGTAGATTCTGCTGGAGGACCAGGAGAATTTATAAAAAAACGCAAAAGTGAGGATGAGGTTAATACTCAGTGACTCTTCCCTCTCGAAAGATAGATTTAAACAACGATTCTATAGGCTATATAAAGAAAAGTTAAATCCGAATAAAATGACATTCATATAAGGTGAGTAATTTTTGAAAAGAGGTACTCGCTTGCTCAAAATCATCCGTGTAGGAGTATTATTTTTAGTGGTAGTAGCTATTGCTAGTGGATGTGGAGGTTTATCCAACAAAGAGAAAAATACATATTATCAAAAAACCAAACCTATCGGGCGAGAATACCTCAAGAAATATTATGATGCAGATATAGAATTCACTGATTATCAGATCAAAGTACCTATGTCATCCACAGTCGTATTAAATAGACATGTTAAAAATGATCCGCAAACATGGGTTTCATTATCATTTTATCTACCGTCCTTGAGAATCAAATCAGAAGGAGGACCTGGAGATTTTATGAAAAAACGGAAAAGCGATGATTCACTCCTTTTTAAGTGAGAGAACATTAAATAATCTTGAATGATTTCGAGTCTTTCGAGGTTTCTTTTTTGATAGGGGGGCGTCTCCCATATGAAAAGAATTCACTTTCGGAAGCAACCGACAAATCAAAAGCATTGAGGTAAAGTAATTTGATTTTAATTGGACCCATGCTAATGCAACTTTCCAAACTTCTAGAACTGGAGAATTGAAAGATAAATCTCAAGATTATTATCAGGGTGCAACTTGAATAAAAAACTATAATAATTACCAGAAAACGCCTGTTTCTGGACTAGGAACAAATAAAGCACAAAAAACAGTTTACGTTATGAATGGTGTCTTAACAGCAACAAAGAGAATTGATCGAAAAATGGAGGAAGAAGAGGAAAATGAGCAAATAAGTGAGGTGTAGTTTATGAAACATAATTTTTTTGTATCATCTTTTCCCTCTGCCCAAAGAAACTTACTGGATCATTTAGTTGGGAAAAGAGTTGAAAATTTAATTCGATATAGCTGGTGGAGCAAAGAAGATTCAGCAACTGAATGTGAAATAGATAAAAAGGATGTATTTTCACTTACAACAGGACCTTTTTGTATCGAATTTGAATCAAATATATCAATAGGATTCAGTAGTGATGTTAAAGTTAGCAGTATAATACTATGGGCTGAAACCATAGATGGTAAAGAAACTGATGACCTAATGAAAAATGACAAAGAATTATTTCCAATTGAAGCATGTGACCAAGAATATTCTGAGGATTATTTTAAAAACATTGTTGGTCACAGTTTAATTAAGTATGAAATAGTTAAAATTGAAACAATGAACTCCTTGCAATGGGATCATCCTAGAGAAGTTGGACTTGTATTATTTTTTTCAAACAATAGCCATATTATTTTATCTCATCAATTAACAAATGTAGTATCTGATGATTTTACAGTAATCCGCTGGGATCAAGTTAATAAAGATGAAACAAACCCTTTATTATACAAAATGAGTGAATTTTGGGAGTGAGAATACCTGTAAAAATATAGTGTAAATCTATTTACAACCCCAACAATAAGATCGTATAACAGCCAAGCCACAATGCGAGATAGCCGCCCGTACTGTGGCTTTCTTTTGCCCTTGTCTTAACTCCCACCCAGTGCCAAATGAGTCGGACGGCTGATTTCAAAAGGACTTAACCAATGTAATACTCCTATAAAGATTTCTCCATTTCGGTTGTACACACATCAAATAATTGAATTTATAACCTAAATAACAACGCTATGCCGATACAAAAAACAAGTCAATTATGGTCAGATACCACCATGTGATGCGTTAGTTTTAACGAAAAGAAGACGTAGAGCCTGAACCTGGACAGATGTAGAACGTAATGAGTAGAATACAAGTGACTCCCGAATGACTGTTTGAAGCGGCACGAGAGGTGGAGGAGACTCGCGGGCACATGGAAAATACTCGGCGAGGAACTCGTTCGATTAATGCGCTGGCTGGAATCGATGTGGTCGGGAATGGTACGAGAGCGGTTCTAGAACGATTTGAAGAGAACCAGCCCCGTATGATCGAAACGTTAGAGAATTGGGCCCACATGGCGAAGGAGCTTCGAGAGATCGGCAGGCGGTTTCAGCAGGCGGATGAGGTCAGCGGAGTAGCCGTAGCAGGAAACGTAGCCACGAGGTCGATTGGGCTGAAAGCAACGCAAAGCAACGATAATAAGGGATACCGGATGGTGTATAATTCATATTTGCATACGTGGTTGCCTGTGAACGACAAGGGTGTGACGGATCAGGCGGTAATGCAAGCGTACGAGAAAGACAAGGGAAAGCTGGATAAAAGCAGCTTAAGCCAGGGGCTGGGACCTGCCGAGTCTGCAGATCAGGATTTGTTTCAGTTACAGATAGAAGCATTCGAGCTGAGAGTAAATCCATTTACGGGAGAGCCTGTCACAGACGATTACGCCAAGATGATGATCGCCTCCTTGAAATGGAGCCAGATTGTAGCCGGGATTGGGATGGTCGCGGGTAGTATGAAAAACGGCAAGGGTTCCTATAATGGAAGAGGAACCAATGCAGTATTGGACAAGATGAAGCAGATTCAAAACAAACCAATTCCGCAGTCAGTTCTTGGTGAGGCAACGAAAAACAAAATTACTATTAGGGATATTAACGGGAAGGAGTATAATTGATTATGCAAATATATTATTGTGATGAATGGTCAGATATCAAAAAGAAGCCGTGGAATATTTTCAATGAACATACTGCATACCTGCACCATCAAAAAAGACAACCATATACGGCAATATTAGCCAAAGAAGAAAAGCCTGAATATATAGTGAATGTGACAAAAGAATGGGTCTCTGTGGGCTTTTATGATGAGCTGACTCGTAAGTATCTAAATTATGATTTTGAAGTTATGAGTAGTGGCAAACTCTTTTTAAAAACATCAATGTATTGGGAATATGGTGATAAAACGGATAAGGAATTAAATAGTTTGATTATAGGTTTTCGAGAAGATGGCTATATAGCAATGGAGAAGAGAGATTTTAAAACAGGTTTAGTCGAGGAACGTGAGGCTAAAGATACTCTTGAGAAAAATTGGGATGCCTTCCCTGAATTCGGCCAGTATCTTCACCTGTGTCGAGAGGAAAGGTAATACTCGGTGAAGGACATCCAGTACCGATTAAACCCATCATTCAACTAATAAGGACTTTTCACCCTAAATAATACTATCCCTTTACATTGAACGGGTCAATTATGGTTAGATACTACCATGATTGACCTTTTTATTATTGTTTTCTTAAAGTTTATTAAAATAACATCACAACTGATTCTCTCATCAATGCAACTTTTCATCGATAAATAAGAATGCACACATTGATATCTCATTATGAACATATGCAATTAAATCGTTCTGTTATCCGAAGTTTTTTCCGAATTTATTTTTAGAAGTCGTATTTTACGGATTAAAAACTCCTGTGATTATACCGATATACATCATATAAAAATTATAGTCTCTAAAAAAAAGGGGATAGGTCATGGCTCAAAAAAAATCAGGTTTTCTTCGTTCAATACTCACATTTTGTTCATTAAGGCAAACAGCAGGACAAATCATGTTGTCTTCACTGATCATTGTTATTGTCTGTGTTGCGGTCCTTTCGGTCACCTTCTATGTTCCTACATCTAATCAGGTCAAAAGTTATTCAACGAAGCAACTCGTATTGGATACGAAATTGCTGGCCAAAGAAATGGATATCAAAATGAAAGAGCAACAAACTATCGTTAGAATGATTGCCGAGCAAGGTGCGTCAATTGGAGACAATAAAGAGCAACAGATGCAATTTCTCTCCAGTTTAAAAGAGCAACATCCGGAGTTTACTACGGTTCTGTATTCACCGGATGTAACAGGACAGTTTGCTATGGACGCGACAGGTAAAGAATATGACTTATCGAGCCGGCCTTATTTAAAAGAAATTCAGGCGGGTCGCCCGTATGTCTCTGAACCGCTGATTTCTGTAGTAGATAATAAACTTGGCGTTGCTATTGGGTCGCCGATCATGAAAGATGGTCAGCCAGTTGGTTTCTATACAGCTGGATATCAGATTAATGAACTGGTTGAAGATGTAAGTGCATTTAAGCACGGCAACACGGGACAAGCAGTGTTGACGACAGCGAGTGGAATCTTTATCTATTCTCCAGATGAGACGAAAATTATGAATAGTAATATTACGGATATGGGCAACACCCATATGAATGAAGCATTTGCTGAAGCGGTAAAAGGCAATTATCTTGCATTTGATTTTCAACTAGATGGTGTTAAAAGATTGGGATACATGACTCAAACAGAACTGAACTGGGTTGTTGTTACATATATGGATGAGAGTGAGTTTTCTAAACCGGTTAATGATCTGCTCGTGCTTGTACTTACTGTAGGGATCATCATTGTTGCGGTCGCGTTGTTACTCAGTATCTTAATCGCGACAAAAATTGTAAAGCCCATTCGTCAACTCACACACGGGATTGATCTACTGGCACAAGGCGATCTGACGTATCGCATCCCTGTAAAAGGGAAAACGGATATTAGCATAGCCCTGCATTCATTTAATAGATCTAGTGAGCAACTACATCAGTTGATGACGAATGTTTCGGATCTATCCGGACAATTAACGGACTCTGCCAAACAGCTAGCCGTAGGTGCTGAGCAAGGTTCCAATGCATCACAGAGCATTACGGAGGCTATTATGGTGGTTGCCGAGGGCTCGGAGCGTCAAACGTCGAGCGTACAAGATGGTAGCGATGTAGCGGAGAATATCGCCCTGCAGATTAATGGTGTTGCAGAACATAGCTCTCATGTATCATCTGTTGCTTCGGAGGCTAATGTGCTGGCGGCAGATGGATCGGCAGCTATGAATGATATGGGGAGGAAGATGGATGAGATGGAACACGGCATTCGTGAGCTGTCGGGTACCATTCAGAACCTCGGTAGTTTGTCCAACTCTATTGGTGAAGTTGTAGTTGTTATTGGCAACATTGCACGGCAAACCAATATCCTTTCCCTGAATGCGGCAATTGAGGCTTCACGTTCAGGTGAGGCCGGACGGGGATTTGCTGTCGTTGCGGATGAGGTTCGTAATTTGGCTGGACAATCGATTGAATCCGCGGAGCAGATTGCTGGTTTTATTGGGCGCATTCAGGTGGAGATTGAGCGTACACTTCGTGCATCTGAACAGACTGTTGAGCAGGCTGCCCAAGGTAAACAGGCTGGCGAAGTCGCAAGTGACTTATTTACGAATATTCGCTCTTCTGTGGAGCAGGTCGCTGACAGCATCCGTAGTGTGTCGGCGGCGGCAGAGGAAATTGTTTCTGGCACAGACAGCTTGGTAGGCTCTATTCGCCTCATTGCTGATTCCGCTAGCGAGACGGCAGCAGAGACCGAAAATGTCTCCGCAGCAGCACAACAGCAAATGGCTTCTATGGAGGAAGTCGCGTCCTCATCAGCGGAACTTGCTAATATGTCAGAGCAACTGCGGTCACAGATTGAGAAGTTTAAATTGTAGGTGAATATACCGTATTAGATCGATGCTTATGGACTAAAGTAGATAGGAAAATGAGGCAACCCGCACCATTTGTGGGTTGTCTTTTTTTGTTTTATGTAACGTTTTCTATCACGTATCTGAATTATACGAAAATGGAAGCGGTTCAACCATTGACGGAAGCCGGGATGCACTTTAATATTAGGAAAACAATAAAAGAGCATCACAGCATGGACTTCAGTCGCATGCCAAAAGTCTAGATTTGTCTGCTTTTGTCGATCAAAGCAACAATGCGTTGAAGCGTTTGTTTTGTCCCGCTCTATTCTACCCAAGAGGATACGAGATAGAGTGCAGTGGGAAGATCACATTTTAACCATTTTGAGAGGGGTTCTTACAGATGAAAAAGAAGTTTTGGATGTCACTAATGATGGTTGCTTCGATGATCGTAGCGGCAGGTTGCGGAAATAACGGTGGTTCAGGCTCAGAGTCCCAAGGATCAGACAGTACAACAGGCGGGGATAGCGCCGAAAAATCATATCAGATTGCCATCTCCCAGATTGTGGAACATCCATCGCTGGATGCTACACGTGAAGGATTCATCGCTGCCCTGAAGGATGCAGGCATTGAAGAGAACAAAAATCTTAAGATTGATTATAACAATGCACAGGGTGATTCCACGAATAACCTGTCCATTGCACAAAAAATCGCGGGTGATTCCAAAAATGACCTCGTGCTCGGGATTGCGACGCCATCTGCATTAGCTCTCGCGCAACAAGTAAAGGACAAGCCACTCTTGTTTGCCGCTGTGACGGACCCGCTGGGCGCGAAACTCGTGAGTGATATGGACAAGCCGGGCGGCAACGTAACCGGTGCATCGGATACGAATCCAGAGGCGATTGTGCAATTGGCTGATTTTATCGCTAAAAATCTACCAGATGTAAAAACAGTAGGACTGGTCATCAACGAAGGTGAACCGAATGCAGTTGTTATGGCTGACAATGCAGAGAAGGCTCTTGCTACACATAACATCAAGCTGGTTAAAGCCCCAGTGACTAATACATCGGAAGTCAAACAAGCGACAGACTCGCTGGTTGGTAAAGTCGATGCCTTCTACATTACACTCGACAACTCCGTTGTAAGTGCTGTGGATACGATCATCCAGACGGCAAACAGCAACAAAATTCCGTTCTTCTCCAGTGATCGGGATACGGTAGAAAAGGGTGCTTTTGCAACCGTAGGATTTAAATATTATGACCATGGCTACCAAGTAGGTGAGATGGCTGCGGATATTCTGAAAAACGGCACAAAACCAGGCGACATGAAAGTTACCGTGCCTGACAAGCTGGATCTGATCCTGAACCTGAAAGCGGCTGAAGCTCAAGGCATTACAGTAACGGATGAGATGAAGGCGGAAGTGAAAGATCAGGCAAATAATATTATCCAATAATGAATCAATGAACCAACAGCTAGATTGATCTATTGAGCAACTGGCAGGATGACAATACTTCGGCAGACGGATGCGAGGCGAACGTGCAGGTGGGTTCGCCTCATTCTTTTCGGATAGAGATAGACAAGGAGGAAGCAGTGTGAGTATAAGTTGGAATTCCATTGAAGGGGCAATTGAGCTGGGGCTGTTATATGCGCTGATGGCACTGGGTGTTTATATTACGTTCCGTATTCTGGATTTCCCCGATCTTACCGTAGACGGAAGTTTTACTACAGGAGGCGCGATAGCGGCGGTCATGATCTCCAATGATTACTCCCCTTGGCTGGCCTGTTTGGCAGCTATGGCTGGCGGTATGGTGGCTGGAGCTCTCACGGGCCTCTTGCACACCAAAGGCAAAATTAACGGACTGTTATCCGGTATTTTGATGATGATTGCTCTGTATTCGATCAACATGCGTATTCTTGGCGCACCAAACAAATCGATTATGGGCGTGGAAACGCCGTTTTCGGGTGAACATGTCATGATCCTGATTATCATCGTTGTGCTAGTATTTAAAATCATGCTTGATCTGTTTATGAAAACAGATATCGGACTTGCGCTTCGCGCTACAGGAGATAACAAACGCATGATTCGCAGCTTTGGCGCGAATACGGATGTGACGACCATTATTGGTGTCAGCCTGTCCAATGGACTGGTGGCTTTGTCTGGTGCGTTTATTGCTCAACAATCGGGGTTCGCCGATATTACAATGGGCATTGGCATGATCGTCATTGGTCTGGCCTCCGTCATTATTGGCGAAGCAATCCTGGGTGCCAGAACGGTATTCTGGGCGACACTGGCAGCGGTCGTTGGTTCCATTATCTATCGGATTGTAGTGGCACTTGCCTTGCAGGTAGATTGGTTCGAAACGTCCGATCTTAAGCTGATCACTGCCGTTATCGTTATTATTGCACTTGTCTTCCCGACGATGCAGCGTTCAATGAAACAGCGAAGCCTTGCCCGCAAGCGGACCGAAGAGCTGATGCGTTCTGGCGGCCAACAGGCAAAGGGGGGCATGTAGCATGTTAGAGATTACACAAGTCACCAAACTGTTCAACCCGGGCACAACGGATGAGAAAACAGCTCTGGTTGGTGTGAATCTGATCATGAATCCGGGTGATTTTGTAACAGTCATTGGCAGTAATGGAGCTGGGAAATCGACCCTGATGAACATTATTTCAGGTGTCATGAAGCCGGATATGGGCGATGTGCTCATCAACGAACGTTCAATCAAGAATCTGCCAGAGCATAAACGCAGTAGCTGGATCGGACGTGTCTTTCAAGACCCGATGGCTGGAACCGCGCCACATATGTCTATTGAAGAGAACATGGCGATGGCGTACAAACGCGGCAAAGGACGTGGACTTGGCTTTGGGGTGACACGCGCCAGACGTGAAATCTTTAACGCGCAGCTGGAGAAGCTTGGCATTGGACTGGAGAAACGCCCGAATGCCAAGGTGGGTCTCCTATCTGGTGGCGAGCGTCAGGCGCTTAGCTTACTGATGGCAACGTTCACTCAGCCGCAGATTTTGCTGCTGGATGAACACACGGCAGCACTTGATCCATCTCGTGCCGAACTCATTACAGAACTGACGGAGACACTTGTCCGCGAGATGAGGCTTACCACACTCATGGTAACACACAATATGGAGCAGGCCATCCGTCTTGGCAACCGACTGATCATGATGGATAAGGGTCGAATCATTCTCGATGTCAGTGAAGAGCACAAGCGCACGCTCACGGTGCCCGAACTGCTCGGTGAATTCGAGCGGATTAGCGGCAAGAAGATGGCGGATGACCGCGTGGTACTGGGATAAGCACCAGGGTACAGGGATTCTTTCTGAAAAGGCAGTGCACATTCTTAACCCAAAAGGGTTGAATTCATGTGAAGTCAGATACAACTATCGCTTGAGAAACAGGGCCCTTTGCGTTATCGCAAGGGGCTTTTTTTATGGTATGTTGAAAAGTGAGAATTGAAAAATACTTGAGAGATACATAGATACATTAGAAAAAAGATAAAGCAGCTTGCTGATTTATGTATGAAAATATGAGGTCACACAAGGGAGGAACGAGAATGTCTCTTCAATTTGATGAGGGAACCTATACGGTATCTCAGCAAATGGATTCGATTCGCTTGCTGGCGAAGGAGTTTGCGCTTTTGCATTTTCTGTACAAAAACAAAGATAAGGCCTTTACACGCAGTCAACTGCTGGATCGGGTATGGCCGCTAGAATATCCGGTGGAGCGCACCGTAGATGATCACATCTATCGTCTCCGTAAGAAGTTGAAGCGCTGGGATGAAGTCAGTCTCGATACGGTCCGTGGTTATGGATATCGACTTGCTTTACGGGAGAATAGAGCCGTGTTGCCCCCGAATCCGTCCATCCATGATCCCGAGATGCAGGAAGTTGTGCATGGACTGCTTCGGAAATATCATCTGTTCGGCCAGGGAAATTCAATCCAGATGCTGGTTCGTCAACAAGAGGCACTCGGCGTACGAATAGAACCATATTATCAGTTGTACCTGCATTTCATACAGGGAGATTTGGATTGGCTAATGAACACAGCGGAGTTTCCTTTGGAGGAGCGTCTGTATTGGCTCCTGATTTATGTCCATGCTCTCGTTGAACCTACGGAAAGTCTGATGTTGTATAAACAAGCGATTCATTCATCTGTGTTGCCTGCCGAGCACCGCCAGGAATTAAGGATTCTTAATATCATCGATATCTATGCCGAGACGGGGCAGTATCAGGAAGCCAAGAAGCAGTTGGAAGAAACATGTCGGGTGATGGAAGCAAATCAGTTGATCTATTTCAAGTTACCCGTCAGTATTGCCGCATTGTCTGTTGAATTATGGGGCGGGAGCGGTGAGGCCGTTGAGGAACAGATGGCTGTTCTGCGTACACAATTAAAAGACGCTCCTTATCTGCGAGAAATCGGCCGTTTCCAGGTGATGGAGGGCTTATGGCTACTGCGGCAGGGACGGGTGCGAGAAGGTGAACTTCGAATGGATGACGGTCTGGAAGTATTGAAAATGTCACTCCATGCACCGCTTTATCTCAATTCAGCGTATCAAATTCTCCTATTTATGGATCATCACCGAGTTGAAGGGAGACTACGCAATAAATACCAACAGATATATACAGAAATCAGTAAATCCTATGGCGTGCCCGTGTATGGGCAGCAGATCGTGAAGACGATCCGTCACTTTTTATCCGCTGATTCCTTATCCTCTGATCTTCCTCTGACATAACTCACCTAAGATTACAGCTAAGGACATCATGTTCGCAAAACCGCTGTAATCAAGGGAGGAAGTACATGTATGACAGCTAACTCATCAAGAAACGACACATCCGATTCGGCTAAAGCAGGTAATTCATCTGGTGAATCTGCTGCAAAAACCTCAAAAAGCCTCTGGACTAATCTTAAGTTTGTGCGTCTGTTTATGGCTTACGCACTCGCCACCTTTGGCGATTGGTTCGATGCGCTCGCGATTCAAATCATGGTGGCTTACCGATGGGGAGCCGATCCGTTGATTATCGCGTTGATCCCTGTCTGTATGGCTGTACCAGGTATCTTATTTGGGTCGGTAGCTGGTGCTCTCGCTGATCGACTGCATAAAGTGAGAATTATGATTCTCTGTGATGGCATTACCATTGCGCTAACGGTGGGCATTTTATTCGCACCAAGCCCGGCATGGCTGCTGCCGCTTCTGGCTCTGCGTGCGATGATGAGTGTGTTTCACGTTCCTGCCCAGCAGGCATTGACACGACAGATCGTGGCAGAGGAGCAGCTGTTCCAAGCCTCGTCACTGAACGGGTTTGTGAATCAGTGTGCCAAGATAGCAGGCCCCCTTCTGGGTGCAGTTGTATTGGCCTTTTTCTCTCCACAAATCTGCATTCTGATCAATGCGAGTGCTCGGCTGTTATCTGGCGCTGTATTATGGCCTTTGCGACGTTTGGTAGAGAAGAAAGAAGCTGTAGTACCCGATGAGCATAACGAAGAGAATCAGAAGGAACCCGAGACTTTCTTCAAGCAGTGGCAACAGGGCTGGAAGTATTTACGCCACACCCACACAGTCAGGAATACCATCGTGTTTGGCTGTCTTGGCCTCATGTCTATTCTAATGGTCGAGTATCAATTTACGACCCTGTTTCGGGAAATCAAGCCAGGTAATGAATCTATGCTCGGCTGGCTCGGTTCATCCGTAGGTGCGGGAGCCGTGTTTATCATTTTGCTGTTGAACCGATTGCCGAGATTAGGTTACGGGTGGGGGCTTGGCGGCGGCTACTTTCTCATTGGGGCAGGGATTGCAGGACTCGGCTGGATTGGTCCGGATACGTCAACGGCATGGATTATTATGTTGGGCCTGTGTACAGGTCTGGGGAATGGACTGTTTATGGTCACGATGAATTATTTGCTGCAAAAAGAGACCTCTCCTGACTATGTAGGACGTGTATTCGGCATTCAAAACTCGTTATACAGCGTTGTGCTGGTCGCTGCCCCGCTGGCAGGTGGTGCGATCATCCGCTCGGCGGGACCAAGTCCGACGTTTCAAATGATTGGTCTGGCTACGCTAGCCATTGGTCTCACAGGCATCCTGTTCCAGCGTATGTTGTGGTCGCTTAACAGAAGATCCACGTCGAGTGAAAAGGTGGGATCTGCACAGCAAGGCGTCTCCTAAATTGCTTTTTGCCCAGCGCGCGGGAGTTCTTCATAAGGGGATACAGCTCAAAAGATGAACACCGTGTTGTGTTAATTCCTTTTTGGATCGTTCCATATCCTAATATACGAAATAGCCGCATTCGGTACTTATCCGAACGTGGCTATTTTTGATCTTTACCTATCAGATATGGCTGCAGATATTCACACTTCCCACCAAGTGAAATACGTTGTGGAGGCTAGCAAGCCGGCAACAGTGAGTGATCCGGTTACGGACAGGTTTATGGCCTGACCCGGAGGAATCACGTATTTACCGAACTCGTTGGATTGAAATGGACCAACTTGCAGAGGCATGGACATGATAGCGGTAGCACCGGATGGGGCTGCTGTAGAAAATCGAACAAGAGCAACACTTGTATTACTGCTGGACAGATTGCTGTTTACGGCTGTAAGTGTACTTGGCGATGAGAGTGTACCGTTTGCAGTTAGGGTCAATGTGCCGCTGAATGAGGACAGCAGATTGAGCGCAACAGTAATTCCACCAGACAAACGGGAAACATACAATGTTCTGCCGCTTCCGGTTGGATTGGCGAGTTGCAAAGTGGCCGTTACGCTCCCTCCAAGCAACCCCAGTGTGGTGGAGTTAGTGGAACCTGCATTGTACAGGTTACCTGTGCTGCCCGCACTATTCTCGGGTGGGGCAACAATACCGGGCGAGATATATGTGTTGGTATTCGACGTATAGACAGGACGATTTAATGGATTAAACACATTATTATTTGGCACGTTGTGCACCACCTTTGATCTAAAATCTGGTTAGAATTCCCACCAAAACAGGTTTATTGCTCCGGTCTGATTACCAATGCCCAAACTAACGGATAACGATTGTCCTGGGGGAACAACAATGGAGCCATTCAAATCCAGAGCATATAGGCCTGCAGTGAGCGGGATACTGAGCAGGCCTGTGAAGGTTCCTCCGAGAGTCCCAGTATTCTGCCTTGTTGTTACGATGCTGGTATTGGCATTACCCAGCAATGTATTTACAGGCACGGGTGTGCTGCCGACAGTCACGGTTCCGCCGGAATAGACTACGAGTGTAGCTGCTGCTGTTGTCCCCCCTGAGAGGCTCGCAATGCGGATCGTTCTGCCGCTACCTGCTGCATTCAAAATTTGCAGAAGTAGATTTTGGTTGGAAGGGATCAATGTATTGTTCGTGGTCAGGGCGAAAAAACTGCCTGCCGCAGCCGCACCCGTGTCTGGAGCTGCTCC
The DNA here is from genome assembly GCF_056856875.1 of Paenibacillus sp. G34. Lineage (NCBI taxonomy): Bacteria > Bacillati > Bacillota > Bacilli > Caryophanales > Paenibacillaceae > Paenibacillus > Paenibacillus sp. G34. Next base: position 6,033,197 of record NZ_CM166469.1, on the reverse strand, counting down.
GATTCCCGGGGCCGCAAATGTGTTGGTCAGCTGGGTGAATAAAGGGCCATTGGACTGGTTGAACACATTCGTATTGGTCATCCCGCTTGACCTCCTCTGAACCATGGAATAGATGGAAAAAAGCCTATAGCCTGCATTATTTCGCCTGTCCTCATTACTAGCATGATATGTAAAAGGAAGAGAAAGCGTTTGGGAATTACATCCGAATTCCCAAATAACGGCGGAAGCCGTGCCCGTATTCTCCTTCCGGGCATACGATGCGTAAGCACATTTTTTAAGGGGAAATCGAGATGAGTCGAACAGCCAAGCGAAGCGGGAAGAGAACGAAACCCTCAGCCAAGCAGACAATGAAACCAAAAACTAAATATGCCAGCCGCCGCCCATCCCGTTGTTCTCGCCGCGCCAAACTGCTGAAGCCCCCTTGTTCCCGGATTACCCGTCCTAGGTTCAAACAGGGTGTTTTCTCACGCACGAAACTCCCTGGTGCTACTCACTGTTTTACAGAGCATACCTACACTGGAGCAGAGACAGGTCGTGGTGAACATGCCCTCCCGCCCCAGGACACCTCATCTCTGAGCATGTACAGCTATGGCGTGGTCAATCGTGGAAAACATCCAGCGATCGTTCAAGTTCAGGTTAGTCCGAATGCCGTAGATTATGCGGTGGATAGTCAGGAAGTCATTGAGGGGGGACAGACAAAGGCGCTGGTTCCGTTGCGATTTCTACACTATACCCGGCTTGTGCTCCTGCCTGTAGATCCGGCTCAGCCTACTCGGCTTGATGTATATTTTCAGGCACAGCGTATGCTCGTAAGGTAGTTTAATTACCCAGATTGTCCAGGGAGGAGGACGAGGCTCATGCCTAACTTTACAACGTTTAATACGAATCCGGATAACTTGAGAACATTGATTTTTGGTCAGGATAGTACAGGTACGGCTCAGCCCGTCAGAACGGATACAAGCGGGAATGTGGTAGGTATCATTCTAGACGGGACGATCAGTAACATTTCAGGTCTAACCACGGTTACCATTAATGCGGGTACAATCACCAACATTCTGAACGGTACCATCACGAACGTTCTCGGTGCCACGATTACAGCCGGAACCATCACCAGTGTGCTGGGAGCGACAGTAACCGCTGGAACGTTGACCAACTTGCTAAACGGTACAATCACGAGCGTACTCGGTGCAACGGTCACGGCCGGAACACTGACCAATCTGTTGAACGGTACAATTACCAGTGTGCTCGGAGCCACGATTACGGCAGGCACGATCACCAGTGTGCTGGGTGCCACGGTAACCGCCGGAACGCTGACCAACTTGTTAAACGGAACGATCACGAATGTCCTCGGCGCAACGATCACAGCAGGTACAATTACGAGTGTGCTGGGAGCGACGGTGACGGCGGGTACCCTGACGAACTTGCTAAACGGTACGATAACCAATGTGCTTGGAGCAACGATCACGGCGGGAACCATCACGAGTGTATTGGGTGCGACGATTACCGCCGGAACGATCACCAGTGTGCTCGGAGCAACGTTGACGGCAGGTACGTTAACGAACCTGTTAAATGGTACGCTCACCAGTGTACTGGGCGCGACCATTACCGCAGGTACGTTAACGAACTTGTTGAACGGAACAATTACGAGTGTCCTCGGCGCAACGATCACAGCAGGTACAATTACGAGTGTGCTTGGAGCAACGATTACCGCCGGAACGATTACCGGTGTGCTTGGTGCTACCTTGACAGCCGGAACGCTGACGAATCTGTTAAACGGAACGATCACCAGCGTACTCGGTGCCACTGTGACGGCTGGCACATTGACGAACTTGTTGAATGGTACCCTCACAAGTGTTCTCGGTGCCACGATCACAGCCGGAACGTTAACCAACCTGTTGAACGGGACCATTACCAGCGTGCTTGGCGCAACGATTACGGCCGGTACACTTAGCAGCGTAACCTCCATCTCGCAAAAAAGTTTTCAGGAGAACCAACTTGTCGGCACACCGACTGCTAACACATTCACACCGCTGCCTGCTGTGACCACGAGTGTATTCGGCACATACTCCTTTTTCGTGTATAACAGGGGACCAGGTGTGAACAGGGTGGATGCCCAAGTAGAGATCAGTGCGAACGGAACCAACTGGTACACCGATGTGACTACGGTAACAGGGATTCTATCCGGTTCTGTAGATGTTCTGGTACCGCAACGTTTCCTGAAATACACACGTCTTTCTTATCGCTCAAGCTTGCTCGGTGCACCAAGCACGATTGACGTGTTCTTCAATGGACAAGGCACATAACCTGCTCTGCTGTCATATAGGTACATGGAGTTCACTTTAGTGGGCTTCATGTATTTTTTGTATTGGAGGTCACTGCGGATGCAGAACCGGTTACTCGGCATTCATATGATTGTGCAAAATGAAGAGCAGTGCCTGCCCCGCTGTCTCGACAGCTTCAAGCAAGCAGGCTTGGAATGGTTCATTACAGATACAGGCTCGTCCGACCGGACACCTGATATCGCCAGAACATATGGTGCGGTAGTGCTGCACGCTAGATGGGAAGATGATTTTGCAAAAGCACGGAATATTAGCCTGCCCTTGGCAACCACAGAATGGATCCTCTGTCTGGATGCTGACGAGTATGTCATTGAAGGTTTGGAAGAATTGATGACTGTTCTGCCAGGTGTCCATAAGAGCATTACCCGATTGCGCATAACGATCGAAAATCAGTACGGCGAAGGGCCGGAGGACAAGATCCTGTCCCATCCCGTACGGCTGTTCCGGGCTCATCACGGTTACAGGTATACAGGACGCATTCATGAGCAGTTGATCTGTCAGGTTACTGCTGAGCAGAGCAGTGATGTTACAACGAATCAGTCCACGAGAGAAACATATGCAGAATGGGATTCGCCACAAGCAAGTACGTCAAAGGAGTTAGTAGATGTAAATACAGATTCAGATGTAAAAGCAGAGGAAGAAGTAGAGCCGATTGCTCCTTTGCGTCTGGGACATGATGGTTATCTCGCAACGATGATCGCTAAAGGTGACAAACCCAAGCGCAATTTGCGCCTGATTGAACGAGAGTTGGCGGATCATCCAGCACAGCCTTTTCACCTGTACAATCTTGGCGTCACATGTTGCCAGCTGGGTGATCTGGAACAGGCAGCGGAAGCGTTCGGGGAATCGCTGAAATTATCCGAACGGCAGGCTCCATATCGGGCTACCTTGGTGAAAGATTTGGCCAAAGTACTGGCAGCACTGGAGCGATACGAAGAAGCACACATGCTGCTCACCGCAGAATGTCACCACTACCCTGCGTATGCCGATTTACATCTAATCTACGGTGAAATCCTTGAACGGCAAGGCTTGCAGGAGCGAGCATATCGTGCCTACGCACGGGCGAGTACCTGTGGCTCTAGACAGGATGATCAAGATCAAGTACGGGCTAGCGGCGGTAAAGCGATAACTGAGCCTTACGTAACAGAAGCGGGCTCAGGCAGTTACCGGGCATATACATCGATGGCACGTCTTGCCCAGAAACGAGGATTTATGCAAGAAGCGGTCCGACTATATGAGCTTGCACTGGAGCATCTGCCCACCTATAGACCAGCTTGGATGGGGCTGGCGGATGTGTTGCAACAACAGGTTATTCTAGATGAACAGATTGCAGATCGGCTGCTGCATCTGGCTAATCAATTCAATGAGATACATGGGACAGATTACGCCGATAAAATGAAGCATGGGTGCCCCCCTTTAGACAAGGAGACAGGGCTAGTACCGATACAGATACAAATAAAAATGCAAATGGTCTATGCCCTCGCTGGATGTGGAGCGTATAAGCATGCGCTGCATTTACTCCGCAGTGAGACATCCAATGTTCATGTCCCGGCAGGTGATCAACTTCACTGGCTGCTATGTGCAGGTCAAGTCTCAGATGCATGGCATCTCGCTGAGGATTGTTGGCGAGAGCGAGACAGTGAACGTCGCGAGCGGACCTATAGCTCTTCCATTAGCATGACAGGAGATCAAGATGACCCCGATCTAAGCCTTCGAGTAGAAGAACGGAGTGACTGGGCACTGGCTTGTTGGGCGAACGGAAGGCGGTTGTCTTCCTCTTTTCTCGCTAAATCACCCGCAGCTGAAAGGGATATGTGGAAGGTGGCAGACCGTTTGTTGATAGGGCATACGCCAAGTGTAGCTACCTTTACTCCTGCACAGGATGTGCCTGATGGGCAGCTTTTGCAGTGGAGTGAACAGGCACAATGGGCTGCGAAACAAATGGTGACCCGTGCAATTCAGAGCGGGCAACTGGTCATCGCAAAGCAGCTCGATGAACGTCTGGCTCGCATGATGTCAGAGTGTGACAGGTCAGAAACGGCCATTCGGCGAAGCTACGCGGGTCTACTGTATCGGCATGGATATACAATGATGGCTGCCGAGATGCTGATTCAGTGTATGACAGAAGGGGAACTCGATGCGGAGGGGCTTTTCTGGCTGGGCGAAACGCTGTATGCGAAAGGGCACTTAGAGCAGGCACTCTCGCTCTTTGAACAGGCGCTGGAACGTGAGCCGGAATTCAGTCAGGCCCGTGCTGGGGCAGCGGTTTGTTACTTACAGATCGCCCTTGATTTGATTCTTCAGGAGCAGAAGCGTTCCCCGGAAGCATCCGTGCTTGCAGCTCAACAGATCGTTTTGGAGCAGCAGCTGCGAGCAGCGGACGGTATACCTTGGCGAACGGTGTATCATGCAAAGGAAAGGAGGAATCACTATGCAGGCACATCGGCATCAGAGACAGCAGAGTCAGACACAGCGGATCTCCCTGTGCATGATCGTGAAGGATGAGGAAGACATGCTGCCGAGTTGTCTTGAAAGTGTACGCGGTGCGGTCGATGAGATCATTGTGGTGGATACCGGATCGTCAGACCGCAGCAAAGCGATTGCACAGGAGCATGGTGCGATGGTGGTTGACTTTACGTGGTGCGATGATTTTGCAGCAGCACGAAATGCTGGCCTGGAGCGGGCTTCCGGCGACTGGATTCTCTTCCTTGATGCGGACGAGGCGCTGGAAGCGACAGCTCGGGAGCAGATCAGAAGCTGGACGGCAGTCAGCGGATGCGACGGATTGTTTTTGAACATTCATAACTATACGGGTTCGGGTCAGCAGGGAGCAACGGTCAATCCGGTGCTGCGTCTGTTTCGCAATGCTCCTGAGCATCGGTTCAAAGGTCGCATTCATGAACAGATTGCGGCGGCAATCTGTGAGCGAAATCCGGAGGCTGCATTTCATATCACGGACATGGTGATTCACCATTACGGCTACCAGACGGTGGTTGTTGAACGTAAGGACAAGGTGAATCGCAACTTGCGTTTGTTGCAGCAGGCAGTGGTGGAAGAGCCGGACCAGTCTTTTCATTACTATAATCTGGGCGTGGAGTATTTACGTGTGGGTGAAGCGGAGCAGGCACTGGAATCGTTCGGTAAAGCCCGGAAGATGATTGATCCTACAGTGACCAGTTATGCGCATTTGCTATTGAAATACGAAGTCCGCTGTCTGGAGCATTTGCAGCGCTGGCAGGAGGCGTTGGAGCTTGTAGATGCGGCGCTGGAACTATTTCCGGAGTACACGGATCTGATGCACCATCGTGCCATTTGTATGGATGCTTTAGGGGATCCGGGGGCTGCAGAGAAATCGCTTCGTCAAGCCATTCGGCTGGGGCCGCCGCCAGCGATTTTCCACACAGAAGAAGGGATGGGTACCTACCAGACATGGTATACGTTGGGTCGTCTGCTGGAAGGCAAGTCTGATCTTGAGGGAGCTGTGGATGCCTATGTGGAAGCCGTGCGTGCAAAATCGAGTCTGTTACCGCCACTCTATCGCATATTTCGAATTATGCGGGTATCAGGACAGGAACGTCAGGTTTCATCGGTGGTTAAATCGCGTTTTGCTATGCATTCAGAGGAAGCTTTGACGAAGGTGCTAGGCATTCTGGAGCAGTGTCATTGTTACGATGCAGCGCTTGAACTGCTTGAAGAGATGCCGCCCGGCTCTTCCGGCGAGCAACGGGAGAAACGTTCTGTAGCTGAGGCTATTTTGCATGTGCAGCGAGGGGACTGGAGTACAGCGCGTTTGAAACTCAAAACCGTGAAGCGTAAAAAGGGTTCACTCGCACCTATGGCTGCCCGTTGGCTTGAACGTTTGCAATGGCTGGATGGGAAAGAGGAACAGGAGACGAGCGGACAGGATGACGTCACCCTTTGGCTGAAAAAAGGCTCACATACAGGCGAGAGCAGGCAGGGTACATCTGATACAGAGCCGGGGTTGGACGGAAGGTGGAAGGTCGCAGCAGAGATGAAAGATAGAGGTGGAATCAGGAATGAAGCTGGACTTGAGGGTACGATGGCCTCGGATTATGGTGGGCTGTACGACGGTTGGCAAGCACTCGGGCTGATGCTGGAAGGGTGTGTTCAGTCCGGAAGATGGCAAGATCTGCATGGATTGATTCTCCGGGGACGACAGCTGCTGGTTGAAATGGATAGTACAACGGAAAGAAGATTGGAAAAGGAAAAGAATGCTGGCAATTCTCGTGAACCCTTTGCAGGATCTTTGGATACGCCCGCCGGAACGAGCTGGCTTGTGAAAGGACTAATTCGTGCATCGGATTGCCATCTCGCGCAGCTTGCGTCTGATCGGGAACAGGCGGAACCTGGCAAAAGGCAGCGCCATTCGTACTGGCCTGTCATTCAGCATATTCGGCTGGAGTTGCCGGGGGCAGACGGGTTTGAGGGCTAGAATAAGGGCGTAAGACGGTAGTAGAAGGAAAAGAGGAAATAGGGATTAAAGAAGTTAAGGAAGGGCATGGCAAGTGAGACGTACACAGAAGTGTAAAATGAAATGCATAGAAACCATTGAAAGAGAAAGTATGGGAAACGGGGCTGTTTTTAAGGTTGGGAGAGGCCATGCAGGGAGGGGCATCGGGTGAAGGACGGCATCAGCTTATGCATGATCGTGAAGGATGAAAGTGCGTTTTTGGATCGTTGTCTGGGTTCTATAAGTCAAATGGTAGATGAGATCATTATCGTGGATACCGGCTCGTCAGATGATTCCGCCACGATTGCCCGGCAGCATGATGCAACGGTCATTGGTATGGAGTGGAGTGGGGATTTTAGCCAGGCGCGGAATCTTTCGCTTGCCGCAGCAAGTTATTCGTGGATTTTGGTAATGGATGCCGATGAAGTGTGGATGCATACGTTACGAACAAAGTCGGAGTTCAGGGATTGGTTGGAAGCAGGGAGTGAAGAGATCTGGGGTTACTGGATTAAAGTAACGAGTCTGCTGGGAAACTCAGGTGACGAGCGTGTAACGGATGAGGTATGCCGTCTATTTCGGAATGACCCCAGGATTGGCTTTCGTGGACGAATCCATGAGGAAGTGGCTTCCTCCATTCTTGCTCTGATGCCGCAAGGGATTCGCCAGTCGGATATAGAGGTTGTGCATTATGGTTATTTGGATGCAGTCATTACTGCTAAGCGAAAAGATGTGCGTAATATGAGCCTGATCCGACTGGCCTTGCAGCAGACACCGGATCAGCCGGAACTGCTCTATGCGCTAGCTGCGGAGTGGTTTCAGCAAGGCAACTATAACGAAGCACTTCGGTTGTTGTTACCACTGCTGGCAAGACTTGATCCGGCATGTGGATATCATTCGGATGTTGTGCTGAAAACAGCTTACGCTTGGAGAGAGTTGGGGCAGCCTGAACGGGCACTCTCTGTGGCGGAGGCTTGGGCATCGTTGTACGGTGATTTCCCGGATCTGCTCGAGCTTGCTGCCGTGCTGGAATTGGATCATGGGCGAGCAGACAGGGCACTGGGCTGGTTAAGGCAGGCGAAAAGTGCCGAGCCGACAGCAGGACGATATACCTCGGTGTCTGGTGCAGGGAGCTACCGCAGCCTGGCATTGGAGGGAATGGCACACGAGTATGCTGGCCGCTGGGCAGAAGCGGAACTGGCCTATACCGCAGCGCTGGGTATGCAGCCGAATCATGGTGCGGCATGGCAGCGTCTGCTGCTGCTCGGCGCAGCCACGGAGCGGCCGCAGGCCATTGCCCGCGCAGCCGAGGGGGTGAGCTTGCCGCCGGTTGCGTGGCAAGCATTGGTCTCGGCCGCGCTGGCCGCGCATCGGCCGGAATGGCTGTTGCGCCATGCTGCGGCGCTGGGCCCGGCACTGCGCGCGCAGCCGCTTGCTGCTGGGCTGGCACTTGCCCAGCTGGGCGAGTGTGCAGCTGCCAGCGCAGCGTTGCGGCTGTGGGCAACGCATGCGCAGCACGGGCCGGAGGCCGCGCTTGCGCTGTGGGCGCTGGGCCACAAGCAGCGGGGCCTGCCCGTGCGCACGGCGGCGCCGCACATGCAGGCAGCCGTGCCGGAAGCCGCGCGTGCAGCTGAGGCGCTGCTGCGAGGCGAGGGCGCAGCAGCGTGTGGCGCCGCCAGCTGCGCGGCGATGCCCGCGCATGCGCTCGCCGCTGTAGGCGCCTGGCCCGCATGGCTGCGCCTGCTGCAGGCCCTGCCGCCGGGCGGCGCGCTGGCGCTGCTCGCAGCGCTCCCGCCTGCGGCCCGTTGCGGGCTGCTGCGCGCGCCCGCTTGCGTCCGCGAAGGGCTGCTTGCGCTATGCGGTACGCCTAGCGGCACGCAGCAGCCCCTCGCGGACGCAGTGCCCGCCCCGGCGCTCGCAGCGCATACGCTCCTGGCGGGCACGCTCGCGCTGCTCGCCGGGCGGCAGAGCCTGGCGCGTGATTGGGCCGAACATGCGGCCCGAATCACTGCACGGCATGCTGCCGCCCAAGGCCGCCCGGCGAAGAGTCTTCCGCCGGGCCTGCAAACCTTGCTGCGCCTGACTTCTCCCGGCGCAGCCACTGCCCCAACCTTGCAGCAGCAGGGTAACATGCTGCTGGTTTACCTGTAATCCAGCGCGCCCATGCCGGATACGCTGGATTACATCACCCCCGGCTTTTCAGCACAGCAAAAAGCCGGGGCATCCCGGCAAGACGCTGTACCCATCCTTATTTTCACAATATCTTCCGTTAATACTTGAAACAACTCAAGCCTCCCTGCTTTCATTTGAAACGGCATACTATATATTTGCCAAGTCTTTACTACATTCATCTTTGTCCCGTCTTGCATATCACAGCCCTGAAACACCGAATAGGTGCGCCGTACATTTCCGAGGAGATCGCATCCTCTGGTTCCACCACGTTCAGTTTATCTTCAATCGTCAGCCCAGTGACAGCCATAATCGTTTCCAGTAAGTCTGGCCGCATTTCGGGCACATCAAAGGTGGCGATTAACTGTCCGTTCGGCTTCAGCACCCGAGCGAATTCGCGGAAAGCCCGCAGCATTGTGCCGGTGTCCAGATGTTCCAGAACAGAGATGCAGAATACACGGTCAAATTGCTCGGTGGCATAAGGAAGCTGAGCCAGATTGGCCTTAGTACGGATGAGTCTTGTCAGATAGATTTCGGGCAGATTCCGCGCTGCCTGTTCACCAAAGTCAGCAGCAATATCCAGCCGAATCGCCTCTTCCGACAAGATGCGTTCATCCCAGTCGCACGCATGAACTTCACGGCAATGCGCTGTAAGCCAAAATTTGAACGGGTGAGAGATTCCACAGGCTGCATCCAGCACCACATCATCCGGGCGTGCAAACTGCCGGGCCCACTCATACTCGTAAGGACGACTCCACCACGCAGGATGAAGCGGAAAGACCAGCGTATCCGTCTTTGGGTCGCTTTGCCGAATGTACCTAGATTCCAACATCTCCATGATGTGAGGCGTATCCATCATGTCCGAATCCCCTCCCTCAATCCTGTCTCCGATAAAAAAGACTCCAGAACCCTGCTCCACCGGCTCCGCCATATGGACAAATCATAAGACAGCGCCGTTTCGCGCGCATAGATGCCAAGCCGCTCCCGTTCGGCGCGATCCTGAACAAGCCTGACGAGCGCGGCAGTCAGTGCCTGCTCACCCGGAGGAACGAGGAGCCCGTTAAACCCGTCCTGAATCAGATCATTGAGTCCGCCAACGTTCGAAGCGATCACCGCAAGGCCACAGCTCATCGCTTCGAGACAAGCGTAGGAGGTCCCCTCCGAGAATAACGTAGGAATGACCACGATATCTGCCTGATGATAAGCGTCACGAATCTCTCTGAAATCGTACGTATGCTGGTGGATGCGGGTTGTATGCGGATGTGTACGCTGCCAATAGCGAAAGGCTCTGCCTACCGTACTGCCTTCCACCAGTTCTCCAGCAAATTCAATCTCCACATCGGGGAAAGCCCCCAGCAATTTATCAGCAGCCAGCATCATGGGAATAATACCGCGCTCGCTGCTGATACGACGTGGATACAGAATACGTATTGCACGTGGAGGAGAAACAGGTTCATCGTTGTTCGTGAGAGCCTGCCCTGAATGAGGAAGGGTTTCAGTAGCCACGCTTTCTAAAGAGATAGCACGGGTGCCTTCCGATAGCTCTGGATCATAACTTTTCGTACTGACCTTTTCCGCTGAACGGCGAGATGCATCTAAATCACCTTGATCTGCTCCATCACGATCCGCTGCATTATCTCTGGATCCGGCAACGATGATGTCTTCATCTTCAGCCGGCATTGCCGTGTCTCTTTTCCAAGCAGCCATCCAATCTTCTTCGTTTTGCTGTGGGAGTGTCCTCCTTGGCGGAGCCGGAACAAAATATGAAATGTCCACGGCGTTGGGAATCAATACGATTTGTTCTGAATCGGTGTACGTACAAGCTGCGCGGCAGAAGGTCTGGAAATGAGAGTCCACCGAGACGATGCGAACCAGTCCGTCCAGCGCCAGCTGGATATGTTCGGCAACCTGACGTTTGGTTTCAATCGGCAGACCGGGGCGATCCCAATTGATACCGTGACATATCCCGAGGCTGCCGGGTTTGTAATTAATCGGCTGCCACAGGCAGCTTGCATAGATAATAGGTCCGCGAGCAGCTGCGGCCATCCGGTCAAAAGCTTCAGGTACATTTTCCATGTCATAATCATAGCCATAGACGTCAATCTGTTCGGTCCGGGTCTGGAACGCCTCGAAATAAGACAGTTGATGTACCTCGGGAATATGACCGAGTCCACGAATCACACGGCATAGATCAAGAATATAACGCTCCAGTCCACCGCCGAATACCCGGTTAAATTCCCGATTGTATCCATCGGTAAAACTGTGGGTCAGTATGCTGACCACGCCCATATTATGGTCCCTCCTTCCACGGAAGCAGGCGCGGTTCAGGGTCCAATATGGACTCATACTGCGCCGGATTGCCCCATTCTCCATGCGGATCAATACGTTTGTAACGTAAGTATTTGCGCACCCGGTCTTCCAGATTGCCAGCCCAGCCGAGATGCTGTACTTTCAGTTCTGTGCATACCCCTGACAATACGGTGCAGGACACGGGGAGACGAGGAACATGGTGATTCTGCTGCGGGTAAAAGTAAGGATAACCTGGCATATAACGAACAAGGGAGGTCGTGTGACGTTTATGCAGAGACCAGAGTTCATCCTCCCGATAATGGGTTCGCCCGCCCCACATATCGTAGAAACGGAAGGCAAACCAGTCTGCATAGTCCTGATTAATGAGTTTGCGTATCGCCTGTTTGGCTTCTGTACTGTAGAGTTCATCGGCATCGACCGCAAGAAGCCAGTCCGGACAGGTACTAACAGCCGCCTGCCACAGGGTATTGCGAAGACGCCATTCCTCGGCAAACAGCGGCTTTTCCAAGACATCAAGACGCACTACTTTTGGAAAAGTTCTACATACATCCGCGGTTCCATCTGTGCTGGCATCATCGACAATAACGATCTCGTCCACGAAATCACTCAGATCTTGCAGTACTTCCTCCAGATAACGTCCTTGTTCATTACGAACCTGAAGCATGGCTGTCAGCTTGTTGTTTTTACTTTTGCGTACCCGGCGTATGGGGGAGAACTCTTGGAATGAATCATGCAAGATCGGTCTGCTCCCGGGGGCTCTGCGTTTTTTCGGGTCTATCATTAGGGCACCTCCCCAAGCAGTTGTTGTACGGCATGATCCAGCAGCTCCAGTTCCATAATGCGAGCGAGTGCATCTTCATCCTCCACAGCCGTCTCCAGAAACTCTCTTACTGCACCGTGGCGTTCTCCCCGAAGAGCCAGTGCTGTTCCGGATAGTTGCTTATATTGCAGAAGACTGTCTCCGTCATGAATGTCGATGGCATGCACTAGCGCAAGCGCAGCTTCCACACGCTCTGTTTCCCGATAGATACGGAATTTCCAATGCCTTGCCGTTTCCCCGCCAAGCTCATCCAGAATACGGATAGCACTGCCATAATCGTCATTGATGCGAAGCAGTTCCGCCCGAACCAACTGTTCCTCTCCGGCTTCAAACCAGCGGCATAATTGTTCATAGTGGTGGCGTTCCTGCTCGTCGTTTGCGCTGATGCCAAAAACCTGTAGAGCTTCTTCTACCTGACCCGACCTCGCATGGATGGCAGACAGGAAGCGATAATGGGACACAACGCAATCCTGCCTTCTGTTGATAGCAGCATGTATGAAGGCTTCCTTAAGCGAGGCAGCTGCACGGGAATCGTCGAGCAAATACTCATAAGCCGAGAGAAGAAAGGAAATCGTTTCATGAGCACCTGTTTTCGCTCGAAGCTGTCTGTAGTAATCGGCTCGCGCACGGATTTGTAGCATTGTAATGTGATCTGATTTACCTGCAAGCACCTGCTGGAGTGCATGCATGAAAAACAGTTCATAGTCCCGCACTGGGATACGTGTGCCATCATGATGGATATAACCAGCAGGAGAAGTGTCTTCCCCTCCTAACCAGATGGCACGGGTGCCTTGAAAGAGCAACTTCATGTACCGGGTTTCCGAAGATGTGCCCACCAGATCGGCAATGCCGACAAGCCTTGCGATACTGCTCTCCCAGAGCGGAGAGGCTGCTTCATCCCCTACAGGTTCAGGTAAAAGTGCAATGCATACTTCGGGCTGAAGTGAAGCCACAGTCATAAGCCAGTAAGGATGTGCGACCACAGCAGCCGTACGTGGCTCCTGTAACCGGGTTTCTGCTTCCGAGAGGGATATTACTTGAATGGTATGGGGAAGGTTCTCCTCCTCAGCCGTGCGGCTGCTTACATAATAGAGGGTTCCTTGTTCTGCTGCCAATAGAGCTGCGATGTCGGGATAGGGAAAGGAAGACCAGCCCCCTTTTCGCGGAAAAAGCACATATTGAGCTGTGATGTCTGTATGCACGGACAACTCAGTTGTTACCTTTTCCCGGTCATGATTACGTTCCGGGTTTAGCTCGGGATCTGCATCTGTCAGTGGTTCGGATTGTTCCATCGTTAACTCACCTCACCTTACATTGATAGGCCGATTCTCTTATGTAAAATCCGTGCAGAACTTCGTATCATCCTTCTGACACTAACATATGGGCATTTGTCTCCAAACATGAACAACTTCCATGAATACATGCAACACCTCAAGACAAATGGAGGTACGGACAAGGGCAATAAATAGGCTTAATTTTATCTATTGTGTGACCGAGGTCACTTTTTTTGCTTATGAGAGGCAGGATTGTGAGAATTATCACATGTGAAAAATAGGTAATCTGGCACAATACGTTCATCAACGTATTTGGAGGACAGACAGCGAAGATGCCCGCTTCAAAGCCATTTACGTATCTTGCAAAAGCGAACAGAAAGAAGGGGTAAAGGTATGGATCCGATTATGTTATCGCGTATCCAATATGCACTTACAACGATTTTCCACTTTTTCTTCGTACCGCTATCGATCGGCCTCGTGCTGTTGGTTGCGATTATGGAGACGTTGTATGTCATGAAGGGAAAAGAGATTTACAAAACGATGGCCAAGTTCTGGGGCAAGTTGTTCCTGATTAACTTTGCTGTCGGGGTAGTGACCGGTATTCTGCAAGAGTTCCAGTTTGGTATGAACTGGTCGGAGTATTCCCGCTTTGTCGGTGATGTCTTCGGTGCGCCGCTGGCGATCGAGGCTTTGCTGGCGTTTTTTATGGAGTCCACATTTATCGGTTTATGGATATTCGGCTGGGATCGTTTGTCCAAAAAAGTACATCTGGCCTGTATCTGGCTTGTATTTGTCGGCACATTCCTGTCAGCGGTGTGGATTCTGGCAGCGAACTCGTTTATGCAACATCCCGTTGGATTCGCCATTAATAATGGCCGGGCGGAGATGAATGACTTCTTTGCACTTATTACAAATGGGCAGTTTCTTGTTGAATTCCCGCATACGATTTTTGGTGCGTTAATGACGGGAGCATTTGTGGTGACGGGCATTAGTGCTTACAAGTTGATGAAAAAACAAGACGTGGAAGTGTTCCGCAGATCCTTCAACATTGCCGTTATTATCGGTCTCGTATCCTCACTGGGTGTAGCTTTCTCGGGGCACTTCCAGGCGCAATATCTGGTGGAAACACAACCGATGAAGATGGCCGCAAGTGAAGGTACATGGACGACAACAGAAGATCCGGCCCCGTGGACGGTTATTGCCTCCATTGACCCGGATAAACAGGAGAACTCCGGTGAAATCAAAATCCCTGGATTACTTAGTTATCTCTCCTATAGTAAATTCTCAGGTAGTGTCAAAGGCATGAAAGAACTGAATGCCGAGTACCAGCAAACGTACGGGCCTGGAGATTACATTCCGCCAGTACGAACCACATTCTGGAGCTTCCGTGTCATGATTGCTGCAGGTGGCCTGATGATTCTGCTCGCGATGTATGGTACATATCTGGCTTGGCGCAAGAAGCTGGAAGTGGCTAAACCATGGTTTATGCGTCTGATGGTCTTTGCGATCTCCCTGCCGTTTATTGCAAATTCAGCAGGATGGATTATGACAGAGGTCGGCAGACAGCCATGGACGGTGTTCGGGTATATGACGACCGAAGCAGGTGTGTCTCCGAATGTATCAGCAGGTATGATTCTATTCTCCACGATTGCTTTTACTGCGGCATATACCGTTCTTGGCATCGTGATGGTGTTCCTGTTTGTCCGCAAAATCAAAGCAGGGCCGTATGCCGTCGATAAGTCCGAAGAGCATGATGAGCCGGCTGATCCGTTTGGCGTAGATGGGGGGTATTCCGTTGTTACTAAGTGAGCTGTGGTTTGTACTGATCGCCGTACTGTTTATCGGATTTTTCTTTCTTGAAGGTTTCGACTTCGGAGTAGGTATGTCAACGGGTCTGATTGCCAAAACAGATCGTGAACGCCGTACGTTAATCAACTCGATCGGTCCGTTTTGGGATGGAAACGAGGTCTGGCTGCTGACCGCAGGCGGTGCCATGTTTGCCGCCTTCCCGCACTGGTACGCAACGCTGTTCAGCGGATTCTATCTGCCGCTTGTTGTTGTGTTGCTGTTGTTGATCGGACGCGGAGTTGCCTTTGAATTCCGCAGTAAAATGAAACAGCAGCGGTGGCGTAAAACGTGGGACATCATTATTGTGGTGGCAAGCGCTTTGCTGCCATTCCTGTTTGGGGTCGTTTTTGCAACGTTGATGAAGGGCCTGCCTATTGATGAGAACATGCAGATGCATGCCGGTTTCCTGGACATCGTGAATCCATACACCGTTGTAGGCGGCTTGAGTGTAACGCTATTGTGTCTGGTTCACGGGTTGTTATTTGTTTCCCTGCGTACCGTAGGTGAATTGAGAGAACGTGCACTTCACACGGCGAAAAAGTTGATGATACCACTAGTCGCAGTCCTTGCGATATATGCAATATTGACCTATCTGATGACCGATGTGTTTACCGTTCGCGGCTGGGCACTCTGGATTATGGCTCTGCTTGGTGCTGCGGCGCTGGCTCTTGCAGCTTACTTCATTCGTCAGCAACGCGAAGGTTGGGCTTTTGGGATGACGGGTGCAGTTATTGCGATTGCCTTTGCCTCCGTATTTATTGGGCTATTCCCACGAGTTATGGTGAGTTCAATCAATTCAGCATTTGATCTGACGGTGTATAACGCTGCATCGGGACCGTATTCATTAAAAGTGATGACCATTGTTGCCTGCACCTTGCTGCCATTTGTACTCGGATATCAGATCTGGAGTTATTATATTTTCCGCAAACGTCTGAACGAACAGCACCACCTGGAGTACTAACATGGGACGCGGGCTAATGAAGCTGCCGGGCATCCGGCCAGTACTCGCACTGGCATCTGCGCTGGTGCTGCTGCAGGCGATGACGATTATTATGCAGGCCAAATGGCTGGCACAGGCCATTACGGCATTGTTTGAAGGTTCCACAGTTTCGTCACAGTATCCGGTACTGCTGCTGTTTCTGGCTGCTTTTGCCGCCCGCTATGCCTTGTCATTCTGGTTACAGCTTGTCACTACGCGGTATGCGGAGAGAACAGGAACCGAGCTGCGCAGACGGATGACGGAACAATGGTTCCGGCTCGGTCCGCGTTACGCCAAGACAGAAGGTACAGGACATCTGGTGACGCTGGCACGAGAAGGCATTTCGCAATACAAGACGTATCTGGAGCTGTTTATTCCGCGTATGCTGGGCATGGGATTTACACCTGTTGTCATCCTCTTCTATGTGTTCAAACTGGATACCATGTCCGGTGTAATATTGATGCTGACACTACCGATTCTGATCCTATTTATGATCCTGATTGGTCTGGCGACTCAGCGTAAGATCGATGGACAATTCAAGTCCTACAAAGCGCTTGCGAATCATTTTGTCGATACGCTGCGCGGGCTGGAAACGTTGAAAACACTGGGGCAAAGCAAGACACACGAAGGCACCATCATGAGAGTAAGCCAAAGATACCGAAAAGCAACGATGTCCACACTACGCATGGCCTTTTTGTCCTCATTTGCGCTGGATTTCTTCACCATGTTGTCAGTAGCATCGGTTGCAGTGGGTCTTGGACTTCGGCTGACAGAAGGGCAGATGGCGCTTTTTCCTGCTCTGACAGTACTGATTCTGGCACCGGAATACTTCCTGCCTGTACGCATGTTAGGTGCAGATTATCACGCGACATTAGATGGCAAGGAAGCCGGAGAAGCAATTGATAAAGTGATTGAACGAGGCAGGTCCGCAGAACAGCGTCAGAATGAAGCTTATGCAGAGATGGGCGAACGAACCGCGCCCGAGTTACAACAGACTGTTGATACGCCGATGCCTTCTCAACCCTATACATCTGTGTCCTCTTCGCAACTGCGCGTAGTATTTAACCGGGACAAACATGGCGTAAATCCGGTAACAACAGCCGCAACATCCTTTTCAACATCTTCTTCATCTGCTTCAGTTCAGGGTATACACCCTGTCCCGTCAGCCTCCCTGGCCTCAGAAACCCCCTTAGCACCCTTGTTCTCTTGGGGGGAGCATAGCCGATTAGCGCTGACGGATATTCAGGTTCAACATGAAGCAGAGGGGGCATATTCCCTTCGGGATGTGACGTTTCAACTGACGGGCCTTGGTAAAATTGGGATCATTGGTGCCAGCGGAGCCGGGAAATCAACACTTATCGATGTTCTCGCAGGTTTCCAGCTTCCAACAGCCGGACAAGTGCTGGTCGATGGACAGCATCTGACCCTGGAACTACTCGAGGCTTGGCGTAGCCAGACAGCTGCGATCCCGCAGCATCCGTATATTTTCAGTGGCTCTATTGCGGATAATATTCGTTTTTATGTACCGGAGGCATCCGACGCAGAGGTGGCTCAAGCTGCTCAAGTAGCGGGACTAACGAAGCTTTTGTCGTCGTTGCCAAGCGGACTGCATGAACAGATTGGTGCGGGAGGCAGGCAACTTAGCGGCGGTCAGGAACAACGTGTGGCACTGGCGAGAGCTTTGCTGAGTGAACGCAGTGTGCTATTGCTTGATGAACCTACGGCACACTTGGACGTGGAGACCGAATATGAGTTAAAGCAGACTATGCTGCCGTTGTTTGAAGGTAAACTTGTCTTTCTGGCGACTCATCGTCTGCACTGGATGCCACATATGGATCGGATCATCGTTATGGATCACGGCACGGTAGCGGAGATAGGGACACATCAGGAATTGATTGCACGAAAAGGTGTATATTATCACATGATTCAGGCGCAGATGGAGGCGATATGAGATGAAATCCGGACATGCAAGAGCAGAGACCGAGCAGAGCGATGACCCTCAAAAAAATAGCTGGATCGCTCCATACGCGGCACAGTACCGCTGGCGATTCATCGGTGCGATTGCACTAGGCACATGTGCGGCTCTCTGTGCGGTGATGCTGCTTTTCACCTCCGGATATTTGATCTCGAAGTCTGCGCTGCGTCCTGAAAATATTTTGATGGTGTATGTTCCAATTGTGGGTGTACGTGCCTTTGGGATCTTCCGGGCAGTGTTCCGTTATGTCGAACGACTGGCAGGGCATGACGCCGTCTTGCGTGTACTGGCAGATCAGCGGGTGAAGCTGTATCGCATTTTGGAGCCGCAGGCTTTGTTTCTGCGTTCACGGATGCAAACCGGGGATGTGCTCGGCGCCCTCGCCGATGATGTGGAACGCCTTCAGGATATTTATCTGCGCACTGTATTCCCGGCGGTTACTGCGCTTGTGATCTATGGGGCAGCTGTGCTGGCTTTTGGTAGTGTAGATCCGATGTTTGCACTGTGGATGGCACTCTATATGCTATTCATTGCTCTGGTAATTCCCGCAATTTCACTGAAGATTACCTGGAGATGGCGTGTGCAGCTCAAAAGAGAAAATAGTAAGTTATACACACGCCTGACCGACGGTGTGCTTGGACTTGGTGACTGGATAGCCAGTGGCAGAGCTGCCGCCTTTGTTCAATGGCAAGAAGAGGATGAAGAGCATGCTGATCAGATTCGGCGCAGGTTGCGGAGCTGGAATCGCTGGCGGGATTTTATTGCCCAATGTGTCATTGGATTGATGGTTGTTTCAGTAACCCTATGGGCAGGACAAGCAGCATCTGTTGCCCAGTTGCCCGCAGTGATGATCGCGGCATTTGTGCTCGTTTTGTTCCCGCTCACGGAATCACTGCTGCCTGTTAACGATGCACTTGGGCATATTCCAGATTACCGTGAATCGCTAGAGCGATTAAACAAACTGGAAGGGCCAGGGGAAAAAGGTTATCAAGCAAAGCAACATCAAGAGAAGCAACATCAGGAGAAGCAACATCAGGAGAAGCGGCATCAAGAGAAGGGTCGTCAGGAGAAGCGGTACCAAGAGGCTGGCCCGAATAGGGGAAGGCTGTCTGCAACAGGTGCAAATACATCGGATGACGGACAGCGATCTGATCCGGCTGTAAGGCCGGATGGCAGAGTAGCAGTAGCTGATGGGGCGGCCGCTGCTGATGGACGAATCCGTCTGCGAATTCCGCCCAAGCTGCGTGCAGATATTGCCATTGAGCAAGTAAGTTATCGATATGAAGTGGAGGCGGAATACGCCGTTCAGGATATCTCTTTACATCTGCCACAGGGCAAACGTCTGGCTATTCTCGGGCGCAGCGGCGGTGGCAAATCAACGTTGTTAAAGCTGATCCAAGGTGCATTGTCTCCCTCATCTGGCAAGGTTTTAATCAATGATCTGCCAGTGGAGATGCTTGGCGAGAGTGTGACCGAAGTGGTGGCGGTGCTCAATCAGAGTCCACACCTCTTCGATACTACGGTTGCGGGCAATCTGCGGATCGGTCGTCCGGATGCGACAGATGAGGAGATTCGGCAGGTAGCTGCGCAGGTTGGTTTGGCGGATCTGATCGAGTCTTTGCCGCAGGAGTATAACACCCCGATGCTGGAGACGGGACTGCGCTTCTCCGGCGGAGAGCGCCAGCGGATTGCTTTGGCTCGGGTGCTGCTACGAAAGACACCTGTTGTTATCTTTGATGAACCGACCGTGGGGTTAGATCCTGTAACAGAACGCGAACTGATGCGCACCATACTGGACAGCCTGCAAGGCAAAACCTTGATCTGGGTCACCCACCACCTGATTGGTGCGGAGAAGATGGATGAGATTGTGTTTGTGGAAAATGGAAACATCGTCATGCAGGGTTCTCACGAACAGCTGCTGGCTCGGGAAGAGCGTTATCGCCGACTCCTCGAACTGGATCGGCCCGGATGGCTGGATCGGCATCGCAAGAACCCGCTGCCCCCTGTCGCTTTCAAATAGTTCACGGCTTAGGGAGAACGTGACCATACAAGAGTGAACGCCGTGCTCCCACAACTCCTGACGATGATCGGGGGCAGCGGTAGAGCACGAAGCTATAAGCAAAAAGACGAAGTGGGCACAGCCCTGCTTCGTCTTTTTGGTGTCCGCCGATAGTCCGCCGATAGTCCGCCGATAGTCCGCCGATAGTCCGCCGATAGTCCGCCGATAGTCCGCCGATAGTCCGCCGATAGTCCGCCGATAGTCCGCCGATAGTCCGCCGATAGTCCGCCGATAGTCTGAGCTTGCCCATGTAATTCTTATCATGTACTGACTGTCATGCGCTATACGTATAAGTACCGCCTGACGACAATGGACAGGGTGCTTACTTACCTTAGAATATGAAAGTGTTGCCGAGTTCTGCCTATTACCCTCTATGGTTCAGCCATGCATTATCACCTTGGCTACAATACGGCTAACGATCTCAGATGACGCTATTTGGCGCATTTTAACACATTTCGAATTCTAACGATCATGAGGAACGCTATTTATCCGTTTTTGCCCGAAAATCGCCGAAAACTAGCCTTTTTGCTTTAAATAGCATCGCTGGTGATCGTTAGAATTTTTATCGAGGCCAAACACGGCAAATAAGACTTCTGGTGATCGTTAGAGCAGGAGACGTGACGGAAGAGGCTAGCTTGTGCCCAACCTCCCCCCCTCTCCAAGGAACGCCATATTATTGATATGCCAGCAGAGTGCCGCAGGAGCGGCGAAGTACCAGTTCGGGCTCTACTTTAATGCAACGGTTATCCATTTGTTTGTTCATCAGGTCGAACAGGATCATCGCGGCAAGACGTCCGATTTTGTCTGTATCCTGCTGAACGGTTGTGAGCGGTGGATCACTGTAGCGGCAGGCTTCAATGTCGTCACATCCGGCAACGGCGATATCCTCGGGAACACGGATTCCTGCCTCTTTAAAGGCTCGTACTGCTCCGAAGGCGAGCAAGTCCGTAGCGGCGAATACAGCTCGTGGCAAGACATCTGCTTTTAACAGCTGTTTAGCTGCCTCATACCCGTCAGTTGCAGCATAATCTTTGCTGTAGACCACCCATTCCGGTTTCTCTTCAAGACTAAACTGCTTTAGGGATTGTTTAAATGCTTTTTCCCGCTGCTGCATCACGAGGGAGGCACGCTGGAGTCCGATAAATCCGAGATCCCGATACCCGTTCATATAAAACTGCTCCACCACTTTGGTCGAGATTTTCTCGTTATCCGACATGATGTAACAAGAGTTCTGTCCCGTCAGTTCGATATCTATCCCGATACATGGAATGGGGCTGGCATCAAGGTCAGATACGCTGCTCTCCACCTCATCCCCCGCAATAATAATGCAACCATCCACTTGAAAATATTTGGAACGTGCCAGGTAATCCTCACCCTGATCAAGGAACTTTTCATTCGAAAAGAAAAGCAAATCATATCCTAACAGACCGATCTGTTTCTTAAAGGCATTAATGACCTCTACAAAGAAAGGGTGACTGAAATCCACGTTCAGCTTCCCTGCAAATACAACACCCACCAGGTTAGATTTTTTGGTTGCTAACGTTTTGGCTGAAGATGAGGGGCGATAACCTGTCTCCTCCATAATCTTAAGCACACGTTGGCGTGTTTCCTCGCCAATGTCAGGGTAGTTGTTAATAATTTTGGACACCGTTGCAACAGACACGCCGGCCAAACGAGCTATCGTTTTGATATTCATATACATCCCTCAAATCCTAAACTAGTTTCGTAGATTGTGGCTGTGTCTTTTTACGCTTACTTGCCAACATTCTATGTCACAACACCTACGGAGTCAATAACAGAAAGGGCGATACTCGGGGTGATTATGATATGTGTGGATATTTTTTGAGATTTTCTCACTCAAACCACGAAAATATCAAGCTGTTTTAGTAGATTGAGTCCATATTTCAGAGAATACATACTCGATTTAACTAGATTTACAGGAATAGTAGATGTGGAAAATCACAGTACACCGAATAAGTGTTTCGTAAAATAAAATTCCCATTTGCTTTAAAAATGTTGATAAACCCCAGATGTAGCGCGGATTTACCCTAATAATTTGTAAAATTTCAAATAAACTATTTACAAAATTATCAGGTGAAGTCATAATGAGGGTGTAATTAACGAAACTGATTTCGTGAATTTGTTAAATCGCAAATTATCTTGAATGGCTGGGGGAAAGTGATATGAAGAGAAAGATTTTATCTATTACACTTGTAACCGCTTTAATGTTTGTGCTTGCAGCATGTGGTAACGGTTCTACCGATTCGGATGGGAAGGCGTCTACCGATGGAAACAAAAAAGTGACGTTAAAGATCATTCACTGGCAACAAGAGAATATCAACAATTACATCAAAGAATTTAATACAAAATTTGAAGAGAAGTACCCGGACGTGAAAGTGGAGTATACAACAGTTCCGGCAGATGCAACGTACGATCAGTTGATGCAAACGCGGATGAACGCTGGAAATACTGGCGATGTGGACATCATTCCGCTCAAGTCCAGCTTTGTTGGTGCCCCGCAAGACTGGTCCAAGGGCGCGGCTGATCCGATGTGGAAGCAGTGGATCGATGCAGGGCTAATCAGTGATCTGTCCGGTCAGGCTTTTATCAAAAATTACAACGAAGTTGATGTGCAGAACGCGATGACGTACAACGACAAGGTGTACGGTGTCAACATGGGTAAAGTGGCATTCACAGGTCTGTTCTACAACAAAGACCTTTTTGCCAAATACAATCTGCAAGTACCGACAACATGGGATGAACTGCAAAACGTCATCAAAGTATTCAAAGATAACGGCGTAGAAGCACTCGGCTTCGCAGGTAAAGATGTTTGGCCGATTGGTCTTGCGGTGCAAGGACTTCAAGCCTCCATTCATGACGACCAACTTGGCTACATCAAAGGTCTGTGGACAGGTCAAACCAAGCTGACTGATCCAGTACAGATCGAAGTATTGCAAAAGGCTCAAACGCTAATGAACAGTGCAATGCCTGGTTTCATGGGGATTGACTACGGCACGCTGCCAAGTCTGTTTGCTACAGGTAAGGTGGCTATGATTGCAGACGGTACGTGGGATGCAACGACGATTCAAGCGGCTAATCCGGATCTGAAGTTTGGATATTTCCCAATTCCGGGCAGCAACGATGCAGCGAAGAACAAAGACCTGGCTGGTAAATACGATATGACTTGGATGGTTGTAGACAAATCACCAAACAAGGATTATGCATTGAAATGGCTTGAAATGCTGTCGGAGAAAGGGAACTATACGGATTTTGTCAATGCAGCCGGATTCCTTCCGACACAGCCTGATGTAGAAATTAAGAGTGAGTTCATCAAAGACATTCAGCCATATCTGGAAAACTTCAAGCTTTCCTGGGATCAGCTGTTCATTAATCGTCAGAACGTAGGACAGTATATCGCTGAGTCCAGTGTTCATGCAGAGATGCTTAAACCGGCTGGGCCAATTGCTACACCAGAGGAACTTGCGAGCAAATCACAAACAGACTGGGATGCAGCAGCTCCAAAATAACGAATGATTGAATTCGTGTGCCAAAGGTTCATCTGAATTAACGAACTAAGCTTTCTAGTATAGTAACCACCGGAATAGCGCTTGGGGATAGAGCCTTCAGGCCAGCCTCGATCAAGCAAAGCTGTTATTCCGGTTTTTCTTTTGTTTCCTCTCTTTGTTTTGACCACTTGGTTTGGTTTTACCCGATGAAAGGTGTGAGGACGATGTATCCGTTTGGAAAAGGGAAGGCGCGGCTGATTCCTTATCTGTATTTGAGCATTCCACTGCTGCTTTATGTCGTATTTGGCTTTGGCCCATCACTCGTGACCGTACTATTTTCGTTTACGGATGCGACAGGTGTGCGGGGACAGGAATGGAGCTTTATCGGTTTTGAAAATTATAAAACCTTCTTTGGTGCATCCAATGCAGGAGATCGGCTGGACGCGATTGGGCGGTCCTTATATTTTGCGTTTGCTGTAGTCATCATCCAAAACGCAGTGGGTCTGTTCATGGCCATTCTGATTAACAAAAAGCTTCGAGGCGACAAGCTGTATCGGGCGGTATTCTTTTTGCCTGTCGTGCTTGGTGTAACGGTGTCCGGATTGATCTGGCAGCTCGTGGCGAATCCGCTTGGCGGGCCGGCACAGTCGATTCTGAATTTCTTTGGCACCAGCTCGAACTTTTTCGGAGATTATAATATTGCCTTCGAGCTGATTATTTTCGTGCAAATTTGGATGTATATGGGGTATTCCATGACCATCTTCCTTGCGGGGCTGCAGACCATTCCGAGTGATCTGTACGAGGCAGCTTATATGGATGGTGCATCGGGATGGAAAGCTTTCACCAACATTACGTTCCCGATGATTGCTCCTTCTTTTACCGTGAACATGCTGTTGTCTATCATCGGCGCATTGCAAACCTTTGACATTATCTACGTCCTCACAGGCGGTAAGTTTAATACAACAACACTGGCGTTTGACGTTTATGCAACAGCGTTTGGCAGCGGCTCCGCCGATTATGGTCTGGCTTCTGCGGTAGCGATGATACAGTTCCTGTTTGTGTTTACGATCTCGATGATCGCCTTATTCTATCTTCGTAAAAGAGAGGTGGAAGTATAATGAAGCAGAGCAGAACGTCAAGAACGATCAGTTACATCATTGTGCTGCTGATGCTTGCGCTATACGTCTTCCCTCTGTTCTACCTGTTTAATGTATCGATGAAAACACAGACAGAGTATTTGCTGAATCCCGTAGCACTTACGGAAGGCATTCGGCTGGAAAACTTTGCTGAAGCATGGACAAAGGGCAGTTTCTCGCAGTATATGTGGAACAGTGTGCTTTACACAGGCATGTCCACACTGCTGACCTTAATTTTGTCTATATTTGCAGCCTTCCCGCTTGCTCGCAGATACGTGAAGTTCAGCACGTTGATTTATATTTTCTTTTTGATTTCCATGTATTTGCCGAACCCGTTGATCCCGCAGTTTTCTTTGATCAATCAACTGGGTCTCTATAATACGCAAACGGGTTACATTTTGCTAAAAACGACGGGCACGGGTATTGCGTTTCTGATGTTTGTTGGTTATATCAAATCGGTATCCCGCGAGCTGGATGAGGCGGCAGCCATGGACGGATGCGGGTACACCCGTTATCTGTTTACCATCCTTGTCCCTTTAATGAAGCCGATTCTCGCAACAGGTATTATTCTTACGGCCATCGGGGTATGGAATGACATCATCGGGCCGACAATTTATTTGTCTGATCCGAATTATCAGCCAGTGACCAAAGGGTTGTTTACCTTCTATGGGCAATATATGAATAACTGGCCGCTGCTGGCGTGCGGTATTTTGATCGTAACGTTACCGCTGGTTGTGCTGTACGTTGCGTTGCAACGTTTTATCGTTGGCGGTGCAATGGCTGGTGCGGTTAAATCATAGTTTTTTGCGAATTGAAAAAAGGATAATCTTGATGTGTACTTGATGTATTGATACCCATGTAACAAGATATCGGATAACAAAAGAAAGCCACCCTCATTGACGTGAAGGTGGCTTCTTGTATTTCTATTGAATCATTCATTGGCATAGCTTGCATCGGGTGATCCAACGATTTTTTTACATATCCACTAATAACAAAATAATGGAGGATAGGCACAAACATGTGCTGACCAGATAGAGCACGGCAACCACCTGTTTGTGGTTCAAACCGGCACGGAGCAGGCGATAATGGGCCTGACTTGCATCGGCCTGGTAGATTGCTTTGCCTTGTAGGAAACGTTTGATTACAACAAAAATATTATCGAAAATCGGTACGCCGAGCGCCAGAATCGGAATGAAAATGGACAGCATCGTCGCTTGTTTGAATGCACCGTCAAGTGCGATCACCGCTAGAATGAAGCCTAGGAACGTAGCGCCAGCATCGCCCATAAATACTTTGGCTGGAGCCTTGTTGTATTTGAGATAACCAAGCGTTACCCCAACTAAAGTGATGGACATCAGTGCTGAATCACTCTGGCCCTTCGTGATTGCTACGATAAACAGGGTGATCGCTGAGATTGCGGATAAACCACCAGCCAGTCCATCCATACCATCAGAGAAGTTAATCACCGTTGTTACACCGAAAATCCACAGGATTGTTAGAATGAATTGTAACCAGATCGGCAGCATCACATATTCCGCATTGAACGGATTCACGAATCCGGTAAACGCAATACCAGAAGCAAAAACGAGCACTGCAGCGGAGACTTGAATAATCATTTTAGGTAGTGCGGGAAAATCTTTACCTTTGGTTTTGTACCAGTCATCAATCGTACCGATCGTCAGGAGAAGCATTCCGCCCGCAACCAATGCGGCTGTCTCCCAGGTCAATTCTTTAGTAAGAGCAATGTATGTCAGGAAAAATCCAGTGAATATCGCGTAGCTAGCGGTCAGTGGTATCGGTTGCCTGTGTAGCTTACGCTCCACATCTTCCCGGGGCTTGTCCACAAAATCCAGCTTGTGCGCCAGTCGGCCCAGCGGCGGAATCAGCAGAACCACGACAGCAAAAGACAATATGAAAGCCAGTATGTACATCATAAACTCGCTTGGTTCACTCCCATCATCCTCATTTCCTCTTATTATACGAGTTCAACCCGAAATCTGTCGATATCAGTATTGTAACCTGGAGCATGGATGGTCATGCGAGTCAGATGTAATAGATGAAACCAATCTAGAGGTTACTTTGAGGCAGATAAGGGCCGAAGTAATCAAGTACGTTTGCGGTATGATAGCCATCATCCCCCTGCCAGGTTGCTGCAAAAACAAAGTCCCCTGAACCGCTTTTACGTTTCCTTGGCGTATCCTCGGGAACCAGAATACCTGCGGCAGCCCAGATTTCCAGCAGAGAATCCCGTTCCTGTTTGCTGGAGGGCAGGCAATCTTTCCACTTTTTCTCCAGAGATCGTGCGCTGTCTTTTGCATCTCCGGTCTGTGCGGTTTCCAGCATTTTGACCAGGATCATTCGATCTTCCGTAGTCACTTCGCATGGGTTGATGGTACTGCCGTTAGAGCTGTTGGTGTCGCTGATTTTATCCTTGTCATCCAGAAGCAGCAACTCCAAATCCACCAGACAATAGAGCAGCCAGCCATGCCGCACACCACCCCATTTCATCCGTTCAAAATTCAGTACATTCAAATCCGCGTTAACATATTGCTCGTCCGATTGTAAACGAAGGAAATTACAGTCCCCGCAGGCACTTGTATTGGCATGCAAAGCCGGGCGTTCACCGTAGGTATGCAGAGGCATGTTTCGTGTCAAAGCCCAGCTGGATAATGCGCTGCGCAGATACACCTTTTTGGTCGAGAGGCTGTGTAGAAAAGCCGTAATGACGCGCTCCTTAAGCGCAGGGTTCTGATGCATGTGATGCAGGCGCTGTACGATCTCGTCATGTGTGATGGTAAGCGGATCAAACATGATGCCCTTGCTTTTGGCATATTCGAAGTCATCACCAGAAAAAGGGTCGCGGGGTGATTTCCAGCCGCCACCTCCCCAGAATGTGTTCATTAAAATTTTGACTGCTTTTTTATCCATTAGACTGAGCCTCCTGTCTTGATTCTAGTTATTCAATCGAGTGAGATAAGCTGTGGATGTACATGTTTTATAGATTTTAAATTCGTAACTCGGTGCGTGCTTTATACGGTTGTGTCCAGGATCATTGCGACAAGGCCAGGAAAGCGGGCGTCAAGTTCATCCTTTCGAAGTGAATAAAAGTGGTGTTTTCCCTCAATGCGTGGCTGAATAATGCCTGCTTCTCGCAGCATTTTGATATGGTGGGACAACGTTGATTTGGAGATGTGATCGACTTCAAAGGCCGAGCAGTTTTTCTCGCCTGAGCTAGCTAGACAGTGTGCAATCTTCATGCGGATGGGGTCACCCAGTGCATTACAAACTGTAGTCAGGCTCATCTCCGAAGCTGTAGGTATCGTTAAAGTTTTCATAAAATAGACGTTAGCATATTCGGCTAACTCTTTCAATGTTCGAAAAAATTCGAACTTTATCTTGCGATTCGGCGTTAGAGTATGGTAAGGTTCTTTTTGCACCATATTGTTCGAAAATATTCGAATTGAGAGATATACTGTTTGAGATGTTTTGAAATGAAATGTTTAAGACAGCATGAAACTACAGGAGGCAGACCATTAATGAATACAGCAACAGGAACCCACAACAGTAACATTACTATTAATACAGCCGTGAACCTTACGATGTTAAATAACTATTTCCGACTATTTGATGCTTCACGCACAGATAAACGGGCTATGCAGGATTTGTTATCCCTGTTTACGCCAGATGCCGAGATTGTATTGAATGGTACCAGTCATACTGGGTTTGAGGGATTTATGAAGGCTTTCTATGATTACAACCAAGATATTAAACATATGTGGGATGGGTGGGTACTTCAGCCTGACGGTAGTTACCAAACAAACTGGGCCGTGTGCGGGCAAGCAACTGATGGATCGGTGTATGCGAAGGCTGGTGTGGATATTGCACGTGTGAATGATGCAGGTCGGATTGTGTATCTGGAAAATGTGCAAGCGGATGAGAACGCATTTAGCCAATATAATTCGTAAGAGTAAATTTCATTCGTCAGAGCGCTATGACTCTTGAGAGTAAACATGGCTATGGATTAAGGTCACTCATAAGAATGACCTTAATCTGTGAGAGTTATAAATTTGTGAGACATAAAGGGTAATCTAAGTAAGACTTAAAGGTACGTAAGACTATAAATAAGCGAGTGTTATAAGTAAGCGAGAGCTATAAGTACGTGCGAACTAAAGATATGTAAGACCTAGAGGTACGTAAGACCTAGAGGTACGTAAGAACTAGAGGTACGTAAGAGCTATAAAAAATATGCGAGAGCTATAAGCGCGCGAGCCTATAAGTACGTAATTTAATAGATTAATAGGTACTAATCATTTTTACTCATTGTAATTTGAGTTATTTGGTGAACTCCACAGTGTAAGACTGTGGGGTTTGTTTAGGTTTGGGCGAGGGATGTGAGAATACAGAGGAGTTGAAGGAGGAAAAGGGCGGAGCCGTCCAGAGCCGTCCAGAGCTCCCTAATTTCTAACGATCACCAGCGACGCTATTTGGTGAAAAAATCAGGCTCTCAGATTCTAACGATCACCAGTGACGCTATTTACCTCAAATAGCTGTTTTTAGGCCACTTTTAGCCTGAAAATTCAGAAATAAGGTGTCTGGTGATCGTTAGATTTCGAAACCTTGCCAAAACCATCAAATAAGCTTCCTGGTGATCGTTAGCTGTTTTCATCTGCATCAACTGATATCTTCGTTAGTATTTCGTACCTGCATCCTCTCGATATTGGAGATCGCCAGTGTTTCGCTCCCGCACCATCTGATCCAGAGTATCGTTAGTGGCTCGCTCCTGCATCAGCATCATTGTCAAGCTCTAGGAGATGTTTAGCGCATAGCTCCCGCACCCATCTGATTCAGAGTATCGTTAGCGGCACACTTCCGCACAAGTCTCCAGTATTATCTAGCCGACTTTATGAATCGCTATCGCGGCTCCTTATGTGCCAACTCGCTCTTACTCCTGCATCATTCGATTCTGGAATGCCGCGAGATCCGCGTATTCCTCTTCGAATTTGCGTGAGATGCGGATGAAAATGGGCAGCAGCTCGCGATATACACGCACACTGTCCGGGTGTGGCTGATGGCGGTGTGTCGATCCGATCATGCCCGAGACGGCGCTCAGGGAATTGATGTGGCCTGTAGCATACAGCCCCAGCACGGCGGCGCCGAGGCAGGAGCTTTCGATGCTCTCGGGGATGATGACATCCTGATCAAAGATATCGGCCATCATCTGCCGCCATAACTCGGAGCGAGCGAATCCGCCGGTGGCCTGGATTTTTTTCGGACGGCCAATCTTCTCTTCAATCGCGAGCATAACCGTATACAGGTTAAACAGCACACCTTCCAGCGCAGCGCGAATCATATGCTCTTTTTTGTGATGCAGCGTCAGGCCGAAAAATGAGCCACGTGCATTCGGGTTCCAAAGTGGCGCGCGTTCTCCTGTCATGTACGGGTGGAATAACAGTCCATCGGAACCTGGGGGTACATTTTCAGCGACACGTGTCAGGACTTCATACGGATCGATCCCGAGCCGTTTTGCCGTTTCCACCTCAGAGGCTGCGAACTCATCCCGAATCCAGCGGAAAATTACGCCGCCATTGTTGACCGGGCCACCGATCACCCATTGATCCTCCGTAAGTGCATAACAGAAGAAACGCCCTTTTGGATCGGTTACCGGTTTATCCACGACAGTGCGGATGGCACCGCTAGTACCAATAGTTACGGCAACAACCCCGGGGTCAATGGCGTTTACGCCCAGATTCGAGAGCACACCATCACTTGCTCCGATGACAAAAGGAGTTGTATCCGCAATACCCATGGCTTTGGCATATTCGGGGTTAAGTCCTTCTTTTAATACATGCGTTGTAGGTACAAGACTGGACAGATGCTCCGGCGTAATGCCGGCTACATGCAGTGCTTCCGCATCCCACGTCAGCTTTTCCAGATTCATGAGTCCGGTGGCAGAGGCCATTGAATGGTCGATTACAAACGTAGAGAACAATTTATAAAAAACATATTCCTTCATGGAGATTAATTTATGTGTCTGTCTGAACAAGTCCGGTTCTTCCCGGGTGAGCCACATCATTTTAGTTAGTGGAGACATGGGATGAATGGGTGTACCCGTTCGCAGGTAGATCTCATGTCCGTTCATCTCCGATTTGAGTGCTTCTGTCCACTCGGCACTGCGATTGTCTGCCCATGTCATCGCTCGCATCAACGGTCTGCCTTGTGCATCTACAGGCAGAATGCTGTGCATCGCCGAGCTGAACGAAACAAACAGAATGTCGTCCGGCTGTACCCCGGCTTTAGAGGTGGCTTGCTGCACGGAGGAAATAACGGCTTGGAAAATGTCCTCCGCATCCTGCTCCGCAATGACGGGAGTCGGTGTGTGCAGCGGATAATCTGCACTGCCTTGTGCCACGATGTTGCCGTCCTGCTTGAACAACACAGCCTTGGTGGAGGTTGTGCCGATATCTACGCCGATCATATAAGGTGAAGCCGCCATGGTGATCATCCCTCTCTCACTTGAGCATACACGTTGGATAAATAAAGATATACATCTAATCATCCAAGCTTAAGCCTAGTTAACGTCTGATATCTCATCTATAGAATAAGAATATCAGACTTGAGGGAAGGATCAAAATGGCTTCACGTGCAGTCTTAGCTCCAGAGCCAGGCACAGTCCAAACAAGTAAGAATGACTGAGCTTGCATACCCCGATGTAAGCCAGTAACGGGCTTCTCTACCGACCTAACCTTGTTAAACCGTGCCAGATAATTCCGATGACTGATCTTAGTGATCTAGTGTCCCCGCACCTATCGCACCTATCTAACAGCCCACTATCGTACCTGCCTATCGTACCTATCTAACAGCCCACTATCGTACCTGCCTATCGTACCTATCTAACAGCCCACTATCGTACCTGCCTATCGTATCTATCTAATAGCCCACTATCGTACTTGCCTATCATATCTGCCTAACGTGCCCACCTAACAAACCGCCTACCATACCTTCCTTATCTTAATCTTATCTTGCCTCAGTCAGTCCTTCACCGCTCCTGCGGCAATATCCGAGATAAACTGGCGGCTGATGAACAGGAACATGATGATAAGCGGAAGAACGGCAAGCAATGTACCTGCAATGACCATCGCATAGTCCGTATTATACAGTCCGTTTAATTGAGACAACGCAATCTGAAGCGTGTATTTGCGTGCATCCGTCAGCACAATTAACGGCCACAGGTAGTCATTCCACACGCCGATAAAGGTGAATGCGCCGAGAAAGGCAAACGCAGGTCGCAGAATGGGCAAGGCTACGTTCCAGTACAAGCGAAAGAAATTACATCCGTCGATCCGTCCTGCATCCAGCAGATCGTTCGGGATGGATTCCGCCGCATACTGACGAATCCAGAAGATGCCGAAGGCGTTGACCATGCCCGGAATAATGAGGGCTTTGAAGGAACCTACCCACCCGAACGTGGCCATGAGCACGAAGGAAGGCACCAGCGACAGCTGGGAAGGCACCATCATGGTGGCGAGCAGCAGGACGAAGAGCCATTTTTTGCCCGGAAACTCAAACTTCGCAAACGCAAACCCCGCCAGTGAATCAAAGAACAACACCAGAATGGTCACGACACCTGACACAAACAGGGTATTCAGAAAGGCTCCCCAGAAATCAATCTGCTGCAAAACCCGTGTAATATTGTTCCACAGTTCACCGCCAAACCAGAGCTGGGGTGGAAACTTGTAGATGTCGGATGTGGTTCGTGTTGACATAACCATTAGCCAGTAGAACGGGAACATGGATATAAGCATGCCACCGATCAGGCCGGTATACAGCACCAGCGACTTGAGATGTTTGGACGCCATGAGCGCTCCCCCCTTGTCACATCAGGATGATTTGCCTTGAACGAGCTTCCAGTTCACGATCGAGAACAGGGCAATAATCAGGAACATACCCCAGCCAACGGCGGCGCCGTAACCAAAATAATTGTTGATAAAGGACTCGCGGTACAAGTAGAGCACGATCGTCATTCCTGCTGCTCCGGCACCACCATCATTGCCTACCAGCACCTGAGGTTCAGTGAATAATTGCATGCCGCCAATTGTAGATGTGATGACCGTGAACAGAATGACCGGACGCAGCATCGGAATGGTAATACGGAAGAAGGACTGCACAGCAGATGCCCCATCGATTTTGGCTGCTTCATACAGTGTCTGCGGAATGCTCTGAAGTCCGGCCAGATAGATAATGGCGTTATATCCGGTCCAGCGCCAGACAACCATGGACGAGATGGCAATTTTGATGCCCCATGGTGCATTCAGCCACTCGACCACCGGAAGGCCGACCGACTGCAGAAGATAGTTAAGGAAGCCATAATTGTTTGCGAACAATGCCCCGAAGATGATGGCTACTGCCACAATTGATGTGACGTTGGGCAGAAAGTAACCGACCCGGAACAAGGTACGGAATTTGATGAAAGGCGCATGTAGTAGAAACGCAATAATAAGAGCGAAGAAAAGCATCGGAATGGTCGAATAGATCCAGATCATCAACGTGTTGCCAACCGCTTGCCAGAACTCGGCATCGGTGAGCATATATTTAAAATTGTTCAAGCCGTTATACGTCATCACACCGATTCCATCCCATTTGTGGAAAGCCAGATACAGTGAGAATGCTATTGGGAACAGTCCAAACACGGCGAACAGGATATAAAAAGGCGAGATGGCAACATAGAGTGCACGATGCTCCCATATACGGGCCCAGAGTGATTTTTGGCGATCCAGATCGGGATGGAACGGACCGGACTCAGGGGACGTACGAGGTTCGGTGACAGCCATAACAACTCCTCCTTTACGGATAACGAATCCACATCAAAAGAGACCCAGTGAGGCCAAAAAATCAAGTGATATCAGCTTGGAATGAGATGTCCATCTCAACGCTGTAACTCCCGCTCAACGCGGTGCACCGTATCCGACCAGACTTGCTGTGGATCAGCATTCTGTTTCGCAATATCGTTCAGCCGCCGAGTAATGATGTTGTGTACCGACGGGTATCGTTCACCAAAAAAAGCATCAGGCACATGCTGTGCGGATTCAGCGAATACCGGGCCTGTTGCTTGCCCGCCGAAGAAAGGTTCCTTTTCTTTCATGGCTGGTTTATCAAACACACCTGGAGCTGACGGGAACAGGTTGAGCGTCTGATACTGCTCCAGTTGGTTCTCTGGACTTTGCAGCCAGCGAATCAATTCAAAGGCTTCTTTCGGGTGTTTGCTTGATTTTAAAATGGAGAGAAAGGAGCCACCGTTGTTGCCATCTCCCCCAGGAGCTCGAGCAACACGCCATTTACCCGAAGTATCCGGTGCCGCCTCCTGAAGCACCTGCTTCATCCAGACTGCACCAACAAACGAGGCAATCTCGCCGTTATTCATCGCTGCATTCCAGGTAGGTGTCCAGCCGTCAGCGTTAGCAAGCAGTCCCTTTTCCTTAAAAGCAACGGCTGTGTCCCAGCTTTTGCGTACAGCAGCAGAATCCATGCCGATAAACGACCCGTCTGGACGGAAATAGCGTTCTGCAGATTGAGAAAGCACCTGATTGTAAACGCTTCCGATATTATCGGTCAGAAAAACCTTTCCGCCAAACTTCTCCTTAATTTGCTCTCCGGCAGCAGCGTAGGCATCCCAGTTATCGATCTGGCTTGCAACTTGCTCCGGTTCGGAAGGTAGCCCTGCTTCCTTGAACAAGTCTGCTCGATAGAAAAGTGCTGTTGGTCCCGTATCCATCGGAAAGCCGATCATCTGTCCATTTGGTGTCACACCCTGCTTCCATTTCCAGGGCAAATACTGGTCTTCGACCTCTCTTGCGCCTAGATCATACAGGTTATAGAAGCGATCCTCGCTCGGGAATAACTCCATGATCCAGTCGTTAAGGGCAACGATATCCGGCTCACCTGAACGTGCAGCGAGGGTCGTTTTGAGCTTCGCTTTGAAATCCCCACCGATCTTCTGGGCAGTCAGTTCAATATTCGGAAATTTCTCTTTGGCCTTGGCAATGAGTTTGTCGTCAATGGATCGGTTCCAATACCACAATGTAAGCGTTACCTTTTTACTGGATGCTGAATCATCCTGTCCCGGCCAGATGGAGCATCCGCTGATTAGCAGGACACAGACCATGATGATGGCTATCCAACAGGTTCTTCTACGGCGGTTCATAGGCTAACCCCCTCATCATTAGGTTTGACGCAAGAAGTATCAAGGACTAAGGCTGGGCTTCATGGACTACACCAATAGTGTATGAGTAGTTTTTAAACTCATACCCAATTTTCCGTAAATGAAACACGCGGGTTGTGTCCATTACGTAACATAAATTTAGTAGTTACTTTAAAAATAAAAGTTACTTGACACAATATAATTTTTATTCTAAACTAACTTACATTAAGTAACTAATTATAGTGAGGATTATATAGATACGTAATATTTTGCTGTGGACAGGGCTTGGAAACAAGACACTTTTGAATGTGTTGCGTTAGTAAGTGATCCAAAATCAAAGCAACTGCGAATGCATAATATTATGACACATTTTGAGATGAAGATGCTTAACAGGAGGAACGAACGATGATCAATTCACATATTATTCAACTGCTTGCCCCCAAAATCCAGACTTTTCCGAGTGGAAAAGAATTCATACATTTGGTGGGACCGATTAAACTGCCTGTCAATCTGGATGGAGAAACCAAAACATTTCAGTGGTACAGCTGGCTGAAAACCGATAAAGCGATGGAAAGTGGCGAGCTGATTGCCTCTCTTGCAGGTGCTGAACTGGCAGAACGCCAGCAATCTAGCGTTCTGGTGTATGGCAATTTCGCTGAGGCTCAGGAAGCCCTTATTCGGATGCACAGCATCTGTCACACAGGCGATATCTTCGGCAGCAAACGCTGTGACTGCGGTTTCCAACTGGAGCAGTCCATGAAGATGATCGCAGCACATGGCGCAGGTGCACTGTTCTATCTTGCGAACCATGAAGGACGGGGCATTGGCCTGTTCAGCAAAGCGATGGCTTACATTTTGCAGGAAGAAGGTCTGGATACGGTAGATGCGAACCTGCAGCTCGGGTTCACGGATGATGCGCGTAATTATGACGATGCTATCGCGGTATTGCGTGCACTTCGCTCGGCTCCGGTAACGTTGATTACGAATAACCCGCGCAAACTGGCTGCTTTGCAAGAAGCAGGGCTCAATGTGGGCGGACGTGTTCCACTGTGGGGAGATCGTTCGGCATACAACGAAAAGTATCTGCAAACCAAAGTGAACCGTTCAGGTCACTTGGCAGAAGCCGATGGCTGGGGAGATGCGGAGGCAGAGGCACGTATTCCACACGCACAGGCTTGATGCAACCTTCATAGGAACGCAGGTTGCTCCATTCGAAGATGGAATGCTAACGATCTCCATGGAGCTTATTTGCC
Organism: Paenibacillus sp. G34; assembly: GCF_056856875.1. Classification (NCBI taxonomy): domain Bacteria; kingdom Bacillati; phylum Bacillota; class Bacilli; order Caryophanales; family Paenibacillaceae; genus Paenibacillus; species Paenibacillus sp. G34. The sequence continues at coordinate 5,996,866 of NZ_CM166469.1, read as the reverse complement.
CTGAATCGGGGAGATTTGAAATCTAACGATCTCCAGGAAGCTTATTTCATTCAAAATCCTGAAAAATGAGCCTAATCAAGCTGATATCAGCACAATAGCGTCTCTGGGGATCGTTAGAATTTTCGAAAGCCCGAATATGCCGAAATAAGGCTTCTCCTGATCGTTAGCGCTCGCAGTAGTCACAGTAGAGGGTGACAGACTTGCACTAATCATGGGCGATCGGTGATATTGCTAATGTGCCTGTATGGATGAGCATATCGGAGTGGTTTGTACATTCTTTAGTTCAACTTATATAGTAACTATTATGGTGGACTGTTACGGTTCTTTTCCTAATGAAAAGTACAGTAGCAGTTTTTTTTATGGCGATAGATGCTTTCTCCAAATAACTTGCCGTTGATGTGTGACGAATTATACAATATAGGCATCTGATGAATGCAGGAGGAACGATGGTGGCATTTGAGGGACAACGTATTTTGCCAGCTGCGAAGAGCATGAAGCAGTTTGAGGCAATCATCGAAGGCCCTTATACTTACGGGGTCATGTTGGAAACGCATATCGCACAGCTGCAGAGCATGATGGAGCAGGCAAGGCGATATGAGAAGAAAATTTTACTGCATGCCGATCTGGTACAGGGATTGAAGAATGATGAATACGCCGCAGAGTATCTGTGTCAGCATATTCGTCCAGCCGGATTGATCTCCACACGGGCAAGCATCATTCAGAAGGCGAAACAAAAAGGCATCACGGCGATTCAACGGGTATTCCTGCTGGATACCCATGCTCTGGAGAAAAGTTATCAGCTGGTCGCCAAAACAAAGCCTGACTTCATCGAGGTATTGCCTGGTGTCATTCCGCATATTATTGCGGAGGTATCCTCACGCACTGGCATTCCAATCATTGCCGGTGGGCTGATTCGCACACCCGAAGAGGTAGAGCATGCGCTTGGGGTAGGAGCGGCAGCGGTGACAACGTCGAATGATAATTTGATCAAACATTTTAAGAAATCGCTTACAACATAACCGATTACAAACGGGAGGCACATGGTATGGAAAAATTCATTTTAGCTCTGGATCAGGGGACGACAAGTTCCCGGGCAATTCTCTTTAACCACAGTGGCGAGATTGTGCATATGGCACAGCAAGAGTTTCCGCAGTATTTTCCCAAACCGGGCTGGGTGGAGCAGAATGCCAACGAAATCTGGAGTTCCATCCTTGCGGTCATGGCATCCTGTCTGGCGGAGAGCGGCATCAAACCTGCGCAGATTGCGGGTATCGGCATCACCAATCAACGGGAAACCGCAGTCGTATGGGATAAACAAACGGGAAGACCGATTTATAATGCGGTGGTGTGGCAGTCCATACAGACGGCATCCATCTGCGATGAGTTGAAAACGCAAGGGCTTGACGACCTGTTTCATCAAAAAACAGGTTTGCTGATCAATCCATACTTTTCGGGTACCAAAGTCAAATGGATTCTGGATCATGTCCCTGGTGCCCGTGAGCGTGCAGAAAAAGGGGAGTTGCTGTTTGGCACCATCGACAGCTGGTTGATCTGGAAACTGAGTGGCGGTACACATGTCACGGACGTATCCAATGCTTCGCGCACCCTGATATATAATATCTATGAGCTCCAGTGGGATGATGAATTGCTGGATATTCTGGATATTCCCAAGGCGATGCTACCTGAAGTACGGGGTTCTTCCGAGATATATGCGCATACAACAGATTACCATTTCTTCGGTCACCGGGTTCCGATTGCGGGAGCGGCAGGAGATCAGCAGGCTGCCCTGTTCGGCCAAAGATGTTATACCGAGGGCAGCATGAAGAATACATACGGTACCGGGTGTTTTATGCTCATGAACACAGGTGAAGAGCCTGTGCAATCGGATCATGGGCTGATTACAACGATTGCTTGGGGTGTGAATGGAAAGGTTCAATATGCGCTGGAAGGCAGTATATTCGTAGCGGGTTCAGCCGTACAGTGGCTGCGAGATGGTCTTCGTATGCTTCGATCGTCCAAAGACAGTGAGGACTATGCGAAGCGAGTACCTTCAACGGATGGGGTCTATATGGTGCCAGCTTTTGTAGGACTCGGGAGCCCGTATTGGGACAGCGATGTGAAAGGGGCCGTATTTGGCCTAACACGTGGCACCACGAAGGAACACTTTATCCGCGCGACACTTGAGGCACTGGCTTATCAGACCAAGGATGTATTGGAGGCGATGGTGACCGATTCGGGATATCCTGTACCTGCGCTACGTGTTGACGGCGGCGCGGCAGCGAATGATTTCCTGATGCAGTTCCAGAGTGACATTCTGGGCATACCGGTGGAGCGTCCATCGGTGAATGAGACGACAGCGCTCGGGGCAGCTTATCTGGCCGGTCTGGCCGTTGGCTTCTGGTCTAATACAGATGAGTTGAACCAACATGATCATACGGAGCGAATCTTTGAGTCTGTGATGGCTGAGGATGAGCGGGGGCAGTTGTATTCCGGATGGCAGCGGGCCATCAAGGCAGCCATGGCTTTTAAATAATACAGACCTGTTCCTTTCTTATTTCGCATATGGTCATTTGTACTTTTTCATTAAGAATATGTTATAAATGATATTTACTGGTGGGGAATGATGCATAATTTACAGGGATTATCTTCCTGGATGTGCCGAACCAAGTATCCACAATAAGGAAGAATGTAAATTTAGTGGGTTGCTTTGAAAATATATCTTTGACCAAAAAAAGTTTTTGAATATTTTTTGAATAATGTGTTAAAACAGGCCTTCACGCCGCGGAAAATCTGTGATAGGATTAAGTTACAAGTTAAAAAATGATGTCTGGAGATCGGGAGGGACCACGTGCGTTCAGCTATTGCTGAACGAATGACGTGGTCCTTTTTTTGTTGTTTTTTAGAGAAAAATAAGGGAAATATTGGAGGGGTCGTACATGACAGCAACGTTCTCGGCAGCACAACGAACCGAAGTTATGGAACAGATGTCGAATGCACATTTTGACGTATTGGTTATTGGTGGCGGTATTACAGGTGCGGGGATTGCACTTGATGCGGCATCTCGTGGATTGAAGACGGCACTTGTGGAAATGCAGGATTTCGCGGCAGGTACATCGAGCCGTTCAACCAAACTGGTGCATGGCGGCTTGCGTTATTTGAAGCAGTTTGAAGTGAAGATGGTAGCGGAGGTTGGACGGGAGCGTGCGGTGGTTTATGAGAATGGACCCCATGTGACAACGCCAGAACCGATGTTATTACCCATATATACAAACGGTACTTTTGGCCGTTTCAGTACGTCCATAGGTTTGATGGTGTATGACCGGCTTGCAGGAGTGAAACGCAGTGAGCGGCGGCAGATGTTGAATGCCAGTGATACATCTGCTATTGAACCTTTGCTAAGGAAGCAGGGGCTGCTGGGCGGCGGGCGTTATGTGGAGTACCGGACGGATGATGCGAGGCTTACGATTGAAGTCATGAAAGAAGCAGTACGGCACGGCGTATTGGCTGTAAATTATATGAAAGCAACCTCGTTCCAGAAGGAGAATGGGAACATTGTAGGCATTCATGCGGAGGATCAACTGAATGGGAACAGCTATACGATTAGAGCCAAAAAAGTAATCAATGCTTCAGGTCCATGGGTCGATAGCCTGCGTGAGGTGGATGGCTCACGCCAAGGGAAAACGTTGCAGATGACCAAAGGCATTCATCTGGTATTCGACAGTGCACGTTTTCCGCTGCGGCAAGCCGTTTATTTTGATACGCCTGATGGACGCATGGTCTTTGCTGTGCCGCGGGATGGCAAAACCTATGTAGGCACCACGGATACGGTATACCGCGAAGATCCGGCGCATCCACTCATCACGGAGGCAGACCGCGATTATGTCATTGATGCGGTGAACGGCATGTTCCCGGAAGTTCAGATTGGTGCACAGGATGTGGAGTCTGGATGGGCAGGCGTGCGCCCGCTGATCCATGAAGAGGGCAAGGGACCTTCAGAGATTTCGCGTAAGGATGAAATCTGGGTATCCGATTCGGGCTTGATTACCATTGCCGGAGGAAAACTGACAGGTTATCGTAAAATGGCTGAAATGGTTGTAGATCTGGTCGCACGTCAGATGCAACAGGAATTCGGGCATACCCCAGGTCCATGTGTGACCAAAAAGATGCCAATCTCCGGGGGAGATGTTGGCGGCTCGGCTGGATACGTGTCGTATACCGAACGCAAGATCAAGGATGGCGTCGCGCTGGGTCTGGATCGGAAAGCAGCGGAGCGTCTGGCCCGTACGTATGGTTCCAACGTGGATGCGCTGTATGAGCGTATGCCTGATCCAAGAACCAAGGCAGAGCTTCAAAGTATACCGCAGGAGCTTTTGCTGATGCTTCGTTACGCAATGGAGGAAGAGATGGCGGCGACGCCAGCTGATTTCTGGGTACGCCGAACGGGGAATTTATTTTTCCGCATCGATGAGGTTCGCCGTTATAAATCAGCCGTCAGCATGTATATGGCAGAACAGCTTGGATGGTCTGGGAAGCAGATAGACACCTATGCCAAAGAACTGGATCAGCTGTTGCTGGAAGCATCCGGAAAGAGTTAGAGTGGCAGGAATTTGCGAGTCTGGGTCGAATGGAACATGTAAGCGCGTAACAGAGAGGGGATTACATCCATGACATTGCAGATCGGAATCATAGGAACAGGCTGGTTCAGTAAAGTACACGCAGATATTCTTACACGTATGGAAGGTGTTTGCGTCGCGAGTGTATGTGGAACGACCCTTGAAAAGGCAGAAGCGATGGCATCCGTATATGATGCTACAGGTTACGATAATCTTGAACATATGCTGGACGGTAAAAAGCTGGATGCTGTATACATCTGTGTGCCTCCCATGTCCCACGGATTCATTGAGGCAGAGTTGATCAAACGGGGCATTCCGTTCCTGGTGGAGAAACCACTCAGCACAGGAATGGACGTACCGCTCCGCATACTGGAGCAAGTGCAACAGTCGTCTTTGTTAACTTCTGTAGGATATCATTTCCGTTATCAAGGTGCTGCGCAGGTCATGAAACAAGCGATGCAGGAACAGAAAGTAGGCATGGCTCTGGGGCGCTGGATGGGCGGCATGCCTGGAGTTAGCTGGTGGCGCCGTCAAGACGGCTCTGGAGGACAGTTCGTCGAGCAGACGACCCATATCGTGGATTTACTCCGTTTCTGTGCAGGCGAAGTGACAGAAGTCTATGCTGTAGCGGCTCAGCGCAGCATGCATGAGAAGCATGAGCATGTGACGGTTGATGACGTAGCAAACGTGACGCTGAAGCTGGAAAGCGGTGCGATTGCAAGCATTGCGAACACGTGCTTGCTGCCTGACGGTGAAGGTGGAGCCGGGCTGCAATTCTATACGGATGCCGGTGTATGGGACTGGACACCCGACCGTCTTCTGTTACCGAGTGCGGCTTCGCATCCGATGGCTGGACTTGAGGTTTCAGCTGGACAGAATCCCTATGAACGTGAAAATGATGCGTTCATTCATGCGCTTCGTACAGGTGATCGCTCCCGTATTTTGTCCGATTACGCAGATGCATGCCGTACACAGGAGATCACTGTCGCCGCACTGGAATCTGTAGACTCGGGTCTGCCTGTAAAGCTACAGTCCTCATCGCGCCTCGCGCGTTAGAAGGCTGCCATACAGGATTCGAAAGCTAATCTTACAATAAATTCCCAAGCTTCAATAGAAAGTTGCAGTTCAAAAACGCCTGCGACCGGAACCATATACTCTGTGGTTCTGGTGCAGGCGTTTTTTATTATGCTTGCAGCAATTTTACAGCTTGCAGTGACTCAGGCCATAACAAGCGTTCATTTGGGATGGGATAGCACTGCTTCCCTTCGTGTAGCAGTAACCGAACTACTTCAATTGCTGCTGTTCTTTTAACCAGTCCGAAGACCAACTATAAATTTGATTAATGACCGGTTCAATCGCTCTACCTTTAGGGGTAAGTTCATATTCCACACGGGGAGGAATCTCGGGATACATATGCCGGGTTACGATACCTTCTGTCTCCATCTCTTTCAAACGCTCCGATAACAGCCGTCCGCTAATGGCCATCTCGGCCTCGAGTTCCGTGAACCGTTTTGGTCCAGACAACAGCTGATACATGATCAGCAGCACCCACTTTTTCCCGATGATATCCATGGCCTGTGTAATCAGACAGGGGCTTGGGGATTTTACTTTTCTCAGCTTCAACGTGTTTCACCTCGATTCATGGCAAATGTGGAGTACAACGCTATATAAAAGGACAAAACGATCTGCCGCTCTAAGAAATTCAAGTACTTCATATGAAGGAAGGTCACTACAAAATATACTGTAACATACCTTTTGTATGTATTATACACCATTTCACGAAAAATTACTTGATGAAATTATCTTATTATTATATACTCACTTCATAAAAGTAAGTTTGTGAATAATAATACGTATTATAGATGTACATATCATTCCGCGGATGAGTTGAAGCTTCTAAACTAACAATTTAATGATCAGGAGATGAAAGATATGAAGAAAGTGTTGGGATATGTTTTTTTGGTAGTGCTGGCGGGTGTATTCGTCATGACAGGATACACGAAAGTCACGGGGGCAGATATGATGATTGAGACATTCGAGAGTTTCTCCTATCCAACATGGACAATGTATTTGATCGGTGTGTTGGAACTGCTTAGTGCAGTTGGTTTGCTGATCCCGCGCACCCGTATTTTGGCTTCCGGAATACTCACATTTATTCTGATTGGAGCTGTAGGCAGCCATCTAATCTATGTACAGTATGCAGCTGTACCGCTTCCAGCAGTATTACTTGTGGCAAACATTGTGGTGTTGCTGGTCAGTCTGCACAGACTGGAAGAGGAAGAAAACAGCATGGATATGGTGGAAGCGTAATAGAATACGTACAAAAAAAGAAGAACCCGATGCAACAATGGGTTCTTTTTCAGCGTAACTTCCTTCTTGGAAGTATGCTGTATATTCATGATCATCTTAAATTGAAATTATAATAACTTTTTTAGTTGAGAGACGCGTCCCTGGCTAATGCCAAGTTTCTCCGCAATTTGCTGTTGAGCGAGTCCAGGGTGCTGTTCGATAATCTCTTTCATCTGTTGCAGCATGCGCGCCGTCTTTGGCCGCAGGTCGGGGTAGTCCTTGCTCGCAGCATCTCCTTCTTCCCAAGAGGAAGCTGAGGAAGCTACGGGTTTAGCAACAGGACGTTCTTTGGGTGCAGAAACCTGTTTGTTTTCAGGTACGAACCAGTCGGGAGTGTCATCTGGGTGTTTTAATTGAATTGCACAAGTCCGGCAGATGAATTGCTCTTTGAAATACATTTCCGTATCCACGTCACCGCAAAAAATACACAATGTTGATTTGTACTTCCTTAAAATCAACTCTTTCCCTTCAATGAAAAATTCAAGCGGATCGCCGATATGGATTTCCATTGTATCCCGCATTTCTTTGGGAAGGACAATTCGTCCGAGACGGTCCAGAGATCTCTTCATTCCGGTTCTTTTCATCGCATCTCCCCCGCAATATTAACATTAAAACCTGTCCTTATTGTAAGGAAGAAAGGGCTTTAATACAACAATAATATTTCAAAAAAAAGGGATTATTCCAACTATTATGGGAAAATAAGTTTAGAGAGCGCGGGAGCGACGGCTAAAGTGAAGAGTGCGGCCAAAACCATGGAGATACTGGAGATGGTCCCCGTTAGCGAACTTAGTTCAAAAGCTTTCGAAGTTCCCGTGCCATGGGCACCGGTTCCAAGCAGAGTACCCCGTGCAATCTCGCCATCAATACGAAGCATTTTGACGATGGAAGGCCCCATAATAGCACCAAGTAGCCCCGTCATAATTACAAATACGGCCGTAACTGCCGGGATGCCCCCGATGGAAGCCGATACATTCATCGCAATAGGCGTTGTGATCGAGCGCGGAATCAGACTATGAATCAAGCCGGAGTCGAGGTGCAACCATTTTGCAAGCATGGCAGAAGAGAGCACAGCCACAACTGAGCCGGTCATGACGCTGACCACAATCTCGGAAATATGTTTTTTGAGTACATGGAAGAAGGTGTAGAGCGGTACCGCAAATGCGACCGTAGCAGGTTGCAGTAGAAGGCTAAGCCATTTACCTCCGCTACTGTATGCCGCATAATCTGTACCCGTCACTAGAAGTATGCCTACAACCAACAAAGGTGTAATGAGCAATGGTGACAGATAGACTTTAGGCAGACTGCGATACATTCGCTTAGCAACCATGTAGATTCCGACCGTTAATAACAGACATAAAAATCCGATCATCCCGTATGACGCTCCTTTCGTTTGGCAATGCGTGTAGCAACGAGGCCGGTACAGGCCATAACTAGAAAAGTGCTCAGCAGTACGATAAATAAAATCTGTAATCCGTCATGCTCCAGCATGGGCATGTAATTCATAATGCCAACCGCCGACGGGATAAAAAATAACAGCAGTTCACCGAGCAGCCATGCCGCACCGATTTCGATCCAGCGCAGTTTCACCACACCGGTCTGAAGCATGATAAACAGAATAACCATCCCGAGAATGGAGCCTGGTACAGGTAGGTGGAGAGCACGGGCCAATAGGTCCATGAGCAGTGAAAAAACCATTAACAGTGCAACTTGTGCAATTCCGATGCCCCATTTTTTCACATGAATCCCTCCTTTATATATGAACATGTTTTTGATGCGTTTCATTTGAATGTTTGTGAAAAATGAATGGAAATGTTGTTTCGTATCACAAATTTTACATCGCATTCTTTCATGAGTAAAATGCATATTAAGAATGTTTTCTATTCCATTTATCTATGATGGGGCTAGTTATGGTAGAAGGACAGGAGTGGAACGAAACGATGGATATTCGCCATTTGCAATATTTCCTGGAGGTTGCCCGCCAGCAGAGCTTCACAAAAGCTGCCGAGGTGCTGTATATCACCCAGCCCACAATCAGTAAAACCGTCAAAAACCTGGAGGATGAGCTGGGCGTAACCTTACTGGATCGTTATGGTAAACAGGTGAAGTTAACGGATGCGGGGCATGTCTTTTTTCGGCAAGCACTGGAGATTGAAAAATCATTTCGCAGTCTTTCGTCCGAGCTGGACGATCTGATGAATCTGAAGAAGGGACATCTGCGCATTGGTTTGCCGCCGATGGTGGGATCAAGCTTCTTTCCGATGATTATCGGTGAGTTCCACAAAGCGTATCCCCAAGTGAGCATTCAATTGTTCGAGGACGGGGCGAAAAAAGTGGAGGCCGATGTTATCAGCGGTGCACTGGATATCGGTGTGGCCGTGCTACCAACAGTGGATGAGCTGCTGGATCATTTTGTGTTTGTTCAGGAAAAGCTGAATCTGCTTGTACATCCCTCGCATCCGCTTGCCGCCAAAGAGTCGGTTGCGCTCCATGAACTGGAACAGGATGCCTTTGTATTGTTCCGGGAGGATTTTGCGCTCCATGACCGTATTATTGTGGCTTGTCAGCAGGCCGGATTCCAGCCCCGAGTCGTGTATGAAAGTTCCCAGTGGGATCTGTTAAGTGCGATGGTGGCGGCAAATCTAGGCGTTGCCCTGCTGCCGGAGACGATCTGTCGCGAAGTCGATGATATGCGTGTGCGGATCATTCCGGTCGTGGAGCCAATCATTCCATGGCAGCTTGGCATGATCTGGCGGAAGGATCGATACCTTTCTTTTGCTACCCGGGAGTGGATTACATTTACCCAGTCGATGCTGGGCGAACAGATGAAATGATGCTGAATCATTGATACAATGAAAATATAAATACTGATGGGGGAGTGGAACTTATGAAACTGCGGGTATCCGCTGTACAATACCAATTGCAAACGATCCGCTCATTTGAGGAGTTTGCCGCTCAGGCGGAACATTACATACGGACAGCAGATGAATTCGGAACGGAATTCGTGCTGTTCCCTGAATTTTTCACCACACAATTAATGTCCATTGGGGACGCACAGGGAAATGCATTAACAATTGAAGATTTACCTGATTTTACAGAGCAATATGAGCAGTTGTTTATCTCCCTTGCTGCCAAATACAATATGCATCTCATCGGAGGTACTCACGTTATTCGAAAGGAAGGCAAGCTGTACAATACGGCGCATATGTTCTACCCGGATGGACGGATTGCGCGCCAGGCCAAGATTCATATTACGCCGACTGAAGTGACGGAGTGGAATATGGCTGCGGGTGACGGACTGGAAGTGTTTGATACGGACAAAGGCCGCATTGCGATGCTGACTTGTTACGATATTGAATTCCCCGAAATCGTACGTATGGCAAAAGCCAAGGGCGCAGATGTGATTTTCTGTCCTTCCTGCACGGACGACCGCCACGGATTTTATCGGGTACGGTATACGAGTCATGCGCGTGCGGTGGAGAATCAGGTATACGTTGTATTAACGGGGACGGTAGGCCATCTGCCGACGGTTGATTTCATGCGTGCCAATTATGGACAAGCTGCGATGATTACACCGAATGATGTGCCATTTCCGCCGCGCGGTATTCTGGCTGAAGGTGAGATTAACAACGACATGATCGTCACAGCCGATCTTGATCTGGACTTGCTGTATGAGGTGCGTGAACGTGGCTCCGTAACAACCTGGCGTGACCGCCGCACCGATCTGTATACGGATTGGGAGTAAAATTACGCAGGAGGGATTAAGCGGGATGTATGTCAAAGAAATGCTGATAGTTGCGCCTGATGGTAGTACCAAAGATGGTGAAAACAAAAATGGTCGAGCTAAAGCGGTAATCCGCAATTATGTAGCTTCCGATTTTGAAGAGCTGATTCGCATTCAGGCGGAAAGTTTTCCACCACCATATCCGGAGGAACTACTATGGAACCAGGAGCAGCTCAGTAGTCATGTGCAGCATTATCCTGAGGGAGCTATCTGCATCGAGGTAGACGGGGAACTGGCTGGCTCGATGACCGCACTGCGAATGCAGTGGGATGCTGCGCACCCATCCAGCCATACGTGGGCAGAGGTTACAGATGACGGATATATCCGCAATCACCAGCCGGATGGGAACACGTTATACATCGTCGACCTCTGTGTCCGTCCGAAATATCGCAAATGGGGGCTGGCTCAGCTCATGATGCAGGCCATGTACCATCTTGTGATCGCACAAGGTTTGGATCGTTTGCTTGGAGCAGGGCGGATGCCGGGATATCATCGGGTGGCTGAGCAGATGTCAGCGCAACAATATCTGGATCAGGTTGCCGCTGGAGAGAGGCATGACCCGGTCATTTCTTTTCTGCTACGATGTGGGCGTATGCCTGTTGGTGTAGCTGCCGATTATCTGGATGACGAGGAATCTTGTCATTATGCGGCTCTGATGGAGTGGCGTAATCCTTTTAAATAGGGCTGGTGTCCATTTTTTTGATGTGTGCTTTCTCAGCTTTGGCCTTGGTGGATTGTGACAAAATAAAGTCGTCGTAGCTGATGTTATTGAGATCGCTGTACAATAAAACAAACAATTGCATTGAATACATATTTTAATTAGGAGGCTTTTAACTATGGAATTCACACGCATTACATCCATACAAGACCCGTTGTTCGCTCAAATGCACAAACTGATGCAGGAAATTTTCCCGCCAGAGGAAGTGCTGGACTTCCCGTTATGGGCTGAACCGCTGGAGGACCCTGGCATTCGGGTGTTTGTCGCTGTACATGAGGGTCAAGTGGTCGGTGCAACGGAGTACCGTTATTATAAGGACTGGAATGTAGCCATGACTGATTTCACCATTATTGGGCGCGAAGGTTTGGGAATCGGGGCGTTCCTGGCGAATCACCGTAAGCGTGATCTGCAGCAACTCGCTGCTGCCAATGGCAAAGCGTTGTTTGGCATGTTTGCCGAGATCTACAATCCTTATCTAAGCCAGGATCATGCGTTTGGCGGCATCAAACCGATGGACCCATACGTACGCCGCGAAGTGTTGTCACATCTGGGGTATCAGCGCCTGGATTTCCCGTATGTGCATCCATCCTGGCAAGGAGACGGTGAAGCGGTAGGAGGCCTGGATCTGTGCTTTATGCCAGGCGATGAGTCACTTTCGGAGCTGCCATCCAGTCTGGTTGCCGATTTCCTGAATCGGTACTATGCTGTACTGCCCAATAAACCGCAAGAGTGGCTTTCCATGGTAGAACAATTGAATGCCCGTGAATCCGTGGCATTGCTCCCGTTGTAAGTTGACGCACAGCAGCAGATGCAGAGGAGTTAGGCTGAGAACATCTGAACTATAGAAGCACAAGCTGGAGTAAATGTATGTAAGGTGTCAGCGTGGATTTATGGTGTGTGGTGCTAGTGCTGGAGATGAAGCGGTGGTTTGAATTGGAGCTGGAACGTGGCATAAGTATAACTAAAGTTTAAAAAAGCACCCGTAATTCGGTCTGTTTCAGTTCTGAATTACGGATGCTTTTTTCCATGGAGGGCAACTGAGGCTTTCCTGAATAAGGCTGAAAAAGGGTGGGGGAAATGTGCTAACGATCTCAGATAGCCTTATTTAGGCGTTTGAGCACAGTTTCAAAATCTAACGATCAGGAGAGACCTTATTTTAGCGAAAAACGGCTATTTTCGAGCTGAAACTGTGAATTTGATAAAAATAGCGTCACCTGAGATCGTTAGATCTCCAAAAGGGCAAAAAGGGCAGAATAAGATCCCCTGAGATCGTTAGAATTTCGAATACTAAGGCGTGTCTTGAAGCGTGTCTTGAAACCCACTTAATTTCCTTTTTTTACCGCCTGTCAGCCCTCTGTTGCGCCGCTTTCCCTTGATGTGAATCTGCACGCCTGCGGTAAAATACCTAACTTCTCACTCAATCGGTACAATGCAAATCCACGTACGCGTAACTCCCCAACTTTACTCTAATCCAGCTACTCAATCGTATACGTTGTTACAAATGAAGGCCGAGGGAACATGGTTGGTTTCTGTGCAGTCAGGCCTTCACTTGTGCTGCGATTGCGGTGAGCGTGGTTGTAGGCTTGCGACTGCTGCCAGCCCTTAAAATTCTCCTCCGTCTGCCACAGTGTTAGTACGACATACGTATCACTCTTAAGCGGACGAAGTACACGAATACCGACAAATCCGGGTTCATCTTCTACTTTGCGGGCACGATTTTTAAAACGTTCCTCAAAATCATTCCGTCCATCATCAGTAACAGGGATGTTGTTCAGTACAGCGAATCCACCGCCAGTCCACGATCCGGCATCGTCAAAAGCCTCGTAAACAGCCACTTGTTCATCTGACTCGATATGCAGCAGACGATCATTGGTTTCAATAGCGAGAAGCACCTGATCTTCCGCACTTCTGAAACTTAGATGCGGATAAGCTGCAAGTGCATCCGGTAATGGAGATGGAACCAAATAAATATACATAAGAAATTCGGCCTCCTTTTTATACGTAAATTCTATATAAGTTTGATTATATTTTTATACGAGAACGTAGAGGACAGAAACAAGCCTAAAAAGAAAATTGTCCACCTAGAAGCTTTCTGCGAGAAAGCTGCTTTATAAGCATAGGCTTGGATATTTACATTTGTGAAAATACAATAAAATATGGGGATATAGTGATCGTAAGGTTGTTCTATCATCAGATTGGCTAAGTGTAACACGATTTAGTTCATCGTATAACCCAAACATAGCATACGGGAACGGACGAGTCCAATTTGCCAAAAATCTGGTTAGGGCCACCCGTTTCATGATAAAGTAGAACCACTACAAACAGAACGGGTGATCGTATGAAAACAACAATTCGGATATCAGTCAGGCCGTTGGTCGAGTACGTGTATCGCAGTGGCAGCATACGACCAGGATTCCGCACCAATGCATCGATGCAGGAGGGAACACGAATTCATCAGCGGGTGCAGAAGGCATATACCGAAGAGGATTTAAAAGAAATCGTGCTGGAAGCCGAGCTTCAGCACGGGGATCTGACATACGTCATCGAAGGGCGATGTGACGGCCTGATCCGCCTGGAGGGACAGCTGACGGTGGATGAAATCAAATCCACAGCAGGCAACCTGGACGAGCTGGAGGGCGGACTCGACGTACACTGGGCGCAGGCGAAGATGTATGCCTATATGTATGCTGCACAGCATGATGAGCCGCGGATGCAGGTACAGCTGACGTATGTGCATTCGGTGACGGGTGAGGAACGACGGTTTCGCCGCATGGCGGAGCGGCAGGAACTGGAGGGATTTGCAGCAGAGGTGATCGCTGGATATGCACCGTACGCCGAGATGATTGCTGCTTATGAGGCAGAGCGGGATGTTAGTGTACGCGAGCTGCCGTTTCCTTTTCGAAAATACCGGGAGGGACAGCGCAAACTGGCAGGGGCAGTGTACAAAACCATTCGTGAAGGGCAGGGCCTTATGGCGAAAGCACCTACAGGCATCGGCAAAACGATGTCCGTGCTTTTCCCTACGGTGAAGGCCATCGGTGAAGGCGAGGCCAGCCGCTTGTTCTACCTGACTGCGAGAACGACAACGAGAGTAGCAGCGGAGGAAGCTTTTGCCCGAATGCAGGCGGAAGGGCTGAACATGCATGTCATCAGCCTGACGGCGAAGGACAAAATTTGTTTCAAGGACGAGGAAGCTTGTGATACAGGCCAGTGCGGCATGTGCGAAGGATATTACGACCGGATTAACGGCGCTGTGCTGGACATGCTGGGACATGAGACACTGATGACACGGCCCGTCATTGAGCAGTATGCCCGTAAACATCGGGTCTGTCCGTTTGAGTTTTCACTGGATGCGGCGTATGCAGCCGATGCGGTGATTTGTGACTATAACTATATTTTTGATCCGCGTATATCGCTTAAGCGCATGCTGGAAGAACAGAAGCGCAAAACAGTGCTGCTGGTCGATGAGGCACATAATCTGGTGGATCGTGGGCGCATGATGTTCTCCGCGGAGCTGGAAAAAGCCGTATTTCTCGATGTCAAAAGAGAGTTCCAGACGCTGGGCAGCAACGTGCCCGCCGCCAAAGCAATTGTGGACTACACCGGAGCCATCGACAAGTATCTGATTACCCTTCGCAAGAACGGCGGAGAAGAGGGCAAGATCATTCAACAGGAGGCACCAGAGGAGCTAATCGAACGGCTGGAGCCGTTTATTCTGGTGGCGGAGCAATGCTTGGTCGAAGGTGGGTCGGGCAATGCCGAGATGGATCAACTGCTGCTGGATGCGTATTTTACGGCGCAAAATTTCGTGCGGATTGCCAAGCTGTACGACGAGCGTTTCATCACGTATGCGGAGTGTGTGCGAAGCGAGGTGCGGGTGAAGCTATTCTGTCTGGACCCGTCACAGCAGCTACGTCAGACAGCCAAAGGTTTCCGTTCGACCATTCACTTTTCGGCTACCCTATCACCCCTTCGTTATTATCGGGATATGCTGGGGGCAGAGGAGGAGGACTATACACTGCAGATTCCGTCACCGTTTAACCGAGAGCAGTTGGATGTTCGGCTTATGCCTCTGTCTGTACGTTACAAAGACCGGGAGCGTTCCAAACGTCCAATTGCCGAGATGTTACAGCAGCTCGTATCCGAGTGGCCGCGCAGCAATTTGCTGGTCTTTTTCCCTTCCTATCCGTACATGCGTGAGATTTTTCAGGCATACACACAGCTTCCGGGGGCAAGTGATGCGGATACAGTAATGCAGGAGCAAGGTATGAACGAGCAGGAGCGGGAGCAGTTTTTGGCGGCATTCCAACCGAATCCCGAGCGTACACGTCTCGTTTTTGCGGTGATGGGTGGCGTATTCTCTGAGGGCGTCGATCTGCCAGGAGACCGTCTGAATGGTGTTGTCGTTGTAGGTGCAGGGCTGCCGCAGATTGGTCTGGAGAATAACGTTCTTAAGGATTATTTTGACAGATCGGGACGCAACGGTTTTAACTACGCTTATGTATTTCCGGGTATGAACAAGGTTCTGCAGGCTGGAGGAAGGCTCATTCGAACCGAAGAAGATAAAGGGGTGCTCGTGCTGGTCGATGATCGTTTTACACAGGAACCGTATCGTTCCTTGTTACCTGAAGAATGGTTGGATTATAGATGGATTTAACGGATTATCCATATCTTCTGCTCTGTTTTTCAATATTTTTCGAAAATTTTTCTTGAATTTCTTAACATTCTTTCATTTTCATGATTGAAACATAGGGTAAACGGGTTATAACTTGGTTAGCACGAACGAACAACGGCGATACCCTATCCGTTCCGCGGTCCGCTTCGCATGCAAATCAAGGAGGTCGGTTTGTGATGAAGAAAAATCATACGATGATGCAGTTTTTTGAATGGCATTTGGCTGCAGACGGCGATCATTGGAAACGACTTGCTGACATGGCCCCGGAACTGAAAGCCAAAGGCATAGACTCGGTATGGGTGCCTCCTGTAACCAAAGCTGTGTCTGCAGACGATACAGGTTATGGCGTGTATGATCTGTACGATCTGGGCGAATTTGATCAAAAGGGTACGATACGCACCAAGTATGGCACCAAGCAGGAGCTGGTGGAGGCCATTGCCGAGTGTCAGAAGAGTGGCATCGCTGTCTATGTTGATCTCGTGATGAACCATAAGGCCGGAGCAGACGAGAAGGAAGTATTCAAGGTAATTGAGGTTGATCCCAATGACCGGACCAAGGAAATTTCCGAACCGTTTGAGATTGAAGGCTGGACGAAATTCACATTCCCTGGACGCGGTGATCAATACTCCTCTTTCAAGTGGACATCTGAACACTTCAACGGCACCGATTTTGATGCCAAGGAAGAGCGGACGGGTGTGTTCCGTATTGCGGGTGAGAACAAAAATTGGAATGAAAATGTCGATGATGAATTTGGTAACTATGATTATTTGATGTTTGCCAATATAGATTACAACCACCCAGATGTGCGGCATGAGATGATCGAGTGGGGCAAATGGCTGATTGATACGCTGCAATGTGGCGGTTTCCGACTGGATGCGATTAAACACATCAACCATGAGTTCATTAAGGAATTTGCTGCGGAGATGATTCGCAAACGCGGTCAGGATTTCTACATTGTGGGCGAGTTCTGGAACTCGAACCTGGATGCCTGTCGTACGTTTCTGGACACGGTGGACTACCAGATTGACCTGTTTGATGTATCCCTGCACTATAAGTTTCACGAGGCTTCTCTGGCGGGGCGAAATTTCGATCTTTCCAAAATCTTTGACGATACCCTCGTTCAGACGCATCCAACCCATGCGGTAACTTTTGTGGATAATCATGATTCACAACCCCATGAGGCTCTGGAATCCTGGGTTGGCGATTGGTTTAAGCCGAGCGCGTATGCACTGACATTACTTCGTCGTGACGGATATCCCGTCGTATTTTACGGCGATTATTACGGGATTGGCGGACCTGAACCGGTGGATGGAAAAAAAGAGATTTTGGACATTCTTTTGTCAGCTCGTTGCAACAAAGCCTATGGAGAGCAAGTAGACTATTTCGATCATCCCAATACCATTGGTTGGGTACGCCTCGGTGTAGAAGAGATCGAAGGCTCCGGCTGCGCAGTAGTCATCTCGAATGGGGATGACGGTGAGAAGAGAATGTTTGTCGGCGAGCATCGTGCAGGAGAGGTCTGGGAAGATCTGACGCGTAGCTGCGAGGACACGATCACCATCGAGGAAGATGGCTGGGCTACGTTCCACGTATGCGGCGGAGGTGTGTCCGTCTGGTCCCTGCCGGAGCAAAATGAGGACTGCGGTGCAGAGACTGTAGATGTAGCTAAAAATTGATCTGCAAATGTAGCAGCAGACGGAAAGTAATGTGTGTTTGCTTTGCGGTGAGTGCACGCTGGGCGCTGGTTAAGATATTGCGTATGCTACAGATGTAGTAATGCCAAATCGCTCAAGGAAAACGTACGCTGAATGCTGATGTAGATACAGAGTAATGCCCAATCGTTCGCAGGAAGCGCACGTTGGACTGGTACAGTTATAGCTTGTGTCGTAAATGACGATAACATTCGTTTGCTCGCAGGAGACTAAGCTGAATGCTTATATAGACTCTGCAAATGGTGCAAACGAGATGTTGAGAATTGCTAGAGTAATGGTTTGTGAATAGTTGCAGGAGAATGTCTCCGCATAATTGATACGTAACAAGTTAAAAAGGTCGATACGATAAAGTTCCGCAAGTAACAAACAAACAAACAAACAAACAAACAAACAAACAAACAAACAAACCACTTGAAACTGAACGGTATCTTCACTCGTCTAATAGTATCCAACGAGTGGAGGATGTTCAAACAGACGCGCTGCCGCATGCTGATGGTTCAGGTGGTTTTCTCATTTTGCATTTTAGTAACTCCAGATTTATAGTTTGGAAGCTCTGGAATTCTAACGATCTCAGGAAGCCTTATTTGTCCCCAAACAGGGTCCTTGGAATTCTAACGATCCCAGTGGAGCTTATTTTGCTGAACTTCGGTCAAAATGCTATCTTTTACAGCAAATTCATCCAAATAACGCTTCTGGTGATCGTTAGAATGTAAAACCCTTCAATATACGTGAAATAAGGTTTCTGGTGATCGTTAGCGTATAATGGAAACTTAAAAAAGAGAGTACACTGCTGGAATTTCTTCGCATTTATATAGTTAGGCCTCTGCTCAAGCTACTTTCTAACGACTTATCTACTCTCGATTTACTCTACACACATCCCACTTATGCTTAACTACAACCGCCAACCAGCACCACCAACCAACCAACCAACCAACCAACCAACCAACCAACCAACGAACCAACCAACCAACGAACCAACCAACCAACCAACGAACCAACCAACGAACCAACCAACCAACGAACCAACCAACCAACGAACCAACCAACCAACCAACGAACCAACCAACGAACCAACGAACCAACGAACCAACCAACGAACCAACGAACCAACGAACCAACCAACGAACCAACGAACCAACGAACCAACCAACATATTCACTACTTACGTCACACACACATGACAGAGATTATAAGATTAATATTAGAATATATGCTACCATAACCCAAATATAGGGAAAAATTTATTTGAAATCTAGACTAGTTAGGTCGTCTCACTCGAATTTACAAGAGAATATCAATGATGGTGGACACTTTTATTAACGTATTAAGTATGATACCGGATATGTTGTTCATATGGATGAGCGATAAGTTTCGATAAGGGAATATATGAAAGAGAGAAGGGAGTTAGCACTGGCATGCATCGTATAATTAAAACCAATACAAAAACAAAAACAAGGACAAGAACTACAATAACAAGAATTTCCATAACATTAACAACGACTGCAAGAACCAAAACTACAATAAACAGAAATTCAAAAGTAAGAGCAAGAACGTCTGCCTTTTGGCTTGTCCTCTATCTGCTTGTAATAGCAATAAGTTTAACGGCGTGCAATTTTGGCATGGAAGAAGGGCCAAATGGAGGAGTTAAGCGCGCGGACACCTATACGTTTAACACAGAACGCAGGGATATAACCCAGCGGGTAACAAAGGATCAGGAGAGTTTCAAAGAAGCTTTGCCAGGAGAGTATCATTTGGCTGCAACGGTGGATGTAAACCTTGACCGAGAATCTGGAGTGGATGGGATCACCTATGAGGTTATGATTGATGAAGTTCGCATGCCGATGATGAATGTCATTCAAACCTTTACTCTCGATCCCGATATGTTACAAGTTATTGATGCAGCTGAACTATTCCATTCGAATGTGGGCAATACATATGAAACTACGTTGCGGCCGGATAAGGAGCCGCTGGGATTAGGCTTATCCAGAAGTTATGTTCTGAGACCCAAATCCAAAATTAGCGCACAATATCTTCAGAACTATACTGATGTGTATGTCAAAATCTCATATGGACCAGAAGATCAGCGGAAAGAGGATTATATTCACCTTCAAGCCAAGCCATCTTCAAGAATGATTGAATATATGAAGTTTTGGGAGTGATGAGAATAACGGGGGAACGGAGGGGCAGGGATCGTACTGCCCCCTAATCTCATTCCATGCCGATGATCTGTTCTATTTTGTAGGCCATAGCCCGTTTACTAATATGCCCCCAACTGAAAAGACTCGAGCGTACCAACCATACGCAGATCATCTGCGTATGTACGATTGAATTCAGCACGTTTGTCCGCATCAGCATACTCATCATGGTAATGCATCAGTACCGTTTTTTGTCTCACCTCGGCGGGCAGCTGCTCCAGATCCTTCAATGACGTATGAGATTTGATCACCAAATCATGCATATGGCATTCATGGAAAATCAACTGCACATCGGGTGCAACCCGTTCCACTCGCTCACGATCAAGCGTGCTGTCCGCGCTATAGTAGAAATAAGGCTTCGCCATCAGTCCGTTACTGACCATGCCGGGAACATGTTGCGTGCGAAACGTCTCGAACGTGACCCCGCCAAGCTCGAAACTTCCGCCATCCGGCAGTGGAACCACTTCATAATAATCACTCATCGTTCGTTCGCCGTCGGTCGTATATCGCATACCTGGTGAGAGAATGCTCCACAGTGGATCAACCAACTCTTCATGAATGAAGAGACGGGGTTTGCGATCCCCGACAATTTGCGAATAATAGCCTAACATCTGAACCCCATTAATATGATCCTCGTGCAGATGGGTGATAAACACGTTATGAATGCCCGTCATCGCGAATCCGTATTCCTTGAGTGCTTTGGCATTAGACTCCGGGAAATCAATCACCAGATGGGTATCGCCGAATTCGGCCAGCATACTATTATGATGTTGTTCTACACTGAACATGTCTCCTGTACCTAGAAAAGTGATTTTCATCGCATTGCATCTCCTTTTATGGCTAATGTAAGGACCGATATATAGTCAATCTTTGATTGTCATATCCATATCGATCTCCATACCCGTATTGTTTTTAATGAGAGTTTTGATCTCGCATCGATCTTTAAATCAGTATCACTCGCGTTAAATCCAGTATACCGTGTTTCCGAAAGTATGCCTAAACCAACCTTTTTTGAGAACGCTATCATTTTATATTGAACTTTAGGCGAAAACGGTGTAGCGTAAAGATGGAAAGTGAACCTAAATGAACGTAAACTCACCTAAAGGGAGCGTGCAAGGCGAATGAAATCTTTTCTGGATGAACAATTTTTACTTCACAATGAAACGGCGGTCAAGCTGTACGAACAGTATGCGAAAGACATGCCGATTATGGATTATCACTGCCACCTCAGTCCTCAGGAAATTTACGAGAACAAAACATTTGGCAATCTGACAGAGGCCTGGTTGTACGGCGATCATTACAAATGGCGTCTGATGCGGGCTAACGGTGTTGAAGAGAAGTATGTAACGGGCGGCGAAGGGGTAACGGATTATGACCGTTTCCTTGCGTATGCCAGAACAGTTCCGATGATGATTGGCAACCCGCTGTATGCTTGGTCTCACTTGGAATTACAACGTTATTTCGATGTACATGAAGTGCTCAATGAGACAAGCGCCCCAGCGATCTGGGAAAAAGTAAATGCCAAACTAACCGGCGAAGGCTTCGGTGCGCGTGATCTGATTACCAAATCCAATGTCACCGTGGTGTGCACCACCGATGACCCAACCGATTCTCTGGAATATCATCTGAAGATTCAGGAGATCGAAGGTTTCGATACAGCAGTTCTGCCGTCTTTCCGTCCGGACAAAGGACTGGAATTGAACCGGGATACTTTCATCGAGTGGGTAGGCAAGCTTTCACAGGTTGCGGGCACAGCAATTACGGATTATGACTCATTCCTGGCTGCGCTTGAATCCCGTGTGGAATTTTTCCATTCCGTAGGTGGTCGTGTCTCTGACCACGCACTGGATTATGTGCCGTATGCTGAAGCGACTCGCGAGGAAGCGGCTGCTGCTTTTGCCAGAGCACTTGCGGGGGAAAAAGTTTCGCGCGCGGAAGAGGACGGATACAAGACGGTTACACTGACATTCCTTGGCAAGCTGTATGCAGAGCGCGGCTGGGTTATGCAGTTCCACATCAATGCAGCTCGTAACAACAATACGAAAATGTTCAAGAAGCTCGGGCCTGACACAGGGTACGATGCTGTGAATGATACGCCATTATCGGCGGCTGTTATTGGATTGCTGGATACGTTGGAGCAACAGGATGCTTTGCCCAAAACGATTCTCTACTCCCTTAATCCAAGGGATAATGAAGTGCTGGCAGCCATTATTGGTAGCTTCCAAGGTGGAGGCGTACCAGGTAAAATTCAGCTTGGCGCGGCATGGTGGTTCAATGATACGAAGGATGGCATGCTTGCACAGATGAAGGCACTTGCGAATGTAGGACTGCTTAGCCGTTTTGTTGGCATGTTAACGGATTCCCGAAGCTTCCTCTCGTATACGAGACATGAATATTTCCGCCGCCTGCTCTGTAATCTGATTGGTGAATGGGCAGAACAAGGTGAAGCACCAAACGATATGGAGCTGCTCGGTCAGATCGTGCAAGGCATATCCTATAATAATGCTAAAGACTATTTCCCGTTTGCTGCTGTGCCGAAGAGTGTATCTGCTTCAAAATAAATATCGATTCAACAGGTCTGCTTTAAAAAAACTATTCAGGAAATTCTATTTTCAAAAAGCTCTCTACTCCCTTCGGTTGGTCTTAATCAAACTGAGGGGTTGGGGGCTTTTTGTCATGGGGATGGCTAAGAGTAAACATGCTGTCACGTAGAAGCGCAATTGATTATATGGGTGTTCAGATAGCATTGGAATGCTCTCTGATGTTGGATGCTTTTGACATGAATGAAATGATTGACATATACATAAGCTGATAATATACTTAGGTAACCTAATTAATTGATTAACTATTAAATTGGTCATCTATTAAATCGGTAGGCTATTAAATACAAGACCTATCTAATAGACAGGCGATGATTATTTTATGGAACATGATGTTCCGAAGAAGGAGGGTGATGTGATGACTGGCATGGATCCGGTGGCCGAGAAGCTTTTATATTCCATTATGCAGTTTAATAAAGGCAAATGGAGACAACATAAACCACATGGGCGTAATCACAATGAAATTATGGTGCTGGCTTGTCTACTTCATGGATATCATCCGGGGGAGCGTATGGATTGGCGGGATAATCCGCCAGATTTTGAAGGTCATTTGAACCAGGAGCATCCGGGACTAAAGGTATCCGAGATCAGTGCATTAATGCGTGTAAAATCACCAACCATTACACCGGTTATTCGCGGTCTGGAAGATGAAGGACTGGTTGAGCGGACGATGGACCCCGAGGATCGGCGGGCGGTGCGGATTACGATTACGGACGCGGGTCGTGCGATTATTCGTGCAGCTCATGAAGAGCGTATGCAAACATTTAACAGGCTGGTTGAACACCTGGGCGAGGAGGACAGCCTGCAGCTGACTGAATTGCTTAGCAAGGTGTACACCTATTTTGATGCACAGGTTTCCGGGCAGAATGAATCAACGGAACATCGAGATGAAGCAACTGAAGAAGTTAATGAAGTACCCAAATCAAGAGCATCTCAATCCAGAGTATCCAAACAAGGAGATGATACGCCATGATCAAGCTGTTTCGTATGCTTAAGCCCTATCGTATTCCGATTATTTTTATTTTGGCGCTTATCTTCATGCAAACGATGGCGGAGCTTTACTTGCCTACGTTAATGGCTGATATAGTCAACCTGGGTATCGTCAAGGGTGATATACCGTATATTTGGAAAATTGGCGGTTTCATGCTGCTCATTGCCATTGGCGGAACAACCTGTTCCATTATCGCGAGTTATCTGTCTTCGCGCACAGCAGGCGGATTTGCCAAACAGCTGCGAAGCCGAGTGTTCCGGCATGTTGAGAATTTTTCACTGCAGGAATTTGACAAGCTGGGCACAGCTTCACTGATTACGCGTACAACCAATGATATTACACAGGTACAGAACGTATTAACGATGATGCTGCGCATGATGATTATGGCTCCGATGATGTGTATCGGGGGGATTTTCATGGCCGTTTCTCAGGACGCGAAGCTATCCACCATCTTCCTCGTTGTTCTGCCTGTACTTGCAGGAGCAATCGCCTTAATCGGTTCCAAAGGATTTCCGTTATTCAAGCAAATCCAGAAAAAGCTGGACCGGCTTAATCTGGTTCTGCGTGAACAGCTGACAGGTATCCGGGTTGTTCGTTCTTTTAACCGTGGCGAGCATGAGCGTGTTCGTTTCAATGGGGCAAATACGGAATTAAGAGATGCGTCGATTAAGGTCAACGTCCTGATGGCGACAGTTATGCCGGTGATGATGCTGGTCATGAACTTTTCGATGATTGCGATTCTGTACTTTGGTGGTCTGCGTATTGATGGCGGTCATATGAACATTGGTTCCCTGATTGCCTTTGTACAGTATGCGATGCAGATTATGTTCTCACTGATTATGGTGTCCATGATTTTTGTGATGATTCCAAGAGCGTCAGCTTCGGCAGAGCGGATTATCGAAGTGCTGGATATGCAGCCTGATCTGTCTGATCCGGCACAGCCTGGCACAATGAAATCGATGCAAGGAACGATTGAGTTTGACCATGTCACTTTCCGTTATCCGGGTGCAGAAAATGCAGCATTGTCCGATATCTCGTTTACGGCTCGTTCCGGTGAAACGACAGCGATTATCGGCGGTACGGGTTCGGGTAAAACCACATTGCTCAGCCTCATTCCGCGTTTCTATGATGTAACCGAAGGTACTGTGCGTGTGAATGGAACCGATGTGCGGGAGCTTAAACAAGAAGAACTTCGATCCAAAATAGGGTTTGTTCCGCAAAAAGCTGTCCTTTTTACCGGTACGGTTGCAGATAACATTCGGCAAGGTAAGGATGATGCGAGTATGGATGAAGTTATTCATGCGGCACGTACGGCCCAAGCCGAAAACTTCATCTCCGAGATGAAGGAAGGGTATGACAGCCTGATTGCACAAGGCGGCAATAATGTGTCAGGTGGACAGAAACAACGTTTGTCCATTGCACGCGCACTCGTTCGCCGTCCTGAAATTTATATTTTCGATGACAGTTTCTCTGCCCTTGATTTTAAAACGGATGCAAAACTTCGCGCTGCGCTCAAATCGGAAACGACAGAAGCGGCTGTGCTGATCGTAGCTCAGCGGGTAAGCACGGTTATGGATGCAGACCGTATTCTCGTCATGGATGAAGGTGAAATTGTCGGTTCGGGAACACATAAAGAGCTGCTGGAGAACAATGAAGTATATCGTGAGATTGTATCCTCCCAGCTGACTGAGGAGGAGATCGCATGAGTGAACGTACAGCACAGCACAAAGCATCCAGTGCTCCACGCGGACCCGGACCGGGTCATCCTGGCGGCGGAATGGGTATGCGGCCTCCAGCCGAGAAAGCGAAGGATTTCAAAGGCACACTGCGCCGATTGGTTCAGTATCTCCGGCCACACAGCTCTCGTCTGATCGGTGTTCTGATCGCTGCCATTCTAAGTACCGTGTTTGGCATTATTAGTCCGAAGATTATGGCTGAGGGTACAGATATTCTTGCCGAAGGAGCCATTGCGATTATGCAGGGTGTGCAGGGAGCCGGGATTGATTTCCCAGCCCTGATGCGAGTATTGTACTTGCTACTTGGGCTTTATCTGCTTAGTGCTGCTTTTGCATATGTACAGCAGTACCTGATGGCTGGTGTGGCCCAACGTGTAGTCTATGATATGCGCGAGCAGATCAGTGCCAAGGTTGGACGTTTGCCGCTGAAATATTTTGATTCCCGTACACATGGTGAGACGCTAAGCCGCGCAACCAATGACGTGGACAATATCAGTAACACGCTGCAGCAAAGTTTGGCCCAGTTCATTACGTCCGTTGTGACGATTGTGGGTGTCATCATTATGATGCTGACGATCAGTCCATGGATGACGCTGATTACGATTTTGACTTTACCGCTTAGTGTTATTGTGGTTATGCTGGTGGCTTCCCGTTCGCAGAAACATTTTGCCGGACAGCAGAAATCGCTCGGTGAACTGAATGGTCATGTAGAAGAAATGTATACCGGACACAAGGTGGTCAAAGCCTTTGGACGTGAGGAACAATCTGTACAGCAATTCGAGAAAGTGAATGAAGAGTTATATGCATCGGGTTGGAAAGCTCAGTTTATCTCCGGGATTATTATGCCCTTGATGAACTTTGTCGGTAACCTGGGATATGTGCTGATCTGTGTGGTCGGCGGGATTTTTGTTACACGGGGTTCCATCTCCATCGGGGATATCCTGGCCTTTACACAATATTCCCGTCAATTCACACAGCCGATTAACCAGATTGCCAACATTTCCAACATTATTCAGTCCACGATTGCTTCGGCAGAGCGTGTGTTTGAACTGCTGGATGAGGAAGAGGAAGTACCTGAGTCGAAACAACCTGCAACGTTGCGTTACCCAACAGGGGCTGTAGCATTTGAGGCGGTGGATTTTGGCTATAAAGAAGATGAACTGCTCATTCGCAATATGAATATTAATGTGGCACCAGGTCAGACCGTAGCTATTGTTGGGCCGACAGGTGCCGGGAAAACAACACTGATTAACTTGCTTATGCGGTTCTATGAACTCCAGAGTGGCCGGATTACTATTGATGGCATTAACATTAAAGACATGTCTCGTGGTAATCTGCGCGGTCTGTTCGGTATGGTGCTTCAGGATACGTGGCTGTTTAACGGTACAATCCGGGATAATATTGCGTATGGACGGGAAGGCGCAACGGAAGAGGAAGTGGTTAAAGCCGCTGTAGCTGCGCATGCCGATCATTTCATTCGCACACTGCCGGACGGTTACGATACGATTTTGAATGAAGAGGCGTCCAATATCTCTCAAGGTCAGAAACAACTGCTGACCATTGCGAGAGCGATTCTGGCGAACCCGTCCATCCTGATTCTGGATGAAGCAACCAGTAGCGTTGATACACGGACCGAGGTCTTTATCCAGAAAGCGATGAATGAGCTGATGCAAGACCGTACAAGTTTTGTTATCGCTCACCGTTTGTCCACCATTCGCGGGGCCGATCTCATTCTTGTCATGGATCACGGTAATGTGATTGAGCAGGGCAATCATGAGGAACTGATGGCGAAGCAGGGCTTCTATGCGGATCTGTATAACAGTCAGTTTACGGAGCAGCAGCCGCAGGCGATCTAACGGACTGAACTAGATATCTATCAGGGCTGTTAGACCCGTCAGGAACATCTAGAACCATAGTTTATTGGGAAAATAGAACCTCTACCACGGTGCTCTTCGCACCTCTGGTGTAACATAAACCCAAACAAACGGGACGTCGCAGTCATTGCACTGCTTCGTCCCGTTTGTGTTATCACTGCTATGCCACAACGTTTTCCTGCGGATAGATGTTGTGCCTTGTCCCGCCCAGCCATGTTCGCTTGCAGATATGCAATGTATGGAAGACAATTTAACGTACTATTTAAGCCTTGGTCTCCACAGGAAACCCTTCTTACCTTCACTGGTGCTCTGATGGTCCTGTTTGATTTCCGCTTCCGCATCAGCATGCTGCTTTGTTTCATGTTCAGCAGTATCCTGCGAGTTTCCCTCAAGGTGATCGCGGGTAGCTTCCTCCAGTGTTGCCGTTGCCGGTCCACCAGGCAGGCCTTCACGCTGTTCAATCATACGTTTAACCACTTCATAACAGTCGTCGATGTGTTTGTTGCCCACATACCGCATGGCAGTGAAGCTGAGAGCGGCGGCGAGACCTTGCCCCGCAAACGGAACAAACTTGGCAACTGATTTCGTCGCTACTCGCACGCCTACCCGTTTGAGCACCTGAACGACCAGTTCCTTCGTGACCATACGGCCGATGATTTTACTTCCAATCGACATGACAAATCCGTAAATCATGGACTTCGTCTCAGGGTCCATGCCGTCGAGCTGTTTTTGAGATAATCCGAATTTATTGTTAATAGCAGGTAACAGCTGCATCAGCATGCCCACATCAGCGATGACATCTGTACCGGGCAGAGGTACGAGTGTGGAGCCAGCAGAAGCGGTTGCTCTTTTGCGAACCATCGTACGGCATTCCTTGCGCACTTGATCTAATTGCTCCATTGTAGCTGGAATCATAGGGAATTCCTCCATTCGTGTATAGTGTACATATAACCGTTTTGAAGCGAATTGAATGGGTTGCTCCCGCGAAGTTGTTGCCTATATCGTATAGGTTGCGGAGGAACCTTTTTTCTCATGCATAGATCCGGTTAAAGCAGGTATTGGCTATAAGACCGGAGATGGGAAAAGATGATAAAAGTTGTTCATACATTTGTTGTTACAGACAGATCAAAAGCTTTATTTTTAGGGAAATAATACATACAGCTCATGTTGCCGAAAATGAAATGAAAGTAACTTGTCCTGCAGAGCTACCTGGTATTACGCATGAAAAACAAAAACGATGCATATTCCGCATGTTGCTTCCTCTGATGAAGTCACGCTTACACAATCATGATTCACGAATCACTAAAGTATCCTAAGCCTATGGTTTTGTTTATCATTTCAACCTTTTTGGGTAAAGGGAAACAAGCATTGGAATGGAGGAAAACAGCATGGAATGGAATAAAGCCTTGTTAATACATCATCTTCATGCAGGAAAAGCCAATCGGGAGAATACATTAGGTCTGGTAACAGGCGTACTTGCTCCAGCCATTCATGAATTGGTCGTGGTTCGGACGGATGAACCGGGTGAAGGAGAGAAGCTGTGCCGGGAGCGCGGGGAAGAGTTCGATGTGGTGTTTATTCTGGGCGGCGATGGTACAGTGCATGAGTGTGTGAACGGGCTGGCATCCTTGCAAAATCCTCCACAGATCGGCGTACTTCCAGGCGGTACATGTAATGATTTTGCACGTTCACTTGGGATTTCACCGGATGCAGAGACAGCGGCACAAGAGATGCTGTCAGGTCGAGTTATCTCGGTGGATGTGGGACGAGCAGATGATCGGGTGTTTACGAACTTTTTCGGAATAGGCCTCATCAGTGATACGTCACAGAACATTAACGAGAATCTAAAAGGGGCACTTGGCAAGCTCAGTTATTTCATCAGCACACTCCAGACGATAACTCGTTCCGAGCCATTTCAGTATGAGCTTGAGATCGACGGAGAGCGGACGACAGGCGAAGCAGTAATGATCTATGCGGCGAATGGGCGTTTTCTGGGCACCAATGCGTTACCTTTTGCTCCGGATGCGTTGCAGGATGGCAAGCTGGATGTGCTTATTATTCATGAGACAGGCATTCCATTTCTGCGTGAGGTGCTTTCACATAAGCCAGAGGGAGAATGGCAACCCCGGAATGAGAATATTTCCTACTTCAAGGCGTCTACGTTGAAAATAAAAACAGATGTACCGATGCCAGCCGATACGGATGGCGAATTGTACATGGAGACACCCGCCGAGCTGTCGGTGCTGGCGGGTCATCTGCATTTTCTGACCGGGGCGGAGGAATAACCTCCCCGGTTTTTGTATTTTTTTTCATACACTCTATCTGTGAATCTGGTAAATGCGTTAAGCTTCAATACTGCAGGTTGAGCACAAGGCTTTTCTAAGGAGTGCTCCCCGAATTATTGTCTGCTTTCAGATGTTTCTCCCGGAACTCATGCTCAAGGATGCTCATCAGAATGGCATCATGATACTGGTGGTTGTAATACAACATGTCCCGCTTCACGCCTTCGCGCTGGAAGCCAAGCCTCTCATACGTACGAATAGCGCGTTCGTTAAATGCAAAGACATCCAGCTCAATCCGATGCAGATTGGCAATGCCGAATCCGTAATCGAGCATAAGCAGCAATGCTTCACTGCCATACCCCTTGCCTTGGTGAGCTGGCTGATCGATGGCGATGCGAATATGTGCACTGCGATTTTTGGCATGCATGTCCATCAGAGCGACATCCCCAATGATTTCGTCCGTGTTTTGGAATGCAATAAGCAGGTTCAGGCGTGAGTCGTCCTGAGCTAAACTCTCTACATACTTTTCAACCTGAGAACGGACAAAGCTAGCCTGCGTTCCTGTTTGTTTGCGCATTTCGGGCTCAAACAGGCTTGGATAGTAAGCATCCACATCGGATATATCGAATGGGCGCAGGTAAATGCGTTCAGTCTGCATGAGTTTGGCGGTACGATTTGTAGATGTAGGGTGTGACATAGTTTTGTTTTCCTCCTGATCTATTCAAGCAAACTTGTGGAGCGCGAGATTTTTGAGGCATCCAGCGTGTTGTTTCACCTGAATATTGTTTGTAAGTCCTTGCTTCTGACATGAGTATATCCTAATACTGTATACTTCCAAATATGCAGTTTCAATAAAATGAAAAGGACAGATGGAGTGAAGCAGCCATGATGCAATTACCTAAACTTGATGAGTACAACAGTACACCCGTCTATATTCAGCTTTCGGATCATATCAAACGGGAAATTTTCCGCGGGGAATTAGTGGAACATAGCCGCCTTCCTTCTGTGCGAAAATGGGCAGAACTGCTGGGCATAAGTACAACCCCAGTGGAAGCGGCATACCAGCAACTTATTGCGGAAGGATACGTTTATAGCGAGCCGCGCAGAGGTTATCGCGTTCGGGCTGTGGTTGAAGGTTATCACGATATGTTACTGGGGAAGTCCGATATACATACGGCAGGAAATGAACAAGGGATTACACACGTTAGCATGATCAACAGGCAGAATCAGTCAGGTTATACAGAAGTATCACCAGACTTACAGAGCTTGCGTCCGGTGACGAATGTTACCTATGATTTTCATATGTCACACAATGATTTTAGCCTGTTTCCTTATGCAAAATGGCAGCAGTACGCGAACCGGGTTTGGCGTGAAGAGTCCAAGGATTTATTGTTTTACGGAAACCCGCAGGGTGAGTGGGGCCTGCGCAACGAAATTGCAGCCTATCTAGGACAATTTAGAGGAGTTCGATGTAGGCCTGAGCAGATCGTGGTAGGTGCAGAGCAACATCTGCTCATGTCCTTGCTTACACAGACGATGCTTCGCAAAGGTGAGGTTCGATCGATTGCCGTGGAGAACCCCGGGTATCGCCTGTTACCTGGAACCTTTCGGAATTATGGATATGAGGTTATCCCAATCTCACTGGACAGCGAAGGCATACATCTGGATGAACTGGATCAGGCAGATGTGTCACTGGCTGGTGTATCCCCGTCGCATCAGTTTCCCATGGGTATGCCGATGCCCATCGGCCGCAGACTCGCCTTGCTGGACTGGGCGGAACGTTCCGGGGCCTATCTGATTGAGGATGATTATGACGGCGAATTCAGATATTCCGGTCGTCCTATTTCTTCCATGCAAGGATTGCGGGAGAATGCACCTGTTGTTTACATGGGAGGATTCTCTCAAGTGCTTGCCCCTGCTTTTTGCGTGCATTACATGGTCCTCCCGAAGGAACTCGTTCCTCATTTTGGCGAGGTTTATCGAACGGTTCTGTTCGAACAGTCAGCTTCACGTCTGCATCAGCGGACATTGGAGTTATTCATGCGGGAGGGAGAGCTGGGTAAACATATTCGTAAAATGCGCAATCTGTATAAACGCAAACACGACCTGACTGTGCAGGCCATTCAGCAGCATTTCGGGGATCAACCGGGAATGGAAATTAAGGGTGAACACGCCGGGTTTCATCTGGTATTACGGTTGATCAACCCGAATTCAGCCAACCATATGGTGGCTGCGGCACTGGAAGCGGGTATACGTGTGGCCTCGGCGGAATATCTGTGGGCAGACGGAAGTGCTCCTGCTGACGGCAAAAGAGAGTTTATCATCGGATTTGCCGGCATTGAAGCAGAGAACATCGAGCCAGGCATCGCCGCGCTGGCGCGTGTATGGGAGACGTTCTGTTGATTTAAGTCAAGGTTACTCTAGCCAAATTCGGCCGATTTAACGATCATCGTAATCTTACTAAATGTTCTCTAGGTGATGCCAGATGCGCACATGGAATGGTAGAGGCATGTTGTGTTTACACGTCTAATCACGCTATGGATGCTTGACTGCCCCGTTCAAAAAGAGCCCCACAAGTTCCTCTGCCAGTTCTTCAATCGTAGCGTGCATCTGGCGTACATCTTCACGATTGGCAAGCATCAGCAGGGACGTGAAGGCCTGAGCAAGCAGCAAGGGATTGGCCTCTCTCAAATACCCGTTGTTCATTTCCCGCTGGAAATGTGTAGCGAGAACTTCGAAGATCCGATGTTCTGCATCCCGAATCTGAGCAAACTGGTCGGCATTCAGATACGTTTCAGCTTCACGCATCATCGTTTCCGTATCCACATGAGACTGTTGCATCTTCGCAGCCGCCACGTTGACCAGCCGTTCCTTCAATGTGCCGGGTTCTTCGAGACGCAGTGTCGTTTGCTGCATACCTATCGCCATCATGCGGGTAATCGCTACGGTGAACAGTTCCGGTTTGCTGGAAAAATGATAATAGATCGACGCCTTGGTCACCTGACATAATGAAGCGATCTGCTGGAGTGAAACAGCTTCATATCCGTATTCCATAAACAGCCGGGAGGCCGTCATGAGGATGTTATTGTAGGCGGAAGCTTGATCTGCACCTGCTTTGGGTCTGCCTGGAGCACGCGTAGCACTTGCTTCTTTTCTTGGTTTTTTGTTCATCATATTCGACCTCATTTACGGTTAAAATAACATATTACGATATTTCAAAAAATTAGGGATTGCATAATTAACCTTCCGGTATATATAATTAACTCGATTATATTATGACCCATGGTTCATTTCCATACATTCTGTCATCGGAGTGTCTGTGCAAACCATCTTTTTGTTCAACTTATATGGATTTCAACAAAACTAGGGAGATGAATAGACCATGCAGGAAGGTTCGGGTTATGGCCGCTTCGTAGCGGGCCAACGAAGTAAATGGGTGACACTGCTCGTATGGATTATCGTTGCGGTTGTGCTTGGTATGGTGTGGCCAGCGGTAAATCAGCGCGAGACCAACAATGCACAGGATTTGAGCGAATCGAAACCATCCGTACAGGCCGCTGCCTTGGCGAAAAAGGAATTCCCTGGCGGTGAGGGATTACCCGCGCTGATCGTTTGGCGCAACCCTGCCGGACTCACAGAGGATCAGATCCAGCAGATTCAGGCGTTAACCGAGCGATTGGATCAAGACCCGGTGGAGCAGCAGCAGTCGGTTGTGCCACTGTATCAGCTGCCACCACAGGCGATTAAAGGTCAGCTCTCGCAAGACGGAAGTACAATTGTTATGCCGCTATTTTTCAACAAAGATGCGGATGCAAAACAGCTGAAGGCAGGCATTGAAGGGTTAGAGGAAAAAACAAAAGCCATCTTCGGCATGAATCCGTTTGATACGGCTATGGATAACCAGGGCAAGCTGATTGCACGCGTAACCGGACCTGTGGGCATTTCCATTGATGCAAGCGGATTGTTCTCATCCGCTGATGTGTCGCTGCTCATCGCAACTGTCGTGCTGGTACTCGTGTTGCTCTTGCTGATCTACCGTTCACCGGTGCTAGCGATCATTCCGATTATTGCCGTAGGCTTCGCCTATATGGTCACTAGTCCGATTCTCGGATTTATGGCGGATCAAGGCTGGATCACAGTTGATGCTCAGTCGATCTCGATCATGACTGTACTGCTCTTCGGAGCAGGTACGGACTACTGTCTGTTTATGATCTCCAGATACCGTCAAATTCTCTATCATGAGCCGGATAAAAAGAAAGCGATCTTCCAAGCCATCACCGGTTCATCCGGCGCGATTGCGATGAGTGGGTTTACGGTTGTCGCAGCTCTACTCGTATTGCTGCTGGCTGAATACGGCGCATATCATCGTTTTGCCGTACCATTCAGTCTGTCCATCTTCATCATGTTTATTGCAAGCCTGACGCTGGTTCCGGCGCTACTTGCCATCTTCGGACGGGGATCATTCTATCCGTTTGTCCCACGTACTCACGAGATGGAAGTGGAACGGGCGAAGAAAAAAGGCAAACCGGTTCCGGCTCCGCGTAAAGTCCGTGAAAGCTGGATCGGACGCATCGTAACGACTAAACCTTGGACGGTTTTGGCGATTACGGTAGTGCTGCTCGGTGGACTGGCTGCTTTTTCAACACAAGTGAAATTTACGTACGACTTGTTATCTTCCTTCCCGGAAAATGTACCTTCCCGTGAAGGCTTCAAGGTCATTGGGGAGCAATTTTCGCAAGGCGAGCTCGCTCCAGTTAAAGTGATCGTGGATGCTGGTGGCAAAGAGACGGATTTGAAGCAGCGTCTCGAGTCACTGGATTATATCAGCAAGGTGGGTGACCCGCAGCAAGGAGCGGAGAATGCCAACATTACGGCGTATAACGTAGAGTTCAATCTCAATCCATACTCGATTGAAGCGATGCAGCATATTCCAGACCTGCGAGCTACGGCGGAAGCAGCATTGAAAGACGCCGGAGTTACCAATGTGGATCAACAAGTGTGGATTGATGGACAGACCGCTGAACAGTATGACATTGAAGTCGCTGGAGAGCGCGATGCTAAGATTATTATTCCGGTCGTCATCGGTATGATTACGCTCTTACTGCTACTCTATCTTCGCTCGATCGTTGCGACGGCATACTTGATTGTAACGGTAGTCCTGTCGTATTTCTCTGCACTCGGTCTGGGCTGGATCATCATCCACTACGGCCTTGGAGCAGAGGCAATTCAGGGAGCGATCCCGCTGTACTCCTTTGTCTTCCTCGTAGCACTCGGCGAAGATTATAACATCTTCATGATCTCAAGCATCTGGCAGAAACGCAAAACGATGCCACTTCGTCAGGCGATTAAGGAAGGTGTAGGTGAGACAGGATCGGTAATTACCTCTGCAGGTCTGATTCTGGCGGGTACGTTCGCCGTTCTGGCAACCTTGCCGATTCAGGTACTGGTGCAGTTCGGCATCATCACCGCGGTAGGCGTGCTGCTCGATACGTTCCTGGTTCGTCCATTCATGGTGCCAGCGATTACAGCATTGCTGGGCAAATGGGCTTTCTGGCCGGGCAAGTATATGTCGATTGCGGAGAAGCAAGAGAAGAAACCAACCCGATCCGTGTAAACCATGGAGAGGGACAGATGGACGGCGGGGCTTGGTGTCCGTGGTCCATCTTTCTTTTTTACCAGAGGTGAGAGCCTGAGGTTTGTATGTCTGAGATGGAATGGATAAGCTGGTAAAAATGCGTAGAAGATGCTGTAGATACGGGATTCTTTGGGTGTGGAAGGTTTACTCGGCTTGGGGTTATGGGACATAATAGAAGAAGCGTCGGCCTTGGGCAGACGGACAAGTTCACATCAATGGGGTAACCAGAGGAAGGATGAAAGCAAGCATGACGAACAAACTGAATGTGTATTTCAATCATGACGGCGGCGTGGATGATCTCGTATCGCTGTTTATGCTTCTGCAGATGGACAATGTAAACGTAACCGGTGTATCGGTTATTCCGGCAGACGGATATTTGGAGCCGGCGACTGATGCGAGCCGTAAAATTATTGATCGTTTTGGAACGTATTCCGTAGAAGTATCCAAATCTAACTCCAGAGGCAAAAACCCGTTCCCGGCAGCGTGGAGACTGCACTCATTCTATGTAGATGCACTGCCTGTTCTGAATGAATCCGGCAAAATGGAAGCGCCGCTCTCGGCTACTCCTGCGCATCAGCACCTGATTGAAAAAGTACGCAATACCGAAGGTAAAACATTACTGTTATTCACTGGCCCACTGACGGACCTCGCGCGTGCGCTGGACGAAGCACCGGACATCGAAGAGAAAATCGACAAGCTGGTATGGATGGGCGGTACATTTGAACGCGGAAACGTAGAAGAGCCGGAGCATGACGGTACGGCGGAATGGAACGTATTCTGGGACCCGGAAGCGGCTTATCGCGTGTGGCAGAGCGGCATCCAGATTGATCTGGTAGCACTCGAAAGCACAAACAAAGTACCTCTTACACCCGCAGTCCGTAACCGCTGGGCAGCAGAACGCCGCTTCGAAGGCGTGGATTTCCTGGGGAACTGTTATGCAGGATGTCCGCCACTGGTGTACAGTGAGACCAACTCCACGTATTATCTGTGGGATGTGCTGACTACGGCTTCCGTAGGCCGCGAGGACATCGTGAAGAAAAAAACCGTGAACTGCATCGTCATTCCAGATGGCCCGAGCCAAGGTCGCACGGTGGAGCAAGCGGACGGACGTCCGGTACAACTGGTGTATGATACAGATCCGGAAGCATTTTTCACATACATGACGGATTTGGGTAAAAAAGCTGCTCCGCAGCGTTACTAATGATCGGCAGCCGGAAGGCTGACCTTCATTGAAGATAAAAAGACCTTTATACGATACGTATCAACGATACGCATCGTATAAAGGTAAGGGTTAAAGAAAGCCGCAGGCTGTGTTCCGAGGATCGGGGAGAACCCCGATGATGTGGATTACTGCCATGCGGCTTTTTGGTATGGAGCAAGCGGGCACCGAACTAGATTTTAAAGCGGCTGATCAGACCATTCAGCTTGCTGGATAAAACACGTAGCGACTCGGCGGAAGCACTGATCTCACCCATGGATTGTAGCTGCGTTTCGGCAGCCTGCGATACCTTCTGGATGCTGGATGAGGATTCTCGCGAGATGTGTTCCATGTTTTCAATGGATGCCGACACTTCCTCTGAGCTTGCTGACAGCTGTTCAGAAGCTGCGGACACTTCATGCAGGCGCTCGTTGATCGTTTCAATGCCTCCATGAATGGAGGCGAACGATTGACCTGCTTCTTGCACGACAGTCAGACCGGATTGCACGGCTGTAGTGCTTGCCGACATATGTTCCGCAAGCAAAGAGGTCTGACGTGTCATCTCGGCAATCAATTCGGCTACATGTTGTGAAGATTGCTCTGATTCTCCTGCAAGCTTGCGGACCTCGGAAGCAACTACTGCGAAACCATTACCGTGTTCACCCGCACGGGCTGCTTCAATACTGGCATTGAGTGCGAGCAGATTCGTCTGTGAAGCAATATTTTTCATCAAGTGGGCGACCGATTCAATCTGGCTGGAGTAATCCGTAAGCTGGGTAGTCGATGTGGCCATCTGAACATTGGCCTGATGTATCTCGTCCATGCTGCGGATAGCTGTGTCCAGCTTCGCCTGTCCTTGAATGGCATCATTCGTTGTCTGCTGTGACACATCGGCAACCCTGGAAGAAGAATGAGCAATATGCTGCATGCTACGTGTGATTTCTTCCATGGCTACAGTGACTTCTCCAGCACGGACCACCTGTTCGGTAGCCCCGTGTGCCGTATGATTCGTATGCTCTGCAATCCGCTGACTGGCCTCGGCCGTTGCATGGGAATGCTGGGACACACCTTCCGCGGCGTGAAGCAGGGAGTCCGAGCTTTGGCGAATGCCCGTCATGACTTGCCGGGTATCTGTGACCAGGTGTTTGAACTCGGAAGCGAGTTGGCCAATTTCGTCTTTGCGTCCAAGCTCCACGTTGACGGTGAGGTCTCCTTTTCCCACTTCAGCAATGAGCTGTTTGAGCTTCACCAGTGGTCTTGTCAGATAACGTGCGAAAATATACACCAGCAACACACTGAGCAATACAATCGCCAAGGCTGTCCAAACCATCGTGATGCGGTTGCTTGACATCAATTCATAGACAGCGGTAGAGTCCAGATCTGCGCCTACAATACCTAACATCTTGCCATCCGATCCATGAATCGGTACATAAGCGGTAATCGTAGCCCCGTAATCTTCATCCCGAGTAAGCTCTCCGCGAACCGATGTGTCTTGTGCAAAGGCTTGCAGCATGCCATCATACAGCGTTTCCTCTTCTTTGCCGTAAGGCGAGAAATCATCCTCGTCTACATCCGGCGCGGCCCCGTCTACCACGTAATAATACGCAGCCTTTCCACTTTCCTCGCGTGTGCCAAGTGTGTATAAATATTTGAGTCCGTTGGCTTCACGCAACTGGCTAAGTTGCGCGCGCAGCGTATCGTAATACGCCGTTTTGTCCTGCCCCGTGCTGAGTGGGGTGTACAGTGACGTATCAATCAAAGCGGCTGCCCGTTCAGCTACAGCCTGTGCCTGCATCCCCATCGATTGTTCAACCAATTGGGCTGAAGCACGATACATCGTGACGCCCAGAATGGCCCCCGCGGCCAGCATCAGACAGGAAAAAAACAAAAAAATTCTCATAAACAAACTATTCATCGTTCCAATTGCTCCCCCTTGTGAGCGTATATGTTATGTATACATTTCTACTTCAGTTTATCGGCATAACATTGGAAAAGGATTAGAGGTTGGGCGAGGTGAACGCTGCATTTTACGTTGTGGTGTCCTACCTCGTTGTGTTGTTTGTGGGAGTCTAACAATCCTGAGAAGCACTACGTGCTCCTTTCAGGATAATTGAAAATGTAACGATTCCAGAGAGACCTTTGTTGCGCAAAAGGATCGTTCTTTGAGCTTAAGCACTTCTTTTTCAGGAGATAAGGTTTCTGGAGATCGTTACATTTCAATTTGCTAAGCTACATTGTTCCGCCGCCTCGGCGAATGGATGGAGGGATCTTCTCAGGCCCCTGATTGATGTAACGATGGATAAACGTACCTACCTTGGCATCATCAAACTTGTCCAGTTTCATCGTTTTGGTCCAGGCGGTTACAACGACCTCGCTGCCGTCAGGAATATCGTTGTTGGGTACGGCGAGAACGCCTGACCCGCCTTGGCGAAATTTTGCGAGATATTGGAGATGCTCCTTCAGCTCATCACTGGCATTTTCACGATAATAGATAATGATGTCTCCATGCTCCATGTTGTGAACTAGATAAGGATACCCCGGGAAGTCAGTATAAAAGCCAAATTGGATATCATGTGGATTATGTGGACCTGATGTCGGTATTTTCATTTCATACTGGATCGGCTCCTCGGTGTGGGTGGCTCCATAGTATTTGTCATCCGTCACATCGATTGCCGCATTGTTCGGGAGGTCGGCTACATCGTAAGTCTTTCCTGCACCCTGAAGGAAGAAAAATCCAAACGAGATGATTGACACGGCGATCAGAGCATGAGCCGTTAGCCGAATTGAACGACTTTTCTTCTGAATGGCTGCACGTTCATTTTTTTTCATATGACTAACAATTTTGCCACGTATACGAGATGCCCAGATGTAGGCTGCGATTGAGATTAGAAGCATAGCTGCTCCAATGATTAGCCCCAGATATGAGGTGCCTGTTTGTTGTTCCATTTGCATATGATCCATGTGGGTCATGTCCATTCGAATTCCTCCGCTTTCGTCAACAAATAATGGATAGTTACACTACATATCGTAGTGTTAAAGATGAAGCAAAATAAAGTAAAAAATACAGACAAGCTAATAAACATTAGATGCCAAGCAAGAAACAAAGAGAAGCAGCAGAGCAAGCGGCAATCGAAGAAGGCCATAAGTAAGCATATATAAGTAAGCACATATAAGTAAGTAAACTTTTTTTCTTACTCACGACTACATAAACGAGTTTGCTTTACTTTAAAGTCTGCTATACCTGCCTCAATAGAGCAAAGTTACTTCATCTAAATGCTAGCTCATATAAGTAAATACAAACATATTTTTTACACTACACATTATAGTGTATGGAATATGATCCGCGCAATGTTGCCTTTCGCAAATGAAAAAGACTCCCCCCATAAATTGGCAGAAGTCTCCATTTCAGCAATCTTAAGTAGAAGAAACGAATTTACAAGCGTCCAAACGGCGAGAATAACGGGCTTAATAAGCCAGCTATAGTCGAAAATAACAAACGATACATTAAGTAAAACAATACAGCATTCACAATCAACACGCTGTACGTGCTGTCAATGGCAGCTTTGGTCCGATTGAGCGGATGCTGGAACAGCACCGTATTCATCGCAACAAACACCATAATATATGACAGTACCAGTAGGGAGATCGCGAACGAGTAGGAGATCACAATCATCAAGTTAGCGAGCAGAAGCGTAGCGATTGCAGGAACCAGTAAGGTTCCGAACTGGGCAATCAGAATTTTGGGACGGAACGTAATCCGTTCCAACCTAAGCACACCATAGATGAGTGCCGCCGC
Organism: Paenibacillus sp. G34; assembly: GCF_056856875.1. Classification (NCBI taxonomy): domain Bacteria; kingdom Bacillati; phylum Bacillota; class Bacilli; order Caryophanales; family Paenibacillaceae; genus Paenibacillus; species Paenibacillus sp. G34. The sequence continues at coordinate 5,956,711 of NZ_CM166469.1, read as the reverse complement.
CGCAACCAAAATGATAGCTGAAAATAGGAGCGGGCGTAAAAATCCGCTAATAAATATGCCCTCCGCACCGAGGCGGCCAAATGTGATCAGAACATATGTAGAGGTTAATACAGCAAACAATGCCATCGTTAGCCACCCATTCAGGGCATGCAGTTCACCGACGGTTTTCATCGATTGATACGGACGAGCCAGTACGCTAAGGAAATAGGACAGGTACTGTTTGCTTACTTCTTTGGCTTGCTGTACTTTTTCATTCTGAACGAAGTTGTTCCACTGATTTCCTGTGCTACCTTGGTTAGTATCGTGATCAGGAGCATCATGATTACTGGAATGTACTGTTGCTGTTTCTTTCGCAAGCGATGGTACAGGCGAAACGGAAGAAGAGCCTGTAGGTTCTGGTTGATGAGAAGCAGATTCCTTGTTGCTGGACCAATGCGTGTATTCCGAGTCAACAGAAGCTGAATCTGTACGTGTTACGGAATCCACAGGATCAGAAGAAGCATGGGTTCCCGTTAGGTTAGAGCCGCACTTCTCGCAAAACTGGGCATCTCCGTTTTCATGATTACATACTTGGCATTTCATGTTCATAAGCCTCCAATTTCTTAAATTATGGAACAAGTTAACATTGTGTCTCATTTTAACGTTCTATGACGAACTTTGTCTATGGATCGCAGAATTAAATACCCAAAATATTTCTTATGAAACAGGAAGGGATAAGAAATTTCCAATATAACTACTGTTATTCCAAGTAGGGTTAAATTTTGCATTTTCATGGATATCAGCGGTTAGTAAAAAATTCGATTAGTAAATTTCCAGATGTATAAATATTTTTATATATATTATATAAATTTTGGAATATAAGTATTTTAACTGTGTTTTTTTGTTTTCTGTAGCCTTAAACCACCAATACACACAAATTATACTTGTCGTACTATTGAAAACGTAAATAACAACTTAGATTAGAACAACAAAAGATTCTTCTTGATAGAGTAGGTCCATAATTGGAGATATTAAAGAACACATGCTACAGAAAAGAGGAATGGTAAATGTTTGATCAGATAGGTGTTGGTGTGCTCATTCATAATTCACAAAGATACACAGATTACATTGAAGAGATTGATAGTTTCGTTGATGCGTATGAAGTAGTGATGGGACAGTTTATTGAGGAACCAGGAGAACTTGAATACCTAAAAAGCAGACTTTCTAAGCCTGTTCTGTTACACACGATTGCACTCTCTCCGGGAACAGATGCACCAATAGATCTCAAAGAATTAGAAAAATTAAACGAATTTCTAAGGATACTGGACTCACCTTGGTACGGGGATCACATCTGTTTTACAAATGTGCCGGGAAATCCTTCAAGTGCGCTTTTGCCTCCTATTTTGACAGAGGAATCATTACATATTTTCTTAAGAAGATTGAGAGAGGTACAGCAAGTAATTAAAACTCCAATCGTACTTGAAAATACTGTGATGCACTACAACCCTGTAGGTGAAATGTCATATGCACAATTCATCAACAGAATTATGGAAAATACGGACGCAGGCCTGCTGCTAAGTATACAAAACATAACGAACTCTATGCACAAATATTATAAAACAGATCACTACGAATTCATTGATAGTCTTTGTTTGGATAAAGTTACGGAAATTCATTGTACAGTCGGCAGTGACTCAGCATATGAAGAGTTGGATAACGAACAACTTCGTCATGATCAGAAGTTGCATATGGATTTAATAGAGTACTTGGCTAAATCAAAAAAGGTAAAGCCAAAGGCATTTATATGGGAATTAGAAGATGGACTTGAACAATTCCCAACAAAGTATGAAATGGAAGAAAAAGTGAAATGGGTTAGGGAATTGTTCTCGCTCTAAGGGAGGGGAAGTAGAAGTATGATCAACTTACAAAAATTTATGGTTGCTTATGTTAGAGAAGTTAAGATCAGAGATCGTTTTTTAGATGAAAAAAATGTAATTTACGATCAATTTGAAATGACACAAGTTGAAAAGGACTTGGCCGATCAAATTGATTATTCCATCCTGAAGATAACAGCAGAAAAAATGGATCAAGATCGAATTGACCGCCGAGAGAGTGAATTTCAGGAACTTTTTTATGTATTGCGGCAACTTGGTGAGTACGAGAGGTTTTCAAGGGAATTTATACAAGTATATCCTAAGGGAACACTTGCAAGAAAGGCTGAATCAGCCAGACTGGTTGAGTTTTCCTGTGAATACTTTACTAAAAACAATTTATTCCCGGAGTTGTTATCGGAGTTAGTTGAATATTCTAAATTGTCTGCTGACATGACATTTTCTCCACGAGAATCAGCACGTATCAATGAGGAAGGCTTATGCGAAAACAATGAAATATTTTTGAAAAGGCCATACGTTATCAAAAAATTTAAATATGATTTTCCTGCTTTATTGAACCAAGAAATTAGTATTCAAACAATAAGCGAATATCCGAAAAAAGATTGCCTACTTCTTTTACAGAAAAGTCATACAAAATCATTAGCTAACATTGTTCTGGAAATAGAAGATGAATTATTCTTCAACCTATTACAACAAGGTTATACCTTCAAAGAGATTCTAAATAAAGCTAAAAGCGATGAGGTCAAAGATCAATGGATAGAAAATTTGGAATATTTATATGATGAAAGTATTATAGGAACTCGTAAAAAGCATACCACTGAAAGGAGGTGAAACCTATGAAAAAAGTAATTATTCGTACGACTTCGGCACCCGTTGATAAAGACAAAGCCACAAAAAATACGAAGTAAGTATTACTTCGCTAAAGGAGGCGAGTACTCATGAAAAAAGTAATCATTCGTACAACTTCAGCACCAGTTGATAAAGACAAAGCAACGAAAAACACAAAATAGTTATCTATGAAATGAGGAGTTGTGACTGTTAAAGTCACAATTCCTTTTATACTTATTATAAGTGGGGGAATATGGATGTGCGGTATTGTAGGGTTCAATGTTGTCACAGATCGTGATAGATATTCTATCGAAGCGGATTTAAACAGAATGACAGGATTGATACAACATCGGGGACCCGATGCAGAAGGGATATATACAGATGAGGAAATTGCTCTGGGGAACAGAAGACTAAGTCTGGTCGATATATCCAATGGGAATCAGCCCTTCTACAATGAAACCGACTCAATTATCGTTGTGTACAACGGTGAAATCTACAATCATGTAAACCTAAGAATTCATCTGGAGGATAAAGGGCATGTTTTCAGAACTTGTTGTGATGGAGAGGTCATACCTCATCTATATGAAGAGTATGGATTAGATTTTATATCTCATTTAGATGGAATGTTTGCCATAGCAGTATGGGACAAACGATTCAAAAGATTAGTACTTTGTGTTGATCAAATAGGGATAAAGCCTTTGTATTACTCCATTGAGGATAACAACATCACCTTTTCATCAGAATTGAAAGCAATGGATAAGGACAAGAAACTTGATTTGAATTATCTGTCATTTATGAAATATTTAAAATACAAATGTATACCAGCACCAGATACTCCATATAAAAAGATAAAAAAATTCATGCCTGGTCAGGTCCTCGTTTGGGAGAAAGGGCAGATAACAACATTATTTAAAGAACAACATAAAACTTTTGAAAATACTGACCTTCGAGAATTAATTAAAGGTAACATACAGAGCACAACAATGAGTGATAAAAAAATAGGGTGTCTCTTAAGCGGAGGACTGGATTCCGGTATAGTTACTTCAATTATGGGCATGTATGATTCAACGACTCCTGTATTTAGTGTAGGTTATCCTGGTAGTTTGGAAGCTGATGAGACATTTTATTCCAGCAAGCTTTGTAAAGAACTTGGTTTACCATATCATCAAATACAAGTATTTCCGAATGATATTCCAGATGCTTTAGACAAAGCTCTATGGCATTTGGATGAACCCAATCAAGATCCAATTATTATTCCTTATTATATGATGCTCAAGAGTGTAAAGGATCATGTCTCCATTGTTTTAACAGGTGATGGGTCAGATGAATTATTTGGAGGCTACACTCGGTTTTCAACTTGGGACAACTTCAACCTGAACAACAATCAATTATATGGTCAGCAACTATTTTTGTTTGATTATGAAGAGCTTAATTGGGATTTAGTGCAAGATTACTCAAAGGCTCTCATTGAAGAAGACTCTGAGGTCGACTTTGGAAATGTGAATAGCCTTAAAGAGTGCATGGCATGGGAAAGGAAATATCGTCTTCCAGCTTATCATTTAAATAGGGTGGATAAACTCTCTATGGCATGGGGAGTTGAAGCCAGGGTACCTTTTTTAAGACCTGAGGTTGTTAATTATGCTGTCAAACTTAAACCAGAGGATCTGCGACATAAAGGTATTGAGAAGGTGAAGCTTAAACACGTGTTTGAGAGGGAGTTACCTTCTTGGCTACTAAATAGAGAAAAAAAACCTTTTTCGTTCCCGATCTCTCATTGGCTCAAAAACGAACTGCAGGATTGGAGCAGAGAAACGTTATCTGCCAGTCAATCAAAAATCAAAATGTTCATTGATGACTCTTATTTAAATTTATTATTGAAAGAACACTACTCCGGCGTTAAGGATCACGGACATAAAATCTGGTCTCTGTTGGTACTTGACCGATACTTGCAACAAGTTTGAGAGGTGGAGTATGAATCTTTATGTTCCTATTTATAAAAGTGGACAATCCTATATTGCAATCCTTAATGATGAAAATTTTCAGTTTAATAATGAAAATATAATTTTAGATGTTTTAAAAGAAATATTTTACGCTACTACTCACCGAGGAATGCCTACTACAAAAGCGGTATTGATAAATCCCAATATCATGATCACCCAAACAGCTCGTTTCTACCAATATATACCCAGCAAGAATGAATTTGACTTTAGTGGGAATTGCGGAAACGCCTTAATAGCAGTTCTTGTTTATTTAACTGAACAGAAACATTTGTGTAATTTAAAACAAATTGAATCCCATCATTCCAATTTTATTATTACTGCTCTAGACATTCAGAGTTTGGGATCCATCTATAAAATAAAGGCCGAAGTACATGCCAAAAGATCCGCAAACGCAAACCTGCTCCCTTTAGGGGAAGCAATAACTAACTTAGATCCCTCAATAAAAGTATCTGTAGTTAACTCTAGTAATCCATATGTATGGGTCGGTGCAGAATTGATTTCAGATCAAACTTTAATGAGCTGGGGGAAGAGTCAATTTATTGAGTTAGGTAAAATTAGAGAGATTATACAACGTAGAATGGGAATAAATAGGAACTCAGTATTCCCAAAGATCGCATCATTTCAGAAAAAAGAAGAAGGAATACTGTCCTGTCGAATGATCTCAGTTGATGACTGGCATCCATCCTTTGCTATTACTGGACTGGAGAATATGTCAGTTGCATTGAACGTTGAGAATTCTGTCTTGAATAAACTTTTCGATGATACACAGCAGATATCCGTTGAAGTGCCAGGGAAGATAATGAAACCCGTTTTCAAAAATAAATCAATTGTAATCGAACAGACTATATCAAAATGTGGGGGAATTAATATTGAGAGCTCAAGCAGGCATTGGATATAAGTCAGGGTTGGACAAAGTGATATTAGAACAAATTCGTAATGAAGCATCATATGTGGATCAGACAGCAACTTTTCCTTCTGTTTCATTAAATATCTTGAAAGAAAATAAATTGCTGGGGATTTTGGTTCCTCGCGAGTATGGAGGTTTAGGCGGAGGAATTAGAGCATTTACTAGTATAGTTGAAGAAATTGCACAAGTATGCAGTTCTACAGCCGCTATTTTCTTTTTTCACGGGCAACTGGTTAAAAGGATTCTTGATTTCGGGAATGATTCACAAAAAAAATTATACCTTCCCAAACTGGCAAGTGATTGTCTCGGGGCATCTTCATGGAGTGAATTAAAAGCAGGGGCAGACAAGAAAAATTTAAATACAACCGCGTCTTTCATAGACTCTAAAATAATGATAGAAGGAAGCAAAGCATTTTGTACTGGTGCTGGAGAAGCTGATATTTACTCAGTCCTAGTTAAGTTCGATTCACCAAAAGGGCCTCAAAATGCTTTTGTTATCTTAGAGAAGACTGATAAATGTATTTCATTTGGCCAACATTGGAACGGTATGGGACTAAGAGGATCATCAACCCGGGAGATTATTTGTGACCACTTGGTGATCCCGGAGGATAGATTGTTGGGAGCAGTGGGTGACGGAGATATGATCATGAGGAAAAATGTAAGCAACGCGATGCATCCTGGAATAATCGGTTTGGGTATAGCGAAGTCAGCTATAACAACATTTATGCGTGAAGTTCCAAACAAGAATATTTGGGAATATCAAAACACCCGAATGGTGCTAAGTGAAGCAAGTTCCCAAGTGGAAGCATTAGATTCTCTTATTTACCGTGCTGCTGAAAATGCAGATCAACAAAGCTGCAAAACGGCTGAACAATCTATGAAAGCAAAAGTTATGTCTGCTTCGGTAGTAGTAAAAGTGACAGACCATCTTATGCAGCTGCTGGGAGCACAAGGTTACTCAACGGGACACGACATAGAGAGACTGTACAGGGATGCTAAAGCTATTGGATTAATGGGTCCCACGACTGAAATTGCTAAAGAATTTATAGCAAAAGCTATGAAATGGAGAGAAGAAAATGGAGATTACGTATGATCTTATTCTTTATAATTGTATCGCCTTTTTTCCTGAACCGAAATTGAATGCTCTCATTGGGATTAAGGAAGGGAGGATTATCAAGGTAGGAGATAATAGTGAAATTAATAATCTAAAGGGGATTCGTAAAATCGATCTTGGAGGGAATTATTTACTTCCAGGGTTGGTCGATACGCATGTTCATTTTAGAACCCCCGGACTTGAGCATAAAGAGGATTTTATCCATGGCTCAGCGGCGGCAATTTCGGGTGGTGTGACAACGATAATAGATATGCCTAACACCAAACCAGACATTAGTACCTTGAGGGCTCTTTCTATAAAAAATAAAATGATTGGTAATATTTCTTACGTGAACTACGGTCATCATTTTCTATTGACCAAAAAAAATCTTGAGGAAATAAAAGGCTTGCAAGCAGCGGAAGTTGCGTCAGTTAAGGTGTTCATGGCTGGACATGAGACGGCTGAGGAAACGGTATTCGACGAGAAGTACCTAATGGAAGTAGGCCATGTGCTTGTAGAGAAAGGGGTTCCGCTAACAGTTCATGCAGAGTATGAACCGTATATTGGAAGAAATGAAGCTACCACATTAGAGAATTATGAGGCAAATAGAAGTCGAAGAGCTGCAACTAAAGCTATAGAAATCATGATAAGAGTTTGCGAAAAAACTGGATGTAAAGTCCATATTGTCCATGTTTCAACAGTTCAAGAGATACAACTTATTATGGCTGCGAAATCTAAAGGGATCAATATTACATGTGAAGTCATCCCCCCTCATTTAATGTTTACTCATCAGGATCTCATGTCTAAAGGATGGCTCTATAAACTTTCTCCCCCGTTAAGAACCCAATTGGATATCGATTTTTTGTGGGATCGGTTAATCGAGGGGACTATTGATACCATAGGTTCGGACCACGCACCACATTCTATCGAAGAAAAAAAGAGTTCTCAACCGCCCGCTGGTATGCCGGGCGTGCAAGAAATGTTCTCAGTAGTATATACGGGGCTGACCCAAAGGGGAGTACCTGATAAGAATGCGGCAGTTATCATCTCAAAAGTACTGGCAGAAAATCCTTCTCAGCTTTTCCGTATTCAAGGTAAGGGGAGGATAGCTATTGGAAAAGATGCAGATCTGATCGTGTTTGATCCTAATTCTTGCTATCAGATGGATGCAAGCAGAATTAAATCGAAGTGTAAGTGGACAAATTATAGTCAAATGAAGCTCAGAGGGGAAATCCTTAAGGTATTTATTGGAGGTGAGTTAGTGCTTGATTCGGAGAAATCTTTACTTAAATACCGAGGAACAAAGGTTACCTTTGAGAGAGAGGGAGTTCTGAATCATGAATGCTAAAGCAGCTATTGAAGAATTAAATTATGGATGGGATCTATCTCAGCTATATGATGAACAAACATGGAAGCGTGATATTACGAAAGTAAAAGAGATGACAACTCGGTTGGTTAAAATGAGAGATACACTAAATGGAAATTGTAAACGGATCGAAGAGGCACTTCTTTTACACGCTAAAATAGCTGAAACAATAGATAAGATTTATATCTATCCTAAGTTAAGAAACGATAAAGATAGAATGGATACTACATCTAGAAGGATGGTCGAGGAGGCAACTTTTCTTAGTCATGAAATCTATAGCGAGCTTTCTTTTTTCATAGATGAGATCAAAGGATTGAACTACGATTTATTACGTCAGTCCGAAGATTATGTAAAGTTACAAAAGTATGAACATTTTTTTCAAGAGATTCAGAGGTTTGAACCCCACTTGCTTTCGTCTCGTGATGAAGAAATTTTATCTGCTTATCATCAATTAACAGCATTTGTATATGATGCCTACAAAATTTTGATCGAACAGGAAACAGTATATCCTTCTATTATAGACAGTGAAGGTAGTCAGATCGAGGTTACAGAAAATAATTATCTAACTCTGATGGAAAACAGAGATAGAGATGTAAGAAAGCAAGCATATCACTCGATGGTAGGAAAATTATATTGTCATAGAAAGACCTATACTAAGTTACTCTCATCTTATATGTTCCAGCTATCTCTCAATAGAAAGTTCCATAAATATGCATCTTCTTTGGAATCATCCCTCTTCGAAGATGATCTGACTTTGGATATGTATGATAGTCTTCTTAATTCAGTACACAATAAATTCGAGACATTGCATCAATATGTGGGCTTGCGAAAAAAAATTCTTGAACTGAATGACATATATATTTATGACATGTTTGTTCCTCTGTTTATGAGAGAAGATTTTGATGTGGATTTGCAGACCGCTATATCAAAGATTCGAAGAGCTTTATTACCGCTAGGTGAGGAATATAATGAAATTGTGTTAGAAATATTACACTCCAATAGTATTGATTTCTATCCATCCGCTAACAAATCAAGTAGCGTCTACACTTGGAATGTTTACGGAAATAAACCATATATACTTATGAATTACAATAATAATGTGGATAGTATCTTTGGTCTAATTCATGAGATTGGCCATGCTGTTCACTATCAATTGGCGAACCAAAATCAACCATATATATATTCAGATTGTAATGTACTTATTGCGGAAATCGCAGCAAACGTAAATGAGTGTCTTCTAATTACTGATCTCATTAAGAATACGGATGAGATACATCGTAAGAAATATTATATAGAGTACTACATTGAAATGTTTAGAAGTACGGTGTTCAAGCAAACTATGCTATCTGAATTTGAGCAGTATATATATTCAAAGCTAGATAATAATCAATTATCTTCTGCTGAAGAGTTATGTGAGAAATTTACTTCACTATGTAAAACGTATTATGGAGATGAACTATGCTCTGAAGAAATTCAGGGTGGAGAATGGATAAGGAATGGTCATCTTTACAAAAAATTTTATATGATCAAGTATCCAATAGGTTTTTTGGTTGCGTTGAAAATTGTAAGAAATATGAATTGTTATGGCCAAAGTTATGTGGATAGGTACATTTCACTTCTTAAGAAGGGGAATTCAGAGTCTCCAACTGATTTGCTGAGACATATTGAAATTGATCTTTCAGACCCTCAGGTGTATACGGAGAGTTTATTAATATTTGAGACTTTAATAAGAGAGTTGGTATAGAAATAAGATGAAAATGAATCAGAGTTTTTTTAAAACCAATCGTAACTTTCGAAATCTATGGTTTGCTCAGACCGGGAGTACAGTTGGAGATTGGTTTAATCAAATTGCATTGGCCCAGACCACATTGGCTTTGACTAATTCGGCAGTGGATATGGGATTGGTGCTCCTTTCCAAATCAGTACCCAATTTTCTCCTAGGTCCACTTCTTAGTCCTTTGGTTGATCGATTTAGTAAGAAAAAAATTATGATCATTACGGACATATTGAGAGCCATTTTCGCACTTAGCTTTATCGGAGCTATCCTCTTCAAGTTATCTGTATTTTTGTATCTTGGTGCGTTCTTATTGGGATTGGCAGGAGTTATGTTCTATCCTGCCTCACAGTCTTTGATCCCTCTTATTGTCCATAAAGAAGATATTACACAAGCGAATTCAATTACATCTACTACATCGGGAATTGTGAGTGTAATCAGTACTTTGTTAGGAGGCATCGTATCTTCCTTAGTGAGCCCGATGTTTTGTTTCATAATCAATTCTTTGACTTACTTATGGTCGGCATTCTATGTTACCCAATTGGTAGTACCCGATGTTAAAACTAAACCTAAAAAGGATTTCTTATATTTTAAATCCTTATCTGAGGGAATTGCTGAAGTTAAGGTCAATCCCGTGGCCCGTTCGATTATTATTATTGGAATTAGTTGGGGGCTTGCTGGTGGGGGATATTATATCTTAATTCCCTTACTCGGAGAAACTTTGTTGAATGTTCAAGGTCTGGGGATTGGTTTGTTATATGCAATTGACGGTTTAGGTGTTATTACCGGTTCTCTAATTGTAAAACGATTTTTGAAAAATAATATTGCACTCTCTAAGAAGTGGTATGGATATGCTTACCTAACACAAGCTTTATTTTTTACTGGTATCGCTCTATCCAATAATATCTTTATTATAATTTTGATGTTGTACTGCATGAGAGTTAGCTCTGGAATAATTATTCCTCTGGATACTTCTCTAATGCAACTTAATACTCACCCTGACGTTAGAGGGCGCGTATTCGCATTGCATGGTTCCACCTATACTGGGTTTATGCAATTGTCATACGTAACTTCTGGTCTGTTATTTGCGAATCTTGGAATACCAATTACCGGCATTATTATAGGTTCTATTTCACTTAGTTGTGGCCTGTACTGGTTGATTGAATTGAGCCACTTAAACAAACGTAAATATTCAACTTCTGGGAATGTATCAAGTTAAAAAGGAGGATGGAAATGCTTTGTTCTCTCGACCATATTTGTGTGAAAGTCAGAGATATTAAGAAGTCGATTGATTTTTACAAAAAGCTTATGTTTAGAGTAATTACAAATGTAGAATATAATAATAAATATATTGTGATGCTCTCTTACGAGCATAACAAAGATATTAAGATTGAATTAATAGAAGAGCGTGGTAATACGACGTACGACTATTCTTCTTTTCATTTTGCTTTTTCTGTTCAAAGTTTGGAAGGACTAATTATTAAGTTGAGGGAAAGTCGTCTTGCGCTAGAGGAGCCAGAGATACTGGAAGGATTCGATGGCACCTCGTTCATTTTCTTAACAGGTCCTAATAACGAAACGATTCAGTTTATTCAAAAAACTTAGCAGCAACTGCAATTAAAAATCACTTCCCCTCACCTTCATCCAGCAAGATTGCAGGGGAAGTGATTTTTTCAACGCATGAATATTTTTATCTTAATGGAACTTTAAAGTACGAAAGATCTATTCACGATCATTATGATTGCTCTTCCAGTTTTGATATTTGAGATTTGATGTGTTCAACGAACATATTAAAACCTGTGAGTTCTAAGGCATGGAGCGCTTTTTCATAATATAGTAGTGTTTGACTTTTATTATCGAGAAGTGAATAGTTGTAGCCAATTTGGTAGAATAATTCACCCATTAGATACGAACTTTCGTTTTGACAGCATAGTTGTATTCCTTGTATACACATCTGTATAGATTCTTCCATTTGTTCAAGGCGAGTTAGTACTTTGGCATGATTGTATAAAACCTTTAGTTGAATAGTGAAATCTTGAAAGAAGAAACTCTTTTTTATGTGATCCTGAATTAGACTAAAAATTTGCAGAGATAAGGCATAGGATCGCTCTTCAAAATAAAGCCCCGCAATACTATTAAGTATCTCAATTTCTCTCTCTGAGTAGTTTCCGGGTATTTCAGTTAACTTAAGTCCGTTTTCAAGAAGTAGCAAGCTTTTCTCAAAATCTTTTGTTAAGTAATATGTGGAAATTCCCTCTTGCCATAATAATAGCTGTTGAATAAATATATCGTCTTTATATGATGGGTTTTTTTGTTCTTCTTTAATTAGATAGTATATCTCTATGTAATTCCTCTCTCGAGCTAAGCGTTTTATTTGACTTTGAAGTTCAAGAATATAGTGCAAATTCTCATGTTGTATGAACGTTCCTAAGTAGTTTAAAGGTATGCTGAGTTTGTTTCCTAATTTAACTGAAATCTCTAAAGAGGGAATAGTTTCTCCGCTTTCTATCTTGCTAATTAAGGCTTGAGTGCATATATCTTTTGCTAGTTGAGCTTGTGACATGTTGTGAGATAGTCTGATTTCTTTAATTAACTCGCCAATCTGTTTCTTCAAGACACGAACCTCCCAATGATTCTAAATTTATTCAGAAGCAAGACATTATAGGGAAATGTGAAGGATGAAATCAAATGTAAGTGTATATATATAAAAATCTTAATATCACACTAATTGAAACGTAGTTTAACAATCGTTATCATACGAATAATCCACTGTAGAGAGTGAAATTGGCTAGTTCATAAAACTTATACAGAGAGTATACTAAGGTTATTAACTAAAGATAAATGGAGGGAAAAAAATGAGATTATTACTTCAGTTGTTTTCGTTCAGTACGTTGGTAACAATAGGCTCAATGATCTCCACCCTTGAACTTCCAATACAGCATTGAAAAGTAAAATGGATAATTACTTTAAAATGGTACAAATTGAAGCAATTTGCTGTAAGACTAGGATGCTAAATTACTGGAATTATTCGATAGATTTACAATCAGTAAATGGTTCTAACACAGCAAATGGTAAGTATGTTGATTAATATGAATTATAACGTTCTAGTCCTAGTTATTCAAATTTAGGTGATATTTAAGATGCATACTAAGGTAATTCAAAGTGACTCTTAATCAACAATGGACGAGGATCTTAATTTTTGGTATAAATCTATCAAAAGGAGATTAGACCAAGATGAGATTAAGAGCCATATTTTTCGATGTGGATGATACTTTATATGATCATTTGCAGCCGCTTCGGGCAGCTTTACAAGAGGTACTGGGGTTGCCACAAGCATTCGATTATGCGCTGGCATATCATCGTTTTCGGTATTACAGCGACTGGTTGTCTGCACAGGAAGACCTGTCGGCAGTTCCTGAACCTGATGCGGTGGAGCGTATGCGAAACCGCAGGTTTGAGCTGACGATGGGCGATTTCGGAATTGAGCTGAAGCCTGGACAGGCTGAACAACTGCAAAATCAGTATTTGAGCAGACAGTTTGAGATTACCCCTTTCCAAGGAGCTTATGATCTGATTCGCAGACTTCAGGTGGAGGGACATACGGTTGGATTAATTACGAATGGAGAAGGCCAGCATCAACGTCGTAAGTTAGAAGCGCTGGATGTGTTTGGTCTGGTGGACGAGCAACTGGTCTTTATTTCTGGTGAAGTGGGTTATGCGAAACCGGACGGCAGACTGTTTGAGCATGTGAACAAACAGACAGCGACGGTAGCGGAAAACAGCTACTATATAGGGGATTCGTGGCGCAACGATGTTGCAGGAGCCGTGGACGCAGGCTGGAAGATCATCTGGTTTAATCACCGTGAGACATCGCCCGAATCGGATCATCAACCTCATTTTACGGCACGGAACTACGAGGAAATCAGTCATCTTCTTACGTTTGAACAGGTTCGTTCATAGGGGGGAACACGGAGAACCGAAGCATTTCTAAAATCGAATAATCATCATGTTGTAAAAATATTCAGTCCTGTCATCTGTGATTGCAGATGAAGGGCTGTTTTTTTATTCTCATTCGGGTGTGTGAGAATGTTCACTGAACGCGGGTGCGGTTGGCAGTATAACTACATGAGCAACCTTGTCTATGGCAAAAAAGGTCATATGTTTATCATGAAGCCCGGCTTCATTGAATCTTCATCTATAAGAGCTGCTAAAGCTCTTTTCAAAGTAGATAGGTGGTGTTATAATTAAAACAAGATTTAGATTAAGTCTAAATTAAAGATTATACGAAGCAATGTAAAAAAGAAATTCAAGAACAGCAATTCTTAAAAGCAATTCAAAACCAATATTTCAAAAAACTAAAGTGAGACATACGAAAGGGGATAAATTCCATGAGCACAATCCAAACTAACCCAAACACTTCTGTAACCAACTCAGCTAAACTTCAAGAGGTCTTGAACCGTCAGATCGCAGGATGGTCTGTTCTTTACACGAAGCTGCACAACTTCCATTGGTATGTCAAAGGGCCACATTTCTTCACACTTCACGCCAAGTTCGAAGAACTGTACAACCTGGCTACAGCCAATATGGACGAGGTTGCTGAGCGCCTTCTGACCATTGGCGGTCGTCCTGTAGCAACAATTGCAGAACAACTTCGCCTGTCCCCAATCGAAGAGGCACAAGGACAGATGTCTGCTGAGCAGATGGTTGAACAAGTTGTTGCCGATCTGGGTGCCATGCTGAGTGTTATTCGTCAAGGCATTCATGAAGCTGGAGAAGCAGAAGACAATGCAACCGAAGATATGATGATCGGGTTCACCGCTGCGCTGGACAAAGAGATCTGGATGTTAAACGCATTTTTGGGCAAATAATCTAGGCCAACCTGTGTCCTGACAACGATATGTAGAGTCCGTGAACAAACGTCCCGTTCGCTTACAAATCCGGTGTGCTTCCCGTATAATAATGGCATCCAAGATGTACAGAATGGTGGAATGAAAATGCGGACAGACCTGGATCGATTGCAGGAAGAAGCCGAACGGTTTATATATACATGTTACAAAGAGCTGGGCCATTCGCGTGAAGACGCAGAGGCCCGGCTTATTGCCATTTTGCAAGAAATTGAGAAGACGGGAACCTATACCCATACCGCGGAAGAACTGGAGCATGGCTGCAAAATGGCTTGGCGGAACAGCAACCGCTGTATCGGACGGCTGTTCTGGGACAAGCTGCGTATCGTGGACGCCCGTTATGCAGATACCGCAGGATTGGCTGCGCAGGCTGTGCTCGATCATATCCATAACGCTTCCAACGGAGGTAAGATCATCCCGACCATTACGATTTTGCCACCAGCTGGCCCGGGCGGAGTACCGATTCGCCTTTGGAATCATCAGCTCATTCGCTATGCGGGATATGAGACGGACAAAGGTATTGTAGGTGATCCTGCTTCTGTTGAGATGACCAGAGCGGCCGCTTCACTTGGCTGGCAGGGAGCAGGAAGCGATTATGATGTACTGCCGCTTATCATTCAAGCTCAGGGACAAGCTCCTGAGTGGTATGTTATACCTGAGCAAGAGATCATCGAAGTGCAGATTGAGCACCCGGAGCGAGTAGAGATCGCTGAGTTGGGTCTGCGTTGGTACGGCGTGCCAATGATTGCCGATATGCGTGTGGAGATCGGGGGCATTAACTACCCGGCTGCGCCGTTTAACGGTTGGTATATGGAAACGGAGATTGGGGCCCGAAACTTTGCGGATACGTTCCGGTATAACAAATTGCCAGATGTAGCTGCTGCACTAGGGTTAAACACGTCGAGTGAAACGACACTGTGGAGAGATCGGGCACTGGTGGAGTTGAATGTGGCTGTGTTGCATTCATTCAAAAAGGCAGGCGTGAGTATTGTGGATCATCATACGGCTGCATCACAGTTTTCCTTGTTTGAACAGCGAGAGGAGAAGGCTGGACGCGAGCTGACCGGAGATTGGGTGTGGCTGATTCCACCGGTATCTCCAGCGACTACTCATATATTCCACAGCTCCTACCTTAATGAGATTGTGAAGCCGAACTTTTTTCATCAAGACCCTGCATACAGGTTTCAAGACGGGATGGCTATTGCCGCAGACGCGGACACTCGTGAGCAGCATCATAAGCATCATGAGAATCCGGATCATCAAGAGTACAAAGAGCATCAGTCCGTTGAAAATACGCAGCCACAGGCTGAAAATGCATCTATGAAATGCCCGTTTGCACATTAAGTTGTGTGAGCGGGTTTTTTAGCGTTATTACACATAAAATGAGAAGGGAGCTATACATTTTTTTCTATATATGAATTCACCGGGGAATTCTATACTGAACATATACTTGATAGGAGGGCGATGTCGTGGGATACATTGAAACGTTGCGTGGGCTAGTAGGAAATACTCCGTTAATTTTGGTGAGGCCAAGCGTCTTAATTGTTAATGACAAATGTGAAATTTTGTTGGTCAGACATATGGATAACACTTGGGGAGTGCCGGGTGGAATGATGGAACTCGGGGAGTCGGTGGAGGAGTCGGCACGAAGAGAAGTCAGAGAAGAGATCGGAATAGAAATAAAAAAAATGCGGTTGTACGGTGTATTCTCTGGAGAACAGCTGTATACCAAATTAAGAAATGGAGACGAATACTATAATGTAGTCATTGGATATATCTGTACGGAGTATGAAGGAGAATTAAATCCGGATGGGGTTGAGGTTCTTGAAGCGAGATTTTATCATCCGACAGAACTGCCTGACAATACAGACCCTTACATAAAACGCAAAATCCAAGAAAATGCACATGAGTTGACTTCATTGCTCAAAAAACCTGAAGAGATGTCTCTCTAGATCAGGAGGGAAATCTCTTCAAATTGTAGTGATATATCATTAAAAGATATCTCCTAAGACAAAGCCTTGACTAATATCCTCTTTCATCTCAGAGCATTGCGCCATCATCTTTCTTTCATCCGGTACCTGCTCCGCATGATGGCTTGAACGGCGATGGCTGCCGCGATCAGAATAAGATTTAAGACAAATACAGCATACAGAGACAAGGTCTCCATTAGAAGTGCTGCGAGTAGGGGAGATACCATAGAGCCGATCTCGGCTGACGAGACAATTTTACCAATGACGGTGCTTCGATTCGCTTCAGGAGTGTGATCCCCGATATGTGCAAAAAAGGAATCCATGTAACAGGCTCCGCCAATGCCACCGATGAACATGCCAATGTACACCCATAAATGGGCAGATGTACTGAGGAAAACAACGACTTCCACCCCGATGAAAAACATGCCGAGCATGCACAGTAGAAGCCGATCACCCAAGCGGTCAGAAAGAATACCAACAAAAGGGGCAGCGGCAAGGGTAGAGATTCCGGCTACAGTAAAGGCCAGACTGGCGGAAAAGGCATCCCACTGCATAATTTGAGTGGCATAGAGTGCAAAATACGTCAGGAATACGGCATAAGCACTCATCTCCAGGACATGCACCGTTATGTATCCTGTAAGTGGGACAGGAATCAGATCTGTACCAGATTTTTTATGAATGGAGGTCTGTTCATGAGTGGTCTCTTCCTGGCCAAAAGCTTGATCTGCTGGACTCGAAGCGAGAGATCTACCATCTTTCATCTCGGGGATCGGTATTATGCCGGATGATTTATGCGCTGCTTCGTTTTGCATGGCCATTACAGCAACCATGGCAATCAGACAACAGCATGCGACCAGCCAGAAAGGAACGGACAGTGGTACATGAAGCGCAAGCCAGCCACTGATGACTGGCCCCAGAATCATTCCGCCACCTTCGCTGCTGCTAATATATCCATTGTACAGTCCCCGGTTATCCCTATTTCCCCCGTCACTGATGATAGAACGTACGATGACAGTCAGTCCGGTTGAGGCTATTCCTTGCATTAGCCGTAGCACACCAAGCAGCATGGATGTAGTCGCGATGGCAAAACCTGCTGTACATAAGGCAAGCATCAGCAACATAAGGGCCAGAGACATTTTAGCACCTGCCCGGCGATAGAGGGCAGAGGCTGGGAGCCCACCGGCTACTTTACCCAAATAGAACATTCCGAAAATCAAACCCATTTCCCAGCCTGATAGGCCAAGTTGGTCGATATATAGCGGAAAGAGGGGCAGAATCATAAATCCCCCCATCTGGCTTAAAAAACAGACACTCATTAACAGGGGTAGATTACGGCGCATTTCCATGCTCTCCTCACCTCATCTCAAATGATATCGAGGCCCATACGTTAGAGAACATATCGTACAGGACACCATGAGTCATCATATGCTGAGCCGTAAAGAGGGCGTCAATCCCTTCGAAAAATTATAATAACTCAAAAAGGAAGGGGCTGTCTCAAAAGCCCCTAAAATCACACATCGGTGAAGAGATATAACACCGATACGTCCAAAAAGGACAAAGCAGAAGCTCATCCTGCTTTGTCCTTTTTTCGTTTTTCCGTCAGTGTAGCTTTTTTAAGCAGATTGTGAGCAAGGCAAAGCCACCCGACCTCCAGGCTTACTTTTTGCAAGCCGCGAAGCAGGAATCTTCGGAATCCCCGATTGTTTTTGAGCTGTCCAAACACACTTTCTGGCTCGATCATGCGCCGAACGGAAAGCGTATATCCTTCCTCACTACGCAACCGCTCTCGCATCTCGTTTTTTTGCCGCATGTAGGTCATGCTGACCGCAATCTCTCGGTTACCTTGAGCCTTGGTGCATGTCGATTTCAAGGGGCACTGGCTACAATCCTCACTCCGGTAATGACGGGTTCGAATCGTGTAGCCGCTCTCCGTTTCCGATCGGTTTTCAACCCGGAAATGCAACGTCTGTCCTGCCGCACAAGTCCATGTATCTGACGTTTCATTGTAATCCCAGTTGTCGACTTTACCAATGGCTTGCCTAAAAGCCTTTGTTTTTTCTTTGTGATACGTCCCGTATTTGACGATCCCTTGGATATTTTTTTCTTCCATATAGCTGTAATTTTCCTCACTACCATACCCAGCATCGGCAATGACGATCTTGGGTCTTTGGCCAAGCATTTCTTCCAGATGATCCAGATGGGGCTTCAGACATTTGGTGTCCGTGGGCCGCTGATGCACACTGTAACCCAAAACAAACTGATTTTCTGTTCCGATCTGCACATTGTATCCCGGTTTCAATTGACCATTTCGCATGTGGTCCTCTTTCATTCGCATGAAGGTGGCGTCCGGATCGGTTTTACTGTAGCTGTTTCGCTCACCAGCCGTTTGGATTTGATGCTCGTATTTGTGCAGCCGGGGCAGCAAGTCCTTTCGCAACTGGCGCACCGCTTTCTTGAGTGTTTTGTCCTTGGTTTTTTCGCTGAGTTTTTCCTCCAATTGCTGGACGGCTTGCTCCAGCTTTTCCGCTGTGAGCGCCGAGGTTTCACCAAGTTCAGGCAGATCCGCCCCCGTGTGGAGGGCATCTTCTTCGTTTTCTGCTTCTTCGATGGCTTGAAACAGGGTATGTACTTTTTCTTGCAGCTTGGCCTGATGCTTAACGACGGCTTTTTTCCATACAAAGGTGTAGCGATTCGCACTCGCTTCAAGCTTGGTTCCGTCCAGAAAATAGTGATCCAAGGATACATATTGCTCCTGAACCAGCAGCTCCAGTACATGGGTAAACACAGTTTCCAGTACCGTTTTCATCCGCTCGGAACGAAAGCGATTAATGGTACGGAAGTCTGGCTGCTGTCGCCCGGCGAGCCACATGAACATGATATTTTCGCGAACCGCCTTGGCGATTTGCCGGGAAGAATAGATGCGCTGGGTGTAGGCGTAAATGATGATTTTAGTGAGCATTTTGGGATGATAGCTGTGGCGACCACCACCAGGGTATGCGGCGTTGAAAATGGAGTCGCTCAGGCCATGGACGGCCTCATTCACAACACGGACGAGGTGATTTTCGGGGATATCTGTCTCCAAATCCATTGGCAAGAAAAGTTGATTCATGGTATATTGAATGTACAAAGAAACCGTCTCCTTTTGTAAATGGTGGGTCGCACTTCCATTTTACCAAAGAACGGTTTCTTTTTGTTGTATAATTTTGGAGAATAGGGCTATCCCAAGTTTTTTTTATGACTTATGGGACAGCCCCTTTTCTTTTGAGACTTAGGCTGTGTAATTTACATTCATGCTGAGCAACTGTAATGTCTGTAATCAGTGATGATGGTGAGGATGTTTATTTTCATGGTCAGGTATAACAACGTTAACAACGGTTTTTTGAATATGTGTTGCATGGTTTGTGTTTTCTGCATTGTTTTTAGATTTGTTTTTCGCACGATTTTTAGAAATGTGTTTGCTTTTGTTGGCAGCTTTGCTTTTTGGAGAGAGCGGTGAGAAGAAGTTGGTCATGGTAAAGCCTCCTTGATTCATGCATGATCTGCACCATTTATTTTTTGAATCTATCAACTCGTATGGGTGAGCCAACATATTGAAATAGATAGATTACCAGTAAGGATTGCAGCCGGGATTGCAGTGATGGTGATGATGGTTGTGTGGATGATGGTGGTGGTGATGTGTATCTTTCTCTTTAGATTCAGGCAGAATGACGTTAACGACAGTTTCCTGAATATGCTCTGACTTGCTTGTGTTACCTGCGTTGTTTTTAGATTTGTTTTTCGCGCGGTTTTTGGATACCAGTTTGCTTTTGTTTGCAGCTTTGCTTTTTGGAGAGTGTGGGGACAAGTAGTTAGCCATGAAAAATACCTCCTTGTGATGGATATACGTTATACTATTCCGAATCTATTAATTCGTTTGTATAGAAGACTAGCTAATAAGAAAATAGATTTATTGCCATAATATTAATATCTGTAGCGTACGCGCTTGACCTTTAAAAACAAAAGAAAATGGGGTAAATTATTCATATTCGAGATATGGCTTAATTAAAGTCGTGTATAATAGGTAAGGTTTCTTAGATATACCCAAGGATAAGGGGGCGATGTGAAGCATGTCAGAACAACAACCGATCATCCGGTTCGAGCGGGTGACGCAGCAATATGACCAGGATGAGGCTGTATTGAAAGCTGTCAGCTTTGAGATTGAACGCGGGAAGTTTTATACGCTTCTCGGTCCGTCCGGTTGCGGGAAAACAACGATATTAAGGCTGATTGCCGGCTTTGCGGAGCCGACGGAGGGCAGCATTTATTTTAACGGCGCATTGATTAACAAGGTGCCTGCTCATCAGCGTCAGGTGAATACTGTATTTCAGGACTATGCGTTATTTCCACATTTGAATGTATTCGAGAACGTAGCCTTTGGCTTGCGGATTAAAAAAATGAAAACATCCGAGATTCGCAGCAAAGTGCTGGAAGCTCTCAAGTTTGTCAATCTATCCGGTTATGAGAACCGGGAGATTGGCGAGATGTCTGGCGGACAGCGCCAGCGTGTGGCGATTGCCCGCGCAATTGTGAACGAACCGGAAATTTTGCTGCTGGACGAGCCTTTGTCAGCGCTCGACCTGAAGCTGCGTACGGAGATGCAGTACGAGCTGCGAGAATTGCAGCAACGGCTGGGTATCACGTTTATTTTTGTCACGCATGATCAGGAAGAAGCACTCGCGATGTCTGATGAAATCTTTGTCCTGAACGGCGGTGTCATTCAGCAGAGCGGTACGCCGAATGATATCTATGATGAGCCGATTAACCGCTTTGTAGCAGACTTTATTGGAGAGTCGAATATCGTGGCAGGCAAGATGAAGCAGGACTTTGTCGTTGAGTTTGCAGGTGCACAGTATGAATGTGTCGATCAGGGATTACAGCAGGACGAGCCCGTAGAGATCGTTATTCGTCCGGAGGACTTCGAGATCACAACCGAGGAGCAAGGCAAACTCCAGGTGAAGGTGGACTCGCAACTGTTCCGCGGTGTGCACTACGAAATCTCGACCTACGATGACGCAGGCAACGAATGGCTGATTCATTCCACGAAGAAAGCGGTCGTCGGATCGCGCATCGGGCTTTATTTTGACCCGGAAGCCATTCATGTTATGCGTTTCAATGAAACCGAGGAAGAGTTCGACAGACGACTCGAAGCTTATCAAGAGGCCGCTCATGCAGACTAAAGCCAGCACGCGCAATGCGTATCTGATTCCCTATGTGTTATGGATGGTGTTGTTCGTTGTAGCGCCGGTGTTGCTGGTTATCTATTATTCGTTCTTCGATGTGGAGGGCAACTTCACACTGGGCAACTACGCGCGGTTCTTTACGCCGGTTTATATGCAGATGACGCTCAGCTCGTTCTGGTACGCATTTCTGATTACAGCGTTCTCGCTACTCATCTCGTATCCAACGGCGTACATGCTGACCCGGACGAAGCATAAGCAGCTGTGGCTGCTGCTAATCATTTTGCCGAGCTGGATTAATCTGTTGTTAAAAGCATACGCCTTTATCGGCTTGTTCGGCACGTATGGTCTGACCAACTCCCTGCTGGAAGTGGTGGGCATTGGTACGCAACAGATTTTGTTCACCGATTTCAGCTTTATCTTTGTTTCGGTGTACATCTTCATTCCCTTTATGATTCTGCCGATCTTTAACGCGCTGGAAGAGATGAATCCGTCCCTGATCTATGCTGCACGGGATCTCGGGGCTTCATCATGGCTGACGTTCCGCCGTGTGATCTTCCCGCTGACGATCAGCGGAGTGAAATCAGGCTGTCAGGCCGTATTTATCCCTGCGTTGTCCCTGTTTATGATTACCCGCCTCATTGCGGGCAACCGTGTTATTACGCTGGGTACAGCGATTGAGCAACATTTCCTCGTTACCCAGGACTGGGGCATGGGTTCGACGATTGCCGTCTTTTTGATTATCGCGATGGCGGTCATTATGTTTCTGACCGGATCAGGCAAGAAGGAGGTGCGAAATGGGAAGAAACGGAAAGCTGTCTAATGTCTATCTGGCTGTTGTATTCGCCATTTTGTACGCGCCGATTGCCTATTTGATCTTCTATTCGTTCAATAGCGGCGGCCATATGCGGGGGTTCGAGGGTTTCACGCTGGAATGGTACAGGGAAGTTTTTGCGGACACCCGCTTGCTCATTATCGTGTTAAATACGTTTATTATCGCGCTGTTGTCCTCTGCGATTTCAACCATTTTGGGTGTGGCTGGCGCACTGGCGATTTATCATGTACGTCGCAAACGGACCAAAAATACGCTGTTATCTCTAAACAACGTATTGATTGTTAGCCCCGATGTCATTATCGGTGCATCATTCCTGATTCTGTTTACGATGATTGGCATCAAACTCGGCTTTACGTCGGTATTGCTGTCCCATATCGCATTCAGTGTGCCGATTGTGGTCATCATGGTGCTGCCGAAGCTCCAGGAGATGAGCCCAACCTTGATGGATGCGGCTCGTGATCTCGGCGCGGGTTCATGGCAAATTCTAACGCGTGTGGTGCTACCTTACGTGAAACCCGGTATTTTTGCTGGATTTTTCATGGCTTTGACGTACTCGCTCGACGACTTTGCCGTAACCTTCTTTGTGACGGGGAACGGATATTCCACACTTTCGGTGGAGATTTACTCCAGAGCAAGGCAGGGTGTGTCGTTGTCAATTAACGCATTGTCTACCCTGTTGTTCCTGCTCACGGTGTTGCTGGTGGTCGGATATTACTTCATTAACCGCCGCGCAACACGGATACCACCCGGAGGAAAGGGGCTGCGTCCATGAAACAGCTGGTACGGACATTCGCGCTTGTATTTGTGGCCGCATTTGCCCTGATGATTCTGGCTTCGTATCTGAACAAAAGTCAGGGGTATTCCGGTGGAAACACGCTGACCATCTACAACTGGGGCGATTATATCGACCCGGATCTCTTGAAGGAATTCGAAGAAGAATCCGGCATGAAGGTCATCTATCAGACGTTTGATTCCAATGAAGCGATGCTGACCAAGATTGAACAGGGCGGCACAACGTTTGACGTGGCCATTCCTTCCGAATATGCGATTAGCAAAATGAAAGAAGAAAACCTGCTCGTTCCGATTGACCATAACAAGCTGCCCAACCTGAAAAACATTGATCCCCGGTTCCTGAACTTGAACTACGATCCGGATAACCAATTCTCTATCCCGTATTTCTGGGGAACCGTTGGTATTGTATATAATCCGGAGCTGGTGGGTGGTCTGACATTTGACAGCTGGAATGACCTATGGGACCCGCGTTTGAAAAATCAGATCCTGCTGCTTGACGGTGCTCGTGAAGTCATCGGTATGGGGCTGAACAGTCTCGGATATTCGCTCAATGATACGAACGAAGACCATCTCCAGGCCGCATTGAAGAAACTATCTACCTTGACTCCTAACGTAAGAGCCATCGTTGGGGACGAGATCAAAATGCTGCTTGCGAACGAAGAAGCCGCGGTTGGTCTCGTGTGGTCTGGGGATGCATCGGAGATTATGGATCAGAACGACAAGCTGGATTACAAGGTACCGGAGGAAGGTTCGAATCTCTGGTTCGACAGCATGGTCATCCCGAAAACAGCTACAAACGTGGACGGCGCGCACCAGTTTATCAACTTTATGCTGGACCCGGATCATGCTGCACGCAACGCAGAGTACGTGGGATACTCCACACCGAACTCGGAGGCACTTAAGCTGTTGCCAGAAGATATCTCGCAGGATGAACGCTTCTATCCAGACGAGACACTGACAAGCAAGCTGGAGGTTTACAACAATCTGGGCAAAAAAATGCTATCGCATTATAACGACCTGTTTCTGGAGTTTAAGATGCATAGTAAATAGTTGTCCTCCGGTCTACGCAAACTGCGGGACATGCAACGAATACAACAAGTGAAACTCAAATACCCCCTGAGCCTATTGGTGGCTCAAGGGGGTATTTGACGTTGGATTTATTCCGAGCTATATGAAGAACGAAACGAAGGGGTGTGAAACAAAGCGGTGCATGTAACAAAGAAACGTATAATAAATCTGAGACAGTTCGGGCTTCGAGAATTCGGATTGCCGGGAACTTTATTTACATCCGTACGTACTAAAGCCCATAACCCCGAATATGAAAAGTATATCGGGATGGAGGGAACGGAACGGGATGAAAGGAAACGGAAACTCTGACGGTGTAGATGTGATGTTGAATTCAATGGTTTTACTTAAAATGAAGTGGAAAGGAGGGGCGTGATGTTAGGCATGATCGTGCTTGTCCTGGTATCTTGGCTTTTGCTTCGTTTCACGATCAGGGAGCCATTATCCGTTCTGGGTTACCGCCCAGCAGGTATGCGTCTCCAACAATTTGCAATAGCCTTACTTTTGGGTATCCTCGTTTCCTCGGCAGTTCACTGGACAGAATCCTTGGTTACTATGTTCACTTGGAAGGTAAACCCGGGCTATTCATGGGCTGAATTTGGCGCTGCCAGTTGGTGGAATTTTAAATCAGTATGGTTCGAGGAATTATTATTTCGCGGCGTGTTACTTGTGCTTCTGATTCACTGGTTGGGGGTACGATGGGGAGTTATGTTATCGTCGGTTGCTTTTGGTGTGTATCACTGGTTTTCGGGCGGTGTGATCGGGAACATCCCGGTTATGATTATTCTATTTTCCACCACCTTTATTATGGGTTTGGTTTGGGCATATGCGTATGCCAAATCCGGTTCTATGGCTATTGCAGTTGGAAGCCATCTAGGCTGGAACGGGGCATCATCCATCCTGTTCTCTGACGGCCCGAATGGCGAGCAACTGCTGGTTCAAGTGACAGGCATAAGCTACATGCCACTTGCCGGGTTACCTTCACTGATTTTCTTTATCGCGTCCAATGCGGCCCTGCCGTTGATCCTTTTCTTCTGGATTAATTACAACATAGCTATGCAATCAGAGCCAAACCAAGTCATAGACAGTCAGTAGAAACCGACATATGAATCAGAACCCTCCTGAAACACAAAAACCACCCCTGATCACCTCTGGATCAGGGATGGCTCCTTTCCTTTTGTATGCTCTAAAGCAATAGCTTTGAAGTGCGATATCCGATGAATATGAGATTACACATTAACGGAGGGGACAGGACAGACGAAGGAAGCGAAGCGCTCGCCTTTACCACCGGATTTTCACATAGAATATGTGATTCAAAAAATCCGGGGGTAACAGCGATCCGCAGTTGTTCTGTCCCCGGAGTGACTCAGTGTAATCCAGTCCAATCCATCGGATATCACGCCACTACATATGCTTTTTGCGCCCCATGATGAGATACGCCCCACCTACAATCAACACAATCGCTACAACCGGTTGGATATAACTCATGTTGCTCAATACAGAACCAACGGACATCACAGCGAAGAACAGCAGTGAAAGAACGGTCAGAATATTAATCGGAATGAGCAGCCATTTATTCCGGCCGCCAAACCAGTAGAGTTCGAACAAACCGACAGCTGGCGCGAGAATGAATCCTGGCCACATCGTGCCCCAATTGTTAAACAGCATTGCGATCTGGCATACGATACCAACCGTCAGCAGCAGGCCACCTGGAACAAGTAACCCCACGCCCCGGCCTATCATGGCGAAGTACAGCCAGTGGAAGAACAGCCCTAGCGGAATAACAAACAATGTAGGCCAGAAGGTCGCAAAGATCGTGCCTGGCCCCATCGTGCCGCCTTGATTCAGAATGAGGTACACACCAAGCAAAATCAGGACAGGTGCAAGAATCGTACGTTTAGCCATAATTTCTCTCCTTTTGAATATGGAATCTTTCATCCGAGCATATGTATTTCCTTGTTTTCGTTACTCACAGCATACCACGAACTGGAAATTGGGAGCCTCCGTCTTTGGCGTTAAACTTATCCTAGACTAAAGTCTAGGTAGGTTGTATTCATTCTTATTTCTGTCAGATCGATCTTGGAACTTGGCAGGGATGGCGCCATGGACACAAGGCGGATATACCTGTCTGATATTAGCCGCCGTTATTTAGGTTTGTGTTCTAGCCAAACTAGCCCGGTATTGCCCAGGTGTCTGTCCAGTCCACTTTTTAAACGCATTCTGAAATGCACTTTGTTCTGAAAAATGGAGGGCATAGGCTATATCGCCTACAGAATAGCTGCCTCGTTGTAGGTAACGCTGTGCCAGTTCCTTCCGTACCTGAACGGAGATTTCATTAAACGTTGTACCTTCTTCACGTAATCTGCTCTGAAGTGTGCGGATGCTCACGCCGAGATGTGCTGCCGTGTGTTGTAATGTGGGAAAGAAGGAAGGCAGACTTTCCGTGATTAGGCGGCTTACCTTGCTGGAGAAGGGCTGGGAGGCGTACAGATCTGCTCGGGTCTCCTCTGCCATCGTCTCAAAAACCTTCAGCATCTTGGCATCCGAGTATAATACGGGCAATGCAAGAATGTCTTTGGATAGACGCAGGAGGGTATGAGGAGCACCAAACTGGGGATTGACCCCAAATGAGTCTGCGTAAGGAGCCAGATCACTAGTAGTGTCAGGAGCATCATGACGAAACTGGACTTCTCGTACTGCTGCCCGGTGATTAGCCAGCTTGTTGATCAGATGCAGCAATGAAACTGCCATATCCTCGACGCAATGGCGGGACATGGGGATTTCTTCATTTTGCGCAGACAACCGAATGATCAGATCTGGCCCGCATACTTCCCACTCCAGTTGAAATCCACTATACAAAATATCGTTGTATCGCTGATAAGCCGTCAGCGCATCCCCGATCGTTTTAGAATGCATCATGACATACCCGGGCAGGCCCAAGTCTGCAAAATCCAGCCGTCCACCCTGGTGTAATCCAAAATACAGATCATTTGTATAATCGGCGGCGCGCCGCATGATCCGTTCCAGTTCATTGACGGGAATCCGTGCATCCGGGTTGTCCGTAATTACAGTATCGATTTCCATGTCTCTGAAAAAGGATTCGGGATCGAAACCCTTATGGACCAGCGTTTTCAAAATAGGATACACCATGCTAATCGAGACGCTTTGATTGAGATATTTCATAATTCCTCCGTTTGCACGAATCCGCAATGATTCAGCGCCCTTGATCATTTGTTTATGCCTTCGTTCACTCTATGCTTGTGATATGTCCGTTTCATCGGTCTTCATAGATCATATTATACAGGAGGAACACAAGTATGAATGCAAATAAAATTCTCATTATTAACGGTCACCCTGACCCGCAAAGTTACTGCAAAGCACTGTCAACGTCTTACGCAGAGGGAGCGAGGAAATCCGGGGCGACTGTGGAGTTGATCGATCTGAGCGAGATTGAGTTTAATCCGAATCTCCGATACGGCTATCGTCAGCGGACAGAGCTTGAGCCTGATTTGCTGAAAGCACAGGAGCTCATTCGCTGGGCAGATCATCTGGTATTTGTGTATCCGACGTGGTGGGGAACGATGCCCGCTGTGCTGAAAGGGTTTATTGATCGGATTTTCCTGCCTGGGTTTGCTATGAGATATCGCGACAACTCACCACTCTGGGACAAATTGCTCAAAGGTAAGTCTGCGCACCTCATCGTAACATCGGATACACCAAGCCTGTACAATAAACTGGTATATAGACAGGCAGGGCACCGAATCATGAAATCCAACATCCTTAAATTCAGCGGTGTATCCCCTATACGTGTGACCGATATTAGTCCAATCCGCAAGTCGACAGATGCGTTCCGTCAAAAATGGCTGGATAAGGTGAATGAAATGGGGATGAAGCAGGCACGGTGATCTTCTGATCAGCATGAGCTGAAGGAACAGAGCACAAAGCACACAAAATAGACGAGGCAGAGTAATTCCTGCTTCGTCTATTTGCAGTACATTTTTCTAAGAATAGTCCAGTTATTCTAAGGTTAAGTCACTACTTTTTCAACACATCCGAATGTTTATTGCCCCAGCTGTTCACCCCGTCATCCTCAATAATGGAGATTGCTGCATCTGCAATATCAGGATCCAACATCAGTTTTTCCTGTATCCGGAACTTGATATCATCCGCATCCGCGAGACTGAGGCCTTTCGTCAGCTCAATCAGACCTTCCACATGGTAATACCGGCCTTCCTGAATGATGCGCATCATTTGGATATCAGCCACATGGCTGTCTGCCAGAATTGTCTTGGACACTTTGTCCTCGACATCCTGCGGTGCGGCGACACCGATCAGGCCAATCATGTTGTCGTAGCCGACACGGAAAGCAACGGCAATCATCAGACATCCGATGATGGTGGTGACAATACCGTCCAGCAAGGCGAAGTTTGTCAGAGCAATGACAATAACAGATACTAGCGCAAGGGTTGCTCCAAGCACGGCTACAACGTCCTCGTAGAATACAAGGCGTGTCGGCGGTGCGGCGCGTCCTACGTTTTTGATCGCAGCAGGTACCAGGGCAAATCCCGTCGCTTTAGGCGCACGGGCTTCCTTAAGGATTTCCTTCATCGCTTTGATGAGGATGGCTCCATCGATCACAATATTAAGCACAAGCACACCAATGTTGATCCACAGTCCGCCTGATTGACTAGCAGGATGCTGGAGCAGGTGGATGCCTTCGTGAATCGTTTCATAGGCCATGATCGTCACCACAATAACGGCAATCATGCAGAAAATGTTGATGACCCGTCCAAATCCGGTCGGGAAGCGGCGAGTGGGTTTTTTCTCGGATAAGACACTTCCGACAAATACAAACCCTTGGTTAATGGCATCAGCCAGTGAATGCATCGCGGATGCGAACATAGCACCGCTGCCACTGAATATAAAGGCTCCTCCTTTACATAATGCAAGTATGGCGTTACCCGCCATGGCTACAGCAGAGGATGTGTTGCCTTTTTTGACGAGAGACATAAAGCTCTCTGACTTCGGTTGTTCAGCCACTTCGGTAGTTCCTCCCAGATATGTAGTTGATGTAGAAAGACAGTCCTTCTTCCGGTAGCTTGTGCATTTCCACTAAATGTTATTATAACCGCCTTTGCAGCTCCCAGCATTATGAAAAAATGGTCATATCATTATCTGGACGATAATGGTTATTAAATGGTTATTAAGATGTTTGATGTCATTCAATTGGACTTAGTATTCGATAATGTCGAGCTCACGCAAGTTCCGATTGGATTGCTCCAGCAATTCGGTGAAGGTTCCGGCAACGTAATAGACAAAATCAGGATCGTGTTTGAACATAATAATCTGCCCATACGTTCCTTGCTCTGTCGGGTCGAAATCCAGCATCAAGTACAACGAGCCGCCACCAAGCTTGCCAAAGGTAATCCATGATTTCTGATGCAGATAAGGCTTGATTCGCGGGTCCAGCTCACGCATTTCTTCTTCAGAGAAGTAGTCATCCATCCGAATCTCTACAGAACCGTCATGCTCCCGCTGCATTTGTTCCAGCGATAACAAGTAGAAGACCATATCTTCATTTTGTGCGGCATCACCTGGAAAAAGGACGTGAAAGGCATATCCGCTGCCATTTTTACGTTTGTAGAATGCCCGAAAGTCTTCCGGTAGTCGTATTCCGTAGTGTTGCTCGAACCCGTCAAGCTCCTCATCGGTTGCCCCTTCACGGTCACGGTAAGCCTCTAGCAACTCCTGGTTTTCCTCATCCTGCACCTTTTCTTCCAGCAGTTCTAACAACTCTTGCAAGAGTTCATCGATACGTTGTTCTGATCTTGGCTCTGACACCATGTTTCGCCTCCTTATGAGCGTTCGCATGTCATACTCATCTGATGGATCTGTTGATGAGATGGCTTCCCATTAGTATAGATTTACTCCGTAAGCTCGTACAAGAAACGATAGACCCAAGCGGGAGTCCTGAATAATGAACGAGTATGGATGTGTAAAAGTGCACTTGTGGTCTATGCAATTGCATTCAGCCGCCTAACAATATCTCAAAAAAGCGTGAGCAGCAGGGGTACCCTGTGACTCACGCTTTGGTCTTTTTATGTTTTAGATAAATCCTATATTTTGTTATTCAAATTTCCAGCAAGACAAACTCAAGTTGCCCAGCTGATATGCTCGGAACATGAGGGAGGCCTGTTTCTTCTCATCCCCTGCACCCATGGCGATCAGGATTGGCACAAAATGCTCTGGCGTAGGAACCGCTGCCTGTGCAGACGGAGCAAGCTTGTCATAAGCGAAGAGGGCATCCGTATCCCAGCGCTCCAGCTTATCTTGAAGCCAGCTGTCGAATTCCATAGCCCAGGAGTCCACACCTTGACTTTCCCAATTCAGACGGCGCAGGTTATGCACGGTTCCGCCACTGCCAATGACAAGAACATCTTGCTCACGCAAAGAAGCGAGTGCTTGGCCTACCTTATACTGCTGCTCACCCGTCAGATAACGGTTAACGGACAGAGCGATTACAGGAACATCTGCCTCGGGATAGAGCAGGCGCAGTACAACCCACGCTCCATGGTCCAGTCCGCGTATCTCGTCCGTCTGCACAGGAATTCCGGCATCGGTGAACAACTTGACGACCTCAGAGGTCAGTTCGGCATCTCCCTGAGCTGGATATTTAATCTGGTACAGTTCGGGCTGGAAACCGCCGAAATCATAGATTGTGTCATATGAGCCGGTTACAAAAGATACGAGCTGTGTAGCCGATTCCCAGTGAGCGGAGAACAGGAGAATCGCTTTAGGTTTGGGCAGATCCTGCCCAAGTTTTTGCAAAAATTCAGTGTACGCATTCTCCTCCAGAGCAAGTGAAGGAGCGCCATGGGCGATAAACAATGATGGCATCATGATTCAGTTATTCCTTTCGTGTCTTCTGTAGTTACCCCAGCATCCGTCCGAAGGAAGTGTTGGAGTTTGGCATATAACTCAGGGGTTACATGGTGGCCCCCACTGTATGGCACATACGTAACTTGATTCGTATGATTCCGGAAAAACGAAGCATTATCTTCACCCAACTGTAACGGGAAAAGGTGATCCTGATCGCCGTGTGAGATAAATGCGGACAGGTTGGAAGAAGGCTGCAGAGCATATTCTTCCTTCACAAACTGCGGAATGTATCCGCTCATAGTCACGATACCTTTGATGGCATCACCCATCACCAAGGCAAGTGTCATTGCCATGATGCCTCCCTGACTGAATCCGGCGATATAACGCCTTGCAGGATCGATCGCATATTGAGCCGACAGCTCGATGATGAGCTGTTGCAGCCCTTGAACCGAGGCATCGTATAACTCGCGGACAGGGTTTCCTATGCTTTTAATCTGAAAATAAGCATAACCTCCGCCCTGTACAATAGGCCCACGAATGGCAACAACAATGAAATCGGAAGACAACGGCTCCATTAATCGAAGCATGTCCTGCTCATCTGATCCCATGCCGTGCAACGCAAAAATAACAGGATATTGCTGGTCTTTATCGTAATGTGCAGGCAGTTTCACCTCATGAATATAAGTAGAATTCAAACCAATACACCTCCAGGTAGAATATGAGTAGCGATGAATCGAATGTATAAAATGAATGCAAATATCAAACCAATGCATAGATCAAACCAATGAAGCAAAAGAGTGGAATGAAGTAATGACAGGCATTAAACTAAAAATAAAAAGTTCACCTATGTGAAAATAATATTCTTATTAATGAACAAAATCTATCATGCTTTTATTGTAGGGTCAACCTTTTTTTTGTATGATGAAAATATGTTTTGTATAAGGGAACTTGGATTGAGCAGCAGTACTATACTGTTATTTTCTGAAGAGGAGGACGTGAAGAAGATGATGAAACATATCGTACCTATTC
Organism: Paenibacillus sp. G34; assembly: GCF_056856875.1. NCBI lineage: Bacteria > Bacillati > Bacillota > Bacilli > Caryophanales > Paenibacillaceae > Paenibacillus > Paenibacillus sp. G34. Next base: position 5,924,182 of record NZ_CM166469.1, on the reverse strand, counting down.
TTAGAATTTTTGATGAAGCGAAGGCAAAGGAATTTTACACGGATTACTTGGGGTTCAACGTGGACTGGGAGCATCGATTCGAGGCTGATATGCCACTCTACATGCAGGTGTCGCAGGATGAGATTATCATTCATCTGTCCGAACACCACGGAGACTGTACCCCTGGTACGGCATTACGCATTGAGACAGAGCATCTGGAGGAGCTGCATGAGCGGATTTCTTTGCAAAAATATAAATATGCGAGACCGGGTATCCACAAAACCCCTTGGGATTCACGGGAAATGACCATTACCGATCCATTTGGCAATCGCCTTGTTTTTGTGGAAACATCAACTGAGGCTTGAACTTAAGGGCAATGCAACAGTATAGAGGGAAGGGCAGTACTATGGATATTGGCTTGGCCATTCGAACGATACGCAAACAGAAACAGATTACGATCATGCAGCTCTGTGAGGGGACAGGGTTGTCCAAAGGGTTTATCAGCAATGTGGAAAATAACAAAACGTCACCGTCCATCGCTACATTGGAGAGCATTGCGGACTATCTGGGCGTACCGCTGCCTTACCTGTTGCTGACATCAGAGCAACGTATGAATGTGGTTCGGAAGCATGAACGCAAGGAGACCACAGCAGGTAGCGGACAGATCAAAGTACAGCAGTTAACGGCCAAAGGTGCGATGCGCATGTCCATTGTAGAGCTACCGCCAGGTGCTTCAACGGGACTTAGCAAACATGCGGGAGAGGAAAGTCATCTGGTACTGCAAGGTGTCATCCAAGCGAGGCAGGGCGAAGATGTCGAGACGTTGGAAGCGGGAGATTCGTTTACATGGAACGCCATTGTACCGCATGAAGTGACCAATATCGGTGAGGAACCCGCCGTTGTGCTGATTGCGGTGTCCAAGGAATTGGAGCTGGATCATTTGTTGAACAAGTAAGGTAAGTGAGGCTATTGAGGAAGAGGACAGATTGTAAATATATTGTGTACCATCTGCTTTTGTTAGTCAGGATCTGATTCAGACGTAAGAACAAAAGCATAAATAGGTGAGGGACACGTGTCCCTCACCTTGTTTTAATTTGTTTATCTTTGCGAGTCTTAGCTGTGCAAAACCACAATTCAGCGGAATATGCTATTTGAACTGAACGAAATAGCGGTTTAACTGGTTTGCACACGTCTTGTCTTACAGTTTCATCATTAGATGTAAACAGAAAGACTTCCAGGAATCACCATATAGAATGCAAATAAAGTTGGACAAATGACCGAGATATAGTCACCTATGACGATATTCTCCAATTCCTGATAAAGAATTTTTTGATTACCGGTATCCGAAGCGTCCTTCCTTGGCCCCGTCTCATACAAGTACCAAAGAGGGGCACGTGATCTAAAACTATGAATAGAGGCGCGTGCCAGCACATGTCTTCAAACCACATCCACCGTAGCGACGAGATGTACCAGCTTGGCAGAAGGAAGCAATTCATCAAGATCTTGTAGCAACGGGAATCTAACGAGAGATCTTGAATTACGGAAGTAAAGCCTAGAGCGTTGGAACGTAGTATGAAGCCGACGACAATAATGACAAACCACTCGAAGTTGACTTTTCGAGAGAAGCATGAATGGAAGGAAAAGGAAATTAATTTATTTGAGCATAGGCTTAGAAATAGGAGACATTTTTTGTAACTTATTGAGCGATTCTATCCTTTTAGAGCGAGAACTAAAGGATAGAATCGCCAAAATGGGTTATTTTTCTGTGCATTATTTTATAACAAAGAATTTTCAATGACCAATATAGTACGACCTCATATTGATGCTACTTTAGTACTCTTAAAGTAGGTATAAATTACTTAATTTCCATTTTTAATCATTATGAAATTCCAATTTGTTACATACTATGATATTATATATATAGAATTCCGGAATTCTACATAAAATCAAGGGAGTGTTAAATAGTGAAGAAGAAAATTTTAAGTTTGTCTATTGTAGCAGCTGTTCTATTAGTTCCTATCAGCCAAGCTATGGCGCAAAACTCTGCAACTAGTGGATCTGTAGACCTAACTAATGTAATTACAGAAAATCAGCTTACTAAGTTCACCTCTGGTGTAGTGTCTCCTGCGGTAGATGTTGGTGGGGGAACCTGGGATTATGGAACAAGCTGGGTTTTTCCGCTCAGCAAAAAAGTCTGGTCCAATTATAACCATCAAACTAAAATCCATTCTTCTACGGCAAGTATAGGCACGCAGATGTCACGTAGTGGTCAAGTAAATGCTGGAACAACCTCTTACGCGAGCGCCGTCGGGGGTGCCTCCGATGATACCCATGCCTACTGGAATGTATATGAATCAAAATAAGGCATTTTAGTAGACAATTCTTTCTTAAGCATAGAGTTATTCTAATTAAAGAATAATACTATATAAACGAACTGAATCTAGCATAGCTTGATTCAGTTCGTTTCAATTCATGTCTGCTTTGAAGGAGATATTTGATTTGAAAAAACTCATTATCTTATTTTTGATACTATCGTTTTCTCTCTCTATATTTATCAGTTACGAAAATTACGATAAAAAAGAACTTAACCGCATTTTGCTTTTGGAAGAGAAAATAGGATCAGCTTTTTTTATACCTGATGAAGCAGGTCTATCTGATCCCAACGAAATATACCCTATTTTATTAAGCACCTCTTCAGAATTGAAAGTGAATTTAATTCGACCAGCAATTAACAATAAGCCTGATCAGGAAATGGAGTTGGTAAAATACATATTATTAAATGAACCTACTACTCTATTTGATTATATAAAGTTACGGTCTGGGGATTTTTTAAGTATTGATGATACCAAGAATAGTAAGGCTTTTTTATCAACATCTCAAGAAAGTAATGCTCATCAGATGGGTGTTATCCAGGATTTTGCGGGTAATGATAGTATATCTATTAGACCTTTAAAAAGCTCTTTTGATTATTTGCCTGTAAGTGGGTATTACTTTGTAGAAGGAAATCGGGATACTCTAGGGATTTTCTTGAAAAAGTTCACCGATAATATTAATGATTATTTTGAATCGAATAATATGCATATTACTGTATCACCCCAAACTTTTATGAACATGTCTTCTCCAAGAGATGTTTACAAAATTACTTCAAATACAGACATCAAGCTACTACATTATGTACTAGTTATTATTACTGGTTTTTTTGTTCTCTACTACTCATTCCAAGAAGCTAAGCGTCTTGCAATTTATAAATTATTTGGATATTCTCACAAAAGAATTTGGTTAGAGTCAATTGGGAAATGGATATTATACGTATTTTTTACTGCAATGCTGATATCTATTATTCTGTTATCTTTTATCCCAGGCAGTAGCTATTTGTTCATTTCGGATGTTATTATTCAGCAGTGCTTACTATCCTTAATAATTGTCGTTTTAACGTTACCTGCATATACAAGTATGGCGCGTTTAAATGTAACTCATGCACTAAAGAATAAAAAAGGTACCTCCGTTGTTTTAACTATTAATTTGTTGCTTAAAGTAGTAGTCATAATCGCGGTTGTATCTTCTTTTGTTAACGTGGTTACAAATTATAGGGCAATGAAAAATGAAGAATCCACACTTCACAAATGGCAAAAAAGTAACGATTACGGAGTTTTCTATCCTGTAAACATTGGTTATGATTCTGTCGATTTTCAAAATGGCTCCACTCAGTTTATTCGCACAACTGCTAATTACTTATATCCTTTACTTAATCAGATGGGTTCGTTGCTAGTTAATGCTCGCTCGTATGAAACGACAGCTCTTGAACTAGATAAGAACTATGATGGTTATCGATCTGTATATGTTAATCCCAACTTCCTAAACGAGTTCCCTTTGTACGATCAAAGTGGGGAAATTATCAATATTTCTGAAGACGATACAGACTGGATAGTACTTGTGCCTGAACGATTTAAAAAAAAGGAAAATGAACTCTTAAGCTTTTTTCAAACAGAACGTAAACAAAGAGTCGAGTTTGATAAGCAAACTTTAGGAGTTGATGTACCTGAAACAGTGGCTTCTCCTAAAATTCGTATAATTTGGACAACGGATGGACAAGAAGTATTTAGCTTCAACACGGATGTCTACCCACAAAACAATAATAACATTCTCGACCCAATTATTCAGGTTGTTACACTTAAGAATAGTCTACTCGGAGATCGAGATTCCATTTTAGGTGGCGGTAGTACAGATCCCTTAAAAGTGAAATTGATAGATGGTGACACCAAACAAACGTATATGTCAATGAAGTCTTTTCTAAGACAGCTTAAATTGGATGATAACCTTCATTACTTAATTACCGTTGACCAATATATAGCAACTAAACTATACCATCTGAAGGCTCAGTTCTACACTGCCTCGCTTTCATTAATTATTAGCATGTTTATTCTTATTCTTCTACTGCTTCAAAACGTATCTATTGTCTTTAGTAAATATCAGCAAAAATTCATTATAAGAGGAATGTTTGGTTTCTCTGCACCGAGGAGATACAAGGAGTTTTTTGCTTTATTCACTTTGACATGGACTATATCATTACTAGGGATTATTTATATAGAACGTGCATATTCGGCTCAGGCTATTCTGATATGTTTTTCTCTTTTAGCATTAGAACTATGGGGATCATTATTCTGGCTGAAAAGAATCTGGCGAAAGCATATCATACAAGTTATAAAGGGAGGAGGACAGTGACTTGAATCAAAATTCCATTTATGAACTCCATAATGTCAGTAAGTCGTATGGTGACAATAAAGTAATACAGAACTTTGATCTAACGATTTATCAGGGACAATTGATTGCTATTACAGGTAAAAGCGGTTCAGGTAAAACGACATTAATGAACTTGCTAGGTATGTTAGAGCAACCTGATGAAGGTTCCGTGAAATTTAAAGGAGTCACTGCACCTAAGATGGGAAGTCGAGAACAAATGTATATTCTACGAAGTAACATATCCTATTTATTCCAAAACTTTGCCTTGATCGAAAATGACCATGTGAGCAACAACTTAGAGGTGGCTCTGGCCTATAGCGGTCAATCTAAAAAGGAAAGACACAGCTTAAAGATCAATGCTCTGGAGAAAGTAGGCTTGGACATTCCATTGAATAAAAAAGTGTATGAGTTATCTGGAGGAGAACAGCAGCGCCTGGCATTGGCTAGAATTTTATTAAAACCTTGTGATGTTATTTTGGCTGATGAACCGACAGGATCACTAGATTCCATGAATCGCAATTTTGTTTTAAATACGCTGCACGAGCTTCACCAGGAAGGTAAAACCATTATTATAGTGACGCATGATGATATCGTTGCAGAACAATGTGAAAAAAACATCAGTTTATAAAGGACAAATATAATACAGGAAGTAGCACAAATATAATACAGGAAGTAGCACAAATAGGAGCAGGCAGTTTATAATTTCTGGGGTTCTCCCAATAAAAATTCTCTTAAATTTCTGATGTTTTATAGTACTGGAAAATCCCAGTGCCCTTAGTTTTATCAATCCACCATATATAAGAGAAAAGCACCTATTAAGGTGCTTTTCTCTTATATAAATATTGGAGGAGAGCCGTGGCTAATAAATCCATAATTCGTCGCCAAACTGAATCTCCTAAAGGGCCACTCAATAATGTCAAACGGCTAAAATTCGTATTGCCGGATTTGGGAAGTTGTGTTTGCTTCATTGGAGTAGCTACTACTAACTCCCGCATAGTTCATTTCATCGCTTAGTAATAGGGTTTAACGTTCGGGAACCAAGAAATGGTGTAAGTTACACTGCTAGCCGTAGCTGCCTAGCAACCGAAGTCGTTCTATAAAGCGTCTACCGTCGTCCCCTTGCTTAAATCAAGCCGGATTTTTGCAATAGTCCCTGAATAATTTTGGCAACCTCAGCTCTAGTGATGTAATCCTTTGGTGCAAGCTCATTGCTGCTTCTTCCTGATACAATGCCAGCCTCTACAGTATCAGCTACACTGCTCAGTGCCCATGCAGACACAGCTGCCGTATCTTCATAAGGGCGAAGTATTACGTCTGTCGATTGAACAGCAAGATTGCCTTTCAGACTAGTGATCGCCATCGCTTTGGAGAGGATCACCATTGCCTGTTCCCGTGTAATCCTGTCCATCGGACGGAAAGTACCATCTTTAAAACCACCGATCAAATGGTAGGCATAAGCAGTATTGACAGCGCTGCTGTACCAATCTGTTATTTGTACGTCTGAGAATGAGGTTGCTCCACTCTCCGTCTTGAGTCCCAATACGCGAACAATGATGGCTGCAAACTCAGCACGGGTAATATCCCGGTTGGGACTGAACTTATCATTGCCCGTACCATCGATAATCATCCGTGATCCCATGTCGCCCACTGCTTTTTTTGCCCAATGTTTGGCCACATCTTCAAATTCGATTGGATGGTAGACAAGAGAATACGTGCTATTTGTCAAGCTATTGATTTGCGCATAATATTTGCCGTCAATCACGACAATCTTGGTCGGAACATGACGTATAGTTCCGTTTGTCTCAACAACAATTCCTGTGGTAATCTTACTGGAATCAACATCATCCGGAATCACAATATTTCGTTTGACATAGGCATTAAACTTCGATACTTCGATAGTCTTATCTCCGTAGATACCCTTCACCGTGAAGTTTAAAGGCGGTACGACAAGCGTGAACGTTCCCTTGACTGCCGCATTCTCAACAATTTTCACCATATCTGTTGTTGGTTCGGAGATTTCGATTTGTACCTGGATATCTTGCAAGGCTACGAACTTGCCGACTTGCTCGGATATCGTATTAATATTGATTTGTTGCGCTGGAATCGTATAGGTCGCACGATCGGTTTTGATCTCAAGAACAGCTTGCTTATCCTCCATGTTTTTCACCATCTGACCGTTCAATGAGCCGACGGTCACATGGGATTTGTCGTTTAAAAGTATCGCCACCACAGCATTTTGGCCTTCCGTAGCGAGCTTGTCCTCCAGCTTTTTCTGATCAATAAACACGGTTGTAACGGTTTGGCCGTTTCGTTGGGTTCTCGCTACGGTCCCCGCATTTTCCGCTTTACCATTCACAAGAATATCCATTCCCGTATTCGTTTTCTCCGGGATGGTTGGAGTACTAGGCACGGATGGCGTATCGATCGGAACAGTGCTGTTGCCGGCTGACTTTTGCGGAATCACCGCATTTGAATCAGCGGAGGCTGTACTTTTTCCTACACCATTGATCGCTTTCACCGTAAATGTATAGCTCGTTCCATTCGTTAAACCTGTAATTACAATCGGACTTGCCGCCCCTGTTGTGACTACATTCCCTGATGAAACAGTTACTTCATACCCCGTAATCGGACTTCCACCGTTCTCGGTTGGAGCTGTAAAGGTTACGGTGGCTTCTCCGTTTCCAGTTACTGCCGAAACATTCGTTGGGGCTGCTGGTACAGTTGCAGGAGTGGCGGTTGCCTGATTCGATTCCCCACTCAAGCCTTCCGAGTTACCTGCTCTCACTGTAAAGAAATAGGTCGTGCCGTTTAGCAAGTTTTGTGCACTGTAGGCAGAGGAATTGACGATAACAACCGAAGCAGTACTAAGCTGACTTGGATCAGTCGCCATATAAAGGTTGTAATACGTCGCTCCCGTTACCGTACTCCAATTTAGGGTGACCTCACCGTTTCCTCCGACAGCCACAAGGTTTTGCGGATTTGCCGGTGCGTTCGGCATGTTCACAACTTGCATCACTGTAAACGTCACATCCGTCATTTGGGTTGCTGATAACGTTATTGTTGCGGTATATGTCCCCGCTGGTAAGTCATCTTTCGCTTTCACCGTAAAGGTTGACGTGGTCGCTCCGTTCACTAACGTTGTACTTGGTTGCGTAATCACAAAATCGCTAGCATGAATGCCGCTAACCGTTGCCGACAGATTCGACAAATCGCTCGTGCCGGTATTCGTTACGTCAATAGTTTTTGTCTCTTGGGTACCCACAGCATAACCTTGAGTAAGTGCAGCTAACGTTTGATCCGCAATAGGAGCAATCGTATGGGTAGACGCTATGTTTACGTTGATCGTAGCGATACTGCTCGTCGCTGTTGCCGTCTTGGTTCCGCTCACACTGTTGTTCGTGTTCGTCACGACAGCATAGTAGTAGGTCGTGCTTGTCGATGTGGTCGGCGCGGCATAGGTTGTGCTGGTTGCACCTGCGATTGCATTGCCGCCGACCGTGCTGTTTACTGAATTGCTGTACCACTGATAGGACAGCGTTCCGCCGTCATTTACGCTGGCCGCTACGCTCAAGTACGGGTTACTGTCACCTTCGTTAACCGTTTCGCCCGTCGGCTGCGTATCAATGCTTGGTGTTGCCGCGTTGGTCAGAGCGTTTACGTTGACCGTAGCGATACTGCTCGTCGCTGTTGCCGTCTTGGTTCCGCTCACACTGTTGTTCGTGTTCGTCACGACAGCATAGTAGTAGGTCGTGCCTGTCGATGTGGTCGGCGCGGCATAGGTTGCACTGGTTGCACCCGCAATGGCATTGCCGCCGACCGTGCTGTTCACCGAATTGCTGTACCACTGATAGGACAGCGTTCCGCCGTCATTTACGCTGGCCGCTACGCTCATGTACGGGTTACTGTCACCTTCGTTAACCGTGGCGCCCGTCGGCTGCGTATCAATGCTTGGTGTTGCCGCGTTGGTCAGAGCGTTTACGTTGACCGCAGCGATACTGCTCGTCGCTGTTGCCGTCTTGGTTCCGCTCACACTGTTGTTCGTGTTCGTCACGACAGCATAGTAGTAGGTCGTGCCTGTCGATGTGGTCGGCGCGGCATAGGTTGCACTGGTTGCACCCGCAATTGCATTGCCGCCGACCGTGCTGTTTACTGAATTGCTGTACCACTGGTACGACAACGTTCCGCCGTCATTTACGCTGGCCGCTACGCTCAAGTACGGGTTACTGTCACCTTCGTTAACCGTAGCGCCCGTCGGCTGCGTATCAATGCTTGGTGTTGCCGCGTTGGTCAGAGCGTTTACGTTGACCGCAGCGATACTGCTCGTCGCTGTTGCCGTCTTGGTTCCGCTCACACTGTTGTTCGTGTTCGTCACGACAGCATAGTAGTAGGTCGTGCCTGTCGATGTGGTCGGCGCGGCATAGGTTGCACTGGTTGCACTCGCAATTGCATTGCCGCCAACCGTGCTGTTTACTGAATTGCTGTACCACTGGTACGACAACGTTCCGCCGTCATTTACGCTGGCCGCTACGCTCAAGTACGGGTTACTGTCACCTTCGTTAACCGTGGCGCCCGTCGGCTGCGTATCAATGCTTGGTGTTGCCGCGTTGGTCAGAGCGTTTACGTTGACCGCAGCGATACTGCTCGTCGCTGTTGCCGTCTTGGTTCCGCTCACACTGTTGTTCGTGTTCGTCACGACAGCATAGTAGTAGGTCGTGCCTGTCGATGTGGTCGGCGCGGCATAGGTTGTGCTGGTTGCACCCGCAATTGCATTGCCGCCGACCGTGCTGTTTACTGAATTGCTGTACCACTGATAGGACAGCGTTCCGCCGTCATTTACGCTGGCCGCTACGCTCAAGTACGGGTTACTGTCACCTTCGTTAACCGTGGCGCCCGTCGGCTGCGTATCAATGCTTGGTGTTGCCGCGTTGGTCAGAGCGTTTACGTTGACCGCAGCGATACTGCTCGTCGCTGTTGCCGTCTTGGTTCCGCTCACACTGTTGTTCGTGTTCGTCACGACAGCATAGTAGTAGGTCGTACCTGTCGATGTGGTCGGCGCGGCATAGGTTGTACTGGTTGCACCTGCGATTGCATTGCCGCCGACCGTGCTGTTTACTGAATTGCTGTACCACTGATAGGACAGCGTTCCGCCGTCATTTACGCTGGCCGCTACGCTCAAGTACGGGTTACTGTCACCTTCGTTAACCGTGGCGCCCGTCGGCTGCGTATCAATGCTTGGTGTTGCCGCGTGGGTCAGAGCGTTTACGTTGACCGCAGCGATACTGCTCGTCGCTGTTGCCGTCTTGGTTCCGCTCACACTGTTGTTCGTGTTCGTCACGACAGCATAGTAGTAGGTCGTGCCTGTCGATGTGGTCGGCGCGGCATAGGTTGCACTGGTTGCACCTGCGATTGCATTGCCGCCGACCGTGCTGTTTACTGAATTGCTGTACCACTGATAGGACAGCGTTCCGCCGTCATTTACGCTGGCCGCTACGCTCAAGTACGGGTTACTGTCACCTTCGTTAACCGTGGCGCCCGTCGGCTGCGTATCAATGCTTGGTGTTGCCGCGTTGGTCAGAGCGTTTACGTTGACCGCAGCGATACTGCTCGTCGCTGTTGCCGTCTTGGTTCCGCTCACACTGTTGTTCGTGTTCGTCACGATAGCATAGTAGTAGGTCGTGCCTGTCGATGTGGTCGGCGCGGCATAGGTTGCACTGGTTGCACCTGCGATTGCATTGCCGCCGACCGTGCTGTTTACTGAATTGCTGTACCACTGATAGGACAGCGTTCCGCCGTCATTTACGCTGGCCGCTACGCTCAAGTACGGGTTACTGTCACCTTCGTTAACCGTGGCGCCCGTCGGCTGCGTATCAATGCTTGGTGTTGCCGCGTGGGTCAGTGTGGGTATTGTTGGTGATTGCAAAATCAATCCGCTCGCCCCAACCACCACATACTTGCTGTTGGCGTAGATGACACCATATAGAGCACTCAAGGTGCCAGACGTGCGGGCCGTCCAACTCGCTCCGTCACTGGAAGTCAATATCGTTCCGTTTAACCCCACCACCATATAAGTGGCGTTGATGTAGCTTGCATCATAAAGTTCATTGATGGTGCCAGACGTTTGACTCGTCCAGCTCACTCCATCATTGGAGGTCAATATTGTTCCACCTTGCCCCACCACGATGTACTTGCCGTTGTCGTAGTTAACACCGTAAAGATTTTTCATGGTGCCAGACGTTTGATTCGTCCAGCCCGCTCCGTCATTGGAGGTCAGTATCGTTCCATTTGCTCCTATCGCCATATAGGTACCATTGCCGTAAGTGATTTTTCGTAAATCATTGGTAATACCCGAAGAACTACTTGTCCAATTCAATCCGTCACTAGAGATTAATATGGTTCCCTTTGCACCCGACGCAACATATTTGCCGTTGCCGTAGGTGACGGCATAAATAAGATTCGAAGTGCCTGATGTTTGGCTCGTCCAACTCGTTCCGTCATTAGAGGTCAATATCTTTCCACCATAACCCACCGCCACGTATGTGCCGTTGCCATAGCTGAAGCCGTATAGAGGAAACGAGGTGCCCGACGAGCGGGCCGTCCAGTTCGCTCCGTCACTGGAGGTCACAATCGTCCCCCCATTGCCCCCCGTTATATACATGCCGTTTAAGTGGCTGATACCCAAAAGATGATTTGGGGTAACACTTGACAGGGGGCTTGTCCAGCTCGATCCGTCACTGGAGGCCAAAATCGTTCCACCATAACCTACCGCTATAAACGTGCCGTTTATGTAATTGAGGCCAGCAAGATTATTCGCGGTGCCCGACGTACGGGTCAGCCAGCTCACTCCGTCACTGGAGGTTACGATCGTCCCACCTACGCCCACAGCCACATATGTACCGTTGGCGTATACGAAGCCAACAAGATTATTTGTGGTTCCCGACGAGCGGCTGGTCCAGTTCGTTCCGTCGCAGGAAGTCAATATTGTTCCACTTTGCCCCACCACCACGTACGTGCCGTTGGCGTAGCTTACACCCAATAGACCATTTGTGGTTCCCGGAGAGCGGTTCGTCCAACTTACTCCGTCACTGGAGGTCAAGATTGTCCCGACTGAGCCCACCGCTATATACATGCCATTGAAGTAGTTAACGGCAAAAATAAATTGCGTGGTGCCCGACGCCTGGCTCGTCCAGTTCACTCCGTCACTGGAGGTCAAAATTGTGCCATTTGCTCCTACCGCGAAATACGAGCCGTTGATGTAATTGACTGTACGAAGTTCATTCGTGGTGCCTGAATCGCGGATGATCCAGCTCACTCCGTCACTGGAGGTCAATATCTTTCCACTTTGTCCCACCGCCACATACGTGCCGTTGCTATAGGCAACACCATTTAATTGAATTGCGGTGCCCACTGTGCGGGTCATCCAGTTCAATCCGTCACTGGAGGTCAACACCGTTCCATTTGTCCCAACCGCTACATACATGCCGTTGCCATAGGTCACACCAATCATATTTTGTCCGATGGATCGGATGTACCAATTATCAAGGGAGCTTGTTATGGGTGCTGCATTTGCTTCTTGCCCCCAATTGGTCGGCATAAATGTGCTAATTAGCAACAAAAACGACAATTGTATTCGAACGATTTTATAAGCTATTTGTTTCCAATCAGAAAAATTTGAACTGAATTTTCTTGCCTTTTCTCCTTGATTCGACAAGTTTCATCTTCCTTCCCCAAGTCTCTATACTATAGCACGCTAGACCATATCACATTACTCTAAACAAATTCTGAACAAGTTTTGAACAACAAAAAAAGCCCCATCCTATAGGCTGGTGCCTTTCTGTTGTTATATGGAGGAGAGGGGAGTCTTGTCTCTATCCAAAGATATTGATACATAAGCTAGTAGGGGAGTTATAATGTCACCCGAGTGTATCAGTATTGAGCCAAGACAGGATTAGCCCAAGCAGGGATATAATCTACACAATAGATCAATTGCACTTTCATGATTTCCGCTATAATGATAGGCATTGTTTCCAGCAAACACAGTCATAACTGGTTTGGTTTCACTCATGATATTCAAACTCCTTACGTTTCCCAGCAGAGTCATATCTAATTTCGAATTGATTACCTTCATCATACTCACGAATACGTTAGATATCCTTTATATCATAAACATAAAAACCACCAACCAGAATGCTGGTTGGTGGTGTCTTCATTGTATGCTTTAATTCATTCTTGCAAACCTTCACTCACGCCTTACTGTGGATTGGTTGTCCAAATGCCCGCAGCTTTGACGAATACGCGATCAGATAGCTTAAGTGTTGCCAGTGCCAGTTCGGCTACGTCTTCGGCTTGCATCATGCGATCCTCGTCTCCGATTTTGAGTCCGGCATTTACAGCCAGTTCCGTATTAACGGTGCTTGGTGTTAACGCGGTAACACGAATGTTGGATTTACGAACTTCCTGCATTAAGGATTCCGTCATGCCAAGCAATGCGAATTTGGAGGCACAATACGCTGAACCTGTAGCGAATCCACGCTCACCTGCTGTTGAAGCAATGTTAATGATGCTGCCGCTGCTTTCTTTGATCATGCTTGGAAGCACGGCACGTGTTACATAGTATGTACCCATGACATTCACATGCAGGATGCGTTCCCACTCTTCAGGGTCCATCTCTAGCAGTGTACCGAAACTTCCGATCCCTGCATTGTTAATGAGAATATCGACTGCTCCCAGCTCCATCTCGATGGCTGCCACTGCTGCTTCAGCTTGAGAGCGATCCGAGATGTCTGCTGCAGCACTCGTTACTTTTACACCATATTCCTTACTTAGAGACTCTTGAAGAGACTGCAGATCGGAAGCCGTGCGGGCGATCAGTCCAAGATGTACGCCTTCTTTGGCGAGGGATTCCGCGATAGCACGCCCGATACCTTTACCTGCGCCAGTAATGATGGCTGTTTTATTTTTAAGTTCCATAGGAATATTCCTCCTCAGCATTTGGGTTAGCACTTGATTATACTATACTTTACCCAATGATCGGAAATATGCTTCATCACACGTTAGCGCGGTTGGGTGATTCGAATGCTGCCAGAAGTCGTACGTGCCTGGATCACATCCTGACTTATGCCTGGTGACTCCGGTATATTAACGTCGCCCGAAGTAGCCTTGGCCTCATAGATCCCATCAAAATCAGGCGCGGCTTGAATGGATATATCTCCCGATGTCCCTGATACCTGAATAGGTGCTGCGTGTGATTGCTGGATATCAATACTGCCGGAAGTGAACTTTACATCAGCTTCACCATTCAATTGAGTAATTTCCACATCTCCTGATTGAATTACGCTGTTTACTTTTCCATCGATTCGGGTTGCCGTGAAGCTTCCTGATGTCTGTTCTACGGCTAAATCCCCTTGGATCGCAGAAGCATCAATGTCCCCTGAGGTCAAAGACAATTCCATGCGAGGAACCTGAATATCATTCAGAACGATGGAGCCTGAGGTGCTTTTCATCTCCAAATGTTCAGCATGTAGCCCGGTTATATCCCAATCCGCTGAGGTAGAGTGTAATGTGACATCATTTAAAGGGTATCCTGCTGGTAAAGCCACGGTTATTCTTGAATCTTGTTCCCCCCAGTTCCAATTAAAAGAGAACAACTTTAGACGATTGTGTTTCTGTAGTGACAGCTCAAATGTGCCATCCGTAAAACGGGCCTCCTTGAAACTTTGGATAACCTCTGGTTCCCACTTTCCATCCACTTCGATATACGCGGTGTTGTCTGGACTAACGATGAATTCAATATCAGCATTAAAGTTGCCATCCAGCTGAATATTTTGCAGATCATCTTGCAGTCCCCCGGTGCCCAGTTCCCAACGCTTGCTATATGCTTCCCTTTCATCCTTGAACTGAAAACCAAAGACCGATGTTCCAAGTAAACCTATTCCAATGCAGACGAGAGCCAGTGCTACCCATTTTTTAGTGCTCATGCAGAAACATCCCCTTTCATCACGTTTATATTCCACCGAATATAATGGAGTGTTACCTTTTTAAATGCGATAAAGATAAATTTGGAGGCTAGGGCGAACAGAATACCGATACCCAGCAACCCAATGGCAACGAAAATTTCTGTTGTTTCAAGGTGATTTCGATACAGATAGTCGACGGCAGCAGCGACAGGAGCAAGAGCAAACAAAGACAGGCTTGCTATCGTAAGCCACACGGACCAGAGGCTAAGACCGATCGGAATCATAAGTGCAAGGTTAAGGAAGATCAAACCGATGCATACAAAAAAGTTCCGCGTAGCCCGATTGTGATTAACAGGTGGTTTGATCTCTCTGAACGGAGGTGTATCGAAGGAAACTCTACCGGATGAGTCAGAGTATGGGTTAGAGTAATACTGTTCACCGAGTACTTTGCGTGCGATCTCCTCCGGGTGGCCGAGTTCACGTGCAATGTCTTCCTCCGATTTGCCTTCACGTAACCCTAACGTGAACCTTTGGGCATAATCTGCAAGGAGTTCAGCACGTTCCAACCGGTCCATCGGACGTAAAACCAATTCCATAGCTTGCATAAATTGTTGTCTATTCATCTTGTGTTCCTTTCACACCCTTATTTTTGAATGAATGTTTACTTTCACATCGTTTCTTGCTGTTGATCCTGTTTGAAAATCATTCGTATTCGTATGTATGGTTTAGTACAGGATTTAGTACAGTGGTAGTGGACTTTCATCTCAACAATTTACATATTTATCCAATGTAAGGCTGTGTTATAACATACTTCTATACCAGCATACAGAAAAACCGGGTCGGCTGCTTCCGTCTGGAGGCGGATACCGATCCGGTCTATGAGATGAGATGTACTTTAGGAAGCGCTACGTATATTCACACATGGAGTTCATAATACATCCTGTGTTCATTTGGTGCGGCTTTTAAGCTGTATGCTAAATGCTATATGGCTTACTTCTAATTGTATTTACTGCTGCTGCACATCCAGAACAGGCAAGTCTTCTACAGCAGGGCCTTCGATCACGTGACCTTCATAATTGAAACGTGAGCCGTGACACGGGCAGTCCCAGGAACGTTCCCCATTATTCCACTCCACTTCGCATCCCAAGTGGGTGCATGTCGTGTCCACCAGGAACAGCTTGCCGCTGGTGTCCTTATAGGCACCGGCCCTTTTACCGTTATGACGCACAACTGCGCCTTCGTCGTTGCTAAGCTCGTTTATATTTTTGTGCACGATGCCGACCTTGCCTGCAATTAACTCCTTCGCAACATTGACGTTCTCTACGATAAAGTGTTTGAAACCCGGGTCTGCCTTGAATCTTGCCGGATCAAATACTTCTGCGTGCGGATTATCCCTTCCGGTAATTCGGTCTGCCAGCAGATGTCCGGCCATCGTGCCTGTGGTCATACCCCATTTGGCAAAACCTGTAGCAACATAGATCCGTTCATGCCTTCCGGTAATTGGCCCGATGTAGGGCACTTTATCTATGGAGATCAGATCCTGGGCTGACCAGCGAAACGGGATGTTACGGATCCCAAACGTCTCGGATGCATATTTCTCCAGGCGCTCGTAGTGACCAAAGGTACAGATGCCTTGGCCGGTTTTATGATTCTCTCCCCCGAACAGAATATGTTCTTTACCATTATGGATAACAGCACGAAGCGAACGGGCCGGATCATCATCAGAGATGTACATACCACCTGCATAGGGCTTCTCAGGCTCAACCATCACAGCATAAGACCGTTCAGCATGAAGTCGCGTAAAGTAAAATCCGGGATCGTATACGGGAAAATGGGAAGCGACAACGATATGCTCTGCCGTCACGAATGAACCATTATAGGTTCTTATTTTCAAAGAGGCTTCTTCTTCCACATCGGTTACCGTTGTATGTTCATAGACACGTACCCCTTGCTTCACGGCTGAAGCAAGCAAGTAATGCAGGTAAGCTAACGGGTCGAAACGTGCTTGCCCAGGCATGCGAATGCCTGCTCTGGCTGGGACGGGGATCGGAAGGGGATCTACCCATTCACCAGGGATGTTGAGTTTGCCATAAGCGGTCAGCTCAATCTCCAGCTTTTTGATATTGTCTTCGGACTGAATATAAACGTAGGCATCCTCATCAGCCCACTGACATTCGATCTGCTTTTCCTTGACCAGACTACGCATCCAGCTGGCCGCATTTGCATTCCCTTCATAGTACATCCGTGCCTGTTCATGTCCGAAGTGATGCATGATTTCATCATAGATGACACCATGCTGTGCAGATACTTTAGCCGTTGTATGGCCTGTTGTGCCGTCCAGTACTTTTCCGGCTTCAAGCAAAACCACACTCAGACCAGACTGGGCCAGCAAGTACGCTGTTGTAATACCTGCGATCCCTGCTCCGATAATCGCTACATCAGCTGTGGTATCCTCTGTTAATTTCGGATAAGATTCCAATGTATTCGCGGCACGCCATAGAGATTCGGGAACCGGGGGCAAGTTTGTCTTCAACTGCTCATTGTTATTCATGGATTGGTTTCCTCCTAAATCATGATTACAGCATAATAGGGGCCGTTCAGAAGTTGAAGCCCCTGTACTTCTAATCAGGATTGCCAGAGTATGCCAGAAAAAAACGAGCAGTCTCATATTTTACGAAAGGAAAGGGCGGGCTTCTTGAAATGTACCTCTATTTTTTTATATCAGAATGTTTTATAGTAGGATTATCGAAACCGTTTTAGTTTTTTTCTATGTTTCTCTTAAAATATCGTTATATCATGTTTTATAAAGGGTTTTTGTTTATTTTAGAGGTGTAATCAAGCAAGTATAGGCCGTTATTATGAATTGAAATGTATTCGCTATCATAATGAATAAATACGATTTAATAAAAGGAGATTTGATATGACAACCCATCAAACGAAATATCCATTTCAAGATACGACCATGGCACTAAATGATCGAGTGAAGGATCTTGTATCCCGTCTGACGGACGATGAAAAAATTGAATCTATGTTGCAATACCAGCCTGCGGTTGAACGCTTGGGTGTTGCTGCCTACAAACATGGAACAGAAGCCGCACACGGCTTGGCTTGGCTCGGTGAAGCCACCTCGTTCCCGCAACCTGTAGGACTGGCATGTACGTGGGATACAGACCTGATGAAAGAGATCGGCTCCGTCATCGGAGACGAAGCACGTGTATTTTACAAACGGAATCCTGCCGTCAACGGTCTTACGCTTTGGGCACCCACGGTGGATATGGAACGTGACCCGCGCTGGGGACGAAACGAAGAGGCATATGGCGAGGACCCGGAACTGACTGCAGAACTGGCAACGGCTTTAGTCAAAGGCATTCAAGGTGACCATCCCAAGTATTACAAAGCTGTGGCAACGCTCAAACACTTCCTTGGCAACAATAACGAAGTGGATCGTGGTAGCGGCTCATCCAGCATTGATCCGCGCAATATGCGTGAATATTATTTGAAAGCATTCGAGAAGCCTTTTAAAGAAGGTGGAGCACAGTCAATGATGACCGCGTATAACTCGATTAATGGCACGCCAGCTCTGTTGCATCCTTTTGTGAACGAGATTGTTAAAGGTGAATGGGGCATGGATGGATTCATCGTCAGTGACGCGGGCGACGTGATGGGAATCAAGAATGATCATCAATATTATGATTCTCACACACCGGGTACGGTGGAGTCGGTCCAAGCAGGGATTGACAGCATCACCGATGATGCTGAGCTGTCCAAGCAAGCACTTCGTGAAGGGTTGGAGCAGGGGCTGCTAAGCATGGAAGATATCGATACAGCCTTGTTCAACACATTCCGTGTGCGATTCCGTCTGGGGGAGTTTGATCCGGAAGAAGGCAATCCGTACGCTGCAATTGGCGAGGAGTCCATGATGACGGAGAAAGCCAGAGCGCTGTCTCTTCGGGCGGCAAGAGAACAAGTGGTATTGCTCAAAAACGATAAAAACACCCTTCCATTGGACAAAACAAAAGCAGGCAAAGTAGCTGTGATTGGGCAACTCGGCGGAACGGTCTATCGGGACTGGTATGCGGGTACGATGCCCTACAGCGTAACCCCTCTGGAAGCGATTCGAAGTAAGGTCGGCAATGATAACGTTGCCTTCCAAGACGGTGATAATCGCATTACGCTGACATCTGTAGCAAGTGGTAGAAAGCTGGGCCTTGTTAGAGCAGAGGGCTCATCTGAGATGGAAGTGCAAGCTTCAGAAGAAGCTGAAACATTCCGGGTGACGGATTGGGGATTTGGCAGTTACACGTTGCAGGCGGAGAGTAACGGCAAATACCTAACCACGGATGAAGAATCGGTAACCGCCTCGGCTAATGAGGTATATGGCTGGTTTGTCAAAGAAGTATTTCATCTGTTGCCACAGGCGGATGGTTGTGTGGGGCTGACAACATGGAATAATAAAATTGTAACCACACTGAATGATGGAAATGATGCGCTCAAGGTCTCCGAAGAGTTGAAAGCATTCGGTGCAACAGAGACATTCGAGCAAGATCTCGTAACCAGCGGGATTGACGAAGCTGTTGCTGCTGCCAAAGAAGCTGAGACAGCGATTGTATTTGTCGGTAACAACCCGCTCGTTAACGGTAAAGAAGAAGTGGACCGCCCAAGCCTGGAGCTGGCTGATTCACAGCTTCAGCTGGTAAAGGCTGTGCATGAAGCTAACCCGAACACCGTAGTGGTGATTGTAGGAAGTTATCCTTTTACCTGCAACTGGGTTCAGGAGAATATTCCAGCTGTCCTGTATACGTCACACGCCGGACAGGAGCTGGGTAACGCAGTCGCTGACGTATTGTACGGAGACTACGCACCAGCGGGCCGTCTGAACATGACCTGGGTGCAATCCGAAGATCAACTACCTGATATTCGGGATTATGACATTATCCAAGCGGGCCGCACGTATCAATATTTTGAAGGCAATGTGTTATATCCGTTCGGACATGGTCTGACTTATGCTTCATTTAAATACAGCAATCTGGAGGTTAGTCCTGCACAAGCGGGCAAAGAAGACCTCGTTACGATCCGTGTAGATGTGACCAATACAGGTTCAATTGACAGTGACGAAGTGGTTCAGCTGTACGTGCGTGCAGGTAAGTCCAGAGTTAAACGTCCACTCAAAACGCTAAAAGCGTTCCGCCGCCTGCATATTGAGGCCGGAGCAACAGCGACCGTTCATTTTGACCTGCCCGTTCAGGAACTGGCGATCTGGGATGTTACCCGTGATCGCTATGTGGTGGAGGACGGCATCTATTACATTATGGCTGCCAAATCTTCCTCGGATGTGCAGTTAGTCGCGGATCTGAAGGTAGAAGGGGAGACAATCCCTGCACGTGACTTGAGTGTGACTACACGCGCCGAGAACTACGATGCGTATCTGGGTGTGGAGCTGGATGAGTGCAAAGAGGGCGGAACAGCTGTCCGTGTTATTGGTGAGCAAGGATGGATTGCCTTTAAGGACACCGACCTTGGCAACGGGGCCACCACGTTTGAAGCTCGCGTATCCTCAGAACAGCAGGGAGGTGTGCTGGAGGTGAGATTGGGTACGCCGGATGGTACAATTGCAGGACGTCTGGAACTGGCACAAGGCGATGCCCAGCATTGGTCTACGGTAAGAGCTGAACTGACAGGTGCATCAGGCGTGCAGGATGTTTACCTGTTGTTACCTGCGGGTGTCCGTGTTCGTCATTTAGAGGTGCGTTAACTGTCAGGATGGAACAAGAGTGAGGTTAGGGATCAGTTAGATATAGAAGGAGGAGGTTAGGGACCAGTTAGAAATAGAAGGAGGTTGCTAATCTTCTTTGATTCCTAACCTTTATAAGTATGAGGTCAGCCCGTTTTTATGGGCTGGCCTTTTTTGGTTTTTATATCATCGCCATTCAAAAACAGCAAATACATAACGATATATACTATATAGTTTCATATCATATGCTGAATGCAAAGGTGGAATAAGGAGTCGATCCCGAGCTCATTCTTGATCAGGACGGATATGTAAGCTAGAAATGTTAAGGAAAAGGGGAATCTGCAATGTTACGCTACTTCCGCAATCGAAGTTTAGTTTTCACCAGTTCTGTCCTGATTGCCATCATTTTGTTTGTAATGATCATCCTGATGAGTGTGTTGAATTTCAAACAAAGTCAGCAGGCTTACTACGAAGAAATCAATCAAGTAGGTAAGGCGCTGTCCAATCAGCTTCAGCTCAACCATAAATGGGTAGAACAAGCGAATCAGCAACTGGAGGCTTCACCTAACCCAACATCTCCCGAACTGACGTCATTGAAAGAACAACTCGATGCGATGACCGGTGTTGCTTCCGTTGCAAACGCATATATATTCAAATCGGATATTATTGAACGTGATGGGAAACAGATCTTAATTGGGCTGCAAGTCAATCAGGCACTCTATGATCTGGAGATGGTACCCGGTGTCGAATATGAAATTCCAGCAATCATTCAAGATACATATGATCAAGTATTGAAGGAAGGAACCGCCTTTACAGAGTCTTACACAGATAGCGCAGGGACATGGGTGACCTACCTAAGTACGATCAAGGACGATAGCGGTAAGGCGATAGCTATTTTTGGTCTGGATCTGGACGCAGCCCAAGTCAAGCAGGATCAGATGTGGATGTTTTTGTACAGTCTGGGAAGTGGATTAGTGATTGCTATCATCCTGATTCTGGTTCTGATGATTCTGGCACGGATTGTACTTCGTCCTCTACAGAAGCTGGCAGACGTATCTAAGCAAGCGGCTGACGGTGATCTGACGGTGAGTCTTGATGTACGTAATAACAATGAGATTGGTCAAACTGCCAAGGCATTTAATCATATGCTTGGGGGTCTGCAACAACTGATCACAGGCATTCAGTCCACCTCTGCGAGTGTAACCCGCTCAGCTGCGGATCTGCAGATGAGTGCAGAGCGAACAACCGAAGCCTCACAGGAGATTACAGAGTCGATGTTACAAGTATCCTCCGGGGCAGACCAGCAACGTCAATCCACCAATGAGTGCCAAGAGTCCATAGGTGAGATGGTCATTGGCATTAAGCGAATCGCGGACTCATCACAGGTGGTTGCCGAGCTGGCTTCCGATGCAACCGATTTAGCCAGCCGAGGTGAGACAGATATTACAACGATGGTCGATCAGATGCAGAAGATCGAACATAACATGTCCGGTACCGTTGTGGTTCTTCATGATCTTCAACAACTGAACAGCAGTATCGGGGGAATCATGTCTATGATTCGAGATATTGCCGATCAAACGAGCCTGCTTGCACTTAATGCGTCCATTGAGGCAGCTAGAGCAGGGGAGACCGGAAGAGGATTTGCAGTGGTTGCGCAGGAGATTCAGAAGCTTTCGGCTCGCTCCAAAGAGTCTTCTGATCAGATTGACCAAATTTTGCAAGGCATTCTGAATCACACGGAGAAGGCCGTAACCTCCATCGAAGAGTCGGTAGATGTTGCTAAACAGGGGGCCGAGACATCCGTAGTAACGGCAGAAACCTTCCGCCAGATCGTCGAATCTATTCAAAAGGTGTCCGGACAAGTCTACGAGGTATCCGCCGCCTCGGAGCAAATGTCAGCCAGCAGTGATCAGATTGCTGCTACCCTGGAACAGCTGGGTACCGTGGCCACGGATTCATCCGGCAATGCGAACAAGGCCCGTGCATCTTCAGAAGAACAACTGGCGCTTATGGAAGAGGTATCAAGTCTCTCCCATGAGCTGAGAAGGTTGGCTTACGAACTGAACCAGGTCATCCAAAGGTTTCAAGTGTAAAAATGAAAAAACATCGTTACACTGCACCAATCTGCAATGTAACGATGTTTCCGGATGTCTGTGTTGCACGCACATCAATTAACCGCTGATTCCGGCTTCCGCGGAAGGGCAGAGACACATCCCGCTCTGCTTCAACGTAACGCCCGTCGATAATCACGTCACATAGCTGTGCAAGCTCTGCTCTCTCCGGATCGGTGATGAGTTCCTCATATTCGAATCCCGTATAGGCCCATACCGTCAGATCGGGCCTTGCATCCCGAAATTGACGCACCCACCGAGTACATTCTGTTGCTGAGAAAAAGGGGTCACCCCCGCATAACGTCACGCCATCCAGTAACGGATGGTTCGTGACCTCATGCAAAATCTGTTGCTGTTGCTCTTCTGTAAAGGGTTCACCCGCCCGGAAACTCCATGAATCCGGGCTGAAACAGCCTGGACATGCGTGACGGCATCCGCTGATAAACAGTACGGCGCGTAGGCCCGTTCCTTCGTTGACTGATTCGGGAATGTAACCAAACAGATTCACCGGTGTTTCACCCGATCCCGTACCTCGGCCTGCTTCGCAGCATTGAAGCGTACCTTGTAATCTCCGGTCAGATAGCCGGTTACGCGGCGAAGACGCTGGAAGTGCACCTCATTTTCGTGAACCTCGCATTCCGGGCAAATATCACCGATGACTCCCTCATATCCGCATTCAGGACAGCGATCAATCGGATGATTAATCGAGAAGTAACCGATATCCTGGGCCAGTGCGTACTGTACGATACGCATAAAGGCTGCTGTATTCGCCCTCACATTGCCGTCAAGTTCAACATAAGAGATCGCTCCGGCGTTACACAGCGCATGGAATGGAGCCTCCAGTTCAATCTTACGGTAGGCAGGAAGGTTATGATAGACCGGAATATGGAACGAGTTCGTATAATATTCACGTTCATTCACACCAGAGATCGGGCCGTAACGGGCTCGGTCTATTTTGGTGAATTTGCCGGACAAGCCTTCTGCAGGTGTCGCAAATAGCGTGACGTTCAGGTTATGCATCTCACTCATCCGATCGCAGAACTCTCTCATCGTGCGAATCACATGCAGTGCCTCGCGATGCACATGCATGTCTTGTCCATGATGTCTTCCATACATAGCAGTCATACATTCGGCAAGTCCGATGAATCCAAGAGACAACGTACCGTGTTTCAACAGATCAGCAACCGGCTCGTCCGGTTCCAGCTTCTCTCCGCCTTCCCATACTCCCTCACGCATCATGAAGTCCGATGATTTGGCAGGCTGTTTTTTCTGAATGTTATAACGGTGCAGCAACCCGTCCACGGCATTGTGCATGATTTTATCCAGGGCCACATAGAATCCTTCCCGATCCGCAACAGCCCGATTGTTCTGGCAGATACCAAATCGAATCCCGAGTTTCACTAGATTGACCGTATTGAAGGACAGGTTTCCTTTACCACTTTGCCGATTCCGTCCAAACCGATCCGCAAGGGTGCGTGTGCGACAGCCCATGGTAGCAATGATCGTATCCGGGTCTTCCGGGTGATAGTAAGGTAGATTAAACGATGCGTCCACGTTGACAAAGTTAGGATACATCCGCCGTGAAGAACAGGTTACCGCCAGGCGAAACAAGTCATAGTTTGGGTCGCCCTGAGTCTGATTAACTCCCTGCTTGCACTGAAAAATATGCTGTGGAAATACAGGCGTTTCCCCGTGTCCAAGGCCACGAATCGTTGCTTCCAGCAGGGAACGGGACACGAGGCGACCCTCAGCTGATGTACACATGCCATAGTTTAGTGATGTAAAAGGAATCTGTCCGCCTGCCCGGCTGCTCATCGTATTCAGGTTATGTATAAGAGATTCAGCGGCTTGTCCTGTCTCCAGCTCTGTTTCCTCGCTTGCAAAAGCAAATGCACGCGGGCAATGCTGCTTCGCTTCGGCACTGTCCAGATGTAGCTGCTCGTCTGCTAGCAAGACCTGTTCGTCAAAGAGGCGTTGCCCTTTGCGGAAATGTTTGATGAACGAACGACGTACATAAGGCGCCAGATCCCAGTCAATTTTGTTGGCAGACACACCGCCGTACTGACTGTTTTGCTGGGATTGGAAGATGATTGCGACAAGAGCCATCGCAGACATTATCGTCTGTGGTGTACGAACCGATCCATTCCCTGTATTAAAACCAGCGGCCAGTAGCCGATCAAATGGAATGAAGATGCAGTTGGTTGTTCCAAGGGCATACTGATCCAGATCATGCACATACAGGTCGCCATTCTCAACAGCATCCGCAAGCGCTACTGGCAAGACATGACGCATGGCATGCCACTTGGCTGTTTCCGATCCAAGCCTGCTCATCTTGCCGCTGAACGAATCTCCATTCAGATTCGCATTCTCTCTCAGCGTATCAGCGTCTTCTGCGCCAATAATACGTCTTCCCAGGTCAGATAAAAGATCGGTTGCCGGTGGTGCGGCATGCTCAAGCATAGTCATGTAACGTGCCTCCTAAATGATTTTTGAATAGATTATAATTTGATTAATATATGAGTTATATACTACATGTAGATTTGTATTATCCATTTATAAACTATATGTGGGTTTTTGGGTGTGATTATGATCACACCTCCTGTGGGGGAGAAGAGCATCTTCCGGGATTTGGCGCGGGTTTAAGGTTCCCAAAATTCAAACAGAGGCGTATAATTTCTATTTACCCTGCAAGGATAAACTTATAAGTCAGATACCGTGGATCGAAGCATTTTTTCAGATCTGTTCGGTGAGCAAAGAGGTAACAGGCACCAGGATGATTCTCTTGTACTTCTGTGGTGTTAAACATATAAGTATAGTTTGTGACAATCGTTCGGATTCCCCGGCAGACCCCTGCGTGTAATCAACATTCTGATCGGTGAACTTAATATAGCAGCTAAGACAAACAAAGAGGGGTTGGATCATGGGGACAGTAGAAGGCGTTAACCAAGGCTTCTATGAAAATATCGAAGAAGCAGCGGCCCATATTGTGGACGTATTAAGTGGCATATTAAGAGTGAATACGATCTTTGTTGCCACGAATGACGGAGTGACCAATGTCATTCTGGAAGCCTTCAACCGCAAGGAAGAATTAATTATCAAAGGTACAGCACTTCCGTTCATGGAATCTTATTGTAGCTTGGTGTTGGAAAATAGTAATAGTGTCGTCGCTATTTCGGATACCTTCGAGCATTCTGCCACAAAATCAATGGATGTCACGGTTGGGTTGGGAAATCGATTTTTCGTGGGAGTACCCATTATGCGAAGAACGGGTGCACCATTTGGTACGATCTGTTTAATGGATGACCCCGGTTATGAGATCTCTGAAACGGATATGAAGACACTGCAAGCCATGGCTGTTTTTCTAGGATATGTTGTTGATCTCGAGAGCACGCTGCACGTTCAGGAGCAGAGACTTAGTGATTCGGAACAGCTACAAGAGAGATTACAGGCTGAGAAGGAACGTGCTGAATCCGAGGCCATGACCAAGACACAGATGCTCAAACTGATGAGTCATGAGATCCGAAATCCGCTGAACGGCATTTTGGGATTAACGGATCTGATGCGGACACCCGACATGTCGGAGGAACAAGCCGAGTATGTGGATATGATCGAAACGAGTGGCAACATTTTGCTTTCATTGCTTAACAATATGATGAACTTTAATATTAACGAGGCAGGCAAAACAGTTATTCATGACGATCCCTTCGATCTGGTCAGCACGATTGAGAACACCGTCTATCTCTATGCGAGCGCGGCGGCCAGCAAAAAGGTAGAACTGGGATTACACCTGAATCTGAATGTATCCCAGGTTTTCATTGGTGATGAGATTAAGCTTGGTCAACTGCTGGGTCATGTGATGCAGTATTCCATGGACTCCACCCGGGAAGGTGCCGTGCTGGTGACAGCGGAGATGAAGGGAGAGGAGGTAGAGGAGACAAGTCTTCTCTTACTCCGGATTAGATATACGGGACAGATGTTATCCGACAACCGTTTACGAACCTCCTCCGTCAAACCCGAAACCATTAGTACGGAGAAGCTGATCGGCAGCAATCTGGGGCTGGCGGTGAGCCAGAACCTGGCCATCTTGATGCATGGTCGTATTCAGGTGAACAGTCCGAATGGGAACGAAACAGAGTTCGAGATTTCCCTGCCACTGCGCAGATACTGGGATTTGCCGCAGATTACAAGTGTACAGCAACGTCTAAAGGCCAAAAAGGTGCTGCTCGCCAAAGACCCAGATATTTTGCAGGGTGTATCCACCTTGATGCGGAATTGGGAAATGGATGTACGTATGACCTCAGGTTCAGCCACCGCATATGAATGGATCAAGGAAGGCTATAAACCTGATGTGGCCGTTGTGGATATGGGCTTGCGTGAAGGTATTACAGTTGATTTTGTTATCGCGCTGAAACGGCAGCTTGAAGATTTGCCTGTCATTGTGCTCGTTCCGTATGGGATGCATATGGATATTCAGCAGACCGAGGTGTTTGATGCCGTGCTGACCAAGCCGGTAAGACAGACCGAGCTTTTGAACGCATTGAGCATTATTTTGATATAAGAATGGTCTGGATTGATCCGGGCGAGCAACGATGCTAGCAGCTCGTATTAAAGCTAGAAAGGTATGCTTCTTGTCGGGCTTAGAAGAGACATGCTTCGATTCAGGTTAGAACATGTACATTGATATTGAAGTTACATGAGGCACATTACTTCGGGGTGTGCCTTTTTGCCGTGTTTTTCTGGGTGTGCGACTTAAACATTTTTCCAATTGTCCAGGTTGGGTTACAATAGGATACGGAACTTAACTTCATCATTTCTACAATTTCTACATTCTGAGGAGGACATGCATTCATGGAATATCGCAGGCTTGGTGGAAGCGGACTGAAAGTAAGCGAGATCAGCTTAGGTAGCTGGTTGACGTACGGAGGATATGTGGAACGTGAAAATGCGGTAAAGTCGATTGAAACGGCATTTGATGAAGGGATTAACTTTTTTGATACAGCCAACGCCTATGAGCGGGGAGCTGCGGAAGTACTGCTGGGTCAGACATTGAAAGCGTACTCACGGAGTTCTTATGTACTCGCAACTAAGGTGTTTAACAAAATGGGTGATGGCCCTAACGATCACGGGTTGTCCCGCAAGCATATTATGGAGCAGTGCGAAGCCAGCTTGAATCGCCTCGGCACCGATTATGTCGATATCTACTATTGCCATCGTTATCATCAGGAGACACCGATTGAGGAGACGCTTCGTGCTCTGGACGATCTGGTGCGTCATGGCAAAGTGCTGTATGTAGGTGTGAGCCAGTGGACAGCGGCCCAAATGGAGGCTGCGCTCGGGACAGCAGACCGGCTGTTGCTGGATCGCATTGTCGTGAATCAACCGGTATATAATATGTTCGATCGATACATTGAGAGCGAGATCATTCCTTTAGGTGAACGTAAGGGGATCGGACAGGTTGTTTATTCTCCCCTTGCTCAAGGTTTGCTGACAGGGAAATATACATCGGTCTCTGATATTCCGGAGAACAGCCGGGCGGCGAAGCTTGGTTGGGGTGAAGGGAAAATCAACGCAGATCGTATCGGCAAAGTACGTCGATTAGTTGAAGTTGCAGATAAGCTGGACCTGAAGATGGGACAGCTCGCTCTGGCCTGGATTCTTCGGCAAAATAATGTTTCCAGTGCTCTGGTTGGTGCAAGCCGCCCGGAACAGGTTAAAGAAAATGCCGCAGCTTCTGGAGTTAAGCTGGATGCTGCCGTTATTGAAGAGATTGAACAAATTCTGACCTAGGGTATCACTCGAGGATCTGTAAGTGCGGAACGGGTTTAAGGTATGAAGAAGGGATGTCCTGCTTGCCTTAGTTGAGGCAGAAGGGGCATCCCTTTTGTCGGTAAGACGTTCTCATCATTTCAAAATGGATCATTATCCACAACCGTGATGTTGCGGGGCGGCAGAGTGCAGACTCTGTTGCGTCCCGTGTTTTTTGCTTCATACAATGCACGATCAGCCTGATCAAACAGGTCATTGTCATCATGGTCATCACAGTGATCAGGGTAAACGGCTACCCCAATGGAGATGGTCAGTTTTACGGTTTGCCCGTCAGGCAGAGTGAAAAGAAAGCGGCCTACAGCTTTGCGTACAGATTCTGCGATAGCCATCGATTGGTGGTATCCGCAATCGAGCAGTAGAATCGCAAACTCTTCTCCGCCGTTGCGTGAGACGAGATCGGTGGAACGTGCATGTTCTACAAGCAATTGCCCAAGCTGCTTCAATACTGCATCTCCGGCAGAGTGACCATACGTATCATTTACCTTTTTGAAACGATCAATATCAATAACCAGCAGAGACAGCTTCTGATGATACTGCCTTGCATGCTGAAGCTCGGACTTTAAGGACTGTTCGAACTGACGCCGATTGCTCAGATCCGTCAGATGGTCGGTGGAGGCTCGTCGTTCCAGCAGAAATAACATCTCGTTGGATCTATTAATAAATTCCGCGATGAAATAAATGAAAAGACCGCCGGCAAAGGCGATGGTCATCTGTATCGGATATACTTTCATTAAATTATTCAAGCTGGGCGTGTTCATCAGCAAGACAATAAATATCATAGCCATACCTAACAGGTTCATGGTGATGATTTTGGTTAATCGGGACCATGAAGCGTAGGCAAAGTACACACCAGCTAGTCCGAGCAGTGTCATAATGAATGATGCATCAATGGCTGCTGAGGTAATGCCAAACATGACGATACGAAGAATCGCAATGATGATACCGCTGATGACTGAAGCCATCCCGCCAAGATATACTGCTGCAGTTACAACGGCCAAATGCCGAAGATCTACAATGGTAGTGTCATTTATATGGAATGAATAGTTCATAAGCACCGTACCGTATAGACCGAATAAAAAGCCACCGATGATCTGAACGCGCAGCGAGGGAAATGGTAAACGAATGCTGTAGTATTTGGCGATAATTCCCGAGATGTACAAAAAGGTGATTATCACACAGAGATTAACAAAAAACGTGCTTAACAACCAGCATCCCCCCTTTAACGCACATCACTCTATTTTATCTGAAAATCGGTGTGGTAGCGAACCATATAATCCCAAATGTTTGAAGGGTTTGGCTCTAAATCGCTATAAAATTCCAAAACAGATGCGGATAGGACGTGTTGACTTCGCTATACATTAAGATTTATACTTAATCTAAATCAAAATTTTATTTTGTGATCCAAAAAGATGAAGCGAACGACAGTGTTCGAGATAAATATACACTTGAAGAACAGTATAAAAAGGGGACTTGGCTGTGAAAACTTTAAATCTGACGATACAACGGCAAGCGGTGTATGATGTCGTACGTAAATCAGAAGACCACCCGACAGCTGCCGATGTGATGAATCGGCTTGTAGAGCAAGGGTACAATCTGGCTTATGGCACCGTATATAATTCTCTTCGATATTTAACAGACAAAGAGCTGATCAGGGAGCTTAAACTTGGCGAAACAGCAAGTCGATATGACGCCCGAATGGATGATCACCAGCATATTATGTGTGAAGTATGCGGTAAAGTGGATGAGGTGATGACAGAAGTTCCTCCACAATGGATGAAGCAGGTAGCAGCAGAAACCGGTTATACAATTGATCATGCACATGTGGTATTTGGAGGTGTCTGCGGGGAATGCAAAACCAAACGGGTCAAGTAAAAGTAAAATGGTCAGGCCGCCGTTTGCCGCTTCGGGTCAAACCTACTCTGGCAGATTCCGAAACTGTGCCGCTCGTGGATAATTGCCCGATCACCAGACGTGTCATCCTGATCAGTCCGATGCCGGGTCAGGTACATGAGCTGGTGAAGGCTTTGACAGACAGCTGCTTTGACGTACTTGTGTTCCATCGCTGGGAACCCGATCTCCATGAACGCCTTGTTTTTGATCTACTCATCTATGATCTCTCCGTTGCGGGAACAATCGATGCATTTACGGGAATCCACAGCCGGTTGAACCGCGAGGCGGAGCATACGACACCTTGCCTCTACCTGGTGGGAGAGAAGATGATTGGCAGTGCAAGTGGCCCGATGCTTCAGGAGGAGCTACTTGTATGGCCTGCACGTCCGCAGGAGGCACTTTACCGGGTACAGCGCATGATTGGCAGCAGTCCTGTAATGCCAAAGCGTGCTTTTTTACCTGAAGAGGGACAACGAATCGGATTCAAAGACTTGACGCTGGATCGGGAACGGATGAGCGTGCAGCGGGACCATGATCGCATCCATCTGACCAAGACCGAGTATGATCTTCTGCTTAAGCTAATTGATGCCAAAGGTGCAGTTATCTCCCGTGAAGAGATGCTAAGCGATATTTGGGAGACTGATTTTACAGGTGGGAGCAACGTGGTGGATGTTCATATCAAAAGCTTGCGCAAAAAATTGGGCGACAACGCGTCTTCGCCGCAATATATCGTAACGGTAAGAGGCGTAGGCTACCGCTTGGCAGATTAATAATATGAGAAAAATAGTGGTCGATGGGAGCACTTATTGGTGGAGCTACAGAACGGCTAGAGACATCTACTGCAGATCCAAACTGACGATTATTACGGAAAATAAAGACAAAAAATATATCATTATATTTGTAACCAGAGATACACCCATTTCCGGCAGTCCTTTGAATGAAGGGTTACGGATGAAGAAAGAGGGTGTAACATACGCTGTTAATTTGAACCAGCCCAAGTTTGTCGCCGAAGTTCTGCAGTGCATACTTGAGATGGAATTAAATAAGAGCGGCAAGAACGTTCAGGAGTTAGATGGTAATGGCTTATTATCCCGCATGGGGTATGAGGATCTTACAGGACTGATGATCTAAAGACATAATGAGTTCAGTAAAATGAGCCAGATGAGCGGTCATCACTGAGATGCTGATTATGCTAATGAAGATGAAATATGGCGTGGATCGTTGAATAAACGGTCTGCGCTTTTTTATGTTTCGTTGATATATGAAGCCTGTTTCGCTCTCTTCATAATTGGTTCATCTTTAGCATAACAACCTCATCTGAACCTCATGCGAACCTCATGCAGTAGATAGATGGGACATGTTAGAATGATTTCAACAGTTAGATCAAGTCTAAATGTATATTTGAGCAAACGACGAATATGATTGGAATTAGTAGATAGATACAGCAGACATGAGAAACATTTTAGAGGAGGACGACAGAATGACAGATCGTTTGACAACCAACCAGGGAGCACCGGTAGGGGATAACCAGAATTCGCGCACGGCAGGTAGAAGAGGACCAACCTTGTTGGAGGATTACCACCTGATCGAGAAAATCGCCCACTTTGACCGTGAGCGTATTCCTGAACGGGTTGTTCATGCGAGAGGTGCAGGGGCACACGGGGTGTTCAAGTTGGAGCAGAGTATGAAGGCATATACGTCAGCCGATTTCCTGCAAGAGCCGGGCACTGAAACGGATGTGCTCGTACGATTTTCAACTGTAATTCATGGTACAGGTTCTCCCGAGACGGCGCGTGATCCGCGGGGGTTCGCCGTTAAATTTTATACGCGTGAAGGTAACTATGATATTGTGGGTAACCATCTGCCTGTTTTCTTCATTCGTGATGCGATTAAATTTCCGGATATGGTGCATTCTCTCAAACCGGCTCCAGATACCAACATTCAGGACCCGGCACGTTATTGGGATTTCATGACGCTGACACCGGAATCGACACATATGATGACTTGGTTGTTCTCGAATCTGGGTATCCCGGCTAACTATCGGGAGATGGATGGATTCGGGGTACACGCATTCAAATGGATCAATGACCAAGGTGAAGTACACTACGTGAAATACAAATGGGAATCAGCGCAAGGAGTTCGTGGTCTCTCTCGTCAGGAAGCTTCCGAGGTACAGGGACAGGATTTTAACCACGCAACGCGAGACTTGCATGAACATATCAAAAACGGAGAATATCCGCAGTGGAAGCTGCAAGTGCAACTGTTGAAGCCGGAACAGATGGATGCTTTCTCTTTTGATCCGCTCGACCCAACGAAAACATGGCCCGAGGATGTGCTTCCGTTCCAGACAGTAGGGACGATGACATTGAATCGTAATCCGCAAAATTTCTTCGCTGAAGTGGAGCAGGCAGCATTTTCGCCAAGTGCAGTTGTACCAGGTATTGAGCCATCTGAAGATAAATTGTTGCAAGGCCGTCTGTTCTCCTATCCAGATACTCAGCGTCACCGTCTGGGACCCAACTATCTACAGATTCCGGTGAACTGCCCTTATGCACCTGTGCGCAATCATCAGCGTGATGGACTCATGAACGTGCATCAAGATCCGTCTCCTGTAAACTATGAACCTAACAGTTCGAGTAACAGCCCGCAGGAGGAACCGGCTTACCGTGAAACTCAGGTTCCATTGCAAGGACATGTCACCAGAGAGAAGATTGAAAAAACAGATGATTATACGCAAGCAGGTGAACTGTTCCGTTCGTTCACACCTGCTGAGCAGCACTATCTGCTGGATAATCTGACGAATGATCTGAAAGCCGTACCGGCAGATATCCAGATGCGAGCATTATGCCACTTCTTCCGGGCTGACGGACAGCTGGGTGGACGGCTGGCTCATGGCTTGGGTGTAGATATCTCTGGGCATATGCCAAAATAAGCAAAGGAAAGTATGGAGGCGGAAGTTCCCAAACTTAAAGCTGGGCTGGAGGCTGGATGGCTTGTCTTTAGACCGCTCCGTCAAGTTATGATACGAACCGGGCAGACTGCAATTTTGCAGAAGGGCCCGGTTTTCTTATGTCATTTTATACGCAAATGAAAAACAAATTTACAAATCATTTACATAAAATACCTGACATAGAGGTTGACTTCTCGTTTGTGGGCACTACAATGGGTAGTGTGAGGGGTGTCAGAATATGAGAATACTCAATTTTAAAGTGGGTGAGCGTGGACTTAACCGTTTTTTTGGTCCGCTGGAGGCCAAGATTATGGACATTCTGTGGGCTCGTCCCGGCAGCAGCATCCGTGAAGTGCAGACTGCACTGGAGCAAGACAAAGATGTCAATTTCAACACGGTTATGACTGTGATGAATCGGTTGGTGGATAAGGGATTGCTCGGTAAAACACAGAAGGGCCGCACATCGCTGTATCAGCCGGTACAGAGCAGGGAGGCATTTATGAACGATCAATCCAAGGAACTGTCCCAGGAATTGGTGGATGAATTCGGGACACTGGCAGTGAATCACATGCTGGATGCGTTAGATGAAGCCGATGAAGGCTTGATTGAACGGCTCGAAATGAAGATTAAGCAATGGAAAAAGGATAACGATTAAGATGTGGAAGACCCGTTCCAAGATTTTGTTCACCGTCGGGTTTGGTATTCCGGTACTCGTGCTCATGCAGATGTTCATGTATGCGATGTACAAAATATTTGGATGGGACATCCGGTTGAATCTGTTATGGCTATGTAATCACTGGATGAGCCGCATGGGGTGGATGTCAGTAGGTCATTTCCTCCTGCTGCTGGTTGTGCTGACTTTTGTGGGCACCAGCTGGATGCTGGCTGTACGAATCATTCAGACACGGGCAGCAGTAACGAAGCTCCGCTCGATGGAAATTCGCGTTTGGTCGGCAGAACTGAACGCAAGATACAAGCACCTTAAGAAACCGCGATTTCTCGTTGTGGACAAATCTTCTCCAGTTGCGTTTACCATCGGGCTGTGGCGACCTTGCATTGTGCTTTCCACGGGACTGCTGAGCATGTTGGATCACGATGAAGAGAAGGCTGTCGTATATCATGAAGTTCATCATCTGTGGCATCGTGATCCGCTGAAAACAACACTTCTCTCGGTGTTCGCCGCGATGATGCCATACATTCCCGTGCTGAAACATACATCACAACAATATCGCATCGTCAGAGAAATTTTAGCGGATAATGAAGCCATTGAACGTACGGGTAACGCTGCGGGCATTGGCAGTGCACTCTTGAAACTGCTCCGGGCATGTGCACCATCTGGAGAGGGGAAATCAATGACAATACAGTCCTCGTTTGCCGACACGTCGGTGAATGTGCGGATTTCCCGACTGCTGGATCCTGAACGGGATGTTACGCTGCGCTTACCGAGGTATGCCATCCTGATCTCGGTAACGGTCTTTCTGCTGCTGTCTATTTTGTTTGTGTGGTCGATTGGATAGAAGATGGCCATGAACCGAGCAATCCATAAGGACTAAAAATGATGAATGAAATGGGGAGATAATGATGAATAACAAAACCATTGAAATTGGACTTTTTTTCTCAAGGATTATGATTGGTCTCATTTTTTTATTACATGGCTGGAGTAAATTTGAGGGTGGAATCAGCGGTACGGTTGGTTTCTTCGAAAGTATAGGCATTCCGGGTTTCATGGCATCTGTTGTTGCTGTCATTGAACTGGCAGGCGGTGCGGCCATGATCCTGGGTCTGGGTACACGTGTGTTTGCCTTGTTGTTCATCGCGGTTATGGTCGGTGCAGTGTTCACAGCCAAGGCGGGGCAGCCGTTTTTGATGGGAACAGAATTCGATTACATGCTGATGGCAGGCTCGTTGACTCTTCTCCTGACAGGAAGCCGATTTCTGGCACTGGATTATCTGTTCAATCGACAAGGAAGCACACGTCGGAACAGTCAGAATGTAAGTGCCTGATCTGCATCAGGGAGGAAAGCGATATACCAGGATGAGTATAATCAAAAGCATAATATAAACGAATCGTAGAAAAGTGTAACGGAAAGTGTTAAAGCGCAGGGATACGCCTGCGGCCAAGCTCTTTGCTTGCCAGTCCGAGAGGTAACGGTGATTGCCGGATCGGGCTGACAGGTAAAGAGCTTTTTGGTTTGGAGGAAGGAGCTTCACTTTTTGGCTTGGACGTATTACCTTAACATTTGATATAATGAAAATAAGTATGCTACTAAGAAAAAATAAGAGGAATCTACACGAACCATAACAGATTTGAGGAGGTTACGCGATATGATTAAGGTCATTCCATCCGAAGCACGATCCAGCTTTGATCGAGGCTGGTTGCGCGGCAGTCACAGCTTTTCCTTTGGGGAGTATCAGGACCCGGATAACACGGCGTTTGGACCGATGCGGGTAGCGAATGATGATGTCATCGCACCAGGTCGCGGCTTTGGGGCACATCCACACAGTGATATGGAGATTGTATCCATCGTGCTGAATGGCAAGCTGAGACATGAAGATAGTTTGGGTAACGTTGCCGTAACCGGCTTTGGCAGCATTCAGCGCATGTCAGCAGGAAGCGGCGTCATTCATACGGAGCATAATGCCACAGATACCGAGGAGGTAAGACTCCTCCAGCTATGGTTTATGCCACATACGAAAGGGCTGCAACCATCTTATGAAACGACTTCTTTTGATACCGCTGCCTTGGAGGGCACTCTTGTGCCTGTAGCATCATCCAATGGTGGGCCACGGGTCGCGACGGTTCATCAAGACATGACCATTTACCTTGGGCGGTTGTCCAAGGGCACGACGCTTGATTTTGAACAGAACGAAGGTCGCCGCATGTACATTTTCTCCATCGAGGGTAAACTTGGCTTGCAGAATGAACATGTGCTTCATACAGGAGATACCGCACGCGTGGAGCAGATTTCTTCCATGAAGCTGGAAGGGCATGGGGATACGTTTTATATGTTGATTGATCTGCCTTAATTAAGAATATGAATTCCCACTCCAAGATCAAAGGAGGAACGATACGTATGGCACAGCAGGAATGGTTTATGGTAAAACATGGGGTCACCGGGCGCGGGCTAGCGAACAGCAAGACAGATGCCGAGTTGTCTTATCGCTTTCAGCAGGAGGGAGCAGGATACCTCTTCACCGTAACAGGACTTGAAGAGCAGACCGTGGCGAAGATTATCGAGCTGAGACAGGAATTAAACGTGTTCCGTTTCGTACAGCGCAAAGACCGCCCTCTGACAAAGCACTGGTATTATGTTGATGGCAACCGTGTAAAATATGACAGCGAACGGCATACACTCACCATCTATGCCAAGTCGGAAATCCAATATATACCTGATGATTATTTTGCTGACTAACCGATCAGAGATAAGCGTAGGATCTAAGCTTGTTATTCTGTTCAGGTTGTAAGTTATTGATTTAATATGCATGCTTCATTTTTCAAGTTGATCGTTCGATCGTTAAGTCTTCCTTCGAGGAAGGCTTTTTTTTGTAAAAAAAGACCACATAATTCCCTGCATTCTGGCACAAGCTACCTTGTATAAAAACCAAGAATGGAGGGGCGGCACATGGCAGATAAATCATCAAAAGGTAGCGAAAAATCCAAGACTTCGGCATCAACGACTGACAGTAGTAAATATGTACCTTTGGGACTGCCGTCCCCGCCTATTCTGAAACAACCGATCAGTGCCATACATACCAATCAGATTCAGGCGTTAAAAGAAATCTTCTCGAACTCCTCGGATGTCGTGTTCCGAAACGTTATGATCACACCGGAGGTTCAGGGGCTTCTCGTTTATGTCGAGGGTATCGTGAATTCGGCGGATATTCAGGAGCATATGCTGCGCCCGCTTATTCGAGGACTGATCCAGCAACGGACTGACGAGCCGGATGTGCCGATTGATGATACACGAATTGAATTAACGCAGGTCAAGCGAGTTCAGACCTGGGCTGCTGCGACCGAGGGCGTGCTTGCCTCATCGGCTCTACTGGTTATGGACGGAAAAGCCGAAGCTTGGCTATTCAACGTAAAAGGCGGGGTGCGGAGAGGCGTTGAAGAGCCGCAGACGGAGTCGGTCATCCGCGGGCCACGAGAAGGTTTCACCGAGACGCTGCGCATGAACACGGCTTTGCTTCGTTTCAAGCTGAAGACACCTGCACTCAAAATGGTGAGTATGACACTGGGCTCCGATACCAAAACCGATGTTGTTCTCGTCTATCTGGAGGGAGTCGCCGATCCCCAATTGATTCAGGATGTCAAAAAACGTCTGGAGAAGATTGAAATCGACGGTATTCTGGAGAGCGGTTATATCGAGGAACTTATCGAGGATAACCCGAATTCCCCGTTTCCACAGATGCACTATTCGGAGCGCCCGGATACAGTTGCCGCGAATCTGCTGGAAGGTCGGTTCTCCATCATGGTAGATGGCACACCATTTGCATTGATTGCTCCCGTGACGATGTGGCAGATGTTACAGGCTAGTGAGGATTATTATGAGCGGTTCTTCATTACCAATCTGATTCGTTGGATCCGCTTTTTGTTTGTGTTTATTGCTTTGTTCCTGCCAGCATTGTATATCGCGATTACGACCTTTCATCAGGACATGCTTCCAACCACACTGATTCTCAGCATTGCTGGTGCCCGTGAAGCCATCCCTTTCCCGGCACTTATTGAAGCGCTCATTATGGAATTATCCTTTGAAGCGCTACGGGAGGCTGGGGTCAGGTTACCCAAAACGGTGGGGCAAGCGGTCAGTATTCTCGGTGCCCTTGTGATTGGTCAAGCAGCGGTACAGGCAGGTATTGTTTCTGCCCCCATGGTTATTATCGTATCGATGACGGGGATTGCATCCTTCACGATTCCACGCTTCAACTTTGCCATCACCGTAAGGCTGTTGCGGTTTCCGATCATGCTTCTTGCAGGCATGTTAGGGTTATACGGGATTGTCATTGGTCTGGTGATGATCTCTGTGCATCTCACACAAATGACGTCATTTGGAGTGCCGTATTTGTCAGGGTTGAGTCCGTACCATAAAAAGGATACGAAAGATATTCTAGTTCGGGTGCCTTGGTGGAAAATGATCAATCGGCCTTCAACCGTGCACCGGGATCGCAAACGTATGACCAGAGATATCAATGGTTCGCCGGAAGCAGAGGAAGGATGGTGATTCCATGCAGTTTTTGATTAAATATAGAGCTGTCATTTCGTTGATTTTGTGTACATCTCTGCTTGCAGGTTGCTGGGATCGCGAAGAGATTAATGATGTCGCCTTTGTCATCGGTATTGCTGTGGATAAAGAGGGAGAGGACTACCGGTCTAGCCTTCAGATTGCACTCCCTGGACAATCGGGTGCTTCAGGCAGTGAAGGTGGCGGTGGAGGAACGAACGGAGATAAACCGTGGTTTATTCTCTCTAACACGGCTCGTACACTGCGCGGTACATCACTTGAGGGTCAAAAGTCACTCTCTCGACGAATTTATTATGCACACCGCCGTACCATCCTTATTGGCGAAGAACTGGCGCGTGACGGCGTTGCTCCGATGCTTGATCTGTTCACAAGATATCCGCTTAACCGGTTGTCCGCAATGCCTGTTGTCACCAGAGGCGAAGCACATAACGTTATAGACACGGATGCACCGATTGAGAAGTTTCCTTCCGAGATGGTCCGTGAGTTATGTTTTCTCAATATGAGGAATCCAAGATCCCTTAAAACTTTTATAGATTCCATCCTAGATGAAGGAGTTGATCCTTTTCTACCTATCGCCTCCGTTTCGGACAATGTACCACAGGGCTGGAAGGGCGCCGTAACCAATATCAAACTGGATGGTTTAGCTATTTTCAAAAAAGACAAGCTGGTAGGCATGATGGACAAGGCCCCTGCCGATGCACTGATTCTTGCCATGGGTGAAGCCAACGAACCCGAAGTTATGATTAAAGCTCCACGGGGAAAAGGAGATATGTTCATTAAATTAAACGAGAACAATTCGTCTCTCCATCCCAAGATTGTGAACGGCAAAGTGAGTGTAACCATTCAGATGTATGCCAAAGGTGTGCTTGTGGACAATGAATCGGATTATGGTGACAGGCGCGAGAAGGAGATTTTGAATTTGAACGAAGCCGTGCACCGAAAGATCAAAGAGGATATTGAGGAAGGTGTAAAGCTGGTTCAGAAGAAATATAAAGCGGATATTATTGGCATTGGCCGTTCCATCCATAGGCAGTTACCCAAGGAGTGGGACAAAATTAAAGATCGCTGGGAGGTTCTCTACCCGGATGTTCAGGTAAAAGTGGAACCGCATGTCATTATTGAGAATGTCGGTATTGTCAATAAACCGATTGGAGTCGTAGAGGAGGACATCATACATGATTAAACCGCTGCTGTTTACCTATCTGGCAATGGTGATCGGGGTGTTGATTATGGATTTCAGGCATCTGAAACAAGCGGCCTCCATTAATCGCTGGCTGTCTTATGGAATCATTGCGCTTGGAACAGGCTTCTGGTTTTACGTTACGGCGCTGAACAAAACCGTATTCCTTTCGGTATGGATGGGTCATGTTATTCAACGTTTGCTGCCAATGCCTTGAGGATGTGGCATATGTAATCTGGATATGCAAGAAACAGGTACGGAAGGAGGGGCAGGATGATTCAGAAGGTAACGCACAGGCAAATGGTCTTGATGCTCATGCTGCTTAGTATTACGGGGACACTGCTACAACCTCATGCACAAGCCATTTATTATGCAGAACAGCATGCCTATCTTTGTTACATACCGGTTGTTCTGATTATGTTTACATCGATGTGGATGCTCAGCCGTGTCCAGCGTCGTTTTCCGGACAAGGATCTGTTTGAATCGTTAGTGACACGATTTCCCTTTCTGGGAAGATTGGCCGGATTGATGTACATCGCGTTTTTCTTCTTTGTATTTGCGAGGGATATTCGGCTAACGGGGGATTATGTGAGTATCACATTGCTCGAAACAACTCCAATCTCGATTATCGTGCTCTCTCTGCTTGTCATGGCTATATTTATCGTGCGGGGAGGACTAGGCTCCCTGATTGGCATGGTGGAGTTATATGTAGCCCTTTTTTTGTTAAACTCCATCATTGTGCCGTTTATGCTGATCCAGCAAGTCAATCTGGATAACCTGAAACCCTATTTCGATGTTGACCTGGCGGGTGTGGGCAGGGGAAGCTGGTATCTCTTTTCGTTTTACGGGGAGATGATTGCTCTGCCCTTTATCGTAAGGGGGAGTGACTTTCGAGTAAAGTCCATCGTTACAGGCAACATCGTCACGGGACTGCTTATGATGGTTATTGTAATAGAAACGATCACCTCCATCGGTGTACCCATTGCTTCAAGACTTGTATATCCATCGTATGAGCTGGCAAGACAGTTGCAGATTAGTGACTTTCTGGATCGATTCGATCTGGCGCTTGCCGCGGCAACCTTGCCGTGTATCATAACCAAGATTGCATTTGACCTGTATTTTGTGTGCTGGGGGTTGAAACGCATGATTCCCAGAGTGTCTGGTAAAGTACTGACCGGACCCATTGCGTTGCTGGGTTTTGTATGTGCGTTCTGGTTTTTCCGCAATGCAATTCAGCTGAATCGATTTACACGGGAATGGACATGGGTTGCGATTGTATTTGAGGTGCTGTTTCCAATCGTATTCTTTCTATTTGTTCGTCCGCGCAAAAAGGAGGCTGGGCATGCCCCGAACTCGGAATCGGGAGAACGGGCATCCAGAGGCAAACAGCAGGAAGGGGAACAGAAGCAGGAGCAGGCATCTGGTGAATCAGATCAATCTGAAGGGAAATCAGAAGGGAAATCAGAAGGCAAGTCTGAAGAGAAGTCTGGTGATAAGTCAGCGGAAAAGTCTATGGAGAAAAAAGGTAAACCATCACATGGCGGCGGTAATCTACAGCCTTCCTGATGCAAACCATAAAAAATCGTTATAGCTAAAGAGGCCGGAAAGCAAGCAGACATGGTTTCCCTCCGCAGAAGTACCCTGTATACTGTAGTCAGATTGATGAACTTTCGGCTTCTTAAACGGGGGGAACATGGATGGCTCAACATTTGGCAGGGGTACGTGTGGCATTAACCGGACCGAGAAAGTCCAAAGAGATGTCTCTTTTGGTAGAGAAAATGGGAGGAATCCCGCTTGTGCGTCCTGCACAAGGCACGGTATTTTTGGATGACCGTAACATTCGAGATGGACTGGTCTCCTGGATTTCCGATCCGCCGGATTGGGCAGTGTTTACGACGGGTATGGGACTGGATGCTTTGTTCGACATGGCTGAGGACATGGATGTAGCCGGACAACTTCGGAATGTATTGGCTGAATCGTGTATTGCAGCCCGAGGATACAAAACGGTGAATGCACTCAAGAAACTGAAGCTGACTCCATTGGTACGAGATGATGATGGTAGTACGGACGGTTTGATTCGGGAATTTGGCTCGCATGATCTGGCAGGCAAAAAAGTGATGTTACAGTTGCATGGGGAAACGGCTCCCAAACTGGTTCGCTGGTTCGAAGAACAAGGAGCTGTTGTGCGGCAGGTATTGCCGTATCGTCACGTGCCGCCGGAAGAGGCAGAACTGGAGCAACTGCTAAATGAAATCATTCAACATAAGCTGGAGGCTGTGGCTTTTACAAGCGGGCCGCAGGTTAGGTTTTTGACGGAATATGCAACTTCCCAAGGCAAGCTGCAGCAGATGCTGACGGCTTTCAAAGAAGGTGTAGTCCCAGCCTCGGTTGGTAAAGTTACGGCGAATGCCATGCGTGAGGAAGGTATCGAAGCGCTGGTTGTGCCGGAAGAGGAGAAGATGGGAGCGCTCATCGTTGAACTGGGACGTTATTTTGCCGCGAATCCGGTGGGTGTCCGGGAAGATTAATAAAGAGAGCATGCACAGGGCAAGAGATAATTAGATGTTCGGAGTAAGGCCTCAGTATGAATATTGAAAGATCGCGAGATAGCGGTATGAAGAATCGCAGACGCAATTCGTATACAGGGGAGTATTAAGTTTAGAAGAAATTACATCAGTTATATGGATGGATATATAAAGGTTCTGATCCGTTTGCGGATCGGAGCCTTTTTTCATTTTTATCCAAAATTAATGTTTAGGACAATCTGGAGAAGCGTGGACATTATTTCCTGACCGATGGTATGATGAAGACAATATGAAAGCAGCAAGGTGCTCTTGCATAAAGCAAGAGGTAACAGGGAATCGGGTGCAAGTCCCGAGCGGTCCCGCCACTGTAATGGTGAAGCGTTTTCCATGTAAGTCACTCGGTATACCGGGGAAGACAGGAAAGAACGCTAATGATCCAGAGCCAGGAGACCTACCTTGCGTGTGTCACCAAACCCTTCGCGGAAAGGAGTGGTGTACGATAAGTTCGGGAGAGGGACAAACCGTGGTTTGTTCCGTGAGGCTCTATATGGGCTGTTATGGCTGCGTGTATTTCCTTATTTTGGGGAGTTGCAGGCCTGGTTTCCTGAGTGTAAGTACATGCGCATCTCATCCGTGATTAGGATGGGATTTTTTTGTTTTTTCGGACAGGAACGAAGTTGCGAGTTAAGTAGAAGAAATGATGTGTTACAGGGCAATAAGGTGAAAGAGGCATACTGTATTGCAAAAACTTTGGATCGTCGTTAAGAAGAAACTTTCTTGAAGTGGACCTTTTAGATAAACAAGGTTGGGGCATTAATCGTGTTACAAGTGGAGTGAGGGGGAAAAGGGATGCAAAAGCAAGGCAAGTTGCTGATCATCGGTTTCGGTCCAGGTGCGATGGAGCACATAACGAAACGGGCACTGGATGCATTGCAGGAAAGCGAGGTCATCATTGGATATAACACCTATGTGGATCTGATCCGGCCTTTGTTGAATGGACAAGCCATTGTGCGTACAGGCATGACGGAGGAAGTCAGCCGGGCACAGGAAGCGGTTAGACAAGCGGAAGCGGGCCACATCGTTGCCGTAATCTCCAGTGGGGATGCCGGGGTGTATGGCATGGCAGGGCTTGTGTACGAAGTGCTCATTGAGCAAGGCTGGAAGCCGGATACTGGCGTAGCTGTCGAGGTTATTCCTGGTGTGTCGGCTATTCAATCGTGTGCGTCCTTGCTTGGTGCGCCTGTCATGCACGATGCGTGTACGATTAGCCTTAGCGATCATCTGACACCATGGGAAACGATTATTCGGCGTGTTGAGGCAGCGGCTTCGGCCGATTTTGTGATTGCTCTGTATAATCCCCGCAGTGGACGACGGACACGCCAGATTGTAGAAACGCAAGAGATGTTGCTTCGTTACCGTGATCCGAAGACACCGGTTGGCTTGGTCAAAAGTGCATATCGGGAGCGCCAGGACGTGGTCATGACAACGCTGGAAGATATGCTGAATCACGATATCGGCATGTTAACTACCGTGATCATCGGCAATTCCTCGACCATGATGTACGAAGGACTCATGGTCACCCCGCGCGGATATCAGCGGAAATATACGCTGAACTCCGCGGAACAGCCGCTCAGACCCCATGAGCGGCTGCGCACCGAAGCCGAGCCATGGTCGCTCGGCGCACAAGAAGCCCGCGCTGCCGCCTCCGGCGAGGCAGCGGGCGATAGCGCGGCCCGCGATGCGCAGGCCGCGCCAACGGCGGAGCCAGCCCTGCGCGGCGCCAGCGCCGGAGCGGGCACGGCTCCGCAAGGGCAGCCGCCCGCAAGCGCATGGGCGGCGACCCCGCCTGCGGCAAGCCCGGCGCGCGGTGCTGGCACCGCCGTGCTTGCCGCAGAGCGGCCCGCGTCCGCGGCGGCGGATGCCGCACCGCGCGCTGCCGCTGTGGCGCCACGCGCTGGCGCAGCCGAGCTCGCAGCCGAGGCGTTGACGCGGCTCGCGGCAGGCGGTGCGCTCGCCGGCGAAGCGGCAAGCCGCTGGCTGGACGCTGCGGCGTCAGGCCCGGCAGCCGCAGGCGCGCAGGGCGCGAGCAGCGCTACGGCGCTTGGCACCGCTGCTGTGCCCGTGCCGGGGCGCAAGGCGCCGCTCTTTGAGATCGGCGTATCGCCCGGCGTGGGCAACAAAAAGTTCACCGCCGCTCAGATGGCCCTGCTGGCGCAGTGCGC
Organism: Paenibacillus sp. G34; assembly: GCF_056856875.1. Classification (NCBI taxonomy): domain Bacteria; kingdom Bacillati; phylum Bacillota; class Bacilli; order Caryophanales; family Paenibacillaceae; genus Paenibacillus; species Paenibacillus sp. G34. The sequence continues at coordinate 5,879,832 of NZ_CM166469.1, read as the reverse complement.
AAGCGAGGATGGCGAACTTGAGTATACGCCAGAGCACCAGATCATTCTGAGAGTGCCGACGTTTGAGCCGGATGCGCTGGTGGACGAGTTACGTGCAGCGAACTTTATCGTGGTGCCAATTGGGGATGTCATCAAGGTCAAAGCCTGTGACTTCTGTAACCTGGAGAAAGACGATGCGGTGCCGATGGCTAACCATTTGCAGGACGTCATCGGTGGATTATCCGCTCCGAAGGAGACGAGCGTAGCATTAAACGGCTGCGGTATGGCTTGTTACGGGGCGGTGCTGGAGGATATCGGTATCGTTTATCGCAAAGGCGGTTACGATCTGTTCCTGGGTGGCAAAAAGTTTGGCCGCAATGCACATCCGGCTCAGCCTGTGGCGGAGGGCATTCCAGGAGATCAGATTGGCGGTATCGTAGAACGCATTGTAGCGGAGTACAAGGAAAAAGGCCATCCGAACGAACGTTTCCACAAGTTTTTCAAACGGGTTGGCGTCATTCAAGGCTTCCGCCATGTGGATGCGCCAGTGACCGTTGAAGTTAATCCGGTATGCGGTGACTAGGACGTGGGATTGCCGGGCCGAGCAACTTGAAGACGATGAAAACAACATGATGTTGCAGTCATCGAATCAATGAGAATGAGAATAAGGCAATGATATATTTTTGAGCCAAAAATGATGACGCGGCAGTCATAACTGCGGTAGAACATGTAAAACAACTCGGCTGAAGCCCAGCTGATTGTGATAGATATTAACATTCAAAGCGGGACTCATTACAGCATTAGATATAGATTAAACTTTTCTTCCTTGGAACCGAGTGGGGAGCCTTACGAATATGAGAAATCCGATCTGCGGATCGGACAGAGGAGGAAATACGAAGATGGATGCAATTTTGTTGGTGGGACACGGGAGCCGTGATCCCGAGGGGAACCGCGAGTTAAAGGAGTTTGCACGTGAGGTCGCTGAGCAAGCACCGGAGAACACACTGGTGGAAACCTGTTTTCTGGAATTAACCAGACCAAGTATTGCGGATGGGGTTACTGCTTGTGTAGATCGAGGCGCGACACGAGTCGTACTCGTACCGATTATTTTATTTGCTGCGGGTCATGCCAAGATTGATATTCCGAATGCCATTGACCGTGCCAAAGCGCGTTATCCGCAGGTGCAGTTTATATATGGCCGTCCAATTGGTGTGCATGAAAAAGTCGTGCAAATCATGCAAACCCGTCTGCAAGAAGCACAGCCTGTGCGGATTGCATCTGAAATCGAAGGTGGAACAGATACAGCAGTTGCAGTGGCCGCTCCGCCTGCTACGGTGACTGTAACGGATGAGGAGACAGCCGTGCTTGTACTGGGACGGGGAAGCAGTGACCCGGATGCCAACAGTGACTTTTTCAAAATGACCCGTATGCTGTGGGAGAAGTTGCCGTACAGATGGGCAGAAAGCAGCTTTATCGGCGTAACCCAGCCTTCTTTCCCGGATGGATTGGAACGTTGTCTCTTGCTTGGTGCGAAAAAAATTATCATCATGCCGTATTTCCTCTTTACCGGAGTGCTGATTAAACGCATTGATGAGATGACGGCTGAATTTGCAGCCGCACATCCCGACATTCAAGTCGAAATCGGTGGTTATTTTGGCTTCCATCCGAAGCTCGTAGAACTGGTACTGGAACGTGCTCACGAGGGATTATACGGTCGTGTGACAGCCAACTGTGACAACTGCCAATTCCGACTTGAAGCGGCCAAACACCATCATCACCATCACGACCACGATCATGATCACGACGACCATCACCACCACCATGACCATGACCACAGTCACGATCACCATCATCATGACCACAGCAGTAATCATCTTCATGACCATCACCATGATGATCATAGTCACAGTCATGGACACGATCATCATCACGCAGATCAACATGTCCACAGTCATGATGAGCATACACATCACGACCATGATCATAGTCACGACCACTCCAAGCATACTGTTGTCGACCATGAAGCTACGCTTGATTTCCATCATGACCATGATGAAGAATTGCATCATTCGCATCACGAACATGTAGGAAACCAGAACAGCCAGAAGCATGACCAAGCAGGGATAACAGAAAATGTACAACAACACGCATCCTCCGCTCAAGCACAGGTGGCAGCAACTTCCGAGCAGGTGAAGCGTTCATGATTTTCATGTTGTGTGGTACAAGTGATGCACGCGAACTAGCGGTTCGGATCCAGCAGCAAGGCCATGAAGTGCTGACCTCCGTTGTGACCGAAAGTGCAGCCCAAAGTCTGACCGAAGCCGGTTTACCTGTGCGGACAGGGCGATTGACAATAGAGGCAATGGTGCAGCTGATTCGTGAAAAAAATACCCCTGTCCTTGTGGATGCAAGCCATCCTTTTGCCGAAGAAGCCCATGCGAATGCCATGGAAGCCGCGAAACAAGCGGGCATCCCATACATTCGTTACGAACGAACCGGGCTTGCTTATGATGACCATGAACTATTGCATGTCTTGTCATCTTATGATGAAGCAGCACTCAAGGCCAAAGAGCTGAAAGGCTCCGTCATGCTGACGACAGGCAGCAAAACCTTACAGATCTTCACCAAGCACCTGCTCGGTGATCCGGATATAAGACTTGTTGCACGCATGCTCCCCCGTCTCGACAATATGGAGAAATGCGGTGAGCTGGGCGTAGAGCAACGCAATATTATTGCGATGCAGGGGCCTTTTTCGAGAGAAATGAATGAGGCACTTTACAAGCACTATGCAACAACGGTGATGGTCACCAAGGAAAGCGGTAAAACCGGAGCCGTGGACGAGAAAATCCAGTCTGCACTGGAGCTGGGCATTCATGTTGTGCTGATCTCACGTCCAGAGGCGGAGTTTGGAACCGTATTTGATCATTTTGATGGTGTACTGGACGAGCTGAAAGGGATTTTGGGGCAGTAATCTGCCCGATAGGCTTAATTTGAATAGTGCAACTTTGAACGGCTTGATTGTAAATATCGAAAGAAGAATGGAGTGATTCGGGTGGATTTTAAAACAGAGTTTAAACCGCTGACCGTGCAACCTCAGGAAATTGAAGGTAAGAGCTTTGAGATGATTACGGAGGAACTGGGTGAGCACCCGTTTACCGATGAGCAATATCCGGTTGTGCAGCGTGTCATTCACGCTTCGGCTGATTTTGAACTGGGCCGCAGTATGGTGTTTCACCCGGATGCGATCCAGGCAGGAATTGCGGCGCTACGTGCAGGTCAGTCAGTCATTGCCGATGTGCAGATGATTCAGGCGGGTGTGAGCAAGGATCGTATTCGCGGTTTTGGTGGCGATGTGCATGTACATATTTCCGACCCAGATGTGATGGAGGAGGCGAAACGTCTCAACACCACTCGTGCCATCATCTCAACGCGCAAAGCAACCCAAATGTATGAAGGCGGAATCTACGCCATTGGTAATGCGCCCACCGCGCTGCTTGAGCTGATTCGTCTTGTAAAAGAGGGTCAGGCTAAGCCAGGGCTCATTATCGGCATGCCGGTAGGTTTTGTATCCGCTGCCGAGTCGAAGGACGAGCTGCGCAAGCTGGACATTCCTTTTATCACTAACATCGGTCGCAAAGGCGGCAGCACAATCGTCGTGGCAGCACTTAACGCAATCTCGTTGATGGCTGTAAAGGCATAGAGCGGCGGGAGTACTAAGGCGATTTGCCTCGCTCGACCAGTGAGGTCAAACGAAATCTAACTGATCTGATTAAGTCTGCTTAACCAAGGCCGTGCTGCGTCCTAATAAGAACTGGAAGAGTCTTCACTGAGGACTATGTCCGAATCTGTTAAAGTCCAGCAATTTCTAACGATCACCAGGAAGCTTATTTTGCGTAAAATCCCTCTTTTGAAATTCTAACGATCCTGAGGAACGCTATTTCACTGAAAATCATTCGAAAATGGCTAAAATGCCATCTTTTTGGAGAAATAGCGTCTCCTGAGATCGTTAGAATCCCAGCGAGGGCAAATTGGTCCAAATAACGTTATCTGTGATCGTTAGAGCTTAGCCGTGAGTGAAGTGGGTGTTATGTGAATGAGATGCTTAGCATGCAAGCCACCAGAGATTGGAATTCCTCTTCAGCAATTTCTAACGATCACCAGGAAGCTTATTTTGTGTAAAATCCCTTTTTTGAAATTCTAACGATCCTGAGGAACGCTATTTCACTGAAAACCATTCGAAAATGGCTAAAATGCCATCTTTTTGGAGAAATAGCGTCTCCTGAGATCGTTAGAATCCCAGCGAGGGCAAATTAGTCCAAATAACGTTATCTGTGATCGTTAGAGCTTAGCCGTGAGTAAAGTGGGTGTTAAGTGAATGAGATGCTTAGCATGCAAGCCACCAGAGATTGGAATTCCGCTTCAGCAACTTCTAACGATCACCAGCGACCTTATTTTGCGTAAAATCAGCCTCTTGAAATTCTAACGATCCTGAGGAACGCTATTTCACTGAAAACCATTCGAAAATGGCTAAAATGCCATCTTTTTGGAGCAATAGCGTCTCCTGAGATCGTTAGAATCCCAGCGAGGGCAAATTAGTCCAAATAACGTTATCTGTGATCGTTAGCGCTTAGCCGTAAGTGTAGTGGGAGTTAAGTGAATGAGATGGTTAGCATGCAAGCCACCAGAGATTGGGATTCCGCTTCAGCAATTTCTAACGATCACCAGGAAGCTTATTTTGCGTAAAATCAGCCTCTTGAAATTCTAACGATCCAGAGGAACGCTATTTCACTGAAAACCATTCGAAAATGGCTAAAATGCCATCTTTTTGGAGAAATAGCGTCTCCTGAGATCGTTAGAATTCCAGCGAGGGCAAATTAGTCCAAATAACGTTATCTGTGATCGTTAGCGCTTAGTCGTGAGTGAAGTGGGCGTTAAGTAAATGAGATGGTTAGCATGCAAGCCACCAGAGATTGGGATTCCGCTTCAGCAACTTCTAACGATCACCAGGAAGCTTATTTTGCGTAAAATCAGCCCCTTGAAATTCTAACGATCCTGAGGAACGCTATTTCACTGAAAACCATTCGAAAATGGCTAGAATGCCATCTTTTTGGAGCAATAGCGTCTCCTGAGATCGTTAGAATCCCAGCGAGGGCAAATTAGTCCAAATAACGTTATCTGTGATCGTTAGAGCTTAGCCGTGAGTGAAGTGGGTGTTAAGTAAAATGAGATGGTTAGGTGCGATCGCCAGTGAGTGTAAGTCTAGTCGAGCAACGTCTAGTAACCTCTAACGATCAACAATGGTTAGTGTACATTTATTAGCGTCTCAGTTGTTGAGTACGACTAAAAATCGATTAACTAATAATCGATTAACTAACAATTCATACAAGACTAAAAAGCAAACAGCAACCAGCAATAAGCGACAGTAAACATCAACCAACAGTAAACATAATCACACCAACTAGCGAGCAATTAGAAGGACGGGAGGTTCAAAGCCATGGAAAAGAAACGCATGAAAAGCGGAGAAGCACCGGACCCGGATAAACCGATGCGTTCCGGCTTTACGACCGGTGCGTGTGCGACAGCCGTTGCCAAAGGAGCGACGCAGCTCCTGTTAACGGGTCATATTCCTGCGCAAGCCGTGGTTTCCTTGCCCGCCGGCTTTGACCACTCGTTCGAGCTGATCGAGCAGGAGCTGATGACGGATGGTACAGCAACCTGTGCCACGATCAAGGATGCCGGGGATGACCCGGACGCCACACATTTGGCGAAAATCATTGCGCATGTGTCTTGGCGGGACGAGCCGGGGGTAGAGCTGGATGGCGGCATTGGTGTGGGGCGTGTTACGAAGCCAGGATTGCCCGTGCCTGTTGGGGAAGCGGCCATTAATCCCGTGCCGCGCCGCATGATTACCGAAGCGGTGACTCAGGTGCTTGCGGAACATGGCACCGCCAGAGGGGTACGAGTGGTCATCAGCGTGCCGGACGGCGAGGAGATCGCGAAGAAAACGCTCAATGCGCGGCTTGGCATTCTTGGCGGTATCTCCATTTTGGGCACACGCGGCGTGGTCGTTCCGTTCTCTACTTCGGCGTACAAAGCCAGTGTGGTGCAGGCGATTTCCGTTGCGCAGGCTTCCGGTTGCGAGCACATTGTGCTGACAACAGGCGGCAGTAGTGAGAAGTATGCCATGAAAATGATGCCCGAACTGCCGGAGGAAGCCTTTATTCAGATGGGTGACTTTGTAGGCTTTGCGATCAAACACGGGAAACGGCTGGGCATGAAACGCATCAGTCTGGTCGGGATGCCGGGTAAATTCGCCAAAGTGGCTCAAGGGGTCATGATGGTGCACTCCAAAAGTGCGCCGGTGGATTTTGGATTTCTTGCGTCCGTGGCTCGCGAGACGGGGGCTGGGGATGAACTGGCGCAAGCGATCGAGGAAGCCAACACGGCGACTCAGGTGGCGGATATGATGACCGAAGCAGGATATTTGCCTTATTTTGAAAAGTTATGCCTGTACGCCTGCCAGCACTGTCTCGAACATGCGGGCGGCGGCGTAACGGTGGAAGTGGTGCTGGTCACCATGAAAGGAATGGAACTGGGGAGGGCGGAAATCAGTGAACTCGAACACAACAACTGGAGCAAAGAATCGTAACATCCGCATTATTGGCGTGGGGGAAGAAGGAGCAGCGGGGCTGACGGCAGACAGTCTCCATCTCATTCAGGAGGCAGATGTGCTGGTAGGCGGCGAACGTCTGTTACAATTTTTCCCGGCGTTTGCGGGAGAGAAGATCATGATCAAGAGCAGTTTGAATGACCTCGTTGCGAAAATAAAAGCGTTGCAGGACTCGCACAACATCGTTGTGCTCGCCTCGGGAGACCCGCTGTTTTACGGCATCGCCGGGTATTTCGCGCGCAAACTCGGCCCGGATCAACTGGACATCCGGCCTAATCTCAGCTCGCTGCAGCTGGCATTCGCGAGGCTTGGCGAGAGCTGGCACGACGCCGTGCTCGAAAGCGTGCACGGTCGCCCGCTCAAAGGCCTCGCCCAGCGCATCGATGGCAAAGCCAAAGTGGCGCTGCTCACGGACGAGCATAACAGCCCCGCTGCGATCGGGGCGTATCTGCAACAATTCGGCATGACGGAGTACGATGCCTACGTTGCGGAAAACCTGGGCGCGGCAGACGAGCGTGCCCGCCACTACACCCTGGACGAGCTGGCAGCGGCTGAGTGCAGCCCGCTGAACGTCGTCATTTTGTTGCGCCGCAAGGATGCACCGGCGCCGCGCAAAGGCTTCGGGTTTGCAGATGAAGAATTCCATCAGCGCAAACCCGAGAAGGGCCTCATCACCAAACGTGAAGTCCGCGCGTTCAGCTTATCTGAGCTGAAACTGGGCGAGGACAGCATCGTGTGGGATATCGGCGCAGGTTCCGGATCGGTGGCGGTGGAGTGCACGCGGCTGGCGCCGCGAGGCCAGGTCTTCGCCATCGAAAAGAACGAAGGTGACCTCGTGAACATCGAGGCCAACCGGATCAAATTCCGGACGGATTTTACCGTCCTTCATGCCAAAGCGCCAGCGGGGCTGGACGAACTGCCGGGTCCCGATGCGGTGTTCATTGGCGGCAGCGGCGGCGAACTCGCGCAGCTGATCGCCTTGTGTGCGTCCCGGCTGCGCCCCGAGGGACGCATCGTGGTGAATGCAGCGACCATCGAAACGCTGCATGATAGCATGAAGGCGATGCGCGATGCAGGCATGGATGCCTCCGTGACTTTGCTACAGACGGCGCGGAGCAAGCCGATCCTGAACATGACCCGTTTTGACGGACTGAATCCGATCTATGTCATTACAGGCCAATTTATAGCAGGAGCAGAAGCGGAAGCCGAAACAGCGAACGGAGCGGAATAGTTTTTCGGCAAGGAACCAAAGGGGGAGAACAGCATTAACACAACAACAGGAAGCGTCACCAGAGACACATCAGGTAGCTTAGCAGCACAAGGCACTGCGGCCACAAGCGAAACTGCGAGCAGTGCAGCAGGCATCACTGGAATGAATCCAGAAGGTCTCACAACAGGAGGAGCAGCAAGCGAAACGGTGAGCGTGGCAGGAGCTGGAGTCGGAGTCGGCACAACTCAGAACGTGACTGCAAACAAGCCCTCCGCAGATGCGTCTGCGTTGTCAGAACTACCCGCAACTGCACCATCGGAGGGCAAGACGGTTGGCACATTGTATGGCGTCGGTGTCGGACCGGGAGACCCGGAGCTGATTACGGTCAAAGCATACCGGATGATTCGCGAATGCCCGGTGGTCGCCTATCCGAAGAAACGCAAAGGCGGTAAATCCTACGCCCACGAAATTGTTGAATTATATGTGAATCCAGAGGAGAAAGAGATGCTGGGGCTGATCTTTCCGATGACCAAAGACCCGGTTGTGCTGGAGCGGGAGTGGGGCAAAACCGTGGAAGCGTGTTGGGAGGCGCTAAAGCAAGGCAAAGATGTAGCATTTGTGACGGAAGGTGATCCGAACTTATACAGTACATTTATCCACCTTGCACGTCTGATGCGCGAACTGCATCCTGAAGTGCCGATTAGCTCGATTCCGGGCATATCCTCCGTGCTTGGTGCGGCGGCAGCGCTGGATATCCATCTGGCAGATGGAGATGAGCAGGTTGGCATTATTCCGGCTACAGCGGATAAAGAAGCGATGCGGCAGGCGATTGAGCATCACGATACGATTGTGTTTATTAAGGTGGCAAAGGTGCTGGACCCGATGCTGGAGCTGCTGGACGAGATGGGACTTGGCGGCAAAGCCTCGGTGGTCACCAAAGTCACTTCTCCTTATGAATTGGTCTGGCGTGACGCCCGTGAACTGAAAGGGCAGGAGCTGGAATATTTGAGCCTGATGGTGGTGAGCAAATAATGAAAACATTGGAAGCGAAAGTGTACATCGTTGGTGCAGGCCCTGGAGATCCCGAGCTGATTACGGTAAAAGGTTCGAATATTTTGAAAAATGCCGACCTCGTTCTGTACACGGATTCCCTCGTGAATGATGAACTGATTGCGACTGCCAAATCCGAAGCTGAGGTGCTGCAAAGCTCCGGCATGGATTTGGAACAGCAGGTCGAACTGATGTGCACAGCGGTTCGTGCAGGACGTAGCGTAGCACGTGTACATACGGGTGATCCAGCAATGTATGGTGCCATTTTGGAACAGATGGTTTTATTGAAACAACAGGGCGTGGAGTACGAGATTATTCCGGGCGTTAGCTCGGTATTTGCTTCGGCAGCGGCGCTGGGAGCGGAGCTGACTGTGCCGGAACTGACGCAGACCGTCATCCTGACGCGTGCGGAAGGACGTACCCCTGTGCCTGAACGGGAGAAGCTGCGCGATCTGGCATCCCATCACTGTACAGTGGCGCTCTTCCTGAGTGCAACACTGGCAAAAAAAGTCGTGGTCGAATTCCTTGCCGCAGGCTGGAGCGAAGATACACCGGTCGCGGTAGTGCAACGCGCAACATGGCCGGATCAGAAAATTGTGCGTACCACGCTGGCCAACCTGGCTGCGGATCTGCGTGCCGCAGGCATTACGATGCATGCGATGATTCTGGCAGGCTGGGCGCTTGATCCTGATCTGGTGAACCGGGATGCTCATCGTTCCAAACTGTACGACAAATCCTTCACCCACGGTTATCGCAAGGGAGTGAAGTCCGGTGAGTAATCCGTTTGCTGCTGTAGCCATTACGAAGCACGGCGTGGAGATGGTGCGTAACCTCGAAGGACAGTTTCAGGGCACAGACGTCTATTATATGAGCAAATTTGCCCGTGGCGACGAGGAACAACTTGGATATACCCTGTTTGAAGGTTCGGTGAAGCTGATTCTGCCAGACCTGTTCAAACGTTATAACGGCATCATTCTGTTTATCTCGCTGGGTGCCGTCGTCCGCATGATTGCTCCGCTGCTGGTGGACAAAAAAGTAGACCCTGCCGTGCTGGTCATCGATGACCGTGGCGAGAACGTCATTAGCGTGCTGTCCGGTCATCTTGGCGGTGCCAATGAACTCACGCGTCAAGTGGCGGAAGTGCTTGGTGCACGTGCAGTCATTACGACAGCTTCGGATGTGCAGGGCACGATTCCGGTGGATATGTTTGGTCGTGAACTGGGCTGGATCGTGGACAGCTTTGATAAAGCAACCCCGGTAAGTGCGGCGGTGGTTAACGAAGAGCCGGTGGCACTGATTCAAGAGACAGGCGAACGCAACTGGTGGCGGTATAACAAACCTGTACCGGATCACATTCAGGTCTTTGGCAGTATGCAGGAGACGGAATCGTTTACGTTTAACGCTGCACTGGTGGTCAGTGACCGTCTGCTTTCGGCGGCTGAAGAGGAACGTTTTCTAACGAATGGTGTGTTGTATCGTCCCAAAAGTCTCGTGCTCGGCATGGGCTGCAATCGCGGAACGGCGATGGAGGAGTTGGAGCAGGAAGTGCTTGCCACGCTGGAAGAGCTGTCCCTGTCCGTGAAGAGCGTGCGCAACGTGGCTACGATTGATCTGAAAAAAGATGAGGAAGGCCTGCTGGCTCTATGCGCTAAGTACGGCTGGGAACTCGTCACTTACACTCCAGAGGAACTGAATACGGTGCAACTTGCCAATCCGTCCGAGACGGTATTTAAATACACCGGAGCCTATGGCGTAAGTGAACCGGCGGCACTGCTGTCTTCGGGAGCTGACCATTGGTTGCTGGAAAAGAAAAAAAGCGGCAACCTGACGATCTCTGTCGCACGGGTAGCATTTGATTAAGTCCAGTCAATGTGATTGAGATGCATTTTGTGGGGTCAACCAGCGTTTCGTTTGACCAGCCAGCATTGCGTTTGACGGACAAGCATTTCGTCTGGTCAACCAGCATTTCGTGTGACCGACAAGCATTTCATCTGAAAAACTAGCATTAACGTGCCTTTAGATCGTTTGCGTCACCAATAAGCACGAGCATGTTTTTGATCGTGTGCGTCACCGATAAGCACCAATGTATTTTGGGGAGGTTAGTAGTCCCGAACTGTGACATGTTTTTATGTGAATAACATTATGTATCACCAGAATTAGCAGTGAGTAACGAGCAACTACCAACGAGCAACAAACTTTTCTCCAAAACAATCAACGTGGCAGCTCTAACGATCTCAGATGACGCTATTTACCCCAAAATAGATAACTCTAAATTCTAACGATCACCACAGACGTTATTTAAGCGTTTTTCAAACAAAATGGCTAGAATTCGAGCTATTTCCCCCAAATAACGTTCCTCAGGATCGTTAGAATTTGAAAGTGTGCTTTTTTCGCGAAATAAGGTCTCTGGTGATCGTTAGAGATGGGGCAACAAAGGAAGAGCTGGCAGTTGGGTACTTTGAGTTGCTATGGGCTACATCAGGTTGTATCGGCCGCATCAGTTGTAGAATCGGAGTCACTTCTGCCGTTCTGCCGAGATTACAAAGTCTATCCGAGCAGATCATAGCTACCGTTTACCTCGATGCGTTGACACATAAGAAGTAGTTGCTATCACCTCTTGACCATGACCGTCCCAGCCGTTGAAACCGATATGGGATGGTCTATTTGTTATATGTAGAGCAAAGGCGGGATGAACGATGAACGCAAAGAACACAAAGAACGCAAAGAACGCAAAGAACACAAAGAACACAAAGAACACATCCAATAATGAAGCCTTACCAACAAATGAAATTTTACCGACTGAGTCTAATAATAACGTAGTCACACCAACGGCATCTGATAACGTAGTCACACCAATGACATCTAATAATGGAGTCACACTAACGGCGTCTAATAATGGAGTGGCACCAACAACGTTCAATAACAACCCCGTACCAATGACGTCCGACAACAAAACCACACCCCGGCTGATTATTGCAGGTACGGGGAGCGGGGCGGGTAAAACGACTGTAACGCTCGGTCTAATGAAGGCACTTGCCCAGCGCGGATTGAGCGTACAGGGATTCAAATGCGGTCCGGATTATATTGATCCAACCTATCATACAGCCGTGACGGGCAGACCTTCACGTAATCTGGACGCATGGATGACTTCGCCAGCATATGTGAAGGAGACATTCCAGTTGGCCTCCGCAGGTCATGATATTTCCATCATTGAAGGGGTGATGGGCCTCTACGATGGTAAAGATCCGCTCAGTAATATCGGTTCTACCGCAGAAATTGCGATGATCACACAGACACCGGTGATTTTGGTTGTGGATGTACGTAGTATGGCGCGCAGCGCGGCGGCCATCGTTCTAGGCTTTCAGCAGTTGGAGCCTGAATTAAACATTGCTGGTGTGATTGTGAATCGGTGCGGAAGTGCAGGGCACTATACGATTGTGAAAAAAGCGATTGAGCAAATGTGCGGCATTCCGGTCGTCGGTTGGCTGAAAAGGGATGAAGACATGTCCATCCCCGAGAGACATCTGGGACTCGTCCCTGCCATTGAGCGTGGAGAATTGGAACCTTTATTCCAACGGGCAGCCGATGTGTTACTAGAGGGTACGGATCTGGATCTTCTGTTGCAACTGGCAGCCAGCGCTCCCCCGCTCTCGGTGCATTCCACCAATCTAGCTGGCTCAACCAATGCCATCCCGAGCAACACAGCTCATATGGCTTATACTGCTCGTACTAGCGATACATTGAATATATCTAGTGATACAGCAATGGCTCACATTAGCGACAAAACCAATGCTAACGATATGATTAACGCTACCGATATTCATAGCATTACCCACACGGCCAGAGTGAACGACGCCGAGTATGTACCCCAACCGACGGCCCTCCACATCCACAGCAAACCGGATACGTACCAGCCTGTTATTGCTGTCGCTCGCGATGCGGCATTTAACTTTTATTATCCAGACAATCTGGAACTGCTCGAAGCGGCGGGGGCAAGACTGCAGTATTTCAGTCCACTCGCCGGCGAAGGCATTCCGGCAGAGGCAGACAGTATTTATCTTGGCGGTGGCTTTCCTGAGGAGTTCGCGGCGGTGATTGCCGGAAATGAGCTTTTTCTGGAAGGGCTACGCGCAGCAGCACGTTCCCGGATGCCGCTGTTCGCGGAGTGCGGCGGCTATATGGTTCTGGCCGAAACGCTGACAGATCGTGAAGGGCAGACGTATACCATGGCAGGAATTATTCCTGCGCAGGTACAGATGCAGAAGAAGCGAGCTGCACTGGGATATCGGGAAGCGAGTGCGGTTCAGGACTCTTTTTTGCTAAAACAGGGTGAAGTGCTACGAGGGCATGAATTCCATTACTCTACAATGACGTACCGCGAAGAAGGAGCCATTCCACACGCGTATGAAACGAAGGGGCTGCGTGGTTCGAAACAGGAGGGATACGCTTCGGGCAGTATCGTGGCGGGGTACACACACGTGCACCTCGGTTCTGATCCGCGAGCCGCACAGAGATGGGTGGAGCATTGCCGACTGTACCGCAAACAACAAGCTTAGTTCAAGTGTAGCATCCGTGTGTAAAGATCGTGTTCAGAAGTGTTCAGGACAACGTGCTTAACGCATCCATGTGTGGCAGGTCAGTACTGTCAAATATGGATGCATAGAGCCCGGATTGGAGGGATATGGCCTGGAAAGTGTCTATAAACCGCTTGGACGAGGACTGATTTTTCGTTTTGTCGAACCAGCCTAATCTCCCTCTTTCGGGAATGAGCGTAAGGGCATGAGTTTGTTTTGAACCTCCTGAGACTTTGGTCGTGAAGTTGGGGATTGGACTGTACAATTAAAGGTTTTTAGTGAAACATGTTGAATGTGTTAGGGACGGAGCATCTTTTGAAAAAGGAGACTGGGGAAGCCAATATGGATCGGAATGATGTGGATTTGGCAAACCATAATACGGCTATACTAGGAAGTATTCTGAGTCTGTAGATATCCTGTTCAAAACCGATATGGAAGATAAACACTCACATCTAAAACATAACGTTTATAACAGAGGTGCTTGATGTTAAATTGTGCAAATGCCTTGCAGGAAAGTGAGTTAGAAGATTCACAGGTAGTCGATGATACAAAGCGTGGTTAATTTATAGGATATGGAGTGTGCAGACGAAACTAAAGGAACAAGATCACTAGAAAGGAGATGATTATGATGGATCATCGTAAAAAAGCACTATTGATTGGGGATTATACTCATCCGGACTGGCACCCGCTTCAAGGAGTGGATGCGGAGATAAGCCGGATTTTTCAGGATACGATCACGGTTCAATGCAGTGAAAATCGCAATATGCTACTCCATGAAAATATTTCAGGGTTTGATGTGTGTATCTCATACATGGACGATTGGAGAGGGAAAGTCTCCCCACAGCAGACAGCAGGTCTGTTGTCGTATGTGAGTAACGGGGGCGGGCTGGTCATTTTACATAATGGAATCTCGCTTCAGAACCGAAATGAGATCAAACAGATGATCGGAGCCAAATTTCTTCATCACCCGCCTTATGCGCCATTGGAGTTCACAGTTACGGCGGAGAGTCATCCCGTGACGGAGGGGGTTTCCGGTTTCACAATGGAAGAAGAGCCGTATGAGTTCGAGTTCGGTTCATTTACTGAGACCAAAATTCTGCTGGAATACCAGTCCAAAGAAGGGCCTAAACCGGCGGCATGGGCGCATAAATATGGACTGGGCCGAATTGTATATTTGATGCCTGGGCATTCTGTTCCATCCTTTGCAAACGAAATGTATCGTCGATTGGTTTTGCAGGCAGGTAAATGGGCAGCGCGGTACGTATAACAAAGCTTTCCTTTTTGCATGTCGAGGTTTAAGAGGTGTAATATAGAGACAACCAAAGAGGAGGATGAATAAGATGAGCGATTTGTTCAAGAAGGCGTTCTCGTTAGGGCTTGGTCTTACGGTAGTCAGCAAAGAAAAGATTGAAAAAACCGTGGATGATCTGGTGGAACGCGGGAAGCTTGCGCCCGGAGAATCCAAAGCGTTTGTTGAACGACTGTTGGAGCGCGGGGAAGAAGAGCAAGGCCAGCTGAAACGTGTCATTCAGGAGCAGGTCAAACGTGTCCTTCAGGAAGCTGGCGTGGCATCCGAAAGCGACGTGACCAGTCTGGAGCAGCGCGTTGCGGTTTTGGAAAAAAAGCTAGCCGAACTGAATCAGACACCACAGCTTCAACTTGATGAATCCCCGGCTCCGGTTGTTGAAGATTCTCCTCCTCTCAAAGGAAACGAGATCGAATAGATGGCTGTGCGGATCAAACATGTCGGCAGATACCGGGAGATTGCCATGGCGCTGGTGCGTCATGGCTTCGGTTATATGGTCGAGGAGCTGGGATTATTCCAGCTGCTGGCCCTGCCCAGACGGTGGATGTCGCGTGAAGCGCAACCCACCAAGACGTTAAGCGAACGGATCAGGCTGGTGTTGCAGGAGCTGGGGCCGGCTTTTGTGAAGCTGGGGCAACTTGCAAGCACAAGGGCAGATCTTTTACCTGAATCGGTTATTCGGGAACTGGTCAAATTGCAGGATCAGGTTCCGCCGTTCTCATCAGAGACGGCACGGGGTATTTTGGAACAGGAATTGGATACACCGCTGGAAGAGATCTTTTCCCGGTTCGAGGATACCCCGGTGGCCGCAGCCAGTATTGGTCAGGTGCATCTGGGCAAACTTCAGAGCGGAGAGGCGGTAGCGATCAAAATCCAGCGCCCCGGCATATCACGGATTGTGCAGCGTGATCTGGACATTTTGCGTGAACTGACCGCGATGGCGGAGAAACGTTGGGATTGGGTGAAGCAATATCAGATCCCGCAGATGGTGGAAGAATATGCTCAGGCTCTGATGGCGGAGCTCGATTATACGGTGGAAGGTCGCAATACGGAGAAGATTGCACAGCAATATCAGCAGGACCCTAAAGTGAAAATTCCGGTAATCTACTGGGATCAGACCTCATCACGTGTGTTAACCATGGAGTATATTGAGGGCATCAAGCTGAACAACCGGGATGAACTGGTGAAGCGTGGTCATGATCTGAACAATATTGCTGAGCGGCTGGTGGATGCGCTGCTCAATCAGATTTTTATGCAAGGTTTCTTTCATGCTGACCCGCATCCGGGCAATCTGATGGTGCTGAAGGATGGGCGTCTCGCCTTCATCGACTTCGGCATGGTCGGCAGTCTGAGTGACGAGATGAAGCAGCAGCTTGCCTCGCTCATTATCGGGCTAATGCGTAAGGATACCGACAGTATGATCCGTGCAATTGAGAAGCTAGGTATGATGCCGGATGACATGGATGCGCGCGCGCTTCATGTGGACTTGGACAAACTTCGAACGAAATATTACGATATTCCTTTTTCCAAAATCAGTGTAGGACAGGCGTTAAATGATCTGTTTGGCATTGCCCAGAAACACAGGGTTGTCATGCCCGCAGATATACTGCTGATGGGCAAATCCTTGCTGACGATGGAAGGGGTCATTGAACATCTCGACCCTACCTTGAGCATCGTGGATATGGCGGAGCCGTTTGGACGGAAGCTGCTCAAGGAACGTTTTAGCCCAGGTCGAATCAAAAATCGGTTGTTTCGCAGTGCGGCAGACATGGCCGAAAGTGTCATTGGGCTGCCCGGGCAATTGCGCCAGCTTTCCTCCATCATTAGCAAAGGCAAGCTGCGGCTGGAGATCAGCGTACCTGAATTAGAGTTGCTCATGCGCAGGCTGGATCAGATCAGCAATCGTTTATCATTCAGCATTGTGTTACTGGCCTTCTGTATCATCATGGTGGGACTTATTATCGGTTCTTCGATTAGTCACCAATCCACGATGCTGTGGGATATTCCGGTGATTGAGATTGGTTTTCTCGTGGCAATCCTCATGGTGGCATTCCTATTGTACTCGATATTCAAATCGGGCAGGTTCTAAGCCGGAAGTTATCATATGAAGTTAACAAACGCCAAAAAACGATTGCCTGGAAATAGGAATAACTCACCGTACCCTGGAAATGCCAAAGGTAGACCGCAAGGCCTTTTATGAAAGGTCTTTGCGGTTTTTTTGATGAGTAGAGATAAAGGGAGTTAAATCTAGAAAGCTGAAGATAATAGGAGATAAGTACTTGTTTTTGCGATATTACAGTGTTCGTACATATGTATGTCTGTAACTATAATAATAGGTCAGTAGATTAACGGCCCCGGTTTTTCTGAGAGAGGAAAACTAACAACAGGCATTGCTCTGTCTATTCAGCAAGTATAGTTGAGATTAGATGGTGAGACGAGATGCCGTAAGCAAGAAAGACAGCTGAATAGTAACGGAAACGGTCAGTACATGCTGGAACGGCAATGACATGATGATTAGAAACGGTGTTTACGTCTAGATTAAGGCAGTAGACCATCATGCACTTAGGGACAAGTAGACTAGCAATAGACAGGTTAAGGGCGCGGTATGCTTTTGGGCATTTACCATGAGCAGGCGAAGAGTCAGGCATAATAGTAGTTATTTTCTGCGAGGACTTATCCGTTATTTTGTGTTGTTTGCAGACTTCCCACTGTCTTTTTTTGTGAGTCCCAAAGTGAGAAATTGGACGTATACGACTTCCGTTTTTGTTCAGCAGATCGTTAAAGATTGTTAATTTGAGGAACAAACTTAGGAGGCAAAGCAACAACATATGAATACGTTAAAACAACAGTGGTTCGGCAATATCCGCGGAGATGTGCTCGCAGGCATCACAGTAGCACTGGCACTGATTCCAGAAGCGATTGCGTTCTCCATCATTGCAGGAGTAGATCCGATGGTGGGATTATACGCATCGATTACGATTGCTATCGTCATTTCGATTGCAGGTGGCAGACCGGGCATGATCTCGGCAGCAACAGGAGCTATGGCGGTATTGATGGTAGGACTCGTCAAGGATTATGGCGTGGAGTATCTTTTTGCGGCGACCATTCTGACAGGCATCATCCAGTTTATTTTAGGCATATTTAAAGTAGGGCGATTTATTACGTTTGTGCCTCATTCGGTGTTAACCGGATTTGTGAACGCACTGGCGGTTCTGATCTTTATGGCGCAACTTACCCACTTTACGGGAGCGAACTGGATCATGTATGTGATGGTGGCGGGAACGTTAGCTATCATCTATATTTTGCCGCGTTTTTTCAAAGCAGCTCCAGCTCCGCTTGTAGCGATTATTATTATGACGATTATTACGGCGATTTTTCATCTCGATGTCAAAACGGTGGGTGAAATGGGCAATCTGACGAGTACACTGCCGATGTTCCATTTGCCGAATATTGCGTGGACATGGGATACACTGATGATCCTGTTGCCTTATTCATTCACAATGGCCCTCGTTGGTTTGCTGGAGTCCTTATTGACCGCGACCATTGTTGATGAGATGACCGAGACCAAAAGTAGCAAAAACCGTGAGGTGCGTGGTCAGGGTATTGCCAACTTTGTAAACGGATTGTTCGGCGGCATGGGTGGCTGTGCGATGATCGGACAGTCGGTGATTAATGTGAAGTCAGGCGGACGTGGAAGGCTGTCCACATTTACGGCAGGTGCGTTCCTTGCCATTTTGCTACTATTACTGAGTGGTGTGGTGAAACAAGTCCCGATGGGTGCGCTGGTCGGTGTGATGTTTATGGTGTGTATTGGTACGTTTGACTGGAGTTCTGTAAAAAATATTGCACGTGTACCACGCGCAGAAGCTTTCGTTATGGTGGTGACGGTAGCGATCGTTGTTTACACGCATGACCTTTCGCTTGGTGTAATGGTCGGTGTCGTGCTCAGCGTGCTGCATTTTGGCTGGAAGCAGACCAAAATTCGTGTACAGGCTAGCGAGGAGCAAGGACAGAAAGTGTATCGTGTGTCCGGGCCGTTCTTTTTTGGTTCTTCGTCCCATTTCGTAGATGAATTCGATGCGGAAACAGACCCGCAGGACATCATGATTGACTTTGCCGGCTCGCATATCTGGGATAACACGGCAGTTGTGGCGATTGGTAAAGTGAAATTCAAATACGCGAAGCTCGGCAAAACCGTGCATCTGCGTGGGTTGAATGAAGAAAGTTCCCGACTGCTGGAACGCAGCGGATTCAATGTGTCAGGTGTAGGTACTGGCGGACACGGAGCGTAAAGTAATTGTTTCAGGGATTATTCTTATGTCGTAATAAGAGTTCGGTTGCAAATGCAGGCGACTGAGTTTAAGCGATAGTTAGGTAACGGTAAGCCTTGAAACGGCTACGGTTGATAGGTAATGCTACAAAGTATTGATGCGTAGCGGTCTCCTTGTGGTTATGCGAGGGGAGCCGCTTTTTTTGTAGTCTTGAGCGCTAACGATCATGAGAAGCCTTATTTAGGCGTATTTGGGCCATTTGCATTTCTAACGATCACCAGAGACGCTATTTAGCTGATTTCACTCCTTTTTTGGGGGATTTCTGTGATTTTTGAGGAAATAAGCTTCCTGGTGATCGTTAGAATTCTGACAGTGCGTATTTCGAGCAAATAAGGTTTGTGGTGATCGTTAGAAATTGGCGTGATCTTTTTCTAATCGCTCAGGTTGGCTTTAGTCTTCAAGGTTAGCGATACCAGCATTCAAATCATAAAGGATGTAGAAATGATTCCATTTGCGTGTGGTCACAATTTCCTGTTTGCCTTCTTTTATAAAAAAATACCCGGAGCCTTCTTGTTGTTGATATTTCCAACCTTCACGCTGCATTCTTGACTTTAGCCGTTCCTGCGGATCATTCTGGTCTTTGGTAAGGTAACGTTCCCTGCCCGGCGAGGGATTGTCCATCTGAATCATGGAGTGGCCGCTCCGTTCTAAACGTATGATTTGCTTTACGTTGCCGTAACCAACGTTGTTCAGAATCGAAAACAAAGTGATGATGGCTAACACCAACATGCCAGACAGCCCCCATATGATCGTTCTTCGGATTCCTCTCGCTTTCATCGCATATTGACCTCCTGTTCTTCCTGAGAAGTAATAACGTTATACCGCACATTAGAATAAACGCGAGCACCCGGCTGTTGGTTACCAAAATGTTGCTATTAAGTGTAGCGGGTAGGTGAGTAACGGAATGATTCAACAAGATGTTTTATTAAGCTGATTTTTAAAAGGAATAAATAAATTAAACGAACTGTAAAACAAGGAGCAAGGTTATATTAAACGGGGCTATTGATCTATCTCTAAAATACTCAGTAATGCTGCCTGATGGGCACGTTGTTTTACTAAATGTTTGATTTTTTTACGATACGTTCATGCTACAAGTTGGCGCGGTAGCTCGGTTTCGCTTTTGTTTTACTGGATGAACGTGTAAACTACAGGGTATGGAGAAGAAGAGCAATGGAATGATTGCTTTTTAAAAATTCATTTCATAATCAGAGTTGAATTCAGGAAAACTAGTTTGGACTTACAAGATGTGTACTGCAGTTACAGGTGTGACTGGAGTAGAGAATCAGGTTCAGATGCAGAACTCGGGCACACGGATGCTAATAGCAGGTTCGTATGCCGACTCAAACAATGACATAGACTCAATCAAGTTCAGACGGAGATGCCTATGCATTTCCAAGGGTAGGGTCTTCTATGAAATGGATTTATCTAAATGAATATACAGAGGTGTAACGATTGGCAAATTTTGAACAACTAGGAATTCGCCCGGAATGGTGCGAGGTGCTGAAACATCAGGGTATCGCTGTGCCAACTCCGGTACAGGAACGTTCGATTCCCGTACTGCTGGGTGGACGTGATATTATTGCCGAGGCACAGACGGGCACAGGAAAAACGCTGGCTTTTTTGCTGCCGATTATTCAGAAAATTAACGTCTCGGACCGCTCCCCGCAGGCACTCATTATTGCGCCTACGCGTGAGCTGGCTTTGCAGATTACGGAAGAAGCGAAGAAACTGACTGCGAACGATGACAAGCTGCATGTGCTTGCCGTGTATGGTGGACAGGATGTAGAGAAGCAGCTGCGTAAGCTGCAAAATGGAACTCAAATCGTTGTAGGAACACCAGGCCGCCTTCTGGATCACCTGCGCCGCGGGACATTGAAGCTCGATAATGTGAAAAAGCTGGTACTGGATGAAGCAGATCAGATGTTACACATGGGTTTCCTGGATGATGTAGAGACGATTTTGCGCGAACTGCCGCATAAGCGTCAAACGATGCTGTTCTCGGCTACGATGCCGAAAGGCATTCGTGTACTGGCGAAAAACTATATGAAAGACCCGGAGGACGTGAAAGTTTCCTCCAAGTCCATGATTCCGATTCATCAGATTCGCCAGCAGGTGCTGGAATGTACAGATCGCGGCAAGTTTGATGCACTTCGTGGCATGATTGATACGTATCGCCCGTATTTGGCGATTATATTCTGCCGGACGAAGCGCCGGGCTTCGAAGCTGAACGAAGATCTGCGCGAAGCAGGGTATGAAAGCGACGAGCTTCACGGGGATTTGTCCCAATCCAAGCGGGAAAATGTCATGAAAGCATTCCGCGATGCGAAGCTGCAAATCCTTGTTGCTACCGATGTTGCAGCACGGGGTCTGGACGTTGAAGGGGTTACCCACGTATTCAACTACGATATTCCGCATGATGCGGAAAGTTATATTCACCGTATCGGTCGTACAGGCCGTGCAGGTGGAACGGGTCTTGCTGTGACGTTTGCAACGCAGCACGACAGACCGGAGCTTGCTCGAATCGAGGAAGGCACGAATCAGAAGCTGAACCGCATTCAATGGACAAGCGAAGGCCCGGTTGCTTCTACGGGAGCTTCTCGCCGCGTTATTAAAAGCGAGGGCAATGATGAGCGCGTCGGTCGTACTGCCGGGACAGGCAGTGCCCGTCGCGGTGCAGGACGTAATGACCGCCGGGATGGTGGACGTGGCGGTCGTGGTTCACGCGGCGGCGAAGGTGGACGCAGTGGCGGCCGTAGCGGTGACGAGCGCAGCGCAGGCCGCGGATCGGCGCGCAGCAGCGACAGCAGTCGCGGTGCAGCAAGCCAAGGCCGCGGGGGTGCAGGCCGCGGCGAAGAGCGCAGCAGCGGCTGGGCTGGCCGCAGCGCAGACAAGCGCACCGCTGGGCGCGGTGGCGCTGGTGCGGGCCGCTCGGACTCCGCAGGACGCGGTCCGAGCAGAGGTGACCGCCGCGATTCTCGTCGCGGGCGGTAACGCACTGGCGCAAGCGGCGATGCAGCCGCATTTTGCGCTAGAAGCATCATAGCCATGCCACCGCAGCAGCGGATGCCGCATGGCTCATATCGAGAGCGTTCGGGTACGCAATTGTACCGAACGCTCGAACCAAGGGTCGCGACGGAACCACGTCGCGGCCCTTTTTTACAACCAACGTTACAGCCCTTATTTTTACATGTATTTATCTACACGATGAACCTCACTCCATCTCTCACTCGTTGCACAGTCACCACGCTATGATGGCTACACTACTGCTAGCTTTGATGTGATATCACTTTGAGTTAGCCCATTTTTTACCTTAATGTTGTGCCATGAGTGCCGCCGATTGCCTTGCGATACTTCGCCTTCTATCACACTACATATTAGTTAACTTTTAACCTCACCAAACGACCACTTCGCTTTATCTCATTTCCGAACGCTAACGATCACGAGAAACCTTATTTAGGCCTTAATGGGGGTTGGAAAATTCTAACGATCAGGAGAAACGCTATTTGGTGATAAAGCCACAAAAATAGAGTGAATTGTGGTGATTTGGACCTATGTCAAGAAAGTAGACACTTACGCGACGGATTTGTCCGTAAATTTCTTCGCAAAACGAGCAGGGGAAAGATAACCTAGCGCACCATGCATTCGCTTGCGGTTGTAATAGAACTCAATGTACTGGTAAATGGCGTTATAAGCCTCTTCTGGATTCTTAAAACGAGGGTTACAGTAAATGAGTTCCTTCTTCAAAATACTGTGCCAAGACTCGATACATGCGTTATCGTAACAGTTTCCTCGGCGGCTCATACTGAGTTCCATACCATACGATTTCAGTTGCTCCACGTATTCTTTTGACGTGTACTGCGAGCCACGATCCGAGTGATGGAGCAGTCCTGGAGCGGGGCGTTTAGCCTGGTAAGCATCATTCAATGCATCGAGCGCCAGGCTTGTTTCCATATGGTTGTACAGACGCCAGCCTACAATTTCACGCGTACACAAATCCAGAACACTGGCGAGATATAACCGGCCTCCTCGGCAGGGAATGTAGGTGATATCGGTGACCCATGCGGTGTTCGGTTTGGACGTTTGAAATTGCTGGTTCAGCGTATTAGGTGCAATGGGATGATGATGGTTAGAATTCGTTGTTTGGACACGATACCGTGGACTGTGCACGGAACGAAGATTCATTTGACGCATGTATATACTGACGGTACGGGAAGAGATGTTGTATCCTTCCAGATGGAGCGCATACGTAATTTTCGGACTTCCACACCGCTTCTGGTGGTCGTAGAAATGAAACCGAATACGCTTCATGATCTCAGCTCTCCGGTGCTGCTGCTTACTTGTTCGATCCATCCGCCATTTGTAATATCCGCTCCGTGACACATGTAACAGGGTGCACATCTTCTCCAAAGAAAACAGGGAGCGATGGTTTTCCACAAACTGAAATCTTAGTTCTTTGGTTTGCTGAAGATGTGCACTGCTTTTTTTACGATAGCCAGTTCCTCTTGCGTGTCCGCAAGGGTATGTTCTTTCTCTTGAAGTAACCGGCGCATTTCTTGGAGCTCGGCCTCCA
The DNA here is from genome assembly GCF_056856875.1 of Paenibacillus sp. G34. Lineage (NCBI taxonomy): Bacteria > Bacillati > Bacillota > Bacilli > Caryophanales > Paenibacillaceae > Paenibacillus > Paenibacillus sp. G34. The sequence goes on along the minus strand of NZ_CM166469.1, from coordinate 5,856,142 downwards.
GTTCTTTCACTCGATCTACGCTAGCTACGGGCTCATGTTTAAGTTCACGATACTTGCCCATCCACTGGTGTAATGTACTTTTGGGAATGTTGAGTTCTTCTGCCAAGTCTCCAAGTGTCTTGGTCTGTTCTTGAATAAATTTTACCGTTTGCTTCTTGAATTCTTCATTGTATCGTTGCCGTTGTTCTCCCATATAGACACACCTCCGTTAGCCTTATTATCCTTCTGTCCGTTAACGGGTGTCCACTTTTTATTCTAGTTCCAATTTCAGCGAAATAAGGCTCCTGGAGATCGTTAGAATTTCTAGTGTGCCAATTTAGCCGAAATAAGCTCCCCTGTGATCGTTAGAATCCGAGCAATATGAATCAGAACGACAAAACACCTCATCCTAGACCTAAGGACGGGGTGTTTTCGGTTTAAAACTTATATGATGAAAAGATGGCACGATATCTTGCTGCTAGATCACAACAATGCAGGGAAGCTTGGTGTACCGTTCGTCTATAGTTAGGGAGCTAATTTGCATTATTTTACTTACGGATAGTACAGCAGGTTATCATACGCAATGTATTCACTTTTCTGAATCTGAACTAGACCAGTCTCGGTGCCCGTACCTCTGCACATTCACATATACAAGCAACGCAACTTGGTTCCAGCGCCCGTGCGTTGGTGTCCATGCAAACCCGTAGGTTATTCTCTCACCGCTTACGGTATAGACCCACTTGTTGCATGGACTGTCACCCATGAACATCAGCAGCGTACTGATCGCGGTACTTTTCGTTGTATACCCGGCCGACGGACTCCGCGAGGCCACCGCGTGCTTTGGTTGGATAACGCTCGATCGTGTGATAAAGCCGCATAAACCGGTCTTTGGGCATGAAACGTGCATAGCGGGTGATCAGACTGGGAAACAGTTCAATATATTTGCTTTTGCGCACAGCAGCTGCGGCAACGGCGGTCAGAATTTGAATACCGTTATGCAGCTGTAAAATGTGAACCTCATACGTCGCGATATAACGAATCGCGTCTTCACGAACCAACTCCGGCTTCAGCCGGGCAACTTCTCCAATATACTCGGCGAGCAGTCGCTCGAAGTTATGGAGCAGGAGCGGTTTAAGCTGCAAGTCCATATCGCTACGCAACACGAAGGACTGTAGTAACGCGATCTGTTGTAGCCGGATTCGATCGTTATAGATCAGGGAGCCAATCTCGCGCAGCATTTCATACGCGAGCGCCTCATCTTCTTTTCGCGCTTCGGCAACGAGAGCCCAGTTTCGGTTGATGCTCTGGCGGATCACTTCTTCATCCAGTTGCAATAAGCGTCTCATTTCGCGTCTTTGTTCAACCTGGAATGAGCGCTGCTGCATGAAGATCAGACCACCGAGCAGCAATAGCGACACTGTAGCCGCGATCATGGACTGATCGAGCGTCTCACCGAAATAAGTAGCTGCTGCGCCCATCAATAGAACGAAGAACACATCATGTACCATCCGGCGTTTCACTCGTGAATCGGCTTTCTCTTGCACAGAGACGAGTGTGCCGCGCCCGCAGGAGGTGCAGGTATCTTCCCAAAGGCATGTATATTGTCCGCAGCGCTTGCAAATATGCAACTTTTCAAAGGCATATGTCGTTCGGTTAAATGGTCGTAGCGATACAACTTTTTTCGTATTCATGCTCCATCACGTCCGCCATTCAGAATATGGTACAGCGTGCGGTCTGTGTCTTCGCGGGAGACGGGTTTGCGGCGATGAACCTGGAACGTGATCACCCTGATGATGACAAAAAGAAACAATATGGCGAGGCATACGTATGTAACCATAATTCCGTCCCTTTCCATGCTCGAGAATCAAGCACTGTTATATTGCAGTTTGCTGGCAATAACTATATCATATTTCCATAGTTGGAATAATTGTTCCGACTAAAGCCCTAAAATCGTCGATTTTTGTCAGACATTACAAAACTGTAACTCAGAATAGGGGTGCTTTTCAGATTTTATTAGCAGACTGTTAAGATTTCCTTAAGGCTTGACGCCTATAATAAACTATTCGCATTTTAATCTCAAACGTGAAGGAGTACAGCCCATGCTGCGGATACGCAAAAAACGCTGGATCAGCGGAACCTTGGTTCTGCTGGCATTACTAACCCTGCTGCTGCCTTCGGCATTGCTCCCCCAAGCGGAAGCTGCCCGGACACAGACGAGTGGAATCGACGCGGTGCTTGTAGCCGATGTCAGCAACTCGATGAATACAAGTGATCGTGACAAGATCAGTAACGAAGCGATGAAAATGTTTATAGATATGCTGCCAACCGTCGGCGATAAAGTAGGTATTGTCGCCTACACCGATCAGGTGGAGCGAGAGAAAGCTATGCTTGAGATTCAGTCTGATGCAGATAAAAGCAATCTAAAAGACTTTATCGACCAGCTAGGCAGAGGCCCGTACACCGATATTTCCGTTGGTGTTGCGGAAGCTGTGAATATTTTGAACCACGGGGCTGACGCATCACACTCGCCCATGATCGTACTGCTCGCGGATGGCAATAACGATTTTAACAAAAGCAAAGGACGCACCCAGGCCGAGTCGGATGCGGATCTGGCGAAAGCCGTTAAGGATGCGCAAGCGAAAGGCATTCCAGTCTACACCATCGGACTTAACGCAGATGGCAAGCTGAACAAAAATGCACTTGCAGACCTCGCCAAACAAACGGGAGGCAAGTCGTTTATTACCGATACACCGGATGATCTGCCACAGATTCTAAGTGAAATTTTCGCCGATCATGCCAAGCTGAATGTGGTGAAGCTGCCTTCTATAACCGGAAACGGCAGTTATCAGGAAGTTACCGTGAGTGTGCCGAATGACAGCGTGCTGGAAGCCAATATTTCCATCATGTCCTCGAAGCCGGTACAAATACAGTTAACGGATCCTTCAGGCAAAAACGTGAATCTGAATTCGAAAGAGGCCAAGCTGTCCACATCCAAAAGTTATTCACTCGTAAAACTGCTGAAACCTCAGGAGGGCGACTGGAAACTTCGGGTAAAAGGGGCTCCCAAAGACAGCATTGATATCAACCTGCTGTTTAACTATGATCTTCAACTCGTTGCGGACCCAATTAAGACCAAGTCCTATACGAAGGGTGACAAGATCGACCTGTCAGCGAGGCTGGAAAATGGCGGTCAGCCGCTACAAGATAAGGATCTATACGCGGACATGAAGGCCACCCTGGTTGTGAATGACAAGGATACAGGCAAGAGCGAAGAGCAACCGCTGAAGAACACGGGCACCGGTTTTTCCGGAACCTTTGAAGTACCGGACAATCACAACTATGAGCTGGTCATACGTGCAGAGGAAGACAGCTTTTACCGTGAGAGTGCACCGATCGTCATCAACGCAGGGGGCACAGGCGGAAGTCAGGCACAACCGACAACGCCAGCTGCTGCGAATGACAAACCTTTCCCTTGGTTGCCTGTCATCCTGGGTGTGATTGCCCTGATCGTGGTGGCGGCGTGCGGCTGGTTCCTGATGGGCTGGCTGAAACGCAAAAATCGCGGCTTTGTCGGTCAGATCATCGTAGAGATTCGGGATGAGAACACCGGAGACAAGTCTTATCCGCAATACAAGAAGCTGGCATCCTTCCGGGGCAAGTTCCACCTGCATCAATTGCTGCAGCTTGACCCTGAACTGAAGGAAACCGAAAAATATATATTTACTCCTGGCAATGGAGACCGATTGATCATCCGCAATACCGCAGGAGGTACGCTGGAGAAATCCGGCCGTGCGGTGGATGCGAGCTCAGGCGTTGAACTGAAGAACGGTGATCGGCTGAGCATCCCGCTGCAACAGGCGGATAAAACGATTTTGATTGAGTATTTGGTGTAACATGATTGTTCGGTTTATTGGTTTAAATTGATAATTTGTTTTAAATGCATGATTTGATTTAAAGGGATACCAATATAAGTTGGGCTAATTGTTTACACGTTAACGGAGAGGACAGAGAAAACCTGAAGAAGCGAAGCGTTCGCCTTTATCACCGGATATCATCCTTGAAAACATTTCAAAGATATCCGGGGATAACAGCGATCGGAAGGTTCCTCTGTCATCGGAGTGGCGAGTGTAATGAGTTGTACCCAACTGGTTTATTAAGGGAGGATATTGAATGAAACCGATCGTGAGAGAACATATTCAACAACTGGATGTATCACTGGGCGGAGGTATCGTCAGTGAGAAAATCAGGGTCGATACGATTGATAACCCGATTCTGATTATCGGTCTGGGCGGAACGGGAATTGACGCGCTACTGCGTCTGAAATATCAGATCAATCGTCGTTTCAAGCTGCCGCAAGACCCGGTGTCCAAGAAAAAGATGGAGAAGCCGGACAACGTTGAATTTCTGGCGTTTGAGACAAACGAACAGGATCGCGCGAAGAAATACAGAGGCATCGGCCTTGATCCGATCAACGAATTTGTACTGCTTTCGAATGCCGAGATTGGTGGCCTTTTGCAGAACCGCAGCGTGCTGGAGCCGTATATTACAGACTGGCTGTCTCCTGAACTGAGCATCACGGACGGTATGAACGGAGCCGCAGGGGTGCGTCAGGCTGGACGTTTGCTGCTGTTTACGAAGATCAATCAAGTCGTACAGGCCATCGATAAAAAAATCAAAACATTATCCGTTGGCACGAACAAAAAACTGATGGTATTCCTGCTCACCGGTCTGTCCGGTGGTACAGGCAGCGGCTGCTTCCTCGATATTTCCTATATCGTGCGCGGCATTATTGAGCGGGATCACGGCTCTGCCGGGATTGACCGCGTCAACACGCTCGGTTACCTGTTCACGCCTGACGTGAACCTGTCTAACAAAAGCCTGAGCGAGCATACACGCGAATATATTCGCAAGAACGGATATGCAGCGCTCAAAGAGCTGGATTACTGGATGAACGTGGACAGCCGCGGCGAGCGGTTTACACAGAAGTACGGCAACATTTTGACCGTAAACTCTCCGCTCCCGCCATTTAACCTATGCCATCTGATCTCGGCAACGAATACGGAAGGCAAATTGCTGGAGAATGCCTACGACTACTGCATGAACGTTACGGCGGAGAACATCACCAACTTTATATCCAGTGAAGAGAAGCAGTCGGGTGAAGAGTTTGCGATCCATGACTATATCAGCAACATTCGCACCAACATTGCCCAGATGAACAAAGTATACCCGGCGAACTATGATTACAACATTATCGGTGCATCTTCGGCTGTACTGCCGATTGAAGAGATGACAACATATCTGGCCTACCGGATGTTTGACAAGATGAGCACCATGTTCTCGAAAGCACCGAATCAGGAGGATACCGAGAAGTTCGCGCGCAAGCTGGGCATTGATCTCGAAAGTGTGGTTAAATCCTTCGAATCCCGTGTACCCGAGCCCTTACCGGGTTACCAGAACAGCGAACGTCTATCCTATGGCAACGTGGTGAAATCCCAGGTCGTCAACATGGATACGGAGCTGGAGCAGAACTTCCTGGCACGTGCTCGCGAGGAATATATCAAGGCGAAGAAACAGCTGCCGGGTGAGATTGCAGGTCAGTTTACCGAGCAGATCCGGCGTATGTTTTTGCATCCTGAACAGGGGCCGTTCTACGTTTCTCGTTTGATTTATACCGAAAAAGGATTCTGTGTACTGAAAATGATTCAGTCGTACATCGAAACGCTGCGCGAAAATGCGTTCCGCATTCCGCGTGATATTGAAGCGGCTCAGGAGCAGTCCGAAGAGAAACTTGGCGATGCGAAGAGCGCTTTTGTCTCCAAAGAGAAGAAGAAGAATGCTTATATTGAAGCGAAAATCCATGAATACTGGTTGCACGCCGATGTGGAACGCAACGACCAGATGATTGAGTTCTATGAAGACCTGTATGAACTGCTGAACCAAGAGAACAGCCGCATTTATAACGTATTTTCCGAGACGCTGAATGCCCTCAGCTCCATCTTTGCCAAGAACGGCGATCTGCTGACACGCGGCGAAGAGCAGACCGATCACAAAGGCAACAAAACGTATTATTGGAACGTGGTAAGTGTACCGGATATCGTGAGCGTGGTGGACGGGCTGCTGGACAAACGCGATACGGATGATCTGATCCGCGACTTCTCGCGTGAGTTGCTGGAGAATTCGAGCCAGTGGGTGAAGGAAAACGAGATTGATATTGTCAGCTCGATCTCTGACTTCCTGAGCGAAAAGTTCGGTGATCTCATTACCCGCTCCATGGAAGATTTCCTGGTGATCAAATACGGAAAAGACGAGTCCGTTGAGAAGTTCGTAGAACGTTTCATCGCAGGCAAGCTGGATGACGAGGCCGTACCGGTGTTTAATCTGAGCAACAGCACAGGCAGTTTGCATTTCCCTTCTTGGGGATTTGTATCCGTGCCAGCACAGGCTCCAGGAATCCTGAAAGGGATTCGCAACTACCAGAACAACGCCGTGGGCAAATCCCACTTTACGGTGAAAGAGAGCGAAGTACGGAACCGGATCTTCTGGCTGAATACCCGCAACGGGGTGCCGCTGTTTGTTTACACACCGCTCAAAGTCTATGAAGAGAGCTATGAACGCACGATTTTGGACAAAGAGGGTATTGGACGCCATCTGGTGCAGACGGAGAAAAACAACTGGACGTACTTGCCATCTCCAATCCCTGAAAAGTCTTGGGGAGATGTGTACGAAAATGCCCGCGTGAAGCAGTATAATGCACGGGTTCGCAGTGAATTCGAGCAAGCGCTCGGTTATGACATTGTCACTGCCAAATCGGAGGATGAAAATACAAGTAACCGCTATGCGATTGTCACAACGGAATCGTTTGACTTATCTGCCAAGCTGGCTGCTTACGACATGCGTCTCGCTTCAAACGCACCGAATCTGGGTGAAGTGAAACGGGCTGTCCTTGAGCTGAAACGTTTGCAATCCGAAGGGTTGCCGCGGGTGAATGTGAAGGATATTTTCGGAAGTATTAATGAAGATATGGCCAAAGAAAACCTGGTACGCTCTCCGCAGCTCATCGCGCGGGTACGTGAGGAACTGGCGAAGATGAACGCAATCACAGCCAAAGTTGCCGAGCTGGAAGGCATCCTTGCACAGTACCAAGACGAAGAGCAGTGGTATGACCGCTTTATCGAAGCGCTCTATACCGATACGATTGTCAAAAAGGGTGCACTGTACGTCTACGACCGTGATCCGGAGGAAGACGCATGGGAGCCGTTTGCCAACCTGATGAAGAGCCGCAATTTTGCCGAGTACGAAGTGTTTGGCAACTTCCGCGGCCTGTCCGAGAAGGATCGCAGCACATTGCTGCGTAAAGCCTCCCGCCGCGATAATGATCTGACGGCTTCCGAGGATATTACACCACTGCTGAGCAAGCTGGATGATCTGGCAACTCTGTTTATGGAATCGCGTGATCGTCTGGAGTACGAGCGGGTAGAACTCGCGAACGGAGAAGACATCTACCAGTTCTACAGAACGATGTCGTCGAAGCTGAACGATATTCGCAGAAGGCTGAAATAAGGTGGCTGATGGTATGAATGTACCAATAAATATGCAGCAAAAAGAAAACGGGATGCAGCACGCACTAAAGCGTGAGCTTTACAAGTACGCTGCACGTTACGCCGCAGAGCAGGAACGTCAGGGGAGCCAAGGGGATGGACGCAGCAGCATCCATTACCCTGCCCTGTTCCTTTTTGTCGGTGATCTGGTAAAACCAGCAGTATCCGCTGTGCATGATATTAATCAGTTGAAGTGGGATAACGAAGACGGTGTGGTCTACGTGCACATTGGGACAGACGATGCATCGGATGAAGCCGATGCGGGAAATGCATCGAGTGCTTCAAATGCTTCGAACGCATTGAATCCAGTAGGCGTGGTGAATGCAACAAATTCGTCTCACCATCAAGAGAAAGCAAGATCAGGTTACGGGGCCGCATCATCACATGAAAACGCTCAGGTCACATACCACCGTTTACCACTCTCCACCTCGCAGTCACAGCGACCTTCTTCCAAAACGCTGCGCAAGGACGTGCACCACAGCTTTCACGAGTCAGCGGAGGCGCTTTTTGGATTAAATCGTATGATGAGGCGGGTCAGCAACCGCATTGCCGAGTATGGACGTCTGTATTCTTCCTTTGACCGAATTTACGTGACGGTCATCACCCGAGCGGATGATCCGCTGAATGTATTGTTGCCTGAGATCACAAAGCTGGCTGAGACGATTCTTGCGCAATCTTTCAAATCAGTACAGACCGATCTGCATGTGCTGGTTAGCGAGATGGAGCAGGTTGATTCCTTCGGATATTCCAGTGCCGCAGGGCTCGCATTTCTGCGGGAGCTGGATCACATGCAATCGCTGGACTATAAGTTCAGCGGCAACCTGCTGGTGACGGAGGACGGAATTTCCATTCCCGTCAACCATCCCGCAACGCCTTTGTTCGATCTGGTCTACGTGCTTTCAGACAAAAACGAACGTGGTACGGGTGTGCCTGGCGGATGGATTGAAAATGCCGAGATCATCTGCCGCATCTGTCTGCTGAAAAACCGGAAGCAGGAGGAAAGTCACGAAGACCGTGCTGCCATCGCCAGTACGGGTGCGAATACCTACAACAATACGTCGTTTAAAAATAATATCCGCACCACCTCGGATCAGCATGGATACGCCAGTGCGGGTTTTGCCGAGATCAGGCGGCCGAACAAACCGATTGCGCTAACCGTGCTGTACCATCTGTACCGTTATCTGCTCAGCCGGATGCAACAGGAGCCGGACTGGAGCATTAAGGATAAAATGGCCTTTTTCGGACTGGACGCTTCCTCCGTGGAACGGAAGGTGGAGGGTCTGTTGCCAAACGAAGATTTGGTTAGTGGCATGAGCGGCATCATGACGCATAATCGGAGCTTCGCTGAGCTCAAGCCGCTCTCCTTGCGGGAAGCAGAGCGAGCGCTCTACGGAGAAGGTGCAGAAGCCTATTTCCGCGAGAATGTGGTTCGTCCGCTGCAGGAGCGTGTACGTGAACGCAGTTCCAGCGGGTCGCTTCGCCGTCAGGCCGAGCAGTCCCACATGGAGCACCCGGAGGTGGGTTACTTTCAATGGGTGGCCTGGAGTGATGGTGAGCCCGGTAGCGTGCGTGAGGCGCTGCTCGCGCTGATTCGTGACAAATCGATGCAACTCGAATCCGCACGGGCCCTACTGGAACAGCGTCAGCAGGAACGGGTAGAGGATCAACCGATCAAACGGGCTCTCTTCCGCGACAAGCAGAACGTGCGCAATCTGATCGATTGTCTGCTGGAGCGTGTATACGAGCCCAAAGTAGATTTGCTGCGGCTTGAAAATGAACTGCATCTGCTTCGGATCTACGATACGGAAATGGAAGAGCTGAACCGCTACAGCCGCCAGGTTACGGCCTCACTCGAAGCATTGGAACGCACATTGCGAGGAGCAGCGGAAGATAGTATCGCTGCTGCCGATGAATATATCGGTCAGAACGTGATGGAGTATTATGGCAGAGTGACAGAAGAACTGATCACCGACCTGGAGGCGAGACGGGGGCGGGATGTATGGTTCGAAGATCGACATATGGGAGACATGAACCAGCTCGCTACCGAAGGCAGTGAACGTTTGCTTGCACGTTTAATGGAAGTTTGCCGTGCTTTGCTGCTCTCCGCGGAACCACTGCGATTGCCGTTCGAAGAGGAACTGTTGCAGCGAGCTAATGTGACGATTACGTACAGGGATCGGGATGTGTTGACCCGCGATGATCTATTCCGCAGGCTGTATCGCACATTGGAAGATCAGGCGGTTGTTCGGATACGGGTGTTCGACTATACGCAAGAGCATCGGTATGAAGAGAAGTACTTTTTTGGCGACCATCACAGTGCTTTTATGGACTACGCGGCACATGCCGAGGAAACCTCACGCATCTACAAGCTGGGTGTGGTGTATGAGGAACGTAGCAGCGGGGTGGAGAAGCTTAATCTGATGGGTGGTTTCCATCTGGAGGATCTTATGGTGTACCGTAACGGCAAGGTGTACTACGACTCGTACACGGAGAACGGTTATGAGTTTCATCCTGCGGATCTGATAGAGAAACTGTCTCCCCTTTGATGAGCGGGGTTACAGGGTATTAAGTCAGCCCGCTTCTGGCGGGTTTTGAGAAAGGATGCATGTAGACATGCAGCGAAAAATTAATCTTCTCCTGGTACTGTTCAGTCTGATTGGCGGAGCAGTGGGTTTTGCGGCAGGAGAAATCATGCTGCATCAGTGGCTTGGGGAAATGCCGCGCCTACTGCTGATGGGGTTATATTTCGGTGTACTTGCGCTTAGTGTAGGACTGTTCTGCCTGCTGGCGGAGATGATCTCACCGCGTCTGAATGGCGCTTCGTGGAAGCTTCGATATCTCAGTTTATCCTGGAAGCTGTTGGTGCCGGCAACGTTAGCACTGCTGCTGGTTGTAGGACTGGGATTGCAATTGCTCTATCAGATCAATCCGGGCGGGGCGAAACAGGTCAAAGACATCATATTAATGATAGACAACTCGGGCAGCATGAATGATACAGATCCGAATAACGGACGGTTTGAAGCTGCCAAGACCTTGATTAATCAGATGGAAAGTGACAAACAGGTCGCAGTGATTACGTTTCATGATCAGCCGCAGTTGTTGCAGCCGTTCATTGCCGTAGACAGCGAGGCAGCGAAAAATGAAGTAAATAGCAAAATCGACAGCATCGTTACGACGTCGGGCGGCACTAATTTTGATACGGTACTGCGAGAAGGCATGGAGCTGATTAAAGGCAAACAGGATCCAAAACGGGGAACAGTCGTTATCCTGTTATCTGACGGATTCAGTGACGCCGATATCTCAGCTATTTTGCCGCAGTATGTACAAGAACAGGTGGCTATCCATACCGTTGGTTTGAGCCTCGTAGACCCTTCGGGCACGGATTTGCTCAAAAGCATTGCTCAGCAAACCGGCGGAATGTACTATGATGTGCCAGACGCAGGCGGGCTGAATGTCGCTTTCCAGAAGATTTACGATACGATCGATGAACGTACTTTGGTTACGGAGCGTACCGGTGCGATGGAGCATAGCATGTATTTGGCTATTTTCCGCGTCACCGCCTTGCTATTGATTGGTGTGGCGCTTGGCGTATCCCTTGGACTTGTGTTTGATAACCGTCATCTGGCTCTCAGCTTTGGTGTAGGCGGTGCAGTATCGGGCTTGCTGGCCGGACTGTTACTGGAATGGGGATTGAACGGTTCGAATGTAGGTGATGCTTTCGTTCGATTGGGAGCGATGCTGATCCTATCGGGGGTGCTCACCCTCTTCTCCTGGATTGTTCCGATCAAAGAGAACACACCGCGTAAGAACAAAGGACGCCGGGATGCTGGCCGTGGAACTTCATCTGCGGAAGGATTCGGTCAGCGGCCAAGAGACACACGCAGCAAAGGATTTTAACATCGGGGAGGTCAATGGAATATGCGGTACATTAATGCAGATGCAGATCCTTCGGCTCCCCGGATTCGAAAGTTAACGCTCGCGGTTGACGAAGGTCGCTGTACACTTCGATGGCTCTGGCCGGAGCAGCTTGAGGCGGTATACGTAGAGCGGCTGGAACTCAATCGGATGAACGCTGATCCTACGGACAAAGGACATATCGGTGAGGTTGATTACAGTGACCGTGGTGTTGGAGAAACACAGGGCAAGCTGAAACTGTATACGCGTGAAGAATACAAGGCAAATAACGGGTATCCGGATCGAATCACCGGTTTTGGTGCGATCCAGTATACGGTGTATGCATGCCAGATGCAGGAAGACGGTCCTGTGCTGATTCGTCAGCAGGATGAAGATAATCAAGGTATTGCGAGTGCAGGCAAGGCGGATATCCGCTTTGCCATTCGTTACAAGAGCGGCTTTTTTCAGAAACGCAAGACGGTGTTTATCACCGTGACTGCCGAGGTGCCTGTGCCAAAAGAAGCGCTTTGTTATGTTCGCAAGCAGGGTGGCGTTCCACTGAATAAGGATGATGGTACCGTGTATCCATTTGTGAGTGATTTTGCAGCAGGTAAAAATGAAATGCCACCTGTGGAAGTCGCCAAAGACGACTATGTGAGGTTGTTCTTCACGGACGGTCCCCTATATGGAGCCGCTTATCGGCTGATATCAGATTAAACAGATTTGACGACTGAAGTTGAATTCTTATTTACACGGGGAGGGGAGTGGCTATGAGTTTCTTTAGCCGGTTTTTGAAGAGACAGCAGCCGGAGGAACGACCGCTGTTTTATGACATTGTATGTCCGTACTGTTTTAGCAAATTTTCACCGGAAGAGGTCGTGTTCCGTGCGGCCCACCATCGTGATGATGACGAGGACTATGCGCTCGGAGAAGATGCCAAGCTGAACAAATATCGGGAGCGCTTTGGGCTGGATACGGTGTTTGATATGGAAGCTGTACTGGCTCCGCATGATGTGCCTGAGGAACATCGGATCTATTCGGATAACATCGTCATGGGACTGAATGATCGGTACGGTGTCATGACACGCCGCCGTCTGTGCCCGCATTGTCATAACGAGTTGCCTGTAACGGCGGGTAAGGCACCGAGCAATATTATTTCGATTATTGGGGCGTCCCAGGTCGGAAAGTCCGTTTACATGACTTCGTTAATTCATACGTTGCAGCATTATACGGCGGATCATTTTGATGCCGCCTGTATGCCGCTCAACGCAGAGATCAGTCGCCGTTTCCGTGCGGATTACGAAGAGCCGCTGTTCGAGCGGGGGGATCTGTTGGATTCCACGCAGAAGGAAAAGCTGCAGGAACCATTTATTTTTCAATTTGTGTTCAAGGACGAGGACAAAGCGCCGCTAACTCTGGTGTTTTTTGACGTGGCGGGTGAAGGTATGGTGGAGCAGGATTATCTCGGCTTGCACGGGCAGCATATCAAAAACTCGGCAGGGATTCTGTTTATGGTCGATCCGCTCCAGATTCGTTCGATTCGGGACAAAATTCGTATTAATCTCGGCAACGAGCCGGGAGAATGGACGCCGAAATACGATGAGCCGCGTGACGTGGTGCTGACCCTTTTCGGTGACTTTATCGCCTATCAGGACAAAGCCAAGACCAATATTCCAACCGCTGTTGTGCTCACCAAAAGTGACATGCTGCATTCCCTCAAGGACGAGGAGGGCGATTACATCAAATCCAACAGCAATGTGTTCCGCAACATGGTGCACCGCGACTCTTTCGACCTGACCGAATTCGAGAATATCGATGGGGAGATTCGCCGCTTTATTGAGAAAGTGGATCGTCCATTCAAAGGCACGATGGATGTGTACTTCAAGGACACTGCTTATTTCGCCGTATCTGCGCTGGGCAGCAATCCGGTGGATATGAAAATTCAAGGCGTGGTAAGCCCCATCCGTGTGGACGAGCCTTTCCTGTGGTTGTTGTACAAACTCAAGTACATTAAGGGGAGAGTGGGATGATGCGTTCTTCCAACACTCCGCCCATTGAACAGCAGATGTACACAAGAGAGCGGCGCGGGGTATTCCGAACGACGGAGGGATTCGACACGGTGGCTGCATCACCGGGACTCGACCCTTCTTTTATCAAAAAAGTACTTCATCCATACTGTGTCTATGACGCTCCTGCGGAGCTGACAGGCCGGAGCGAGAAGGACGAGAGTAAGTTCCCTGCATCCATGCACTTGCTGCATCTGGAGAGCGGCGAGACTATTCTCGGGCAAAATGTGTACCAGGCTGCGGACTTTACCGGCCTGCGCAGCGCTTTTTTTGCTCACAATTACGTCCTGTCTCCCGCAAGCTCGGAAGAGTACATGAAACGTGGCGACTGGCTGGATGCGGCGTTCGCGACTTCGTATGATATCGAGCAGGGCACGGAGTTGCCTACGCTGACAGCGTTACCTGTAGCGATGGGAAAGGGTGCAGGACCTGGAACTGGATCGCATGGCGGCAGCTTTGCACCAGACGCTTCACCGAGCCAGGTTTTAAGCGCTCTGAAGATGGACGAGACACTCTTCAAGCGGTTGCTCTATGCCGTGATGCAATCTGTAGCTGCCCGTCGCAAAGTATACATAGCGCTTGATGTGCCAGCGGAGGAAGTGACGGCTGGGGCCAAGGCGCTGCTGCGTCTGCTGTACAAGGCATTGCCATATGCATTCCGGCGGCAGCTTGGTTTTATGACGTTTGCCAAGGAACCGCAAGCCAAGAAAGGTATTCATGTGCAATTTGTAGAGCGTGGCACACTGCGCCCCAAGGATCGGAATACGGAGAAGGATTTTACCTTTGATCTCGTTTCTGGACGTATCACCCACGCGGACGCTTCGGTAGCGAAGCTGCCTTATACAGAATTTGCTTGGTTTTTGATGCACGATCCGTCAAGGTCTGCCGAGTTCTATGGATTTGCCGATGAGATGCTCGCAGGTATGGAGCCTGGACGGGACCTTTCCATTGAAGCCTATGGGGAGCTATCTGTATTCTATAGCCTTGAACAAGGCGTAGAAGATTTATATTTAAATAATAAAAGCGACGTCCTGAGCGGTTTGCTGACGTATCTAAAACCGGAAGACGGATTGCAGAGGCGTTCACGTTTGAACGAATTGTTCCTGACCTTGCTCAGCCGAGAGCTGGACAGTGTGCGGCGGGAAAATGTACCTGAGGAGGCGGTGGCCTCCCGCATCGGCGAATATTTCCGGGTTGCTGCACCTGTAGTAAAAACCCGGATTGTGGATTATTTTATCTATGCTGTGAACAATGCTCGTGCACAGAAACGGATGCGGGCCGTACAGGAGCTATATGCCATTCTGGATCGGGATGGTCAGCTGAATCAAGCCTTCTTTGATAAGGTGCTGGGTAATGCTTCGTTAACCAAATTGCTGTTTGAACCATATCTGGATAGTCAGCTGAAACGTACCGAAACGGCCGCGGGTGTGATTGAGCTTATCCAGCGATGGGTTACGACTCATCCGTCTGCGATCCAATCCGCTTTTTTGGTGGAACGGTCTTGTACCGAGCTACGGGAAAGACTGTGTTCTGCGCCCAATCCGGTGCAATCGGCGAATGAAGCTCTTCAGAAGGTTAGTGTTCTAGATCGGATCACGGGCAACGGTACGCTGGAACCGGAGATTACAGGGTATATCGGTCAATCGGAGTTTACTGCCCATTCAGGACAGCAGGATGCGAATATGCATTCTACTGGCAAACCAACTGCTCCGGTCCTTGGTGGACAACAGGAAGCATATCAGGAGGCTCTGACCAAGCTGGCTGACAAGCTTGCTTATGTCATCAACCTGTTTATGATCCAGGATCTGGATCTGGAACGAGTGAATCGGGAACAGCTACTGCAGATCGATATTTTGCAGCATGAGCAAGAGGTTCGGGACTGGGCGGCACGTCAGGGCTCTGATGTTGCTGCAAGAACCAATATGATGCTTGCGGCCAAAGCGTGGCTTAGCGGTGCTGGAAATGCGGAAGAAGGGATGGAATCCCTCTCCCTTGCAGAGCGGGATGAGCTTCAACGCTGGACCCGGCGTTGGCTCGCTTCAGAGCTGCGGAATCAGCCCGGAGCGGCAGCGTATGAGGCTCTATCGCTGGCATTCTACCGTGGAGGAAGTGGCAGTAACCGTCTCGATTATTCAGGTCTGATCGAGTTTGTGCGCAGCCATACAGGAAGCCCCGAAGCAATCTATTCCTTTTTCGAATGGTCTGGCACGCAGCGGATGTTCGTTCGTGGTCCCAATGCGCATAAAGGTTACGCTGATGCTATCATCTTGTATTTTAAAACTCATGATCGAGAAGCATTTCGATCCAAATCTGTTTTTAAGCCGTATTATGCAAAAGCAGGAAAAGCCCTGAAACCGGTCTATGACCGTGCCAAAGCAGAACTTGCCTCTCCACTCATGCGCATGTTAACTGGACGTAAGAAAAAACGTTGGCTAGGGTTGTTACTACTGTTTCTGATTCTAGGTATTGCAGGTGGCACGTATGCTCTGATGAACAATTCATCTGAACCTCAGGCACAGCCACCAATAGATCGCGAACCGGTTGCTTCAGTTGATCCTGAAGCAGAGCCAGCAGACTATATTGCGTATATTGTTGCAGAGAACAAGCAGGAAGGGTCTAAATCACCAGCCCAGTTAGTCCTCCGCTTTCGCAGCGAAACAGGCGGAATTCCTTTTGAAAAAGGCAACCTCCAGCTGCGTATGGATGACGGAAGCACAGAGGAGCTGGATGTTACGGACCAGTGGAAAAGCATGGATCGTGTTGGAGGCACCGGGACAGATGCAGATACAAATATAGATACAGATACAAATACAGATACAGATGCAGGCAAAGGTAAAGGTGAAAATGCAGGTCAGGAATCGGCGGATTCAACAACTGGCGTAACAGACGAGACAACAACGAAACAAGGTGATTCCGCGAAAGAACAGCCAGATGCATCAACGAGTGATGCGGATAAGGACGCTGCATCCGAAGTTGACAACGCGTCAACTGGCACAACCAATGAATCACCGGCGCAAAGCCAAGATAAATCAGGTGAAAGTTCAACCGATCAAGCTTCGCCAGAGGGCCAGAATAACACGGACACTCCAAAACAATTGACTGAGGCAGAAGCAGATCGCTTGTACCCTTATGGCATGCAGATCTCGATCCCCGACAATATCAATCCCGAGCATATTGTGAGCATCCAGCAGGGCGCCAAGGGCTCGGAGATTACGATTAATCTGATGCAGAAGCCAAGTTGAATATTTGTATAAAGCACAATGTGAATCGGAATAGCGAAGGAACTATAAAGTGAGATTTGAGGGATGATTCTGAAACGGAGGTTTCAGGATCATCTTTTTTTACGTAATAATTATCGTTTCTAGATGAAGTGTACTTATGAGTTCTTTGTTCACGAATTAGACACAAATAGATTGATTCAAATTAAGGGAATTAGGCGAACAGTGAAAAATGGCACGGAATCACTGAGAAATGATCTCATATAATAGGTGTCAGAACTGTCGTAGAGAGGCTGAATTTGAGCAAAAAAAGCCTTATGCCATCAAAATAATTGCGATTTTCGGTTGACAAGTGATAATGATTATCAGTATCTTTAGTGTAGAAGATTTAATTGTTTAGTTTAGAAGATCAAAGCGCCCGTAATATTCAGAAATACCGAATCAGAATACAATTTCAATTTCGTTGTCGTTACTATAGCCGGAATACATACCGGGATTAATGAGAGAGGGATGATCGCATGTTTCGTCTGGAGACGTCCAAGCTGGATATCGCTTATGAGGAAAGACTGATAGTTGAGGATCTGAACATTCAGATTCCGCAAGGGAAAATTACCGCACTTGTGGGAGCCAACGGTTCGGGGAAATCAACAATCCTGAAAACGATGGCACGCATCATGTCTCCAAAGTCAGGCAGCGTGTTACTCGACGGCAAGTCCATCCATAAGCAGTCCACGCGTGAAGTTGCCAAGCAGCTTGCGATACTGCCTCAGAATCCTACAGCACCGGAAGGACTAACAGTTACAGAACTGGTTTCTTATGGCCGTTTTCCTTATCAAAAAGGGTTCGGTTCCATGCGAGCAGAAGATAAACGCATGATTGAGTGGGCGATCGAAGTGACCGGCATGGTAGAATTCCATGACCGTCCAATCGATCAGTTGTCCGGTGGACAACGTCAACGTGCCTGGATTGCCATGGCACTCGCACAGGAAACCGATATTCTGTTCCTGGACGAGCCGACAACCTTCCTCGATATGGCTCATCAGCTTGAAGTATTGCAATTGCTGGAGCATCTGAATGCAACGGCTAATCGTACCATTGTAATGGTTGTCCATGACCTGAACCATGCATCTCGTTATGCTCAGCACATGATTGGAATCAAGCAAGGTAAAGCCATTGCAGAAGGTTCACCGGTAGAAGTGATGACCTCAGATGTACTGCGTGAGGTATTCAACATTGAAGCCGACATCGTTATGGACCCGCGCTCCAATGTACCGCTGTGCTTGCCATATGCACTTGCTGGGGAACGTCCAAGACCAGTTGCTCCTGAAACCAAGGTCGTGAACAGTGCGATGGTTCATGCGGCGGGTCGTACGGAACATCGCGTGCAAGCAACAGGCAGTTAAAATAACCGAGCTGGATCGGATGTGCGATCCTGAATTATAGAAATGAAGCCGCTGTGCGCTGTTAGCACGCGGCTCATTCGCATTCATAGGAGGTTCACTAATGAGCGCAATCAATTACACCTGGCTTGAACAATATGCACGTATTTCGACGAATCCCATTTTGAGCTCTGTTTACGCTGTACCTCTGGCTTCATTAAGAGACGCAGAGCAGGCCAGAGATATGCTAACAGCATATAACGAACATTTGCGTGCAGATAGTTTGCAAACCGCTGCGGTGTATTTCATGCATTCTGTTCGTGGTTTGCTTCTCGGGATACATTACCTAAACGCGATGTGTGACAAGGTGTTGGATATTTCTCTGGATAATATCCGATTACAACTTACTCTGCAGGATGGATATCCTGCATTTCATTTTCAACTGTTAGATGACGCTGAAAAGGCTCATCCAGCGCCTCCCGTTAACGACGAGCACCACTCAGCGGTAGCTTCTACATCTACGCGTCAGGCGATGCTCACAGCTTATTACGGAGAACAGCTTCGGCCTTTAATTGAAGGAGTGGCAGTAGCTGGCGGGGCGAATACAGGCCAGATGTGGGCACAGCTTGCGTCGATCCTGAGATGGTTCAAAACGTTGGCTGTTCAGATGGAGATTACGGATCAGGAGCGAGAAGCTGTTATTCAGGGGTATGAGTATGTGATAACGATGCCACCGGAAGTTCTGGGATTGCGTAAAAATCTGTTAAAATTCAAGCCGGTAGAGATCGACAGCCCGTATCAACCGGGGGAGAAGATCTTAATGAAGTCAACATGCTGCCTGTATTATAAGGTGGATGGGGGTCAAGATTATTGTTACACGTGTCCCAAACTGAGCAAAGCCGAGCGGCAAACTCGATATGAGGCGATTGTGGCTTCCCGGTAAATTTGAAGTTCACACTTGAACACGTTTATAATTGGGGTATTACGATCTCATAGGAGGAATTAGCAATGTCCGTATATTCGTACAAGGCGGTAACCACCGCAAATCAGGAAGTGCCGCTGGATATGTATCAAGGCAAGGTGCTCGTTATTGCAAACACAGCGAGTAAATGTGGATTGACTCCGCAATACGGGGAATTGCAGAAGCTCTATGACCGTTATCGTGATCAAGGCCTCGTTGTGCTCGGCTTCCCGTGTAACCAATTTGGTGGACAAGAGCCTGGGACAAGCGAAGAAGCAGAATCCTTTTGCCAGATTAACTACGGCGTTAATTTCCCGGTCTTTGCAAAAGTAGATGTGAACGGGGAAGAAGCTCATCCCCTGTTTCAATATTTGAAAGAACAGCAGCCTGGCTCAGGTGAAACCAGCGACATTCAATGGAACTTTACCAAGTTCCTTGTGAACCGTGAAGGTGAAGTTGTGGGCCGCGTTGAACCGAAGGAATCACCAGAGTCCATGAGTGCAACGATTGAGCAATTGCTCGGTTAATATGCTGCATCTGTAAGGTAAACGTATGATGACAAGAAGCCTGTCCTGCTATTTCGCAGAGACAGGCTTCTTTTAATTGTCTACAGAGTTACATCTCCACATAGGGGATACACACTAAGCACTCTATTCATAAGTCTAAACCTAGTAAAAAGTATGAAATGATTATGATTTGGGAAGTGGCTTGCTAAGCTTGTAATACCCTTGCTCAGAGGCAAGCTTCAGCAGATTACGAGCGTAACTTCCTGCCCAAGAGTAGCCATGTCTGCGTTCTTCGCTTATTTCGAGAATATTCATATATTTCTTGCCGTCCCGATCTGCGTAAAAAGGAACATCTTCTTCCACGTTGTAGAAACGGTACCAGATTACACTGCCAGCATCCGGTTCGAAGTATACAGGGCCTTGTCGATTGTATTTGGTACCATCTTCGCGAACGGTATCAAACCATTGCAAGGCACTTTTGACAGCATGTTCGATTTCAGGTGTTTGCGGTATGGACATTAGAAATGCTGTAACAGCGACAGACTCTGATCCCGATTTGGAAGCCAGCTCATAGGCTCTGCCAGGTAACGGTTCATAGGTCACAGGATCATGCTGTGCTCCCCAGACGGTGGGGACTCCGTTATTCATAATCTGAGCTTTCAGGGTGTATGTAATGCCTTTATCGAGTGCGGCCTTTAGTTTACTGCGTTCCTGGCTCGTCAGAATATCATTATCAAACCCGTGTTTGCGCTGGGTGATATCATCCAGCAGAATCATCGTCTGTACCATCGCATTATCGTTGTACGTTACGGCATCCGAGTAATTGCTACGTTTGGGATAAACTTGAGGCCATCCTCCGGAAGGATATTGTGAAACGAGAATAAAATCAACGGCTTTGCGGACACTTTCCTTAAAGACGGGATTGCCTGTTTTGGCATACATTTCAGTCAGGAAGCGGATTTCCGAAGTCGTAGCATCATTATCAAAGGTTCCAAGCTCAACACCATTCGGGTCTTTCCAGCCAGAACGCTCGGTCACACCATCCCAAGGGTTTACGTATTGTTTTTCCATGTCCTTGTAGAAGCCGCCGTGTGGCATCTGCCAGGATACGATATTCAGGGCATATGCCGTATCTTTGGCAAGGTCCCCCGTGGAGAAGTTGCTGATATCCCTGAATTTTTGTAATAATGAGGACACGTCTACCCTGATCGAACTAGACTTCTGGCTCGGCAAAACTTCGGTTTTAATGGTCACTGACGTGGAGGGAATATCGGTAGTGTCGGAAGCAGCAGCATATGCGGCACCGAATCCGGTGGTCATCATGGCCATGGAAAGTGTAATGGGAATAATGCGTAATGGGGCTAGCAATTTACGGTTACTCAAGTGAACGCCTCCTAGAGATATTATTTTGTTATAACTAATATGGAACCTGTATAACAACTAATCCAATAAAAGGATTCTATATATTGTAAGCGCTTACCAATAAAGAAATCAAGCCTAAATAAAAATAGGATCAATTTTATTACATCCTCAGGTCCATTATGATCGATAGAAGAGAAGCCTTATCGGGTCGTTGATACGGAAATTGAATGATTTGGAGAGCATAAGCATAATTCAACTGGGGGAAAATGAAATTAGTGAAAAAACGGAGAAAATAAAATTAGTAAAAAACCGGATTAGGTCAGTGCAATCAACGTATTGAGGTCATTGAAGAACCGAGCGCGGAAGCTGAACTGGCACTATTTTATGAGGAAATAGAAATTATTTTTGCAAAACCTATTGCAATGTGAAAAAGATCACATTATAATGAGTGTATAAAGTGAAATAAATCACAAGCGAGCTTTCGAACTGGTAGTGAATTATTTCACAACCATAATAACGTTTATTATTCATTATTTTATATACTCCAAGGAGGAACTACTCATGAAAATCGCAGTCATCGGATGTACACACGCAGGAACGGCAGCTATCGTAAATACCGCTAAATTATACCCGGACGCTACCATTACGGTCTATGAACGCAATGACAACATTTCCTTCCTGTCTTGTGGCATTGCGCTCTACGTCGGTGGAGTGGTAAAAGATCCGGACGGTTTATTCTATTCTTCGCCAAATCAATTGGCAGACCTTGGCGTTGTGACCAAAATGCTTCACGAAGTTACTGCAGTTGATGCGAAAGGCCACACCTTGCGGGCTAAAAATCTGCAAACCGGGGAAGAATTTGAAGATACATTTGATAAACTAATCGTAACTACGGGTTCATGGCCGGTTGTACCAAAGCTTGAAGGTATCGAGATGGATAACATCCTGCTCTGTAAAAACTACAATCACTCCAACACCATTATTGAAAAAGCGAAAGATGCGAAACGCGTTACTGTAGTCGGCGCAGGTTACATCGGCGTGGAACTGGTCGAGGCATTCCAGATGAACGGTAAAGAAGTGACGCTGATCGACAGTGTGGATCGTATTTTGAACAAATATCTTGACTCCGAATTTACCGATGTTATCGAAGATACACTAACTGAAAAAGGGATCAAACTGGCTCTTGGTCAAACTGTACAGAAATTTACGGGCGAGAATGGCAAGGTAACCAAAGTCATCACATCCAAAGGGGAGTTCGAGACTGACTTGGTCATCCTCTGCATCGGATTCCGTCCAAATACGGAGTTGCTCAAAGGTCAAGTGGATATGTTACCTAACGGTGCAATCATCGTGGATAAATATATGCAAACAAGCCAGGAGGATGTCTTTGCTGCAGGTGACAGCTGTGCGATACACTACAATCCGACAGGCAAAGCGGCTTACATTCCACTGGCAACAAACGCTGTGCGGATGGGTACACTCGTAGCACGCAACCTGGTTCGTCCAACGACTCCTTACATGGGAACACAGGGCACATCGGGCATCAAAATCTATGAGCAAAATATTGCGGGAACAGGTATGACCGAAATGTCTGCCAGAGAGGAAGGGCTGGTGGTAGAGGCGGTTATCCTGGAAGACAGCTACCGTCCGGAATTTATGCCAACCGCTGAGAAACTGCTTCTTAAAGTGGTCTACGAACAAGCGACTCGCCGGATTGTCGGAGCACAGGTGATGTCACAAGTGGATCTGACGCAGTCGATCAATACAATCTCGGTTTGTATCCAGAACAACATGACGGTGGATGAGCTGGCGTTTATCGACTTCTTCTTCCAACCACATTACAATAAACCGTGGAACTTCTTGAACACTGCAGGTCTGCAAGCCCTGCCTCCGGTGGAGGTTAAAACACCAGCACTGGTGTAAGTTGGCTGGGATTGCGCAAGGCATCCACAATGAAGATGGCTTGCAACGATAAAGAATTCGGGTGCATCATAAAATAAAGAACAGTGGGGAGGCTGGCGATTCATATCGTCAGTCTTCCTTTTTGTCGTCTCTGGAAGGCAGGTGGGGAATTTGATCATCTTCTTGAACTACTTTGTGATTATTTGCACAAAGTTTTCCGAGAGGTCGATATACAATGAATTCATGGATAGCGTTTCTTGACATACGAACGGATCGAAGACAAAGGAGAGGATGACATATGGCGACTAAAACCCCTCAAGAGGTTGCACAATATACGGCACAGGCCGGGTTGAAAAAAGCGCAAAATCCGGTTTCCTCAGTACTGATTTTGGGTTTCTTGGCAGGTGCATTCATTGCGCTTGGGTTTCTATTGGATATTCGTGTAATTGCATCTGCACCTGCAGAGTGGGGGAGCATTGCAACATTTATCGGAGCGGCGGTGTTCCCGGTAGGTCTAATTCTGGTCCTGATTGGCGGGGGAGAACTGTTGACGGGTAACATGATGGCTGTACCGCTCGCTGCAATCACACGTAAAATCTCTCCAGCCAGCATGCTGAAGAACCTGTTGCTCGTGACACTGGGCAATCTGCTCGGTGCCCTGTTCGTGGCCTTTTTCTTTGGTCATGTGCTCGGGCTTACAGCCGAAGGTGTATACCTGACTAAAGTGGTTGATATGGCAGGACACAAGCTGCACGACAGCTTTTTGCAAGCTTTTATCTCAGGCATAGGCTGTAACTGGCTGGTAGCGCTGGCTGTGTGGCTGTCCTATGCGGCCGATACGATGAGCGGTAAAATTCTGGGTATATGGTTTCCAACGATGGCGTTTGTGGCTATCGGATTTCAGCACGTTGTGGCCAACATGTTTCTGATTCCGGCAGCGATCTTTGAAGGACACTATACCTGGGGGCAGTACGTCATGAATTTTATTCCGGTCTGGCTGGGTAATCTAACGGGTGGTGCTTTGTTCGTAGCGGCTGCATACTGGATGGTATATCTCCGCAAGACCGAGCAAGTAGCCACAGTAGCCAAAAATGAAACAATGGTTCCTGCTGTAACTTCTCCTATGGAAGCAGAGGGCAGAGCGATGTGGAGCAAACAGGCGTAACCCATGGTAGAGTCGACACTTAGGAGCATCGTATTCGCAAGTATAAATAGTCAGAGTGTAGGAAGATAGTTACGGAGATTTACCAGATAATAATACAGGAATAATGAAGTGAGATGATGCATCTTATCGCTTCACGACAAGTTTGGTCGTGGCGAGAGGAGATGGGATCATCTTTTTTTTGCACAAAATTAAATTCGCCATGACAAGGTTCGGGGGAACGAAACCTGAGCATGGCGAATTTCGGGAGTGGTCCATGATATGGCATGAGGAGGAAGTGGGGAAACACCAACCTAATGCCTTGTTCTTAATTTACCCCCGGGTTCAGAGAATGAATCAAAGGGATAAAAAATTATTTTTGAAAAAACGAGAATAATGGATTTGCACAGAAATATGCTACCCGACATCCAAGGAAATTTGGCCGATTTACCCTGTTCTCTTTACGTTTTAGTCCCGAACGGGATATGATATAGGGATAGCCATTGAAAGAGGGGGAGCCAAATGATGATCGATCAGGAGAATGGTGTATTTCCAGCGGTATGCCCGCTCGATTGTCCAGACACATGTGGTCTGCTATTACATAAAGAACAAGGTAAGATTGTTAAGGTCACGGGTAATCCGGATCACCCGATTACGAAGGGTGCGATCTGTAATAAAGTTCGAAATATGACGGAGCGGGTGTATCATCCGGGGCGTCTTCAATATCCGATGCGGCGTGTCGGCGCCAAAGGTGAAGGCAAGTTCGAGCGCATCAGCTGGGAAGAAGCCATTCAGGAAATTACAGGAAAGTTTAAAGACTTGTCTGCAACGTATGGACCGGAGAGCATTCTCCCTTATAGTTTTTACGGAAATATGGGTGTACTCGGCGTAGACGGTATGGATCGGCGTTTCTTTAATGCACTTGGCGCTAGTATGCTGGAGCAGACGATTTGTAATGCTGCGGGCAACACCGGCTGGAAATATACGATGGGAGCTAATCACGGCACGTTGCCTGAGGATACAGAACATGCAGATCTGATTGTGGTCTGGGGTGGGAACATCGTTAGCACCAATATGCATCAGGTTGTACTGGCGGAGAAGGCGCGCAAGAACGGTGCCAAGATCGTCGTCATTGACGTTCACCGCAACCGGACGGCGCAATGGGGAGATTGGTTTATTCCACTCTACCCAGGTACGGACAGTGCGCTGGCACTGGGATTGATGCATGTGCTGTTTGAACAAGGACTAACGAATGAAGCGTTTATGCAAAAATATACCGTAGGACACGAAGCGCTGCGCGAGCATGTCCGTAGTTACACACCGGAGCGCGTAGCACGCATTACAGGCGTGCCGGAAGAAACCATTGTGGAGCTGGCGCAGCTCTACGGATGCGCTAAGGCTGCTCATATTCACATTGGCAATGGCTTACAGCACCATGACAATGGGGGCATGAACGTACGCAGCATTGCCTGCTTGCCTGCGATTACGGGGCAATGGCTGAAGCGCGGCGGCGGTGCGGTTCGTACGAACAGTTACGCGAGCACCAACAGTGATGCGCTGGAGCGGCCTGATCTAAGGCAACAGGCTGAGCCGCGAGTCGTAAATATGAACCGGATTGGCGAAGCATTGCTGGAAGCGGAGCAGCCGATCCGGGCCATGTTCGTTTACTGCAGCAATCCACTGGTGGTAGCACCGGATACGGAACGAGTGGAGCGAGGTTTTGCAAGAGAGGATCTGTTTACGGTCGTTCATGACCTGTTCATGACGGATACGGCGAAATATGCAGATATCGTGCTGCCAGCAACGTCTTCTTTTGAAGCAACTGACCTGTATCTATCCTACTGGCACCAATATGTCCAGTTGCAAGAGCCGGTGATTGCACCAATCGGCGAGAGTAAAAGTAATGTGGAGCTGTTCTCGCTGCTCGGACAAGCGATGGGTTATGATGCGGACATCTTTGGTGAGAAGCCGGAGCAGATGATTGAGAACGCACTTCAGGGCACGGAGAACCCTTATATGAACGGGATTACACTGGATCGTCTGAAGCAACAGCGGTTTGTGAAGCTGGATATGTCGGCCCATGAATCCTTCCTGGAACATCTGCCTACGCCATCCGGTAAAATTGAATTATATTCCGAGCAGATGGAGAAAAAAGGGCTACCGCCATTGCCAACATACGCTGCGCTAGTTGAAGGTTTTGATGGTGAGAACCCGGCTGGACCACATGATGCTTATCCGCTCATGTTTGTATCTCCGCCAAACCATAATTTCCTGAACTCCAGCTTCGGCAATTCAGCTAAACATCAACGTTTGGAGAAGATGCCGCTACTGCAAATTCATCCAGAGGATGCGGCTCGCCGCGATGTGCAGGATGGGGATTCAGTTGTGGTATGGAATGAACGCGGACGTATTGAACTGACTGCCAAAGTGACGGATGCGATGCTTCCTGGAACGGTCATCAGTCAAGGGCTATGGTGGGATGGCGAGGGCAAAAAGCAACGCTCCAACTCGCTGACATCGAATCGATTGTCGGATATGGGGAATGGCGCAACCTTTTTCTCGGCCACGGTTGAAGTGAAGCGACAATAAGGGTGATTGTAGTACGAATTTATTCTAATAGCTAATATTTGTAAATGTAATCCAATAAATTAGTGGAATATAACACTCTTAATATAAAATGTTTCATAATACTTCAAGAGATTTACTCAATGAGCATATAGGTACAAAGTAATGAATTTAAAGATATACTGTAGTTTTTTGGTACTGATTTTACAAAAATTGATCATCTCATGTTCTGACTATGCAATACTAAATACAGTAAATGGATTATTTGGATTTAATCTGTTTAACTTTATTTAGGAGGATATGGTATGAAAAAAATTGCTCTAATGACTTCATTGTCACTATTGTTTACTTTAGTGCTTTCAACATTCTCGAATATTAGTTATGCCGATACCGTTGATGCGGACGAAGAACAGGTTCAGGAATTGAAATATGACTATTCGAACCAAGATGGGTTAATTAACATTGACGCTAGTTACGAAGAAACTAATACAGGAGAAAAAGTAGACTTTAAAATCACTGAAGAAAATGGAATAAGAACTGTAAAACATTATATTGATAATAGTTTAGTGGCCGAAGCAATCTATGATATGGCTACTGATGAAATTATCACTACAATGGCTGATGGGAAGATTGAAAATAAAAAGGCGAGTGAAATGATTACGGAAGTAGATAATAGTTCACTGGCGGACGAGAAAGGTAATCAAAATACAGAGTCAGAAGTCTCACAGAATGCTGTAACAAATGCATCTCCTGGATTCAATTTTGTAAAGCAGAAGTATAACAATGCTTGGAAACAATACGGTTCAATTTACCAAAAACAGTCCATTCTGAAAGATAAACACTATAAATTAAATATATCAGCTGGTACTGCTGTCGCTACGGTTATTACAATTATTGATATTTATTACACTAAGGGGAAGTTTACTACATTTCTAAAAGCATTAGGGATTACCGTTTTGGGAGTTACAGTAGACTCCATTGTTGGTGCTATGGATGCAACTAGATATTTAACACAGGTGGAGGTTTATTCTCAAGGTTTATTAGGGCTAGCTTCCGAAAGATATATAGTAAAAGCTACATTTAATGGGAAAACAGCTCAAGTTCATGATGGTGGGGATACAAGGACCTACGATGAGTTGATTGATATAGGAGTGTATAATGTAGTACTCGAAAAGTTATAAAGGAATGATGACATGAGAAAATTAACAGAGTATGAGTCGGCAAAACGGGAAATCGTAATGTCTGTTATTTATATTGTTGGTGTCCTTATATTATTTTATATGGCTTTGGAGGCCTCTTTTATCATTGCTGTGGCTGTTTGTGTACCTTTGGAAATTGCGTTTGTAATAAGATTGATGTATGAAGTGAAGAAATTCAAAAAAATTAAGCAGCGAGATGCTTCTTAGATGAATTCCGATGAAAGGCTTTCGCCGTAGCAAGTCATGCTATGTGTGCGGGAGCCTTTTGTCTGGAAATAGGCTAGTGGATGTCGGGCTAGTAAGGTGTAAGATGTAATGGACGGATGGCTCGCAACAGGAACCGTTGCGATTGCTCTGCTTGGATTCGTGCTTCATGCAACGAAAAAGCAGTGAATATGGCAAACCAATCTCAAATACATATTGACAAAATAATTTATATATGCTATAATTTACATATATAAATTTTCCGTATATAATGAGGTTCCCTGGCCAGGGGAACCTTATTTTTGTTTATATGGGAGGAAATTATGATGAGCCAGAATAAGCCCAGCATCACATCCCTGATTTCGGCTTTTGCCCGAGCCTATCATGTTGAACATGATGAACCTCTTATTATTAATGATTTTTTAGCGACAAAGCTGATCACTTCACAAGAACGTGCAGATATTGGAGCAAATATGATTCAAGGCATAGATTTCTTTCACTCGGATGCAGATCGTCAGTTCGGGGGAGACCCGGATCAGATTTTAAAATGGATCGTTCAAGTCCAGCTCTCACCCATAACATTGGCTCGTTCTGCCTATAGTGAGCAGGTGATGCTACAAGAAGCTGTATTGGGAGTGAAACAGGTGGTTATCCTTGGTGCGGGTATGGATACGTATGCGCTCAGACACCCGGAACTGGAATATACACTAGATATTATTGAGGTGGATCTACCGCTCGCCCAACAGTTGAAGAAAGAGCGTTTACAACAGGCGGAGCTCATGATTCCAAGTAATCTTTATTTTCTTCCTATGGATTTTACCCGAGAGATTATGAATACTGATTTTACGAGCACAGCATTGAGGAACGTGAGAACTTTGTTTACATTACTCGGGGTTTCGTATTATCTGCCCAAAGAAGATTTTTTTAGCTTGATCCATCAAGCTTTTGCAACGCTCCCTGCGGGAAGTTCTATCGTATTTGATTACGCGGATGAGCATCTTTATGAGGAGAAAGGCAAGTTCAATCGGGTTGAAAACATGGTTAAAATGGCTGCGATGGGTGGCGAACCGATGAAATCCTGTTTCACGTATGTGGAACTGGAGCAGAGGCTTGAACAAGCAGGGCTTCTGATCTATGAGCATCTGTCACCTGAAGATATACAGGAGCGTTATTTCAGTCAACGAACGGATGACTTGTCTGCCTTCGAAACCATTCATCTTATTCATGCGGTGAAAAAGTAACCTTAATCCTTCAATAGCTTTGACCATTTGCTACATGATTTGGCTTGCTTTGTATAGAGAGATGCCTTTATCTTGATCTTTATGCTTATGTTTAGTAAGCGTTAGGTTAGGACTTTCTTATAAAGCAAGTCATCTTCCCATCACGTGAAGTGCGCTTGCTATCCATAAAGAATATAAGAACGTATTGAATATGTCGTTTATTTCTGCGAAAATTAGATAAAATGGTTGAAATCGCTATCACCAGCGACTATAATGATAATGTCGAAACGTTTCAATCTAGCCTGTATAGCTGATTGGTGAATGTTCTTGTTGAACAAGGATGAAGAAATTCATTATTAATGAACGTCTCATAACGACCGTTTTGTCTTTGCATAAGCAGAGAGACAGGAAGGTTGAGCGTAGATTATTTTTTTAAAAATAGCTCGAAACGTTTCGATTTATGAAATAAGGTAATGCTGAGAAGTAAGCAAGGGATCACGATAACGGTCAACCAAAGCATAGCGAGAATTAACCTGAACATCACAAACAACTGCATCACCAAGAATAGTAACTATACAAGAATAAGAGAACAGGACTGAGCGGTAGTGTTGTTATTCTAATACATTCTATCTGCTATAGATAAAGAACGTAATGGATGAGTTAAGTAAGAAGGGGCGAGCAAGGGATGGCAACGATCAAGGATGTGGCAAAGCTGGCAGGTGTGGCGCTCTCCACGGCTTCCTATGCATTGAACGGGGACAGCAAGGTGAGTGCCAAGACCAAAGCCAAAGTGCTTGAGGCAGCACGGGAATTGAATTACCGTAAAAACGGCTTTGCCATGGATCTGAAACGGAGCCGGACGAACACCATCGCACTGATCTTGACAGACCTGTCGGGACCTTATTACTCCGAGCTGATTCGCAGTGTGCAGGATGTGGCGCTGGCGAATGGATATGATCTGATTGCATGCAGCTCAATGGGAGGAGGGGATTCCACGGCAGTACGTTTTTTACGTGAGAAAAGAGTGGACGGAGCCATTATACTGGCTCATAACATCCATGATGAAATTCTGATCGAGTCTGCCGGAGCGAGATTCCCGATCGTTGTTATGGATCGGCAGCTATCTGGTGATCACCTTGTTAACGTGCTGGTGGATGGTGAGCAAGGGGGATATTTGGCAACCCGGCGTCTCATCAGAGGGGGGCATGTGGATATTGCTTATATCAGCGGGCCATCCAATTCCTATGATAATGCACTACGTTATCAGGGATATCTCCGAGCGATGCGAGAAGCAGGGCTTACGGAAAAGTCCAAGTGGCGCCTGAACGGCAATTTTGTACGCGAAGGTGGCTTCAGTGCAACCAAGATGATGATTATGCAGGGAGAGCTTCCGACAGCGGTGTTTTACGGAAATGACGAGATGGCGATCGGTGGACTGAAAGCATTTGAAGAGAGTGGTATTTCGGTACCGGGCGATATTTCAGTTATCGGATTTGATGATATCCAGCTGTCTGAATATATTCAACCCCCGCTGACTACGATTCGTCAGCCTAAGCATGAGGCCGGATCACTGGCTGGACATTTGCTATTCCAGATGTTGAACGGAGAGAGTGTTAATCCATCTTATACGTTGACCATTGATCTGGTGGAACGCGGTTCTGTGGGTTCTCCTTAAGGCCGAGAGTGGGACATAAGGGAGTTTGCATCATGGTATGTAACACAGGCGGCAACTGGGGCGGTGGGTGCAAAAGGCGGAGCAAGTATTCATCACAGCAAGACTTGGCTAAGATGGATACATAACGATGAGAAGTGTGATCTGTAAGTAAACACAATGTGTTACTTGTATTACAGCATGAGGGTTATCGTTGGAACGGGTCAGAAACGACCGGTTCAAAGGGAGCCCTATTCTTTTTCAAAAATATCGAAACGTTTCGATTTTGAGCGGTAAACTAATTTAAGGAGTGATAGAGAGATGGCAACAACTATGAATGAAACGATTCGTCTGGCAGCCGGAGAAGTCACATTTACTTTTTTAAACAGCGGAGACTTGTACGAGGCCACTTCTGGCTCTACAATGCTGAATCAACTACTTAGTAACCCGATCGATGGGTCTTTGAATAATCTGTATCTACGTGTACACGGGGAAAATGGGGAGATTCAATCGTTCCCGCTGCTCGGCGTGCATTCGGGCAGTCAGGTATCCACGAGCAAATCACATGCAGACCGTCAGCTGATCTGGACAGGCAGTGTGCAACCGAACCCTTCAGGACAGGCGATCCAGTATAAAGTTGTATTTACGCTTGCCCCGCAAGGAATCTGGTTCTGGGATGTGAAAGTTACAGGACAACAGCAGCGTGTCGATGTGGTCTATGGACAAGATGTGGGACTTGCTGATCCGGGCGCAGTACGTAGTAATGAAGCCTATCTGTCGCAATATATCGACCATACGGTATTTGAGGATGATGCAAAAGGTTATGTGGTATGTTCACGTCAAAACCAGCCTCAGGGCGGCGTGTTCCCTTACATGCAACAAGGCTCTTTGACCAAAGCGGTGGGTTACTCTACAGATGGATTCCAGTTCTTCGGACTTTCTTACAAAGAAACCAATCAACCTGAAAGTCTGAGTCGTCCGTCTCTGGCAAACGAAACTTACCAGTATGAGTTCGCTTATACTGCATTGCAATCCGAGTTGTTGGAATTGAACGGCGAGGCAGAGGTTGTTTTCTATGGACTGGCGAAGCCTAACCATGCATCGGGTATTACCGCGCTGGAGTTCGGAGATGAAGTTGCAGCAGCATGGAACGAAGTTCAGGCTATGGCTGCCGAGCAGGGGGATGTGCTTGAACAAGTAAAATTCTCCGCGTCTCTGGGTGAGCCACTGGCCGCACTTGATCTCACGCAGGAAGAGATTAATGAGCTTTACCCTGACCGTCATCAAGAAGAGCGTAGTGGGGATCAACTATTGTCCTTCTTTACGGAATCTTACGAGCATATCGTATTGAAAGCCAAAGAACTGCTGGTGGAGCGTCCACACGGACATATTCTGATGAGCGGCGGTAATGTAAAACTTGGAGCACAGGTTATTACAACTACTTCGTATATGTACGGAATGTTCAACTCACAGCTTGTCATTGGTAACACCAATTTTAATAAAATGATCAGTAATGCCCGTAATGCCTTAAACGTGCCGAAAACGGCCGGACAACGCATTTATGTAGAGATTGATGGACAATATCGTCTGCTGACGATGCCGTCTTTGTTCGAGATTGGGTTTAACTACGCCCGTTGGATTTACAAAATGGAGTCCGATACACTCATCGTGACGAATTACACAACAACGCATGCCACAGAAGTACGCATGAATGTACGCTCGACAAGTGGAAAGGCTTATCGTTACCTGGTGACGAACCAGATTACAATGAACGTGAATGAGTACGAATATCCACTGCACATGACGCAGGATGGTAGCACGTTGATTTTCAAAGCGGATTCGAAGTCTCTGAGTGCAGGAACGTATCCCGAGCTGGAGTACCGCATGACGGTTGAAGGTGCCTCTGTACAAGCCGGGGACGAAACACTGCTCGCGAGCGGTGTTCGCAGTGGCGCTGCTTCACTTGTAACGTTAAGTTTAGAAGAGACTGCGGAATGGACGCTGAAGGTTCAGGGCGTACTGGAAGGTCAGGCGTCTGCAGGTACTGACGCAGCAACTTCGACTCTTTCTTTTGAAGAAGAAGTGCAGGCGTACCGTGAGTTCTTTGCGGGTGTCATGAACGGTTTCCGTTTGTCGCGTGGCGAGAGCCAGGATGCGGAAGATTTGTTCAAAGTCAACTCGCTTGCTTGGTGGTACACCCACAATATGCTGGTTCACTACTCTGTACCTCACGGTCTGGAGCAGTACGGCGGCGCAGCATGGGGGACACGCGATGTGTGCCAAGGTCCGGTGGAGTACTTCATGGCCACTCAGAAATATGAGCAGGTTCGCGATATCATCAAAATGGTGTACACACACCAATACGAAGATGATGGCAACTGGCCGCAATGGTTTATGTTTGACAAATACTTTGCGATTCAGCAAGAAGAGAGCCATGGCGATATCATCGTATGGCCGCTGAAAGTGCTGGCAGACTACCTGACTGCAACTCGTGACTATGCCATTCTGGAAGAGAAAGTACCTTATACGGTTAAACATAGCTTTGGATTCACAGAAGAGACAGCAACCGTACTGGATCACGCGAAAAAAGAGATCGAGTACATCCGTGCACACTTCCTGCACGATACGTTCCTCTCCTCCTATGGAGATGGAGACTGGGATGATACACTTCAACCAGCCAATGCACAGCTCAAGCAATACATGGTGAGTAGCTGGACGGTTGCCTTGACGTATCAGTCCGTGAATGTGCTGTCACAGGCATTGAAGTCTAAAGACGAAGCTTTTGCAGAGGAGCTTGCAGCACTGGCACAAGGCATCCGTGATGACTTCAACCGTTACATGCTGGGCACAGATGTGATTCCAGGCTTCGTGTACATGGAAGAGGCAGATCAAGCGAAGCTGATGCTGCACCCGACGGACACCGAGACAGGCATCCAATACCGCCTGCTGCCAATGACACGCAGCATGATCGGTGAGCTGTTGAACGCAGAGCAGGCTGAGGCACATTATGCACTCATTCGTGAGCAGTTCCTCTGCCCGGATGGTGTACGTCTGATGAACCGTCCTGCGCAATATGCTGGCGGCGTGAGCACACACTTCAAACGTGCAGAGCAAGCGTCCAACTTCGGACGTGAGATCGGTTTGCAATACGTGCATGCCCACATCCGTTACGTGGAAGCGATGGCGAAGCTGGGTAAAACGGATCAAGTGTGGAACGGTCTGGCGATGATTAACCCGGTGGGTATCCGCGAGGTTGTACCTAATGCAGAGATTCGCCAAGCGAATGCATACTTCAGTAGTTCAGACGGCAAGTTCAACACCCGCTACGAGGCACAGGAACATTTTGACCAGCTTCGCAAAGGGACGGTAGAGGTGAAAGGTGGATGGAGAATCTACTCCAGCGGCCCTGGAATCTACATGAACCAGCTGATCTCGAATGCACTGGGTATTCGTCAGGAAGGCGGTAATCTGGTGATTGACCCGGTACTGCCAGCTGAGCTGGACGGCATGCAATTCGAATTTGAATATGCAGGCGAGCCGGTGACGTTTATCTATCACCTGAATGAGGGAGCTGTCAGCCGTGTAACGGTGAATGGAAAAGACGTGGCTGGTGAGCGTACAGTGAACCGTTATCGTCAAGGCGGGGTACGCATCTCACTGGATGCGTTTAAAGAAGCAAGCGTAGCGGCTGAGCGCACGATTGTTGATATCTATATGTAAGCTAGCAGCTATGTAACAATCAGGGCCAACCTTCGTTCAGAGGGTTGGCTCTTTGGTTTATCGCACGTGTTATGTTGCGTATTCAAACCAAATTACCGCTTAACGGCCTGGGACTGCAACCACCGTGTGTAGCAGCTCATTATGCCGCATATGTTTGGTCTCGTAGCCCAGATGAGTCAGCCGACTGCATAATTCATCGAGCAATGGAAAATGGCGCTCGTGAAGTGCCCGTTGCTGCTCTGCATCTCCAGATGTGGCAGCATGCTTGCTGTAAGTGTTACGATGGGCAGAATCCGTGAACATAAGGTCGGTGAGACAGATTCTGCTCGTTGTGGTAGGTTTGAGCACCCGCTGGATTTCTCCCAAAGCGAGTTGCTGCTGATCCGGGCCCAGATGATGAAAGGCAAAGCTGGATACGACAAAGTCAAAGGACTGATCGGCAAAAGGAAGGGCCAAAAAATTACCAAGCTTCACGTGCATTTGCGGATATTTCCGGCGGCACGTTCGCAGCATTTCCCGTGACTGATCAATTCCGGTCATGATGGCACCCTGATTCAGCATTCTGCCAGCCAGATTGCCTGTTCCAGTCCCGATATCCAAGCCAGCTTCTCCAGGTAAAGGAGAGATCCACTGCACGCTCTGTTCCAGTGCTTCATCGTAATTGTGGTACAGGCTAAATGGCTTGTCTACGTTGATCCTGTCCGCTTGCACGCGCTGGTCATGGATAGCCGCTTGCTGATCATAATTCCAGCGGTCATGCCAGTTCTGTCTTGCTTCCCGCAGACGGCGTGCACTGCCAGCCAGATCATGCAAATGGCTGACATCCAGTGAACCGTCCTGACGGTTCAGGTCGATCATACGCTGGGTCGTATCCATCATTCGCTTCAGCTCTATCCACTGGGCATACATGACTGCTTGTTGCAGTTCCAAATATTCCTCTAACCCCTGCTGGTTACCTTGATCTATCTCGGCGAGAGCTTGAGTAATATCCTGCAAAGACATGCCAATTTCGCGCAACGCCGCTATTGTCTGCAGACGCCATATATCATTCTCCGTATAGGTGCGGTATCCGTTGCTGACCTGCTTGGCAGGCTGAATTAACCCTTTTTCCTCATAAAAACGAATGGCTCTTGCGGAAATCCCCAGCCGGGAAGCGGCTTCTTTGATATTCAACCGGGTGTACCTCCTTACCTTATTGGACCGTATCTATAATTGTTACCATGGAATCAGTATAAAGTATGACGTTACGGCAAGGTGAAGTGTTTTTTGTAATACACTGGCATCGCATCTTCTGATCTGTGGTTCTGGTGGGTACCATCTGTGAGCATTAGATACGTTTTATTTGTGCTCTAATTTTCATCGTTTGGTCAAATGAAGGCGGAATTTTAGTCCTCTCGGCGGCTATGCTACAATAGATAACAGAATAAGGCACACGATAAAGATAGCGTAATAAAGCTAGGGAAAAAAAGATATTTGAATGAGACGAATCAAAAAATATTTGAATGAAGATATCGAAAGGTTGAATCAGCATGTTCACCAGTCATACGTATCAAATCCGTGCTTCCGAGATGAAGGATGCAAACCAGCTAATGGAGCTGGATATGCTGGTTTGGAATGCATCCACCTCGCCTGCACCGATGCAGTGGAGATCCAGACAGCAGTATTTGCAATATTGCCCGCCAGGCAGTCAGTTAATCGCGGTACAAGAGGATCAGGTATGCGGATACGTGGGCTTCCATCCCCCCACAGGTATGCCGGTAAACCGCCATGTATATGAAATCCATATTGCTGTTCACCCGGATTTTCGCCGCTCTGGTGTAGCAACAGCTCTTATGAAAGCGATGAAGCAACACGCGCTGGAGCAGGGCATTCGTAAGCTTAGACTGCGAGTATTATCGAGTAATCCGGGAGCAGTTGCTTTCTATGAACAATGTGGGTTTGTGACCGAGGGCAGGCTTGTTTCCGAGTTCAGAATCGGTGGCAGGGATGTAGACGACATTTTGATGGCTTATTTTATTGATGTATAGGTTATTTAAACAGTTAGCTGATGGAGTGGGCAAATGAACTTGGCTGAGGAGGAATAAACAATGGATATGGGACTTCGCGGTAAAAAAGCACTGGTGCTGGCCTCCAGTCGAGGCCTGGGCAAAGCAGTGGCGGCACAGCTGGTACTGGAAGGTGCAGATGTGATGTTGGCAAGCCGGAGCGGGGACAAGCTCGCTATCGTCAAAGAAGAGTTGCTTGCACTGGGCGGCGGTGGCCGCGTGGAATATGTCGCAACGGATGTAACACGCAAGGAGGACATCGCGGCACTTATTCAGGCTACAGCAGAACAGTTTGGCCAGATCGACATTCTGGTTAACAATTCTGGCGGCCCGCCCTCCGGTACGTTCGAGTCGTTGACCGACGAGGACTGGGAGCGTGCGTTTGAGCTAAACATGCTTAGTTATGTCCGGCTGATTCGGGGTGTGCTTCCGCATATGAAGGCAAGCGGAGGACATATCGTCAACATTGCCTCCACATCGGTGAAGCAACCCATTCCGGGTCTGATTCTATCCAATACGTTCCGTACGGGTGTGTTTGGTCTTGCCAAGACGCTCTCTCAGGAGCTTGCACCTTACGGCATACTGATTAATACCGTAGCCCCTGGACGCATCGCAACAGATCGGATTCGTGAGTTGGATACGGCGAGGGCAGAACAGAATGGAGTCAGTGAAGACGAGATTGCCGAGCAGTTCCGTAAAGAGATTCCGCTGGGGCGTTATGGACAGCCGGAGGAATTCGCCAAAGCTGTCGTATTTCTGTTGTCTGGTGCCAACTCCTACATTACCGGAACATCATTAATTGTGGATGGTGGCATGGTGCGCGCGCTCTAAAAGATCGATATGTATCTGATAAACATTAAAACCCCTCCTTCACCGCTGCTGATAGCGTGGGAAGGAGGGGCTTGGCATGGAAATCATCCTGTAGGATGCAGAGACAGGTGAGATTCCACCTACGATTTGCTTGCTAACGGTTGGTTATGCAGGATCTTTACTAAGATCAGAAGTGCTCGTACCTGCCTGATCTGTCGTGCCTGCTTTGTCTGTTTTGTCGTTCTCTGGCAAAGGTTTAACTGGGGTGCCAGACTCGTCCTTCACACGAGAGCCATGGTGATGCTCGGGTCGAACGGATGGGCATGCGCCGTTAACAAGGTCTGTGATGCGCTGGGTTAGATCGGCAACCCGCTCATCATACTGAGCCTGTGTGATTTTCCCGTCTTTCAATTCTTGCTGCAGATCGGCCGTTCTTTCGGTTGCAAGCTGCTGAATAAGGGTTTGCACGTTTACCTTCTGGGTAGAGGCAATCTGTGCGAGGGTATCCCCTTTTTGGAGTGATGAAGTTAATTCATTGGTGGTCACTCCAAGTAAAGAAGCGAGCTTGTCCAGGTTACGATCAACTTCAGGGCCAAACCCCCGTTCAGGCAAACCCATTCCAGGCACAGGATGTTCTGGTTTTTTCGCGCGTAATGCGGATGGTTTTTCGTTTACCAGTTCACTCACGCGCTCCGTAAGAGCGGCCAAACGTTCATTATACTGGGTTTGTGTAATCTTGGAGTCGGTAAGCTGCTGTTGCAGTTCCTTTTTCTCCGTGGCTACCAGTTTATCAATGAGTGTCTGTGTCTCAACCTTTTTTGAGGCAGCAATTTCAGCAAGGGACTTGTCTGCTTTAAGAGCTTCTTTGAACTCATCTTTGGTAATGCCCAGCACAGAGAGAACTTCTTCAGCATGAGGCCCGAACCAAGGTCCGAGTCCTCTTTCCGCTTCGCCAGGTGGTTTCAATATATGGGACCCCATCGGGGCAGTGCGTTTGTTTTGGAGTGCATCGGATGCTTTCGCCGCAGGGTCTGCATGAACCGCAGTAGTTGCCACCAAGCCCCCGCCAAGTGCAAGTGTTAAAGCTAAAGCGCTGGTTACTTTGACTGCCTTTGATGTTGTGGTTTTCTTCATCCGTGATCATCCTTCTTCCTTGTATAGAGTTTGTGGTTATACAGCCACAACGCTATCTTAGGCACCGAGTATGAAGCAGAGATGAGTTCAACCTTAAGGAGAAGTAAAAAATGGTTTCCTAACCACAAATACCCCTCATCTATGGGACATGTGCTGTCACAGACGAAGGGCAAGCGGATTAGCGTGATGTATGAGGATAAGCTATTTCAGTGTAATAGAGTGTATTTCAATTTACGTATACACTTCAGTTGATTGTGATGTAGTTTTGTTTATGAAAATGTTATATCCGTCCGTTTCATGTCCATTATGTAAGGCTGGTTTATCGCAAAAGTTCCCATTCATGCTGTAACATGCCGTATACCGCATGATTGACGTATCCTTTAGGCAGTTTTTCCGCCTGGCGAATGACACCTTCAAGCACGAAGCCAAGTCGTTCCGGAATAGCACGGCTACGTTTGTTGTTGGTGGCACAGCGAATTTCGACCCGATTCAGATCCAGTGTCACGAGGGCGTAATCCACCAAGACACGGCAGGCACTGGTCATTAGGCCCTGTCCTTCAAAGCCTTTGCCAAGCCAGTATCCGATGCTTACGGAACGGCTTGTCCAGTTAATCTCGTGGAAACCGATGATACCTGCAAGTTCTCCTTTTAACCAGATGCCGGCTGTGAAGCCGCCGTTCTCCGCAGCTTGTTTTAACGCGTTCGTAATAAAGCTCGATGTATGTTCAATGTCGGTCACCTGATCTACCCAAGGCAGCCAATGTCTCAGTTGATCTCTGGAACGGTCCGTCAGTTCGAACAGCGGTTTGGTGTGCTCCATCAAAAGCGGGCGAAGCTCTGTATATTCATCCAATGAATAGGTAAACATGATTGCAACCTTCTTTCTTTATATAATAGGTAGATTAGCGGGGAGGCCGGGGCAATTTGCGCTCCAGAGCAAACAGATCTTCTTCCATGGAGGCCATGCGCTGGTTTACCGTCGTGCGTGCGTCACTGAGTGCCTGATTATATATGTAGGGAGCAAGCTGTGTCATAAACAGGTCGAGGACGCCCCATGCTGCCAGATCGCCCAATTCTTCGCCGCGTTCCTCTTCAAAATACGACTGGATCGTGCGAATGGCTTCATCCTGCTGTTCTTTGGTCAGTTTTAGCGCGTTCACTTGGGAAACCCTCCCTTAAATTTAGTTTTACTCATATGCTACATGATTCGTGCGAACTCGTCAAAATGGTATTGGGCCTAACTTGAATCTGGTAGCGTGTGCGTTTGATCCCGATTTTCATGTTGTTATTTATTGAACTCCTTCCCCGTTAAAGGTATATTTAAATGAAACGCGTACGAAACTTTCCATGAAAGAAGATATTTTCAGGAAATGGTTTCGCCATTAAGGAATTTTACCCGGAATTGCTGTACTATTGTACTTTTTGCAAGCTCCAATCCATTCATGAAAGGTTTGATAACTGTGGACAACCGATTCACAACCCCACCTAACTTTATTAAAAATATCATTACCGAAGACCTCCGGTCGGGCAAAGTCCAGGAAGTTATTACCCGTTTTCCACCGGAACCGAACGGTTATCTGCATATTGGTCACGCGAAGGCGATCTGGATCAACTTTACGCTGGGCGGCGAGTTCGGCGGCAAGACGAACCTGCGCTTTGATGACACGAACCCGGTGAAGGAAGACCTGGAGTACGTGAACTCTATCCAGGAAGACGTGAAATGGCTCGGATACGAGTGGAACGAGAAACGTTTTGCCTCGGATTATTTCGATGAGATGTACAACCGTGCGGTCTTGCTTATTGAAAAAGGTAAAGCCTATGTCGACGATCAAAGCGCCGACGAAATCCGTCAAATGCGCGGAACGCTGACCGAGCCGGGCAAAAACAGCCCATACCGCGAGCGTTCGGTGGAAGAGAATCTCGACCTGTTCACACGTATGCGTGCAGGCGAATTCAAGAACGGAGAAAAGGTACTTCGTGCCAAGATTGACATGGCTTCGCCTAACATCAACCTGCGTGATCCGGTCATCTACCGTATCTCTCATGCACATCACCATAACACGGGCGACAAATGGTGCATCTACCCGATGTACGCATTCGCACACCCGCTCGAAGATGCCATTGAAGGTGTAACTCACTCTTTATGTTCCCTGGAGTTTGAAGATCAGCGTCCATTCTATGATTGGGTTATCGCGGAATGTGAGATGGAGAGTCAGCCACGTCAATACGAGTTTGGCCGCCTGAACTTGTCACAGATGGTAACGAGCAAACGTAAGCTGAAGTTGCTTGTGGACGAAGGCCATGTGGATGGCTGGGACGATCCGCGTATGCCAACGATCTCGGGTTTGCGTCGCCGGGGGTACACACCGGAAGCGATTCGTGATTTTGTATTCGAAACAGGCATTTCCAAAAGCCAAGGCGTGATCGATCTGCAAACGCTGGAGCACTTTGTTCGTGAGGATCTGAAACTGAAAGCTCCGCGCACCATGGCTGTCCTGCACCCGCTCAAAGTGGTTATCACCAACTATCCTGAGGGACAAGTGGAGTGGCTGGAGGCCGAGAATAACGTGGAAAATCCGGAGATGGGCAACCGCCAAATTCCGTTCTCCCGTGAGATTTATATCGAGCAAGACGACTTTATGGAAAATCCGCCGAACAAATACTTCCGTTTGTTCCCTGGCAATGAAGTTCGTCTGAAACATGCCTACTTCATTAAATGTAATGACGTAATCAAGGATGCGGACGGTAATGTCGTTGAGATTCATTGCACTTATGATGTAGAAACGAAGAGTGGCAGCGGCTTTACGGGCCGCAAAGTCAAAGGCACGATTCACTGGGTAGAGGCAACTCAAGCGGTACCTGCAGAATTCCGTTTGTACGAGCCGTTGATTTCGGCGGAAGCGCCGGAAGCGGAAGCAGAGGCGGAGGTTGTTGCTGCTGTAGCAGGAGCTGAGATTGAGGCTGATGTGACTGGAGCTGGAGCAGAGACCGCCGAGCAACCGGAAAAAACGTTCCTGGATCAGTTGAACCCGAACTCGCTGGAGATCGTTCAAGGCTTCGTGGAGCAAGAGATGAAAGAAGCGAAACCACAGGACAAGTTCCAATTTTTCCGTCACGGCTACTTCAGTGTTGATCCAAAGCACTCCGAGCCAGGCCGTCCCGTATTCAACCGGGTTGTATCGCTGAAAAGCTCATTCCAATTGCCGAAGGCATAAGGTAGGTGCGCGAAGGATACGAGATGAGGTAGACAGTAGGCATACAAAGAGCGTGAGATAGACGCACAAGAGCATAAGACAGACAAGTGCGTGAGATAGACGCACAAGAGCGTGAGATAGACGTAAAATAGTACATGATGACAGCGCTGGTGGGTAAACCGGTGTTAGCCACGAGCTCAATTCATCCGTCGAATGCTCGAAGGGTTTGGGTTAGAGCACGAAGTTTTGGGACGAACAAGCTGCATAAGTATTAAAAGGGGGCGTTCCTTCATCACTTAAGATGATGGGACGCCCCTTTGTGTGTTTTTTCGATTTAGCGGGGATGTCTTCCTTGGTAGTATGCAAATTACTCTAACGATCACAGGAAACGCTATTTGCCTACTTTTCGGCACTTCTGAATTCTAACGATCCGTACGGAGCTTATTTCTTGAAAATGCAGTCCGTTTACCCTTTTTTCCTCGCTTTAGACAGAAATAAGGCTTCTGGTGATCGTTAGAATATGAAACGTCTAGAAATTGCCCAAATAAGCTTCCTGGTGATCGTTAGCCGTTAGCCGCGAGAGTTACCGCAAATCTTTCACAGGAATGCTCGAGTTTCTGCAGGAGTTTCCGTAAAGCTGCCCGCCGCAGAGTCACAGAGCTGCCAGAGCTTTAATAATACGACTCGACTTGCAGAGTTGCATCACACAAGAATAAACCATCCATCATTTACTCTCACTCGCCGAGCACCAAGCTACCAAACACCTTATTACCCACCAGTGTTAACTCTCGTTATCATTACGTTAGAGCTGGAATTTTTGTTTTTTCAATGACTTCTCCTCTAATCCTTATCCATCTATTCCCCATCTGTTCCTCATCTACTTGCCATATCCTCACCCAGGCATTCTGATTTACTTATCTTTACCAGGTAATCTCATCTACTTCTCTTCATCCATATTGCCCATCTCGGTCAGCACCGTTGGCTGGTATCCATTACGACGGTTCCACAGCCACATGATGGCAAAGCCAGCAGCGCCGATGAGTGAAAAGAAGACACCGATGTTGTACATTACCTCTGCACCGAAGCTCTGGAATAGCCAACCGCCAAACAGCCCAGCAATGACGCCGGAGAGACCACCCCAAGCCATCGTATACACCGCTTGCCCGGAGGAGCGGTAAGGCCGTGGAATAAACAGCATCGTCAGTTGTGTGCCCACATAGAAATAACCGCCAAAGGTGACCGAGTGCATGAGTTGAATGAAGACAACCTCCATCGGGTTGTTAGCCAGCGCCATGAGCTGCCAGCGAAGAGCAAACAACAGGCTGACCAGAATCAGAGAGCCCAGTAGTATGCTCATTTTGCGTTTCAGTAGCCGATCCAGCAACAGGAACACACCCACTTCGAGAATAGAGGATGTGAAGATGGCCCAGCCGACCATCTGTTTGTCGCCGCCCATCTCTACAATATAAAGCGACATAAATGTACTGTTCATGGCATTGGGTACCGAAACGAGCACCCCAAGGCCGATAAAAATCATAAAATACGGATTAAACATCACTTTGCCGAACCGCCGGAACGTCACAATCGGAGTATCGGAAGCGATGGGCTGCCTTGGCAGAAGTATAGAGAATACAAACGCTATAGCAATCATACATGCAAAAATAATGGATACACTGCTCACGCCAAAACGGTCAATAACCGGCCCGGCAGCAACTGCAGTGAGCGCCCAACCCAGAGAGCCCCAGAGCCGAAATGACCCGAACTTCTGACCTGTACCGTCGATATAACCGAGAATCAGACTGTTGGTCTGAGCAAATAACGGACTTTGGAAAAAATAAAAGAAAATCATGGCTACATAGATCCAGGCATATGAGGGCGCGTAAAATACACCTTGTGCAAGCACAAAGGTGCCTCCCATCATCATCATCAGCACAATGCGGATATTGCGCGATTTATCGCTCCAGAATCCCCAGAACGGATTGGCAAACAGAGATACAAAAGGACCGATGGCCATCAGGCTCCCGATCTCCAGTTTGGTCATGCCAATCTCTTGAAGATAGAGCTGCAGGAATCCGGCAAAGATCGAAATGGCTCCATAGATGAAAAAGTTATATAGTTTCAGAGAGGTCAGCGAGGTTGTGCCTCTAACAGGTGCAGATCTGTCCAATTGAGCCATTCCTTTCCGAATCAAAATCATATTGTTCAATGTATCATTTGTTGAAAGGGGATTCAATGTATAGTATATGAAATAAAGGTATGCCCTAAGGTATATCTTCATCTCAAAACGGATGTAGCGGAATGTATGCTACGGATGTGTGCTACGGATGTGTGCTTAATGAGTTCGGTATAAATTTAAGGCATGGGATATAATATGCATCCGTATCGCTCGACTGCTGATACACGATTTGGAGTTTCATTAATTTATTTCACGAATAGAAAACTCAGGTTCTTACGGGAAGAGGAGAGTACATGGACGCTGAAAAATGGACAGGCATTATATTGGCAGGTGGATTATCCAGCCGGATGGGAACAAACAAAGCACTGCTTGAACTGAATGGTTCAACGGTGTTAACTCATATGAAGAATGCGATCAGACCTGCCGTATCCCGAATTGTTGTTGCAGCAGGGCCGAGCGAAGCAATCTACACCGCAATAGGGGATGAAGACTTCGAATGCGTAAAGGATGCTTATCCCGGAAAGGGGCCACTTGCCGGGCTTCACGCAGCGCTGACAGTATCCCATACCGAGTGGAATCTGGTCAGTGCTTGCGATATGCCGCTTCTGCAAACCTCTTTTTTCAATGGAATGAAGAGGCTCGCCGCACAATAT
This sequence comes from Paenibacillus sp. G34, assembly GCF_056856875.1. Classification (NCBI taxonomy): domain Bacteria; kingdom Bacillati; phylum Bacillota; class Bacilli; order Caryophanales; family Paenibacillaceae; genus Paenibacillus; species Paenibacillus sp. G34. Next base: position 5,811,565 of record NZ_CM166469.1, on the reverse strand, counting down.
CCTACATGTAGCGCTATCGTGCCGCGTGTAGAGGGGCGCGTTCACCCGCTTGCAGGGGTATATCACAGCCGTGTACTTCCCAAGCTAGAACATTCCCTCATTCATGACCGGTTACGTGTCATTCGCTGGCTGGAAGAGATCGGCTGCCAGTTTGTCGATACAAACGAACTGGAGCAAGTGGGAATCGGGCATGCCGAACTACAATTAAGCAACATGAATACGCCCGAGGAATTCGAAAATATACGGATTCGTCTTCAGCATTCTGAACTTTCTTCTGAAGACTGATCAACGGAATCCCGGCTGTTTTCGGCGTGCTGGCTTCGATAGAGAAGTGGACTTTGGCCTGTCCAGCGTTTGAATTGCCTGCTGAAATGAGACAAATGGGTGTAACCCAGTTTTATAGCAATCTCCCCAAGCGAAAGATCGGGCTGCTCGATCAGCATTTTGGCTTCCTGCAGTTTCAGATTGGACAGGTAGGCGCGCGGAGAATGACCAAACACTTTACGAAAAACCTGTAAACCATATCCTGGACTAATGCCAAATGATGCAATAATCTGTTCGACTTTCACTGAAGATACATTGCCGTCCCGTGATCGAAGCTGGGCATGAAAGGCCTGTTTGATCGCCTCGGCTATCGCTCCTGCGTAATGCATGGCAGTTGGGGCAGGGGCTTGCGCAGCAGCAACCGAAATGGTGGACTCCGGTGCTTGATCTGCGGCCTGGGATAACAGTGCAAACAGTTCGAACATACGCGCTTGCATGAGCATTTTATCCGTTGAAGTATAAGCTTCGACCGTTTTAATCATGCCCATCCAACTTTCCAGGACAGCCCTTATTCTCATATTATCTCCTGTACTTGCGGCATAGATTCTGCTGCGCTGGGATATTAGCTTTAAGGTAAAGAGCGGATCATCTACATTAAAATGAGCGCTAAAATAGGTCATGCCTTCCGCGGAGATACATGCATTCGTATGCTTGAATCCTGGCGGAATGAGCAGGATGGAGCCTTCATCTACCGTATATGTGTATCCATGAATCACACTTTCCTGCGTACCCTGAATGATTAGAATGATCTCAAAGCCGGGATGTGTTTCTTCAGGCATAGCCCACCCATAGGGAACTTGTTGGCTGTGAGCACCATAAAATTTAATGTTACAATCGATAATCGGAAGCCAGTGAGCGAGCGTATGAAACGGCATCTCTCTAAGCTGCGAACGGATATCCATGACATTCACCTCGGAAAAGGGTAAAAAATACTCGCCTTGTGCCATCGGCACCATGCATGTACTTCATTATAATCAGTTTAACACAGACATCCTAATATCAAGGGATAAGCAAGCACAATCAATAGATACCGCACAAAGGATACCCTCTATAGAAACATTAATGTAAACGCTATCATTAATGGCAGGAACATGTCAACTACCCTATTGCCAACAACGTTATATAAGTTAAACAACTCATTTGCACAGAAACGGAGAGGACAGAAAAAAACTGGAGAAGCGAAGCGGTCGCTTACAAGCTTTCTGAAAGAAAGCTACTTCGAAAGCATACGCTTATCACCGGATTTTACCCTTGAGAAAGTGGAATAAAAAAATCTGGGGATAAGGGCGAATGGAAGGTTATTCTGTCATTGTAGTGGACGTGCAAATAGGACGGGTTTCTCTTATATAAACCCCACTCAAAGGAGACTTGATTATGGACAAATTATTATACGGCGTAGCCTATTACGATGAATATATGCCTTACGAGAGACTGAACAAGGATATTCAGATGATGAAAGACGCCGGAATCAATGTGGTGCGCATCGCTGAATCTACGTGGAGTACCCATGAACCGCAAAACGGTGTCTTTGATTTCACGTCCGTAGATCGAGTGCTGGATGCCATGCATGAGGCCGGAATTCATGTCATTGTAGGCACCCCAACGTATGCTGTTCCGACGTGGATGGTGAAGGAACACCCGGATGTTCTGGCAACAACAGCACAAGGACCGGGAAAATATGGAGCAAGACAGATTATGGATATTACCCATCCGACCTATCTGTTTTACGCAGAGCGCATCATTCGCAAGCTGATCTCACGCGTGAGTAAACATCCGGCGGTCATCGGATATCAGACAGACAATGAAACGAAGCATTACAACACGGCTGGAGACAATGTGCAACTACAGTTTGTTAAATATATGCGCAACAAGTTCAGCTCGCTAGATGAGTTGAACAAAGAATTTGGACTGGATTACTGGAGTAACCGGATCAACAGCTGGGAAGACTTCCCTTCCGTCGTCGGTACGATTAACGGTAGTCTTGGAGCTGAGTTTGCCAAGTTCCAGCGGCAACTGGTCACGGATTTCCTGGCGTGGCAGGTCGGGATTGTGAATGAGTACAAACAGGAAGGCCAGTTTGTAACCCAGAATTTTGACTTTGAATGGCGCGGGTATTCGTACGGCATTCAGGGGGATGTGGATCATTTTGCGGCATCCCAACCTTTTGACATCACCAGTGTAGATATCTATCATCCTTCCCAAGACGAGCTGACGGGTATTGAGATTTCGTTCGGGGGAGACGTGGCGCGTTCCACCAAACAATCTAACTACCTTGTTCTGGAGACCGAAGCACAGGCATTCTGGCACTGGGTTCCTTATCCGGGACAGCTGCGATTACAAGCATTCAGTCATCTGGCTTCCGGGGCTAATATGGTTGCCTACTGGCATTGGCACTCGCTGCACAATTCGTTTGAGACCTATTGGAAAGGTCTGCTGAGCCATGATTTTGAACCGAATCCCGTGTATAACGAAGCCAAGACGATTGGCCGCGATTTTGCTCGCCTGAGTCCTAAGCTGGTGAATCTGAAGAAAAGCAATCGGGTGGCTGTACTGTTCAGTAACGAGGCATTGACCTCCATTAAGTGGTTCGGCTTTAACTTTACAAGTGACAAGAATTACAATGACGTTGTGCGCTGGATGTACGATGAACTGTATAAAATGAACATTGGCTGCGATCTGATCGATCCTTCCGTGGAGAGTTATGCAAATTATGATGTGCTTGTGGTGCCTGCACTCTATGCGGCTTCCGATGCGCTGCTGGAAAAATTAAATCAATTTGTACAGGATGGCGGACATATCGTGTACTCGTTCAAAAGCGGTTTTGCCAATGAGCACATTAAAGTACGCTCTACGCGTCAGCCGGGACTGATCAGTGAAGCGTGTGGTATTAGCTACAACCTGTTTGTTGAGCCGAAGAATGTTGCTCTGCGCGATGATCCATTTGCCGTAGGCGAGGAGCATAATCAGGTGCACACCTGGATGGAGCTGATTACGCCGACTACCGCTGAGGTGCTTGCTTGGTACGATCATCCACACTGGGGAGAGTATGCAGCGATCACGCAAAACAACTATGGTAAAGGCAAAGCAACATATGTTGGCTGTTATACAAGTGCCGCTGTCATTCGCAAGGTACTGGAACGTGTGATGAAGGACGCGGGTGTGTGGGGAGCGGATCAGGAGCTTGCTTTTCCACTCATTGTGAAGACGGGGGTAAACGATCAAGGCCAGACCATCCGCTACTATTTCAACTATTCGGATCATGCAGTTTCCTTCAAGAATCCGCATGGCGGAGGAACGGAACTGCTGTCAGGAGATACGATTGCTGCTGAACAGGAGATCGAGTTGGAACGTTGGGGGATCCGCATTATCGAACAAAACTAGGGAATAATAGAAAAACCTGAAAAAGCGAAGCGGTCGCCTAAAAGCTTTCTGCAAGAAAGCTCCATCGGAAGCATACGCTTATCACCGGATTTTCCTTTTTGGAAAAGGAATCAAAAAAATCTGGGGTTAACCGCTACTCTCCAGGTTATTCTGTCATCGGAGTGGCCTGTGTAAAATCTTGGTTCAACATTTACTTCCTATTTTCCGAAAAAAATAACAAGACCATGGCGCCTTCAGCTCTGATGCTGGGGCGTTTGTCTTATTTTAGTTCAGGAGTGGATGCGCTGTGTTTACCGAACTCTACCGCCGGCTGATTGATCCTTTCAAGCGCAGCATTCGTAATAAACTGATTCTGACGATGACTCTGGTTGCAGTACTGCCAGTTATTGTGATGACCGGTGTTGCTGCTGAAAATACACGCTCCTCCATGGAGGCCGAGATTATGGATACGAACCAGGTCAATATGAATTGGGCTTCAGTCTATTTGGCAGAACAGTTTACCCGCATGAATAATATTATTTATTCCATTCAGATCAGTGATGAGCTGCATCAGTACTTGGCATTGAATCGGGAAGCACCTGCTGCTACACGCTTCGACGAACAGAAGGCTGTATTTAATATGCTTAATAGCGTCTACTATTCTGCTGGCAATTATGTGTTCGGCGTGGAGTTGTATTTGAAAGAGCAGGATACGTTGTTCACCTTCAATTCGATGGAATCCCGAATTAAGACGGTTGCGGATATCCCTGAAGGGTACCTTGAGCTTTTTGCAGAGCATAAAGACTTTACGATTATGAATGACCCGAACGATCCGCAAAAGTTCCATATGACCCGCAGTATGAACCGCTTCGAGGATCAGGCTCAGATTGGGGCGATCAGTCTGGAGATCAAGTGGGCCGAGTATAACCAGACGCTTGAATTGCTCGACAGCAGGGGAGATTATACCGCCTATATCGGAGACAGTTCAGGTCATCCGGTATATCAGCCGAACTCCTCTATTCAACCCTCGGATGAAGCATTGAAGCAACTGAGTGAAACGAAGGATAACGCCGGTTTTATTCGTACAGCACAGGAATATATTTTCTATCATGATATTGAGTCGACAGGTCTACGGGTGATCAAAATCGTACCGGATCATGTCATTAACGAGAGCGCACTGGAAACGATGAAGTATGGACTTGTCGTGGGCGGAGTGGCAACGGTCATGTCCGTTGCTCTGGCAGCACTGGTCGCTTGGCGAACCTCTAAACCTATTGTCAAACTGGCGAATTCCATGAAGGGCATCCAGCTGATCAAGGATCGTAAAGTCGAGCGCAGCGGACGAGTGGATGAGATCGGCCTACTGGAGAAAAATCTACACGGGATGGCTAGCCGAATCCGAGAGCATATCCAGGATAACTATTTAATGAATCTGGAAAAGCGGACAGCCGAGCTCAAAGCGCTGCAATCTCAGATCCATCCCCATTTTCTGCAAAATACCCTACAGATGATCGGCGGCATGGTCTATTCGCAAAAGCCGGCAGACAGCTACAAGGTGATTCGGGCATTAAGTGAAATGTTCCGTTACATTGTGCGGGCACCGGACGGCCTTGTTCCTCTGCAATCCGAACTGGATCAATTGGAGCATTATATGCTGATTCAGAAGCAACGTTTTGCCACCCGGCTTGAATATAAGCTGGAAATTACGGGAGAACTCCGAGAGTGTTATATTCCGAAGTTATCATTGCAGCCCCTTGTGGAGAATGCATTTTTGCATGGACTGGAGAAAAAGCCAGGGGAGTGGAGACTGGGCATCGAAGTCGTCTCTGATCTGCAGCAAGGATTGGTGACCATTCAAATTTGTGATAATGGCATGGGTATGGAGCCGGACAGGCTCGCAGAGATGCAATCGAAACTCGAGCGTATTACGCGGCATACCGATCGGGTATGGAGTTCAGGCAATAGTATTGGCCTGCTCAATGCCGCATCACGAATGGTGATGCATTTTGGACCCGATTACGGTATGCGTATGGAAAGTAAACTTGGGCAGGGAACCAAAGTGATCGTAATGATCCCCTGCGCAACAGGAGGCGAACCCTTATGAATAAGGAGAACTATAAAGTGCTGCTGGTGGATGATGAACCTTGGAATCGGGATATTATCCGCAATCTTGGTGAATGGAATGAGCTGGGCTTGGTTGTCTGCGGTGAGGCAGAGGATGGAGAACAGGCGATACAGATGGTCAAGACATTGCAACCTCATCTTATTATTACGGATATGCGTATGCCAGGATCGGACGGCGTGGAGCTGATGCAGACGCTTAGCAGTCAGTACCCGGAGATTAAGGTCGTTGTGGTGAGCGGCTATGATGATTTTAATTATGCCAAACATGCTCTGCGGTATCGTGCCGCTGACTACCTGCTGAAGCCAGTGAACCCGGATGAACTCAATGCTACACTGGCGAAATGTAGTCGTGAACTGGATAAAGCTGCTGCGGCACCGGAAGTATGGGAAGCTTATCCGGCCTCATTCGCGGGTGAGTTCTCTTCGTTCCAGCAACAAGCGCGTCTGCGCTTCAACGATCTGAACCTGCCGAGTCTGCGGGAATGGTTCCAGCAACTGGAGCAGAAGCTGGAACGGAGTGAAATTCGCAGACCTCGCCAGCTTGGACGCGTTGTTTACGAGTTGCAGAACTTGCTGGACGAGTTGTGTGTCTCCAATGGGTTGTCTGATCGCTCGGATGAAGGGGCATTGCCACCTGTAACAGTTCTAACATCCATCTCTGCATCCGTGGAGTGGATCTCAGTTTCGTATGTTCAGGCATTGGAACAATTAATTGCCCAGCGTAAGTATAAGAACAAACTGAACCTTGAAGATGTGAAGCAATATATGGAGCAGCACTGCATGGAGATGATTACGCTGGAGCAGCTTGCCCAGATCTTTTTTGTCAGTAAGGAATATTTGAGCAAAGCTTTCAAGAAAGAATATGACGTGAACGTGACCGATTATGCGGTTCAGCTTCGAATGGCCAAAGCAAAAGAATGGGTGATGGATGATCAGATTCCATTCAAACATATCGCCGAGATGACGGGGTATGAAGATGTGTCCTACTTCTATCGGGTATTTAAAAAGCACTTTGGTTTGTCGCCCGGAGAGATGCGGAAAGGCCGGCATAAGTTGTCCAACCCATTCCCCGAATGATTCGTTCGGGGAATGTTGCTTGGATTAAGGTTTAAAATAATCCAATGGAAGAGTCTAATTTTGTCCAATGAAGCGCTTACATTTTGCGATATATAATAAGCCTATGAAAGACAAACCAGTCACACCGGGAGGTCATAAGAGATGAAAGTATGGAAAAGCGTTGTAAGTGCGGCACTGGTCAGCGTTCTGCTCGCAGGCTGCGGCTCGAATGCAGGCACGGATAATGAACAGAACGAAGTCAAAGCTGGCAGCACCGTGAACCTCAAAGTATTCATTGCTCAACCAAGGCTGAAAGAACATTACGATAAATATATAGAACAGTTCAAAGCCAAGGAAAAAGCAGACAAAAACATCGAAGTGAATGTGCAACTGGAGATGCCGCCGGCAGACAATGCACCTCAGATTTTGAAAACAAGACTAGCGTCCAATGATGCACCAGACGTATTCGCTCTGCATGCGGTGAATGAGATTCCACCGTTCAGCAAAGCCGGATATCTCGAAGACTTGTCCAACCAACCTTTTGTAGATAAATTGCTGGATTCGGTCAAACCTTCCGTAACGGATGCAAGCGGCAAAGTGGTTGCGGTTCCGCTGGAAACCTTGTCATGGGGTTATCTGTACAACAAAGATATCTTCAAGGAACAAGGGCTGGAGGTTCCAACAACACTGACAGAAATGAAAGCGGTTGTAGAGAAGCTGAAAGCAGCGGGTATCACCCCGTTTGAGCTTTCTTACAAAGAAGCTTGGGTTCCGCAATTGTTCCTGCCGCTGACGGTAGGTGCACTGACACAAACGGAGCATAAAGACTTCGTCGAAAAAATGAACAAGGACGAAGCTTCCTTCTCGGATATGAAAGCCCTGTTTGATGTGTTCGATCTCGTCAATGCGAACGGAACGGATAAAGCGCTTGAAGTTGGAGCCGATGACGGCGCAGCGGCTTATGCCACAGGTAAAGCAGCGATGTGGATTCAAGGACCTTGGTATGCGGAAACGATTCTGAAGTCCAATCCCGACATTAATTTCGGTGTAGCGCCAATGCCGCTGAACGACAATCCGGATGATACCAAAATCAACCTGAGCACATCTACGTCACTGGCTGTATCTTCGTCAAGTAAAAATAAAGAAGTGGCACTCGACTTTGTAAACTACATTCTTGATGACAAAGACTCAAGTGCATTCTATGAAGCACTCAAATTCAATCCGGTTGCCAAAGTGCATACGTTCAAGAGCTTCCCGTGGGTAGATGATGCCTTGAAATATGTAAACGAAGGCAAAGCATATCAAGACCCAACGATTCCTCAAGCCGTGAAGGATGAGTCTGGTAAAGCTCTGCAAGGGTACTACTCCGGACAGTTGAATCAACAACAGGTGATTGATGCGCTCGACAAGGCATGGAAGTCCTACAATAAAGTCAACAAATAAGAGCCGGATGCTTAACAGATAAGAATGAATGCTTAACAAGTAAGCGCCTGAACGATCAACAAGGTTGAGCTGTAAGAAAGCAGTATCCGCGGTTGTTGACAAAATCTCGTTGGTATCCGTATTGAGCTTGATCTCGGGGTTTTGTCAACAAATGAGCGGTACTTTTATTTCGTCACAGTCTCGAAGCAGATGAAACGGCTGGCTGAACGATCTTCGTTCCCCCGTTAACCCTCATCCGCTGTGCAAAAAGGGGGAGAAGTTATGGCTACGAATGTGTTCAAAAAGTATCTTTCATTGCTCGCGTTCACAGCGCCAGCCTTTGTAATCTATGCAATTTTCCTGCTATACCCGACATTTAGCGGGATGTTCTACAGCTTGACAGATTGGAACGGATTAAACCGTGACTATAGCTTTATTGGTCTGGGAAACTTTGTGGAATTGTTCAAAGAAGATCCTGATTTCCTGAACTCGCTGTGGTTTACGCTCAAATACGTGATCTTTATGCTCATTTTGCAAAATGTCATTGCATTGCTGCTCGCGGTGTTGATTGAATCACGTACACGCAGCAAAGGGTTGTTCCGCACGTTATTTTTCATGCCCAACATGATCAGTACAATCATCAGTGCATTCATGTGGACGTTCATCTTTTCCCAGGTGTTGCCGCAGCTGGCTGAGAAACTGGCGGTTTCTTTTCTCGACCAACAATGGCTCGGTGATCCGAAGTTTTCCTTCTACTCGATTCTGATCGTATCATTATGGAACGGTGTGGGTTATATGATGATCATCTACCTGGCTGCATTGCAAGGTGTACCGAAGAGTCTTAAAGAAGCTGCGGTCATTGATGGAGCTAATGCGTTTCAGGTGCTGCGCAACGTCGTACTGCCGATGATTACACACGCTGTTACGATCTGTTTCTTCCTGACACTGAATGGTGCATTCAAAGTGTTCGAGGTTGTCTATGGATTGACAGGCGGTGGCCCAGGCCGTGCTACACAGGTGATCACCATGAATATTTATGAAGAAGCTTTCTCGAACAACTTCAGATACGGGTATGCAAGTGCCAAATCGGTTGTGTTGTTCATCATCGTCTTGATCTTTACACTCATCCAGATCACCGTCATGAAGAGAAAAGAGGTGGAAGCATGAGAATGCAGCGACTGAATAATTACCTGATTCGGCTGTTACTGATTCTCGGCTCTCTGGTAGCTATGCTACCGATCTACATGGCTGTGGTGAACTCGTTCAAAACACAGGGCGAGATGTTCCAATCGTTTATCGCTCTGCCGACAACATTGCATTGGGAGAACTACACGGATGCGTTTAATAAAATCAATCTGCTCGGCAGCTCGCTGAACTCTGCGATTGTATCCATACTGGGCATCGGGGGGATTGTGTTCTGTGCTTCGCTTGCAGGGTACAAACTGTCGCGGACTTCCGGCAGGCTTAGCAATCTGATTTTCTTCATGTTTGTTGCTTCCATGCTGGTGCCTTTCCATTCCATCATGATTCCGCTGACGCGTGTCGCAAAGGGGATGGGGGTGCAGGGAAGCACTTACGGACTGGCTCTGATCTATATCGGACTTGGTGTAAACATGGCAATCTTCCTCTATCACGGGTTTGTAAAGTCTATCCCGCGTGAGCTGGAAGAGTCGGCGCAGATGGATGGATGTAACGAGTTCCAGACGTTCTTCCAGATCATCTTCCCGTTGCTGTTGCCAATCACGGTGACGATTGCAATTCTGGACTTCCTGTGGATCTGGAATGACTTCCTGTTACCACTATTGATGTTGACGGATGTAAACCGGTACACACTGATCCTGTCTACAAACATGCTGTTTGGTGAGTACAACAAGGAGTGGCCGTTAATTCTATCCTCGCTTGTCCTGACTGCGATTCCAGTCATCCTGATCTACGCGTTCTTCCAGAAATTTATTATGGAGGGTATTGCAGAGGGTGCGGTCAAAGGATAACAGGCATAGGGGATTGTTCCTGCAATCCCACTCTTCACACTTTAGAATGTAAAAGCTCATGCTTATAGCCTTGAACTGCGGATATCCTCCGTTAGTTCAAGGCTATTCTCATTGATGGAAAGATAGGTACACCAAGGTGAGCATCCAAAATAAGCGCAAGTTGAGCATCAGCGGTGCAATAGGGGGCGATGACGTATTGTACAATATTGCAATGCAAAGAGATGCTGCTCACACGCTGGGCTTCATTAGCCTGTGTGCTTCTTGTGCAAGGATAATCAGTCCGCGCTCCATCTCATCTTGCGAAGCATAGGCATAAGAGAGCCGGATATGACTCGCATCCAGCCGATCATACAGGTAACCTGGATGAATCAGCACGTCTTTTTCCAGACAAGCATGGAATAATCGACGTACAGATAAGGAATCAGCTGTGAATCGAAGCCAGATATAGAAACCGCCTGCTGGCGTTGCCCATTCTGCAATGTCATGAAAATAACGTTGGAGTAGTCCCAGCATGAGGTCTCGGCGTCTTCGGAGCTCTGGACGTAGCCGCTCCATATGGCTTGTATGGTGGCCTTCCGCAAACCATAGTGCCGCTGCTTCCTGAGCGAGTGAACTGGTGCCGTAATCCGTCTGCATTTTAATATCAGCAAGACGGCGAATGACGGGCACAGGGCCCACAAGCCAGCCGAGACGAAGTCCAGGACTGACCGCTTTGGAGAGTGTGCCCATATGTAGCACACGGCCTTCCGGATCACTTGCCTTGAGCGAAGATGGGGGAGGGTGATCCAGCCACAGCTCTTGATATGCGGCATCTTCCAAAATGGATATGCCAGAATTGCGAGCAAGGGACATCAATTCTTCCCGGCGCTGATCGCTCATGACACTACCTGTAGGGTTATGAAAACTTGGGATGGTATACAGTAGTGGGGAGGATTCGCTGTCCGATTCACTTTTCACCATTTTTGCCGATTGTATTGCTCGTTTCAAATGCCCCAGTTGCAGGCCTTCTTCATCCATGGCAATCCCGTTCAGCTTCAAACCGGCTGATTGGAATGCATGAATGGAATAGAGATACGATGGTTTCTCCACCAGCACAGCCGCTCCGCGAGGCAGTAATCCCACGGAAATCAAATGCAGTGCCTGGAGGGAGCCGGATACAATAAGGATCGAATCAGGCGAAGCCTGAATGCCGCTGGACTGTAAGTGAACGGATAACGCTTCACGAAGCTCCGGACTACCTTGAGGTTCAATATAATTAAGGGTGTGTGTACGGCTCGACATGCTCCTGAGAATGGCATTGAATGCTTCATTAGGCATCTGTTCCGGCGCGAGTTCACCTGTTCCGAGCCGAATAATGCCAGGGCGGAACTCGGCTTGATTAATCTGCTGGATCTCGGGCAGATTCGGATAATACCAGCCTTCCTCGGCAGCTTCACTCCAGTTGGGCACAGAAGCGTGAGCCATGCTGTGCCACCCCGAACCGGAGACATAAGTTCCGCCGCCATGCCGCCCTTCAATCAGACCTGCCGCAGTCAGGTTATCCAGAGCGGTGACCAGTGTACTGCGGTTTACACTCATGGATGCGGCGAGTGTTCGCTGCGAAGGAAGTCGGGTTCCGGCAGACCACTCACCGGTTGTGATTTTTTGCCGGATATAGGCTTCGATCTGACGATACATAGGCAAATCAAGCGCAGGGTTTGGCTGCCAGCTGCGGTTAGAAGAAATATCGGAATGCTCACGTCCCATCAGGTGGCTTCACCTCCTGTACTCATAAAGATAAAGTTGTCGCGTAGTCCCTGCTATCTCGTGTGCTTATGACAGTTGTTAAGATGTGCAGCGACGGAGCGGTCTAAAGAAAGTGTCCGTTATCGTATTCGTACCGTCCACTATACCATTTGGTTGGGTTCAAAGCCATCCAAGTGGCTGGTTACGTCTACCTTGATTTCATCTACGCTATAGACAGAGATAAGGGGGATGGACAATGGACGTTTTTATTCATGCCGTGGTGCTGGCATTTGGCCTGATCTTACCGCTGGGGGTTCAGAATGTATTTATTTTCAATCAAGGGTTAACGCAAAAGAAATTTCGCCATGCACTGCCCCCTGTAATAACAGCGGGAATCAGTGATACGTTACTGATTGCAGTCGCTGTGGGGGGAATGTCCCTCATTTTGGTTCAATGGCCACTATTGACGAATATCCTATACGGAGCAGGCAGTCTGTTCTTGCTCTATATGGCCTGGGGGCTATGGAGATCATCCGCTTCCCCTGAAGCAGTTCCAGTGGCTATGTCTGCAGGACGGCAGATTGCTTTTGCTGCTTCTGTGTCCCTGCTCAATCCGCATGCCTTGCTGGATACAGTAGCTGTCATTGGTACCAGCTCACTTCAGTATGAAGGAGTGGAACGGTTTTATTTTGCAATAACCACGATGGCTGTATCCTGGGTGTGGTTTTTGGGGCTTGCAGGAGCAGGTAGGATGGTCGGCAGTCACGATCGCACGGGATATGTACGGTTTTTACTCAATCGTGTATCTGCTCTGATCATGATTGGACTTGCGCTGATGATGTGCTGGAAACTCTTCCACACCTAGATGAGATAAGCGGAACCGCATGATCAGGAGAATTGAATGAGAAGGAGAAGGGGAAGGGCTGCGGGAGGTTAATGGAAACAATGAGGGAGTGCAAAACTTGGTATCAAAAAAGACTCCCCGCTATCTAAATCACGGGAAGCCTGATGTATTCGTTTATTCTGCTTTGAGCAGCATCGATTCAATGAACACTTTAAGATCTTGGCTTGTTGCGTTCAAATGGTCAATAATCTCACTGAACTCCGTTACAAGTTCAGACTGTGCATTGCTTGACTGAGCAATAGAGGTAATCTCCTGCTCCATCTGCTGAATGGAGGACTGCACATCCTTGAGGGAACGCTCAATATTCACCGTCGCCTCTTTGGTTCCGGTGGACAGTTTACGCACCTCAGATGCAACTACGCCGAACCCGGCACCTGCCGCGCCCGCACGAGCGGCTTCAATGGCTGCATTCAGGCCAAGCAAATTCGTCTGCTCCGATACTTCACGAATAAATACGGCAACCTTATTGACCTCGCCGGAGTTCTTCACAGCCAGACGAGTGTTGTCCAAAATTTGCGTAGACGAAGCAGTTAGCTGTTCGGACTGTGCAGCAACCGTCTGCACCATCTCTGATAACCTGCTGCTGATACCAGTAATCAGGTCGGTAAAGTGCTCCAGCTTTTCTTCGTTTTGAAGCGAAAAACCTATAGCAAGCGTTCCTGCAATCTTTCCTTCATCATCATGAAGCGGAGTGGCAGCCGATATAATGGCCGTGCCGTAAAATTTGGCGTCAATACGATTGGCTGAAGTCTCCCCATGAACAAGCGCGCGGCGCAGTGTAGGGTCTTCTAGAGAGATGGGATCTCCTGCTTTGATGCCAAGATCAAGCTCGTTGCTCGGAACGTAATACCAGAACTTCTCGGTATCGGTAACGGCAATCATGATATCATGTTCCTTCAACATAATTTTAAAATAAGGACTTGCTGCAACGAGTGCTTCTACGATGTTCAATAAGGTCAGCTCCTATAGTGTGTGTATATATCATCTGGGTGTATATTATACATCGTCAGATCGATTAGCGAAATTTAGGCCTAAAAAGGGCATAACGTCTATTACATATTTTTGAAGCATTTGAATCAGAGGATGTTGTATTTTACATTAGATATATGCATAAGCGCAAAAAAACAGACGGGAACATCAAGTTCACGTCTGTTTTGATTATGCATAAAACAGTACTTATTATGACTTTTCCAAATGAAGGAATTTTTAGGTAATAATGTGTCTTCCGTTAGGAGCTTAAGCATTTCTTTCGTACCGTAAAAAGCTGTAGGGCTTCGATTTATCCACCGATTTGCGACATGCGCCGCACTGTAGGCGTGTGGGATTGCATTTTTTTCTCCAGTGCCAGCGCCATTTCATGATTTTTCGGCTTGGTGCCGAGTGCTTTCAGGAAAAGTGCAGCCATCGCATCGGGATCATCTACATAGCGGCGAACATTGTATTCATCTGACCAGTACAGACAAGCCTTGATATGTCCGTCCGCTGTAAGGCGCAGCCGATTACAGTTATCGCAGAAGTGGTCACTGACCGGATGAATAAGACCAAATGTGCCTTGGGCGCCAGCAATTTTCATATTGCGAGATGGACCGTTTCCGGCAGGGCCCTCGGTATTCTCAACCGTCCAGCCAGCCTCGGCGCATACATCCGTAACGGCCTCCAGCGGCAAATACGATTGGCGCCAGGAGTCGGAAGCCTGCCCGATTGGCATGTATTCAATGAATCGCACATGTAGCGGCTGATCCATCGTCATAGCGATAAAATCTTTGATTTCATCATCATTGATGCCTTTCATGAGCACTACATTTAGCTTGATCGGTGCCAGGCCCACCGCAGTAGCTGCCTCGATACCCTTCAGCACCTTATTGACATCTCCGCCTCGTGTGATCATAGAGAATCGGTCAGCATGCAGGGAGTCCAGGCTAATATTAATGCGGTTCAGCCCAGCATCCTTCAAAGCTTGAGCCTGTTTGTCCAGCAACAATGCATTCGTGGTCAGTGCAATGTCCTCGATGCCATCAATGGCAGAGATCATGCCCACCAGTTTATGCAAATCCTTACGTACCAGCGGTTCTCCCCCCGTGAGCCGAACCTTGCGCATGCCCATCGGGGCGAGCACTTTCAGTACTTCCGTAATTTCTTCATAACTCATTATCTCATCATGCGGAGCAAACTCCATGCCTTCCGCGGGCATACAGTAGACACAACGCAGATTGCAGCGGTCCGTAACGGAAATACGGATGTAGTCATGTATGCGGCCAAATGAATCTTGAAGCAGTTCCATGCAGACCACCCTTTCAACGGTTCAGATTGGAAACCTTCTATAGTAAATGATACGACAATTGTAAAAGCAACAGTTGCATCAAATTTTAGCTATTTCTCCAATCCGCGTCAATGATGACGTCCCGTGATAGCAATTTAGGCAGGCTGATTCAACTGAAATTGGCCAACGACTTGTTGCAGGAACAGGGTAATGGCCTCCACATCATGGGAGGATTGTTGAACTTTCAACATATCCCGAATCAACGCCATCATCTCGGCTTCCACTTCGGCGGAGGTCACCCGATTTTGGTGGCTGATAGCGGCGATATTTTCCATCAAAAATACGACCTGATCGACGACTTGGGTACGCTCTGCTTCTTCGGCAGTGGCTTTTTGGAGAAGCTCTGAGGCTGCTTGAACCAACGTTGTTCCTTCGGCAAGCACCTGATCTCCTTCGGTGATCTGCTTGGAAGCTGCGCTTGCCGCCGTCGAGATCCGATCCAAAATCTGATGAATGTCCTCCGTGGAGGAGCGGGACACATCAGCCAGCTTGCGAATCTCTTCAGCCACAACCGAGAATCCGCGTCCATGCTCTCCGACACGAGCGGCTTCAATTGTCGCATTTAATGCGAGCAGATTGGTCTGTGCGGATATTTCTTCAATGACCGCCAAGGCGCGGTAGATGTCTTTCATCGTGCCCAGGAAGGAGAGAATCGTCTGGTTTGTATCTGACACGGCACCGGAGATTTGAATCATTTTATCACCGATGCGACCTACTTCCTGTCGGGCTACAATAATCTGTTCATTAGCGGATGCCTCCAACTGTTTTAGAGTCAATCGCATATGATCGGCGGCCAGCTTGGCTTGATCCAGGTCTTGTAATTGCGTACGGGTAGCTTGAATCATTGAACCAAGCTTGAGGTTGACGCGGTCAGTAGTCACTTGAGTAGTCTCTGTAGATGCACGCATCAGATGCTGATTATCCATCACGTCCCCCGTAGCCCGCTGGACTTTGAGCATAATGCTCTCCAGAGAATCAATCATGTTATTAATCCATTTGGCGAGTTCACCTGATTCATCTTGAGCAAAAGCATTGGTGTCCAGACGCTGGGTAAGATCACCCTTCCCCTCTGCATTCACTCGAATGAATTGAGTGAGGCTGCGCAAGTCCGTATGGACGCGGTTGTATTGTTTGCGATGAAGCCGGAATGCACCAAAGAATCCAAAGATGACATGAAAGCCAGCGATTGCAGCAGCGTTCCATCCACTGCCTGTCAACGCAAAAATCAAGGCGGCGGCAAGAACGGCCGAGAGCATAATATAGAAGCTATGCTGTTTGAATTGCCGCCATCCGATACTGCGTATTCGGTACACTTCTTCCAGATCACCTTCGCACATCATGCCCCAGCGATCCGGGCAGTGAGGAAGTTGAAAGGTGATACCTTTACCGATGACTGGAATATGGCGGTAATC
Organism: Paenibacillus sp. G34; assembly: GCF_056856875.1. NCBI lineage: Bacteria > Bacillati > Bacillota > Bacilli > Caryophanales > Paenibacillaceae > Paenibacillus > Paenibacillus sp. G34. The sequence continues at coordinate 5,794,927 of NZ_CM166469.1, read as the reverse complement.
CGAGTAACCGGGATAGGCCACAAACAGATTGGAGCCATTCTGAATCGTTTTCGATACGCCCGGATGTAATTGGCCGGTAGAAGGGTCGGTGAACATCAGTTCAAGCTCTGTATGCTGCTGCACAGACACGATGCCCCAATCGGTGGTCACGCCGTCTTTCAGGTTTTCTCCATGCGTAAACGTTCGATCCTCGAAGCGGCTTCGAGACAGGGCAGTACCTGGCAGCAGCTCAGGCCGCAATACAGACTCGGCCATAAACAGATAGTTATCACCTGAGTCCGGGTAGATATGTCCCGATTCGCGCTGAATGAGGTCACCGAGTACATCGCCGGGAATGCGGCTACATAGCGAACCTGCATATTTCCCTTGATGTACAATAGGGGCAATAAACATCAGGGTAATCGCGTCATGGAATGTAGACGAGCGTGGCCCGATCTCCAGTGTAAGCGGATCAGAATACGGACCATAAAGACACTTCTGGCCATGTATGCCTGCTTGTGCATAGCTCAATCCGGGACTGAAGGATATATTCTCGTGAGGGTTATAACGTTGACCTATATGTTTCTCGTATGTAGAAAATGAAACTTCATGCTGCTCGTTAAGAATGAACAATTCCGTGCTATCCTGGGTACGTGCGTAACTCGCCTTAAACCAGGTATCCAGCTTCTCTGCCTGTGGTGATCCGTGCTTCACTTCTTGGAGGTTAACCGCTCCGATCTGTTGAAGCAATCGATCCAGATGACTCCACTGATCACTCGCCCAATCCATCAGTAACTGTCTTCTTGTCTCCGCGATCCCTTCGAAAATGTGCTCTACATCTTCCTCGCGGTGCGCGTTCAACCGATAAGACCACCACAGCGGCAATCCTTTTTTCCATCCCAGCCAATCAAACATGATGACCACCCCAAATGTTGGATTTAAAAAGATTTGAACAGCCCTCAAACATGTCGTTTTCCATGGTTTCGTGGTAATTCAAGCTATCGTTGGTACAACTGTATCCCACCATGGCTTTATTCCAAACTCTGTCTATATCCAACGTTATACATGAAATTTCATGGGATTACGAGGGGATATGTCATATTTTCCGAATATTCCATCAATTAATACAAATGAATATACGCTGTTTGCAGAAGAGGGCGTGGAGAGGAAATTTTATTTGTGGCAACTGCATGTTATTTCATGTCACAACAAATGTGCAAGAGATATACAACAGATATGCAAAAAAATGCTGAGAGTTACTCTCATTTTACAGTGTGTCACATGTACAAGCCCATACTCCACACAGTTTGTATAATGTAATTTCCGGCCAAATCGATATAGTAGTATCTAACAAGTCAACCCGTTACGTTTGTGTAGGTTAACCTTCCACCATTCAACCTTGACGTCTTCTCCAACCATCCCATCTTGCCAAAGGAGAATGCCTATGAACTCTCCCTCTGTTTTATCTCTTCATCCATCCAAGAGCGTTACCTCGGAACAACGTCTTATCGATGTGGATCATGTTTCTGTCATCTTTGGCAGTGGTCCTCAGCAAGTAACGGCCCTATCCGATGTGACGTTCCATATTGCCCCCAATGAATTTGTCTCCCTGCTGGGTCCTTCCGGCTGTGGCAAATCAACATTACTGCGAATTGTCGCTGATCTTCTTCAGCCAACATCAGGCCTTGTTCGAATTGCAGGACAGGAACCGAAGCAGGCAAGATTGCAACGGCAGTTTGGCATTGTTTTTCAGACCCCGGCTCTGTTTGATTGGCGTACGGTGCGCCACAATGTAGAGCTGCCGCTGGAACTACTAGGTACCCGGCGAAAAGAGTGTCGACGCATTAGCAGCGAACTGCTGGATATGGTTGGACTAACCCGATTCGCAGATCATTATCCATGGCAACTAAGCGGCGGAATGCAGCAACGCGTATCTATTGCACGTGCGCTGGCGCTTGATCCACCCCTCCTATTAATGGATGAGCCGTTCTCTGCGCTGGATGAATTCACCAAAGAAAAATTGCAGCTGGAGCTGCTTGAGATTAAACGTTCTACCGGAAAGACCTTCCTCTTTGTTACCCATAGCATCCCCGAAGCGGTCTTTTTATCGGACCGCATCATCGTACTTTCTGCCCATCCGGGCCAAGTGCATTCGATCCATTCCGTGAACCTTCCAGCCGAGCGAGAGAACCAGTTGAGGGAAACCGAGCCTTTCTATCAGATGATAACGGCAATTCGTAACTGTTTTCATGAGGAGCGTGATCAAACCCATGTTCCTTCGTTTGTTTAAACCGGGTTATCGTGCCTGGGTGATAATCTGGATCATATCGATCTTTGTCCTTTGGGAAGGGCTGGCGTGGATGCTACATCTGTTTATGTCTCCGCAGCAGGCCACTTCTCGTTTGCCGTATCTCCACGTTGTTATGGATTCGTTCTACCGTCACTGGAACACGCTGGCGGAGCAAAGTTCGGTTACCTTTGGCAATGCTGCCATCGGTTTTGCCGGAGGAACATTGCTAGGAGCATTACTGGCACTGCTCATGAGCGCCGCAGTCTGGATTGAACGCACGTTGTCTCCTTACGTAGTGTCTTCACAGATGGTTCCGGTGATCGGGCTTGCTCCGATCGTATATGGCATTATTCATAATGCGGAGTGGGCGCGAATTGTCATGGCGGCATATGTTACCTTTTTCCCTGTCATCATCCATACCTTAAAAGGTTTGAAAAGCGCTTTTCCCCAGCATCTGGAACTCATGCGCGCCTATGGCACTTCGTGGAGAGCGCGTTACGTAAAGTGTTTACTGCCTTCGGCGCTTCCTGGTTTATTCTCCGGCATGAAAATTGCGGCTCCACTCGCGGTGACTTCCTCTATTGTCGTGGAACTGATGGGAGCACCTGATGGACTTGGTGTACTGATGGTCAGCTCGCTGTATTATGGTTCAGCACAAGCAGGTATGTTCTGGGCAACCATCATGCTTAGTATGGGCATTGGGCTCATCTCCTATCTGTTCATCAGCTTGGCTGAACACTGGCTTACTCCATGGCAGCCCGAATTCAGACCCAAAGGAGGGGAGTAGCCGTGAGCAAAAGTAGTGTACTCCAGCGAAAAAGTGATGAGGGAACCACAAGCGGAGTTACGGGGCATGTTCTTCCTGACAATAGGGGACAGAGACAACAAGCAGAACATTCGGCCTCATCTGCTGGTCATTTCCGCACAAGTACTTCGCGTATTGGCATGAAGGCTGGCATGCTGCTCCGCAACCTGTTGCCTTGGCTCGCAGGAGCGATTTTTCTAACATTGTGGCAACTGCGCTTCTTTCATGTGCTGCTGTCATTGGAAGATTATCAGTTGCCCGTACCCTCCGCCATTGCTATATCCATCCGGGATAATGCCGAGATGCTCTTCCGCTATGCCATCTACAGTGGTACCGAGATGCTGGGCGGGTTTCTGATTGGCTCGCTGCTAGGGGCTCTGGCTGCGATGGGAGCTTCACTTTTTGCAAATAGTGGCAGGGCAGCCGTCACAGTCCTGTCTGCGCTGAATGCTGTTCCGATTGTGGCTCTGGCTCCGATCATGAACAACTGGTTCGGAGACGGGATTTGGTCCCGGATCGCCGTCGTGTCGGTCATCACGATGGCCGCGATGGCTGTCAGCCTGTTCAAAGGGCTAACCTCTATTCAGCCGCAGTATGAAGAACTGCTGAGCAGCTTGGCGGCGAGCAGGAAACAGTTCTTTTGGAAGCTAAGGATGCCCCATGCGCTGCCATCTCTCTTTGCGGGTCTGAAAATCAACATGTCGACCAGTATTATCGGCGCGATTGTAGGGGAGTTTTTTATCGCATCCCAAGGGCTAGGTTACTTGCTCTCCGATCAGATTCGGCTCGCCAATATGCCGCTTGCCTGGTCCTGTATCGTCATCGCAGCGATCCTCGGCATTGTGCTCTATGAGACGGTGGTTCTGGCTGAAAAGCGCCTGCTTCACTGGAGCCCTGTACATTCGGAATCGAAGTAGGCAGGCATGTACAGAAAAAATGAGCACATAAATAAGGATTGGACTTAACAAAATCCATATATAAACAGGGGGTTGTTCTGTACATGTACAAAACGTTGAAGCCGGGTTTAGGGATGTTGATCTTGTGTGTGGTGCTGGTGCTGGCAGCATGTTCTGCAAAAAGCGAACCGGCGTCGCAGCCAGCCGCTGCAAGCTCGGGTGGTTCAGGAACGGCGGAGCAACCATTAACCAAAGTGAAGATTCAGCTTAAATGGGTACCGCAAGCACAGTTTGCCGGAATATATGCCGCGAAGGAACAAGGTTTTTTTGCAGAGGAAGGCATTGATGCGGAGATTATTCCAGGTGGCCCGGATATCGTTATTGAGCAACAGGTCGTTAATGGTGCAGCCGATGTGGGCATTACGGGAGTGGACAGTTTGCTGGTCAGCCGGGATAACGGTCTTCCCCTCGTTTCACTTGCCCAGATCTCACAGAAGAGCAGCTATCGCCTGATCGCGAAGAAGTCAGCAGGCATTACCGATCCGGCACAGATGAAGGGCAAGAAGGTCAGTACATGGTTTGGCAGTCAGCAATTTCAGGTGCTTGCTTTTATGGAGAAGAATGGACTCGATCCGAAAAAGGATATTGAGCTGGTGAAGCAGGGCTTTACGATGGACCAGTTTTTCAATGATCAGGTGGATGTGGCTACGGCCACGATTTATAACGAATATCACGTTGTACTGGAGAGCGGCACAAAAGAATCTGATCTGAACGTGTTCAACATTGAGGATGCCGGAGTCGGCATGCTGGAGGACACGCTGATTGCCAAGAAGGACTGGGTGGAGAACAATCACGAATTGGCGGTAAAAGTAACCCGGGCCATCCTGAAAGGCTGGAACTACGCCATTGATCATCAGGATGAGACGGTGGACATTGTGATGAATAATGTGACGGAGGGCAGTACGACTCGTGAACATCAAGTAACGATGCTTGAAGAGATTGCCAAGTTGATTCGCCCGGAAGGGTTTAGCGAGAAACAAGTGGGAAGTTTTGTCGATGAATCGTTTACCCGCACGGCAGATATCGCACTGAAATACGGACTGATCAAGAAAGCAGCCAATCTGGATGAAGCGCTAGAGAAGAGTATATATGAAGAGGCCGTGAAATAAGCCGGAAGGTCTGGCGGTTTGGCAGAACAGAAGATGTAGGAGGAGCCTTGAAAGAGGCTGAGACATGGAACTTAGATACCTGAATGAATTAATCGTTGTCGCATAATACCGGGTTCTTAGATGCACGTGATCACATGAATGGGCATGACGTTGAAACGTTGCTATACGGATCATATAAGAGAAGGGAGCACGGTGGATGAGTTCTGTGGATCAGCAAGCACAACGTTTGGGCGGTACGAGGGAAGAATGGCTGGAGAAGGATCGCAAATATGTCTGGCACCATATCTCGCCCCATAACGATCACCCGTTGATTGCCGTTAGCGGTGAGGGGAGCTGGATTACGGATCAGGAGGGTAAACGTTATCTCGATGCCATGTCGGGTCTATGGTGTGTCAATGTAGGGCATGGACGTGAGGAGATTGCCAAACGTGCCTACGAACAGATGAAAACTCTCGCGTACATTCCAATGACACAGAGCCATGAACCGGCGATTTTACTGGCTGAGAAGCTGAATGAATGGCTAGAGGGAGAGTATAGGATCTTTTTCTCCAATTCCGGTTCGGATGCCAATGAGGTAGCTTTCAAAATAGCCCGTCAGTTCCACCATCAGAACGGTGAGCCCGCGCGTCACAAATTCATCTCTCGTCACCGTGCCTATCACGGTAACTCTATGGGTGCACTGGGCGCCACGGGGCAGGCCGCACGCAAGATCAAATACGAGCCGCTCGGTGTAGGCTTCTCCCATGTTCCTCCGCCGTACTGCTACCGGTGTCCGTTTGGAAAAAGTAAAGATAGCTGCGGGCTTGAATGTGCCGCCATCTATGAGGAAGTCATTCAATGGGAGGGCCCGGAGACGGTGGCTGCCGTAATTATGGAGCCGGTGATTACCGGTGGCGGTATGATTGTTCCTCCGCCAGATTATATGCGCAGAGTGCAGGACATCTGTCAGCGCTATGGCGTGCTGTTCATTGTAGATGAGGTCATTTGCGGCTTTGGCCGCTCCGGGCAGAAGTTCGGTCACCAGAACTACGGTGTACAGCCGGACATCGTCACAATGGCTAAAGGCATGACGAGTGCCTACGCCCCGTTATCCGCCACGGCGATAAGAGCCGACCTGTATGACTCTTTTCGTGAGCCAGGAACGGATAGCCACTTTCGCCACGTGAACACATTTGGCGGGAATCCGGTATCCTGTCAGGTTGCGCTGGCAAATCTGGAGATTTTGGAAAGGGAGCAACTGGTCAGCAGGGCTGCAGAACTAGGTCAGCTGCTTGGCGAAAAATTGGAGCCGCTACTTCAACTTCCTTCTGTAGGCGATATCCGTCTATTCGGATTCACCTGTGGCATCGAGATGATTGAGCCGGACGGTTCACCGGCGACAACGGAGAATGTCATGAAGGTGCTGGCTCATTGTAAACGGGAAGGCATCCTGATCGGCAAAAACGGGGACACCGTTCCGGGCTTTGCGAACATTTTGACCCTATCGCCGCCCTTTGTCACCACAGAGGAAGAACTGGATCTTATCGTAAGTCATTTGTTTACCGCACTTCGCAGTCTGGATGAGGGTAGGCATGAGTTGATTTAACGCGTGACAAGGAGGAGAGGAAGGATGCAGACCGTAACCGAGTTATCCATTAATCAGCTGAGGCTGAATGAACATATTGAACAGTTAGCTCAGATCGGCAAGATCGGAGAGACAGGGGTATGCAGGCTTGCCCTTACTCCAGAGGACATGGAGGGCATCAACCAAGTCAGGTTTTGGATGGAGAAGGCAGGCCTTGTGACTCGAATGGATGCTTTCGGGAATCTAATTGGTCGCCTTGAAGGCACGGATGCAACTAGACCTATCCTGATGGTCGGTTCACATATCGACTCCCAGCCGTATGGAGGTCGTTATGACGGTGCGATCGGTGTACTCGGTGCGCTGGAGGCCGCACAGTGCCTGATTGAACAAGGCATACAGCCATGCATGCCGATTGAAGTGATTGCTTTTTGCGATGAAGAGGGATCACGGTTTAACAAAGGTTTATTTGGTTCACGAGGCATCACAAATCAGTTAGAGGAAGGAGAGCTGGAACGCGAGGATAAAAACGGGGTCACTCGCCGGGAGGCATTGGCATCCTTCGGGTGTTCGCCATCCCAATTCGCGGCAGCGGTATATCCTCCCGGTTCCATTGGCAGTTATCTGGAGCTACATATTGAGCAGGGACCTGTACTTGAGGCTATGGATGCTCAGATCGGTCTGGTGACAGGCATCTCGGGTCCGCTCTGGCTCACGGTGACCATGAAAGGAATGGCCGGGCATGCAGGCTCTGTGCCGATGGGGATGCGTCATGATGCACTTGCGGGTAGTGCCAAAGTGATTGCGGCCTTTGATGATATGGTCCGTGAAGACCCGGGAGCGCCCACTGTCGGTACGGTAGGAAGTCTAAGGGTGTTTCCGGATTCAAGAAATATTATTCCGGAAGAAGTGAGCTTTACCGTGGATTTGCGTGATATGGAGATGGAGCGCCGAAACCGGCTGGAAGCCCGTTTGATGACTTTGCTGGATGATATCAGCTCTGGGTATGGTCTGACCTATACCGTCACGGAGGATACCAACAGTGAACCGCGTTATTGTGCCGAGTCCGTGATGTCCATCATTCGCTCTTCCGCGGAAGAGCTGGGGATAACGATGCCTGAATTGATGAGTGGCCCGTTCCATGATGCGCTCGCATTATCTTATGTGTGCGATTATGGCATGATTTTTGTCCGCAGCAAGGACGGTATCAGTCATCATCCCAGTGAATATTCCTCCCCGGAGGATATTGCATTAGGTACGGAGGTGCTCTATCGCACCATTCGCAAGATGTGCACCGGTAATCCACCAAAGGAGGCGGGATAACGTTATGGCAAAAATCAGCATCGGTTTGATTCAGGCTTCCCATGAGATTGAAGGGTCGGCCCCGGTTGAAGTGCATAAGGAGGCAGCCATTCAGAAGCATATTACACTTGTGCGCGAAGCGGCAGCACGAGGGGCCAAGATCATCGGACTGCAGGAAGTGTTTTACGGGCCTTACTTTTGCACGGAACAAACACCTAAATGGTATGCATCCGCAGAGCAGGTTCCCGAAGGGCCGACGACCCGGTGTTTTCAGGAACTGGCGAAGGAGCTTGGTGTTGTCCTTGTTTTGCCCGTGTATGAGGTGGAGGGAATAGCTTCTTATTACAACACGGCGGCGGTGATTGACGCGGATGGAACGTATCTGGGCAAATACCGCAAACATCATATTCCGCATGTGGAGGCGGGAGAAGGGACGAACGGCTTTTGGGAAAAGTATTATTTTAAACCTGGTAATCTCGGTTATCCGGTATTTGATACGGCTTACGCCAAAGTGGGCGTGTATATCTGTTATGATCGACATTTTCCTGAAGGGGCACGTTTGCTTGGGCTGGCAGGGGCAGAGATTGTTTTTAACCCATCGGCTACAGTGGCAGGCACCTCGGAATATCTATGGAAGCTGGAACAGCCAGCGCATGCGGTAGCCAACGGATATTATGTAGCGGCAATCAACCGAGTAGGCGTGGAGGCACCTTGGAACATGGGTGAGTTTTATGGGCAGTCGTATCTGGTGGACCCGAGAGGGCGCATGGTGGCGATGGGGAGCAGGGATCAGGATGAAGTAGTCATTGGCGAGATGGATACAGAGTTGATCCGGGAGGTACGTAATGTGTGGCAGTTTTACCGGGATCGCAGACCGGAGACCTATGAACATCTGGTGAGCTTGTAGATTGAATTTAGGGTGTGTGTTGCAGAGAGATTAGGCGTGGCCTTTGTTTGCCATATCAATGGACGGTACGGCAATAATCTTTAATCCGCGGGAGGTGCGTGACATTGATGAACCGTTCTGGAACAGCATGGTCGGATTACGGTTGGGAAAATCGTTTTAGCGAGATGAAACCAGCCATGACCAATAAGGAAGCGATGGAAGAGTCCAACCGCTGTCTGTATTGTTACGATGCCCCATGTATTAAGGCATGTCCTACGGATATCAATATTCCTTCTTTTATCAAAAAAATAGCAACAGGACATCTCAAAGGGTCGGCTCGTACCATCATGGATGCCAACCCGGTTGGCGCGAGTTGCGCACGTGTCTGTCCTACAGAAGAGTTATGTGAGGGGGCATGTGTACTGAACGAGTCCTCCAAGCCGATCCGCATTGGTGATCTACAGCGCTATGCGACAGACTGGGCAAGGGAGAGGCATGAACCGCTGTTTCAAGCAGCTCCTGCCAACGGGAGAAATGTCGCTATTGTTGGGGCAGGACCGGCAGGGCTCTCCGCAGCGCGCGAATTGGGCCGGGCAGGGTATGATGTGACCATCTATGAAGCCAAGGCGAAAGGCGGCGGACTGAATACCTATGGCATCGTATCCTTCCGTCTGCCGGAGTCGGTCCCATTATGGGAAGTCGATCAGGTGGAGTCACTCGGAGTAAAGATTCGATACGGTGTACGGGTTGGTGTAGATATAGCGGCCCCCGAATTGCTGGAACAACATGAGGCTGTCATTCTCGCATGTGGGATGGGAGCGGTCCCGATGCTGGGCATTGAAGGGGAGACGCTGGAAGGCGTTTATGATGCGATTGAACTTGTGGAATCGACCAAACAGGGTGTACCACCGGCGCTGCATGGTCTGAATGTAGCCGTAATTGGTGCAGGCAATACGGCAGTGGATGCGGCGACTTGTTCGGTGCGCCTGGGTGCAGAGCGAGTACAGATGTTGTATCGGCGCGGAGAGCAGCAGATGACGGCCTATGCGTTTGAGTACACGTTTGCCAAGCAGGAGGGTGTGGAGTTTCGTTGGTTTACGATGCCCCAGCGTATTGTTGGAGACGAGAATGGCAGGGTTCGAGCGGTGGAATGTGTGAAAATGGAACTCGTAACCCCACCCGGCGGCGGACGTGCGATGCCTGTGGTGGTAGAAAATTCATCCTTCGTTATCGAATGTGACACGGTGATTCGGGCTATCGGACAGAATCGGTTATTGCCACTCATTGAGGCGTTCGAGCTGAAACACCATGGAGGTGTGGTAGAAGTCGAGGCGCATACGTATCGTACCTCTCATCCTCAGGTGTACGCGGCAGGAGACGTCATTTTTGGTCAAGGCCAAGGAGAGGCGATGGTCGTTTCTGCGGCGCAACAGGGTAAATTGGTCGCTGCCACAATCATGAAAATGCTGCCTGGTCGCTCGGAAGAGAGCGCGTAAGGAAGTGTGTACGGGAAGTGAGAAAGTAAATGTGTAATAACGCGCTGGAATTGCCTAAGGAAGGTAGAAGTGCCGATACAGGTGTCTTGAAATTACGTAAGAAAGATTACGAGTGTACAACAGGCTAATTGGAGTTGCAGCTGTGTCAGCCATTTGCGGAGGGCCGCTATTGTTCGTGTAAACTCATTTTCACCTCCAAGGCACTTTATTCTGGCTCCTAATCGGCTAACGATCACCAGACACCCTATTTCTGCAAAAACAAGGCATGTGAAATTCTAACGATCACCACAAACCTTATTTCACCCAAAACCTGCGGATTCAGGCCGGAAATGGGCAAAAACAGCAAAATAACGTTCCTACGGATCGTTAGAATTTCGAAAGGCTGAATTTCAATTAAATAAGCGCTGTGGAGATCGTTAGAGGTCTATCCTTGTTTACGTTCATCTTAGTTTTAGTTAGCGTAAATTCATCTCAAACTCACATCAAGGAGGGTTCGATATGGCTGACTTATCCATCAATCTGGCAGGCATCCGGTCACCTAATCCATTCTGGCTTGCCTCGGCACCACCAACCAATACCGGGTACCAGGTACAGCGTGCGTTTGAAGCGGGCTGGGGCGGCGCGGTGTGGAAGACACTCGGCGAACCGATTATTAACACCTCCTCCCGTTTTGCGGCAGTACATTTTGGCGGTCAGCGTGTGGCAGGCTTTAACAATATTGAACTGATTTCCGATCGTCCCCTGGAGGTCAATCTGCGTGAGATCGCCGAGACGAAGATACGTTTCCCTGACCGCGCCGTCGTGGCATCTCTAATGGTGGAACCGAAGCGGGAGAAATGGCATGAGATTGTCAAAAAGGTCGAGGCCGTTGGTGTCGATGGTCTGGAGCTGAACTTTGGATGTCCGCACGGTATGGCAGAGCGAGGCATGGGCGCTGCATCAGGCCAACAGCCTGATCTTGTCGAACTGCAGACGATGTGGGTAAAAGAAGTGGCTACCACACCGGTCATCGTAAAGCTGACACCCAATATTACAGATATTACGGCGACAGCCCGTGCGGCTGTACGTGGTGGTGCAGATGCGATCTCGCTGATTAATACAATCAATTCTCTCGCTGGTGTTGATCTGGACTCCTGGAACACGGTGCCGCATGTAGGCGGCAAGGGAGCGCACGGTGGATACTGTGGCCCGGCTGTAAAACCCATTGCGCTTAACATGGTGGCGGAGTGTGCCCGTCATCCCGAAGTGGGTGTGCCGATTTCGGGTATCGGCGGTATATCCGACTGGCGAGATACGGCAGAATTTCTGCTGATGGGCGCAACGGGAGTACAGGTATGTACAGCAGCGATGCATCATGGATTCCGAATTGTGGAGGACATGATTGAAGGGCTTAGTGATTATTTGGACGAAAAAGGAATTCAGAGTGTAGCCGAACTGGTCGGTCAGACCGTGCCGAGATACTCGGATTGGGGCAATCTGGATCTCAACTACAAGGTGGTTGCCCGCATCAATCGGGATATATGCATCAATTGCAACAAGTGCCATATTGCCTGTGAAGACACATCTCATCAATGTATTGATATGTTAACCGACCCGTCCGGTGCTTATCTTGAAGTGGTCGAGGAGGATTGTGTCGGCTGTAATCTGTGTTCGATCGTCTGCCCGGTGGACGGTGCGATCGAGATGATTGAGCTTGCACCAGAACAGGAGCCGGTTACCTGGAATGAACGTCAGTCGGCGATTTCCCTGCTGCAATCTATTCATAATCCATCAGCCAAGGAGGCGATTTCATGAGTACACGTACATTAATTCGCGGTGGTATTTTGGTGACGGCATCGGATACCTTTGAGGCCGATCTATTGATCACATCGGGAAAAATTGCACAGATCGGTATCGGGTTAATCCACGATGATCAGACCGAAGTACTTGATGCAACAGGCTGTTATATCATACCTGGCGGCATCGATCCGCATACTCACCTCGATATGCCGTTTGGCGGCACGGTCACAGCGGATGATTTTGCAACGGGCACAACGGCTGCGGCCTTTGGAGGAACCACAACCATTATTGACTTTTGTCTGACTCAGAAAGGTCGTCCATTATCCGAATCCTTGCAAGAATGGCATCGCAAAGCCGAAGGGAAAGCAGTCATTGACTACGGATTTCACCTGATGATTGGCGAGATGAATGAGCAGGTGCTGGAAGAATTGCCGCAGATGATTGAAGAGGAGGGCATATCGTCCTTCAAGGTGTTCATGGCATACAAAAACCAATTTCAGGCCGATGATGGCATTCTCTTTCAGACGTTGCAAAAAGCCAAAGAATACGGTGCACTTGTGATGGTGCATGCCGAGAATGGAGATGTCATTGACCTGCTTGTGAAGCAGGCACTCGCTGAAGGTCGCACAGCACCGATTCATCATGCGCTGACCCGTCCATCTATGCTGGAGGGAGAAGCGACGGGACGTGCCGCCCGTTTGGCCGCATTGGCGGATTCGCAGCTGTATGTGGTGCATGTTACATGTGCCGAAGCCGCCGAGCAGATCGCGCGTATGCGCGAGATGGGATACCGGATCTGGGGAGAGACATGTCCGCAATATCTGACGCTGGATCAGTCCATAATGGATCAGCCGGACTTTGAGGGTGCCAAATATGTTTGGTCGCCTCCGCTCAGGGAGAAGGGACATCAGGAAGCACTATGGAATGCGCTCCAAAGCGGACAATTACAGACCATTGGTTCGGATCATTGCTCGTTTAACTTCAAGGGACAGAAGGATCTCGGCAAAGATGACTTCAGCAAAATTCCTAACGGGGGGCCTGTCATTGAAGACCGGCTAAGCATTCTATATTCGGAAGGCGTAGCCAAAGGCCGCATATCGCTCAATCAATGGGTGGATTTGTGCTCGACCAGAGCAAGCAAATTGTTCGGATTATTTCCTCAGAAGGGAACACTTGCGGTGGGTACGGATGCGGATATTGTTATTTTTGACCCTTCCATAACCAGGGTGATTTCGGCGGAAACACATCATATGAACGTGGATTACAGCGCGTTTGAAGGCATGCAGGTACAGGGGTGTCCGGTGACCGTGTTCTGTCGTGGCGAGTATGTGATACGGGATCGGCAGTATGTGGGCAATGCAGGGGCAGGGAAATATGTAAAGCGTAATAAGTATGATGCAGGGGCACCGATTCCACCGAGGCAACCGGTGACTGTGATTCATGGGGGGTGGAACTGATGTCGGAGCACGAAACATTTGAACTGGAGAAGCTGGACATTGAGCGATTGGTTGCACAGGGGTATCGAATCTGTTCGGTCCGGGAACATCTGGAGGGCGCTCATGTGACATGGGCCCACCCTGATTTTCCAGGAGAGAATGTGGAGCAGCATGTGGGGACAGCCTCGGGCCGAAAGTGGTTCAGTCATATTCTCATTCGTCAGCTACAGGGACAGCGTAGCGCATAATGTAGTGTGTGACGGGGACGTTGACGGACGGCTTAGTTGCCATATCCCTATCCCTGTCTCTAATACGTACAGACGTGCACGCTTTATACAAGCGATCCATGTGCGTATTCATAGGCATAGAGAGCAAGTTCCATGGCAACCCGTTTCTCGGGTAGAAGGTAGTCTGTTCCTAAAAGTGATTCGATTTTGTCCAACCGATGATACAACGTTTGTCTGACGATAAACAGAGCACTTGCCGTCTCTTGTTTGGAGCAGCAAAGTGTCAGGTATTGTTTCAGTGTAAGGAGCAGTTGACCTCCCTTCTCCGAATCATACCGAATCAGTGGGCCCAGGTATTCCGTAATAAAATCATTCAAGTTACCGTTCTGTTTCATACTGGCGATGATGCGATAGCAGTGGAGATTACTGTAAAAGGGCTGCTCCATTACTCCGATATCTTTCTGAATACGTAACGTTTCCTTCGCGGATTCAAGACTCTCTCGCAGGCGTGGGTATTCCGAATAGTTCTGACCGATACCATACAGACCGGAGAAGAGCTGGTGAGTTTGCTCCTGCTCGTGTTGCCGAAGTTGCTGAATGCAGGACCACAGATTAGATTTACGCAGAGATGTAGCCTGCGGGTCAATGACAATGAGAATGATCTGGAGATTAAACACAGTGCTGTAGAGGGTGAAGCCTTCCCGGGCAAATACGGAGCGTGCAACGATATTACGCTGAATTAGTATCTTTTGCAGTCTGAGACTGTCGTGTTGCGCAGGGTTGCTGTCGAATAATACAACTGCGGCCTGTCCTGCACAGAGAGCCGGATTTACGGCTGCAAGATATTCATCGATTTCTTTCGCGGAGTGATGTCCGTTTAACCAGTCAATGACCCACATATCTTCTTTGTACCGCCGTTTTTCCTCCATGTACTGGGTACGCATCCAATCGTGGGCTATGGCAGCGGCACATCGCCCCAGCGCATGAAAAACGTACTCGTCGGATGGGTACGGCAGAGCTGGAGTGGGAGGTTCAGGGTCTGTGTGTTTCTGAGGGAAAAGGATAAGATCGGCAAAGGTGTACTCCAGTGCCTGGACAGGGATGCTGATAGGATTCATTGATAGCTGCCCGGAAAAGGGGTCTGTTACTTCGACAGCCGCAGGGTTCACTGTATAACGGTCATGGGTATCGTGATCCATCGATTCACGCTGTTCCAACCATTGTTGTCTCCGCTTCTCCAGTTGTTCAGGCGGGACATAAGGGATGGCCGTCGCTTCACCTTCCAGCGGATATAAGGCGACAGCATACCCGGTATTGCGCGAAAGTAGACGCAATAGCGGCTGTACACCATCCCCATTCAGCAACAGCTGATGAAAGGAGGTGGTGAGCTGATCCAGTTCGGCGACCATACGCTGATGACTGCGAATCAGGGCAAAATGCAAATCCTGTGTAATATCAATATACCGGACTTGTTCATGAAACCAGATCAGCGGGAAATCCTCCGCCTCCGCCAGTTGTTTCATCGCCTCAAGCTGTGATCGCGTATGTTCCCCGAGTTCAATGCATAGTCCTGCCGCACCGCAGGCAATCAATTGTCGCAGAAAAGACAGACCATGCGGCTTGCCTTCAGGCCAGCCGATCCCTGTTGTCAGCACCAATTCTCCGCCGCTCAACAAGCCCCCAATCTCAGGAACCTCCATAATATGTACCCAGCGTACATAACGCTCCAATGCACGATGACTGGCAAGGTACTCGGCCTTGCGAAACACAGGACGTTTAAGCATGTCTCTAACCCGGATATGAAGCGTAGTCTCCCCCACACCATCACCGCCCTTTCCCATGACTCATCTGTATATTTGATACAAAGGATGCTGGATTCTGGTTGCTTACTCGCTGGATTTTTAAGGATAAGTATACGTGTATTTAGATCGGATGAGATTAAACCTGACGTTCATTTAGTCTAGATAACAAAAATAATTGATCTTTTTGTCATCAATTTTAAATGGCATCAGATTGGTAGCAGATATATGTTCGGTTTTTTACCATCGATACGATAAAAAATGCCCTTGATCAGGCACGGGAATCATTACAGATTCCAGTACCCGTCAAGGGCAAAGCTTTGCTGGCGATCACATCTGAATCGTGGGAAGAACGATAGACTGAATTAATCGACGATTTTTTTCTTTTTGAATTTCATCAGGAACTCATACACGATTGGCACGATGACCAACGTAAGCAGTGTAGAACTGATCAGACCACCGATTACGGTAATTCCGAGTCCTTTCGAGATGATACCTGCACTTTCTTCGAGACCTGTTACCAGTGGCAGCAGGGCACCGATCGTTGCGAGAGCGGTCATCAAGATTGGACGCAGACGTGTAGCTCCGGCTTCCAGTAGTGCTTCACGTGTCGTGAGTCCTTCATTTTCCTTATGAATAACACGGTCAATCAAGACAATGGCGTTGGTAACAACGATACCGATCAGCATCAGTGCACCCATCATTGCGGATACGTCGAGTGTACCTCCTGCAATGAACAAACCAACCATGATTCCGATCACGGTGAATGGCAGGGAGAACAGGATCGCGAATGGTGCAAGTCCGCCGCCAAACGTCACGACGAGCACGAAGTATACAATCGCAATGGCTGCCAGCATTGCCAGACCGAGCTGCGTAAAGGTGTCATTAATCTGTTCGGTTGTACCGCCAAACTTCACTTCAACGCCGTCCGGCAAGTCCAGCTTGTCGATGTTTGCTTTCAGGTTCTGCGAAGCTTTGGTCACATCGGATGCCAGAATGTTCGCTGTCACCTGTACAACCACTTTGCCATCAATGCGCATAATGGAGTTCGGTGAAGTGCCTTCTTCCACTTTGGCTACATCCTTGATTGGAACCTGAATGCCCAGCGGTGAAGTGACCTTTTCATTTTCAATATCCTTGATGCTGCTGAACGTTTTGTTGTCCGTTTCTACATAGACTTTGTACGTTTTGTTGTCGATATCCACTTCCGTAAGTACCGGACGTTCACGTACAGGGCTCAGTGCCATTGCCAGTTGACCCGCCGTAAGGCCGAGTTTGCTGAGCTTCTCCTGATCGGCAACGAGTGTGTACTGACCGTAGGTATCGGAGATGGTGGTATCTGCTTTTTCAAAAGAGTCTTTCTCCGCCTGAACCAGTTTCAGGACTTCTTCAGCTACAGGTTTCAATTGCTCCACACTATCCCCGTAGATGGACAGGCTTAAGTTGCTTCCACCAAATCCGCCGGACATGTCGAGTTCACTCCATGTGCCTTTGGTCACTTCTTTTTGCAAACCTTCAACCAGTTGTTTCTTCACATCGGTAAAATCTTTGGTGTCTTTATTGTATTGAATGTAGAAGAGTGCAGAGTTACCGCCGCCTCCACCCATGCTAGCGAGCGGGCTACCACCGCCGATGGAATATTGCATTTTCTCCAAACCTGGCTGTTTCAGTAACCATTTCTCAGCAACGAGGGCTTCTTTTTCTACATCTTCACGAAGTGAGCCCGTTTCCGGACTATAGGTGATCGTGGCGTATTTATCCTTCTGCTCTGGTAAGAAACTTGTGCCAATGAATGGGTACAGGAACAAGCTGCCGACCAATAGTAGAACCGCGATAAGAACGGTAATGATTTTGTGAGAGAGCGTCCAGTTCAACAGGCGTTTGTAGCTTTCAGCCAGTTTACCCGGTTTTTCTTCATGGTTTTGTTTGTTCTTGATTCCTTTGTGGAACAGGCTGTGTGCCAGCATCGGTACAATCGTGATCGCAACCAGCAGGGATGCGAGCAGGGCGAATACCATCGTCAAGGCGAATGGCATGAACAACTCTCCGACCATACCGCTAACGAGTGCCAGCGGCAAGAAGACTGCAATCGTAACAATGGTCGAGGAGAGGATCGGGATAAACATCTCGCGAGTCGCCTCACGAACCAAATCCCGGCCTTTCAGCATCTCGTTTTTGAGTGTCAGCCTGCGGTAGATGTTCTCGATAACAACGATGGAGTCATCGACAACTCGCCCAATTGCAACCGTCATTGCTCCGAGTGTCATCATGTTCAAGGTAATGTCCATCAGATTGAGCGCCGTCAATGCCATGAGCAAAGAGAGCGGAATCGAGATAATGGAGATAATCGTTGAACGGATGTTACGCAGGAAGAGCAGGATAATTAGAATTGCGAACAGGGCACCAAATACAGCTTTGCCCAACATCGTGTTGACGGAATCCTGGATAGGTTGACCTTGGTCAAGCAGGATCGTTAATTCTGCATTTTTGAATTGCTTTTGCAATTCTTCGGCTTTACTTTTGACGGCCTTAACCACGTCCACCGTATTGGCATCATTGGATTTCACCACGGAAATACCGATGGATTCTTTGCCGTTTGTGCGGGAGATGGACTCGGCTTGACCGATGACCTCAATCTTGGCAACGTCGCTTAGCTTCACGGTTGGGATTCCTGCTGCGTTTGCCGCACCCGCGGCACCCGATGGATTTGCTGTAGCGGCATTGCCGCTACCCGCTTGCCCTGCCGCAGGATTGGAACCTTGCGAAGCACCAGCTGCATCTTGTCCAGCTTGAGCCGATGGATCGGCAGTTTGACCACCAGCTTGACCGGCTGGAGCACCGCCACCTTGGGAGGCCCCTGGCGTAGCCGCACCTTGTTCTGTAGTCGCTCCAGCACCTTGGCCTGTAGCACCACCAGCGCCTGGGTTTGCACCAGCTCCGCCTGGTACGACTGGAATCGCTAGATTTTTCAGATCATCAAGTCCGATGATGTTGCCGTCCACAACAACGGCTTTCTGGGATTTATCCAGTTCGAATAGGCCGAGCGGTACACGAATGGATGAACCTTTAACGATGCCGTTCACCGTATCTTCGCTTAGTCCGAGTTCAGCCATTTTGGCTTGATCAAACGTTAATTGTACTTCTTTAACGTACTGACCAGACACTTGAACCTGAGCTACACCATCAATATCTTCTAGTGCAGGTTTGATATCCGATTCTACGAGTCGTGTCAGTTCTTCCAAATCCCCGCCGTCTTTGTCAGACAAACTGAGGGAAACAACCGGGAACGAGTTAATGCTGAATTTGGAGATGGTTGGTTTCTGCACACTGTCCGGCAATTGCACCTCGTTCAATGCTTCACGAACCGTAGCTGTTGCGTTCGTCAGGTCCGTTCCATAGTCGAATTCCAGTGTGATGGATGCCGCATTCTCCATGGAAGTGGAGGTGACGGTCTTCACACCCTCGATGTTGCGCAGCTTCTGTTCCAGCGGTTTCGTAACATCTTCTACAATACCTTCCGGAGCAGCGCCCGGATCAATCGCCGTGACATTCAGAAACGGTACATTGATGTTCGGAATGGTCTCCTGCTTCATTGTCATTCCGCTGTACAAGCCTGCGAATGAGATGATGATGGTCAGAATCCAGATCGCAAACTTGTTGTTCAGTGAAAAGTTAATAATCCCTTTCATACGTTGGTTTCTTCTCCTCTCTGTTTCTCCTGTTTATGTGTGTGACGAGTCAGCCTGGATAAACCGGTTATACATGGTATCCATAATGTGCTGAAGCTCGGAGTGCATCGGTTCAAGAATCGTGACACCTTCGAGGTTGCGCATCATACCGAGAATGATGGCACGCCGTGGCGTAAATTCCATGATCTCCTGCCTGAGTATGGCAAGGGTCTCAAGCACATCATTTTTGGATTGACCGGCGGGCAGGTCACTTGATGCGATATCGTGCATCTGTTTCAGAATATGGACGGGATGCCGCAGCATGGTCGCATCTAGTTGGGACTCAGCAATCCAGGCAGGCCACTGATCCAGCGGAATCAGAGGTTCGGGCCGATGCTGGAGGCAGCCCTGTGCTGCATAATCCATCATTTGCAAAAGATGCGTAGCCATCTTATTGACCGTAAGAGAAGGCATTTCGGTAAACCAGATTTTGACGTACGACAGGAATAGTCCATGTGTCAGCAGGATAAGATCAATCGTATAAGGCTCAATCTCGGAGCCGTATAGATCCTCCAGTTTGTTTTTGAACCAATGCAACGTACGGATCTCAATATCTCTTTGCTGAGGGGTGCAGTGTTCTTTGCGCTGTTGTTCATCATCCATCATCATGCTGCGTAGTTGAACGCGTAAAAATTCCTTCAATTCCGCGACATGCGTTAGCAGCACCTCAATCTGTTTATGTAGCCGTTCTCTGGAGGTCAGGCTGTTTTCATGTTCAATCTGGGACATCTCGTCCATAAGAATGTACACACAGTACTCTAGCGTACTGGCTTCCAGCTCCTCTTTGGATTTGAACATCAGATATAAGCTGCCTTTGGACATCCCGCATAATTCGGCAATCTCCTGCATGGAGGTTGCTGCGCTACCCTTAGCGGAAAACAGCTTGAGCGCTGTGGTGATGACCAGTTTTCTTTTTTCATTCATCCCATGGATCGGGTTCATTAAGGGTATGTTCACCTCACTGGGAACTCTTGAGTTCTTGAATTGACTTTGTGGTCAAACTAAGTATAAACGAATTGTATGGGGGATTACAAATGTGCACGGTGTAGGTGGGAGAACACGGAGAAAAACACTGAAAAAATCAAGAAGGCTTCGAAAACACATCAACATATCAACAACGCTTTAAAAAGCACCTCAACACTTCAAGAAGGTTTCTAAAAACGTCTCAAGGACGCTCCGAGAACACATCAACACATCAACAATGCTTCAAAAAGCACCCCAACACCTCAAGCAGGTTTCTAAAAACGCCTCAAGGACGCTTCGAAAAACATATCAACACATCAACAACGCTTCAAAAAGCACCTCAACACCTCAAGCAGGTTTCTAAAAACGTCTCAAGGACGCTTCGAAAAACATATCAACACTTTAACAACGCGCTTTAAGGATGACTCGAGAACACATCGAGATTTATTCTAACGATCTCAGCGGAGCTTATTTGAGCAATATAAGTCCTTTTGGAATTCTAACGATCACCAGAAACCTTATTTTGCAGAAAACACAAGTTAAACGTCCATTTTCGCATCAAAATCCTGAAATAAGCTCTCCTGTGATCGTTAGAAATCTAAAACCAGTAATTTGGCCCAAATAGCGTTACTGGTGATCGTTAGAAATAAAATGCATGAACCGCGCTACCTTGGAAAAGAAAAGAGAGAAAAAACGAAGGAATATCGAATGAAGGGAAGTAAGCCGAACCAAACAAGAAAGGGTAAGTGAAGTGAAGTGAAGTGAAGTAAAGTAAATTAAAGTAAAGTGAAGAAGGGAAGTAGACAAGGGAAGAAAAGAAATGGGCGAAAGTGAAGGAAGGTGCAAACAGCATGAAGTGAAAGTAAACCAATGTAATTAAAATAGATCAAATAAAATAAAATTAATTTAAATTAAAGAAGAAAATACAGTTCAATAAAAAGAGAATTAAAAGTAAAAAAGGATAAATCAATAAATGAATAAATGAAAATCCAAGCAAGTATTGCGAGTCTAAACAAAAAGAGCAAGTGAAGAAAAGAGCAAGTAAAGAAAAGAGAAATTGAAAGAAAAGAGAAGGAAATAAAGGGGATGAAGTGAAATGAAGTTTAAGTAAAGAGAAAGAGAAAGAGAAAGAGAAAGAGAAAGAGAAAGAAAATTAAAAAGAAAAAGAAAAAGAAAAAGACAGGCAAGCAAATTATGTACTTATGTTCCTCCCTGGAAATCGTATATAGCGAGCATAATAATCACGGCTAGGAAGAAGAGATAGAAGAGTGCAAGTGCAATCAGGAACGAATAACCGGTATATGCACCGATACGAACCAACCATTTTTTCATAATAAGTACCCTCCTTCATTCCCATGAGTTTAATGACAAGGTTTTTCTTAGATTACATTATACCCCAAAACACCTATTGTACTTAAAAATTTTGGTGCTTAAAAATTTCGCCTGAAATTTGTATCTTCACAAACGCATCTTCACAAACGCGCTCAACATAAGCACCTCAATAAACGCATCTATACAAACGCACTCAACATGAGCACCTCAACAAACGCATCTATACAAACGCACTCAAAATAAGCACCTCAACAAATGTACCCACACAAACGTATCTACACAAACGTACTCACAAAATTGTACCCACAAAAAAGACGACTCCCTGAGTGAAGTCGCCTATCTGAATGTTATATCATATCCATCCTATTGCCTGATACTCATTACATTACGTAATGATTTTCAATCCTACTGCCGCTACCAAAATCATTGCAATGAACATTAGCCGCTTCGCTTCTTTGCGTTCACCAAACAGAAGCATGCCCGTCACCGTACTTCCCACTGTACCGATTCCTGTCCACACGGCATAGGCCGTACCCATAGGGATAGATGTCATGGCGTAAGATAACAGTGAGAAGCTGAATACAAACGATACCAGCATCAGGACAATATAAGGCCATCCCTTGCGCGTGGAAGCACCGTTGATGCCGATGACCCCAAAAATTTCACAGATTCCTGCACCTACAATCGCGAGCCAAGCCATTAAACGGCACCTCCTTTAACCTGTGGTTCCTGCTTCTCTTGCTGATCCGTGACGAGTTTCAGCCCAATGACACCGCAGAGTAGCAGTCCGATCAGCAGCATTTTAGCCAAACGGAACGGTTCACCAAACAGTAGCATTTCGGTCAACACCGTACCGGCTGTACCGATCCCCGTAAACACGGCGTAGACCGTACCCACAGGCAGTCGTTTAGCCGCAGCAATGATCAGGCCGAAACTAATGACAATGGCAAGTCCCGTCAATGCCCATTCCCAAGCATTCGAGGCGTGTTTCAGTCCGCTAACCCACACAATTTCAATAATGCCTCCGACAAAAACATATAACCAGTTGCGGTTCATGATGTTCAATCTCCTTCTGGCACGATAGGGCGTGCCTGTTCATTCAAGCTGTGTATACCATTCCAAAAGACAGGCCAGGAAGCATCCAGCCGTCTCTTGTACCGACGTGAGCTTCCATAGATGATTTCAACAGTAATGCCATCGAGAAATGTCATAAAAGTAATAGCGGCCTGCTCGGCAGGAATAGGCGGAACATCCCCCTCGCGAATCGCTCGTTGCAACAGCCGTGACAATGCGCGCTCCATTCCGTCCAGAAATGGATATACCAGATCCATCACTTGGCTGTACAGATCGGGCGGCGGATAATAACAGTTTCGAAGCATCAGCCTGGCAGAGGCATGATCCTGATACTCCTGCTCAAACCACGTCATCATCCCCCGCAAACGTTCTTCCAGCGGCATATGAGCGTGATCACGGAAATATTCCAAGGTATGTCGCCGTACTTCATCAAATGCATGATCCAGCGTGTGCATAAACAAGTCTTCTTTGCAGCTAAAATGCGCGTATATCGAGGGTTTCTTAATCCCCACTTCATCAGCTATCGCTCTCAAGGAAGCCCCTTCATAGCCGTCTCTGGCAAAATGAAAAAGGGCCGCGTCCCGGATGGAATAAGCAGTCATTACATTCACCTTCCTAACGGTCGTTAGGTAATATCTTTTCACACATTACATCCTCTGTCAAGACAGTACAGAAACAGAAAACAGAAAATACATCCGCTGCACATGAAGAGTACAGACGGATGTATCTTGTTTCAAGGATATATTGAATTATGTTGTGACCTGGAGTTGCTGTATAAGTGAAACAAATCATTTACAAAAAACAGAGAGAATGCCTTTCTGAAAGAATCAACGCTGGAAAAACAGGCTTAGCACTCATCACCCGATTGTTCTTGATATAAGGTAATCAAAAAATCTGGGGGAGTAAGCATGGCTATCCAGTTATTCTGTCTTCGTAACATTCATGTTGCTAGGCCGTAGTTCAATGAATATCGAATATACATGCGTCAGTTAGAAGGTAGTAAAGCCGAGAATGAGCTGCAATTTATACAAAATGCCTTTCAGAAAGGTCGTTTTCTCCTGAAATTCTTCCAGATTCAAGGTGAATTCGGCATCCTCGTTTGTCCATATTCGCTCGAAATACTTTGCTACATCTACCGTAAATGGATCGTCTGCCGGAGCTGCAATCCACAAATTGTTCTCCAGATTGTAGTCATTCAGATTCCGGGGAGTGAAGTTGGTTGATCCACCGAGAACGATATGATCTCCGCTAGCCTTCGCAATATACATCATCTTGGTATGGTACTGCTCTTTGGTGGTGTTGTACCAACGAATCTGGATTTTACCGTTCGATTTATCATGTAATTCCGCTGCTACAGGACGATTAGGAATGCCGATTTTCTCCTGACCAAAGGCGTTTTCGTTAGGGTCAAGTACAAGCCGGATATCGGTTCCTCGCTCCGAGGCATCCAGTAAAGCCTCCAATACTTTTGGTGAAGCGATGTAGAACATCCCCATCCAAATGGTATCCCCTTTTCCCACCTGGCTCAGCTCATCCAGCAAGGCATCATTGACTTTGCCTTCGGTCACATAACGAAGGCGAATAGGCCCATCATGTTCACCCGAATTCCCGGATGGGTAGGCCTTGGAAGTTTCGGTATACACGGGGAGCTGACCTCCTCCGGATATGTCCACAACAGCTTGCTCCGATTGAAGGATATCCCCAATGATCGGGCCAGTAATCTCAAAGCCAATGTTTGAGTGATAAGCGCTAGGGTCATGAATGTTACCTGATGATACAATAGCTGTTTTTTCGCTGAGAACAACCTTGCGGTGATTTGCCTTTACGTTCAGCAATTTCAGATAGGAGCGTAGCGTAACATCCGGGCCATCTGTGGCCATCAGGTTAGGAACCCAGCCTTTGCCGGACTGACCAAACCACTGGAAGAACGTACGCCAGACCGCAGAATACACCGGGGTAGAATCACGCAGCGGATCAACATCGGTGATGACGACATGAATATCGGCCTGTTTCATCTGTTCCAGCAGCGGATTGGGAGCCGAGTTATAGTTGGTGTTCACTTCATCCGTAATGAACCAGATGTCCATATCGGGATGTTGCATTTTCTTGGCAAGTAGTGCATCCGTAAACTCCTGGCTGACAGGCGGAAAGTTCTGTCCCTTGTGTTGATAATTGTTGAACAGAAACATATCCACCAGGACAAATTGCTCGGCATCCTCAACCACCTGTTTCATCCGCTGAAAAATCTGCTGTTCATGCTGCATCTGTCCGTCGGCAGAAGGGTACGTGAGGTCATGAAGGAACTCGACATTCTTCACCCGATATTCTTGACTTTCATAAGAGATGCCTAGTGGTAGCGGTTTATAGGTCTGATAGAGCATAACAGCAATAAACCATAGGATAAGTAGTGCAATTGCTGTGCGTATGTATGGGAATTTGCCGCGGGAAGATTTGCGGTCAGAGGTATGGCGGCGCAATGGGAACAATGTTGGACTCCCCCTTTCTGTACTTGCTGACGTTTATTACCACAGGTGTAGCGATGTTGACGCAGGAGGCAGAATTCGGATGTTGTATGGGAATCATGAGATTTTTACAGGCGAATCATGCAATTTGGATTGGATGAATCGACAGCTGTAGGGTCGTTGTGTATAATGAACGTATTATTTTTGTAGAACGTTTATGGAGAGAAAGTAGGTAATCACGTGTATTCCATCAAACAAGTCGCTGCCATGCTGGGCATTCAGGCGGTCACGCTCCGGGCTTGGGAAAATCGTTACGATGCAGTTACCCCTGAGCGGACAGAGTCGGGTTATCGCATGTACACGGAAGAGAATGTAGCGGATCTGCGCTGGCTAAAGGAGCAGATTGATCAGCATCAGGCCAATATCTCCGAGGCTGTACGCATGTTGAAGATCAGGAAAGCTAAAAGGCCTGATTCTTCTTCAGCTGTGCCGATGGTGCCCCCAGTACCCGTGATGGAAGAAGCTCATGCACAGATGGCCGATCAGATCTATGACTCTCTTTATCATTTTCAGGGCGAGCGTGCCAA
This sequence comes from Paenibacillus sp. G34, assembly GCF_056856875.1. Taxonomy (NCBI): domain Bacteria; kingdom Bacillati; phylum Bacillota; class Bacilli; order Caryophanales; family Paenibacillaceae; genus Paenibacillus; species Paenibacillus sp. G34. The sequence goes on along the minus strand of NZ_CM166469.1, from coordinate 5,769,156 downwards.
CGGTTTGATTGATTTTGGTTTCACGATGTACGGATATGACAGCATGTTTTACCATGTACTCGTACCGATCCTGGTTCGGGTTGGAGACGCATGGGAAGCAGGACGTGCAACGGTAGCGCAGGAACATTTCATGACGCAGTTGATCTCCCAGCGGTTTTATCAGTTTTTCCATCTGTTCCCGATCTATCCGCATCTGCCCAAAGTTCTTGCTCTCTGTCCGGAAGGGGAACATCATCAGGTTGGTTTATTGTTGTTCTCTTTATTTATGCGCAAAAATGGAGCGGAAGTCCTGTATCTCGGGGCCAATACGCCGGAAGAAGGGGTATTTCCGATTCTCCGCGAGCAGAAAATCAAACTGGTCTGTCTTTCGATTACGAGCCCCGGACTTGTGGAACCTTGTGATCAGCTGATTGACCGAATTCGGGACGAGTTCCCTCATATCCGTTTTGTGCTGGGCGGCAAAGGGTTTGAACGTGCGAAGCACGCTCGTCACCCGGAATGGATTATGCCTGAAGATTCGGCAGACTGGCAGTCCTGGATTGAACGGGAGTATTTTACGGATCGGCCACCAGGTGCCGAGCACGTGAGCGGTTAGCGGCGAACATAAAGAGAATGACACTGGAATAGATTCATATAGGACATCCTTTGATCCAAGATCAAGGGATGTTTTTTGTATATTGCTCAGGTCGTGCAACACCTAAAAAAACATTAATTTGACCCGCGGGTCATTTTATGTTTTACTTGTCGTATAATATTTGTACACGATTTGTATAATGTTTTTGAGTTTACCCGATTAAAGTGTTTCATTGCGGTTTAATAATAGGTTAGGGGCTTGAGAACTAGAGATAGTCCTACATAGAAAGGTGAGTGGCATGATACCGAATCAACAACGCAAACGTGCAGCCGTCATTGGCGCAGGCCCGGGTGGGCTTGCAGCAGCCATGTTACTGTCCGGTCAGGGATATGAGGTTGATGTGTACGAGAAACAGCCAACCATTGGCGGGCGTTCTTCCCGTCTGGAGCTTGGTGAATACAAGTTTGACCGCGGGGCTACCTTTTTGATGATGCCTCAACTGATTGAAGAGATGTTTGATGTGGTCGGACGCAAGCTGTCGGATTATGTAGAGATGAAAGAACTGACCCCGCTGTACGCTTTGAACTTTGGAGATAAGGTGTTCACGCCTTCACGCAATCGGGAGGATACAGCAGCACAGATCAAAGAGCTGTTCCCCGGCAATGAAGAGAATTACCTCCGGTACATGCGGGACGAAGAAGTGAAGTTTGGCAAAGTGATGCCACTGCTCCGCCGTCCGTTTGGCAAGCTCACCGATTATTTACGTAAAGATGCGATTACGGCTCTCCCTAAACTTGATATAAATAATACCGTTTACGGCATTCTTTCCCGGTACTTTACCGACGAACGTCTGCGCTGGGCGTTTACATTCCAGTCCAAATATTTAGGGATGTCTGCATGGGATTGTCCCGGAACGTTTACGATCTTGTCGTTTATCGAACACCAATATGGACTGTTTCATCCGATCGGCGGCGTGAATCGGGTATTTCAGGCGATGGCGGATGTCGTAGAAGAGTACGGCGGACGTATTCACACCAGTACACCGGTGAAACAGGTTATTGTTCGTAATGGTCACGCCGAAGGCGTACTGCTTGAAAACGGCGAACGAATCGAAGCAGACCATGTCGTGCTCAATGCCGATTTTGCCCATGCAGTGAACCATCTGTTCGAACCTGGCGTACTTAAAAAATATACACCGGAAAAAATGAAACAGAAAAAATATTCCTGTTCCACAGCGATGTTGTATCTGGGTGTAGATGGCGAGATCGATCTGCCACATCACTCAATCTATTTTCCAGAAGACTACCGGGTAAATGTGGACGAAATTACGAAACACAAAATATTATCGGCAGACCCGTCTCTATATGTTCATAACCCATCCAGGCTCGATCCGACACTCGCTCCGGCAGGAAAATCTGCACTTTATGTGCTGATGCCAACACCGAACCTTACAGGAGACATCGATTGGGAAGTTGAACGAGCGAAGGTGCAGGAAGATATGTTGAAGCGGCTCGAAGTAATCCCAGAGCTGGCAGATATCCGCGGCCGGATTGAAGAATGCAAGCTGTTCACACCGCTGGATTGGCAAAATGAGCTGGATGTATACCAGGGAGCTACATTCAATATGGCACATAATCTGGGCCAGATGATGTATCTCAGACCGCACAATCAGTTCGAGGAATTGGAACGCGTGTGGCTGGTGGGTGGAGGAACCCATCCGGGTAGCGGCTTGCCGACCATTTTTGAATCAGCGCGAATCAGTGTCAGATTGATTCAGGAAGAGGATGCACGAAGACGTACCAAGCCATCCTCCTACGTGAAGACTGCCCAAGCCGGAGGACAATCATGAAGCGGGCTGCTGTTGTAGGTGCTGGGATTGGAGGGCTTACCTCAGCGTTGCTGCTGAACCGTCAGGGATGGGATGTTACCGTGTACGAGCGAGGCTCTCGCGTAGGCGGACGGATAGCTTTTGAACAGGAAGGACAATACCGGATTGATCAGGGGCCAACCATTGTCCTCCTGCCCGAGATGTTGCTTGGCATTTTGGAAGAGGCCGGTGTCGATCGCTCCAAAGTCGAGTTGCTGCGCTGTGATCCGTTATACCGGGTGCATTATCACAGTGGACGTGTCATGACCAAGAAGACAGATCGGGCGGAGCAGACGGCCGAGATTGAACGGTTATTCCCGGGAGAAGGCCGAGGCTTCAACAGGTTTATGAAGGATATGGACACGTTGTTCCCCGCAGGACGGGCAGCGTTTCTGGAACAGATGTTTCCGCGCAAAAGGGACTTCTTCACCCCTTCGCTCATGTCGCTTATGGGCAAGCTGCGTGCACACAAGAGTGTGCGGAAGGCTGTAGGGGATTATTTTGAACATGAAGAATTGCTCGATGCGTATTCGCTGCAAAGCTTGTATATCGGTGGATCGCCCTTTGGCACACCGGGGATTTATTCATTGCTTCCTTACGCCGAGCACGAATATGGCATCTGGATGGTGAAGGGCGGTTACGCGGCTCTGCCCGCTATTCTGGAGCAGGAACTGCTCTCACGTGGCGGCAAGATCAAGCTGAACACGGAAGTCACTGGACTGAAGATCAGCCATGGAATATGCGAGGGGATTGAAACGGCTGACGGTGCTGAAAAGGTGGATGCCGTGGTCTATAACGGGGATTTTCCGAACTTGAGCGGACTGCTGAAACAAGTGCCAGAAGCACCCGTTAAACGGAGGCCATATCGCCCTTCATCGGGGTGTGTACTGATCTACGCCGGAGTAGATAAAAGGTGGGAGGATGCCACAACGCATCAGTTTTTCTTGCCACCAAGCCTGGATGGCAGTTTACGCGAAGTCTTCAACGAGCGCCGTATTCCGGCTAAACCTTCGTTTTATGTCTTCAATCCGGTTGCAGTGGACGAAACAGCTGCACCTGCGGGACAAAGCGTGCTATATTTCCTCATTCCGGTACCGGACGCAGAAGGCGTGAACTGGGAACAAGAGAGTGAAGCGCTGGCAGAACGTGTGCTGGAAGAAGCAGAAGAACGTGGATTCCCGGGACTCCGTGCAGCGTTGCAATGGAAAAAGTTACGTACACCTGCTGACGCCGCGCATGATGGTCTTTATGGTGGAGGAAGTTTCGGCATTGCACCTGTCTTGTTTCAGTCGGGTGTGTATCGCCCGCAGCCCAAGCCGTTTCCAAAGATACAAGGCTTATACGCTGCCGGGGCTTCGGTACATCCAGGAGGTGGCGTGCCCATCGTTATGCAAGGCGCTAGGATGGCTGTCAATCAACTCATGAAGGAGATGGGGAAATGAACGAAGCAATTTTGAGCAGGTGTGAAGAGTTGATGCAGAAGGGCTCCTCGTCTTTTTATCAGGCATTTAAAGGCCTGCCAAGTCCCCGCCGCGAAGCGGTGTATGTCATCTATGCGTTTTGCCGTATGATTGATGACAGTGTGGATGAGCCTGAACAATCAATATATACGATCCATGAGATTCATGATTTATTTGAAAACCTCGAAGAAGCGGAGGGACATTTTATCTGGCCGGCACTGAGATGGCTGTTTAGCAGCTTCCCTCACTTGGACAAAGGCCCATTTTTCCGTCAGATGGAAGGACAACTGACCGATCTGGAAGTGACCCATTATACAACGCTGGAAGAGCTGGAACACTATTGTTATCTGGTTGCCGGAACCGTAGGTGAAATGCTGCTGCCTGTGCTGCGGAATGATAACGGAGCGGAAGTGGCGATGAACGGGATTGCGCTGGGGAAAGGCATGCAGATTGTGAATATTATTCGTGATGTGGGCGAAGACCGGGCCAGAATGCGCCGTTATGTTCCACTGGAGATCATGGAGAGACACGGTTACTCCGAGCAGGACTGGGAAGACGGCATTGTCGATGAACGATTTATCGCCATCATTCAGGATCTGAAAGCGGCAGCGCTGAACTGGTTCCGGATCGGCATGGATCGTCTGGACACCTATCCGGTTGAAAGTGCCTTTTCGATTGAGTTAGCCGCAGCTTTTTACTCAACCATCCTGCACGCCGTGGAGCGTAACGACTACGATGTGTACACGAAACGAGCGTATGTCAGCGATGAATTGAAACTGGAGATGCTGGGCGCGATTGTGGAACGGTATCCGATGCTGGCCTATCAAGCTTCCCGAACGGCGGTATCCTGATGGTTCAGTGGGTGTACTGGGTATGGTACGCCATTGGTGCCATCCTGATGCTTACGATTGGTGTGCCTGAGGCGTTATCTTTTTCCAATGGACTCTTTCTGGTGTTTTACGCACTTTATGTACTGGATCTTATCTATCAGAAGCAACATCGCCGATCTGATCTGTCCGACCAGTCAGTCAAATGGTTACGTTCAGGACTCTGGATATCTTCCTTTATCATCTGGCTGGGCGGGATGGGTGTAGAGTGGATCGGTGTACATACACACTGGCCTTTTGGCGAGTACGCCTATTCTGACTTCTTCGGTGTCCATCTGTTTAGTGTACCGGTGACACTTGGATTCGCATGGATTGCGGTAGTTGGTAATTCGGCTTTGATCAGCGGTGGCGGATCAACTTGGGGCGGGAAGCTGGTGCGAGCCCTCAAAACCGGTTTCTGGGCAATTGTGCTGGATTTCGTTCTTGACCCGGTAGCTCATGCAAGGGGATTTTGGGAATGGCAGGCTCCAGGCGGGTTCTACGGTGTTCCGTGGACAAACTACATCAGCTGGTTCATTATGGGAGCATTTCTGTCTCTCTTTTTGCCGGCCATGCCGAAGGACCGACGTTCCCTACTGCGGGCAAAATGGTTGTACCAACTGTTTATCCTTCTGTTCGGCCTGCTTGCGCTAAAAGAAGGCATAACAGGCAGTTTCATCATAGCCATTGCAGGTGTGCTGCTTGCCGAGGGGAGCTGGCTGTATGATTCGCGCCGTAAAGTCGAAAGCGTTTGACCGGGTCTTCGCGCTATACAATCATTATTACCTGCTGCGCAGACGTTTTCGTTCGTTTACGCTTTCAGGTTCACTTGATCCGCAAATGGCAGATCGTAATGGCGTGGACGGGATGCTACCTATGGCAGCGGATCAGCCCGTTGTCTATTTCATGAACCACAGCTCGTGGTGGGATGGTCTGCTGCTGTATCATGCGGCGAAGCAAACTTCGCGCGGGGATCATTATGTGATGATGGAGGAGCGACAGCTTCGGCAGTATGCTTTTTTTCGCAAACTCGGGGCGTATTCCATCCACAAGGACAGTGCATCGGGTGTGCGGACATCGTTGCAATATACGAATGAGTTGCTGGCTGCTGGCAAAAGGGTCTGGATATTCCCGCAGGGTGAAATTCTGCACCAGGAGGCTCGGCCGATACAGTTTCGTCCGGGCATAGGACTCGTGCTTCGTCGTTTTCCGCAGGCTATTGCGGTGCCCGTCACCTTATGTCATGGCATGGTTCAGCATGACCTGCCGGAAATCTCAATGAAGGCTGGCCCGCCAATCGTGGAAGATTGGAAAACGTGGAAAAGTGAAGAGATTGCTCATCGGCTGGGACATGTGCTGGAGCAACAACTGAATGATCATAGAGCAACGTTGATTAGGCTTGGACAAGGAAGTCTGCCAGATGCACAGCCTCTGATTCGGGGCATGCGCTCCACTAGCGAAAAATACGATGGGGCAAGAAAGCGGGTGAACCGATAACATGAATGAGAGTATGAATACATCTGAAATTGTGTGGATGTGTCTGGTTGGATGGCTGCTTGTGCAGTTTTTGTTTGCAATATGGAATGCCGCCTGCCTGCCAAAAGTCCGTTCATTCCGTAAAAAAAGCATTCAACCACCTGATCAGCTTGTTTCGGTATTGATTCCCGCGCGAAATGAACGAATACATATTGAAGCATGTTTGGAAAGTGTGCTTGCCAGCGATACGAAGGGGTTTCGTATGGAAGTGCTGGTACTGGACGACCGCTCCGAAGATGAAACCGCCGCTTTGGTTCAGGCGATTGCCGAGCACGATTCACGCGTACGCCTGCTTCGTGGTACGGAGCTACCTGCGGGCTGGATGGGGAAATCCCACGCCTGTCACCGATTGGTTCAGGAAGCGCAGGGGGAATGGTTTATGTTCGTGGATGCGGACGTTCGGGTTAAGCCGGATGCCATTCGGCAGACACTTGCTGCGGGCTATGCGCAGGGAGGCGGTCTGGTTACGGGATTTCCGTATCAGGTTGCGAAGACCTGGATGGAAAAGCTTGTCGTGCCGATGATGGTGTTTACGATCATCAGCCATTTGCCTATTTTTATGATACGCAGATCGGCCAGTCCGATGTTTGTCGCCGCTACGGGGGCTTTTTTGCTTATTCATCGAACAAGTTATGAAGCGTCCGGCGGTCATGCAGCGATTCAAGGACATCTGGTGGACGACATGAGTCTCGCCAAAGCGGTGAAACGTGCCGGTCATCCCGTGATGCTAGCGGATGTCCATGATGTCACGAGTACGCGGATGTATCAGAACGGTGCAGAGGTGTGGAACGGGTATAAGAAAAATATGTACGAAGGCATGGGGCGCAAAGACGTCTTGCTGCTGGGTACGATGCTGATGTATTTTGTAATGTATATTGTGCCGCCGCTGGGGTTCGTTGTAGGCCTGGTTACGGGAAATGACACCTCGATTCTGTATGGTTTCATAGGCATGTTGCTTGGCATGGCTGTAAAACGAGTATCCGATCATGTGGGAGGTCAGCCGTGGTGGCTGGCTCTTTTTCAACCGATCAGCATGGCGTGTGTCATTTCGATTGGTCTGGCTTCTTGGCAGGCGGGGCGATCGGGTAAAGGGTATGTATGGAAAGGCAGGCGGTATAGCTGATGCGGAGTGTACAGGAGAATGGAAATGGTGACGGTTCAGAAGATACAGAGAGAGACAACGGTACAGAAATAGTTAAACATACAGAGACAGGTCAGGGTGCCAGGGGAGGTAGTACAGGTACAGGTACAGGTACAGGTACAGGTACACCGCTGGAAAAAGGAACTGAAATGCACAACCAGCACCAAGCGGAGGCCTCAAACGGGAAGTTAAAACAGGATGTCATTATTATCGGAGCAGGCTTCGGCGGTCTGTCCTGTGCGATTCGCCTTGCTACGGCGGGCTTGCGGGTAACCATTCTTGAGCGTCAGGCGCATGTAGGTGGCAAGTTGCAGCAGATCGAGCAGAACGGGTATCATTTTGACCGCGGGCCGAGCACGATTACGATGCCGGATGCGTTTCGCTCGGTTTTTGATCAGGCAGGCGTAGTGATGGAGAACTATGTACAACTGTACGAGCTGGAACCTCGGACGCGTAATATTTTTGCGGATGGTACTGTGGTCGATCTGTCCAAAAACCGTGGCTGGATGAAGGAGCAGATTGCTGCGTACAGTCCAGAGGACGCCTTGCGTTATGATGCCTTTATGGATGAATCTGCCGCATTGTATGCGGAGGCGAATCGTCATTTTCTCGGCAAGTTGCTGCTGAATCCGTCTGACAAATACAACCTTCAGATGCTGCAAAGTCTGCTTCGTGTACGGCCTACAGTTAAGTTGGATAAGCTGCTACGCAAGTATTTCAGCCATCCACACACACTCGCCATGTTTGGGCGATATGCCACGTATGTAGGATCGTCTCCGTATCTGTCGCCTTCTATATTTGCCATGATGGGTCATGTGGAAGCAGAGGTAGGCATCTACGGGGTCACAGGCGGAACGTATCAGCTAATTGAAGGCATGACCCGACTTGCGCAGGAAAAAGGTGTGCAGATTCTAACGGGGGTAGAAGTGCATCAGATCACGGTTCGGCACGGTAAGGTGGTTGGTGTGGATACGGATCGGGGCTTTCTGGAGGCGGAGCAGGTCGTGGCCAATGGAGATGTGCTTAGTGTAAACAGGTTGCTGCTCGCGCCGGAGCATCGGAAACGAATGAGTGATGCCCGGATTGCAAAGTATGAACCTTCCATCTCAGGATTCGTAACCCTGGCGGGAGTGCGCAGAAAGTACGATCAGTTGTTGCATCACACGGTCTTTTTCCCAGAGCAGTACAAGCCGGAGTTTGATGATATTTTCCGTGACCGCAGGATGCCCTCCGATCCAACGATATACATCTGTTACTCCGGTTACTCCGAAGCAGGCATGGCTCCGGAAGGGGCCAGCAATCTGTTTATTCTGGTGAACGCTCCGTATTTGTCTCAAGCGTGGAAATGGGAAGAGCAGAAATATCGCTATGGTGAGTTCGTGCTGGAACAATTGGAGGCGCGTGGTATTGGCGGATTGAAACAATCGGAAGTGTTAATTTGTTATACACCACAACAGATCGAACAGGATACGCTTGCTCATCAAGGGTCGATCTATGGCATTTCCTCCAATTCGGTAAAACAAACCTTCATGCGACCAGGCAATCAGAGCAAAGATGTTCAAGGACTCTGGTACGTCGGCGGCACAACCCACCCTGGAGGCGGAACTCCGGTTGTTACGCTGTCTGGGCAGCTTGTAGGTGAGCGACTTGCAACGGAGCTGGGGAGGTAGAGTAAGTGCGTGGAGGACATGGTGCGATGGAACTCGATGAAGTTAATGAGGTGGACCGAGTGGTGCTACAAGACTCTAAATGAGATGAATAAGTACCCTGATATATGACTGAGTCAGAACAAGTGCTATGAAGTCCAATAATGCAGTATAGTGCTCCTGGACTTCAATGAAGCATATAGTTGCTCCGAACCCCTGATAAGGTATTGATTGAGATCACGGGGTTTTGGAGTGTCCTTTCATTAGATTGAGAGGAACGGTATACTGGATGGAGTTGTCCATTGATGGGCGTAACCTTATAGGTTTTATCTAAGAACCGAATGGATAAGCTCAGTGGTTAACGACACAGGATGATATATTGGATAGGTGTGAGTGGATAGAACGGTGAGTGATTCTACCCAGTCCATTGCACCGCATTTACATAGTTAACAAGGGGTACGGAGCAACTTAACATAGGGTAGGGAGCAGGAAGCAAAACAACGCAGGCGAGCCTACCCTGCACATCATTCTCACATAGGAGGTCTCATCATGAACGAACAAGAGCGAGCCGGCAGACGGCTGCTACCCGAAGTGGCAACGGGAGAACGGAAGCTGGAGCACGTGCGCCTCTGTCTGGAGGAGAATGTGGCAGGAGAAGGCATAACGAGCGGACTGGAGAAGTATGCATTTCGTCATCATCCGTTACCGGAGCTGGATTTTGAAGAGGTGCGTCTGGACACTTCGTTCCTTGGCAAAAAAATGCGCACACCCTTGCTCATCAGTTCGATGACGGGTGGAAGCAAGACCACAGGCGCCATCAATGAGCGACTGGCACGGGTAGCGAACGCCAGAGGCTGGGCGCTCGGCGTAGGCTCGATCCGGGCTGCCGTGGAGCAGCCGGAACTCGCGAGCACGTTTGATGTCCGCCGCTGGGCACCGGACATCCCGGTCATCGCGAACCTGGGCGCGGTTCAGCTGAACTATGGCTTCAGCACGGCTGATTTCCAGCGTGCCGTGGATATCGCCGGCGCGGATCTGCTCGTGCTGCATCTGAACACGTTGCAGGAAGTATTCCAGCCTGAAGGCAATACAAACTTCAGTGGTCTGTACCAGCGGATCGAGACATTGTGCCGTGAATTGGACGTGCCTGTCGGTGTCAAGGAAGTGGGTTTTGGTATCGATGGCGTGACGGCACAGCGACTGTACGAAGCAGGCGTAGCATTCATCGATGTGGCTGGCGCGGGCGGGACAAGCTGGGTACAGGTGGAGAAGTATCGCAACAATAACCCGGTACGCCGGGCGGCTGCTGAAGCTTTTGCCGACTGGGGCATTCCGACAGCCGAATGCATCCAGGATGTGCGCGCACTGAACCCTGATGGAGCGCTGATCGGTAGCGGCGGACTATACACTGGCGTAGATGCTGCCAAAGCACTGGCACTGGGTGCTGACCTCGCAGGCTTCGGCCGCTCCTTGCTCGAATCCGCTGTCACCTCCGACGAGGCGCTGTCCGAGCGGCTAGAGCAGGTCGAATTCGAACTGCGCACCGTCATGTTTGGCATTGGCGCAGGTAGCATCGCAGAGGTGAAACAGACAGAACGTCTGGTTGAGCGGCGGTAAATCTTGGTGAAGTTGGGTGACGGACGGTGCTAGTAGCCCCGTTGGGACGCGTTTTAATGTTACAAAGGCAATCGAAATGTGGCTGACCACCTTGTCATGAAGCGATGCACCCTGTGCTGGGAGCTGCGCGCTACATGCTATCCAATGGATGATGGTTGTCAGCACCGTCCCAGCACTCAGCCGACTGCGTGACGCTTTAAAATCGGTGTTGCAGGAGATACCGGGCCGGACTGGAAAGAGGATGTTGGGGAGCATGGACATGCGGATGCCGAGCAGTCAGAGTGGTGAATCGAAGGTTAGTGAGCGGCGGACTGGCAGCATCGGTATCGGTATCGCTCCAAAAGCTCTAACGATCTCACAGAAGCTTATTTGGCGCTTTTTAAAGTGTTTAGGAATCTAACGATCACCACAAGCGCTATTTGTGCGAAAACCCGCAAAACTGGGCTAAAAACGTGACTTTTTAAGTAAATAAGCTCCCTGGTGATCGTTAGAATTTCAAAGTGACCAAAAAGGGGCAAATAGCGTCGCTGGTGATCGTTAGAATTCGTGAGGTGAGGTACAGTATTGCGCTCTCACCAGAAGCCGTGCTTGTATAGGGGAGAGATGAATGCGTTCCCACCAACATTGAATCAAAAATGTAACCCGAGCCGAAACAGCACCGCTGATGAATGTTTGTTAATGAGTTTAGAGTTGCTAACAAACAACAAATTAATAGTATTTAATGAAACAAAAACTCGAGCTCCACACCAGAGCTTGAGTTTTTTTGTTTCATTAAAAAGAAAGTATATGTTGCTGATTTTCCTTCCGTCTGGGAGAAAAGAAAAAGTAATGTTACTGGGGAAGTTCCCTTTAACTCAAAGTATAATTTTTTATTGTCTGTTAATCTATTACAGCTTATGATTAATAGGTAATATGTATCATTTTGGAGGATTAATGGCTTATATATTCAGATGTGTTTACTATGGATCTTTATTTTTGAGGGAGGCGATAGCCAATTCAACGTATCAAGAGAGTGATTTTGACACGAGTGTAACTCATCGTAAGAATAAAGTAACACCAATAGTAAACCAAAGACTTTGATGTAATGCGAGACATAGTTTAATGCTAAGAGGGGATACATACTATGAAATTGAAGAGATTGTTAAGTGTTATGTTAGCTGCACAATTTTTGCTAGGAAATGCGCTGATTTGGGGAGAAGGGACAGCTAATGCAAACTTGGCTACGGGGATGAATACAAACTCTTCTCATTTTACTGTCGAGACTTCCCGCTCCAGCGAAAAGAACGAATCGATCCAGCACGCTACTTCTGTGCTATCTTCGTCACCAGAAACAATAAGTGAAACGACGACTCGAACCGTTCTACCAAAGCCCAAAGTAACGGTAACCTCAACGGATAACTCGATAACGATAACATGGGATAAGGTTCCTGGAGCAGTAAATTATGGATTATTGATTAATCGGGATAGCAAAGGATTCATCCCGGATCGATCTTATACAATTACCAGAGCTACCCCCGGCTATACATACAGGATTGGAGTTTTGGGCTATGACGGCATGTATTATGGTGAACAGGAGGTACTCTTTGTCAGGTTAAAGGAGCCAGAACCTGTATATGATGATGCTGGTAGAATCGACTTTACAGGTAAACTTTCCGGCCAATTAGACCAGGTGATCAAAGAGGGATTTACATATGTTAACTGGGGGCTTTTCAACGCAAATAGTATGAGTTTATTTTACAAATTCAATGGCATTGAGCAGGCTGAGGTTTACGTCAATGATGTTAAAAGTACAGAATTACAAGGGCAAACAAGTTCAAGTGCGCGGATCAGCGGCCTGAAACCGGGGGAGAAAAATATCATTCGCCTCACATGGGCAGGTCAAGCCAATCCGTCTCAAACAGAGTCCCTGGAATTTATCGTTACACCACCTGCTGTGGATGCTTATACATTAGGAGATTCGAAAGCAGCTTTTGGGTCTGTGGTTGATCTGAAACAATTCGGTAAATGGTATCTTGTTGATGATCAAACATTGATCTCTCAAAATATCGTTTCAAAATATATCGATGTTCAGGGCGAGGCGGCAGTATGGAGAGTGGAAAGTTACTCCAATACAAACCCGGATAGTCTCGGTTATGAAATGGTTAAGATGAGGGCAGATAAATTAGCTCCTTTTCACCTATTGTCGTGGACAGCTAACGCGTATGACAATGGCGAGTACAATTACAGTTTCTCTTCCCCTATGGGCATCGTTACCAAAGATGATATGGAAAAATATACAGGTATCGTATTAAGTGATTCTAATGATACGAATCGAGTGGTGTCCAGCCTGGCTTTGGCTGATCCGAGTACATATGAGAGCGCATTTGGAAAATCAGGTAATCAGGGAGTTGTTTTTACAGAGACTGCTTCTGACCCACTTACATTTCCAGAGGGTCATATGAGCAATGTCGCGGCAGGAACGTTACAAAACTTTAAATATAAAGCGATATTAAAGTACAACGGTGAGTATAAAGGTCAAGGTACGGATGAAGATCCTTATGTTATTCCGACTTTGGCGAATGGGGAGCCTGTGCCCCCGAAAGTTGTATTAGGTAAACCAGGATATTTCGAAGCGAAAGAGATAGGTAATGACTTGTATTTAGTATGGAAGTCGGTAGAGGGTGCCGAATCATACGTACTGAAACGTGATGGGAAAATGATCTATGAAGGGCCTCTTTTGGAGTTTTTAGATGTTGGTGTAAATATAAATTCGGGGCATACATATACGATCGTTGCTCGCAAGGGTGATGTGTATGGTGAGGAAAAGGTGCATAAGGTTGCGAATACGATATACCTTCCTTATCCACCCGACTTCCAGGCCGAAGCTCTTGATTCAACCAAAGTTAGACTTTCATGGCGTGCGGTAGACAAAGCAACAGAGTATGTCATCACACGTAATGATCTGCCTTTGGCGGTGACCAAATCAACGTCGTACGAGGATGTGAATTTGACACCAGATGGCACGTATACTTACAAGGTTTTGGCGAAAAGTGGAAACAACGAGAGTTCTCCAGCTATCCAAAAGGTTAAGATGCCTAAGGTGACCGAGGACGTTGCTCCGAAAGGTCAGATTAAATTAAAAGTGAATCGGATATACGATGACAGAATAGATCTGCAATGGAACATGGTTGAAGGTGCAACTCAGTATGAGGTTTATCAGGATCGGGTGAACAAAGTTTGGTCTGGTCACTCGAATACCATGATGGCGTATACCCTTCAGCCAGGAAGAATATATACGTATCACATTGTAGCCAGCAATAAATATGGGAGAATTGAATCCGGCATTCTTGAGGTGCAGACAGCAGGTGTGCCTTTACCAATGAATGTTTCTCCAGTGAATGCACCGAATGCAACGATTGCGTTCGACTATCAGCCGATTGAAGGGGCAATTCATTATGTGGAGCGGAATCCGCAGACCAAGTATGTTCCTTTAGGGAACGGGGTTTATCGCAAAACTTATCTGAACACGGCTACTGGAGAAGCACGGGATGAAGGTATGGTTACTGCAGTTAATGGCCGATTGCAATTCAGTGAAACAGGCGTTGAGACAAACAAATATTATGAATATAATATCATTGCTGTTCATGTTAAGCCTGACGGATCAGAAGAGGTTATCGGAAAACAGACCGTTGCTGTGACGACACCTCCGGACGGAAGGGGAGCAACAGTATACGGGAATAATTATGATGTGCCCCCATACTACAATCCATACTATAATCCTTATGCATATCCTTATTCTTACCCTGCTCCTTATTCGAGTCCGAGTACGGCATCTGTAAAGAGCGAAAGTGTGACTATTGATACTCAGATTGTGCCTTCTAATCAGGGAAATCAACCTGCTAATGTTGGCTTTACTGATATCGCTACAAGTTATGGAAGGGAAGCCATCCTTGAACTGGCACAGAAGGGGATTGTAAAAGGTTATTCGGATGGAACGTTTGGTGCGAACCAAAAGGTGACAAGGGCTGAGTTTGCTATCTTTCTACAAAGAGCCCTTGGATACAATGCAATTACTCCTTATAACAATGAATTTACCGACGTGCATAGGGAGAGTTGGTATTATAATGAAATTATTCCTTCGCTGCAGCATGGTATTCTTAAAGGGTTCAGTGATGGTACGCTAAGACCTGATGCAAACGTCACAAGAGAACAAGCTTCGAGCATGATTGAGAATGTGATGAAGAAACAAGGTTATGTGCTGTCATCCTTTACAATGTATGAGGACAACGCAATGATCTCCAGTTGGGCGAGAAATGGGATTAATTTGGTCACACAAGAATCTGTGATGAAGGGATATCCAGGCCAAAAGTTTATGCCCAAAAAGCAGTTGACGAGGCAGGAGGCGGCGGTGATCATTCACAACCTCTTGAAGAAAACAAAATAAATGAATGGTTGCATACATCCCTTAAAGTTTGAAGCAGCATAAGATATAAGGTGCGTCCTCTTTCAAGAAAGTTGGTTTGTTGTTGCAACTACTTTTAATGCAAAGAAGGCGCTTTTAATTTTAGTGTACACTTTTCGAAAGTGGATGTAGTCATGATCAGCTTTAAAGTGAACATGTTGGCGAGTAGAGAGTCATATGCGCATATGCAGTGTAATTGAATGTTGTTCTTGTAGAAAACAAGCTAGATTCCAATTTTGAATTGTATTTAAATATGCTAACGATCTCACAGAAGCTTATTTGGCGCTTTTTGAAGTGTTTACGAATCTAACGATCACCACAAGCGCTATTTGTGCGAAAACCTCCGAAATCTGGCGAAAAACGTGACTTTTCAAGTAAATAAGCTCCCTGGTGATCGTTAGAATTTCAAAGTGACCAAAACGGGGCAAATAGCGTCGCTGGTGATCGTTAGAATTCGTGAGGTGAGGTACACGTTCGCGCTCGCTGGTCGCTCAATGTAGGAATGAAATTAGCGCTAAGGTTGTAACCGATAGTTGCTCTCTGTATGGAGTGCGGGAATTGTATGGTTTGTTTTGGGTATGAAGAACAAGAGGAGCAAGTTTGCACTGCGATCTACGCTCTTTTGGTTAACGGGGCGATCTTGCTCAGTGCAGGGTATTATTTGAAGGTAGCCATAATGTTTGTACCTGCTTCCATCGTTTGGGCTGGACCTGCTTATGGGATCAGGTACGTTCTGGATTTTCCGTCCGATGTATGTTTGCCTTAATAAGCATCGTCTGTGCTTATCTTTTTGGGTTAATGGGGACTGCTTTAGGACGTTTCCTTCAGAAAAGTGTGTAATTTGGCAGACTGAGGAATGCATCACAATGGCTGGAGTTTGGAATCGTACTGAATAATATTACGCCACAAAAAGATCGCTCAACTAAAATGGGGCGGTTTTTTTGCATATTAAAGTAAAATATTTACAAGTAAAATATTGATGCTTCTTGCTAGAATATTGTATGATCGCATTGATCTTCATTTCTTGGGAAGGTGGTATCCTGTTGAGCGAAAAAGCTACTATTCGTGACCATTTAGAACATTTTTTAAAAAGGAATCGAATGACCATCAATCGCTTTTCCGAGATTTCTGGCGTGAATTCCGGGACATTGAGCGGCACGTTGAAAGGGAATCGTCCCATAGGCTTAAATCAATTGGATCGCATTACGGCTGGCATTGGGATGCCTGAAGGCGAATTATATGAACAATACATACATGAGTATTTAGTAGACTCTACTCTGGATTGGAGAAGGCTCAGACCTTTTCTATATCGTTGTGCAGAACTAGGCCATATACCACATATGGAGACAGCGGTGAACTATGTGATGGATAACCTTTCTTACGTACCTCTGTTGTTTGAGCTGGCAGAGCAGTTGCATAACGAAGGAAAGATGGAGGCTTGTAAACCGCTCTATCGCTGTGTCGCTGAAAGTGAGAAATTGCAACATTCGGAACGTCTGGCTTTATGCCAATATCGTCTGTTTTCGATAGGACTTTCGAATGACCAAGTTCATAATCTTACGCTAGCCACACGATTCGAACTGTTCGTAGAACGTCTTGATGAGCAATACCAATTTGATGCGCTGAATGAACTGATCAATGTGTATGCATCCTTGCGCCGCTGGGACAAAGTGAAAGAATTCGCCGATCAGCTACAGATTAAAGCTTTTATTCAATATGATGCCAAGAAAACATTACGAGAAGTAGAGACCAGGACCAAAAAGAAGATCGTTTATTATGCGTTGTATTCGTATCTTGCTCTTGCTGAGGTCAGTTATCAACATGGGAAGTATGAAGAAACGCTTCAGTATGTCTCCAAATACGCTGATTACAGCTGGATTAAAGATCCCACAGAAGAGGAACAGATGGTGATTCTTCAGTTTCAGGATTGGTCTGAGGGAAATAACTACTATTTTAGATTGCTGTCAGGTGAAACAGAGCTGATTCCAGATTATTTAACGTATATCTCTGATCGCAGAAAAGAAATATTTCCTGCATTATGCGCCATAGTGACCGCGGCAAATCGATATAATGTCAATATTGACGATGTACTTGAGCAGTATCAATCTCATCTGGTTTACGAGGAACAGAGCAGTCGCTTCGGAAAAATGAGCAAACAATACACCAATGATCAATATGGTATTTTGCTTGCAGGGTTAGGTACGTATTATTTAAGAAATAACCACTATGACAGAGGCGTAGCTTATATTCGCCAAGGCATGGAATTTGCGATTGAAAACATGAATAAAGATGGACTTCTCGATTGTCTAGGCCTGTTTGATGATTTGCAGTACGTCGTCACTGGACTAGGGGCCAAGCCTAGCGCCGAGTTGCTTATTGAGAAGATACAGAGATTGTACAGTCCGGAACGTTGAAAGGGTACAAAAAGTAAAGAAAAAATATAGATGAGTGAGTGCCACATCGAATTACAGCTAAGTACTTTTCCCGTAGGTCATAAAGAGCTTAGACGCGTTGCACCCTGATGCATCCTCCGTTTTGAAATTCCTTATATAGACAGTTGGTGTAGATTGTCCAAGGGTATTTCGGAAAAGGGTGTTTTTGTTGTTTTTGCTGTTGGAGTTTATTTGAATTTCTGCTAATTAGCAGGATGTTCTAGAATGATACAGCAGGGAGGGGTGTTATGGAGCGGGACGAACTCAAACTGCGGATTGAAGAAGCGAGGGAGAGACTCCACCAAATAAAAACGGAGTACGGCGAGCTTCTTCACCCTCAGGTGATCCAACAGTCGATGGTACTGGATGAACTTATTAATATGTACAATCAGGTGAAAAGGGTAAAGCCGATGGGATAATCCATCGACCTCTGGGCGAGAAACTTTGGCCGGTCGCTCGCCTTTCTATACGAGTGGAATTCGGCAATTTTTCGTATAGAGATATAAACGCAGAAGCTGATTCAAAAGTTGGCTTTTAATATATTGTGAAACAGTGAAGCAGTGGGAACTCGGAAAGGGGTATGATAAGGTAGATATAATATGAGGAGTTGAAGTAATTAGAGATTTAACTACAAAGGTAACTAGATAACGAATCAGGTGTCCAAATATACATAATTATCTCACCTAAGTTATCACATCCAGATGAGGAGGATACAACATGGAACTGTCTCCAATGACAGCAGAACAATTTGCGAGTTTTCGCAGACGTTCAATTGAAGATTTTGCACAGGAAAAGGTAGAAGCAGGAACATGGGCGCCGGAGGAGGCACTAGGGCGTGCAGAGGAATCGTATGAACGTTATCTGCCAGAAGGGTTGGATACGCCAGGGGCATATGTGTTTAATCTGATGCATCCGGTGGACGGCATTGTCGGATACCTCTGGTTTAACATTACGGAGAATCGGCACGGGAAAGAAGCCTTTCTGCTGGATATCGTGGTGGAAGAAGCATATCGCGGCAAAGGGTACGGCACAGAAACCATGGATGCACTTGAAAAGACCGCGCGAAGTCTTGGAGTGGATCGCATTGGGCTACATGTGTTTGGACATAATGAGCGGGCGAGCAGCCTGTATCGCAAGATGGGCTATGAAGTGACGGACTTGACGATGTACAAAGAAATTAAAGGGTAAACCTAATAGCAGATAATCTAAGACAAAGGTACCCTCTATGCAAACGAATCATCCGCAGTAACCGGGGATTTCGGGAAGTGAATGGCGCTTTGGTCGAATTGGCGAAGTTCCTTGATGCCTTGGGGTTTGTCATATATAATGGTTAGGATTATCCATACCGAACAAGTAATGAATGAGGAGTTGTCATATACATGGCTTTGAAAGCAGGGATCGTTGGTTTGCCGAACGTTGGTAAATCCACATTGTTTAACGCAATTACACAAGCAGGTGCCGAGTCGGCAAACTATCCATTTTGTACGATTGACCCGAACGTGGGGATCGTAGAAGTACCAGACGAGCGTTTGGACAAATTGACAGAACTCGTTGTACCGAAAAAAACAGTGCCTACCGCATTTGAGTTTGTTGATATCGCAGGTCTGGTACGCGGAGCTTCCAAAGGTGAAGGCCTGGGTAACAAGTTCCTGGCCCACATCCGTGAAGTGGATGCCATTGTACACGTGGTACGTTGTTTCGTAGACGAGAACATCACTCACGTCGATGGCAAGATTGATCCTGTAAGTGACATTCAGACGATTAACCTGGAGTTGATCCTGGCGGATATCGAGAGTGTTGAGAAAAAAATCGACCGTTCCAAGAAAAACATGAAGGGCGGCAACAAAACGGCTGCTCAAGAAGTGGAAGTATTGGAGAAAGTCAAAGCAGTCCTTTATGAAGACAAGCCCGCACGCAGCATGGAGCTGACAGACGAAGAGCGTCTGATTGTACGTGATCTGCACTTGTTAACGCTGAAACCGGTTCTGTATGCTGCCAATGTGGCAGAAGACGAAATTGGCGATGTAGCCAACAATGCATATGTACAAAAAGTAAGAGAGTTTGCAGCTACCGAAAATGCAGAAGTAGTGCCGATCAGTGCAAAAGTGGAGGAAGAAATCTCCGAGCTGGAAGGCGAAGATAAACAAATGTTCCTGGAAGAGCTCGGCATCGAGGATTCCGGGTTGAACTTGCTCATCAAAGCGGCTTATAAGTTGCTTGGATTGTATACGTACTTTACAGCGGGTGTACAAGAGGTTCGTGCGTGGACGATCCGCAAAGGAACCAAAGCGCCTGGCGCAGCGGGTGTTATCCACACCGACTTTGAGCGTGGATTCATCCGTGCAGAAGTTGTTTCTTACGACGATCTGGTTGCAGCGGGTTCCATGAACGGTGCCAAAGAGCGTGGTCAACTGCGTCTGGAAGGTAAAGAGTACGTGGTAAATGACGGCGACGTGATGCACTTCCGTTTCAACGTGTAATCTAAAAAAGGATTCAAGACGGGTCGGCCTATTGAGGCTTACCGGTTAAAATAAAGAACAGCACTACTCTCTTTCGTGGAGGATAGTGCTGTTTTTGTTATTTGGCAATTTGTTTGGCAATTTTATTCAGCGGGAAAAGAACAGATATGCTTTATGCAGATATGATTACGTTTTCACTGGATTGTTTATTTGTGATGGATATAATAAAAAGAAAGAAGTACCGCTCAAGGAGGTGGCAAGATTGGACAATACGTCCCAGTTGGTTCGATATGATCCTCTACTAGTAGAAAAAGCAAATTTATCCGAAGAAACGCAGGAGGTACTGCTTCATTCCGGCTTGCCACAACTCACGTTGGACGGTGAAAATGTACTTGGGATTAAGTTCAACTCGCTGCCTGATATGGAGTTGATGAGGACAGTAGATGATCTCAAAACGATATTACCCATCGGTTATGAATGGGATGAGGAGACAGCGATTCTCGGGTTGGAATCTGTAACGGGCATACTGTATAGAGTCGATGCGCAGAGCGGAGAGTATGATGTAATAAATAGCAGTATCCATCTGTTTCTGGCTTTTCTGAGCAGGTACACAGCAATCGTACAGGAGCACTCCAAAGCCTACGAGCCCACTGTCATGACACGGGAACAAGCGGAAGCGAAGCTGGAAGCATTTCGACGCGGAGAGCTTAAACCTCGTTTACAGCAAAACGAGCAATCTGGTAGAGGTGAAGCGGTGAAGCAACTTCGTTTATTTTATACAGAGAAAGACCCTGTAAGTTTGCTTGATGAAGAAACATGGTGGAGTGTTGTGCTGGAGCAGTTGGAGGATGAGATGCTCTAGCGATGCTCTGTTTACTGCTCTGTTTAATGTTGTTGTAATACCATCATTCAATTTAAAAATACATGGACTTTATTTCAAAGATAATGTAGATTTCAATACCGATGGTTATCGGAAAGAGTCTTGATTTGGCATAAAAATTTTAATGTTTGGCACCACGAACTATTGCTATTCAGGAGCATAAGAATATGCTATAATTAAGAGTCGTATAACCAGGATAAAGTGTTCGATCTAATCGATAAGATCAGACGAGGGCTTCAGGTGGTTAGCGATTTCTTTATATCACTTTAAAAGTAAAGGATTTGATGACGTTGTAGCGAGGTTATACGTCGATCATTTAACACATGATGAATTGGAATGACATGCTGCGGTCAGGGGATTTCAGAAGAATCCCGTGGTTTGTGGAATTTTGAATTATAGATATGTAAAACAGATAATGCATGTGACAGCGTTAGGGAAGACGACATGCACAAAGACAAAATAAAACGTGAGGTGACTATACATGTTGGATAAATTGCAGGCATTGGCCGATCGTTATGACAAGCTGAGCGAGCTTTTGTGTGACCCGGATGTAGCTAGTGATAACAAAAAGCTGCGTGAATATTCGAAGGAGCAATCCGATCTTCAGCCGACATACGATGCGTACAATGAGTACAAACAGGTAAGCGAGGATTTGGAAGCGGCGAAGGAAATGCAAGGCGAGAAGCTGGATGACGAGATGCGCGAGATGGTCAAAATGGAAATTGAAGAATTGTCCGCTCGCCAGAAAGAACTGGATGATCTGATTCGTGTACTCATGCTGCCGAAAGATCCGAATGACGACAAAAACGTTATTGTGGAAATTCGCGGCGCGGCTGGTGGAGATGAAGCGGCATTGTTTGCGGCGGATCTGTACCGGATGTATACCCGTTATGCGGATGCTCAAGGCTGGAAAGTCGAGCTGATGGACGTGAACACGAATGACCTCGGTGGGTTCAAAGAGGTTGTATTCATGATCAACGGACGCGGTGCGTACAGCAAAATGAAATACGAGAGCGGCGCACACCGTGTACAACGTATCCCGACAACGGAATCCGGTGGCCGGATTCATACATCGACTTCAACCGTTGCGGTGATGCCGGAAGCGGAAGACTTTGATATCGAAATTCACGATAAAGACATTCGTGTGGATACGTTCTGTTCCAGTGGTGCCGGTGGACAATCGGTTAACACAACGAAATCGGCAGTACGGGTAACTCACGTACCAACAGGTATCGTAGCGACGTGTCAGGATGGGAAATCCCAGAACTCCAACAAAGAAAAAGCGTTGCAAGTTCTGCGTACACGTATCTTTGATATGAAACGTATGGAAGAAGAAGCGAAAATCTCCGTAGAGCGCAAGAGCAAAGTGGGAACGGGTGACCGTAGTGAGCGGATCCGTACGTACAACTTCCCGCAGAGCCGTGTAACGGATCACCGCATCGGTCTGACAATGCACAAGCTCGATCAAATCATGAACGGTGAGATTGAAGATATCTTGTCTGCCCTGACGATTGCTCAGCAGACCGAGATGATGGACAGAGGAGAATAATCTGTGACGGGCGGACAGTTTGTAATGACGCCGGAGCAGAGTTGCCGGGAAGCCTTCGTAGAGGCTTCCTCTTTTTTGGAGAAGTGCGGCGTGTACGAGCCGCACAACAATGCACGGCTGCTACTGGAGCATGTACTGGGCGTCTATGGCGCCCAGTATTACATGATGCAGCCGGAGCCGTTCCCCAGCGGGCTGCGCAGCCTCTGGGAAGACGCCGTCACGCGCAAGGCTGCGGGTGAGCCGGCGCAGTACATTATCGGCAGCCAGGAATTCTACGGGCTGCCGTTCGAGGTCACGCCGGCCGTGCTGATTCCGCGGCCGGAGACCGAGCTACTGGTCGAAGCTGTGCTACGCGCAGCAGACCGCGTGTTTGCCGGCGACGGCGGTGCGGTGCGCGCCGTCGACATTGGCACGGGCAGCGGCGCCATCGCGGTAACGATGGCTTCGCTTCGCCCGCAGTGGCAGGTGTCCGCCGGGGATCTCTCGGCGGATGCCCTGCACGTGGCCGCGCGCAACGCGGCCGCGAACGGCGTACAGATCGACTTCCGTGAAGGCGATCTGCTTGCTCCGTTCGCTGGGGAGCGGTTGGACATCCTGGTGTCCAACCCGCCCTACATCCCGGCGGGAGATATCGCCGGGTTGCAGCAGGAGGTGCGCGATCATGAGCCGCGCCTCGCGCTGGATGGCGGTCCGGACGGGCTTGCCCCGTACCGCATCATGGTGGAGCAGCTGAAGCTGCTGCCTGCGCCGCCGCAGATTGTCGGTTTTGAGCTGGGCATGGGCCAGGCTCAGGACGTGGCAGCATTGCTGGAATCGGCGGGACATTGGCCGGAGATTATTATCGTTCCTGACCTTGCCGGAATCGAACGGCATGTCCTGGGTGTTCGACCTTCGGAACAGGTGACAAAAATGTAAGGCACGTAAGTTTTCTTTTTGCCGTGAAATCCTCTACAATGGGGTATGCCGAAGATTTTCTGAATGCTTGGGGGAACATAATTACATGCTGCACAAATTCAAAAAGATCGACTACTCCATCGTTTTTATTTTGGTGATCCTGATGGTCATCAGTATCATGGCCATTTACAGTACTACGTTTGGTCGTCCAAAGGTTGAGGGATTCTCCAAAAACATGATTGTATTTTATGTTTTGGGTTTTGCTGTTTTTTTCGGAATGTCCATGATCAACTATAAATTTATCGTCAAAAATTATTTATACATCTATGGGCTGGGTCTGTTACTGTTAGTGCTGGTTTTGTTTATTGGTAACGAGTACTACGGAGCCCAGGGCTGGCTTTCGATCGGCGGGATCAGTCTCCAGCCTTCGGAGCTATTCAAACTATGTCTTATTGTCATGCTATCGACACTGCTCGCAAGGAAGAAGCACAGGCCGTTGTTTTTTGGGCGAGATGTCATTCCAATCAGTTTATGTATTCTGCCGCCTTTACTGCTTGTGTTACTGCAAAATGACCTGGGTGCGGTACTCAGCTATATTTTTATCTGGATCGGTTTATTGTGGATCGGTAATATCAAGTTTTCACATGCCCTGATTGGTTTTGTGCTGGCGGTAAGTGCCATCGTCGCTGGCATACAGGCATACATTCATTATCATGATGAAATTACAACTTTCCTCAAAGATATTAAACGTGCACACTGGGCAGAACGATTTGATCCGTGGCTTGTGCCTGAACTGACGTCCAGAGACGTATTGTGGCAGACGTATAATGCCAAACTTGCCATTGGGTCCGGTGGTGTTACCGGCAAAGGGTATATGGAAGGAACGACCATTCAATCCAATCGGGTACCACTGGCCTATGCAGACTCGATTTTTGTGCAGATTGGTGAAGAGTATGGCTTTGTTGGAGCATCGGTACTTCTTTTACTGTACTTCATCCTGATCCATAGGCTTGTTTTGATTGCTTTGGAATGTAAGGATCGGGTAGGGGCTTATTTGATCGTAGGTATTGTTGCGATGATTCTGTATCAGGTCTTTGTCAATATCGGACCGTTTATAGGACTCATGCCACTGACGGGTATTACCTTGCCATTCATTAGTTATGGAGGAACATCACTGCTCATTAACATGATCAGTATGGGCATCGCCATGAGCATCAAGGTACACACGGAAGAGAATGAAGATATTCTTGGATCGGCGGAGCAACCGAGCATTACGGAACTGATAATGAAGTTGTTCAGACGCAAACCTGCGCAGAAGGAACAACCGGAACAGTGAACATGAACGTTGACATCAAGGTTAACAGTATGGTTACATTCAAGCTCGCTTGTAAAGAATTATCATAAATGAAATATCGAAAAGACGTCAGATCGACCTTGGAACCGTTCTTCCCGGCAGCAGCTTGGGATGGACTTTCAAGGTTTTTTTGTATTTTACAGGCACCTTTATACAGGAACATGATCCACTATAATAACCGCTATTAGCTGTAAAATTAGCTGTAAAATTTAAAGTAAACCGGATTTCCATTCTCCCACCCAATTAGGTACAATGGTAATATTGATCATTATTGGTAAAGCACGATGTGTGGACTAGGGGGATATTAAAACATCATGTGGAAAATGGTAAAAAAGCTGGATGGCATCATTCTTTTTGTCTTGTTGTTGTTAATGGTTATCAGCATATTTGCCATTTACAGCGGTACACGTTTTGATCCCAAACTGGCGAATCATCATGTGAAAACGATCTATTTCTATATCGTTGGATTTATCGCTGTCATTGGAATTGGTTTGATTAACTACAAGGTGTATGTAAAATACGCGTTTATGGTATATGGTGTAGGCATTGTTTTCCTGATACTGGCTAATGTGCTTGGGAGTAAGGTGAATAACGCGAATGGCTGGCTGAAGATCACCGAAACGATTTCGTTTCAACCCGCGGAATTGTTCAAAATGATCCTCATTCTGTTTCTCGCTCATCTCATTGTGAAGCGGAAGCGTGGAGAGCTGGGGTTCTGGAGAGATGTGGTACCGATTGGGCTCTGGACATTTATTCCGTTTGCGCTCGTTATGGCACAGAATGATCTGGGTAACGCTCTTGGTTATGTGATTATCCTGGTTGCGGTGTTATGGATCGGTAATATCAAGCTGAAACATGCGTTAATCGTGCTTACGATTGTAGCTGCATTCTTTATTGGTTTCATCAAATCGTACACCTTCTATCATGATGAAGTATTTGCCTTTCTGGAAAAGATCAAACGTGAGCACTGGGCTGAACGGATTGATCCGTGGCTTGTGCCGGAGAAGGCCACAGCCAAAGCGATGTGGCATACCAAAAACGCCGGGCTGGCCATCGGATCAGGTGGGATCATGGGCAAAGGATTTTTGGAAGGAACCTCGGTCCAAAGCGGAAGAGTGCCTTATACGTACTCGGATTCGATCTTTGTGGTGGTGGCTGAGGAATTCGGTTTTGTGGGAGCTTCGCTGCTAATCCTATTGTATTTTATCCTCATCCACCGGATGGTACTGATTGCTCTGGAGTGCAAAGAACGGGCCGGACCCATTATCATTGTGGGCATTATCGGGATGTTGCTCTATCAGGTGTTTGAAAATGTAGGCGCATTCCTTGGCCTCATGCCGCTGACGGGCATTACTTTGCCATTTATCAGTTATGGCGGGACGTCTTTGCTGATTAACATGGCCTGTATCGGCCTGGTCATGAGCATTAAGTTGTACGGTGACGAGGATGAAGATGAATGGTTTCCGGAGGAAGAGTCTCCTTCATTGATGCAGCGGATTTGGAGTCTGATGAAAAAGAAAAAAGAGAATAGCGCGATGTAGTCGTATTTTTCGGTACTAATCAGTACTTGTATAATGCGGATTAGAATATAATTTTAATAAAATACTACTTAATAAAATACTACTTGCGAAAAGAAGAGCTTAGGTTAACCTAGGCTTCTTTTTTATGTTTATGAAGGTACGTTTTAAGAACATTAGTGATAGGCTGGCCGGATCTGTTTCTATGAAAATTTTTAATAGATTTCAGGTTTGTACTAGGTTTACTTCTTCCTCTACCGGGCATACTGATAGACATGAGAGAGTTGCAGCTGGATATCGGAAACCGAGGGGGAGAACGGAATGAACAGACGAATTGTAAAACAAATTGGACTTATCATTGTATGTCTTATGATGATCATTATGATGTGGGAAGGTCAGAAAACCGATGCGGCTGTTGCTGCTGCTACCATTCCGGAGCAATCGATCCGTTTGCGTATTCTAGCGAATTCCGATGCGGCCGGAGATCAGCTTGTGAAACGTGAGATTCGGGATGCCGTTGTGGCACAGATGGGCGAGTGGGTTGGGACGCTGGAGAATCCGCAAAGTCTGGAGCAGGCAAGGCATGTCATTCGGGAGCATCTGTCCGAGATTGAGAATCGGGTAGGGGAAGAGCTAAATAAACGAGGTCTGACTTATGATTATCAGGTGGAGCTTGGCACGGTTCCTTTTCCAACCAAGCTGTATGGCGGTACGGTGTACCCTGCTGGCGAATACGAAGCGGTACGTATTACGCTGGGCGAGGGCAAAGGGCAGAACTGGTGGTGTGTATTGTTCCCGCCGCTCTGTTTCATCGATGCAAGTACAGGGGACGCGCTGGCTAAACCATCGACAACGACAGTCTCTGCGGCATCAGCAGATGCAGTAGAGGTGAAGGCAACTGTGCAGGGTGAGAAGCCTGAAGCGAGATTCTTCCTGTGGGATGTAGCTGTACAATTGTGGGATTGGATAACAGGAATATTCGCTTAACAACGAACTTATAATATATAGGGAGCTTCCTTTTGTATATGAACAGGATACGCAGGGGAACAACCGCATGTTTGGATCGAACCTGAAACGTAATAGATATGGTATACTTATATGTACTGAAATTGAACCTACTTGAAGTTTAGGGATGATGATATATATGAGCAGAGAGCACGAAAAGGTACAACAACCCTCATTGGAGGACAAGCATAATGCAGCTGTAGAGAGAGCCAAGGGGGAACACAACACAGCCTTTTGGGATGTCAGAGTACTGTTGCATGAGCAGGGTGAGGGGGAGAACATAAATGAGCACGTGCAAGGGATTTCCCCGGTTTCGGATGTGAAAAAGGAGAGTGCCGCCCGTGAAGCGGCGCTCGCTGACTTGCAGGCAGCCGCGGCCTGCCTTCGTCAAGGGAAGACGGTTGCCTTCCCGACCGAGACGGTCTACGGCCTCGGCGCAGACGCGCGTAGCACGGAAGCGGTAGAAGCGGTATTTGCCGCCAAAGGGCGGCCTTCCGACAATCCGCTGATTGTGCATATCGCGCACCGTGACCAGCTGCACGAGCTGGTCACTGAGGTAAATGCAGCGGCGGAAGCGCTGATGGCGGCCTTCTGGCCGGGCCCGCTGACGCTGGTGCTGCCGGTTAGGCCGGGGGCAGTGTCCCCGCGGGTCACCGCCGGGCTGGATACGGTGGCCGTGCGCATGCCGGACCACCCGGTGGCGCTGCCACTCATCGCGGCGGCGGCATGCCCCGTGGCTGCGCCAAGTGCGAACCGCTCCGGGCGGCCTAGCCCGACCCTCGCCGCGCATGTGCGGGAGGATCTGGATGGCCGCATCGGCGGCATTGTGGACGGCGGCCCCACGGGGGTGGGTGTCGAGTCCACCGTGGTGCAGGCCGGTGACGACGGTACCGTCACCATCCTGCGCCCTGGCGGCATCACGGCGGAACAGCTGTCCGCCGTGGCCGCCCGTGTCGCCACGGACCCGGAGCTTCTCGCCGAAGGGTCCGGTGGCGACAGCACCAGCCCGGCGCCGCGCTCGCCGGGCATGAAGTACACGCACTACGCACCCGCAGGGGCGCTGTGCGTGGTGGAGGGGCCGCCCGCAGCGGTGGCGGCCTGGACCCGCGCCGCCCTCGCAGAGGCGGCGCAGCGCGGAGAGCGCACCGCGGTGCTGGCGTTCGCCGAGCACGCGGAGCAGTACCGCGCCGATGCCGTGTTCTCGCTGGGCGACGCCAGCGAGCTGCAGGAAGCTGCGCGCAGGCTATACGCCGCGCTGCGTAGTTGCGATGAGCAGGGCGCCACATATATTGTGGCGGAAGCCTGCTCGCGCGAAGGGCTGGGAGCAGCCGTCATGAATCGGCTGCTCAAGGCGGCAGGCAACCAACTTATTCAAGTTGGTTGAGCCGCCCACCTAAACGCTCCTGCCCACGGGATCAGGAGCAAGCCTTAACTTTCGCAAGCATGCATCTCGCTTGCATGCAACCGTAACATTTAACGTCCTAATCTATTATTTTCATAGTAGCAAGGGCGCCCTTGATCTGTTTTTTCAATGGAACGCTATATTGATACTTCTTACCTCTAGTTTCCCTGCATCCGTCATGTTTGGGTCCTTGTCCGCATATCGTGTACAAGAACCTTTACGTGACTTGGGGGTATGAGGATGTGGGATGTGTCTGCCCATGTGGGGCAGTTGGTAACCATTCTGATTATGGCGGTTGCGCTAGGACTTGATGCATTCTCGCTGGGCATTGGCATTGGTATGAAGGGCATACGGCTGCGGGATATATTGAAAATCAGTACGGTCACCGCACTGTTTCATGTCCTCATGCCGCTTGCTGGCATGTACATGGGCAAGTATGTCAGCTCCTTGCTGGGCAATATCACAAACTATGCCGCAGGTGGCTTGCTGGTGTTGCTGGGTGCTCACATGATTTTGAATGCGTTCCGCGAAGGAGAAACCAAGCTGGTAGATCACCGGTCCCTGCTTGGCATTATTTTATTTTCGCTCAGTGTCAGCGTAGATTCATTCTCTGTCGGGGTGTCGCTTGGCATGTTCAGCAGTGATCTTGTCCTGACCATTCTGGCCTTTGGTTTCTGCGGCGGCTTGATGTCGATCATGGGGCTGCTTCTCGGGCGCCGGGTGAGTCAGAACCTGGGGGATTACGGCGAGGCCGTAGGCGGGGCAATCTTGCTTGCTTTTGGACTTTTGTTTATATTTTAAAATAAATCGTGTGAAAGATAGGATAGGCTTATCACATCTTGATCCAATGGGGAGGCTAACATAATGAAACATATTTTATTCGTATGTACAGGCAATACGTGCCGCAGCCCCATGGCAGAAGGGCTTTTGCGGAAACTTGCTTCCGAGCGTGGCATACAGGTGGATGTTCGTTCTGCGGGTGTGGCGGCAACGTCGGGCATGCCGATCTCTCTCCATGCCGAAGCGGTGTTGAGAGATCATAGCGCAGAAGGGCCGGCCCACTCCACGCAGCTCAGTGCAGAACTGGTTGAATGGGCGGATCTCGTATTGACGTTGACCCGGAGCCATAAGCAACATGTGATGCAGGTGTTTCCGGATTCCATTCAGAAGACGTACACCCTGAAAGAGTATGTCGAGAACGATGCACAAGTGCTTCAAGACCTGGAGGAATTGGACAGCCTGTTTGCTACACTGGAGATGAAACGCGCGCTGGGACAGGAGATTCTAGCTTCGGAACGTGAGCGTGCGATCGAGATTCGGCAGCGTATCCCAAGCTTTGATATCTCGGACCCGTTTGGCGGCAGTCGGGACGATTACAATATCGCGGCGGCAGAGATAAGGACCGCATTGTCCAGGCTTTTGGATAAGCTTGAATAATTCACTCAAGCATAGGAAAGATATAGAAATGCAACATCGAGTGTAAATTAACCGTTGATTTTAAAGTGGGGTTGATTTATGATGAAGGGGAAAACAGGGATCCGGTGTAACTGGCGACGAAGTGGGCACAACCACAATGGAGCACCGGAACAAACGGCCGGTCGCCTGGGCAAAAGAGCAATTCTGCGATACCCGCAGACTGCTCTTTTTTTCGTCTTTCATCTGATTTTTCGCTATAATAGTACCTGAAATGCCATGCAACGTATGCGCTGAGCAGACAATCACAAGATTAGGGGCATGATTTTATCGGGAGGCGATAGGATGACTATTGAATTGGATTCGGAACAACCCGGATTGCAGCAACAAACCGCATCAATCCTGCGCGAACTGGCACTAGCCGGAAAGCTTGGCTCCGGTCAAGTTGTAGTGATCGGCACGAGTACGAGCGAGGTCGCAGGCCAGCGCATTGGAACAAGCGGTGCAGTGGATGTGGCACAGCAGTTGCTTGCAGGCATTCGAGAGGTACAGTCGGAGTTTGGTTTCGACACCGTATTCCAGTGCTGTGAACACTTGAACCGAGCGCTTGTGATGGAACGTGCGTTGCTTGAGCGGTTTGGACTGACAGAGGTTGGCGCTGTACCTGTGCCGAAAGCTGGTGGTTCCATGGCGTCGACCGCCTATCGTTCGCTATCTGATCCATGTCTGGCTGAACATATTCAGGCTCATGCAGGTCTGGATATCGGAGAAACGATGATTGGCATGCATCTTCGCCATGTAGCGGTTCCTTTTCGGACATCGCTTCGCTATATTGGTGAGGCTCGTGTTACAGCGGCACTTACACGGCCAAAGCTGATTGGCGGCGAACGTGCAGTTTATCGAATGGAAGAACAACCCGATGCTACTTTTTGTGACTAACGTATAAAGCGAAATCACTGGGTTACACGTAAACGGAGAGTGCAACACCAATCTGGAGAAGCAGAGCGTTCACGTTTATCACCGAATTTCCCCTTTATCAAAGGGGTTCAAAGAAATTTGGGGATAACAGTGATCGTAAGATGGTGATGCAATCGAAGTCAGGAGTGTAACCTGAAGGCTCGCTTTATAACTTCATTATAATTTAGGAGGAATTTAATCATGGAACAATTGCGCAAAAATGACCCTGCAGTACTGGAAGCGATGGATCTTGAACTGAAACGTCAACAGAACAACATCGAGCTGATCGCATCTGAGAACATCGTAAGTGAAGCGGTAATTGAAGCACTCGGCTCTGTCCTGACCAACAAGTATGCTGAAGGATATCCAGGCAAACGTTACTATGGTGGCTGTGAGCATGTCGATATCGTTGAAGATATCGCGCGTGATCGTGCGAAAGAATTGTTTGGTGCAGAACATGCGAACGTGCAACCGCACTCCGGAGCACAAGCGAACATGGCTGTATATCTGGCAGCGTTGAAGCCTGGTGATACCGTTCTGGGTATGAACCTGGCACATGGCGGTCACTTGACGCATGGTAGTCCGGTTAATGCTTCTGGTTTGTTGTACAACTTTGTTGCATACGGCGTACAAGAAGATACATTCCTCATTGATTATGATGAAGTTCGCAAAGCAGCATTCAAACACCGCCCTCGTCTGATCGTAGCAGGCGCAAGTGCATACCCGCGTACGATTGATTTTGAAAAGCTGGCTTCTATTGCTAATGATGTTGGCGCGCTGTTCATGGTTGATATGGCACATATCGCAGGACTTGTTGCTGCCGGACTGCATCCTAACCCGGTGCCACATGCGCATTTCGTTACAACAACTACACACAAAACGTTGCGCGGACCACGTGGCGGTATGATTCTGTGCCGTAAATCTTGGGCAGCTGCCATTGATAAAGCGGTATTCCCTGGTTCCCAAGGCGGACCTTTGATGCACGTGATCGCTTCCAAAGCTGTAGCATTTGGTGAAGCTTTGCAGCCTTCGTTCAAAACGTACGCTCAGAACGTGGTGAAAAACGCACAAGTGCTGGCTGAAACATTGATCGCTGAAGGATTGAACATCGTATCCGGCGGTACAGACAACCACTTGATGCTGATTGACACACGCAGCGTAAACATCACAGGTAAGGAAGCGGAGCATGTTCTTGATTCCATCGGCATTACCGTGAACAAAAATGCGATTCCATTCGATCCAACAAGTCCGTTCATTACAAGTGGTATCCGTATCGGTACACCTGCGGCAACTTCCCGCGGCATGGACGAAAAAGCAATGGTAGCGATCGGTAAGATCATTGCCAAAACACTTAAAAATCCAAAAGATACAGCAACACTTGATCAGGCACGCGCAGAAGTAACTGCCTTGACTGACCAATACCCACTCTACACCGACCTTAAATACTAATACTGTCTCTTTTACTACTAAAAAATATTTACTGTCTCTTTTACTGCTAAAAAACATTGCTCGTGCTGTTTGTATTTGAAGGTTGTTAAAATGGAATACAGATGAACGAAGTGAGCAGAATGAGGCCGTAGAAGCGGAGCGTTCGCATTTATCCCCGAATTTTCACCTTTCTAAGGTGTTTCATAAAATTTGGGGATAACGGCGATCGAAGGAGCATTCTGGTGGCGGAGTGGTATTGTATTTAACATTTTGCTATTCAAGTGACACAACAGCACGAGCAAACAGGACCGGATGAATCATTTTCCGGTCCTGTTTTTGTAGGATTTGCTTTTCTGTAATGATTAGGTGCCCTTTGATGGTGTAATTCAGTGTGGGTGATGATATAATATACAGGATTTATCGAGCCTGTGAATGATGGCTAGGTATATTTGGAAATGCTTAACTCATGAAGAACTTACCGGAGGGACAATTTAATGGGAAAATTAGTAATATGTGATCACCCCCTGATTCAACACAAACTGACGTTTATACGCGACATGCGTACGAATACGAAAGATTTTCGTGAATTGGTTGATGAAGTAGCTACGTTGATGGCTTACGAGATTACAAGAGATGTTGAACTGGAATCGATTGATGTACAGACCCCTGTAGCAGCGACACAAGGAAAAGTGATTTCCGGACGTATGCTCGGACTGGTACCTATTCTGCGTGCAGGACTGGGGATGCTGGACGGCGTTGTGAAGTTGTTGCCAGCGGCAAAAGTAGGACATGTTGGCTTGTTCCGTGACCCGGAAACACTGCAACCGGTTGAATACTACACCAAGCTGCCTACAGATGTAACGGAACGCCAATTGATTGTAATTGACCCGATGCTGGCAACAGGCGGATCAGCAATCGCAGCGATTGACGTGCTCAAAAAGCGCGGCTGCACTCAGATCAAGATGATGAACCTGGTTGCAGCGCCAGAGGGTGTGAAAGCAGTACAGGATGCACACCCGGATGTGGATATCTATGTAGCTGCACTGGACGACCGTCTGGATGATCACGGCTATATCGTGCCAGGACTTGGCGATGCAGGAGACCGTCTGTACGGAACGAAATAAGCATATTTTCATGCGGATTAGAAAAGGAGCTTTGCTCGAATGTCCAAAAAAATTAAAGTGATGACAATCTTCGGAGTGCGTCCGGAAGCCATCAAAATGGCTCCGCTCATTCTGGAATTGCAAAAACATCCCGAGTCCATTGAGTCGATTGTTTGCGTAACTGCGCAGCATCGCCAGATGCTGGATCAAGTTCTTGAAGTTTTCGACATTCATCCCGATTATGATCTGGATGTCATGAAGGATCGTCAAACGTTGAACGAGATCACGATTCGTGTTCTTGGCGGTCTGGAGCCGGTTTTGCGTGAAGCCAAGCCGGATATTGTACTGGTTCACGGAGATACTTTGACTACATTTGTAGCCAGCTATGCAGCCTTCCTGCAACAGATTCAGGTTGGACATGTGGAAGCAGGTCTGCGTACGTGGAACAAGCTGTCACCGTACCCGGAAGAGATGAACCGCCAGTTGACGGGCGTTTTGGCTGATTTGCATTTTGCACCTACGGACTGGTCGTCTTCCAATCTTGCAAAAGAAAATAAACCGGAGTCTAGTACCTACGTCACAGGCAACACGGTAACCGATGTGTTTCAATATACAGTACGGGAGGATTACAAGCACCCGGTACTAGATTGGGCACAAGGCAAACGCCTGGTGCTGATGACTGCTCATCGCCGTGAATCTCAAGGCGAGCCTCACCGCAACATTTTCAACGCCGTCAAACGGATTGCAGACGAATTCGAAGATATTGCCATCGTGTACCCGGTGCATCCTAGTCCTGCTGTGAAGGAGCCGGCTCACGCGATTTTGGGGAATCATCCCCGTATTCAGTTAATTGATCCGCTAGACGTAGTGGATTTGCATAACTTTTACCCGCACACTCACTTGATTCTGACCGATTCAGGCGGTTTGCAAGAAGAAGCGCCTTCGTTTGGTGTGCCTGTTCTTGTATTGCGCGATACAACAGAGCGCCCGGAGGGCATTGAAGCTGGTACGCTGGAATTGGTAGGGACGGAAGAGGAACGTGTATATGAACGGACCAAAGCTTTGCTTTCGGATGAAGCACTGTATGCAAGCATGAGCCAAGCTGCCAATCCATACGGTGATGGACACGCATCGGAAAGAATTGTCAATGCGATTTTGCACCATTTTGGCGTGAAAAGTGAGCGTCCGGAATCATTTCACAGAAAGTTCAAAAAATAATTCACATTTTTTGACGGTTTTACTGAGGGGATAGCATACAGTTAAACTGTACGGTTTTCGCGGGTTTGTGGGCTTTAGAGCCTCATAAGCCCGTCGTTTCCCCCTTTAAAACGCTAAAATCAATCAATTGACAAAGGCTCTCATCATTCAGTAAAATTAACTGGGATTGCAAGGGTGGCGTGGAAAATGGCCGATTCGAACAAACCAAATTCATCCCGTAACCATGACGATAATGTATGGAAAGCGATGGGACTCGTGACAGCTTTTGGGATCGAGATTGCCATTCTCGCTGTTGCCGGATATTACGCTGGCTCCTGGTTGGACAAGACCATTGGAGGCAACGGAATATGGATCGCCGTAAGCGTTCTCTTTTTTCTTGCGGCAGGTGGGGTAAGCATTTACTTTATCGCGAAAAAAATCATGGGGGAAAGTGATGAGTGAACTAGCCAGATACCGCAGATCAATGACTGTTTTCGTCATGTATGTTCTTATGATTTGTTTTCTCGCAGCGGCTTTTATGCCACGAGTGGAGACAATTGCTTTGGGACTAGCTCTGGGTACAGGAATAAGCTGGATTAATGCATTTTACCTGGGCTACAAAGTAAGGAAAATGTCTGATGAAGCGGCAGAAGGTAACTTGAAGCGTGTGAACCTGGGATTTTTGACAAGAGCAGCACTGGCTGTGCTCGGTGTATTTATATCGATGCGCTTTCCGCAACATTTCAATACATATGCGGTCGCAGGTGGTCTGGTTATTGCGCAATTTTCCTTACTGATTATAGGGATTATCTATTCCCGCAGAGCAGAATGAAATTAGGTGCTGCAGCTTTCAAGTCGAGAAAGGGGTGAGAAAAATATGCATGAAGCTCCAATTATTATGCTTGGCGGATTTCGACTGGATTTATCGGTTGTGTTGATGCTGGTCGTTACAGGTGCCCTTGTTTTTATTTTCGCTGTACTAGCGACACGAAGATTGTCCGTTGAAAACCCCGGCAAGCTGCAAAATTTTATGGAGTGGGCAGTAGAATTCGTCCGCAATCTGATCTCTAGCACAATGGATATGAAGAAAGGTAAACATTTTATCTCTCTCGCTCTTTCCATGATTATGTTCATCTTTGTAGGGAACATGCTCGGACTTCCGTTCCAGGCAGTAACCGGGATGGATAACGCAGAACAAGCGCAAGTATTCGGTAAACCGATTGTTACGGCCGTGGAAGCCTTTGAGAAGGCCCATGCCAAGGATCCGAATGCACATCCACACGTTGAACTGGCTTGGTGGAAATCACCGACAGCCGACTTGTCTGTAACGATGGGACTCGCTCTGGTTGCTTTCCTTGTATCTCATGGACTTGGATTATTCCGCAACACCAGAGGATACCTGAAGCATTACCTTCAGCCATTTGCCCTGTTCTTACCGATCAACTTGATCGAGACGGCATCGAAGCTGTTAACACACGGTATGCGTCTATTCGCGAATATCTTCGCGGGTGAGGTACTGATTACAACGATCCTGAAGCTGACCACATTCAAAGTGTTTGGTGCCATCGCGGCTATTCCACTATTGATGGTTTGGCAAGGCTTTAGTATCTTTATCGGCGCGATCCAGGCATTTGTGTTTGTTATTTTGATGATGGTGTACATTTCACAGAGCATCGAGACGCACGAAGAACATTAAGTTTCAAGCCCTAAGAAGATATCTTCATCAGGCTGAACAATAAAAAATACGATTTATTATTTTAAGGAGGATATACAAATGGGAGCAATGGCATTAATCGCAGCAGCAATTGTTGCAGGACTTGGCGCGTTTGGCGCAGGTATTGGTAACGGTATGGTAATCAGCAAAACGGTGGAAGGTATCGCTCGTCAACCGGAAGCTAAATCCACTCTTCAAACAACAATGTTTATCGGTGTAGGTTTGATTGAGGTATTGCCGATTATCGGTGTGGTACTCGCGTTCATGTTCTACGGTATGGCTTAATTTAAATGGATAAAGGTTTGGCGGGGAAGGCCATAGCCCTCCGCGCCTTCTTTTTAGGGTAATGTCCGTCCTAACGGGCGAACGTTTTAAGGATACCTCCAGGAAGGAGTGAACAGATTGAATTTCATTTGGGAAAATACAATTCTTGCGATGGTTGCATTTGCAATTCTATATTGGCTGCTTAGCCGCTACGCTTTCGGCCCTTTGTTCTCCATCATGGAAAAGCGTCGTGAACTCGTGATGACACAGATGAACGAGGCTGCACAGACTCGTGAACAGGCTATTGCCTATGTGGAGGAGCAAAAACAAGCTCTTGAACATGCGCGCAAAGAAGCTCACGACATCATTGAGCAATCCAAACAAACGGGCGGCAAGCAAGCGGAGTCGATTTTGGCTGATGCCAAGGCAGAAGCGAATCGTCTCAAAGACGATGCCGTGCGTGAGATCGAGAGCGAGAAGAACAAGGCAGTTGCTGCACTGCGCAGCGAACTGGGTTCAGCTTCCGTTCAAATTGCATCCAGATTGATTAAAAAAGAAGTTGAGAACGGTCCTGCACAAGAGGAGCTTGTGAACCAATACCTCAATGAGGTAGGAGGCCGACAATGAGCCGCGATACGATTGTTGCCAAGCGTTATGCGAAAGCATTGTTTGAAGTTGCACTTCAGCAGCAGCAGGTGCTTGAGGTTGAACAGGAACTGCGCGCCGTAGTTAGTGCGTTGACTGGAGATGCCGAGATTATCAAATTTATTGTATCTCCGAACATCTCTGATGAAGCCAAACAAAATGTGCTTCGTGCAAGCCTTGATGGCAAAGTGTCCGAACCTGTCCTTCGTACGGTTCTGCTCCTGATTGAGCGTGGACGCGTTGAACTGTTGGACGAGTTGTTGAGTGACTACGTGAAGATCGAAGGGGATTCTCTTGGAATCGCTGACGCTCGGGTATACTCAACATATGCTTTGAACGATGAGGAAAAAGAAGCGGTAGCCCGTGAATTCGGTGGCCGTGTGAATAAAAAGATTCGTATCGAGAATTTTGTTGATCCGACTCTGCTGGGCGGATTGAAAGTCGCCATTGGCGATACGATCTATGACGGCAGCTTGGCTGGCAAGCTCGAACGTCTTGAGCAGTCTTTTAACAGACGAGTACAGTAGATTGGGGTGAGGACACTTGAGTATCAAACCAGAAGAAATCAGTACATTAATTAAGAGCCAAATCGAACAATACAAGACCGATATCGATGTAGTCGAAGTCGGAACGGTTATCGAGGTTGGTGATGGTATCGCTCGTGTTTATGGACTTGAGAACGTCATGTCCAACGAGTTGGTTGAATTCCCAAGCGGTGTTATGGGACTCGCCATGAACGTGGAAGAAAGTAATGTCGGTGTCGTTATCCTGGGACCTTACTATGATATTCGTGAAGGCGACCAAGTGAAACGTACCGGTCAAATCATGCAAGTGCCTGTAGGCGAAGCATTGATTGGACGTGTTGTGAACCCGCTCGGTATTCCAGTGGATGGCAAAGGGCCAATCGCTACAACGGAATTCCGTCCGGTTGAAGGTAAAGCACCAGGCGTAATGGATCGTAAATCCGTTCATGAGCCGATGCAAACAGGAATCAAAGCCATCGATGCAATGGTACCAATCGGTCGCGGACAACGTGAGTTGATCATCGGTGACCGTCAAACAGGTAAAACATCGATTGCCATTGATGCGATCCTGAACCAAAAAGGTAGCGGCATGAAGTGTATCTATGTGGCTATTGGTCAGAAGCAGTCTACGGTTGCACAAGTTGTGGAAACTCTTCGTCGTAAAGGCGCAATGGAGTACACGATTGTTGTAACAGCAGCAGCTTCCGATCCATCACCACTCTTGTACATCGCACCGTACTCCGGTTGTTCGATGGGTGAGTATTTCATGTACAAAGGCGAGCACGTTCTAGTCATTTATGATGACTTGACTAAACAAGCATCTGCTTATCGTGAGTTGTCCTTGTTGCTCCGCCGTCCACCGGGCCGTGAGGCTTATCCGGGTGACGTCTTCTACCTGCACTCCCGTTTGCTGGAGCGTGCTGCGAAGCTGAACGATGAACTTGGTGGAGGTTCTTTAACCGCACTGCCATTCATTGAAACACAGGCTTCCGATGTATCTGCTTATATTCCAACGAACGTAATCTCCATCACGGATGGACAGATCTTCTTGGAAGCTGACTTGTTTAATGCTGGACAACGTCCGGCGATCAACGTTGGTATCTCTGTATCCCGTGTCGGTGGTTCTGCTCAGATCAAAGCGATGAAAAAGGTTGCAGGTTCCCTGCGTCTTGACCTCGCTCAATATCGTGAGCTTCAAGCGTTCTCCCAGTTCGGTTCCGATCTGGATAAAGCGACTCAGGCTCGTCTGAATCGTGGTGCGCGTATGATGGAAATTCTGAAACAAGGTGTTAACCAGCCGTTGCCTGTAGAACAACAGGTTGTCAGCTTGTACACTGCAGTTAAAGGATTCCTTGATGAGATTCCAACAGGTGATGTTACTCGTTTTGAGCATGAGTTCCTTGCGTTCATGGAGAGCAACCACCCGGAAATTCTGGGATCGATTCGTGAAACGAAAGAGTTGACAGCAGACAATGAAAATGCACTCAAAGGTGCAATCGAGAAGTTCAGAAAGAGCTTCGCAGTCTCTGTCTAAATAGATGATTGTAGCTGCGGAGTTGTCTAACCGATTCCGCATGTCTGCATGCAAAACTTTGACTCCGTCAAAGCAGGAATATGCTTACGAAGTAGTTTTGACTATGTCAAAACCGAAGTGGGTGCTTACGAAGTAACTTTGGCTCTGCCAAAGTTTGAGGTGGTGAAATCATGGCAAAAGGCATGCGCGAAATTAAGCGGCAAATTAAAAGCGTACAAAGCACAAAGCAGATCACCAAAGCAATGGAGATGGTTGCAGCTGCAAAACTGCGTAAAGCGCAGGAAAAAGCAGAGGCAGCACGTCCATATTCAGAGAAGTTGAAAGAAGTTGTGGCGAGCATTGCCTCCAGTACCCAAGGTATCCAGCACCCGATGCTGGAAAGCCGTCCGGTCAAAAAGACAGCGTATCTGATCATAACGTCAGATCGGGGTCTTGCAGGTGGATACAATGCGAACGTCCTGCGTCAGGTGAGTCAGACTCTGAAAGAGCGTCACAACTCCCAGGACGAGTACGAATTATTCGTAATTGGTCGTAAAGGGCGTGACTATTTCAGAAGACGCGAAATAGCTATGGCTTCCACAACTACAGATCTGTCGGACTCACCTTCATTCGCAGATATCAAATCCATCGCTCATGAAGCAGTTCATGGATTTGAACTGGCTGATTTTGATGAATTGTACATTTGTTATAACCGCTTTGTAAATGCGTTGACCCAGATTCCGACAATGGAGAAACTTCTCCCTATGGAAACACCTGAGTTAACTCCTGCGGATGGACCGACTGCGAGCTACGAGTATGAACCGTCAGCTGAGGCTGTGCTGGAAGTTTTGCTTCCGCGTTATGCGGAAACATTGATCTACGGTGCACTGTTGAATGGTAAAGCGAGTGAACTGGGTGCGAAAATGACGGCAATGGGTAATGCAACCAAAAATGCATCGAAACTCATTAATGATCTGTCATTGACTTATAACCGTGCCCGTCAAGCAGCGATTACGCAGGAGATTACGGAAATTGTGGCAGGTGCCAACGCAGCACAAGGCTAACCGTTTTTTATTTAATGAAGGCTTGCACTGCAAAAATGAACGAACGGAATTTTATTTTTGCCAAAGTAGCAGGCTTGTAGGAGGGGAACGTTAAGATGAACAAAGGACGCGTTGTGAGCATCATGGGTCCGGTTGTTGACGTCGAGTTTGATCGCGGCGGTCTGCCGGAAATCCTCAATGCCATTACGATCACTACAGTAAACGAGAGCGGTGTTAGTGTAAATCTTACACTCGAAGCTTCGAAACATCTGGGTGACAACCGTGTACGTTGTATCGCGATGTCCTCCACGGACGGTCTCGTACGTGGCATGGAAGCCGTAGATACTGGAGCTCCAATCTCTGTACCTGTCGGTGAAGCGACACTGGGCCGTGTATTTAACGTACTCGGCGAAGCGATTGATACTGGCGGTACAGTTGCAGCTGAACATAAAAACCCGATCCACCGCTCAGCTCCTGCATTCGATGAACTGACTACCCAAGCAGAAATGCTTGAAACAGGTATCAAAGTTATCGACTTGCTGGCTCCTTACGCAAAAGGTGGTAAAATTGGTCTGTTTGGTGGTGCCGGTGTAGGTAAAACGGTAACCATTCAAGAATTGATCAACAACATTGCGCAAGAGCACGGTGGTATCTCCGTATTTGCCGGTGTTGGTGAGCGTACCCGTGAAGGTAATGACTTGTATCACGAGATGAGTGATTCCGGCGTTATCAACAAAACAGCAATGGTCTTCGGACAAATGAACGAGCCACCAGGCGCACGTCTTCGTGTAGCCCTCACAGGTTTGACCATGGCGGAATATTTCCGTGATGAAGAAGGCCGTGACGTGTTGCTCTTTATCGATAACATCTTCCGTTTCACCCAAGCGGGTTCAGAAGTATCTGCCTTGCTTGGACGTATGCCATCCGCGGTAGGTTACCAACCTACGCTGGCAACAGAAATGGGTCAATTGCAAGAGCGTATCACTTCAACGAAAAAAGGATCGGTTACATCCATTCAGGCGATCTACGTACCTGCGGATGACTATACTGACCCGGCTCCTGCAACAACGTTTGCTCACTTGGATGCAACAACAAACCTGGAGCGTAAAATCTCCGAGATGGGTATCTACCCAGCCGTAGATCCACTCGCATCCAGCTCACGGATTCTGTCTCCTGAAGTTGTTGGCGAAGAGCACTATAGTGTCGCACAAGGCGTTAAACGTATCTTGGCACGTTATAACGAACTTCAAGATATCATCGCAATCCTGGGTATGGACGAGCTCAGCGAAGAAGACAGAGCGCTCGTTTATCGTGCGCGTAAAATTCAACGTTTCTTGTCCCAGCCTTTCCACGTTGCTGAAGCATTTAACGGTATTCCGGGTAAATATGTTCCGGTTAAAGAAACAGTGCGCAGCTTTAAAGAGATTCTCGAAGGCAAGCATGACGATCTGCCGGAAGCAGCATTCCTCTTCGTGGGTACAATTGAAGAGGCAGTGGAGAAAGCCAAAACACTGGTATAATCTGAGTCCAGGATTGTCCTTATGAAGCGAGCTATCCTTCGGATAGTTTCAGGAGGGATGGAATTGAGCACCTTTTTGTTGGAGATCGTAACGCCTGAGCGTCTCGTCTATTCACAGCAAGTGGACAGCGTCATCGCTCGCGGTATTGAAGGGGAACTGGGGATTCTCCCTGGTCATATCCCGATGGTTACACCTTTACAGATTGCACCGATCACGATCAAAAACGGAAAAGAGAATAAGCAAGTCGCCATCGGCGGCGGCTTTATCGAAGTCCGCAAAGATAAGGTTGTTGTACTCGCAGAGAGTGCCGAATTCCCGGAAAGCATTGATGTGGATCGCGCGCGTGCGGCCAAAGAGCGGGCAGAACGCCGGCTTGCCAGCCAAAGCAACCAGGATCACTTTGATCACCGTCGTGCAGAGATTGCTTTGCAAAAAGCGGTTAACCGGATCAACGTATTCGGCAAATAAAGTAACTTATGGAGCCCGGCGGCATTGTCTGCCGGGTTCTTTTAATCTTTTATGAAGAAAGAAAGATAGAAATAAAGATAGTGGAATACGGTAATCAAGTGCCACTACGGAATTTATGGATTCGAACGTTAGAGAGTGTTCTCTTTATATAGTATGAATAGCTTCAATGGATTAGATTCACCTTTTAATCATTAGGTGAATAACATATAGGACTTAAGTATTATGGGCATATCCCCCTGATAGAACTAATTTTACGAGATTAAGTTCAATTATTTCCGAGGAAATGACAGAATCGATATCGATGCAACGCTCTTTTATGTCGTTTTAGTCACAAAATCTAGGCGAATAAAAATTAAAATGTTTTTGGGAGTAGAAAACAAGTAATTGACAAGCGATAGCGAAACAGCCTATATTCCTTAGAGTCGGCAGATGCAAGAAGTTGGATGCTAGATTTCCATCATCATGCACAGCTGAATGGTTGCTGCTCGGTCATATGGGCATCCGATGATCTTGTAGAGCAGGGGGAATACCTGACAGCTTGAACAGACATGTTTCCTGCTTCGGACATTCCAGTGTACTAAACAAGTTATGGGTGCAAGGCATATGATATGCTGATCTCTGCAACAATCAAGGTGGAGGTAAAAAGATATGGGTAATGATCTGGCGAATCAGGTGAACCAGACCTTGAGCACAAACAGCCTGATCTCAATTGTCGTTTCTCTTATATGTATAGCGATCACATGGTGGTCATTGCAAAATCTGAAACTGGATTTAGTGATTAGACAACCGAAAGGTCCTCAGGGGAGATTGTTACATTTGCTGCTTGCCATTATTTTGGGGCATGCCGTTGCTGGCTTTGTTATTGATTATTTGTCCTGGACTCAAATGTTAAGAAATTTGTTTTAATGTTGAGATGGTTGGTTAATCATCTGTTAGGTTCTTCAAGCGGCTCATTGTCGAATAACATCGATTAATTGTGTTAACAATTAGAGTATAAGCTGTCGGCCAAAATGTAAGAGACAAAATGTGAACGTTTAACTGACCAATTTTAAAATGTTTATG
The DNA here is from genome assembly GCF_056856875.1 of Paenibacillus sp. G34. Taxonomy (NCBI): domain Bacteria; kingdom Bacillati; phylum Bacillota; class Bacilli; order Caryophanales; family Paenibacillaceae; genus Paenibacillus; species Paenibacillus sp. G34. The sequence goes on along the minus strand of NZ_CM166469.1, from coordinate 5,725,665 downwards.
TAAAAAATGCTTGTATCGTACAATTCAACAATGTTATGATGGAAGTTAGGGAATTCACAATTTTTCACTAATTATGTAGGTTATAAAGGGGATATCCGGTAGATACCGGCTAAAAACCATCCCAATGGGTCTGTTCTGTTGCCAAGATGGCCTGTTTAATGATTTTTACGAGCCATGAAGCAAGATGTACAGTACACATGGTATCATCGATATGAATTATACAAACCAATTCTTTTCTGATCAGACATCTGTGCATATATGCCAGAATTTGTCGAAATTCCACACACAGCAACAGTCCTTCTACCACAGTGGGGCTTACGTATTCCGGAATGAGGAAAAGGGAATAAAAGCGCGGAGGGAACCATGATGAGCAAATTTATCGTCCGCGGTGGCAAAAGGTTGACCGGAAGTGTCAAAGTTAGCGGCGCTAAAAATTCTGTTCTTCCGATCATCGCTGCCTCTCTCTTAGGGGAAGAAGGACAAAGCGTTATTATTGACGCACCTCCTCTAGACGATGTGATGACGATTAACAAAGTATTGGAATCGCTAGGAGCGGGAGTTACATACCGGGACGAAGTGATTACCGTAAATGCGGAGAACCTTACTTCCTGTGAAGCCCCGTATGAATGGGTAAGTAAAATGCGGGCGTCTTTTCTGGTCATGGGGCCTTTGTTGACGCGTTTGGGTCAAACAAGAATCTCATTACCTGGAGGATGTGCCATCGGTACACGACCGATTGATCAGCACCTCAAAGGGTTTGAAGCCATGGGAGCCGAGATCAGCTTGGGCCAAGGTTACATTGAGGCACGCAGCCAAGGGCGGTTGCGCGGTGCAAAAATTTATCTGGATGTGGCTTCTGTTGGTGCCACTCAAAATATTATGATGGCTGCAACTTTGGCCGAAGGTGTAACGGTTCTGGAGAATGCGGCGAAAGAACCTGAGATTGTTGATTTGGCTAACTTCCTGAACGGGATGGGAGCGAAAGTGCGTGGAGCCGGTACAGGCGTCATTCGTATTGAAGGCGTCGAAAAGTTGTCCGGTGTTAGACATACTGTTATTCCGGATCGTATCGAAGCCGGTACGTACATGGCTGCTGCAGCGATCTCTGGTGGTGATGTATATGTCGAAGGGGCCATCTCTGATCACTTGGGTTCCGTTATTGCCAAGCTGGAAGAAATGGGCGTGACTGTACAACCTGATGAGAACGGTGTTCGTGTCATTGCAGACCGTCCACTCAAAGCAGTGGATGTCAAAACTTTACCATACCCAGGATTCCCGACAGATATGCAATCCCAGATGATGGCTTTGCTGCTGGCATCCGAAGGAACTAGCGTTGTGACCGAGACGGTGTTCGAGAACCGTTTCATGCACGTAGACGAGTTCCAATTGATGAATGCAGAGATCAAAGTTGAGGGACGCTCTTCCATCGTTACGGGTAATGCTAAGCTGAAGGGTGCGAAAGTCACAGCAACAGACTTGCGCGCGGGGGCTGCTCTGATCATTGCTGGCTTGGTCGCTGAAGGTACGACTGAGGTGGGTGGTGTGCATCACATCGACCGTGGTTATGTACATTTGGCAGAAAAGTTGAATGGTCTTGGTGCGGATATCTATCGGATTTCGGTGGAAGAGCCTAAGCTGGATGCAGTGAAAGCACCTACCGAAAAGGTCGAGGAAGAAGTCCCAATGTTCAAAGTACAACCAACTTGGGTGTAAAATATATTTATTTCACGGGTCATTCTTTCTGATCATCCACAGTAATATGTGGATTTGCAGCGAGAGGAAACGCGACGTATGTGGTTGAATAAGCTAAGCCTTCGGGCTTGGCTTTTTTTGTGTCTTTTTTTATAGTTTCCAAACGGGATGTACGGTAGGGAGAGTAAGTACCTGATTCTATTAATAGGTGATCTTAACTTGTACAATTCATCATCCAATTCTTTGCCTGTTCTGAACCAAATGAAAGAGATTGATTATGAATCCCTGTTGATCGGAAAGGATAGTCTAACCTGCATAACAGCAATGTTTTCGGGAGTTTACGAAACGGAAGACAGGGGGATTTGCAGATTTAAAAGTCTCTCATTTCTCTTAAACCGGGTTCTATCAGATCCAGTGAACTCATATCTTAAACTATGGATTTGAGAAAAGAACCAACTATGATCTGATTAACGACAACGGAGGGTATCTCGGATGAAAGAAGCTCGTGTGCAGGTGAAAGTACCTCTTGTCCCGCGAACCGGAATGCAGGCATCCGAAGCGAGTTCAACCCAGGATGTAGAGAAAGACAAGCCAGCTGCTGTAAAGAAGAGAAGTAAAGAAATACAGATGGCGAAGGTACAGAGGGTAGCGGGGGCTGAGCCTGAAATGATATATACAAGGCCTGAGCAACATTTTACAGAGGAACTGAAGCAGGAAGCTACAGAACATACAAATATCCCGCTCATTGAGTTGGATGCGTTTCGTAAGGTGAAACGTCGCCGTATGCGTGCTTTTGGCCGACACCACCGCTGGGGGCGTATTCCGGGGCGTTGGCAGCCCGCAGCAGCAGTTACAGCACTGCTTGTTCTGGCGATAAGTATTCCGGTCATTCTGGTATGGCCGCGAGCAGGCGAGCAGGTGACATCCACGCCATCTCCTGCAGGTGTAAGCACGAGCACGAGTGCGAAGTCACAGAATCAGAGTCCAAGCCCTGTTCCTGCAGTACCTGTAACCTATCCTGAGCCCCATGTGCGTGTTTACTTGTCAGCCACCGGAACAACGCTAGAATTGCCGCTGGAGGCATATGTAATGGGGGTTGTTGCTGCCGAGATGCCGGCTGAGTTCAAGTTAGAAGCATTAAAGGCTCAAGCGATAGCCGCGCGTACCTTTATCGTAAGAAGACTTGCTGCAAACGATACAAGTGGTGTGCCTTCAGGTGAAGCCGACGTGACGGATACAATTAGTCATCAGGTCTTTATTCCGCCTGAACAGGTGAAGGCAGATTGGACAAGGCTTGGCAAAGCTAAGGAATTGGAGAAGCTCGAACAAGCCGTCCGTGAAAGCCGTGACGCAGTAATGACGTATCAAGGTCAGGCGATCACAGCCTCCTTTTTCTCCACCAGTAATGGATATACGGAAAATGCAGAGGATGTATGGGGCAATGTGGTCCCCTACCTAAAAAGTGTAGATAGCCCATGGGATAAACAGCTGGCACCGGGTTTTGAAGAAACGATCACGATGAAGCGTAGTGAAATTTTGCAAAAGATGAACCTGGATGCGATTCCGGTAACTACTGAGAACAGTGGCTCGTGGATAAAAGTGTTATCTACGACGAAGGGGCATCGTATTAAAGAAATACAGATTGCAGGTGAAACCTTCAGCGGCCCGGAAGTCCGCAAACGCCTCGGGCTCAGATCCAGCCAGTTCAGTTGGAGAACGGAAGGTGATGAAGTACAGATTACAACATATGGATACGGTCATGGGGTAGGTATGAGTCAATGGGGAGCGAATGGCATGGCACAGGAGGGGCACACGGCTACAGAAATTCTGAAACATTATTACACGGGAATCTCGTTTGGACAGGCATCCAAAATGCTAGCCTCAAAACAGGAGAAGTGAGTATAGTGAGTGGTTCTCTACCAACCTCCCGTTCCGGAGCTTTTAAGATTTGGCTATGTATGATGAGTACAGTGAAATCGTACGGAGAGCGGAGGGGACAGAAAAGACCTGTAGAAGCGGAGCTGAAAGCTTTCTGAAAGAAAGCTACATCGGAAGCATAAACTTGCCTTTACTACCGGATTTCACCTTTGAAGAAGGAGATAGAAGAAATCTGGTAGTAACCAGCGGTCGAAAGGATTTCTGGACCCGGAGCGGCGCACGCACTAACACTGATCTCCAATATATAGCACTCTTTGAAAGCTGTGTGAAAATAATTAGAGTCGCGCGTGTATAAAAGAGTTGCACCCGGTAACACTTGTTACTGAGGTGATCAAGATGAATGAACAAAACAACAAAAAAACAGTCCAAGAAGAAACTCCTAAAACAACGCAAGGAGTACCGGCAGCTCAGCCCTCTTCATGGAGAAAAGCAATGTCCAAACGTTGGGTTTTCCCGGCAGTCTACATCGCAGCAGCAGGCATTATACTAACACTAGTGTGGGTCTATCAGGGAACAGGCGACAAAGCTCTGAACCCGGACTCTGCTAAAGAAGCAGTAGAAACAGGCGCAGCGAATACTGAAGGAACAACGACGGGTGGAGATCAGGAAAGTGTGGAAGTTGTTGCAAAGTCGGAAAACTTCGTGTGGCCCGTAGCATCTCCGTCCGAGATTTCGGTCGTGAAACCATTCTATGACAACGAAGCTTCAAGCGAAGAGCATGAGGCGGCAATGGTTCAGTACAATGACACATTTATTCCGAATACGGGTGTCGATCTGGCACGCGGTGATAACAAATCATTTGAAGTCAAAGCAGCACTCAGCGGGAAAGTTACACGCGTTGAGCAAAATCCGCTCACAGGTCAAGTGGTGGAAATTACTCACGGCGATAATCTGAAAACCGTATACCAAAGCCTTGCTGACGTCAAAGTAAAACAGGACGATGAAGTGAAGCAAGGGGATGCCATTGCATCGGCTGGTGTGAGTGAACTGGGCAAAAACTTGGGGAACCACCTTCACTTTGAAGTTTACGAAGATGGTCAACCCGTGAACCCGCAAGGATATCTTCCGGAAAAATAAATGATTTTTTACCGCACTAACATGATGGGCAGGGGTGAATAACCTCTGCTCTTTTTATGCTTTTCAGAAAATAATGGGACCTTCGAAGCTTGTCACACCTCTAAACCGCGAATATATAGGCATGCTCCTCATATAATGTACCAAACTATCCACACAGTAGGGAGGCGGGAGCGTGCACGATTACATCAAGGAACGGACCATCAAAATTGGTCGCTGCATTGTTGAGACGAGAAATACGGTCCGTACCATTGCCAAAGAATTCGGCGTGTCAAAGAGTACTGTGCATAAGGATCTGACGGAGCGTCTGCCGGAAATCAACCCTGATCTTGCTGACCAGGTGAAACACATTTTGGAATACCATAAGTCGATCCGTCATTTGCGGGGCGGTGAAGCGACCAAAATCAAGTACAAAAAAACGAGTGGAAAAAAACGTGAGGTGCTGGCTTCCGCCAAATCATAAGCAAGTTCTTCAAGAACTAGGCCAAAAAGCTCACAACATGGATTGAATCCCTCCCCTGAAGTATGATATGTTAAAAGCTGGTACAGGATCGAATTATGACATCTTATCAGCCCGATTTTTACATATATATGTTGCACTTTGTCGAACGAGCGGTGACGTGATAAGAGACACTTTTTCACAGGATACGCTGACCAAATAATATCACTTTGGGGGCTCTTTTATGTTTAGCAAGGATATCGGTATTGATCTTGGCACGGCAAACGTGCTTATTCACGTGAAAGGAAGCGGAGTTGTGCTCAATGAACCTTCCGTCGTGACCATTGAAAGCGATACGAAGCGGGTCCTTGCTGTCGGGGAAGAGGCGCGTCGTATGGTAGGACGTACGCCGGGTAACATTGTTGCCATTAGACCGCTGCGCGATGGCGTTATTGCGGACTTCGAAATTACGGAAGCGATGCTTAGGCATTTTATTAATCGTGTAGGGGCAAGAAGCTGGTATAGCCACCCGCGAATTCTGATCTGTGCACCTACAAATATCACTTCCGTAGAGCAGAAGGCTATTCGTGAAGCTGCGGAGCGCAGCGGTGCCAAAGAAGTGTTTTTGGAAGAAGAGCCGAAAGCGGCGGCGATCGGTGCGGGTATGGATATTTTCCAGCCGAGCGGCAATATGGTCGTGGATATCGGCGGCGGAACGACTAACGTTGCAGTCCTGTCTATGGGCGACGTAGTCACCGCCTCTTCTATTAAAGTTGCAGGGGACAAGTTCGATGAAGCGATAACCAAGTATATCAAAGCCAAGTATAAGCTCATGATCGGTGAACGCACAGCGGAAGATATCAAAATCGCGATTGGTTCCGTGAATCCGGCCGGACATCAAGCGGAGATGGACATTCGCGGCCGCGATATGGTTACCGGTCTGCCAGTTACAGTCACAGTGTCAGGTAGTGAAGTGCAGGAAGCGCTATGGGATTCCGTGCAATCCATTATCGTTGCAGCCAAATCGGTATTGGAACGTACACCGCCTGAACTGTCTGCGGACATTATCGACCGTGGTGTCGTTTTGACAGGCGGAGGTGCATTGCTGAATGGATTGGATGAACTGCTGTCCAACGAATTGCATGTTCCGGTATGGGTTGCAGAGGATCCGATGCACTGCGTGGTTAAGGGAACAGGCATTATGCTGAATAATTTGGATCAAGTGGTTAAGAAAAAGTTCTAGTCTGCCGATATAAAAATCAACAGGTTCACCGATGAGGTGAACAGAACGGACAAACAGCGATCTGCAATGCAGGGACAAGCGTTTGAGGAGAGGGGTTCATTCATGTTAAGAGGTCTGTACACCGCTGCTGCGGGAATGATCACAGAGCAACGCCGCCATGACACAGCTACACAAAATATCGTAAATATGAACACAACGGGATATAAACAGGTGAACAGTGTAAATCGCTCTTTCCCGGAAATGCTCATTACTTTAACGGGCGGGGATGCCAATCTTCCAACAAAGCGGCTGGGCAGACTCAACTCGGGCGTATTCGCCGAGGAGAGTTTATCCATGAATGTTCAAGGCGCTCTTATGGAAACGAAGCGAAATAGTGATTTTGCAGTCTCTTCCAATATAAATGTGGATGATCCACAAACATTCGAGCCTATTCCGTTTGATGCTTCCGGCAAATTTGTAGGGGCAGATGGAACGGTGATATATCAGCCACAAGCCTATTTCACGGTTCGTGATGCAGGGGGTAATACGCGTTATACACGTGATGGTCATTTTGAAGTGAGCGCAACCGGACAGCTTCTCACTTCTACCGGTTCTCAGGTAATGGATATGGACGGGCAACCTATTGTATTGACAGGTTCTGTGGAGCAATTTAAAGTGGATGAGATAGGCCGCCTTGTTAATGCGGTTACTGGTGCACCAACCGACGTTAGGCTTGGAATCAGCATTATTGACCAGCCGAATCAGCTAGTTCGTCAAGGAGACGGTAATTATAGTCTGAATGAAGAGGATGGAGCAACTGCACGTATGATGGGTGCTGCGGATGTTGTCCAGATTCATCAAGGTTATCTGGAAGGATCGAATGTGGATGCCTCACAGGCTACCGTTGACATGAATGCTGCATTTCGTGCCTATGAAGCGAATCAGAAGGTCATTCAGTTCTATGATCGTAGTTTGGACAAAGCCGTTAATGAAGTTGGTCGTGTCTAGCGTCTAATCGTCACCATATAACCGCGTAGTAATGGGCAATAGGCCCTTTGCAAAGAGAAGCAGGGAGGTAAAGCCACCGCATGAATAATTCCATGATTAGTGCCAAGGTCTCTATGACAGCGATCCAGCAACGGCTGGATGTCATTTCCGATAATATTGCCAACGTGAATACGGCAGGCTATAAAAGTAAACAGGCAAGTTTTGAAGATGTATTGACCCGTACACAGCAGCAAGATGATAAGTACAAGCATGATGGACGTTCAACACCGATGGGGTACAACCTTGGTTTTGGAGCACGTCTGGTCAATCTCACCAGAGATATGTCCCAAGGCAGCATGATGGAGACGGGCAACCCTACAGACCTCGCTATTGAGGGGAATGCATTGTTTGCTGTTCAGGAAAGGGGTCAGAAAGTGTGGACACGGCAAGGAGCATTTCATTTTGTACAGGATATGCGACCGAAGGCAAATCCCAATGATCCTGACCTGATGGTGCTCGTCAATGGCGATGGCCATTTGGCTCTGAATCGTCAGGGAGAGCCCGTTACTGCCCCGAAAGACAGCACAGTTGCTTTTGATGAGAAAGGTAATCTGCTCGTGCGTCAGGGCAACGGCAACGCCGTAATTAGAGGACAGCTGCAGATGGTAGATATCGAGCGTCCTGAAGGACTGGTTCAGTTAGGGGAGAATTTGTTTGGGCTGGATGCCGGGGTAACCGAGGACGATGTGTTTGGGGCGAATGCAGCAACACGTGAGCCGCAGGCATCGATACGTACAGGTTTTCTGGAGCAGTCCAATGTGGATATGACGCAGGAGATGGCGTTGCTCATGCAGGGCCAGCGGACATATCAACTGGCGGCACGGGCGCTTACATCCAGTGATTCTATGGCGGGTCTTGCCAATAATATGAGAGCATAAAGGTGAATGGGATGACAGAAACACAGCAGCAGAACAGCAAGCCGGAGCAGAAGGAAGTCAAGAAGAAAAAGAAGAGTTGGTGGCGCATCGCAAGATGGTTTCTGATTCCGATTTTGCTTGTTCTTGCCCTCGCTGGCGGAATGGTCGCTGGATATGTGGTACTGGGCAAACAGGATATCGGTTCCGTATGGCAATGGAGTACCTGGAAGCATGTCTATGATCTGGTATTTGCTCCATAATAACGAGTTCAGCGAAAACTCCTGCGCAGGCAGGAGTTTTCTTTTTGGTGTTGAAAACAGTATAATGATGGATGACGTTTAACGTCAGAAGAGGCCTCCCCTGCGAAAGACATGCTTGTCATCGCGAAGAGAGACCCCTTATCTCAACCTTCACTACTGCAGTCATGAAGGATATTACTAGTGTTAACCCTAAAACCACATTTCATACAACCTAAAAATTGAAAACTCATTTATATGAGGATCGACTTGATCATGCCCGTTTAATGGTTTCCGCACTACAGTAAGTGGAGGGAAGAGAATCGTTCAAAGAAGCACAGCGTCCGCGTTTGTCACAGAATTTCACCCATGATAGTGGGATCAAAAAAATTCAGGGACAATGGCGATCATAGAACGATCTCTTTCCGAAACGACGCTATTGCGCCTGCATTATGGCATGATGGAGAGCCTTCGTATAAACACCCCGAGAGGAGATTATATTGTGCTTGATATCAAACAAATTCAATCGATTATCCCGCATCGCCCGCCGTTCCTGTTGGTGGACCGAATTTTAGAGATGGAGGACGGCAAACGTGCTGTTGGTTTGAAAAATGTATCTATCAATGAACCGTTCTTCGTTGGTCATTTCCCTGAGTACCCTGTAATGCCAGGTGTATTGATCACAGAAGCATTAGCTCAGGTTGGTGCAGCGGCTATGCTTAACCTGGAAGCCAACAAAGGCAAAATCGGTTTTCTGGCGGGACTGGACAATTTCCGATTCCGTGGACAAGTTGTGCCTGGAGATACGTTGATTCTGGAAGTGGAGATCACACGTCTGAAAGGTTCGATTGGCAAAGGCAAAGCAACGGCTCGCGTAGAAGACAAAATCGTGGCTGAAGGCGAAATCATGTTTGCTCTGTCAGACCCAAGCTGATTACATAGGCATGTATATATCATGCAGATAAGTTGAACTAATTCTTTACACATAAACGAAGAGGACAGAGAAAACCTGAAAAAGCGAAGCGTTCGCCTTTATCACCGGATTTTTCCCTTTTAGAAAAGGGAATACAAAAAATCTGGGGATAACAGCGATTGGAAGGTTGCTCTGTCATTGGAGTGCAGGTGTAAATATCTTTAGTGCAACTTATGACTACGCTGAACAGCTACGTGCATCAATAGAATTTTATATAGACGGAAGGGGCTTATTGGATATGGAACAGTTAAGCGCAGCAGCAGCCGAGACGTTGCAGCAATGGTTGGAGGATGCTTCCATTGATGAAGCAACCAAACAGGAGCTCCGTGATCTGAAGGATCAACCCAAAGAGCTGGAGGAGCGCTTCTACAGAAACCTGGAGTTTGGTACAGGTGGATTGCGCGGTGTCATTGGTGCCGGAAGTAATCGGATGAATAAATATACGGTTGGCCGTGCGACGCAAGGCTTTACCCGGTATTTGCTGGAACAGCATGGGGACAAGGAAGGTAAACCTTCTGTTGTCATCGCTCATGATTCCCGTCATTTCTCACCTGAATTCTCACTGGATGCAGCGCTCGTACTTGCGGCAAATGGCATCGTAGCCAAGCTGTATCCATCCTTGCGTTCTACACCACAACTGTCCTTCAGTGTGCGCCATCTGCAAGCGACAGGTGGTATCGTTGTAACGGCGAGTCATAATCCACCAGAATACAACGGATACAAAGTGTACAATCATGAAGGCGGACAACTGGTTCCGCATGAAGCGGAGCAAGTGATTCAATACATTCAAGAAGTTCCTTCTCTGGCGGATGTGAAAAAGCTGACGCGCGAAGAAGCCGAAGCACAAGGTTTGCTGGTTTGGCTTGGTGAAGAAGACGATCAGGCATTCGTGGACACTGTGGCAAGCCGCAGTCTAAGCCGTGAACTGATTCAATCCGGTATTGGCCGCGATTTCAAAATCGTGTACACACCGCTGCACGGTACAGGTAACCTTCCGGTTCGCCGCGTACTGGAGCAGATCGGATTCGAGCAGTTGTATATTGTCGCTGAACAAGAGCAACCGGATGCTGAATTTTCCACAGTGAAATCTCCTAACCCGGAAGAACGCGAAGCGTTCACACTGGCAATGAAGCTGGGCGAATCCGTAGGCGCAGACATTCTGATCGGTACAGATCCGGATGCAGACCGTATGGGTGCTGTCGTGAAAGACAAAGATGGCAAATATTTCGTCTTGTCCGGTAACCAATCGGGTGCCATTATGGTACACTACCTGCTCAGTCGTCTTCAGGAGACAGGCACGTTGCCAAGCAACGGCGCAGTAATCAAAACGATTGTAACGAGTGAGATGGGTGCGGTTATTGCACAGCATTACGGTGCAGAAGTGATGAACACCCTGACAGGCTTTAAATATATCGGTGAAAAAATGAACCAGTTCGAAGCCACCGGAAGTCATACCTTCCTCTTCGGATATGAAGAGAGTTATGGCTACCTCTCCGGCAACTATGCCCGTGACAAGGACGCTGTCCTTGCCTCGATGTTGATTGCCGAAGCGGCTGCCTACTATAAGAGCCAAGGCAAAACGCTCTACGATGTGTTGCAGGAGCTGTACAACCAGTTCGGATTCTTCTTGGAGAAACTCGAGTCCCGCACACTGAAAGGCAAAGACGGCGTTGCACAGATTCAGGCAAAAATGACTGACTGGCGTTCTAATCCGCCGAAGGAAGTTGCCGGCATTGCTGTGCAGGATGTGCTGGACTACTCCCTCGGTCTGGACGGCCTGCCGAAGGAGAACGTGTTGAAATTTATTTTGGCGGACGGTTCATGGTTCTGCTTGCGTCCTTCCGGTACAGAGCCGAAGATCAAAGTATACTTCGCTGTGCGCGGTGAGAGTTTGGGCGATGCAGAGGGCCGGATCGAACGTCTGGTTTCAGAAGTTATGTCGCGTGTAGACGCACAATAAAACTAATGGTACTGTAAGAAAAGATGCAGAAGGCCTCTCCGCACCGTAAGGTTGGTTGGCGGAGGGGTTTTTCTTTGAAATAAAATGGTTCATGTGCTGGCATATTAGAGAGCGTGTTAACACATGCTGAACGTAAGGATTATAAGAGCAGAACGGGCATTTGGTTCCAACAACTGAGGAGGTACACGCAGTGCGTCAAAAATGGCTTTATTGGAATAACGCTTCCCGGAAGTGGTTGTGGCTCATCGTTATTATTGGTTTGGTAGCATCCATTCCGGTTATCCGTGATCGAGTGCAGACTGAATCTTCTGCGAACAAAGTAGAACTGGTCTTCAACTATAGAGGACTACTGGATATTTCCGCCTATCAGGCTCATCCGCAAGATTTCATGGATCAACAAATGACCCGGCTGAAAGATGCTGGTGTAACAACGATGGCTGTGTTCGAGAGTACGCTGGACGAGCTCAAGAAAACACGCCGCTTGATGGTTTACTCAGGTCAGGATCTCGCGAACATGACGAAAGAAATCATTCCTTCCAATGCGAACTATACTTATGTGTTGTTTACATCTGAAGAGAATGCGCGGACCTATACCCCTATTATTGAACAAACGTTCGCTGAACGTCAGATCCCGGTTGAACCTTGGGAGTATGAAGGTCGCAGCGGCTTAATATTGCAGACACCGCCGGAGAATGCCAACATGCAGCCGATGCAGCCTGATCCGGTTGCGGTGAAGATGCTAAGTGATAAAGGTTTTCATATTTTACCCCGTATCTCCGACACCGTACCTTATAACCAGCAATCCATGGAGCGTCTGCTTACCTTCTTCGAAGAGAACGGCGTGAAGCGTATCCTGTTTGATGGGGATGCGGTGAAAGGGTACAATGATAATGCAGAGATGAAAAGTCTGGATCAATTTGCACAGTTACTAAATAAACATCATATTGGTCTGGCAGCGATTGAAAATCTGAAGAAACCACAGGCCGGATTCCAGACGCTGGCTTATAAAATTGATTACAATGTAACTCGTCTCTATTCGCTTAGCGATGCAGATGCGAATCTAAAGGAAGATACGATTGCGGATCGCTTTGTATTGGCGGCGAAGGATCGTAACATCCGCATGATCTATATGAACGCTGCACCAAGCCGGAATACGGCCAAAGCGGAGATCACGGACCCTATCGAAAATCTGATCAAAAGTCTGGGCGAGCCGGGACATGCCGTTGAACGTATGGCTAAACACGGCTTTGAGCTTGGACAATCCGAAGCATTCACGGTGAAAGATTCGTCCATTCAACGTTATGCGAAGCTGATCGCGCTCATTGGAGCCATCGCATTGATTACACTGATGGTTTCTTATTTTGCACCTGTACTTACGATTGCTGTGTTCCTCCTCGGATTGGTGGGAAGTGCTGGTCTGTTCTTGTTGAAACCAACACTGCTTGAACAAGGAATTGCCTTGTTGGCAGCCATTGCAGCCCCGACCATTGCGATGGTACTGGCTGTTCGTACAGTGAATGCAACACAGCTGCGTCAACCGGATGCCCCTGCGGGTCGTCGTTTGGCACAGACGATCGTTTTATATGTAAGAACATCGGTTATTTCATTCGTAGCTGTACCTTTTGTAATTGCATTATTGAACAGCATCACATATAGCTTGGTTATTAACCAGTTCCGTGGAGTCAGTCTGCTGCACTTTGCGCCGATCGGTCTGGTGGCGATCTATATTGTGTTCTATCGCGGTTCTGGTTCGATCTCTGTTAAGCAAGTTAAAGATATGCTTCGTATGCCAATTAATATTTTGATGGTTATATTGGCACTAGTTGCTGCCGCTGTTGGTTATTACTATTTAAGCCGTACAGGCAATGCCGGTACAGTTACGCCTTTCGAGATGTTCCTGCGCACGACGCTGGAGGACACGTTTGGCGTACGGCCTAGATTCAAAGAATTTGTGCTGGGACACCCGCTGTTTATCGTTGGCGTGTTCGCCGCCTTAAAATACCGTAAAGTCATCTTTGTGCTTATTATCGCTACGATGGGTCAATTGTCCATGGTTGATACGTTTGCACATATTCATACACCGGCTGTACTGTCACTGATACGTGGAGTGATGGGACTCGGACTTGGCTTGATCTTTGGTATCATTGCTGTGGGTGTGTGGCAGGTCGTGGAAGGATGTTGGAAAAAATGGTCACCACTTCTAAGAAATTAGTTATCTCGGGATACTACGGATTCCGCAACAGTGGAGATGAAGCTGTACTGAAATCCATTCTGACTGCACTGGAGGAAGAGAGCCAGCGGTCGAATGTTACCATTGAACCGATTGTGCTCTCGATCGACCCGGAGTGGACAACCTCCATGTATGGTGTTCGGGCCGTACATCGCATGAAGTTGAAAGAAGTACGCGAGGCACTCAAGGAAAGTGATGGGCTTATCAGTGGCGGCGGAAGTCTGCTGCAGGATGCAACAGGATTGAAGTCCATTCCCTATTACCTCGGTGTGATCAAGCTGGCTCAGTGGTTGAAAAAGCCTACATTTATCTATGCTCAGGGGATTGGCCCTGTTAACCGTAAAATCTTTAATCCGATGATCAAGTCGGTATTCAAATCCTGTACCTATGTATCGGTACGAGACGAGCAATCGGCAGATTATCTGCGTGGTCTTGGACTCAAATGGAACCAGATTCATGTTGTGCCTGATCCGGTGATGGGGTTACCTTTGCCGGATACAGCTTCACCAGTCCATGACGGAGAAATCACTTCTATTAAGGAAGAACAATCCATTCATTCGCAAGCTTCGGCAGATAAACATGCCGAGCTGCCGGTGGTTGGCGTGTCTGTTCGATTCTGGGAAGCGGATCGGAAGGAGCTTACAGCCATTGCTGCTGGCTTGAAAAAGCTGGCTACGAAGAAGGCTGTGCATCTGCGCTTTATGCCATTCCATCTGCCCGATGATGTGCAGGCATCCCGTTTTATTATGGAGATGATCGGCGATGTGACAAGTAAAGGCAGCGAAGTTAGCATCACGGAGGATCTGACCGATCCCCAGCAGATGCTGGAGGAAGTAAGCCGCTGTGACTTGATGATCGGTATGCGTCTGCATAGCCTGATCTATGCTGCATCACAGTATGTCGTGCCGGTTGGCATTTCGTACGATCCCAAAATCGATCAGTTTCTGCTTCGACTGGAAAGTGAAGCCGTCGGTAATACCAGTTCACTTGATGGCGATAAGCTTGCCGGCACCGTGGCTGGACTACTAGATCAGCGTTCACAGTGGTTGAAACAAAATGAAGATCGCATCACTGCATTGAAGCAGGAGGCCAGAGAGCCTGCGAAGCAAATTATTACCTATTTAGGCCGCAAAGGATGAGATAACAATGACTCAGACCGGAACGATTCCTACCGTTTCCATCTACGGTATCCCCTTTTCCAAACTGACAATGAAAGAAACAGTTAAGGTGCTTGAAGAAGCCGTGTTGTCCAAAAAGCCACATCAGGTTATCACTGCTAATCCGATTATGGTCATGGCTGCGCTGGAGGACCCGGCAATCATGACGGTGATGAAGGATGCAGAGATGATCGTTCCGGACGGAACAGGTGTGGTATGGGCTGCTAACTACTGCGATGATCCTGTAGCAGAGCGCGTGCCGGGTTTTGAACTTTTACATGAATTGCTGCGGGTTGGAGAAAACTATCGATGGGGCGTATACTTGCTCGGTTCTACTCCTGAGGTGATTCAAGAAACGGCAGTTCGGTTACAACAGCAGTATCCGGCTATTCGGATTGTGGGTTACCGCGATGGATTCTTCGGTTCGGCTGAGGATGAACAGGTTGTAGCTACGATTCAGCAGGCTGCACCTGATCTGTTATTCGTTGCTCGCGGAGCGGATACCCAAGAACCCTGGATTCACAAATATAAGCATGCATTGCAAGTTCCTGTCATGATGGGGGTTGGAGGCAGCTTTGATATCATCTCAGGCAAAATGAAACGCGCACCCAAGCTGTTCCAAAAGTTAAGACTGGAATGGTTCTATCGTCTGTTGCGTGAACCTAGCCGGGCTGGACGTATGCTTGCGCTCCCGAAATTTGCTCTGAAAGTAATGCAGGACAAAGAAAACGTGACAAAAGTCCGTTAAAAACAGGCAATTACGAGATAAATGCTTGTTTTTGCTAGAAATTGAGGATAGCTTTTCAGATATGATCAGCGTATAATTCATTCCGGCACATACGTGTGTCACTCAAATGAAAAGTAATTTCTATTGCACTAAGCACTCCGGCTAAAGGAGCTGTTACACTTCATTACTACGATTGCAAGAGAACCTTCCGATCGCCCTTATCCCCAAATTTCTATATATCCTTGTTCAAGGATGAAATTCGGTGATAAATGCGAACGCTTCGCTTCTACAGGTTTTCCCTTGCACTCTTCGTATCGTGTAACTGTCGCCTCAGCATCAACAATAGATTTTCATCAAAAGTGAAAAACAATGTTTCTTCATATATAGAAAAAAAGAGATCAGGGGATTTATAATTTTTTGCAGGTATTATAATTGGGGGTCGAATGTTCAAATGGTAGCGATCTTTATCATTGGATTTCTGGTGTCGATGGGACTTGCTTTAGCGCTGACACCGCTGGTTAAAAAGTTCGCAGTCCGCATCGGTGCAATGGATACACCGAATGCGCGTAAAGTGCATACCCGGATTATGCCGCGCCTTGGCGGATTGGGTATTTTCCTAGCATTTATCATTACGGTTGCGGCACTGTTGCCGTTTGTCTCTGCCTGGTTCACAACCCGGGATATGAGCTTTGTTAGTGCATTTCTGGTCGGCGGTTCCATCATTGTATTGATTGGTGCGCTGGATGACCGCTTTGAGCTGTCTGCTAAAGTGAAGTTGCTCGGGCAGATCGTGGCTGCATCCGTCGTTGTATTTGGATTTAACATCCGCGTAGACTTCGTCAACATTCCGTTTCAAGATGCCTATTCTTCACTAGAAACGTGGGTGTCCATTCCGCTGACGATTCTGTGGATCGTTGGTGTAACGAACGCGATTAACCTGATTGACGGACTGGATGGTCTGGCTGCCGGCGTATCCGGTATTGCCATTGGAACCATCGCGGTGATGTCTTTCCTGATGGGTAATACGATGATTGCGCTGATGTGTCTCGTGCTGCTCGGCAGCATTATCGGATTCCTGTTCTTTAACTTCCATCCAGCGAAAATTTTCATGGGGGATACCGGTTCACTGTTTCTCGGTTTCTCTCTGGCGATGCTTTCGATGCTTGGATTCAAACAAATTGCAGTCGTGTCCTTCATTACACCGCTGATCATCATCGGTGTGCCGCTCTCGGATACATTGTTTGCAATTATTCGCCGTGCGGTACAACGGAAGCCGATTTTCTCACCGGATAAAGGTCACCTGCATCACTGCTTGCGTGAACTGGGATTTAGTCATCGTCAGACGGTGCTGATTATCTATGGTATTGCTGCATTCTTCGGTGTACTTGCGATTATCCAGTCCTCGGCAGCGATGTTTGAAGCCAACTGGGTGACTTTTGTGGTGATCTGTATTATGATGTTCTTCCTGCAAGTGGGTGCTGAAGTCATCGGGCTTGTAAGTAAAACGAGAAGACCTGTGATCAACTTCCTGATGCGTATGCGCGTGAAGCTGAATCCGCAGACTCGTTCGAAATCTTAAAATAAAAAGTATCGTTTCCTGCCATCGTTTAACATCATTTTAGACCCTTGCCTTATCCCGACTGTGGATAAGGTTTTTTTTTGTTTTTTTTGAGGTTTTTACTAAATAATTGGAACCTTTTTGCCGATACATACAGGTAACTGACTTAAAAAGAGGAGAGATGATACGTAATGCAACAAAAGAAACGGCCGTTGGTCTGGATCATGTTGGTCACCATGGTGCTCTCATTGTTCCCACAAGGTCTATTCGGTGGGGCCGTTGCTTCGGCAGCTGACGCATTTTCCACATACTTCACGCCATCAGATCAGACCATTCGAGAAAGTTCCAGACTTTCACTTGTTTATGATTCTACTCCAGGTAAGGATAACTCAAAATTCCTAACCCGTGATTTGGTATACAAGAGCCCTACCTCAGCACTGACAATTACAGGTACATTCGCCATGGTGAGTGGATCAAGTCTGAAGGTAAAAGTTGAACAGTTGAAATTAGTCGAACAAGGGACCCTTAAGACATGGACTCCGGACGAGACTCGTACTGTTACAACAGCTATTACGGATAGTGGAAGTAATCGATTTACAGCAAATGATGTTGCATTATTTTCAGGATTTAACAAGATCACGTTTATCGGAACACAGGGTAACAGCTCTGTAGAAAGCTCTGACAGTTTCTATGTGATGTATGATCCGGCTCCTTATATTGAGAACTTTGTACTTTATACAGATCGAACTGTTCCAGGTGGTGGTGTAAGCTACAACTTGAATGAAGGAACAGAGACGGTAGTGGATACAGAGCGTGTCGATTTCCAAGGTACAGTTAAAAACGCAACGCAGGTTTCGCTCTCGGTTAATGGTGCAGAACCTATTGATCCACCGGTTACTTCGGATGGCAGCTTCTTCGCATCACAGATTAAGTTGTTGCCGGGAAAAAACATTCTGAAGTTTAAAATTGAAGGTCAACCTAACGGTATTGAAACAGAACGTATCGTATATTATTTTGATAAAACAAAACCATTTGTAGATCTTAAGGTGAAGATCGGGACTGAAACAAAATCCGTACTGAGCAGGGACGAAAAGACAACATTTACGGATCCGAATGAAACCACAGCAACATTGTCCGGACAAGTATTGATTCCGTATGTTGAAGGCAGTGGTAAATTCGCTGATGAAGGTGTAGTAACTGTGCAAGGACAACCCTACACCGTTACTATTGGTGCTAATGATGAGCAGCTGATTACAGGTCCTGACGGAAGATCTGTAAGATATCGTATGGTAACATTTGCTTCTAATGATGTATACAACCTGACTGCAGGTAAGAATCAATCGCTTACTATAAGGGTGGCCCAAGGCGCATTCAGTGCAGAATATACAACAAGCTACTTATACTCGCCAGGTTCACAAGATATCACGAACCTGTACTATCTGCCTAACTTCAAACCAGGGTCTGCAATTACGTCCAAAGTACCGCTTAACGGCGCGACATTACAAGAGGACAAAATGTATATTCTCGTAGAATCCAGCAGCTCACTCAAGAAGACCCCATCGCCCGTTCTTAAAGGCGTTTATCTGCCTTCAGGGAGCAAGACGGTGGATATGACAAACTTTACGAATGTTGATGGATTAACAGATAACCAGCAAGTGTATGAAATTAATGGTCTTGCAAGCGGTAAACAGCAGCTTCGCTTCTCCTTTGGCGATGATACAGAGCCTGAACTGGCTAAAATCGTGGAAGTTACCTATGCAACGATCAGTTCAATCTATGTTAGTAGCTTGCAGACAGGAGAAACCTATCCATTTGACTCATCTACAGGGAAGCAGTACGTCACTGTAGAAGGAGAATTGCTAGGCTTCAAAGATCTCGCTAATCTGAAAGCGGAAATGATCGTGAATGGTCAATTGACTGCAACGACTGTTGCAACTTCGGTGACGGGGCCAAGTCTAGATGTTGAGCCTCCAACGCCTATACCTGTAATCGAGTTTAAAAAAGAGCAAAAATTCAAATTCAGCTTGCCGATCAAACGGACTGGCCCAATATACTATGGTGAAAATACAATTGAAATTCGCGCTGTGGTTGATGATGCGGGTGGCAGACCCAAAACCATTACCAATGTTCTGAAAATTAATGTGGTGGATACGTACCATTCGACGATCTCCTCATTCATGCCGACGCGTATACCAACAAGTAGAGAACTCTTTGATAACACTACGGTAAACAACTATACACAAGAGAAACTAAGCAGAATTTTTGCGGTGACTCCCGACTTTATTTTTAAAGATGGAAAATATGTAACGAGTGAAAAAGAGTTTGACCTGGTATTCAGAGGTGCTGGAGCTCAAAATGTTAATTTGAGCTTTGGATCCAATGTCATTTTCAGCAAAACATTGACTGACACTAATGTATTGGACAGTAAAGATACTGGGGGCGCTGATTTTACAGGATCGGACTTCGCCGGTAATCAGGATGCATTCATTGGCCGGATTCGCGGATTGAAATTCGATGCACCCGGAACCCAAGTGTATACGCTTGAGTTAATTAACAGCACGGGCGCGCGCTCCACTCAAAGAATCGAAATTGTGCGTGAACCGACACCTTATCGCATCTTGGCTCCTCAGCCTACGGTGGGTGATCAGATCGTCGTTAATAAAAACTTTGTACGCTTCGATATTGAAGCAGAAGGTGCAACTCAAGTTAAAATTGGTAAAGACACAGCTGAGAAACGTACAGACTTAAACAATCGTTTTGTGCTTGATTACGTAGATCTGAAGCCGGATAAAGAGAACAAGGTGAAGATTGAAATTACTCGTCCAGGCGGGAAAATTAATGATACAATCTCCATCTACTACACAAGTGCAGTAACGACAAATTCAGAGTATATGGCTCCGAAAGTAGCCAATAAATATACGGCATTTAACAAAAACCTGCAGTTGTCTTTCCCGAAAGGCACTGTACTACAGTCTCAGAACTCCATCGGTGTAACCAAGTTCTATCCCAACAACAAATTGTTGTTCGGTCTTGCGGAACCGAAAAAAGGGATTGTAGAGAAGATTAATGATTATGGATACGACACCGAGATTGGTGGCGAGAATAAGCCGAAGATTGAAATACCGCTTGCGATCTCAGGTAATTTCGCTTCTACATTGGATACAGGTGACTTCTCCTTGATCTCGGATATTTATTGGGTTAACGGGGGCGTTGGCGAACAGGGGAACAAAAATGATACCAGTTACAAATCCGCAACGGATGGTATCACTCCTTACAGTATGGAAGGTATCTTCTCTACATTTGCTCCTGAGCGTATTCTTACACCGTCTAATCGAGGAACACTGGTATTGAAATATGATCCGTCCATTGTGGATGATGTTGGTTCTACGATTACCGTATTCCGTCTTTCTGATAAAACGAAAACAGGAACATGGACCCCTATTGGTGGTAAAGTGGATACCAAGCAACATACCATTACAGTTCCGTTTGATGAGTTTGGCTATTATAAAGTAATGAAACAGAGCAAAAGCTATGCTGATATCACGAACCATCCTTGGGCAAGAAACTATCTGAATGCGATGTACTCTAAAGGGCTGATGAAGCCGCTGAAGAGTAACTCATTCGGTGCGGATGATCGGATCACGCGCGGTGAATTCGCAACGTTGCTCGTGAAAGGCATGGATATTCCAATCACAACTCCAACACGTCAGACCTTCAGTGATGTAGGAAAAGGCACGGGGGCAGAGATTTGGAACTATGAAGCTATTGAAACCGCAGCACGTGTAGGTATTATTACCGGACGCAGTGACGGCTTCTTCCAGCCGCAGTTACCGATATCGAGAGAAGATGCGGCGGTAATGATTGCCCGTGCCATGAATGCTAAACTGGCTGCCAATGATGACAAGTTGTCACAGGCGCTAGGGAAGTCATTTATTGACTCTGGTTCAGTCGAGTATTATGCAAGACCGGCTATACAAGCTGTAACCAAGGCCAAAATTATGGATGGAAGTCCGGTTACAGTGGCTGGATCTAAGAAACCTCAGTTCCAATTCAATCCGAAAGGTAATATGACCCGGGCCGAAGCTGCTAAAATTGCTGTAGAGCTGCTGAAGAAAAGTACAGGTCTATTCCCTAAAACGTTAAGCTAATTTTTATTCAATACCGATATGATTCTGAAAGGACATGTCCCTTTTGTGAAGGGAACATGTCCTTTTTATCACTGTAAATGAACTGGCAAAGAACGCATTTATAATAGAAGGAAAAGGATTATTACCAATAACTATTTTTGTAATTTGCTAGAGATTAAGATACAATAGCGGTAAATACACAATGATCTAGAGGGTGAAGTTAGCTTATGAAACCGATTTATTCTAAGGCTCAGTTGGGCTACATGAAGGCAAAGACACAATTCGAGAAGCAAGCAGTCATTCTGGAGAAAAAACTGGAAGATACACGTAAGACACAGGAGATCTCTCAGGAAGTAATGGAAGGGCTTGTACAGACGACCGGCTTCCATGATGCGTATAATAATCTGGTTCTGGCAGAAAATGAACTGATTGATTGGTCTCATACAACGATGAAACACGAGAAGACGTATCGTGAGAACCGACTTGCGATTGATGACATGTATCTGAAATTGAACAGTGATCCCAAAATGCGTGCACAGATTATCGATTTGGCGATGAAAATTCGCTAGGACAAGTCATAGAATTACTCAAAAAGCATCCCTAACGGATGCTTTTTTATTTTTTATTTTAGTAGAATTTGTCGCTTCACGCGTCTCGGATCAGGGTATAAATAAACGTTGGCAAGAGAACTCAAGCGAGGGGCAGTTTCCAGAAATGCTGTTATATCAAGGGTTTCCACATGTTTTGAATGGCATCCAACCCCGCGCTGCTTCAATACATAAATAAATTCAAAACTTTTTTTGTGGAAGGCGCAACTTTTTGAAATCTACTGCGTTTAAGATGTAGAGTCAAAAACATTGGGGAACTTACCAAGAATGACCTCGTGAAGAATCTTGTCTATTTATTAGAAAAAATTGCTTTACGACTCGGAAGACCCATTGTATAATACGTAGGTAGGATTAGGAAACTACTCTATTTGCGTGTGAACCTGATTGTTGAACTAGGTTTCAAGTTTCTGTGATATGCTCACAGACATCATTTATATTAACTTGCTCAGAACTCTGGAAAGGGGGTGCAACAATATATGAGGAACACGAGCGACCCTATTAAAGAAAATTCAAATGTTATGAACACCCAAGGAGGAGAAAAAAAGGTTATGAAGAAAATTTTATCCGTAGCATTGTCTACAGCAATGGCATTCTCAATGTTTGCTTCTGTAGCATTTGGTGATACAGCAGTTTCCCCGCAACAACAGTTTGATGCATTGAAAGCAAAAGGTATCTTCGAAGGCTTCCCAGATGGTACTGCTGGTTTGAACCAAGAGATGACTCGCGGTCAATTCGCGAAAGTTATCACTAAATTGCTCGGCCTGAAAGAAGTAACTGGCCAACTGTCTTACAAAGACAAAAACTACACAGCTAAAAACTGGGCTGTTCCTTACATCGAAGCAGTAACTGCTGCAGGTATCATGGAAGGTACAGACAAAGAAAAACAATTGTTCAGCTTCAACGGTAAAGTGACAATCGCTGAAATGGCGACTATCCTTACTCGTGCACTGGACCTCGAAATCCCAGCTGAAACTAACAACAGTGCTCCAGCATGGGCTAAAGGTTATGTTCAAGCAGCAATCAACGCTGGTCTGGTAGACGCTAACGCTAACTTCAGCGCTAACGCTTCCCGTCAATTGCTTGTTGGTGCAGCTTATGCAGTTGATCAAGCTCAAAACCTGAAAGTTGCTTCTTACGAAGTAAGCGAAGGCGGTAAAGTCGTTACTTTCAAAATCAGCGATGGCGAATCCGTTAAAGTAACTTTGGAAAAAGCTCTTGAAGCTAACAAAGAAACTGAAGTGAAATTCACTTACAAAGAAAAACAATTCACTGAAAAAGTTACTTACAAAGTAGAAGCAGCAACTAAAGTACAATCCGCTTCTTCCGTTAACTTGAAAGAAGTAGACGTTGCTTTTGACGGTAAAGTAGACAAAGCTACTGCAACTGACAAAAACAACTACAATGTAGATAACAACTCACGTAAAGTTAAATCCGCAACTTTGTTGGAGGATGGTAAAACAGTACGTCTCTTGTTGGATACAACTTCTGCAGGTGCGTTTACACAAGGAACTACTTACAAAGTAGTTGTTAAAAACGTAAAATCTTCTACAGGTACTGTATTGCCACAAGGTGAAGTTTCCTTCTCATCTGCTGACAACACTTTGCCTACAGTAACAGAAGTTAAAGCTTTGGGAACTAAAGCGATCAAAGTTACTTTCTCTGAGCCAGTTAAAGCACCAACAAGCAGCAACTTCCAATTGGATGACAAAGCATATGTTGGTTCGGTAACTCTGGGCGCTAACGAGCGTGAAGTAATCCTGCGTGATTTCACTGGCACAATCTCTGAAGGTGCTCACAAGTTGACTACATCTTTGGTTGAAGATTACGCTGGTCTGAAATCTTTGGCAGCAACTACTGACTTCACTGTAGCGGTTGATACTGAAGGTCCTAAAGTGACTGAAATTTCCGCTACTTTGGAAAAAGTAACTGTTACTTTCGACGAAGAAATTGATCCGAATTCTGTAACAAACGACAGCTTCTACTGGAAAAATGGAGACAGCAAAAAGACTGGTAAAGTAACTCAATTGTCTTCAAACGTATTTGAAGTAGTATTTGATTCAGGTAACCGTCTTCCAGGTTATGAGTCCACTTTGTTCGTAGAAGTGAAAGACTACTCCGGTAATGCTAATGCTACTAAAGAACATAAAGTAACTGCTTCAGTTGATCTTGTTCAACCTAAAGTAGTTGAAGCGACTTATGGATCTAAGTATGCAGAGAAATTGACTGTTCGTTTTGACAAACCAGTAGATGCTAATGACATCAAATACTACTCTGTTAAAAAAGATGGTAATAATGTTCCAGTGAAAGCTGTTGAGCCAGTTGGAAATGACAACAAAGAATTCAATGTAGTATTCTTCAGCAAGTTGTCTGGTACGTACAATCTGAAAGTTTCTGATGTGAAAGATAGAACAGCTCTTTCTAACACAATGGTTACTTACGAGGGTACTTTCTTGGCTAGTGATAGCGCAGCTCCAAGACTTACAGGTTACGGAGTAGATGTTAAAGGTGGATCTGATCGTAAAATCGCTCTGACATTTGACAGAGAAGTTGATCTTACAGCTCTGAACAACCGTGCTAATTACTATATCTCTTTCCAAAAAAATAATTCTACTCAAGTACAAAACATCTCTCTTCCAAGCGATGCTACTGTAAATGTAGTAGATAGCGGTAAATCCGTTGTAGTTATTCTTCCACAATACATTGAAGGAACTGAAGTTACTTTCAACGGTGGTTCTGTAAAAGGACTTAAAATTGCTGGATTGAAGTCTAAGACAGGTCAAGCAACTGATTGGGTTGAAGCTGATAACTTGAATGAAGTTGCGTTGACAGCTAACACTGCAACTATTAAAGATGCTAGAACAATCGAAGTTGAGTTCAACAAAGCTATTGCTAATGCTTCTGCTGGTGACTTCATCGTATCTGGAACAGTAATCAATTCTGTATCCGTTAGCGGAAACAAAGTAACTTTGAAAACTAATTCCGATGTTACAGCTTCTAACAAAGTTAGCACTGTAAGCAATAATGGTATCCAAACTTATGCAGGAAACAAAATTGGTTCTGTAGAAGTTACTCCAAACGGCAATGTTGCACCAAAAGTTGATGAAAGTGGAGCAGGTTTTAACTCAAACAAACAATTGTATCAACAAGACAGAACAGTTAAAATTCCATTCACAACTACTTTGGAACAAACTAATGCTAATGGTGTAGCAGGTAACCTTACTGTAAGACGCGCTGATAAAGAAGATGACAAAATTTTATCAGCTGCTAACAATGACTATAGTGCAAAGATTTCTGCAGATGGTAAATCTGTTGAAGTAACATTTGCAGATGTGAACAACGATAACAATCCTTATATCGTTAAAGTGAACAAAAATGCAACATTTATTCACTTGTTAGGTGACGCTAGCAAATTTGCAAGCGAATCTTCTGAGTACAGAACAACTGCTAATGTATCTACACCTACTGGTGTGAAAACATCTGCAACTACTACTGTTGATGGAACTGTTGCATACCAAGGTGAAGCACAAGTACTTGAAGTTCAAGTGATTGGTGTCCCAGCTAATGGTAACTTGCAATTGGCTTTCAATGATGGCGTGACTGCTATTTCTAAAACTGTTCCTGTTTTGGCTACTCAAAGTTTGGATACAGTAACAGATAACATTGTAACGGCTATTGGTACTGATTTGAATGCAGATTACACTATTGCAACTGATAACAATGTTATTACTTTGACTTCTAATGCTGTGGGAGCTAAAGCAACTAGTATCCTGTTGAACGGCGCTGGAGTTAAAGGCGAAGTTAAAACTGTAATTGAAGGTAAAGACCAAGTTACAGCTAAAGGCCAAGAAGTTACGCTTAAAGTTACTCATGGTGCTTCTGCTGCTGGTACTAACACAATCACTTTCAATGATGGTACAACAAGCAAAACATTTACAATTACGGTAAATGGCACTGAAGATGCTGCTCAAGTAGCTACATTGATCAGAAATGCTATGACTGGAAAATTGCCAGGTTACACTGTTGCTGCTGGTACAACTGCTGATGTTGTAATCACTGCAAATACTCCTGCTCCTAACAAAAACATCTCCATCACAACTTCTGCTTACTAATAGCAGTTAGTTAAGAAAAAAGCTTACCCTAATGGGTAAGCTTTTTTTCTTTTATACAACAACATCGTAACTTTCTTTCTCTCTCAAACGTTTATACTATAAAGCAACAAGCAACTTATGGGAGGTTTGGAAGTGGATCATAAAAAGGTCATAACGACTTTGTTATCAAGTGTGTTGTTGATTAGTTCGAGTGGGGGAACTATTGGGGCTGCGGCAAGTCCGGCGAATACGGGCAAAACGGCTTCCAGTAATGTAAATAATTCGGCAGCGAACAAGAAGTCGGCTGCTGCCAATAAAGTCGTACATACCTTGGCAAATGTGCCTGCGGTGAAGGTCACGGCTCGCAGTACAGTGAGCTTGACGGATGTGAATATTCTGTCCCAGAATGACGGGAATACCGTGACGTATACCCTGACGTATAAGAACAATGACAGTAAACCGATGATGATGCTGGATTACTGGAGTAAAGTAAAAACCAGCGGAGGCACAAGCTTCTCGCCTAAGCTGATTGCCAAAGATCAGGAGAAGAAGTCTGTATCCCCTGGATCTACGGTGGATCTGACTTATGTTATGAAGGTTGGACGTGAAGTGAAGCTGAGTGATCTGAACTTCCTGATTGTAAAATGGGACTTCAGCAAGCCGAACTATGAAAGCACAGTCGGGAAATTTGTTGTTCCTGCTTCGTACAGTATCACGACACCCGTAGGCAAAACGAAGACCGTTCGTCTTAGTGACTCAGCTGTTAAAGTGAAGGTTTCCGGTATCAAAGTGTACCCGGGTGAGAATAAGAAACAGTATGTTAAAGTTGGCGTGAATCTGAGTAACATCAGCTATAAACTGTTGGACAATCCTAATGTGAAATGGATTTTACGTGCACCAGGCGGTACGAATTATCCGTTAACTTTGGACAAGGATAGCACAGGCATCAGCATTCAGGCACAAGCGAACAAAACGTTAAGTTTAATGGCTTCTATACCGACGGCAGTCAAGCTGGAGAAGTCGGAGCTGTTGCTTGTGGAAGAGCAGGGGGAAGAGAAGACTGCTCTGCCTGTAGCTGCATTACAGCTTCCTGAAGCAAGTCAAACCAATGTGAATACGGAAGCGAATCAGCCTAACCTGATTTCGATTGATGGACAGACAGTATCGACTCTTCTGGAATCTGCTCGTATACGTGGAGAAGATGAGGAATACGATCTGACGATGCAATGGGTGTTGAAGAATCAAGGTAAGAAAGAAGTGAAAATACCGAAATATGCATTGGAGATTCGTACGGAAGATGGTACTTCCTATCCAATCGAAACTAAGGCACTGGACGATCTGAAGTTAAAACCAGGATCAACCAAGACGATTAAGCTGACCTCTACCATCCAGGGAGATGGTGATACAAGCAAAATCAAATTTGTAGTGATGACTCCGTCCTCCAAGGATGAGAGCAAAGAAGGAACGAGCACGAGTACAGGTGCTACGGGGTTTGAATTCTCCTATCCTGTAGGCATCTATACCATTCCTGAATCGGTCACGAGCGGGGACGGCCTTACTACAGAGACGGTGATCAAAAACAGCAAAGGAACCTTTGGGGTGTCGGTAGGTTCTTTGCAGCGTCTTCCATGGACCGATAGTGATATCATTGCGGCCAAGGTGACGATCCGTAACGCTTCGGCGAAGACGGTGCAATTACCGGAGCTGGGTGCAATGTTTACGATTGATTCGGCTCGCATCGACGGGGATACCAAACTGATTCAAGCCCAAGGCGGGAAACTGCTGGGTCCAGGTATGGTAACGGAGGCATATCTCCTGACGAAGATTCCATCAGAGCTTAACATGCAACGTCTGGAGCTGACTTTGCTGGAAAAAGTAGGGGAACAAGAGACAAACGATTGGATTACGCTCACTACCTCTGGATTAATTCAGCCGCTGGCTTATGTGTCTTCAGGTAAATTCTTCACGCAAGGTACATCGGAGAAAGAAACCGAGCTTGGCGTACGTAGAACTTATGTGTACCCGGGCGCGTCTTCGGATATCGTATATACCGAGTTCGAGATGACCAATAAATCGCTGAGACAGAACGGTCTGGGCAAACTGGTGGGTTACTATAAAACAGCTGATGGTATGTATTACAAAGCACAAGCGAAGCAGGCAAACCGTATTCCAGGACCGGGTCAGAAGAGTATTGTAACGTTCTGGGCGAAAGTGCCGAAGAGCGTCAAAACATTATCTGATATGCGTCTGATCGTGGGTGAAGGGGTCGCGGATAACAAATTCGTCACAGGCGATGGCGATGCTACGGCTTATGTGAATGCCACTTCCTTCGAAATTCAGCCGAAATCATTGCCGGTACTGTCATCATTAAACGATATCGATCTGTATCCGTTCAAATTCTCAGGCGCCAACATTAGAGGTTTCCTGACAGGCGGTACTGCGGTTTCATTTGAAATGATCTACTCCCTAACTCAGGAAGAGGCGGTAGATAGCGGCGAGAGTGCACACAAATACATCCTGTCCGTAACGGACGGTTCGGGTAAAGTATTTGACAAGGAGCTTGGATTAGGCACGGATCTGAAAACAGGTATTAACCAGACGTTTACCTGGAGTATTGATGACAGGGTGTTTGATAAAATCCGTGGTGGTTCATATCGTGTTGCACTTTATGATGTATTTGAAGGGCAGCGTATCCGCTTGGCGGAACAAGGATACAGCTACGACACATCCAAGTTGCCAAAAGAAGAGCCAATTGAATTCCCGGAAGAGGGTTCAAACAACAATAACAATGGTAACAATAACAACAACAATTCTAACTCTAATCGATAGTTCATATCATCATCTCCAACAGTTTTTACAGCTACAGACCTCGCTTCCCTATGCAGGGGAGCGAGGTTTTGCTTGTCCCATCGCACTTTTTTCTCTATAGTTAAAGTTAATAGATTACCAGAGGAGGAACAAATTACAGATGAAACCATATATGAAAGTATCTCTGGCCGCGCTGACGATTGGTGTTGGGGTATGGGTAGGGTCGGTATATAACGGTACAGCCATCGGTGCAGGCACTATTCAGCCAGGAACCGCAGATGACCCGGTGGTAACGAAGAGTTACGTTGATCAGCAGATTCAACAAGCTTTGGGTGGGAAACTTCCGGCTAATAATGGGACCAGCAATGGAACAAGCGGCAACACTGGAACCAATCCAACCACATCCACTGGCAACAATGAATCTGCAGGAACGGGCAACACAAACGGATCGAGCACAGATCCGGGACTGCCGCCCCTGGTATCGGGTGCAACTGATGCCGTGGAGATTGTAACCGTGAAGCCGGGTCAACAGCTGCTCGGTAAATCCGGCGCGGAGTTCATTGTACGTAGCGGTAAAGCCGTGATCGTCAGTGAGGGTATCAATGGTGTAGCCGATCTGACGGACGGGGTAGACCTGACGAACGGTCAGGCGGCGCCGACCAATCACTTGCTTTCTTTTCCAAAGGACGGACGTGGCATTACGGTTCTGGATGGTAACAAATACAGCCTGACGGTTATGGTACGCGGTGGATATACGTTGAAATAGGTTGTGCAGTTTGGTACGGAATTATTCTCTTTCATTCGTGGTTTATTGCTCAGATTAACCAGTTCTAACAATCATTAATACGGCTAGCCGGGCATGTTCCTGCTCACTCTATACCTGTAGACAACAACATATGGAGGTGTAGGAACAATGGCTAGAAGTAATAAGAAGGTTGTACCGGAAAGTCGTCAGATGCTCGATCAGATGAAGTATGAAATTGCTGCCGAGTTTGGTTTGAATGTAGGATATGGCGGCCGCGGAAGTCTGGCAGGTGCAGATACCGAATTCGGCGGGGAGCTTGGTGCGATTAGTGATCATTCATACGGGCAGTATAAAGGGTGGGGACATCTCACATCCCGGGAGAATGGATCGGTTGGTGGAGAGATCACCAAACGCTTGATTCGTCAGGCAGAACTGCATCTCTAGAACTCATACATTACGTGTCCTTAATTGACACCACTTGACAAATACGATAAGATGACATTTGAGGTATGCAACCTTTTCCACTAGGGAAAGGTTGATTTTTTGTTAAGGCAATTACCTGAAAAATCCTTGTCTTCGTGAATGCGGATCAGTGTCCTTATTCTACTGTAAAGCGCCTTCGAGGGTATAGTGAACGAATCGCCGTTATGTTTTGTTCGGGCAATCGCCATACTATAGTTATGGGAGGTTGAAACTTCATGTCTATTAAAGGCCGACATCTTTTTACATCGGAGTCTGTAACTGAAGGACATCCGGATAAAATTTGCGATCAAATCTCGGACGCCGTGTTGGACGCATTTCTGGCGAATGATCCAAATGCTCGTGTAGCGTGCGAAGTCTCGGTAGCAACAGGTCTTGTGCTTGTTATTGGCGAGATCAGCTCTGCATCTGAATATGTAGACATTCCGGCTATCGTACGGAATACAGTAAAAGAAATTGGCTACACTCGTGCCAAGTACGGTTTCGATTATAATACATGTGCGGTACTGACGTCACTCAACGAACAGTCCGCTGATATTGCACAAGGTGTCAATGCAGCACTGGAGCATCGTGATCCAGAGCAAATGGCACGTGAAACGGAAAACATTGGTGCAGGTGACCAAGGTCTGATGTTTGGTTTTGCAACCAACGAAACACCAGAACTAATGCCGCTGCCAATCGCCTTGTCTCACCGTATTGCACGCCGCCTGGCGGAAGTGCGCAAGAACGGTACGCTCGAATATTTGCGTCCAGATGGTAAAACACAAGTGACGATTGAATACGACGGTGACAAGCCGGTACGTGTGGATACCATTGTCGTGTCTACGCAGCATGCGGAAGAAACGACTCTGGAGCAAATCCAGAAAGATATCAAAGAGCAAGTAATCCTGCCTGTTGTTCCAGCCGAATTGCTGGACGAGCAGACGAAATATTTTATCAACCCGACTGGACGTTTCGTTATTGGCGGACCTCAGGGGGATGCAGGCCTGACTGGACGTAAAATCATTGTTGATACATATGGTGGTTATGCACGTCATGGCGGTGGTGCGTTCTCGGGTAAAGATCCGACAAAAGTAGACCGTTCGGCAGCTTATGCCGCTCGTTATGTAGCGAAGAACCTGGTTGCTGCGGGTCTGGCCGACAAAGTGGAAATCCAGCTTGCTTATGCCATTGGTGTAGCTAATCCGGTATCCATCAACGTGGACACATATGGAACAGGTAAAGTTAGCGAAGAGAAGCTAGTTGAGCTGGTGCGTAACAACTTCGACCTTCGTCCAGCTGGCATCATTCGTATGTTGGATCTGCGTCGTCCGATCTACAGACAAACGGCTGCTTACGGTCACTTTGGCCGTACAGATCTCGATGTTCCTTGGGAACAAGTGGACAAAGCAGAACTGTTGAAAACACAAGCCGGCCTGTAATACGTTTCGGGCAAACAAAAAGCCCTTGATTCTATATAGAAATCAAGGGCTTTTGTGTTTACTTTTTCTGTAGCTCAGAGAGGATGTGTGATCATAAATGAAGCGATTCTTTTCGCTCAGATCTATTTCGCTGTGGATTCTGCCTCTTGTACTTGTTATTTTATATACCTTTTTCCGTTATGGCACTTTAAAGCTCAGTATTATTTCCTGGTTTAATCCATTTGAAGGGGCATATCTGGTGTATATCGGTTGGTTTCTTGTTGGATTAATGATCGATATTTCGTTATATGTAAAGCGTAAATAACTTGGAGAATATAATGGATCATATGGATGCCTTCATATGCTGTTAATCTTTGACTTATGAAGTCTCGGATAACAATGCAATGAGGGCTTTTTTTATTCTGATAGTATTCTTCACCAAGACCAGAAGTAGAAGATATTCATGCATTTACGAACTCAAAATATTTTATGGTAAATACCCCCAAATAACTAACAGTTATTCCTTTTGTAACCGAAATACATAAAGAGGTCTGTATATCAGACATATGAAGTCATGGGAATAAGGAGGAACGTCAGTGAATATGAGAAAAATGGCTCAAAAGAGCATGTTGGGATTATTAATTGTACTATTAACTGCTCAAGGCTGGCTTACCGGCTGGAATGGCGCTGAGTCGCGCTCTTATGCCGCTAACGAACTTGCTGCGGGTATTAAAGATACGATACCAGCAGCCAAAGCAACGAATGTAGATACCTCTGCTCCGCTTATCATTGATTTTGATAGACCGGTGAAGAAGGCAGATACTGCGAATAATATGATTTTGGTGAAACGTCTGGATGACGATTCGGAGGTTGATTTCATCCTCTCAACCGGTGGCCAAGTAACCATTGATCCGCAGCAACCTATTACCGATCCTCCTACACCGGATGCTGGAGCTGGCGCAGATTCGTCAGTCAGCGGGTATCGTGTAAGCATTACACTTTCCAAACCGCTTCCAGGCGCTACATATTACGTTGAGATTAATAATAAAACATTGGTTTATGCAGATGATAATACACCTTTTGCAGGCTTGACCAAGAAGGAATGGACATTCAGTACACAAGGTATTGGATCTGCTGCGCTAGTTAGCAGGGTTCCTGATAATGCAACGATTATGACTCCGTTGACCGATATCGTGATGACGTTTGACAGACCTGTAACGGCTGGCAGAGGCACAATGACCATCTATCAGGGCCGGGTTGGCGGTACGATCTTTGAACAAATTCCGGTTAATGCTGGAGCACCTCGGATCACAGGTTTAGGGACAAACACCATAAAGATCGATCCAGACAAAGATTGGAATAATAATACTACATACTATATCGTTATGCCCGAAGGATATCTGCAGGATGCCAATAAAAACGATATTAGCGGCATCAGTGGTAATGTGTGGGGATTTAACATTATTTCTGATCCAACTGCGCTAACGGCTGCCACACTATTACCTACAAATGGGGCTACAAACGTACCTTTATCTGGAAGTTTAAGTGTGACCTTTAATAAGGAATTGGATACAAGGTATTTTATAGCTCCTGTTCTCAAGAAATCCAATGGAGCGATTGTTTCAACGAGAACCGTGTTCAATAGCTCTAACAGCAGACAATTGATTATTACGCCTACAAGCGAGCTGGAGGGCAACACCACTTATGTGGTAGACCTGCCTGCCAATGCATACCGGGATCGAGCGGGCAACATCTTTACAGGACTGAATGGTTCGACATCATGGACATTCAAAACACTGAGCAAAGATACAACTGCACCAGCCCTGAAAAGTGCCAGTATGCATAGCAATAATACAATTCGTTTGACATATGACAAGTGGTTATCCAACATTAACCCCTTCAGCAGCGCATATGCTGTAACGGTGAATGGTGAGAAACGTAATATCAGTCAGACGTACACCTCGGGTGACAGTGTATATGTTGTCCTGGATACGGGTGTAGCAGCAGGACAGCTTGTTCGAATTGCATACACACCGGGAACGAGCAACCGGGTTACGGATCAGTCCAACAATGCGGCTGCGTCGTTTGGCGCACGTGACGTAGATAATGGGCTAGACTCCGTGATGTCGAAACCGCGGGAAGGAAGCGCGTATTACAGCACGATTACCCTGTATTATCCTGAAACGGTATACGTCACTTCAAGTGATGCCGCAAGACAGTTTAGTGTAACCGCTGATCAGATCGCTGTTGGAGTGAATAGCATCTCTGTAAATAACAGCTCTAGCGTAACTCTTAATCTGAGCCGATCGATTACGGATGGCGAGGTTGTTCGTGTCACATATACTCCGGGTTCTTGGCCTGTAAAAGATAGCCGTGGTCAGACACTTGCCGGATTCACCGGGTTCTATGTCCGCAATTCGATTGACACCAAGCCGCCTGAGTTCAGAAGCGCAGAAGTGAGTGGCAATACATTATGGATGCGGTACAATGAGCCGTTGAAACCGGAAAATAAACCACAGAACAGCCAGTACTCGGTACTTGTTGACGGTAAGCCTGTTTTTGTAAATAGTTCAGAGATCGAAGATGATCTCGTTACACTGACTCTTGCTTCGCCGGTTAAAGATACACAGAACGTATCGTTATCCTATGTGCCTGGATCAATGCGGTTAACCGATCTAAACAATAACCCTGCAGGGTATATTAATCTGACTCCTGTCAGTTATACCTATGGCAATGACAAAATTGTGGCGGCTGTCATTCAGGGCGATACGATCCAGATTCAATTCCGTGAGGCGATTCAGCCGGAGACTGCTTTAACGTTAGCTCAATTCAGCGTATTTCTGAACAATGGCAGTTCCAAGTTGTTGTCAGCATCTGCTTCTGGATCTGTAGTAACGTTGAAACTGGAGCTTTCCTCGAACACAGGTACGGACAATCTTTCAGGTACGATTAGTTACAGGCCTGGAGCTGTACCCCTGCGAGATGCGTCCAATACAACGGTGCCGGCTTTTGGGCCGCTGACACTACAGCAGAGCAGCAGCAACTTGCCTGCAACGAATCAGACAGGAGGACGTCCGGTTTGGATGAATGAACTGGATGCATCCAGTTACGGACAGTCCCTGCTTGTTATGAATAACAGCACAGCCTCTTCGGTTTCCGCGATGTCGCACTACAATCGTACGACTCGTCAATTTAATGTAGATGCGGCGAAGTTAAGCCAGGCTTTCGAATATGCATCTGCATCCGGCAAGCTGAGCCAGCCTGTTGTGTTTGAGGTTCCGGATAGCGAGTACTCTGCGTATGTTGGATTTCCAATCACGACACTTACCCAACTTGCCGGGAATTACCGCAATGGTACGGTTGGAGTGAAATATGGTGACCGTCTCTGGACAGTAGCGCTGTCCAATCTGGATTTGGCAGGAATGAGCCGCAGCGTGGGTACGATTGCAGCTTCATCGGTCTTGATGCCAATTAACGAGAGCAGTTCATCCAAGACGGTGTTACCTTCTTTGTACGTTCAACTAGAAACTATGCCACTATCGGATTCGGGTACGATGGAAAGTTTGATCGCTGGGGCAGGTGCACAGAAGCTCGCCAACTACACAGATGTACATGTGTTTGCAAGTAAAGGTGCTGGAGAACAACAGATGGAGCAGCAACTTAAAAGTGGGTTATCCATGCAAGTAGCAGCTAATACACCAACCCTGACTTCAAGCATGGCTGCTCTGGATATGACAACGTTCCAGCTGTCCTATGTACCAAGTTCTTTCAAAAGCACACCAGGCGGAGTCGTTATTCAAGCCAAGCTGAATGGTAACCAGGCAGTTGTGCCGATCAATCGCGCGGTCAGTTATCCAGACACTTCGTCACATTGGGCAAGCGAGGTGATCAAGGAATTATCTGCTAAATGGATTATCAGCACGCCTAACGGTAACTATTATCGTCCCAATGAGAACATCTCCCGTGCAGAGTTTGCCGAACTGGTAGCGAGAGGACTCGGATTAAAGGGAGAAGCTAGTGCAGTCAGTCGTTTCCGGGATGTTCGGGGCGGCAACATCACAAGTGCTTATATTGGTGCTGCAGCAGAGGCCGGAATCATTATGGGGAATACGGACGGCACGTTTAAGCCGGATCATCCGATTACCCGTGAACAGATGGCGATTATGATGACTCGGGCCATGAATTACGGGGGGAAAACACTATCACTGCAATCCTCGGCGAATTCAACACTGTCCAAGTTCAAAGACAACAAAAAAATCCAATCCAAAGATTCCGTTGCCAAAGCGGTACAAGCAGGTATTATTCAAGGAATGACAAGTAATACGTTTGCACCTCAAGGCAATGCAAGTCGCGCGCAAGCAGCGGTAATGCTCAAACGGGTTCTGGATCAACTGGGTTATCTATAAGTGGAGGGCACTTCAAGAAAGTAAATTTCTTGAAGTGTCTTTTTTTGTGGATGGAAGACGAATCTCAAACTATATAAGTTGAACTATTCTTTTACACAATAACGGAGAGGACAGAAAAAACCTGAAAAAGCGGAGCTAAAAGCTTTCTGAAAGAAAGCTAGCATCGGAAGCATACGCTTCGCCTTTATCACCGGATTTTCCCCCTTGGAAAAGGGAATCCAAAAAATCTGGGGATAACCGCTACTCTCCAGGTTATTCTGTCATCGGAGTTGGCCGTGTAAAATCTTTAATTCAACTTATATAGTAGCCAATTTATACCTTATTCTTGGCTTGGGGCGTAACTTTTTCTACAAAAAACAGTCTATTAATAGAAGGGTATGCTAGAGATCGCTCTATGTACTGCCAACCGGCAGGATCTGTGCGATATCTAAGATTGATATACAAGATGGGAGAGACGTTTCGAACATGCTGGGGAAACATGGGAAACAGCTGGAAGACGTTAAGCACAGCAAGGCTAAGAAATGGGCAATTGTAACACTGGCAGGTGTGATTTGGATTGCACCTGTAATGAGTGCAGGTGGACAGATGTGGTCAGGGACTTCCTGGCAATCCGTAGCCGCAGCAGCATCGACGAATACGAGCAAGCTCGGGGAAGAGATTTTGACTTCGGGTGCGAAGCTCATGAAATACAGATATACGACAACACGTTCAGGTTCAAAAGTGAATGTGCTTGCCGATGTGATTCAGGTAGATTTGCAAAATCCGTACGTGAAGTTAGATGTAATGACAGGTAAAGGCAGCAAATTAAACAGCAAACAGAGCACGGGTGGCATGGCGAAGGAAAACGGCGCAGTGGCTGCGGTGAACGGAGATTATTTTAACGTATCCGGGGAAATGTCACCGATTGGCGGCCAGGTATCTGACGGGGTATTGGTGTCTACGCCTTCGGAACTGAAGGGCATGTATGCCCTCACGGTAACCAAAGATGGCAAGCCGATGATTGATGAATATTCATTTGACGGCACAGTAAAGGCGCAGGATGGTTCAACATTCGCTCTGCGTGGGATAAATAAGGAGGACTATACGGTTGAAACGGGAGCGGGTACATACAGCCATGTGAACTCCATGTATATTTATACACCTGCATGGACGTCGACCAAACGTCCGAATGATCCTTCCACCACACCGACGGAGGTGCTCGTTCAGAATGGTGTCATCACGCAAATTTCGGATAAAAAGGCTTTAAATATGACCGTACCGCCGGACGGGTATATCCTCCGTGCACATGGTACAGCGGCAACATGGGTCATGAGTCACCTGTCTGTTGGACAGACACTGGGAGCAGATTACAAGCTGGTTGCCAAAACGACAGGACAGTCTGTTGACCCGAATAATCTGGACATGATGATTGGCGGTCATACGATTCTGGTGAACGGAGGTCAGGCTGCTTCCTTCTCGCGGAATATCGCTTCTTCCGGCATAGGGGGTGTCCGTGCCAGAACGGCGGTAGGATATTCTCAGGATGGACGATACGTGTATATTATTGCAGCCGAGAAAAACGGCAACAGCAGCGGCATGTCCTTGACCGAATTGCAGTCGTTCATGACGAGCATCGGGGTATGGAAAGGTATGAATCTGGATGGCGGCGGATCAACAACGATGGTTACACGTCCGCTAGGTGAACAGTCAGCCAGTCTGACATTTAATACCGAGTATGGTACCGAGCAGCGTCAAGTTGTGAATACACTTGGTGTATTCTCCACAGCACCTGAAGGCAAGCTGAAAGGTTTTGCGGTAAGCGGCAGCCAGACGTTGCTTGCAGGTCAGGAAGGCAAGTACTCTGCAAAAGGCTATGACACGTACTACAACCCGATCTCGACAGGTAATATTCCGTTGACCTGGAAATCCAGCAATAACGGAATTGTCAGCGTCAGCAACGGAACGGTCAAAGGTGTGAAGCCGGGTACAGCAACATTGACGGCTACTAGCAGTGGAGCTTCATCTTCGATCAAAGTCACGGTACTGGGCGGTAGTGAGCTGGCTTCTCTGACTGCCGGATCTGGCCTTGGATCACTCCAAGCGGGAACGACTGTTTCTATTCCGGTGACGGCTACAACGAAGAGCGGGCAAAGCGTGACTGTACCAGCCGATTCTCTGACATGGGAATTCATCGGGTTCAAAGGGAAAGTGGCAGGTGACCAGTTGACGGTATCCTCTGTGAATGACGGAGCACAGGTGGGTTATGCGATCGGCCGTTATGATGGTTACAGCACCGTTGTTGTACTCTCTGCAGCAGCGAGCGAAACCATCTGGGAGAATTTCGAAAACACGAACTATCCGATTAACTTCACCACAAATGCAGCAGGTGTAACCGGATCAGCCGCAGTCGTAGCAGGAACGGGTGACAAGGCTGGTTCCAAGGTGTTGCAACTCAGTTACGATATGACAGGCGGAACCGGCAAAATGTACGCCTACGCTCAATTGAACGGTACAACAGGTAGAGACGTATCTGCAACTGCAACTTCGATGTCGATGGATGTGATGGGCGACAAGAGCCTGAACTGGCTGCGTGCGGAATTTACAGATGCCAAAGGTAAAACGGTATATGCTGATCTCGCCAAAGCCATCGACTGGAACGGCTGGAAAAAGGTAAATGTAGACCTGAACGGGCTAAATATGGCTTATCCGGCAAAACTGAAGCGTGTATACGTCGTTAACGTGGAAGAGGGTCAGGATGAGCGCGCGATGACAGGAACGGTTGCGTTCGACAACATTGCGTTCACTATGCCTTCCAAATCCAGCGAAGTTGGATTGCCTGTCGGCACAGCTTCACTGGTACTTGGACAGAAGTCTATGACAGTAAACGGGACAACAAAGTCCATTGATGCAGCACCGGTCATTAAAAATGGAACAACGTATGTGCCGATCAAACACGTACTGGATGCCTTTGGCGGACAGGCGAACTGGGATAGCAAAAATCAGCGGATCACTGTCATTCGCGGAAGTAAGCTGATCGATCTGGTGGTAGGTCAGAAAGAATTTGTTCTCAATGGCAAAAGACAGAGCGCAACAGTTGCACCTTACGTAAGTGGAGGTAGGACTTTAGTCCCTCTTAGACTCGTATCCGAGCAACTTGGGCTGACTGTAAAATGGGAACAGAACACGAAGACCGTTACCATCTCATCGTGATATGGTATGATATATACCGGAAACGATAGAAATGGAGTCGAACAAACGTGGATTTACAAGCCGATGCCATAGACCGCGTCATAAAAAACGCCATACAAGTCATGGAAAACAGCAAATATCAAATGTTTGAAATTATGGACTCCACTCGTGACGAGCTGAAGACGCTCAACGAGGAGCTCAAGTCAGTGTTGAAGGAAACGGCGGAAACGATCGAGAAAGTAGATCAATTGGAGCTGAATTACCGCCGTTCCCGGATTCGGCTTACAGAAGTGAGCCGTGACTTTGTCCGCTATTCGGAGCATGATATCAAGCAGGCGTATGAAAAAGCGACACAGCTTCAGCTGGATCTGATGATTTATCGTGAGAAGGAAATGTATCTAAAGGCCCGTCGGGATGATCTGCAGAAGCGTGCCAAAAATGTGGAGGCTTCTGTGGAGCGTGCCGAGACCATTGGTTCGCAGATGGGCGTTGTGCTAGAATACTTGTCAGGAGAGCTGGGTCAAGTGACCCGGATTATCGAGTCTGCCAAGAATCGACAAATGATTGGATTGAAAATAATTTTGGCCCAGGAGGAAGAGCGGAAACGTATTGCCCGGGAGATTCATGATGGGCCTGCGCAGATGCTTGCCAATCTAGTGCTTAGGACGGAAATTGTAGAAAGAATGCTCATGAAGCAGGATTTTAAGATGGTCCAGGCCGAAATAGTAGATTTGAAAGGCCAGGTTCGTTCCAGTCTTGAAGAAATGAGAAAAGTTATATTCAATCTGCGTCCTATGGCACTGGATGATCTGGGATTGATTCCAACGCTTCGGAAGTATGTGCAGGATTTTGAAGTAAAAACAAAAATCCGGTCGCTTTTTGAAACAAGAGGCAAGGAACATCGTCTCTCATCTGCAATGGAGGCTGCAATCTATCGTCTCGTGCAGGAAGGTCTGTCTAATGCTGCCAAGCATGCTTATCCCACATATGTTGTCGTAGAAATTACATACCAGGCTCAGCTCGTCAAAATTGTCGTACAGGACAATGGGCTTGGGTTCAAACCGGAGCTTCTTGCCAAGAAAAGCAAGGATCACAACCACTTCGGTCTGATCGGGATGAGAGAACGGGTTGAACTGTTAGAAGGAAGAATAGAGATTGAATCCGCAGAGAATCAGGGAACCAAAATAGTCATTCATATCCCGACAAACGTGGATAAGGGAAAGGAGTAGCAGGATGGAAAACCGTGATACTGGAAAAACATCAATTAAAGTCCTTTTGGCTGATGATCATCAGCTGTTCCGAGAGGGCTTGAAACGCATTTTAAATATGGAGGACGACATTGAGGTCATCGGCGAATGTGGCGATGGTATTCAGGTGCTCGAATTCTGTAATCAGGATAAACCGGACATCGTACTGATGGACATTAACATGCCTGTGGAAAACGGCGTTGAAGCTACCGAGAAACTGCGCGAGCTGTTCCCGGATGTAAAGGTTATTATTTTGTCCATCCATGACGATGAAAGTTATGTATTCGAAACACTCCGTAAGGGTGCAAACGGATATTTGCTGAAGGATATGGAAGCAGAATCTCTAATCAATGCGATTCGTTCCGTTCATGAAGGGCATGCATTCATTCATCCCAAAGTTACGGGCAAGCTGATTATGCAACTTCGTCGCATGACGTATCTTAACGAAACAGGTGCAATGAGCGAAGGCGCTTCGAAGGAAGCAGGCGTTAAATTTGTGGCTGGAGACAATAATCCGCTGACACGTCGTGAAGCTGAGGTATTGCGTTTGATGGCTGAGGGTAAGAGCAACAAGATGATTGGTGAATTTCTGTTCATCAGTGAGAAAACAGTCAAAAACCATGTCAGCAGCATTCTGCAGAAGATGGAAGTTGACGACCGCACACAGGCTGTTATTAACTCCATCAAATATGGTTGGGTTACGCTCTAATTGTATAATGGTTAGTCAGCTATTTCACTCGCGCCCTTTCCAGTACTGGATTGGTTTGCGGGTTGATGGACTTTATCACTGCACATGAACAAAGTTTGAGGGTGTGCTGAACATCTGTTCAAGCGAGCACTGACGGGTTGTTGGCTGTAACCCTTCGGAATACGCAGCATATACTGCGGTATACAGGGATGTTCGCCATGGGTGAACATGACCTTCCGAGGAGGTGCAGTTGCCATGGTTGCTCATTTGACTATGATTCTGCTTATATACTTCCTGGCGGCAATGGCCGTTCATGTGATGCACCAGCGCCATACTTCCCGCCCGGAGTCCGAAGGCTTCGAGCAGATTCTGCTCATTCCTTCCAATCAGGCAGGACGGATTGAAGGTATTATTCGAGCACTTTGCCTGGAATTATTATATCGTGGGAAGAGCTTCTCCCTAACGGTGGTCGCCGAGCCTAAAGAAGCGGAAACGATCACAATTATCGAGAAGATGATGCAAAGGCAAGGCATGGAGCTGTCTTATCTACCCGCTGTGCCAGCAGACCTTGAACATGCCGGGCAGACGAAGGATAGCTATCGCCTCATTGATCTGCGTAATTCCGGTGATGAAGCTGGAAGCAGCTAATACTCACATTTTACATGATGCAGACGTTAATATGCCGATTCAAGTTGAGAAAGATTACAGCGTGATGCTGTAGTCTTTTTTTTGTAATTGTAGCCAAGTCTGCCTTTAAATTGAATATGGGTTTTATTGCAATCTATGGTTAAAGACTGGATTTATCACTTCAGATGACGCCTGAAGAAGCTCTTTGAAGTCAGAAATCTTAACTTAAAAGTATAGACTAAGAAAACTGGAAAAAGTTGCGCATATTCGTTGGGGAAATTCCAAATGTTTAAACGAGTGAATGCATGATGTTAAGGTGTATTGACGAGCAGGAAAATGAACCATATACTTACTTTATATGGATTGTCAGATTGCTTGCGTTTGATTTCTTGAAGAAGTATTCATTTGGAAGATGATTTAGGAAGGAAAAGAGTCTATGAATCAAGTACATATTCGAAGGTTACTACTGTTTGTGTTTTTGGCGTTTTCAGTGCCTTTAAGTATGGATAGAGTAGTAGCTGAAGGAATCGGGCGCGGTGAGATTGAGAGGCAGAATGCTTTAGAAGATGGTCATAGTACGAATGGAATTATTAAATGTAGTGTTAATGATCATAAGGGTCATGTTATAAATGTGGATGGTATTGATTCTTATGATGTAGTAGGGGAGATTCCTGATGTATACGGTACTTCACTGGAAACAACGTTTACTTTTGAAGTAAATGGACAGGTATTACAGCCAGGAGAATCTATTTATATTCAATCCAGCACCAATGAGTTACCGAAAGTATGGGTTGGAAAATAAGAAAAATGTGATATGAATAACGGACATGAAGCACATGCTCCGGCGAAAACGCCGGTTAGTATGTGCTTTTTTGCGTTTTCGGATACAAACAGGGAGGGCAGAACAGATGCAGGTGGGGATTTATGTATGTCGGGTGAGTGAGAAGTGGAGAATGGTGATGTCTTTGGACATTCAGGTGGATGTGGTGTGGTGGCTAGAGGGCATAAGTGGACAGCCTGTTCAGCAATGGCTGATGTTAAGCACGCAGCTGCCGTTAAGTCAGGCTTCATGGCTGGTAGATCAATTTGAGCCAGCGCGTAGCATGAATGAGTGGCGGATGGAGGCGTGGCAAAGTTATTTGAACGCAAAGATTGATTTGTATGAACAGCTTTCGGGTGAAGTGGAGGCGAAAAAGGCTTTGGCTGAGCAGGAGGGAGTGAGAAGTTGGAATGGAAATGGTTTGGACAACTGGGGAGGTGATCAAATGGGAAAAGGAATTGGTGGGGAAGGAGGAAGGGGGACAAGTACAGGAGTCGGAGTAGAGAAGAAAATAGCTAAAGGAATAGGTAGGGGAACGGGGAGAGGGACAGGTGAAGGAATAAGTAGAGGAACAGGAAGTGGGACATGGGCAAGGGTTGGCGGGATGCCGAAGCCATATCCCGCCGAGCATTGGGCTCAGCTGGAGCAGTGCGCAGCATTGCTGGCTGAGCGGATGAGCGGCCGCCAATTGCTGGCGGCCGAGGCCGAGGCGCTGCTGGCGGCGGAGCCCGCCATGCCGCCCGGGGGCTGGCGCGCGGCTGCGCAGCTCGCGCGCTTGCAAGGGCGGCTGCAGCTCACAGCCGCCCTCGAAGGGCCCGCCACGCGCCGCCGGCTCGCGTGGCTCGGCCGCGCGCGAAGCGCGCCCCGCTGCCACCGCTGTGGCAGCGAAGCCAGGCAGCGCGTGCCCTGCGCTGCCTGCGGCCTGGCGGCGTGCGCCTACTGCGAGGCATGCCTCGCGCTAGGGCGCAGCCGTGCCTGTGCGCTGCTGCTACGCAGTGCAGCGCAAGGGGCCGTGCCCGCACGCGGCGAAGCATCGCGTGGCACGGCCCTGGCCCCCACCGGCGGCGGACTCGCCCGGTGGGGGCTAAGCGCAGCGCAGAGCGCGGCAGCAGCCGCGGCGCTTGCGTTTTTGGCCCGGCCGCCCGCAGGGGATGGGCCGGGGCGGTTCTTGCTCTGGGCCGTGACCGGGGCCGGCAAGACCGAAATGATTTTCCCCCTGATCCAGAACACCCTGGATCAAGGAGGGCGAGCGCTGGTCGCTACACCGCGCAGGGATGTCGTGCTGGAGCTGGCTCCGCGCCTTGCCAAAGCATTCCCGGACACCTCGCTCGCGACGCTCTATGGCGGAAGTTCGGAGCGCTGGAAAGACGCGCGGTTAACCCTAGCGACCACTCACCAGCTCATGCGTTTTTACCAAGGCTTCGATCTGGTGATTATCGACGAGCTTGATGCGTTTCCCTATCATAACGATCCTATGTTGGCTCACGCGGCTGCATCTTGCTGCAAACCAGAGGGTAACTTCATTTATTTGTCCGCTACGCCGCCAGCCCGGTTACAACGTGAGGTTGCTCTAGGCAAGCTTGCTCATGCGAAAGTGCCTGTCCGTTTTCACCGGCATCCGTTGCCTGTACCGCAACTGATCAACATGCTTACCGTGGCGCAGTGCATCAAGCGTAAACAGCTTCCAGCGGCCATCGTGAAGCACATTCGCACTTCCTTACAACGTGATGCCCAGGTGTTTGTTTTTGTGACACGTATCGCCCAGATTGAGGCTTTTGTGCACCTGATGCGCCGGAATTTTCCGAACATTTCTATTGAAGGGACCTCATCGCAGGATGCGGAGCGGGCTGCCAAAGTCATAGCATTTCGGGAGCGCTCCATCCGTCTGCTCGTGACTACCACCATTCTGGAGCGCGGCGTGACGATCCCGCGTAGCGATGTGTTTATTCTGGATGCGGACAACGGACTTTTCGACGAAGCTTCGCTCGTACAGATGGCGGGCCGGGCGGGGCGCTCCTTGGATGATCCGGCAGGTCGTGTCGTATTTGCTGCATCCCGCCGTACACGCTCTCAGGTCAGAGCCGTAGCCCAGATTCGCAAAATGAATGCCATTGCCCGCCGCAAAGGTTATCTGCACCCGCCAGTCCCCAAATAGTAGTCACATTATATCAATGTACTTACCTGAACTTGAATACGCTAATGGTAGACTAATCTTTCAAATGAA
Organism: Paenibacillus sp. G34; assembly: GCF_056856875.1. Taxonomy (NCBI): domain Bacteria; kingdom Bacillati; phylum Bacillota; class Bacilli; order Caryophanales; family Paenibacillaceae; genus Paenibacillus; species Paenibacillus sp. G34. Next base: position 5,681,119 of record NZ_CM166469.1, on the reverse strand, counting down.
CAACTTTGCGCACCAGAATGACTTATCCTTTAAACAAAATTATTACATCTATTTGCTAAAGCTAGCGCTCGTCCCGCATCCTGACTGAACACTTTCTACATACTTAAAGCTCACCATTTCTTCTCGTTATTTCGTTGAGAAAGGAGAACCAATTCATGTTTAGCTATTTCTTTCATATGCTCGAACGTATTCAACATTTAACCGGACATCTCTACCAAATGCTCGGCCCGCCCGGTTCACCATGTCTGACTTGCGGAACTCGTGCGGTTTTGTCCTCACGTTATCCGGGGATATGTCCACGTTGTGTGCAGCAGATTCCATGGATTCGTTCGATCCGTTGTCACCGCTGTGGCCGTGGTGTTGGTTGTCCGGACTGTGTGCGTGCGCACATGCAGAACCGTTCCTTTGTCTGCAATCGCAGCGCCGTCCAGTATAACGATCTAATGAAAGAATGGATAAGCTTATACAAATTCCGAGGTCACGAGCGCTATGCCCCGCTGCTAACTGCACTACTGATTCAGGCCTTTCAGGCGATGAGTGAGGAACTGACTTTCATATGTGAAAAAGAAACCAATAAGCCGCCATGGCGTCCTGACGCTGTCACGTATGTACCCGTGAGCGGGGAGCGCTTGGCCGAACGCGGCTTTAATCAGGCGGAGCGGCTGGCAACAGGACTTGCCACCGCCGCTCGTATACCCTGTGTTGATCTGTTGCAGCGCCAGATCAACACAGGGAAACAAAGCTTCAAATCTCGTGCCGAGCGGTTCGAGACGATGAAGCATGCTTTTTCGATCAAACCGGATGGATTTGACTTCAGTCTGCTCCGAAATTACAACAAGCCATTTAAATTACTTCTAATTGATGACATCTACACGACCGGCAGTACGTTAGATGCTTGTGGACATGTTATTCTACATGCCGCAAGTAATAGCAGTGTCCCCGTGGAGATTTACACACTTACATTAGCCAGATCATAGTCTGTTATTTTCAACCTTGGATAGTCAAAACGTAAAAATACTTCTATTAGATTCATTTAAGGCAAGATAACCTTGTGAAATAAGAGAATTTGACTTTAAAATAGATTTCATATTTACGCAATCGAAACCATTTTATATTTGTAAATAATATATGGACTTCATATGAGAAAATAAGGTAATCTATAGGTATTAGCTATTCGGAAAAGGAAGTTGGAGAGGGGAGTTTAAGCGATGAACTTAGGAAATTGTCCTCGTTGCGGCAAATTGTATGCATTGAATTTCCGAGATGTATGCTCGAACTGTATCAAGGAGATGGAGCAGGAATACCAGACCTGTGTAGACTATTTACGTGAGAATAAAGGCGCTAACATACAGGAACTGTCGGATGCGACAGAAGTCTCGATTAAAACCATCACGAAGTTTATTCGAGAGGGACGGATTTCCATCGAAAACGCCCCGAATATGATGTATCCTTGTGAAGTATGCGGAATGTTGATCCGTGAAGGTCACATGTGTGATTCCTGCCGTGCACGATTAACGAAAGACTTGGCCGGTGCTGCTCGTGAAGTAGGTCAGAAGGATAACAACCAAGTAGGCGGACGAACCTACAATGCTGTCGACAAACTGCGCAATTCATAGGAACGTGGTCTTAAATACGAGCAATGCTATAACAAATGTTTTGAAACGTACCGATAAACTTATTAAAGATTATCGGTTTTTTTTATTATCCTAACTCATTTCAAACACATAAAGATAAAGAAAGAAAAACGTAAATCAATACATTTTAGCTGAAAGGAAGTGCACATCGAATGAAAATCAATGAACCGAGTCGAATTGGAGCCATCAATTCATATCAGAGGAATGTTGAATCCAACCAGCAGGCTGAGGCCAAGAAAAGCCGCCGTAAGGATGAAGTATCCATTTCTCCGGAGGCGATGAAGATGCTTGAAGAACAAGGACGTACGCAAGACGCAGGACGGTTGCAACGGATTCAGGAGCTGAAAGAGCAGGTAAGCTCGGGAACATATCAGGTAGACAGTAGCAAGCTTGCTGACAAGCTGCTACCGTATTTTAAGTCTTTTGATAAGGAATAGGTGATTATGTAATGGCAGCACTGGACAGATTAATTGCAGTTTTAGAGCAGATGGAGCAAAGTCACCGTGATATGCTGGAACTTAGTCAGGTTAAACGAGAGATTATCGTTAAAAATGATGTAGACCAGCTTATTGCTATCATGAATAAGGAATCCAAGTTCATGAAACAGCAGGAGCCGCTTGATACAGAACGATTACATGCTGTTCATGAACTTCTTCAGGAGCGTGGCATCAAGTCAATGCTGAACCTGAATATTACCGAGATTTCCAAGCTGATCTTTGATCCGGCCGACAAACAGCGATTGTTTGAAGTTCAGAAGAAGCTGGCGGGAACATTACAGGAATTAAAAGATATTAATCAACTCAATCAAAAGCTGATCGAACAATCATTAATGTTTATTGATCTATCGATGGACATGTTTGCTTCGAGACCTGAACAGGATGCAACTTATCAGCATCCTGCTGATAAACACGGCAATCCAGGGCGAATCGGTCTGTTCGACACGCGTGCCTGATTAATAGGGGGAAACCAGGTGACATCTACATTTCATTCAATCGAAACGGCTAGACGCAGTTTATTGACACAGACGGCCGCTCTTAGCACAACAGGTCATAACATAGCTAATGCTAACACAGAAGGGTTCTCACGCCAGAAAGTCAATATGCAAGCATCCATTCCTATGGAGCCGTTTGCATTTTTGCATAGTACATCGCCAGGTCAACTCGGAACGGGGGTAGAGTTCGATTCCATCACCCGTGTTCGGGAGAAGTTTCTGGATGACCAATACCGTAACGAAAATACCAACTTCGGAAGTTGGTCCATTCAGCGGGATACATTGGAAAAGCTCGAAGCGATTGTCAATGAGCCGTCCAACACGGGTTTCCGGACAGTCATGGATAACTTCTATAAATCCTGGTCTGATCTGAGCAAAAACCCGGAGGACGTAACAGCACGTCGGATCGTCAAAGAAACGACACTTGCACTTACGGATGCAATGAACCAGATTAGCCGCCAACTGGACAATCTAAACCGAGATTTGAATAATAACATTGAAGTGAAGTCGAATGAGATTCAAGGTTACCTTGGTAACATAGCGAATCTGAATAGTGCTATTGTGAAAGTGGAATCACTCGGCGATAATGCTAATGACCTGCGTGACCAACGTGACTTGATGGCAGATAAATTATCGAAAATTATTAATATTAGCGTATTGGACTCGCCACAAGGCTATGAGATCCAGATGGGTGGTGAAACACTCGTAGCAGGTGCAGGACCAGCAGAGACTATAGATGCTGATTTTTTAAATGAAGCATTTTCTGCGCGTACACTTACTAGTGGTGAAGTTCATGGAATGATTAAATCCAGAGTCACCTTAGTGACAGATTACCAAAATCAAATGAATTCTCTTGCCGATACCCTTGCAAACGGGAATATAAAGATCACCATTCCGGCAAATTCGGTATTGCCAGACAATACAGTTATAGAAGGGAAAAATTACACAGGCAGTGAACGGTTCTTGAAGGAAGATCTTCCAGTAACCATTAAAGGGCTGAATGGGCTGCATCAATTGGGATACAGTTTAAGTGGAGGTACTTCGCCTGGTCTTCCATTCTTTACCGCAGCGGGCGGGGGAACCATCACAGCGGGCAATATTTCATTGAACGCCGAAATAGTGGCAGACCCAAACAAAATCGCAACCTCATTACGTACGACAACAGATAGTACCTCAGGAACGGAAAGTATAGTAAAGGGTAACAACACGTTAGCGCTCCTTATGGCCAATCTCAAGGATACCCCGATGATGACAGCTGATGGCTCGCGTAATGCAACAATAGGGGCGCAATACAGTGCTATTGTGGGACAACTGGGTGTACAGTCACAGGAAGCTGCTCGTCAGACATCCAATACGGAATTTCTTACTCAACAGGTAGAAACGCGGCGTCAATCCGTGAGCGGGGTGTCCCTGGATGAGGAGATGGCCAATATGATCAAGTTTCAGCATGCATACAGTGCTTCAGCGCGTTTTATGACGACATATGATCAACTGCTGGAGAAATTAATCAACTCTACAGGTACAGTTGGTAGATAATGAACGAAAGGAGTGACTTCAAGCGATGAGGATAACGAATAACATGCTTAGTTCACAGCTGTTGCTTAACTTGAACCGTAATGCGCAACAGATGAATAATACACAGTTACAGTCGGCAACCGGACGTAAAATTAACAAACCTTCAGATGATCCCGTAGGCATCACCTATTCTCTACGGTACCGTGCCGAGTTATCTTCTAATGAACAGTATCAGAAGAATGTGGACAGTGCGACATCCTGGCTGGATTTCAATGATACCGTAATGGATCAGGCTGGGAGCATCGTACAGCGGCTGCGTGAGTTGACGGTTCAAGCCTCTACCGGTACGAACCCTCAGTCTGCTATGGATAGCGTTAAGGAAGAAGTTATGCAGTTAAAGGAACAGCTTATTGATGTAGCAAACAGTAAGCTTAACGGTAAATACATCTTCAATGGCGAGACATATGATATCAAACCATATCAGTTTACCAAAGATGCAGATGGTGTTTCAGATACTACAGATGCTGCCTCTGTGATCACAGATACTGGGAAAATTAATTTTATTGTTGGCGAAAGTGTGCAACTTCCCATCAATGTAACGGGTAACGAAGTGTTTGGCAACGAAACTGAGGATGATAATTTGTTTGTGGTCCTTAATAACATTATCGATGCCTTAAAGAACGGTGATCAAAAAGAGCTTTCGGGCCAACTTGGTACAATTGATAGCAGAATGGACAAGATGCTGGCAATTCGCTCCGAGATTGGAGCGAAAACGAATCGGATTGATCTGATGATGGGGCGTTTGGATGATCTGGGTGTGAACTTGACAGACCTTCAGGCCAAAGTCGAGGATGCAGATTATGCAGAACTTATCATGAAATCAAAAATACAGGAGAATATATATAATGCTTCCCTGTCAGCCGGTGCCAAGATCATTTCACCTTCACTTGTGGATTTCTTGAGATAAAAGGAGGAGCAGTATGAATACTCTTCCCGTTCTCCAGATTAGAACAACGCCTTCTCTGCTTCAGATTGATGCCGATCCAGGGCAGCTTTCATTGCGTCAGCCTAAGGCTGATGTGCAGCTTCATACAAGGCCTGCCAAGTTGACGGTACAAAGCCATGCTCCAGAGTTGAATGTGGATCAGACGAAAGCTTTTGCAGCATATAACGGTGGAAATATGATTGATATGAATGCTCGAATATATTCGGGCATCCAGCAGATTTTTTTACAGAACATTGCCAATCGAGTGCAGCAGGGCGATCGACTGGCCGAGATTCATAAGCCTGGCAATACAATCGCTAATATTATTGGGGAAGACTGGCAAGGGACTTCTTTTCCGGAAATACGCGGACCGGCATCGATGGACAATGTAGATATACGCTTCAATGTCCGCGCGCCGGAACTGGAGTATACACCAGCAGTTTCAGAAATGAATGTTACTATTAATCGGCCCGAGATCGAATACCAGAGGGGTAAACTGGACATCTATGTGAAGCAATATGCATCGATACAGTATACGCCGCCAGCTATTGATATAGGAATGTAGACCGAATATATAAGTAGAGCTGTAGACAGTCTTGAAGCAGACATCTACAGCTTTTTTTTATGTAAAATCTTCGCATGGGAGGCTTCGTGATTATGATAATTCAGACAAGCATTTGGGGAGAGATTGAAGTTCAGGAGCAGGAGATATTCCACTTTCCTAAGGGTTTGCCAGGGTTCGAGGATGAGCATCAATTCGCATTGATCCCTTGGGAGGAAACTCCTTTTATATACTTGCAATCTCTTCAAGAACCGGAGCTTTCCTTTTTGCTGGTTAACCCCTTCCTGTTTGCACCGGATTACAGTTTTGAACTGCCGGAAGCAGATCGGGAGGAGCTTGAGATTCAAGAACAAGTCCAGGTATATGCTATGGTCACGATTCAGAAGCAAGTCAGTCAATCTACGATGAACCTGCTGGCCCCCGTGGTTTTGAACCCGGAGATTAAGACGGGCAAACAAGTGGTGCTTCATCAGTCTGGGTATAAAACACGTTGTCTGATCTGGCCGGAAGAACAATTGGAATCCGCAAAGGGTGGTGTATGAGATGTTAGTGTTATCACGGAAAAAAGGTGAATCCATCATCATCCAGGATCAGATTGAGATAACAGTATTAGCGGTAGAGGGAGATACCGTGCGAATTGGTATTTCTGCACCTAAACATATCGATATCTATCGTCAGGAGATATATGCTTCGATTCAGGAAGCTAACCGGGAGTCTGCTGCACCGCTTGCCGCCAATGTGGAGGCATTTATGGAACGGCTTCGTAATTCTGGAGCAAAAAAAGATTAAAAATATTCCAGTTTGCTATAAACAGTTGCAAACCTCCTGTCGATATATAATTTAGACGCTGCTTCGGCAGGGCGGCCGACCTTAATGTCGCGGCGTTTACCACAAGGATGTGGAACTAACTTATTTCAGGGAGGAAACACTCAATGATTATCAATCACAATATTGCGGCGTTGAACACTCACCGCCAACTGAGCACTAACACTGCTAACACGAACAAAAACATCGAAAAATTGTCTTCCGGTCTTCGCATCAACCGTGCTGGTGACGATGCTGCAGGTTTGGCAATTTCCGAAAAAATGCGTGGACAAATCCGTGGTTTGGACCAAGCGACTCGTAACGCTCAAGATGGTATCTCTTTGATCCAAACAGCTGAGGGTGCATTGAACGAAACTCACTCCATCCTGCAACGTATGCGTGAACTTTCCGTTCAATCTTCCAACGATACAAACACAACTCAAGACCGTTCTGAGCTTCAAAAAGAAATGAACCAACTGACTTCCGAGATCAACCGGATCGGTAACACTACGGAGTTCAATACAAAGAAATTGTTGAACGGTGATTTGTCCGAAAAATCTTTGGTTACTCCAGGAACTAGCACAACAACAACTGTAAGCCTAGCTAAAGGCCAAACAGTTGTTGTAGGTGACAACCCTGTATCATGGACTGGAACACCACAAGCCAAATTTGATATCTCATTCACTGGTAAAGCTGATAACGGATTTGAATGGGCGAAATTGGATGCAGGCACAACTAACCAAGACCTTAAAATTACTAAGGGTACCGATGGTAAGTTCACGGTAGATATCACTGGAGCGAAAGATGCAAACGGTGCTGGAAATACATTGACAGTTAATGCTGATGATGTTGCATACGATGCTGGAACAAAAACTTACAGCTATAACAATCACGGTGTTTCCTTCTCCTTCACTCAAGAGCAAGCTGCGGGTTGGAAAGCGGGCGATGCGGTAACAATTGACTTGGACAAAGCAGCTGGTGCTGCAGGAACAGCATTGGGTACAGTTAGCTCCAATTCAGGTATGCAAGGATTCACTAATACTGCTACTGCAAATTCAACGCTTTCGAATCTTGTAGTTGATGGAACTAGCAACCAATTGTTGGCTGATGCATCAAAAGTTAAAATTGAGTGGTCAAAAGCGGATGACAAAGCTACAGTTACTTTCTTTAAAGCGGATGGTACTACTGCTTTGACAAGTACTGAGTTTTCACTGACGCAAGGCAACAAACTCGACTACAATGCTAACGGAGTTTCGTTTACTTTGGATGTCGCTGCTACTGCGACAGGAACTTTATCAGGAACCTTCGACCTTCAAATGGCTGACAAGTCTGTTACGGATACAGTAGGTGATGTGTTCGCTGATAAGTCTGCTTCTTTCCAAATCGGTGCGAATGAGCATCAATCGCTGACTCTGGGCGTAAATGATATGCGTGCAGCAGCTTTGGGTATCGTCGGATCAGGCACAGGTTTCTCTTCAGCAAAAAATGTTACAGATGGAACGAACAACACTAATGCAGAGAAAGCACTTGACTTGACAAGCTCAACTAACGCTGCTAACGCAATTACAGTTGTAGACAAAGCGATTGCTTCTGTTTCCAGCGAACGTTCCAAACTGGGTGCTGTTCAAAACCGTCTGGAGCACACAATCAACAACTTGGGAACTTCTTCCGAGAACCTGACTGCAGCGGAATCCCGTATCCGTGACGTAGATATGGCGAAAGAAATGATGTCCCAAACGAAAAACAACATCTTGGCACAAGCAGCTCAAGCAATGTTGGCTCAAGCAAACCAACAACCGCAAGGCGTTCTGCAATTGCTTCGTTAATTTTCAACTATTTCTGGAGGGATTGGTTAGTCAATCCCTTCGGAATTATGTACATTTGCAAGTTAAAATAGATATCTTCCAAGTGAGGGTATCTATTTTTATTTACAAAAGGTATATAAGGGGAGTTATTATGACCGTTAAAAATAGAACGATTCTAGTGCCGGAATATATGCAGGATTTCGCTTGTATTGGATCTGCTTGTGAAGATTCATGTTGTATTGGCTGGAGAGTGGATATTGATCAGCAGACCTATAAAAAGTATGCTAAATCTCGTAATATCGAGTTGAAGCCTTTATTTGATAAAAATGTCTCCAGGCATCGTTCAGAGCCGACTGTTCATCGTTATGCTAAAATTAATATGGATGATCAGGGGAGATGTGGTTTTCTTTCTGAAGAGAACTTGTGCAAAATTCAGCTTGGTTTAGGAGAAGACTATCTGTCTAACGTATGCAGCAGTTATCCAAGGAGCATCAATAGCATTGATGGAGTACTTGAGAAATCGACAACCTTATCCTGTCCTGAGGCAGCGCGACTTACATTACTGAAGCCGGAGGGAATCCAATTCAATGAAGTTGAAGAAGTACTGGACAATAAAGTGTGGGTTAATAAGCAAATCATTACGGATAATCCAAACGGGAAAAACAAACTAATCCCATATTTCTGGAATTTAAGAATATTTACGATTCAGGTTTTACAAAATCGCACGTATACATTAGCTGAGAGACTGATCGTTCTAGGTTTGTTCTATCAGAAAATTCAGTCTCAAGTTAATGAAGATAATTATGATGCAATAGAGGATACGATTACCTTATATTCAAGTATGCTGGAAGACCCTAATACCAAAAATTCGTTAATGGATATACCGGTTAACAACATTGTGCAACTGAAGCTATCTAAAGAACTTATGGACTACCGTTTTGGACATGGAATAAAAAATGGAAGATACATGGAATGTGTTATAGAAACCCTGAACGGGATTATGTACACAGAGGACACTTCGGAGGAAGAAATTGCTGAACGTTATACAGCTGCGAGTGAGGAATTTTTTGCACCTTTTATGAAGGAACATGAGTACATTCTCGAAAATTACCTTGTAAATTATGTGTTCAAAAATCTGTTCCCATTTGGCAGAAGTCAAGTATTCGATGATTATGTGATGATGGTAGTACACTTCTCTATGATTAAATTACATTTGATCGGAATGTCAGGTTTTCATAAAGGTTTAACTACAGAGCTTGTAGTGAAACTTGTACAATCTTTTGCTAAGACCGTTGAGCATAACTCAAATTATTTGAATAATGTACTTGACCTACTCGAAAGCAACAATTTTAAATCGATGGCTTACATGTCGATCATGATCAAAAATTAAACTAAAATGTTGAGACCTTGGACAATCCGAGGTCTTTTTATACATATTTTTCATATTGCTCTAATCAGAACGTTAACGGGAGCCGATATAAAAAGTAAATATGCAGCCGGAGGTAGTGGTAAAGATGAATGTACAGTTCTCATTATCCGCTAATACGTCATCATCAGTCAGTCAACAGGGAGACTCTTCTTCAGCATCTGAAGTACAACGAGCAGAATTGAATGCAGTTGTGAATCAAGGTTTGAGTTTAAGTCAATTGGAGAAGCAGGGGGCCTCTCTGTCCATTGGTCAAGAGCATTTGATCAAGACCATTGAGAATGCCGTGAAATCACTCCAGGGACCGCAAACTACACTCGACATCAGCATTCACGAAAAAACACATGAAATTATGGTCAAAGTTCTTAATAAAGATACAGGAGAACTCATTCGTGAAATACCTCCTGAAAAAACACTGGATCTGGTTGCGAAAATGATGGAGTTAGCCGGAATTCTAGTAGATGAGAAGATATAATGTAGATCCGGAGGTGCAGAATGGTTACACGTGTTAACGGCTTTTCAGGCATGGATATTGATAGTATGGTCAAAAGTATGATGGCTACCAAAAATCTCAGGCTGGACCGATTAAATCAGGACAAACAGGTTCTGCAATGGCAGCGAGAAAGTTACCGTGATTTAAGCAGTAAATTGTACGATTTCCGAATCAATAAACTAACAACGAAATATGGTAACTCTGCTGCATTGAATGCGAATAAATCTGTCGTTTCAGGCAATACAACCGCAGTTAAAGCAGAAGCTACAGCCAGTGCAACTACAACAGATATGAAAGTCATTGTTGAGAAACTGGCAAGTGCCAAAACGTTTGAAACGTCTGGTCTTGGTCAAGGTGTGAACAGAAATACACCTCTTGCTTCTCTTGATGGAGTCGACCTGTCAGCCATGAACGAAGCGGACCGTGAGGCTTACTTGAAGAAAGGTTTCGATATCACGATCAACGGAATGACCTTTAAGGATAAAGATGGAAAGTCTCTCTTCAACGGAAGTACTACTATTTCTTCCTTTATATCGACAATTAATTCATCCTTATCAGCAGATGTATTCGCCAGTTACGATGAAGCAACAGGGAAGTTATCACTCGCTTCGCGCTCAGGTGGAGCCGATGGAAATATCAAAATAGAGACACCCGCAGGCAAGAACTCATTAATCGCTCTCTTTTCCAAAAAGACAGTAATAGAAACAAATGGTGCCGGGGTGGATGTAACGGGTACTCAAACACTGGGCGACCTTCAGAAATTAAAAGATGGGAAGGCTCCTGAACCTGGGGCGCAAATGAAAGGTTACAGCTTCGTGATTAATAATGCGACCTTTGTTTTTAATGAAACAGATACCATATCTAGTGTGGTTAGTAAAATAAATAGTAAAACCGAACCTGATGTTACAGCTTCATTTGATGATAAAGGTAAGTTAACATTCACTGCAGATTCAGGGAAAGAGATCAAGATGGGCGGCAATTCTTATGAGTTCCTTTCACTTTTCAAAGGTGCGCTTCCTTTCAAAGAGGATTCGAATGCCCTGAAGCAAGTAAAAGATGGTGTGAATGCGATTGTTAAGGTGAATGATCAAAGTCTGGAGAACATCAGGACGAACACATTTACAATTAATGGTGTGGTATTGACGCTGCAGGAGGAAACTGGAGTAAATAATCCTGTGATCATCAAGAATCAAACGGACCCGGATAAAGCATTAGAATCGATTAAAGGGTTTATTGATGACTACAATAATCTAATTAAATCTTTGAATAGCACGATCCGTGAAACCAAATACAAAGACTTCAAACCACTTACGGACGAGCAGAAAAAAGAAATGAAAGAGTCTGAAATTATAACATGGACTGACAAAGCCAAAAGCGGATTGTTAAAGAACAATGACATTATTAAATCGGTTCTCTCGGATATGAGGTCCATCATTTCAGAAAAGTTAGGTCCTCTAAATGCCATGGGTATAACTACTGGATTATACTCAGAAAATGGAAAACTTGTTATTCAGGATGAGTCCAAGTTAAGAACTGCACTGAGTTCAAATCCTCAGGCAGTCATAGATCTTTTTCAGGGGCCTGCTAGCGCACCGAATGACGGGATTTTCGATAAATTGTCAGATAAAGTTACAGCTGCGATCCAGCGGATATCAGACCGTTCCGGTACAAACCGGTTTACAACGGATGTCACAAGTACTTTCAGTGAAGAAAATCCGATTGGAAGACAAATGAAAGAATACAACAGTCGGATTGCTCTAATGCAGCGAAATCTGCAAAGTACTGAGAATCGTTACTATAAACAGTTTGCTGCTATGGAAAAAGCAATGTCAAACATGCAGGCACAGTCGTCCAGTTTATTAGCTAAATTAGGTTAATCCATTTTAAAATAAAGGGTGAGACTTTTGATCACTTCTCCGTATGATAAATATCGTCAATCCTCTGTCCAAACTTCCAATCCCGGACAGTTAGTCATCATGTTGTATGACGGGGCTATTCGTTTTATTAAAACAGCCATTGCTGGTATGCAGCAAAAGGATATTGAAAAAACAAATCTGAATCTGGGTAAAGCTCAAACGATTATAAGTGAGCTAATGAGCACTTTGGACCAGTCGTACGACGTCTCTAAAAATTTATTTTCCTTGTATGAATATACCAATTATTTGCTCGTTGAAGCGAACATTCAGCGCGATGAATCAAAGGCTGAAGAAGCAGTAGGTTACTTGTCTGAACTGCGTGAGACGTGGGTACAAGCTTCCAAAATGGTAGCTGGTCAAGGAGAACAATCCGCTGGTGCTCATGGATAGATCAGAATGTATAAGTCAATTGGAAATCATGACTAAAGACATTCTGGCTAGTTTATATGATCTGGAATTTGAACAACTTGAATCTTTTACAGAAGAGCGGCAAGTAATTATAGATCAACTCCTTGAACACTTTTCTAATACACCGGCTAGTGAACATGAGAAATTAACTTTGCATAGCTTGTTAGAACGGGACTCAGAGATTCTTGCTCGGATGAACACGCTCCGGCTGGAGGCTCAGGACTGGTTGCATAAGCGTGGACAGGCTAAAGTACAGAGAAGTGCGTATGAGTCAGGCTACACGCCAGACAGTTTCTTGATGGACAAAAGAAAATAGGTATTACAAAAAAACTTCATTACATTTTTTGATTTTAGGATTAATTCCTTTGTCAGAAGATGTAAGAGGTTTTTTTGCATATTTTCGAAGACAATTCATCATTTAATTATTGAGTTATACAAAGGAAGGGATAGATTCGATAAGGGTTTCGGATAGGAACAAGTACTAAATGAATTCGGTGCCATAAATCCTGAAGCTTTCAACATTTCTCCCTATAAATCTACAAAAAATACCAATAAAACATTTTCTTTACCAATTGACAATGGATAAGTTTAGGTGATATCATCTGAATTGTGGGCTGGGGTCTCGGCCAGAGCTTACTTCATTTGATGACGAAGGGAATGTTAGTGCATGCAAGGTAAAGTAAAATGGTTCAACGCAGAAAAAGGTTACGGTTTCATTGAGACTGAAGATGGCGGCGACGTATTCGTACATTTCTCCGCAATTCAATCCGAAGGCTTCAAAACTTTGGAAGAAGGTCAATCCGTAGAATTCGACATCGTCGAAGGCGCACGTGGACCGCAAGCAGCTAACGTAATCAAATTATAATCATCCGGACAATCCGACCTACATATATGGTTAGATGGTTACCAAATTGAATTATCGCTAGCATCAGACTCCGGTGATCCGGGGTCTTTTTTTGTATTCATAGATTTTAATAATATGGGAGATTATCCCGTCAATCCTAGGACTTAAACAGGGAATTTAAAGGGTCATAATAAAGCTGGTTTTACATCATAGATTAAGTAACCGCCAAAACGGTTAAATACATGATCAAGCGTCAGACAAAATTTTATCTAATACTCCAATATGCCCGAAAATGGCGAATTATCGCGAAATATGGCGTTAAAGCTACATTGGTTGATGTGACTGGAGCAGATGTCATTATTCGGTCACCGGGAGTTTTTACATGGCGCTTACATTCGTGTTATAATGAAGTGGCAAAGATAAAGGAGGAGTGCCCTATGAATTTAAGTATTCGAGGTCAACAAATCGAGGTTACCGAAGCTTTGAAAGATTATGTCGACAAAAAGTTGAGTAGACTCGAGAAGTATTTCGATGCACCCCTTACCTCTGACGGTGCCGTTACACTGAGCACGACAAGAGGATTGCATACAGTCGAGGTGACGATTCCTTTGAAAGGCTTTGTGCTCCGTGCAGAAGATGAGAGCGATGATATGTACGCATCCATTGACGCCGTTGTAGACAAGCTGGAACGTCAAATTCGCAAACACAAAACGAAAATTAACCGTAAATTCCGTCAGGAAGGCAGCCTGAAGACACTCTTCGTGGAAGATCCGTCAGGCACAGTGGCTACAGCCGAACTGGATACAGATACGGATGACGATGATTTGGAAGTCGTACGGACGAAACGCTTTATGTTGAAACCAATGGACGTGGAAGAGGCAATCCTCCAAATGAACATGGTTGGTCATAACTTCTTCGTATTTTCCAATATCGAGAATGAAGAAGTGAGCGTGGTTTACAAACGGAACGATGGCAAGTATGGCCTGATTGAGCAAGGTTAAGTATACTTACAGCATCGCTTCAATTGAATAGTACAACCTACGATTGAATATAAGCAGGAGCTAATGGCTTCCTGAACTGAACCTAACGAGAGCCTCCATCCTTTACGGGATGGGGCTCTTTTGTGCGTAGCGACTGCTTGTCTATGTAGTGGGTGAATAGAGAAATACCTGTGATAGCGAAGTGTTCGCCTGAAGCTGGAAATAAAATAATGAAACTATTCGCTATATTGTTGCGTCTAATAGATTGAGAGTCAGCAGGAATATATATAACGAAGTAGAATTATTAAAGTGAAAAAACATTCTGAAATAAACTTCCATATTTCCCACAAATAAAGACGTACACCTTGCAGCATCTAGGGAAATACAACAGTCATGTTGTCGCTTCCGCTAACGACTATGATTTTTTGCACTAAAACTCGGTTTATACAGGGATTGAAGTTCAAAGAAGTCTGCTACGGCGTGTTGCGGCGACCCTTACAAACTGTTACAATTTATGCAAAGAGAATCATTGTCCTGATGGAGAATTGTCAACGAATGATCGCTAATCATAATCAATGACAGGCACAGCACCATGAACATGATTCAACAGCTCGAATTCTGGCAAGTTTCGATACACCAGATTCGAGTGAACACCGGATCAGCTTCATGAGTAACCGTGGCAAACCTGGAGTTGATTCATCTTATATTTTTTTGTTTGTCACCCCCAGGGGGAAATGGATGATAATCCATCCGATGGTGTCGCATGGCGGCAGCAGGGGGTCTATTCTGTTTTGCACGAAAGGGGTATACCATGTTAGGACTTGTCAAAAAGATCTTCGGAGACATGAACGAGCGTGATGTGAAACGTCTGATGAAGACGGTCGATGTGATCAATAAACTGGAACCACAATTTCAGGCATTGTCTGATGAGCAGTTGAAAGGCAAAACGGAGGAATTCCGTGCCCGCATCGAGAAGGGCGAAACGACGGATGAACTTCTTCCTGAAGCATTTGCAACCGTACGCGAGGCATCACGCCGTGTACTGGGCAAACGTCATTATGATGTACAAATGCTGGGCGGGATTGCGCTGCACGAAGGCCGTATTTCTGAGATGAAAACGGGTGAAGGTAAAACGCTGGTAGGGACACTGCCGGTATATTTGAATGCATTGATGTCCAAAGGTGTACACGTAGTCACAGTCAATGACTATTTGGCGCAACGGGATAGCCAGGAGATGGGACAAATCTATGAATTCCTGGGCATGACAGTTGGGGTTAACCTCAGCGGTATGGACCATGCATTGAAACAGCATGCATATGCATGTGATATTACGTACGGTACGAACAATGAATTCGGGTTTGACTACTTGCGTGATAACATGGTGCTGTACAAAGAGCAAATGGTACAACGCCCATTGTTCTTCTGTATCATTGACGAAGTAGACTCGATCCTTGTCGATGAGGCACGTACACCATTGATCATTTCGGGACAAGCTCAGAAATCGACGGATCTGTATTATGCAGCGGACCGTTTTGTGAAACGTCTTGTGCCAGAGGAAGATTTTACGGTGGATATCAAAGTGAAATCCGTAGCGCTGACCGAGGGTGGCGTAGCGAAAGCGGAGAAAGCATTTGGCATTGAGAACTTGTATGACCATGCTAACGTGACGCTTAACCACCATATCGTACAGGCTCTGAAAGCAAACGTAATTATGCGCCGTGATGTGGATTATGTGGTTGCGGATGAAGAAGTCATGATCGTTGATGAATTCACAGGTCGTCTGATGGCTGGACGTCGCTATAGCGATGGATTGCACCAGGCAATCGAGGCCAAAGAAGGCATCGAGGTTCAGAACGAGAGCATGACGCTGGCAACAATCACATTCCAGAACTACTTCCGGATGTACCGGAAACTTGCGGGTATGACAGGTACAGCGAAAACGGAAGAAGAAGAGTTCAAGAAAATCTATGGACTTGAAGTACTACAGATTCCAACGAACCGTCCGAATAAACGGGATGATATGGCGGATGTGGTATACAAGAGCATTGATGGCAAGTTCAAAGCGGTTGTGGAAGAGATCGTGGAACGCCACAGCAAAAACCAACCGGTTCTTGTGGGTACGGTATCCATCGAGAACTCGGAGCGTCTGTCAGACATGCTGAAACGTCGCGGCATCAGACACCAGGTCTTGAATGCGAAGTTCCATGCGGAAGAAGCTGAAATTATCTCCGGTGCTGGTCAGGCGGGTGCAGTAACGATTGCAACGAACATGGCCGGACGGGGTACAGATATTATTTTGGGTGAAGGTGTAGCTGAAGTTGGCGGCCTTCATATCATCGGTACAGAGCGTCACGAATCACGCCGGATTGATAACCAGTTGCGTGGTCGTGCCGGACGTCAGGGTGACCCGGGTTCCACGCAGTTCTACTTGTCGCTGGGCGATGAGTTGATGAAGCGTTTCGGTGCAGACAACGTGCTGAACATGATGGAACGTCTTGGCTTTGAAGAAGATCAGCCGATCGAGAGTCGCATGATCACTCGTGCCGTTGAATCTGCGCAGAAGCGCGTTGAAGGCAATAACTTTGACGTACGTAAAGTGGTTCTTCAGTATGATGATGTGATGAACCAACAGCGTGAGATTATCTATAAACAGCGCCGCGAGGTACTGGAGTCTGAAAATATTAAACAGATCGTTATGGATATGATCAAACCTTCCATTGAACGTATCGTTGAAGCACACTGCAGTGACGATATTCCGGAGAACTGGGAGCTTCAGGAAGTGGCGGACTTCATGAACAGCAAATTGCTGGATGAAGGCTCTATCACCAAAGATGAACTGTGGGGTAAAGAAGCTGAAGAGATGGTCGAGTACCTGTTCGAGAAAGTACAGAACAAGTACAACGCTCGTGAAGAACGTATCGGTGAAGAGATGGTTCGTGAGTTCGAGAAGGTTGTTGTGCTTCGCGCGGTAGACAGCAAGTGGATGGATCACATTGATGCGATGGATCAATTGCGTCAAGGTATCCACCTCCGTGCATACGGTGGTACAGATCCATTGCGTGAGTACCAGTTCGAAGGCTTCGAGATGTTCCATCAGATGATCGCTTCGATTCAGGAAGAAGTTGCGACGTATGTGATGAAAGCACAGATCGAAAGCAACCAGGAGCGTCAGGCGGTTGTGGACGAGAGTCAGATCTCGACAAGCGGTGAACCTACGGAGAAACGTCCGGTGAAGGTATCTGACCAAATCGGCCGTAATGACCCTTGTCCATGTGGCAGCGGTAAAAAGTTCAAACACTGCCACGGTCAAGAGTAGTTCTCGTCTCATTTCTTTTATCGAAGTGCCCAATGTAAGATAGATTAGTTATAGATTAGTTTAATCTATATCGTTTGACTAATGCGGCTCCTTGCAGCCGGGTGTTCAATAGGATAAAGTGAAGGATGCATAGCCGATGACTGGTGCATATGAATAATCATATGACGCTGAGTGAAGGCAGGCGTGCCAACTGGTAACAGTATGCGCAGCCGTATGAAGATGCATCCGAGACTTGATCTGATCGAACTTCCCGAATGCGGGGAGCTTATCTTAATGAAAAGAGGAATTGCACATGATTGATCCAAGCGTGAAGCAGGACCTGCGTGAAATAGGCAAGAAATTAACAAACCTTAGGGGGTCTCTTTGACTTAGATCTCAAGCAAGAGATGATTGAGAACTTCGAAGAGAAAATGTCAGCTCCGGACTTCTGGGATGACAATGAGAAAGCACAGGCTGTCATTGCTGAGATGAATGCCGTAAAAGGTTCAGTAGATCAGTACGCGAAGCTGCAACAGGATTATGACGATGCATTAATGATGGCTGAACTGGCTGACGAAGAAGGCGACGAAGAGCTGGCAGCCGAGATTGGCAACAGTGTTGCTGCAATTGTTGGCAAGCTCGAAGAGTTTGAACTACAGCTTCTCTTGAATCAGCCATATGACAAAATGAACGCCATTCTGGAGCTTCATCCAGGTGCTGGTGGTACCGAGTCGCAAGACTGGGGTCAAATGCTGCTCCGGATGTATACACGCTGGGCGGAGAAGCGGGGCTTCAAGGTTGAGGTACTGGATTATCTTCCGGGTGATGAAGCGGGAATCAAGAGTGTGACGTTGTCCATTAAAGGACATAACGCATACGGTTATCTGAAAGCAGAGAAAGGGGTTCACCGTCTGGTACGGATCTCTCCTTTTGACTCATCAGGCCGCAGACATACATCCTTCGTATCTTGTGATGTGGTGCCGGAGATCGACGATACCATCGAGATCGACATTCGTACCGAAGACCTTAAGATCGATACGTATCGTGCGAGCGGTGCGGGTGGGCAGCACATTAACACGACTGACTCGGCTGTACGGATTACACATATACCGACCGGAGTAGTAGTAACCTGTCAGAACGAACGTTCACAGATCAAAAACCGTGAGCGTGCGATGACGATGCTTCGTTCCAAATTGTATGAGCGCAAAATTGAAGAGCAGAAAAAAGAACTGGACGAAATCCGAGGGGATCAGTCGGATATTTCGTGGGGAAGCCAGATTCGCTCCTATGTATTCCATCCCTATAGTATGGTAAAGGATCACCGTACAAGCGTGGAAACAGGTAATACAGGAGCAGTGGTGGACGGCGACCTCGATGCATTCATCGACGGTTATTTGCGTAGCCAAATTAAAGTAGAAACCGATTAATTCAAGTTCCTGTATGGACCCGTGCGCATAGGCGTATGCTGGTGTATACAGGGGCTTTTTTTTGAACATTTTTATGAAATGTGAAGTAGATTATGGATACGTTATATAAAGGAGAGCACGACACATGCAAGATCAACAGCATTCATACCCTCAACGCAAAAAGAGGTTAACCACCTTCATACCCCTGAATGGGCCTTGGCGGAACGTCATCGATACCCTTTTGATTATCGTAGGTTCGTTTCTAATTGCGGTAGCCTTTAATTTATTTTTATTACCGAATCAAATCGCTTCAGGTGGTGTATCAGGTCTGTCCATCCTGGGAGACGAATGGTTCGGCTGGGAGCCGGCATATACTCAATGGGCTATTAACATTCCGCTATTAATCGCAGGATTTCTGCTGATCGGCAAACAGTACGGTGTGCGTTCGATCCTTGGTAGTATTGTGCTACCGCTCTTTGTCTATTTGACGAGTCATTGGGAGATCCCGACGGCCAATCCGTTGCTTGGCTCCTTGTACGGAGGTATTGGAGTGGGTCTCGGGATTGGGATCGTGTATCGCGGCAGAGGTTCAACGGGAGGTATGAGCATTTTGGCGCGCATTGTGCAGAAGTACAGTGGGCTTAGTTACTCGCTGTGTGTTGTGATCATGGATGCGACCGTTATTATTTTGGCAGCCTTTGTATTGTCGCTGGAACAATCTCTGTATGCGTTAATTGGTTTGTACGTAACGGGTAAAGTGATTGATGCCGTCGAGATGGGACTGGGATACTCCAAGGTGGCATATATCATCTCCAACCAGACGGAACCGATTACCAAAGTCATTCTGGCTGATCTGGATCGTGGTCTGACCAAACTGGAGGCGAAAGGTGGATATACGGATGACCAGCGGACTGTACTGATGGTGGTCGTTGGGCAAAATGAAGTGCCGAGACTGAAAGCATTGATCCGGTCGGTAGACCCGGGTGCTTTTGTCATCATTAGTAATGCGCACGAAGTGCTTGGAGAAGGATTTAAGCGCGGTGAGCATATTTAAGGTTTAGAAGCATTGGGGTATAATAATAAAAGCAGATCCTCACTTTGCCCAGATTACGGGAAAGGAAGGTTCTGCTTTTATTTTTTAGGATAACAGCGATTGGAAAATTATCATGTCATCGTAGTATCTGTGTAGATCATGTTCTGTTATTTATATAGGTTCCTGCCAAGTTTACAAGATCGGAGACAGCAGACGAGAGATCGCTTCTTTGCCACGTATCGTAAAACTGCGATTTTGATATTCTTCCAGCGACAACTCCCGCGATACATGCAGGTCGTGTTCAAAGGTCTGTACAAGTGCTGTTGCAATGGTCTCATCGTACATAAATGCATTGACCTCAAAGTTCAACCGGAAACTGCGGTAGTCGATATTGGCAGTTCCGACCGAAGCGACCAAACTATCAATAATCAGTGTTTTGGCGTGGATAAACCCATTATCATAGATAAACACTTTAGCCCCTACTTTTAGCAACTCCCCGATATAAGACAACGTGGCCCAATATACAAACGCATGATCCGGTTTATTGGGAATCATAATACGAACATCGATACCTGACAGGCAAGCAAGCCGTATCGCTTCGAATACACTGGCATCCGGAATAAAATACGGGGTTTGAATGAGAATCGAATGTTTGGCACCATTAATCATCTTCAGGTAACTGTTCTTGATGTGCTCGATCTCGGCGTCAGGTCCACTGGATACAATCTGCATGGCGGTTTGACCTGAACCCTCAATATGAGGGAAGTGAGAGGGAACATACGGCGTGTCATGTTGTTTGGAAGCTTCGTTCCAGTCGAGCAGGAAACGTGTTTGCAGCGCATGAACCGCATTACCTCGAATACGTAGGTGGGTATCGCGCCAGTAGCCGAATTTCGAATTGAGTCCGAGATATTCATCCCCTACGTTAAATCCGCCGGTATAACCAAGATTACCATCGATGATCACGATTTTGCGGTGGTTACGGTAATTCATCCGCAGATTGATCAGACTGAATTTGGAAGGGAAAAAGACTTCAACAAGTCCACCCGCTTCACGCAATTCTTTGAAAAATCGATTTCTTACCCGCCGCGAGCCAAGCGCGTCGTACAGCAGACGAACCTTCACGCCTTCGCGTGCTTTGCGGATCAGAGCATCCCGAATTCTTTTGCCGAGACCATCCCCGCGATAGATGTAATATTGCACATGCACATGATCTTGTGCCGCCTCGATGTCATCCAGAAGCCGCTGGAACTTGTCGGTTCCATCGGTGATGATCTCAACCTCGTTATGCTCTGTCAGGAGTGCACCATTTTGTTTGAGATTCATATAAATCATATCCTGGCTGCTTTCAGTTGCCTTATTGGAGAAAGGCGTTCGATTATCCTGCAGCTGTGCAAGCTGCGCTTCAATTCGTTCCTCCAATCCAAGCTTCTTGCGCTCTTTCCATTGAAATAAACGATACCGAGTCAGATTCTGACCCGTCAAAAGATAAAGGATGAACCCGAAGACCGGAATAAAGTTCAATACCAACAGCCAAGCCCAGGAAGCACTGGCATCCTTGCGTTCAAAGAAGACGACTGCGGCAGCGAAGATAATATTCAGTCCCAGGAGCACAATAAGTAATATGGATTCGATATGCACTGTAGTCCCCCATGTCTCATAATGACCTTCGGAGTCCAGTTCAATGTGACCTTAACTAAAAAGGATATGTGTATGAACAAGACTCTGTATGTAATGTTTCCTTCTACTATGTATTTTAACAGAAGAAACCTTGTTCGTCCCTAAGGTAAAAAGTTATCGTTCGGATTTGTTGGAAATCCGTGTTAAATTGATGATAGATGGTTGTATTTATATAACTAGAGTCGTATAATAATACACAAATATGCATTGAAGCGACGGAATTGTCTGCTTAAGCTTTGATGATACGTATGAACGAGATGTTTGCACAAAAAACGGAGAGGACAGAAACAAACCTGGAAAGCGAAGCGGTCGCTTTTATAACCGGATTTTCCCTTTAAGAAAGGGATGAAAAAATCCGGGGATAACAGCGAATGAAAGGTTGTTCTGTCATTGAAGTGCTAGTGCAAATTTCTCGTCATCATTCAGAGAGCCTTGAGCAAGGCACAAGTAGCGCATACAACAGGATTGGGGGAGCGAGAGTGAATAACAAATTAAGAGTGGCAATCGTCGGTTCCACCGGCTACGGCGGGGTGGAACTGATTCGTTTTTTTCAGAATCATCCGCAAGTTGAAATTACATCGGTAATCTCTTCATCGAGCAGCGGGGAGTCCATCGCAGATGGGTTTCCGCATTTGACGGACGTGATTCACAGGCCACTTGACGGCGTTGATCCGGCAGAGATCGCAAGTCGTGCAGATCTCGTATTCACCGCGACCCCGTCTGGCGTAAGCGCCAAGCTCGTACCGAGTTTACTGGAGGCAGGGCTGAAGGTGATCGACCTGTCTGGTGATTTCCGTTTGAAAGACGGATCGGTATATGAGCAGTGGTACAAACACCCTGCACCGGCAGCAGACTTGTTGGAGAAAGCTGTATACGGTATGGCTGAGGTGTACGGGGACGAAGTGAAGGGCAAAGATTTTATATCCAATCCTGGCTGTTATCCGACAGCGACATTGCTGGGTCTGATTCCTGCGGTGGAGGCGGGTTGGATTGATCCTTCGACTATTATCATTGATGCAAAATCGGGTGTATCCGGTGCAGGGCGCGGAACGAGCCTGACTAACCATTACGCAGAAATGAACGAAAATTTTAAAGCGTACAAATTGAATAAACATCAGCATATCCCTGAAATCGAGCAAGTTCTCGGCAACATTACCGGAAGCCCGGTGACCGTTACTTTTACAACACAACTTGTACCGATGACACGCGGTATTATGAGTACAATGTATGCGAAGTTGACGGGAGAACACAGTGATTGGGAGATTGTGGACTTATATCGTAAATATTATGAAAACAGACCTTTTGTACGTGTGCGTGAACCAGGGATTTGGCCTTCGACAAAAGAAGTATCTGGATCGAACTATTGTGATATCGGATTTGCAGCAGACTCGCGCACAGGACGTTTGACGATCATTTCGGTTATCGACAACCTGGTAAAGGGTGCATCCGGGCAAGCGATTCAAAACATGAACCTGATGATGGGATGGGAGGAAAACCTCGGGCTGAACATGACACCGGTGTATCCATAACATGTGGCTGGTGAACATCGCAGGGGGAAGCGCTAAGAAACGGTGTTCCATTTCAGCGTCATACGCATGGGTAGGTAGCAGTCGGGCAGTTTCAGTTAAAGCAGGCGGTTCATCAGCATATGGCTGAACGCATACGGGGGATACGATATGGGAACAAAAGTGGAGCAACAGGCATTTACCGTAGTTGAAAATGGAACAATTGTTACGCCAGGCGGGTTCACCGCAGGTGGGCTGCACTGTGGTTTGAAAAAAACTACACGCAATGATATCGGAGCGATTCGTTGCGATATTCCCGCGACAGCTGCAGCCGTATACACGACCAACGTGTTTCAGGCAGCGCCGCTCAAAGTCACTCGGGAAAGCCTGAGCAACGGACGTTTGCAGGCTGTGATTGTAAATAGCGGTAATGCCAATGCGTGCACAGGACAGCAGGGTGAAGAAGATGCATATGCGATGCGTGCGGCAGCGGCTCGTGAACTGGGCGTGGCTGAAGAGGACGTGGCTGTGGCTTCCACGGGTGTCATCGGAGAACTGCTGAAGATGGATGCGGTACATTCGGGCATCAAGGCGCTTCCGGAACAG
The DNA here is from genome assembly GCF_056856875.1 of Paenibacillus sp. G34. Lineage (NCBI taxonomy): Bacteria > Bacillati > Bacillota > Bacilli > Caryophanales > Paenibacillaceae > Paenibacillus > Paenibacillus sp. G34. The sequence goes on along the minus strand of NZ_CM166469.1, from coordinate 5,657,231 downwards.
CTCGGCAAAGAAACGAACGAAGCAGAACAATTTTCACAAGCCATTCTGACTACCGATTTGGTGAAAAAGGAAGCTTGCGTCTCCGTCGTTGTCGGCGGCAAGACGGTAACGATTGCGGGAGCGGCCAAAGGCTCGGGCATGATCCATCCGAATATGGCCACAATGCTGGCATTTATGACCTCGGACGCGGTCATCGGAGCAGAAGCGTTGCAGCGCCTGCTGCGCCAAGCGACCAACCATACATTCAACATGATTACCGTGGACGGTGATACGAGCACGAACGATATGCTCGTAGCGATGTCCAGCGGATATGCAGGTAATGAAGAGCTGACGATGGATCACCCGGATTGGGAGGCATTTGCTGCCGGTTTCACATATGTGTGCCAGGTACTCGCCAAAGCAATTGCACGCGATGGTGAAGGAGCAACGAAGCTGGTGGAAGTTGAAGTTACGGGTGCGGTTAGCGATGAGTCTGCACAAGCGATTGCCAAGACGGTAATCGGTTCAAGCCTGGTGAAATCCGCGATGTTTGGAGCTGATGCAAACTGGGGCCGAATTATCGCCGCTGTAGGCCGTGCAGGCCAACCCGTAAACCCGGATACGGTGGATATCCGTCTCGGTGATATCTCCGTGCTCGCGCAGTCTCGTCCTGTTGTATTTGATGAAGAAGCAGCACTGACATACTTGCAGACGGATACGGTGCGCATTGTAGTGGACCTGCATCACGGTGAAGGTAACGCCGTAGCTTGGGGCTGTGACCTGACGTATGACTACGTACGAATTAACGCCGCGTACCGTACGTAAATAGACGATATATCATTAATAAGCATTGTCTTAAATTAATAATTAATTCTTTTGATGTAACGTAAATCAATTGATCTATAGGGTATTTGAAGCCATTAAAGATCTTGAACTTGCAGCTTGATCTCCAGAAAGCTGCGTACCATCATAGATGTAAAAATCAGTTATAAGGATTAAACTTTTAAATAGAAAAAATAAACGAATGTAGTGGAAGATGCGGAATCGATTCTGTAGAAGCGGAGCGTTCGCATTTGTCTCCGGGTTTCCCTTTGGAGAAGGGGAATCAGAAAAACCTGGAGACAACGGCGATCGAAAGAACGATCCGAATCTGGAACGCTAGCGTTTATACTGTATCTTTTATATAGGTGTTAATCCTGTATAACTCCATAAGGAAGGAGCTTTGCCTCGTGAATTCGACCTTGCCAAACGGCAGCCCTGTAACGGAAGCAGGTATGGAAAAACAGATGTTTGTGATGAAATGTGGAGGCAGTACGCTGGCTGCATTGCCGGAGTCCTTTTTTGCGGATCTGCGTGATTTGCAGTCCTCGGGAAACGGTCCGGTCATCGTTCATGGCGGCGGCCCGGCAATCTCTGATAATCTGGCGAAGCTTGGGATCGAAACGGAGTTCGTAAACGGCTTGCGTAAGACTACCGAACCTGTGCTGGACGTTGTCGAAATGGTGCTGGCAGGCAGCATTAACAAACAGATCGTCCGTTTGATCCAGCGTGTAGGCGGTCAGGCTTTGGGCGTATCCGGAGTCGATGGTGGTCTGATCCAAGCAAAACCGGTAGCAAACCACGCCGAAATCGGCTGGGTTGGTGATGTAACAAGCGTCAAAGCTGAGATTATCCAAGGCATCGTGAATATGGGTTATATGCCTGTTATTGCACCTGTAGGTGTAGATGCGAGCGGACAGCGTTACAACATTAATGCAGATACCGCTGCCGGAGCGGTGGCTTCACATCTCGGAGTAAGCCGAATGATCGTAGTGACAGACGTACCAGGCATTATGAAGACGATTGGTGGCGAGAAAAAAGTACTGCCATCCGTATCCGTTCAGGAGATCGAGGATATGATTCAAACCGGCGAAATCTATGGTGGCATGATTCCGAAGGTACGCGCTGCAATTGCCTGCATTCACGGCGAGGTGCGCGAAGTAATCATTGTAGACGGCAGCGAACCACAGATCCTGAGCCGTGTGCTTGGCGGCGAAACAATAGGTACACGAATTATCCGAATGCAATAGATGTAATACGAAATTCAGACTTTAGGCTTTTATTTATATAAAAAAGAATTTGTACACGGTGTTTTTATGAGAAGTTGAATTTACACGTTAACGGAGAGGGTAGAAAAAACCTGAATAGCGAAGCGCTCGTGTATAGTCGGATTTTTTCTTTATGTCATTGTCGAACTATTTGTTTACACAAAAAACGGAGAGGACAGAAAAAACCTGGAAAAGCGAAGCGCTCGCCTTTATCACCGGATTTTCCCTTTAGGAAAGGGAATCCAAAAAATCTGGGGATAACAGCGATTGAAAGGTTATTCTGTCATCGGAGTGGCCAGTGTAAACTGCCTTTAGTTCTTCAATAAATATGATCGAAAAATCGGGGTATAACAGTGATTCGAAAGGTTGTTCTGTGTCATCGGAGTGACCCCCGTGTAAATAAAGGTTTTCTCATAATGGATCGCAGTGTATGAACCGACAAGGAGTGATATGGTCATGGCAAAAGGCAACGAACAGCCAGGTTCTGGCACAGCCGTAGCAGGGACAGTAGCAACAGGTGCAACGGCACCGACGGAAAGCTCACTTTTTCAAACGTATGCACGGTATCCCATTAGCTTGGTCAAAGGTAAAGGCAGCTGGTTATGGGACGATCAGGGTAATCGCTATCTCGATTTCATGTGTGGACTTGCTGTAACGAGCCTGGGCCATGCACCGGAGAAAGTGGGAGCGAAGTTGAAAGCTCAGATCGATGAGCTGTGGCACGTATCCAACTTGTTTCAGATTCCAGGGCAAGAAAAGGCAGCAGCTTTGCTGACAGCCAACACCTGTGCGGACGCGGTCTTTTTCTGCAACAGCGGTGCTGAAGCGAACGAAGCGGCGATCAAAGTAGCACGTCGTTATCAGCAGAAGGTGAAGGGCGAAGATCGGTACGAAGTGATTACCTTTGCTCAATCGTTCCATGGACGGACATTGGCGACGCTGACGGCAACTGGACAGGATAAGGTGAAAGATGGATTTTTGCCACTGCCAGCGGGATTTGTAACGGTGCCATTGCATGATACTGCTGCGCTCGAAGCGGCGATTGGACCGAAGACCGCAGCGATTATGCTGGAGATGGTTCAGGCAGAGGGCGGAGTGTATCCGGTGGAGCCGGAATTCGTAAAGCATGTGCGTAAACTGTGCGACGAGCACGGCTTGCTCATGATCGTGGACGAAGTACAGACAGGAATGGGACGTACAGGCAAGCTGTTCGCTCACGAGCATTATGGTGTTGAACCGGACGTATTCACGGTTGCGAAGGGCATAGGCAGTGGATTCCCTGTTGGCGCAATGCTCGGTAAAGGATTCCTGCGTGATGCATTCACACCGGGCAGCCATGCAACGACATTTGGCGGTACACCGCTTGCTTCCTCTGTCGTTATTGCAACGATTGAAACGATGCTGGAGGATCGCTTGCCAGAGCGTGCAGCCGAGATGGGCGACTATTTGATGACGTCCTTGCGCAATCGTTTGGCGGGCAACTCGTTTGTAAAAGAAGTGCGCGGTATGGGCTTGCTGGTCGGTATCGAGTGCGCGGAGCCGATCGGTGATATCGTATTGGCAGGACAGAAACGCGGCATTTTGTTTGTCTCGGCTGGCCCTAACGTGATTCGTTTGCTTCCTAACCTGTATGTAAGTAAAGAAGAGATCGACGAGGCTGTCTCTCTGGTGGCGACATTGATTGAAGAGCACGTTGCGGCGAAAGCCTGATTATATAGAAAAATAAAATACTGAACCGGGGCCATCACGGCCCCCGGCGCAGATTAAAGTGAAAGAATCCCTGTAGCCGCGTGGTGATCAAGCGCAGAAGTAGTAGAGGTTGACGACCCACTCGCGGTATAGACTGAACGAAATTTGCTCTACCTGGACTGATGTTGAGAGGTTTAATCCAGCCGAGGAAAGTCAGCCAAGGATGTGAAATTTCTGCCCAAGCGGGTGCAGGGAACCGGAAATGAGGAGGAACGAAGATATGGCAGTACAACACACAGACAAGGTTCAGAAGATTGATTTGAGAGGCCGGGATTTTATCGAATTCACGGACTATACGGCAGAGGAAATTCGTTATTTGCTGGATCTCGCGATTGAGATCAAAGGCAAGCAAAAAAGTGGTGTACCGTTCCAGCCCCTGAAGGGCAAGACGATCGGACTTATTTTTGAAAAATCATCTACACGTACACGTGTATCCTTTGAAGTAGGTATGTTCCAGTTAGGCGGACACGCATTATTCCTGAGCAAAAATGACATTCAGTTGGGACGCGGCGAAACGACGCATGATACAGCCAAAGTACTGTCCCGTTACCTCGACGGCATTATGATCCGTACGTTTGGACACCATAATGTGATTGAACTGGCAGAACATGCCGATGTCCCGGTAATTAACGGTCTGAGTGATGCAGCGCATCCATGCCAAGTGCTGGCAGATTTCCAAACGGTACTGGAACATAAAGGTAAACTGGCAGGTCTGAAAATGGTTTACGTGGGCGATGGCAACAATATGGCACACTCCTTGATGCTGGGTGCAGCAAAAATGGGAATGCACGTTGCAGTAGCAACACCGGAAGGATATGAGCCGGACAGCACTGTGGTGGAGCAAGCTCGTGCGATTGCTAAGGAGAGCGGTTCCGAAGTGCTTGTGACGTACAATGCACAGGAAGCGGTGAAGGATGCCGATATCGTGTACACCGATGTATGGGCGAGCATGGGCTTTGAAGAAGAGCAGAAGGTTCGTGAGCAGGCATTTGCGGCGTATCAGGTCGATGAGGAATTGATGAAAGGTGCGAAGCCGGATTACATGTTCCTGCACTGCTTGCCAGCACACCGCGGTGAAGAAGTGAGTGCAGGTGTCATTGACGGCCCGAACTCACTGATCTTTGATCAGGCAGAGAACCGCCTGCATGCGCAAAAGGCTCTGATGGCTGCATTGATGAGCGAATAGTCGCGAATTGCGGCAATGGGTTGATTTTAAACGCCAATTTGGCGATGATAGATGCAATACAGTAATAATTTTAACTTGAACATGCACAAAAAACGGAGATTACAGAAAGAGCCTGTAGAAGCGAAGTGTTTGCCTAAAGGCTTTCTGTAATTGTAGTTTATAGTGAATGACCAGGGATTTAATTATCGTAATTGATCTTGGGGAGGACCATACCACATGGCTAAGGAAAAAATCGTACTCGCCTATTCCGGCGGACTAGACACATCTGTAATTTTGAAATGGTTGAAAGAAACCTATGATGCCGAGATTATCGCGTTTACTGCGGATATCGGTCAGAAGGATGAGCTCGACGGACTCGAAGAAAAAGCACTCGCTACGGGCGCTTCCAAAGTATACATCGATGATCTGCGCGACGAATTCGCCAAAGATTTCATCTATCCGATGTTCCAGGCAGGTGCCCTCTATGAAGGTCAATACTTGCTCGGTACAAGTATCGCACGTCCACTTATCGCTAAACGTATGGTGGACATCGCTCGTGCAGAAGGCGCTACAGCGATCGCTCACGGCGCTACGGGTAAAGGAAATGACCAGGTTCGTTTTGAGCTGAACGCAGCTGCACTGACACCGGACATTCAAGTGATCGCACCTTGGCGTCTGGAAGAGTTCCGCAATCAGTTCCCAGGACGAGCAGAAATGATCGCTTACGCTGAAAAACATGGCATTCCGGTTACCGCTTCTGCGGCGAAACCTTATTCCACGGACCGCAACCTGCTGCATATCAGCTATGAGAGCGGTGTGCTTGAAGATCCTTGGTTCGACCCAAGCGCGGACGAAAACAAAGATATGTTCCTGCTGAGCAGCGCACCTGAGGATGCACCGGATCAACCGGAGTACCTCGAACTGGAGTTTGAACAAGGTGACTGTGTTGCCCTGAACGGCGAGCGTCTGAGCCCGCTGCAAGTGATGGAGCAACTGAATGAACTGGGCGGTAAACACGGTATCGGCCGTGTAGACATGGTAGAAAACCGTTTTGTCGGCATGAAGAGCCGCGGCGTATACGAAACACCAGGTGGAACCATCTTGTTCACGGCACATCGCAAAATGGAATCCATTACGATGGATCGTGAAGTGATGAACCTGCGTGATAGCTTGATTACTCGTTACAGCACACTTGTGTACAACGGTTTCTGGTTTGCGCCGGAACGTCTGGCGTTGCAAGCTTTGGTAACGGAAAGCCAGAAGAACGTAACCGGTACGGTTCGTGTGAAACTGTACAAAGGAAACGTGATTGGCGCAGGGGTGAAAAGTCCTGTCAGCCTGTATAATCCGGATATTGCTACCATGGAAGCTGATCCTTCGGAGGCGTATGATCAAGGCGATGCAACAGGCTTTATCCGCCTGAACGCACTGCGTTTGAAAGTACATTCCGGTGTGGAACAAAACAAAAAATAATTCACGGCGTGTGGTTCACGCCACATCATAATTACTGACAAGGCGGGCCGTTCTTGCACATTCTGGCAGGGGCGGCTTTGTCCATGAACGAAAGGGGATACTCACTGTGAGCAAGCTGTGGGGAGGACGTTTTACGAAGCAAACCAACCATCTGGTTGAAGAATATACCGCATCCATTAACTTTGACAAGGCTTTGGCGGAAGAAGATATTCAAGGCAGTTTGGCCCATGTAACGATGCTCGGAAAATGCGGTATTTTGCCTGCGGAAGATGTGGAAACGATCAAGGAAGGTCTAATCACTGTTTTGCATAAAATCCGTGCAGGCGAAGTGGAATTCTCCGTATCCGATGAAGACATTCACATGAATATTGAGAAAAACCTGATCGAAACGATCGGCCCTGTCGGCGGTAAACTGCATACAGGCCGTAGCCGGAATGACCAGGTGGCAACCGATATGCACTTGTATCTGCGTGAACGTGTCGTTGGTTTTGTTGGCATGCTGCACGCTTTGCAGGAAGCGCTGATCGGACAGGCTAAAGACAATCTGGATACGATTGTACCGGGTTATACCCATTTACAACGTGCTCAGCCGATTTTGTTTGCGCACCACTTGATGGCCTATGTATCCATGTTCCAGCGTGATGCGGAGCGCCTGATGGACAGCTACAAACGGATTAACGTACTGCCACTTGGTGCAGGGGCGCTTGCGGGCACAACGTTCCCGATTGATCGTCATTTTGTAGCAGAGCAGCTTGGCTTTGACGGTGTATATGAGAACAGTCTGGATGCGGTAAGTGACCGTGACTTCATTGTGGAGTTCTTGGCGGCCGCTTCCCTGATCATGACTCACTTGTCCCGCCTGAGCGAAGAACTGGTACTATGGAGCAGCACGGAGTTTGGTTTTGTAGAGCTGGATGATGCGTTCTGCACAGGTAGTAGCATTATGCCGCAAAAGAAAAATCCCGATGTGCCCGAACTCGTTCGTGGTAAAACAGGACGTGTATACGGCAATCTGATCGGATTGCTGACTGTGCTGAAATCTCTTCCGCTAGCCTACAACAAGGACATGCAGGAAGACAAAGAAGGCATGTTTGATACAGTAGCAACACTTGAAGGGGCACTTCAGTTATTTGCTCCAATGATTGCTACGATGAAAGTAAACAAGGGTCGTATGCGTCAAGCGGTAAACCAGGACTTCTCCAATGCAACGGATATTGCTGATTTCCTCGTAGGTGAGGGTCTGCCTTTCCGTCAAGCCCATGAAGTGATTGGTAAAACGGTATTGTACTGCATCCAGAACGGCAAATATTTGCTTGATCTGACGATTGAAGAATTCAAGCAATTTTCACCGCTGTTTGATGACCGCATCTATGCTGTGTTACAGCCTGAAGCAGTAGTTAACGCTCGTAATGTTTACGGTGGAACAGCGTCTAACCAAGTGGCGGAAGCTATTTCTCGTAGTGAGAAGGTGCTGGGACAGACAGAGCAATGGATCGAGAATCGGGGTTAACACCTAGGGGCAGTACTCAGTGAAGATCTGACGATGATCTGAATGGGATAGGATGTTACCGATTGTGATCAATGGGAACTAAAAAAAGCATGTTCAAGAGATGTACTCTCGGACATGCTTCTTTTTTACGTTTCCTACTGCCTTATGGCCTCTGCCAGCTGCCTTCGGTTACAGAGGTGAGCACCTCACCGTTCTGAACAACGACATGTCCGCGGACAATTGTACCTGCCACACTCGACGGAAAAGTGTGCCCAATATAGAGGCTCTGTTTATGTTTTGCGTAATAGTTTTCTTCTGTGACGGTAAAGGCCTCATTTAGATCTACGATGGCAAGGTCTGCATCCATCCCGATGGCAATGCTTCCCTTACGGTCTGCAAGTCCAAAACGTTCTGCCGGATTGGAGGCTGTCCAGGCAGCGACGTGTTCAAGTGGAATATGATTTGCGAGTGCAAGTTCCAGTGCCGAGAGCAGGGTGAATTGTCCACCGCTGATTCCGCCCCATGCCTGAAAGAGATTATAATCTTTCGGGTCTTTCATCTCATAAGGACACGGCGAATGATCTGAGGACAGCATATCGAATCGGCCATCAATCAGGAGGGATACCAGCCGCTGCTGTTCATCTGCTTCCCGGAGTGGAGGTGCACATTTGGCGATCGTACCTTTTTCCCGCAAGCTATCGTGGTTAAAGAGCAGATAATGTGGGCAGGTTTCCACGGTGACGTTCATGCCTCGGGCTTTAGCCGCCTCAATTTTAGCCACGGCTGCTGCGGAACTGATATGAACAAAATGCAGGGCGCAGCCTGTAATTTCGGAGTAGTAGAGTGCACGTTCAACCGCCTCAACTTCTGCGATGATCGGTCGTGTCTCCAGATAGTCATCGGCACTGACCAGTCCTGCCGCCTCTTTTTCAGCTTTAAGCCAGTTTGTTATCGCCGCGCTTTCCGAATGCAGGGCCAGAATTTTATCGAGAGCCGCAATCTTTTTCATGCCCGTCAGCAGTGTCGTGTCGTCTACGGCTTCGAATTCTTTATTACCTGTGGTAGATAAGAATGCTTTGAAACCAATTACGCCAGATTCAGCTAACGGTTGCAGATCATCTTCGTTACCAGGCACGAGCCCGCCCCAGAGGCCAAAATCAACGAGAGACTTTTCATTACCGATGCGGGCTTTCTCCAGCAGTGCTTCCTCCGTGACTGTGGAAGGGATTCCGTTGAGTGGCATATCGAAAAAGGTTGTACAGCCACCTGCGGCCATCATCGCTGATCCGGTGGTGAAGCCTTCCCAGTGCTCCCTTCCTGGTTCGCTGAAATGCACGTGTACATCAATCATGCCTGGGAGTACATGCTGTCCGGTGGCATTCCACTCGTGTGTAGTTTCACCTTCAAGTGTAGCGGTAATCGCCGCAATCTTGCCATTTTTCACACCGATATCAACTTGTGTGACTCCGTCTGGCAACACCACATTTCCGCCACGTATGATCAGATCATAATGTTCCATATCCATCCCTCTCCTCTTTGCTGGTATTTTCATTGTATGGCTCGGATCGTTGAGTCAGGCCTGGGTTTTATTCGTATTTACTCGTAGATCGTACCTTTCTTGAATGAAGAGCCTTTAAAAGCAAATTTGCTAAGTAACAGGTATGCAAGGCCAGCCGTGATGAATCCGATGATCCAGCCAATGTCAACGAGCAGGAAGGCAGCTCCGGCTCCAATCAGCATGGCTAGCAAGGCGCTAGGGTTGTAACCTTTAAAATCGCCGTTATCCAGATATAACTCTGCTGTATCGACCTTTTGTTTTCGCAAGATGTAATATTCGACCAGCATGATCGCTACGATAGGGCCCAGGAATGCGGAGTAGATCAGAATGAACGTATTCAATCCTTGTGCTGAGGAATCTTGTACGAGTACCCACGGGAAGGAGCAGAGGGCAAGTAAGCCAGTGATGATGACAGATGCTTTGTATTTGAGCTTGGTAACAAGCGAGATGACATAAGCCGGCGGTACGATGTTAGCGACCATGTTAACGGCAACTGCGCCAATAACGATGAAGGCTGAGACGAATACGGTGATATAAGGGTTGTCCACAATAACAGCAAATGCCTTGACTGGATTGGAAATGCCTGTTGCTGCCGCCATCATTGCCCCGATGGTCAGAACGAACCCGTAAGCGATAACGATAGGGAAGAAGTAGAGCATACTGCGCTTTTTGTCACTCATGCCGCTCTTCAGCTCACGAGAATAGTCACCTGCACTTAGGAAGATGGCTGCATAGTTGCCGAGGAATACCATGATGAAAGCAAAGAATGGAAGTCCCCATGTTCCTTTGGCATTTACCCAATTTTCAGTAATAGCTGTGCTGTGGGAGTTAAGTAATAAGGTGAATACATAGACGAGTGCAAGCATAATAACGACGGAAGCGAGGGTTTCAACCCACTTGATTGCGTGAAAGCCATAAAGTGACAGGACAATCTGAACCGCCTGTAGCAAGATAAAACAAACAGGAATGCTATCAAGGCTGCCACCGCTTAACACTTTAACAATTTCATTCAAGGCCGTTGCCCCGACCCAGCTCTGAAAGCCGTACCAGACAATGGCGGGCACACCCCGTAAAAATGAGGAGATGATCGATCCTTTGATGCCAAAGGACATGCGCAGTTGAACGACATAGGGGATGCCTGTTCGGTAACCGAAACGGTCATTGATCGCAAAGATCACGGAAATGATACCAATGGCAATCATTGCAGCGACAAATGTCTGAAACACATTGAGTGTGGCAACACCAGCAACAATGAGGCTCGCTCCGAGGGTCATGTTACCGAGGTTCACGCCATCCCCGATCCACATGAACATGTAGGGTACTGATCCGATTGTTCTCTCGCTCTCCTGTTTCGGTTTTAAGGAGTCGTCGATGCTGATTTCTTCGTGTAGCTGCGTCTGTTTCAGTACTTGTCCTGCCAAATTCGTTGACATATCTGCCCCACTCCTCTTTGATATGGGGTGCCGCAAGGCTGGTTGATCTCTGAATTAACGAGTCGTTCCATCCATTCCTGTCTGCACACCACAGATGATATAAAACATGTAAGATAAAATAACTTATTTGTGTTATATATCCTTACCTGTTCTTTGTATCTCTTATTTTATCATCTTGTTTGTACAATTCATTGACAAAAACGTAGATTGTTATCGTAATTTCTGTTGAAATTGTATGAAAAAATATGACATTATGTGTTATGTTATAGAAAAGTGAAGTTAAAAACGCATTTTATGTTCAGAAAGCCTTACAATGTTCGGATTTAGCTCTCTACCTTATTATCTAATTTCTTAAGTCCGGCAATCTGACAGCCAACAAAATCGCCCGGTTGAATCGTGACTGATCCCGGGGTGCCTGTTAAGATGACATCTCCCGGATGAAGTGTCATCACGTTCGACAGAAAAGAAATCAGGTACGCAGGAGAAAAGATCATATGATTAACGGTATTGCTGTGGGCAACATGACCATTGTGCACCGTTTGAATCTCAAGTTCGTTCAGATTTTCGTATTCTTCAGGCGTTGAGAGGGAGGAGCCAAGGCTTAGGAACGTGTCAAAACTTTTGGCACGCTGCATGAACCGGGGGTTGCGGGCATGAATATCCTTGGCGGTTATATCAAGTGAGGTCGTGTAACCTGCTATAACGTCCATTGCCTGCTCTTCCCCAATGCCTTTGCATGTTTGTCCGATGACAATCGCGAGTTCTGCCTCAGCGGTGATCTGTCCCGCTCCGACCGGCAGACGGATCATTTCCCCGGAGCCGATCAGGGATGAGTCAGGTTTGAGAAAAATAACAGGTTCATCCTCTGGTGGATGTCCAGATAGTTCGATGGCTTTGCCCCAATAGTTCATGCCTACACCGATGATTTTTCCGGGTCGGCGATAGAGCGCACGGTAGGACACTTCATTCACCGGTAGAGAAGGTAGTGAATGGAGTTTCTCTTGCCCGTTACTGTCGTACCAGTCACGCAGCGCGGCGAATTGCTCTTTTTGCAGCAAATGAAATAGATCTGTGTCCCAGTTCATACTAAGCTGTTCATTCAACGTCGTTAGTGGAATAATGCCTCGATCCGTGTACAAGGCAATTTCTTCTTGCCCTTGATTTTCAATCGTTACAAGTTTCATTACCTCACCTCTTCCGCGAATTGTTTAGCTGTCCACTGTAATAGCTTAAGATCTGTATTTGTACCGCCGATAAAAGATAGCCCTATGGGTAACCCGTCAGGACGGAGGACAGGAACTGTAACCTGAGGCAGGCCAGAGAGCCCTGCGATACAGGAAAGTTGCATCGTTTTGGCTCTATAAGCCTCTGCTTCAGGCCCCTTTAGTCCCAAAAGGGGAGCTGGTCCGGGTGCAGTTGGAATGGCGAGTAGTCCATGTTCTCCTAACAAATAGACAAGGTTTCGCCGTACACGAGCACGCAGTTCCGCTTCGACCTTGCTGGCAGACTCCTCAAGGGAGCAGGCCCACTCAAAACGTTCTGCGATACCAGGTCCAAATGTCGGGTGTTCCTTTGTAAGCCAGTCACTGTGTTCACGCGCAATTTCCAGCCCTTGGAGAACGCGGAATGCCGCGGACCAGTCCGCCAGGCTCTCGGCAGGTTCTGTCAGATTGGTGGTTTCATAGCTACCCGGCTGCCATTCCGTAATTTTGTGTAAGGTGGAGAGCAGGAGTGAGCGATCCTCCGTTTCTGGCAGGTTCCATGCTTCTGTCGCTATGAAGAAGCGAGAGAATGGCTTCATATCTGTTTCGGATGTCATTCCTAATGTGATTTCTGATGTTTTTTCCTTCAATAGATGTTTTTCTTTCAGTAGGACGTTGCCTACGTTGCGTAAAATCGTTGGATTCCGGCTCATCCAGCCGACTGTATCGAATGAATGTGCAAGAGGAATAACACCTTCTGCCGAGACTGCTCCATGGGTTGGGCGGAAGCCATAGAGACCGCAATATGAAGAGGGAATGCGTACAGATCCACCGGTATCCGTTCCAATGCCGAAATCCACTAGCCCCGCAGCAGCTGCAACGGCAGATCCGCTTGATGAACCGCCTGGAATCCGATCCGGAGCGAGGGGGTTGGTTGGTGTGCCGTAATGAGCATTTTCTCCGTTCAAGCTGTACATGAGTTCGTCCGTCTGTGTTATACCTTCGAGGTTCGCGCCATTTTCTACCAGGGTGAGCAGGGCAGGTGCGGTGGATTCTGAGGGAGTGTGTGTACGAAGCCAATCGGGATTGCCTGCTCCACTTGTTTCCCCCTGAATATCAAAGACATCTTTGACTGCAAAAGTCAGTCCACTGAGTGAGCCGGCATGGGTGGCTGGCAATTTGATTTCGGCATTAACATAGGCTCCCCATGAATTAGACTGGAGCAGATCTGCCTTTTGATTGGGAGCTGATGTTACGGCCTCTTTCTGTTTCTGGTTTGGAAGTTCCATAGTTATTCCCCTTTCATTCTTATATTAGGGTTCAGTGTACTTAGGGAAGAGTGAGATTGAACTTGATTTAGCAATAAGGCCAGTAAAATGCCTACCAATAGCCCATTTCCGAGGAGTGGACGCAGTAATGGGGGTAAGGTAGTAAAAATCTCTGATGGTAATCCCATAACGATAATACCTATGAATAGAGGTGCAGCCGTCCGATAAAGGTTCGCCGAATCCATATGAATCTGTCCGAAATACTGGAGAGATGAGCCTAACAGGCGAAGGTACGTCACGAACAGTACAGCGCTCCCAATACTGAGCGGAAGTTGCGTGAGTAAACTACTCACAGCTGGAATGAGGCCGATAGCCGCAAACAGCAGGCCACCAATGACAAAAGGAAGCCGGTCTCGGATACGGGTCTGCTGGAGAAAGCCGACAGATGAAACGTAAGGTGCGTATGGGACAAGCCCGATCATCCCGGATATCACTGCAAGGATACCGCTGATGGTGAAAGAGCGTTTGTACTGGCGGCTCGATGCTTCTTGCTCATAAATAGAATCTGTACCTTTCAGGGCGCCAAACGTATTCGACGTGTTGATTAGGCCGGCTATGACGGCAATCGCGATTACACCGGCGTTTAGTCCGCCTGTTGGTTCTCCGAGCGGAAACCAGGTTGCATCCAGTGTTCCCGAGTGGGCTGTTCCGCTTACGTTATTGAAGATCATCGTGTGTAATGCCCAGCCACCCATAATGCCAATCAGCAAAGCGTACTGAGCAATTGCTGGTCGTGCCTTTGCTGATAAGACAGCAACGAAAACAGCCACTGCTGCAGCCAAAAGGAAAACGTCTGGCTGGATCGCAGATGTTTTATCGGAAGAGCCGGATGAAATGCCTAGCATACCTTCGAGAAAAATAATATTCAGCCGACAACCGAGTAAGAACATAAAGACGGCCATGACGCCTGGCGTGAATAATTTGGATAACGGAGAAGCCAGGCCACATAAACCGATCAGGATTGTAATCACGCCGGAGATTAATATACCGACGGCTAAGCTGCCGCCCAGTTCTGTCAGTGATATGCCCAGGGAGGGTGCTGCTGCGCTGAGACTTAGAATGACGCCCCACCATAATCCGGATTGCCCTTCCATGACGGACCTTTGATGTCCAAGCCATGCTTGTACAGCACATGCGATTCCAGTGAGGATAAACGAACACTGGATCAGAAATTGAATTCGTTCCTGAGGCAATGCAAATGCTGCCCCAACTGTAATAGGTATAACTACCGTATTTGTAAATAAGAAAAACAGCCATTGCAGCCCGCCCAGACCGGAGCGAAGCCAGTTGATTTTAAGCATGTGTCACCTTCCGTGTGGAGCCTCGTTGAAAATGTTTCCTGCGCACAAGGGCAATCCATGATGCGCTTCATGTATCTTGAACGAAGTCTGAATTGTACAAAAGGATTCCGGAAGTTCCCGGAATCCTTTCTATATTGAAAAACAACCTTGATCCTGATTAGAAAACAGTCCTGTTTCTACGCGGTATAATAATGCCTCAGAGCTTTACTCAGTAGCTTTATTCTGCTGCTCGTAAACGTCGAGGGCCTCTTGCACCCCGCGTCCAATTACAATCGGAGCTTTGTGCCTGATTAGCACTGCTTCCAGTGCGGATAGGACGAATAGTACGTTTTCTTTCCGGCAACTGTAGCCCATGGTGCCGATTCTCCAGATCTGCCCATGCAACGGGCCAAATGAGCTAGCGATTTCGATCCCGAACTGGGTCAGAAGTGTGGTGCGTACAGATTCACCATCAATGCCTGCAGGAATTTTTACACAGGTGACGACCGGAAGCTTCCAGGTTTGATCATTAAACAGCTCTAGCCCCATGCCGCGGATGCCTGCCATCAGTGCTTTTTCATGCAATCGATGACGCTTGAATCGTGCTTCAAGCCCTTCTTCCAGCAGAATGCGCAATCCTTCGCGCAGCGCGTATAACATGGACGTAGCCTCCGTATGATGGTTCAAGCGGCGTGGTCCCCAGTAGTCTTGCAACTGGCTCAGATCAAAGTAATTACTGCGGATCGGGTGTGCGACATCCCGGCGATCACTCTCAAGTGCAACACCACGTTCCACTTTTTTTCGGCTTGTCAGAATGCGTTCTACTCGTTCGTTATAGGTGACTGGTGCCATACCGGAAGGTACTGATATGCACTTTTGGGTACCCCCGATGACGGCATCAAGCTGCCATTCATCCACTTTGACAGGTGCACCCCCGATGGAAGCGACAGCGTCAACCACCGTCAATACACCGAGTTCACGGCAAGCCGGGCCGATTTGATCCAGTGGCTGCATGCAACCGGTTGAAGTCTCGCCATGTACAATGGCCACGATTTTGGGTTGAACCCGTTTGACCTCATCAATCACCGCTTGTTGGTCAAATACTTCTCCCCACGGACATTCCATCAGATGGAGCTCGGCACCGTGGCGTTCTGCGATTTCGGTCAGTAGATGTCCGAAGCGTCCGAAAATAGGGACGAGCACTTTGTCACCTGGTTCGATCAGGCTGCACAATACAGCTTCCAGGCCAGAACGTGAAGTCCCATCAACCGGAAAGGCCCACTGGTTCGTCGTTTGGAATGTCTGCCGTAACATGTCCATGGTTTCATTCATCATTCGGGTAAATTCCGGATCAAATTGTCCCAGAATGGGCGTTGCCATGGCTCGTAAAACTCTAGGGTCAACCTCGACCGGCCCTGGTGTCATAATCGTTCTCAAAGGTGCGTGAATTTCCCGGTACTGTGTCATCTCATATCGCCTCCTGGTTTCGGGTTGTTCGTTCAGTATGCCAGCTTATATAACAGGTCGATTAACAGGCGAACTCCGCGCTGCAAATCTTCCGTATGGGTGAATTCAGCAGGGGAGTGGCTAATGCCGCCCTGGCTTGGAACGAATAATAATCCTGTTGCACAATACGTGCCGAAAATCTGTGAGTCATGTCCTGCGCCACTTGTCATTCTTCTGTATGAAATACCTTCGCTTTTTAAAATGTCCTCAGCCGTTTGGTTTAACGTGCAATCCATCGCAACGGGAGGTTCATCCATCCACTTATGGTAAGCGACCGTTGTTCCATGTTCAGAGGCTACGGTCTCGAAGTCACTGAAGCATGCCTCGCAAAATTGCTCAATGATCTTGGCATCACTGTGACGAACATCCAGGCTAAAGGTGACCTCGCGTGCAATGACATTACCTACATTCGGTTTAACTTCCATGCGTCCAACGGTGGCGACAAGTCCGGACTCATGGGCTTTGGCCCGATGCATCAATATTCGGATCAACTCGGCTGAGGTAAACATCGCGTCGTGACGCCACTGCATGGGTGTTGTCCCGGCGTGATTGCTCTCACCGTATACCGTTATGTTATAACGGCGTTGTCCCACGATGTGGCTGACGATACCGATGGATTTCTCTTCCCGTTCGAGTACCTGGCCTTGTTCGATATGCAGTTCGATAAAACATTCCAGGTCTTTGCGTGTTGGCTGTGGATGAAGTCCTAGTCCGAAGCCTGCTCCGTGCATTGCCTGTTCGAACGGTATTCCGTTTACGTCTTTGATGTGGTGTACGGCCTCGCGGTCTTTTACTCCCGTTATGTTACCTGAGCCCCAATAGGTCATGGGAAAACGGCTGCCCTCTTCCTCGCACAGCGATACCACTTCAATGGGTTTGAGTGGTGGGCCGTGATGCGTCAACAAATATTCCACCGCAATGAGTGCGGCAATGATCCCGTAGGCTCCGTCATACTTGCCGCCGCCGATTACGGTATCAACATGAGATCCGGTTAATATCACGTTCGCCTCAGGATCACGTCCAGAGAGTCTGCCGAATAAATTACCGACATCGTCATAACGTGCGGATAATCCGAGTTGTTCTATTTTAGACTGGATCGCCTTCTGAGCCGCGCTCCAAGCCGGGTCATAGAGCAAACGGGTCACACCGCCGCTGTTGTCTTTTCCATACGAAGCCAGCCATTCGACCATCTCTTCGATCTGCTTAGACAAGGCAGATGGTTTCGATTGTTCAATCATCAAATGCAGTATCCCCCATTCCGGCAGCGCTAGCTTTCCAACCGATGTTAGATTAATTAACTTGGCATTGCGTTTAATTCATCGTAAAATAAAAAAAGTTAAAAATCATTCACGAAAATGTAGAAGAATATCTGAATTCATTGTGCATGTTAACCATAGGGGTGGAGAATGATGAAAATGAGTGACCTGCTGAAGCTGCCTGTATTCAACGGCACAATCGTGGTAGGGGGAAGCGATGGTTTGAAGAGGGAAGTCCATACCGTCAATATGATGGATGCTCCTGATATCATTCCGTACTTAAAAAGAAATGAATTGTTGATTACGACCGCTTTTCACTTCAAGGACGATCTGCCGGCCTTGCTTGAACTGATCCGTGAGATGGGGCACCAGGAATGCGCGGGGCTTGGTATCAAAAGCAAAAGATTCCTCGGTAGCATCCCTGAATCAGCGGTTCAGCTCGCCAATGAGTTAGATCTGCCTCTGATGGAACTTCCCGTCGATCCTTCCCTTGGTGATATTGTCAATAAATCGCTGAGCCATATTCTCGATGTGCGAACAACGGAGCTGCATAATGCGATACAGACCCATCGGCAGTTCACTCAGCAGATCATGAGTGGTCAAGGAATACCGAAGCTGCTAGATCAACTATCTTCCTTACTTCGTTTGCCTGTGTTTCTACTGGGGCCATATCTCCAGCCGATCTTCGGACGAGTTCCTACTAAAACGGCAGCGCATCTGGAGGGGCTGTTATCCGGTGGAGGTCAACTTCATGTTGCACCTTCCATGTTCTCCGCGTTTTCTCTGCTGGGGGAGGAACGTGAGACGTTAACCTTGTTTCCTGTATACACCCATCGACAGCTGCATTTCCTCTGTATTGCGGGTTTTGTATCACCGTCTGAACGTTCAAGCATTCTGACCATTGAACAGGCAACGAACGTGATTGCGTTTGAATTAATGAAGGATAATGCATTAAAGCAGAACCGGCGCCGGATCCAGAACGAGTTTTTTACAAATTTCATTGGAGGGGTCTTCTCAAGCAACGAGGAGATTGCAAGCCGGGCGCGGGAGTTCGGACTGTCCAGCGATCAACGATACCTTTGTGCGGTCGGCAAGTTGAACGGCAAGGATCGAACGACGTCCTTCATGCAGTACAAGGCGGAACAGGATCAGATTGCCGAGCATCTTCAAGGGGAGCTCGCGAACTTCCGTCATCCGATTTATCTGTTCACCCATGACCGATCCTATGTGCTACTTATGCCGCTGGTAGAAGAGTGGGATCTGATCAAACCTTTCTTTATCGAGCTGCTGGAACGTCTGCAACGTAAAATCGCCATGTATTACGAATCCGAGTTGTCATTTGGTCTCAGCAGTTATGCCCAGCCGCTTACTCAAGTGCCTTTATCTTTTAAAGAGGCCAATGAAGCTCTCTATTTCGGAAGTATATCGGGGAAAACAAGCTTTATTGAATTGTATCAGCCGAAGGAGGTATCTGAAATTCTGCGGCTGATCCCTCATGACCATCTAAGGAAGTTTTATGCGGATACGATGCAAGGTTTCGAGGACGAGACTCTTAAGGATCATCATATGTTGCTTCATACGTTGTCCGTATATCTGGAAACACATTGTCATCTTGCCGAGACAGCCAAGCGACTGTACATTCACCGGAATACCGTAATCTATCGGTTGGAGAAATGCGAAGAGATTATTGGTCGCAGCTTGAAAGATCCGGAGGAGACATTGCGACTGCGAATGGCTTTTCGGATCAAAGCTTTGCTGCCGGAAGATGGGAAAGCGGAGTACTGAGATTGACCGAATATGATTAAAAGCAGGCTGAGATAAACTGCACCTCCAGGCTAGTTAAAGTAACCAAAAGGGGGCGCAGTCCACTTCAAGCCTGCTTTTTAATGGACAATTAACGAAGAAGAAAAGGATTTCTTTTATGCCTCAGTCTCTTTTAGACAGCGGTAGCCACTTCAGCACATCCTGGATTTTCATGTCCCAGTAACCCCATTCATGTTCCCCTGGCTCTTCCTCATAAGTTAACTTGAAGTCTGTGTCGGCACAGGCTTTGCGGAACGTCTGATTATCTTCATACAGGAAATCCTCTGTTCCACAGCATTGATAGAGGAGTGGTCGTGGGGCCGTGTGATGTTTACTTTCCTGAAGCAAATGGATTAGATCGTTCTCTGAACCTGCAAATTGCGGGCCGAAGATACGTAACAGTTCATCCTGCCTTAAGGCGGATGGGGCATCGTTGTTCAGATGAGCGGCCATATCTAGAGCGCCCGAAAGACTTGCCGCCGCAGCGTACTGATCCGGTTTTCGTAAAGCCAGCTTGAAGGCGCCATACCCACCCATGGATAGGCCTGCTACAAAATTATCTTCGCGTTTGGCTGAAAGCGGGAAGAAGGAACGAGCAAGTGCTGGCAGTTCTTCGCTTATAAATGTCCAGTAACGCCCTCCCTCTGCCATGTCCGTGTAGAAGCTGCGATGAACCTGCGGCATAACGACCGCAATGCCAAGTGAAGCAACATAACGTTCAATCGATGTACGGCGGAGCCAAATGGAGTCATCGTCTGACATCCCGTGAAGCAAATACAGGGTGGGGTGCAGACCGGAACCTGTCACATTTTCCATACCGATCTGAGTGTGGGTCTGTTGTGGCAGAATCACGTGCATGCTAGTACTTAATCCGAGGGCGTCCGAGTAGAAATCACATTTAATGAGTGCCATACCAAAAGTAACCCCTTTCATAAATGGAAGTTGAATAAGGATGTTATTATGCCATGGAAAAGGTGAGAAAACTGAAATATATCAGCTTATATTCAAGGTTATACCCAAAATAAAGTAAACGCAATGATAGGTTATAAAACGTATTCGATATCTGCGCAAATAATCTTTGTATAATCAATTTTCTGAACAAAATAAAGAAATAAATAAACAAAGAATCGTTTATTTTTATCCAATATTATTGTCATGCCTTTACAGCGTAACAATGTTTTGTTACACTGATTTCATTGGAAGGGGGTCCTAAAATGACAGATGATTTGATCTCCAAAAAAGAACTGCTTGACCTGACAGGCATTTCATACGGTCAACTTTATCGATGGAAACGGAAAAACCTCATTCCTGAGGAGTGGTTTATTCGAAAGTCCTCTTTTACGGGACAGGAAACATTTTTTCCAAAACAGCAGATTTTACAGCGGATCGACAAGATCATTCATATGAAAGACGGGCTGTCGCTGGATGAACTGGCAGATGTGTTCTCGCCAACGCTTGGTGAGGTGGAGATGTCCGATCAGCAATTGCTGGACCGAAACATTGTTTCGTTGGCTTCGCTTGATCTGTTAAACGAGGCTGGACGCCAGCAGGCATTATACGGTTTGGAACAGATTATGATGCTATATGTGCTTGAGAAATTGCTTCTCAGCGGGGATATCACACAGCAGGAGGGGTTGCTCTTGATTGATGTGATGTCTGAGCACTATTACCGGTTCCGGGACCGGGCTAGTGAACTGCTGCTTATTCGCAAGATGGGCATACCTACCTTTATGGTGGTGAACTCGGGAGCAGAGCTTTATTTTGATCACGGGGTAAAAGTGGTACTCCGCATTCCGCTAGCAGCATTCATGGAAGAATTGAAAATTAAATTGGGCTGAGGGGGATTTTACAATGGAAGAACGTCACTTGAGAAATGATCTGAATGTTACAGGGTCTCGTAAAACAACAGGCGGTTCCTATCACCGGGTAAATATCGACGGTATGGCTAAACTGGATGGCGATTTGGACTGTTCCTCCCTGAGTGTTAACGGCACGCTGAAAATCTATGGTTCCCTTGTCTCTGAAAGCACAACGGTTAATGGTATGGCCAAAGTGGAAGGAGAACTTCGCACCCAGTCTCTTGATGTCAACGGAACACTGGGAGTCCACGGTGCAGCTCGAGCCGAGAGCACAATGGTTAATGGAATGTGTACGATCAATGGTCCGCTGGTTAGCTCTCGGGTACGGGTGGATGGCATGACGACGATTAATGGAGACCTGTCTACACCTGAGTTTACTGTGAACGGGAAGTGTAATGTTCGCGGTGGAGTGAATGGTGAACGTATTGATATTGGTGGTATGGCGACGATTGATGGAGATGTGCAGGGAGAGAGAATCGACGTTCAGGGCAATATTAAGGTAGGCGGACTTCTTAATGCGGACAGTGTGGAGATTCGATTATACACGTCCTCTTCAGCAAGAGAAGTAGGCGGCGAACGGATCGACATCCGGCGCAAGGAACGCAGCGGATTCTGGAAAGCGCTCGGATTAGGCGGGGCACCATCCTTCAGGGCCCAACTCATTGAGGGCGATGAAATTGTACTGGAAGATACCGAAGCAGATACGGTTCGAGGGAATCGAGTCCAAATTGGGCGGGGCTGTAATATCCGGTTCGTGGAATATTCAGGTGAACTATCCGTTGATCCGGAAGCAAAGGTGGGCAACAGTACGCGAATCTAGCCAATAGGCAAGATACAAGAGCGAGAGATGACTCTTATAACTTTTAATGGATAGAGCTGATGGTATCCCCTGAGGTAGAAGGTTTTGCAATAAAGCAATCAGTCCTTGGACTGATTGCTTGTTACTTCTTTTCGGATATACTAATGCAGTCATATGAATAGAACGGGAATGGAGAGATTAACAATAATGGCTGCACGCAACAATAAAATTGGATTTGTGCTGGCAGGTTTGCTGCTCAGCATCTTAATGGCCTCTATGGATAATACCATTGTGGCTACGGCCATGGGGGATATCGTGGGCAAGCTCGGCGGACTCGACAAGTTTGTCTGGGTAACGTCTGCTTACATGGTGGCTGAGATGGCGGGTATGCCGATCTTCGGTAAACTGTCAGATATGTATGGACGTAAAAAGTTTTTCGTCTTCGGGATCATCGTATTTATGCTTGGCTCCGCATTGTGTGGGACCGCGACATCCATCGTGGAACTGACGATGTACAGAGCGATCCAAGGGATCGGTGCAGGAGCACTGGTGCCGATTGCGTTTACGATTATGTTTGACGTGGTTGCACCTGAATCGCGGGGTAAGTTGGGTGGTCTGTTTGGAGCAGTATTCGGTCTTTCGAGTGTATTCGGGCCGTTGCTTGGGGCTTACATTACAGAGTATGCAACATGGGAATGGGTGTTTTACATCAATCTGCCGCTAGGGTTGATTGCATTTCTGTTTATCGCATTTTACTATAAAGAATCTCATCAGCATCAGTCACAGCAGATTGACTGGCTGGGTGCAGTAACACTGATCGGCGCAGTGGTCTGCCTAATCTTCGCGCTGGAGCTAGGTGGCAAAACGTTTGCTTGGGACTCTGCACAGATTTTGGGTCTGTTTGCCGGATTTATCGTGCTGGCACTGCTCTTCCTGTATGCAGAAACGAAGGCCAAAGAGCCGATTATTTCATTCAGCATGTTCCGCAAGCGGGTGTACTGGTCAAGTAACGTTATTGCCATGTTCAGTGGCGCTGCGTTTATTACGGCATCGGTATACATCCCGATTTTCATCCAGGGTGTACTCGGAGGGAAAGCGACCAATTCGGGTCTTGTTCTGTTGCCGATGATGCTAGGTTCCGTTGTGACGGCTTCCTTGGGCGGTGTACTCATGACCAAAACCAAATATCGTAACATCATGATTCCAACGCTGGCTTTGCTTGTAGTTGGGCTAGGTTTATTAACCACATTGGATGAAGGTTCATCCCTATGGACCATTCGAGTATACATGGTCATGATTGGCCTTGGTGTCGGTGCATCCTTCTCTGTACTTAGTAACGCGGCTATGAATGCATTTGAACCACAAAGACGCGGTGCCGCCAGTTCCACGCTGAACTTTCTGCGTTCCTTGGGCATGACGATGGGGATCACGATTTTTGGCATCGTACAGAGTCAGGTATTTACGCGCAAAATGACGGATAACATGGCGGGCGCCGCTGGAGAAGCTGGTGCTTCGGCTGGGGCGCCAGCAGGTGGTCTGCCTGCCGGGATGGATCTGACCGATCCGCATGCACTGCTTTCACCAGAGCTGCGTCAAGGGATTCCTCCACAGGTGCTGGAGTCCATCACATATGCGTTATCCTCTTCCATTGTGCAGCTGTTTGCCTGGGCAGTTATTCCAGCAGCACTTGCACTGTTCGCTTCCTTCTTCATGGGGAAAGAGAAGATGGTTGTAGGAGAAGAGCAGCACGAGTACACGGCTGGGCACTAAAGCAAGGAGAACGAAGCCAAGCCATCATTAAACCACTTTATTTCAACCAGTGACCTAGTATTAGTCTTAAATTATACCGCTATGTAAATTAAGCGAACACAAGACTATGCTTATAGGTGGTTTCATAAAATCATGAACTTAAACACAAGTCTCATATCCCATAGTTGGGTATGAGACTTGTTTTTTTTGCTTCTACAGATCTTTCGTTAGAGGGTTTTTAAGACTTATATTTACTTACTCCAATATATAAGTTTAACTTTCATTTACACAATAACGGAGAGGACAGAAAAAACCTGAAGAAGCGAAGCGCTCGCCTTTATCACCGGATTTTCCCCTCTGGAAAAGGGAATCCAAAAAATCCGGGGATAACAGCGATCGGAAGGTTATTCTGTCCTTGGAGTGTTCCGTGTAAACAACATGTATTTCAACTTATTTTTCCACCTGAATTTAAGGCTGTTTCCCTTCACGAATGCCATCCTCCACCACTGAAGGTTGCTGTGGATCAGGCATGCTAATATGACCTGAGCGGGCAATGAGGCGGCTTTGTGCTTTGTAAGTGTCTCGTGAGATCGTCTTGGATTCTACCACCTTTCCATCGACTCTTTTCGTACGTACCGTCTCCACGATGTACCCGGGCTGTCCATTCTGAAGCACTTGTTGGGCACCGTCGGGTAACACGTTGCTGGATACATATTTTACGGGTACACTCAGCGTTTCAATCGTACGAGACTCCACCGCATAACTGACGTTCTCCGGGAAGGTGCCGAAAAACTTCACCACCATGCGCCCGCCTTGCACCTTCGCTTGAATCAACAGGGATTTTTCCGTGCTGTTTCGAAAACGAAAGTTAATGGCGCCTGAGGCATAGGTGGCATCCAGCCCTTTCGGTAAATATTTAACGGGCAATGAGTGATTACGCCGTTCCACAATATCCAGGCCCGTTAGCAGAGCGGCGTTATATACGGTACTGGATACCTGACAGATTCCTCCGCCAATTCCGGGTGTGAGCCGGCCATTCACGATGACCGGTGCTTCCCGAAAACCATAGTCCTTCTCCGCTTTGCGAATCACTTTTTCATAGTCGAACACACCCCCGGGCTTCAAAATCATCCCGTTAATGGCCTGAGCCGCCGCGCTGACGTTATGTATCCGACCTTGACTGCTGTTACCCAGCCCTGTGGAAAATTGAATGATTTTTCGCTCGATGCCTTCCTGCTTCAGCGAATCGATCGTTACCTCTGGTTTCAAGGTGTATAGAGGTAAAAGAATGCGGATGGGTTCCGGTTTTACTCCATCCATCACATCGCTCAGCTCCCTGTGCAACTTGGTCTGCATGAGGGTGCTAAGTGTTTTCCAATCGATCCGGCGCACGCTTTTCTCCGGAATGTACTGCACTTGATCATTTGCGGTGATGCGGCGGATCGCTTCCGCCGGGATACCGAAGGTTTCTTTTTCCCAGGCAGGGCTAAGCAATTGTTGAAAGGTTTGTTCGTTGTAAGTCATATCGAGAGGGAAGGTCTTGGGGAATTGATACCGTGCATACGCGCGTTCCCACAGGTTCCCCTCATCCAGCTGTTGTATTGCAGCCTTGAAGCTGTTTGCGTTGTAACTCACTCCTAGTTCGGCGGCGGTATGTGACATCGTCATTGGGCTAGGTTCAGTCAGTTCCAGTGTGACGGGCCAGTCCTGCAATTGTTGAATGCGAGTGTGCAATTCTGCCAGTACGTCATTACGATGTTTGCCATCGATTGTCCAGCCCCCGACCTGTACACCTTTGGGTAAGTTAGGTTGATTCACGTACATATAGAGCAATCCATAGGACGCGGAACCGATCAAGAGCAGGGTGAAGAGGGCGATGACCGTTACATGTATTTTTTTCATAACCGAACGCTCCTTTTGGCTTCTGTTGTTCCGGAATTCGTAACACTTTCTATCTATATGATCCAACAGTGGAAAACTTTCGGGTACTCAATAGGTAACAAATTTGTTACAATAAACTTCATATGAATCCATGCTTCACCATCAAAAGAGGGACAGGATGGATTTTTCCTGATGAATTTCAGGCCTTTTTAAAGGAAATGCCGGGATTGTGTCGAAATGATAATGGCTAACTATGCGAGCAGGAAGTGATGATGTGATAGAAATGCAGGACGTGTGGAAGACCTACGCCAACGGTACCCACGCATTACAAGGGGTGTCGGTGAAGATCGACCGCAATGAATTTGTCTATATCGTTGGTCCATCCGGTGCAGGCAA
Source organism: Paenibacillus sp. G34 (assembly GCF_056856875.1). Taxonomy (NCBI): domain Bacteria; kingdom Bacillati; phylum Bacillota; class Bacilli; order Caryophanales; family Paenibacillaceae; genus Paenibacillus; species Paenibacillus sp. G34. The sequence goes on along the minus strand of NZ_CM166469.1, from coordinate 5,631,239 downwards.
ATCGACATTTATGAAGCTGATGTACAGAGAAGAAGTGCCGACCAAAGGGCAAATATCCATTAATGGATTTAATATTGGAAAGTTAAAACCGAGAAAAATTCCTTATGTGCGCCGTAACATTGGCGTTGTGTTTCAGGATTTCCGTCTGTTGCCGAAGATGACGGCATTTGAGAATGTTGCGTTTGCAATGGAAGTTATTGAAGCACCCAAACGGCATATCAAGAAACGGGTTATGGAAGTGCTCGATCTGGTGGGACTACGCAACAAGGCCAACCGGGAACCTTCACAACTCTCAGGCGGGGAACAGCAACGGATTGCGATCGCTCGGGCGATTGTGAACAATCCTTCCGTCATTATTGCGGACGAGCCTACAGGGAATCTGGATCCGGAGACGTCATGGGGCATTATGCAACTGCTGGATGAGATCAATTTCCGGGGAACAACGATTGTGATGGCGACACACAACAAAGATATTGTAAATACGATGCGCAAACGGGTTATCGCCATTGAACGTGGACAGATTGTACGGGATCAGATGAGAGGGGAGTACGGTTATGAATTTTAGTACTCTCTTGCGACATCTGCGGGAGGGTTTCAAGAACGTATTCCGCAATGGCTGGATGTCCGTGGCATCCGTCATGTCGATTATCGTCTCTCTGTTTATTCTTGGCGTGTTTATGCTGCTTGTGCTCAACGTAAACTCCATGGCGAATCAGGTCGATAGCCAAGTGGAAATCAGTACGTTTCTGGAGCTGAACGTGGATGAGAACCTGCGTAATGTCATTGGTCAGGAGATCAGTGCCATGCCAGAAGTCAGCGAGATTCGAATTGTTCCGAAGGATGTAGGATTAAAAGAATTCCGTGATCGTCTAGGCGAAAATGCGGACAATGTTCTCGGTGGTTTCGATGTCGATAACAACCCGTTGCCGGATACGATTGAAGTCAAAGTGATTGAACCGGATACGGTCAATTTTGTCGCGCAGAAGATTGAAGCATTAAACGAGAAACATGCCGAGAAGCCGATCATGAAAGTGAACTACGGCAAAGAAACGGTAGATGTATTGTTCAAATTTACGAAGCTTGTTCGTAATATCGGATTTATTTTTGTCGGGGGACTGGGCTTGATGTCGATGTTCCTGATCTCGAATACGATTCGCGTAACGATTCTGGCTCGCCGCCGGGAGATTGGTATTATGAAACTGGTCGGGGCGACCAACACCTTTATCCGCTGGCCTTTCTTTATTGAAGGAGCGTTAATTGGACTAATCGGTTCTGTCATTACAGTCGCCGTTCTGTTCTTCGGATATAGTCAATTGATGTCGACAATTGGTCAGGACGTCTTCATGCAGATGCTGAATCTGATTCCGTTAAGCGAAATTTGGCCACTGATGGGAACGTTGCTGATTGGTCTGGGCGTGCTCGTAGGCATTTTGGGCAGTACACTGTCCATTCGCAAGTCGCTCAAAGTGTAGAAAATGTCAAAAAGAATGGCAAAACAGGTTCATTATTGAACGCTGTTTGACGATATGTAGGAAAGACGCAACTGTTGTTTTGATGAAAGAAAGCAAAGAACATGCTGTTCACCACCTGTGCAGGTTGCTTTCTTGTGAATTCATAGGATGGGAGATCATCATTTTGAAAAAAACCGCTTCGCTGCTGGCCTTCATGTTACTGGCCGGTATGACGTTTCAACCTTCTGACGGATATGCCAAGAATAGCATCAGCGATATTGACCAGCAGATTAAACAATTGGAGAGCAAGGCAGCTTCCGCCAAGCAGGAGCAAAAGAAAGCTGCGGCCAACAAAAAGGAAGCCCAGCATTACAAAAATAAAACCAATGACTATCTGAAGGTTGTTCTGGAACAGATTAATGTCGTAAGTGATGAGCTGGCGAGTGTATCATTGCAGATTGAGAATACGGAGGAAGATCTCCGTACAACGAAAAAAGATTTGCAAGCGGCAGAAGAACGGATCGTTGCAAGAGAGAAACTGCTGGAATCTCGTGTGCGCCTGATGTACACAGATGGGGCAGTATCTTATCTTGATGTCCTGTTGTCCTCCACCAGCTTTACCGATTTTCTGACCCGCGCGGACTCGCTTAAAACGATTGTGGATCAGGATCAGCACCTGCTGGATGAGCATAAAAAGGACAAGCAGCTTGTAGTGGATAAAAAGGCAGATTTGGATCGGCAATATGCAGAAGCTAAAAGCCTGTATTCACAGAAGAAACAGCGCAAGTCGCAGCTGAACGAGAAAGAAAAGGAAAAGCAAGTGCTTCTGGCTTCATATGATGCTAAAATTGAACAATCTGAAGAGTTGACGGCAGAGCAGGAAGCTGTGTTGATGCAGATTGCCGGCAAGCGTTCAGCTTTGTTACAGGAAAAAAATAAATTGCGTGAGCAACAGGCAGCAGCAGCAGCAAAGGCTCGGGCTGAAGCAGCGGCGCGTGCCAAAGCTGCAGCTAAAGCACCAACGCGTGTAAGCTCGAACGGCAACAGTGAAGTGACCTATTCATCAGGCAACGGTATTTTTGGTAGACCGGTCTCTGGTGGACGAATTTCTTCATCTTTTGGTCCGCGGGTTCATCCGATTACAGGGGAAGTAGGCAAAATGCATAATGGTGTCGATTTTGCCGTTCCGGTAGGTACGTCAGTTCATGCAGCTTCTGGTGGAATTGTAATCATGGCTGAATGGTACAGCGGTTATGGATATGCAGTTATCATTGACCATGGCGGCGGGCTGTGGACACTTTATGGTCACTTGCGTGAAGGTGGACTTAAGGTCAGCAAGGGAGATACGGTGAACAAAGGGGATACCATTGCCGAGTCCGGCAATACAGGGAACTCGACTGGACCTCACTTGCACTTTGAAGTGCGAGATAACGGAACAGCTGTGAATCCGATGAACTATTTGTAGATTGTCTGATTTAATGCGATGCAAATTATATAGTTTAAACTTCGAATGGAAAAATCATAATCCGTACAAGCTAGACATATACTAAGCTGGCATGTTCAGGGAAATGATTCGGGGCAGTCCGAATCGGATGCGCTTCAAAACTAAAGGCGGTGACAAACGGATGATGAAAAAAAGATCGGCGCTGCTGTTCGTAATTTTGGGACTGCTTGGCGGGAGTTTGTTAACCATCGTGTTAATGACTTACCCGGGCATTACAAGCCAGGTCAAACCCGGCGAAGGACTGCTGGCAAGTGTAACCGGCAGCTCACAGCAGAAAAACGATTTGAAGAAGATTGAAACCGCAATGGATTTGATCTCCAGCAACTATTATAAAGATGTGGACCGCACCAAACTGATTGATGGTGCGATCAATGGCATGATGGAATCTCTCGGTGATCCGTATTCCAACTATATGGGACAGGAAACAGCTGCCCAGTTTGAGGAGTCCATCGAAGGTTCATTTACCGGCATTGGTGCAGAGGTTTCCTCGCAAGACGGTAATGTCGTTGTCGTTTCCCCAATCAAAGGTTCACCTGCTGAAAAAGCAGGTATCCGTGCGAAAGACATCATTATGTCGGTTAACGGCGAATCGCTTCAAGGACTTGAACTTAACAAAGCGGTTAACAAGATTAGAGGTCCAAAGGGTAGCGAAGCCAAAGTACAGGTGAAACGTGCGGGATCGACAGAGCCGATTGAATTTACGATTGTTCGTGATGATATTGATCTGGAAACCGTCTATGCACATATGGAAGATGGCAATATTGGTGTCATTAACATTACGCAGTTCTCGCTGAATACAGGTGAACGCTTCAAGGAAGAGCTTGCTAAGCTGGAGAAGCAGAATATGAAAGGCCTGATCATCGATGTTCGGAATGACCCGGGCGGTGTACTGCAAGTCGTTATCGATATTGCAGAACAGTTTGTACCGAAAGGCAAAGTCATCGTTCAGGTTGAAGATAAAAATGGCAAGAAAGAACAAAGCAAATCGAATGGCTCAGCCAAACCTTATCCAATCACTGTGTTGATGAACAAAGGTAGCGCGAGTGCTTCCGAAATTCTGGCAGGAGCTTTGCAACAATCTGCTGGTGCTACACTCGTGGGTGAGAATTCATTTGGTAAAGGAACCGTGCAAACCAGCTATGATAAACAGATGGGCGACGGTAGCTTGTTGAAGATTACGATTGCCAAGTGGCTGACACCAAACGGTACTTGGATTCATGAAAAAGGCATCAAACCGGATATCGCAGTGAACCAGCCTGATTATTTCTCGGTTGCACCGATTAATAAGGAGAAGCTGCCACTGAAATATGACAGCAATAGCATGGATGTGAAAAGTGCTCAAACGATGCTGAGAGGACTTGACTTCAAGCCGGATCGTGTGGACGGATACTACGACCAGAAAACCGAAGAAGCCGTCAAGGCGTTCCAGAAGAAAAAAGGCATTCAGGTTACAGGCCAGATTGATGAAAAAACGGCAGAATCTCTGGAGGCTTCTCTGATTGAACGAATTGCCAATCCTCAATATGATGCACAGCTGAAACGCGCGATCGAAAATGTCTCGAAGGATATTTCGTCCGCGGTGTCGAAGCCATAAAGAAGGCTGATTTTCAGCCTTCTTTTTTTCTGAACCGGCTGAAGGAGAGGAGCGAAACGCTACAATGGAATGGGTATGGCCTTGGTTAGCTACATTAGGAGAAGCGTTGTTACAGTTGTTGATTCAGCCGTTTTATTATATGGCAGTGATTCTGATTGCTTTAATTTATCATCGTCAACTGCTCCAGGAACGTAAACTCTTCCATGTACGTATGCAAAGTTCGATCACGCAGACGATTCGAGCTGTTCTTGGGGGAATTGTCATTGGTGTGCTGGTGTCCATGATATCTCTTTTCCTTGGCACTTATCTTACGCTGGGTAGTGTCATCAGCATATGGATTGCAGCATTGGTTTTATCTTTAATTCGTATCCGTTATTTGTGCTTTGCCTATGCAGCGGGGGCACTGGGGATTCTACAATTTGCTCTGAATGTAGCCTCCAGCTGGCAGCCTGTCGGTATGCTTGGACAGGCTGTGGACACAGTTCGCGCATTGGACATGCCTGTGCTGCTCGTTCTGGCTGCGCTGCTGCACTTTGGCGAAGCTGCATTAGCTCGAATGCAAGGTGTTTCTATGGCATCACCGTTTCTCATGGAAGGGAAACGTGGGAAGTTGGTAGGTGGATATCAGATGCAACTCTTCTGGGCGATTCCGCTGCTGATTCTTGTTCCGACAACCGGAGGCATTACGGAGCTGGCGTGGACTCCGCTATTTCATTCAGGCCAGGGCTATACGTTGATGGCACTGCCGATCTTGCTTGGTCTTAGCGAGAATACACAGAGCATGCTGCCTGGGCGTAAACTTCAGCTCTCAGCCAAACGTTTAATGCTGTATAGCTTGGCTTTGCTAGTATTCAGCCTGCTTGCCGTATGGTGGTCACCTTTGACGGTGATTGCAGCATTGGTTGCTTTTGCCGGGCATGAGCTTCTGGTGTGGTATAGTGCGCTCGAGGAGCAGCAACTTAGTCCTGCATTTGTTCACCCGCAACACGGGCTCAAGGTATTGAGTGTGATTCCGGATAGTCCCGCAGCGGAACTCGGGATTGAAGCCGGGGAAACACTATATAAAGTGAACGGGATACTTGTGCACTCTCCAGAAGAACTGCACCGGGCACTGCGGATGAATCCGGCTTTTTGCAAGCTGGAGGTACGTAACCATCAGGGAGAGAGCAAGTTTATGCAGCGGGCGATTTACGAAGGCGAGCATCACCAGCTTGGTGTAATTATGGCACCGGATAAACATGAGGCTTGGGCGGTTCAGCCGCGTCCGGTTACTCTGTTTCATGTGATTACACTCAAGTTATTCACTCGCCGGAAAGAGCAACGTATTGATGAGGCTCCACTTGCTTTGCCACCGGCTCCTATAGTAAACGAAAAAGGTTCCGTGGAGATGTAAAACAAAAAAAGGTATTTCCAGACGTCTGTGAGGGCGTAGGGAAGTACCTTTTTTGCTTTATTTTTTGAGCATAAAGATGGCAATTTGGGTGCGATCTCGTAAATCTAGCTTACCTAGGATTTCCGTCACATAGTTTTTGACCGTACCCTCACTGAGAAACAGCTTAGCGGCAATTTCCTTGTTGGATAACCCTTCAGAGATGGACTCAGCAACGGAAAGCTCCGCACGGGTGAGACCGTACGTTTGAAGTGGCTCGTTTACAGGGAGAGGGGCTGGCGTACGGAGAAGACCCGCGAGTTTGCGTGCGATATCCGGGTGGATCAGCATATCCCCGTTATAAACAGTTTTGATGCCCTGTACGATCCGGGCAGGAGGGACATTTTTGAGCAGATAACCGCTCGCTCCGTTCTGTATAGCCTGAATAATATATTCATCGTCGTCAAAGGTTGTTAGCATCAGCACCTGGATATCGGGGAAACGGGTTTTGATTAAACGAGTCCCTTCGACCCCATCACATACAGGCATACGAATATCCATGAGTACCACATCTGCTGGTGTTCCTGATTCAAGGGAGGCAAGTGCCTGCGTTCCATTGGATGCGGTACCTGTAACATGAATATCTGCATCCAGGCCGAGCACCACGCTAAGGCTTTCGCGGATAAAAGAATCGTCGTCGACAAGAAATACCTGAACCTGTGAAGATTGATCTGGAAGTGGGTGTTGGTTTGCATCGTTTGGTTCTGACATGAGGGTGCTCCTTTCCCTTTTAGAGTAAATTCAGTTTGTTTGAAACGGGGATGCGGGTGATGACGGTGTATGGATCAGTGGACTGAATTTCGACAGTGCCTCCCATGACTTGTGTACGCTGCCGCATGCCCTCATGCCCGAGACCCGTGGTTACGCCTGGATCTAAAAGGGAGTGAGTGCTCCCGTCATTACGGATGATCATGCAGACCTCCTGATGCCCGAAGGCCAACTGCAAATGAATGGAAGAGGCCCCTCCATGTTTAATGGCATTGGTTACCGCTTCTTTGGCGTTTTTGTACAGCACAATCTGCGTACTAGGATAGAGAACGTGTGCCTGACCACATATCTCATAATTGGTTTGTATCCCTGTATCCCGGCCTACTTCCTCTAATAGACGATCCAAAGCGTAGGTATCGGCTGCATCGAAATCAGGGCGCAGCTTGTGAAGCGTGTTACGCATATCATCCATACTTGCGGCAAGTTGATCGCGAATCTGCTTGACCATTTCCGTGCCCTGTTCGGTATTCAAGGGTAGTGTGAGCAGGGCAGCCTCGGACATCATTTTCGTGCGAATTAGACGATGTCCAATATCATCATGAAGTTGTCTGGAAATTCGGATACGTTCCTCTGCCTGGGCTGCATCCTCCAATTGTTTTGCAAATAATAGAAGTTGTGCGCGTGCCTCGTGCAGCTCATAATGTTTATGCCTTAGCTCGTCATACACATTCTCCAGTTGCTCCCGGCTATTTGCTGTCTTGGCCCCTTGCCAAGAGAGTACGGCCGTCATCAACAATAGCAGATTCCCGACAATGCCTACCTTGATGGAGTCTGAGAACCAAGTGAAAGTTTTAACTTGAACTGCCACGGCTTCAAGATTTAGCACAGATGGAGTTGTATAATGCCAATGCAGTGCAAAATTACTTGCAATAAGCTGAATTCCTAACATAACCCATCGTGTAGATCCGCTTAACCGATACATATAAACATAGAGCACCGATAGAGAGATGAAGAACATAAAGGGGCCATATTGAGCTAACAACCAGCTAGCCCACAAAATTTCTGCCAAAAAGAATAGCGATTTTTGAGCAAGTGAACGGGTAAAACGGTTGGCTACCGCAAGTCCAGCTGCAATGAGGATATACAGGGTATATACTGCTTCGCTGTGCATGGGAAGGGTCAAACTGAACAACACAGCGGGTACGAATAATAAACCATATTGCAGGAATCCCATGGGCATATGTAGTGACATCCTTTTTAAGAAGATTGAAAAAATAAGATGATTATGCACCCTCGATTATAACATAGGCAATCGCAAGATCAGGAGATGACTTAAGTCACCTTTGATGTATGACTTTGTGTACCTTCGCCCAAGGTAGACATTCGTTACAATAAACTTAGAAATATCGCGGCAAGAGCTCATATGGGAGGGGCATACGTAGATGAACATATTGGAAATGGATCATGTCGTCAAACGATATGGCAGCAAGTTATCGGTGGATCACCTGAACCTGAATGTAGAAAAGGGCGAGATTTTTGGTCTGCTTGGCCCAAATGGAGCGGGGAAAAGTACCACAATCAGCATGATCGCAGGTTTATTGAGCATGGACCAAGGAGAGATCAGACTGGATGGTATATCGGTGAAAGAGCGACCGCTGGATGTAAAACGCAAGATTGGACTGGTTCCACAAGATTTGGCTCTATATGAAACGATGAGTGCCACGGATAATGTTACCTTTTTTGCCCGGCTCTATGGATTACGAGGCAAGATGCTCAAAGAAAGAGTACAGGAATCTCTTGAATTTGTCGGTTTGCAAGATAAGGCCAAGGATGCTCCATCTACCTTCTCGGGCGGGATGAAACGCAGGCTCAACATTGCATGTGCACTCAGCCATCGACCCGATCTGATTATTATGGATGAACCGACCGTAGGCATTGATCCGCAGTCCCGCAATCATATTCTGGAATCGGTGCGAACACTTAACAAGATGGGCTCGACCATTATCTATACAAGTCATTACATGGAGGAAGTTGCCGCGATCAGTAATCGCGTAGCCATCATGGATCAAGGCCGAATTATTGCTTGTGGCACCGAGGCCGAGTTAAGGGAACGCGTTGCATCGGAGGAAAAAATCGTACTTGCAACTTCGGGCATTGATACCGGTGTTGTAGAAGAACTTAAGCTTCACCCGCGTGTACGGGCAGTCGAAGTTACGGATGATACATTAACGATTATGCTGCCTTCGGCACAGCAGGCGCTGCAAGATATGCTGTTTATTTGCAGCAAGCATGACATAACCATTCAATCCCTCCGGGTCGAAGAACCGGATCTCGAGACGCTTTTCCTCAATCTGACCGGGCGTACGCTTCGAGACTAGGGGGAGATGGCATGAGCATATGGCATATTTGCATCTTTGAACTCAGACGTATTCTGAAAATTCGTTCTGTGGTCATTAATCTGTTTATTCTGCCTTTATTATTGATTTTCATCTTGGGAACGGCATTATCGAGTGCGATGGGAACAGGAAAAGATACGACGCCTGATACGCTGCGCTTGGGGATTGTGCAATCGAACGAAGCGGCATCCTCTCCGGTAGGTGAAGCGCTGAAAGCCTTTGTAGCTACACCTAAGGTGGCCCAAATGATAAAAGTGAAAAAAATGTCTTCGCAGGACGACACGATAGATGCCTTAAAACAAGGAGATCTTGATTTTGGGGTGATCATAACTTCGGATGTGGTGCAGCAATGGATGGCAGGAAAAACCGTTAAGCTGCAATGGATACTTGGAAAAGACAACACACTTAATGTAGTAGGGCAGGCTTTATTCACTAGCTTTACAGATGAGTTGAACCGACGGGCTGCCATTGCAAAAGTCCTTGGGCCAGAAACGGTGCTGGCGATGGCCACGCAAGATGGGATTGGATCGCCATCAGCACAGCCAACTATTAGGGTCAGCAGCCCGGGGCATTCCGGTCAATCCTACAGCGCTTCACAATATTACGCTGCAGCCATGCTGGCGATGTTTATGCTGTACTCTGGTATGACCACCGTTAACAGCCTGTTTACGGAGCGCGACAAACAAACACTTGCGCGTCTTCAGGCAACTCCGGTAGGCAATGGAGTGATCTTTGCTGGCAAAGTTGCAGGCAACAGTCTTCTTGCCTTTTTACAAGCAATCATTATTATCGTGATGACGAACCTGTTATTTGGCGTGAATTGGGGTAGTCATCCTTGGCTGATCGTACTGATCTGTATACTTATTACGCTGGCATCCATGACCTTGGGCATTATTGTGGCCTTGGTTAGTAAAAGTGCTGCCTCAGCTACTGCGTTAATGCAGGGGATTATCATCGTGATGACCTTTATTAGCGGTGGATTTACTCCGATCGCCATTGATTTTGTACAGCGCATTAGCGAATTCACAGTGAATCATTGGGCGCTTCAAAGTTTTCTGAGTATGATGCTGGATGCTACTATGCAAGAGATCATACACAATATTTTAATGCTCGGGGCTGTGTGTGCAGTGCTAGCAGCCGCTGCCGCAGTGATATACAGGAAGGTTGGATACCGTTATGAATAGTCTGCATATCGCTTGGCTAATGATCCGGAGAACACTAGGGCGTAAACGTGGGTTTGTTGCATTTTTACTGCTGCCATGTCTTGTAGTGACAGGTGCAGTTGCTCTTTTTGGAAGTGAGCAGGCCAGTCGTGCGGTCGTTTCTTATGTCAATATGGATGAGGGGATCGCGGGATCATGGATGATCAACGAGCTCGCTCGTACGAAGGACTACAGCTTCAAAGCTGTGAGTAACGAGGCGGAAGTGAAATCGGATATCGTCCGGCAAAAAGGAAGCATGGGAATTGTAATTCCCGCCAATTACACCGAATCGCTGTTACAGGGGAAGCCCGCGGAGATTCAGTGGATTGAAATGCGTGTCAGCGAAAGCTCATACATCCTACGAGCAGCCGCCGAAGGGGTTGCGGATGGGTTGAAACAATCTGCTGCTGCCGTACAAACATCTGCTTCCATGTCGCCTTCTAACGCTGACGCTAGGAATCAGGAGGGGAAACTCGAACAGCTCCTGCAAGAGATCGGGAGGCATCATCTATCCGGGGAAGCATTACATCTGCAGCTGTATCCAAAGCCAGGGTTAAACAACGTCACCGGATTCACGATCATGTTCATGATGGGACTGTTGACGAGTGCAGTTGCTGTTATTATGGAAGACCGAAAGCAGCGAACCATGGCTCGAATGTATGCCGCTCCGGTCAGATCATATGAGATCGCGCTTGGGAATTTTCTGGGAAGTCTTGCGATTGGGGTCATCCAGATTACGCTCGTGCTCGGCATAAGCCGTTGGGTGCTACATTATGATGCAGGGATTCCGTTTGGTGTTCATTTTCTGATTCTTAGTGCATTTATGCTTGTATCAATGGGAATTGCAAGTACTGTCAGCGGACTCATCCGTGAAACCAAAAATGCCAGTATGTTGAACTCCCTCATTATTGTACCCACCTGTATGATTGGGGGCTGCTTCTGGCCATTATCCATCATGCCGGAGTATATGCAGAAGCTTGCGAACTTTGTACCACAGAAGTGGACCATTGAGGCTGTAGAAACGATCTCTGCCGGAGGCACGTTGGCGGACATTACCCTGCCGCTGCTGATCTTGTTTGCCATGGCCGTGATCCTGCTAGCTATCGGTTCGGTCATACTTCGTCCGGATCAGCCAGGGATGGATGCGTAGAATGAGAGAACCGAACGAGAACAGGGTTACGATTATTGGTTATTGAGTATAATGCAAATATAAAATGAACAGAAAAAGCACGTCTGCCGGGATGAATATCGCAGTACGTGCTTTTTGATGTTCTACTTTTCAAATGAACTTTATTATATAAGTTCGCATTAAAGGGTTAACGGAGACTTGCAAGACGGTTAAAACTTGTGGCCATCAACTAAGGTTGCAACTGGCGAAGCACCGTAATTTCAACCCGGCGATTCTTCTGTCTTCCAGCCGCGGTTTTATTATCTCCGGTTGGGCGAGTGTCCGCATAACCCGCGTATTGGAAGTGGTCGGGGTCAAGTTTACCTTGATCCAGAAAGAAGCGGAGTACCGATAACGCCCGTTCTCCGGATAGTTCCCAGTTATCTTTGAAGGTGGAGTTTGCCCCAATTGGAATATTGTCTGTGTGCCCCTCAATACTGACCACCATTTGCAGATTACGAAACAAACTGGCGAGTTTGCTGAGTGTGGGGGCAGCATCGTTTTTCAGAGCAGCCTGTCCTTGGTCAAACAGAAACCGGTCACTTAGCGTAATGGAGATGCCCTGCGGCTTGTCCGCCACGAAAATTTGATTATCCAGTTGATTATCCTCAATATATTGGGTAATCACATTGAATAGATTTTGCAGTTCCTGCTCCTGTGTCCTGAACTGTTCTTCCCGCTCTGTGAGTGGACGGCTGTTTTCATCTGGGCTATCTTTACCCGAGTCGGATGCGGGGTCATGGTTATCCTCTGACCCTCCCTGAATCTGGGAAGGAGGTGTCTTGGTAATCGTTTGACCAGGTGTCTCGCCGAGTCCATCCCCCAGCTCAAGAATGGAGTCCGATTTATTAAAAGTGCTTTGAAGGGATTGAGTCACAACATCATATTTACCGGAATCCAGATTGCTCATGGCATACATGATGACAAAAAAGATCAGCAGCAGCGTAATGAGATCGGCATAGGTAATCATCCATCGCTCCCGATGATCAGCAGTTTCACGTTTGGCACGCCGATTACTGCGACGACTCATCCAACCCCTCCTTTGCAAGCGGAGGCTGTACGACTCTGCGGTGCGAGAGTGTAAAAGACTCTAGCCGTTTGCGGACAAGCTGCGGATTCTCACCATTCTGAATGGCAAGTATGCCTTCGAGCATCATCTCCATGGATTGAACTTCGTCAGCCCCTCTGGATTTGATTTTGGAAGCGATGGGTAAAAAGATCAGGTTAGCACTGGCAACCCCATACAGGGTAGCGGTAAAAGCTACAGCGATGGCTGGTCCGAGTCCTGTTGGATCGGTTAAGCTTCCTAACACTTGAATCAGTCCCATTACAGTTCCGATGATCCCCATCGTTGGAGCATAACCGCCGGCAGATTCAAATATTTTAGCATAACCTTCATGCTTCTGTTCTACAGAATCAATCTCCATCTCCAGAATCTGACGAACAACATCCGGATCTGTACCGTCGACAACCATCTGGATACCATCTTGTAAGAAAGGATGTGGATGATCGACTACTCTGCGTTCCAGGGCAAGCACACCGGATCTGCGGGCAATGGATGACATCTCGATCAGTTCTTCAACCCATTGTTTGGAATCATGAGGATGACGTCCAAACGCCATGCGTAAAGCAGCAGGAATCGTGCGCAGACGGTATGAAGGAAAGCTGGCTACCACAGCAGCAATTGTACCCCCGAATACGATTAAAGCAGCCGTTTTCTGCAACAGGCCAGATAACTGACCGCCTTCCCACAGAAAACCACTGATAACTGCGGCAATTCCGGCTATGATACCGATAAGTGTCGCAATATCCATAAATTAACCCACTCCTATCTTGATTTCACGTTTGCAACACTAAAACGAACAAGGTATAATTGAACGGGAACAAATATTCCTATTACTATAAGTTTTCCCAACTGGAAATTCGGGGAACTTCGACAATATATAGTGACTATTATTTTAGACGATAGGGTGAGATACGGCAATGAGCGATATTATTATGAGCGACAAAACGTTCGAAATCGAGTCAGAGTTTTCTCCCCAGGGTGATCAGCCTGCAGCCATTAAGGAATTGGTGAAGGGTGTTCAGGAAGGGAAGAGATACCAGACGCTTTTGGGTGCAACAGGTACAGGGAAGACATTTACCATTGCACAGACCATTGCCAAACTGCAACGCCCCACGTTGATTATTGCACACAATAAGACACTGGCAGCGCAGCTGGCAAGTGAGTTCAAAGAATTTTTTCCGAATAACATGGTTGAGTATTTTGTCAGTTACTATGACTACTATCAGCCAGAGGCCTATATTCCTTCCTCCGATACGTACATCGAGAAGGATTCAAGCATCAATGAAGAGATTGATAAGCTGCGACACGCAGCGACCAGTTCGTTGTTTGAACGCCGCGATGTCATTATTGTAGCGAGTGTGTCGTGCATATACGGTTTGGGTTCGCCACATGACTACTCCAGTATGTTGCTGTCTCTGCGAGTAGGAATGGAGAAACCACGTAATCAGATTCTGTCCCGCCTTGTCGAGATACAGTATCAGCGGAATGATATTAACTTTGTACGTGGTACGTTCCGTGTCCGTGGCGATGTTATTGAGATTTTCCCAGCCTCTAAGGGTGAACATGCCATTCGAGTCGAGCTGTTCGGAGACGAGATTGAGAAAATTACCGAGATTGACGTCTTGACCGGAGAATTGATCGGTGAACGCGAGCATATTGCCATTTTCCCGGCATCTCACTTCGTAACCCAGGAAGAAACGATGCGTGTGGCACTTGTGAATATTGAGCGAGAGTTGGAAGAACGACTCGAAGTGTTGCGTGAGCAAGGCAAGTTGCTGGAAGCACAGCGTCTGGAGCAACGTACACGATACGATATCGAGATGATGAAGGAAGTCGGATTCTGCTCAGGGATCGAGAACTATTCCGGACCGCTGACCTTCCGTGAACGCGGAGATACACCATACACACTAATGGATTATTTCCCGGATGATATGTTGATCGTGGTGGATGAGTCTCACGTTACATTGCCGCAGATTCGCGCGATGTACAATGGTGACCAAGCGAGGAAGACTGTACTAGTGGATCACGGTTTCCGCTTGCCTTCTGCACTGGATAACCGTCCGCTTAAGTTTGAAGAGTTTGAAGAAAAGATGAACCAGATTATCTATGTATCGGCGACACCAGGGCCTTACGAGATTGAGCATACCGATACGATGGTTCAGCAGATTATTCGTCCTACTGGCCTGCTTGATCCTGTTATTGAGCTGCGTCCGACGAAAGGACAGATCGATGATCTGATTGCAGAGATTAACGACCGGATTGCCAAAGACGAGCGGGTGCTGATCACTACGCTGACCAAGAAAATGTCGGAAGACCTGACGGATTACCTGAAGGAAGTTGGCATTAAGGTTAGATATCTGCACTCGGAGATCAAAACACTGGAGCGGATGTCGATTCTGCGTGATCTGAGGCTGGGTACCTTCCATGTATTGATTGGAATTAACTTGCTTCGGGAAGGTCTGGATCTACCGGAGGTTTCACTGGTGGCTATTCTGGATGCGGATAAGGAAGGTTTCCTGCGTTCCGAGCGTTCCCTGATTCAGACGATCGGGCGTGCCGCGAGGAACAGTGAAGGTAAAGTTATTTTGTATGGAGACAAAGTGACGGATTCCATGGATAAAGCGATTAAAGAGACGGAACGACGTCGTACTATTCAGATGGAATACAATGAGAAACATGGCATTACACCACAGACGATTCGCAAAAAAGTACGTGATGTGATTGAGGCAACAAAGGCTGCTGAATCCAAAAACGAGTATCTGACTGGCGCTGCCGAGAAGATGTCGAAGAAAGAGCGGCAGTCGCTTATTCAGCGTCTGGAAGCTGAGATGAAAGATGCAGCCAAAAACCTGCAGTTTGAGCGTGCGGCCGAGCTTCGTGATGCACTGCTGGAGCTGCGAGCAGAATAGATATAAGTCGATAATGATTCAACATGGATGATAAGAGAACGGCCGGTCTGGCCGTTCTCTTATTGAGTAAATTGAAGTAAATAAATGTATCCATTGACCCGATAATAAGTCATGTTGAAATCGCAAAATCAGGTCTATACTGATAAAAATGACGAATTTGGTTAAGAGGTTTATATGTAAGTAGTTGAACAAATCATTTACACAGAAACGGAGAGGACAGAAAAGACCTGGAAAAGCGGAGCGTTCGCCTAAAAGCTTTCTGACAAGAAAGCTACATCGGAAGCATAAGCTTATCAACAGATTTTTTCCCTTAAGTAAGTGGAAATTAAAAAAATCTGGGGATAACAGCGATTGTAAGGTTATTCTGTCATTGGAGTGTACACGTGTAAAGAATCTATAGTTCAACTTTTATAGAATAGAAAAGCAATGAGAGGATGAATACCATTGGCGAGCGAGAACATTGTCATCAAAGGTGCACGAGCGCACAACTTGAAAAACATCGATATTACCATTCCGCGTGACCGCTTTGTCGTATTGACCGGTTTGAGCGGATCCGGAAAGTCCTCGCTAGCGTTTGATACGATCTATGCCGAAGGACAGCGGCGTTATGTAGAATCATTGTCAGCCTATGCACGTCAGTTTTTAGGTCAGATGGAGAAACCGGATGTCGATTCGATTGAGGGTTTGTCTCCTGCGATTTCAATAGATCAGAAAACAACAAGCCGTAACCCGCGTTCCACGGTCGGAACCGTTACCGAAATCTATGATTACCTGCGTCTCCTGTTTGCACGTGTGGGTCATCCCCATTGTCCGGACCACGGGATTGAGATTACATCCCAAACGGTGGAACAGATGGTGGATCGTATCATGCAATATCCTGAACGTACCCGGTTGCAGATTTTGGCACCAATTGTTGCGGGACGCAAAGGGGAGCACAAAAGTGTATTTGCTGATGTGTCCAAACAAGGTTTCGTACGTGTACGGGTAAATGGAGAACTACGTGACCTATCAGAAGACATCCAACTGGAGAAAAACAAAAAACACACAATAGATGTTGTCGTTGACCGGATCGTTGTAAAGGATGACGTTCAGGCACGGCTGGCAGACTCTATTGAGACGGCTCTCAATCTGTCCGGCGGACAGCTGCTCGTTGATATCATTGGTGAAGAAGAGCTGCGCTTCAGTTCGAATTTTGCCTGCCCGGTCTGCGGATTCAGCATTGATGAGCTGGCGCCTCGGATGTTCTCTTTTAACAGCCCATTTGGCGCTTGCCCGGATTGTGACGGTTTGGGTGTCAAAATGATTGTCGACCCGGATCTGCTTGTGCCAGATCGCAGCAAAACGATTGAAGAAGGGGCGTTTGATGCCTGGACTGGAGGAACGTCCACGTATTATCCGCAATTTCTCCGCTCGGTATGTGAGCACTTTAATATTCCGCAGGATGTGCCTGTCGAGGATCTGCCTGCTGATCAGATGAACAAGTTACTACAAGGGACAGGCTCTGAGAAAATAAAGTTCCGCTACGAGAATGATTTTGGACAACGTAAGGAAGCACTGGTTACGTTTGAAGGTATCGTTAACAATCTGGAGCGTCGTTATCGCGAAACGGCTTCTGAAGGCATCCGTGAGTTTATTGAAGGATATATGAGTGCGAAGCCTTGCGGGACATGCAAAGGGCAACGTTTGAAACGCGAAAGCCTTGCAGTAACGATTAATGATCACAACATGGCCTATGTAACGAGTCTGTCTATTGGTGAAGCGGGACGATTCTTTGATACACTGCAGCTGACCGAAAAAGAACAGACCATTGCAAAACTGATTCTTAAAGAGATTAACAGTCGTTTAGGCTTCCTCGTTAATGTTGGTCTGGATTACCTGACCTTGAGCCGCGCTGCTGGAACGTTGTCCGGCGGTGAAGCACAGCGGATCAGACTAGCCACACAAATAGGATCAAGCCTGATGGGCGTGCTCTACATTCTGGATGAGCCAAGCATTGGTCTTCACCAACGGGACAATGATCGTTTGATCTCCACGCTGGCACATATGCGGGATATCGGCAACACATTGATTGTGGTAGAACATGATGAAGACACCATGATGGCTGCGGACTATATTATCGATATTGGTCCAGGTGCAGGAATTCACGGCGGTATGATTATGTCACAGGGTACACCGGAAGAGATTATGAATGACGAAAATTCGTTAACGGGTCAGTATCTTAGCGGACGGAAGTTTATACCGATTCGTAATGAACGCCGAAGTGTTGGGGACCGTTGGCTGGAAGTACGCGGAGCCAAAGAGAATAATCTGAAGAATCTGAATGTGAAAATTCCTGTAGGAGTATTCACCGCTGTAACGGGAGTGTCGGGTTCGGGTAAATCCACGCTGATTAACGAGATTCTGTACAAAACGCTGGCGCGCGATCTAAACCGTGCACGAGTTCGCCCAGGGGCACACAAGGAGATTCGAGGACTGGAGCATATCGATAAAGTGATTGATATCGACCAGTCGCCGATCGGACGAACACCACGTTCTAATCCGGCGACGTATACGGGTGTCTTTGATGATATTCGTGATCTGTTTGCACAGACGAACGAAGCCAAAGTGCGTGGATACAAAAAAGGCCGTTTCAGCTTTAACATCAAAGGTGGACGTTGTGAAGCTTGTCGGGGAGACGGCATTATCAAGATCGAGATGCATTTCTTACCGGATGTATACGTGCCGTGCGAGGTTTGCAAAGGCAAACGGTACAACCGTGAAACGCTTGAAGTGAAATATAAAAACAAAAATATTTCGGATGTGCTCGAGATGACAGTGGAGGACGCTACTCAATTTTTCGAGAACATTCCGAAGATTCATCGCAAAATGCAAACATTGCTTGATGTCGGCCTCGGTTACATCAATCTGGGTCAACCTGCGACAACACTGTCCGGTGGTGAAGCACAGCGTGTGAAACTTGCTTCCGAACTGTATCGTCGGAGCACTGGCAAAACGATCTATATTCTGGATGAGCCTACGACAGGTCTGCATGTCGATGATATCGACCGTCTGCTGAACGTGCTGCATCGCCTCGTCGATTCAGGAGAGTCTGTGCTTGTCATCGAGCATAATCTGGATGTCATCAAAACAGCCGATTATATCGTTGACCTCGGCCCCGAAGGAGGAAGCGGCGGCGGTACAATTGTAGCGACAGGAACGCCGGAGGATATTATTCAGGTCGAGGAATCCTATACAGGTAAGTATCTGAAACCAGTATTGGAACGCGATACGGAGCGGAGCAGAGCCCTACAACTGGTGGACTAGTAAGAGTAAGAGTAAGAGTAAGAGTAAGAGTAAGAGTGTGGAAAAGTTGTAATTCGGACGATGTAGATGCACCATGCTCGGTTCGGCTTACCTGTAACTTGTACTATGAAATTCGATTAGGTACGGAGTTATCATAAAGACATGAACCTTCTTTGCCTGAGAAATAGGCTGTGGATGAATGCCACCCCCATTTCTACGGTGAGGAAGGTTTTTTTGTGTTGTTTAAGAGTAGGGGGGATTTGGGGGATAGAAATCTGTGATAAAAAGGTGGAGCGGATTCTTAGAGATTATAAGTACATTAAGTAGAGGTAGAGGTGAGGTAGAAGTAGAAGTAGAAGTAGAAGTAGAAGTCGGAAACAGGAACATAATGATCAAAGGAATAAGGAGGTCAGCAGTGTCGACCAGAAGAATAAACAGTTAGCATTACTAAGCAAGTAGCAAGTAGCAAGTAGCAAGTAGCAAGTAGCAAGTAGCAAGTAGCAAGTAGCAAGTAGCAAGTAGCAAGTAGAAGGAGTAAGGAGTAAGTGGCAAGAAGTAATAAGCCGTAATCAGTAAGGGGTTATGAGCAATAACTAAAAAATCTAAAAGAAGTATTAAAAAAGGCCGAGAATCTTTAAGAGGGTTTTAGGTTTTGCAATATTTGTAATAGTTATGGAGTCTTTAATGAGAGGGGGCCTACGCTGGAGGTGTTATGTTGAGTGTAAGAATTGCGCTAAAGTGTATTTATTAAATGAGTTGATCGAGGGTAAACCGCCAGAGTAGTTTCCGTCATCTACTAATCCAACTCGAAATATTCTAACGATCACAGAAGAGCTTATTTGAGCAAAATCAGGTAAATCAGAATTCTAACGATCACCAGCGACGTTATTTCATCGAAAAAGCGAGGAATAGACTGTTTTTCGACGATTTTGAGTGAAATAAGCTTCCTCATGATCGTTAGATTTTGAAACAGGTGATAATCGGCCTAATAAGCTCCGTGGTGATCGTTAGAGCTGGGTGACTACGGTGAATGCTTGGATTTACTCGTAATTAAATGGAGCTACATGAACTACATATGGAATACATGTACTACGTGGACTACATGGAGCTATACGGATTTTAGGGGTGAATACTGGAGTTTTATAGAAATTCTCAGAACTGCTTAAAAATTCTTAGAACTACTTAGAATTACTTAGGACTAAGAACCGCCTACTAATCATCGATGACTGCTTCTGCATCCTGTTCCTATCTCCCTATTACATCTTATCTGTGACCCGTGTACGTCATCATCTATTAGCTGTGAATAAGGCGATTAATGAAAGTGTTTACATATCAGACCAGGCAAGCTTTCATGAGCGGGGTGGTCAAGCTGGATTTTTTTCATTTTTCTGGATGATAGGGCTTGCATTACTAACAGGGTACAGATAACATAGAGGAAGAGTTTAGGGTATGCGTTAGTTGTTCAATTATGGTGAGGAGGTCTGTCTATCCATGCTGCTTGCAGAGGCTGCCACGGCGAGTACATCGAATTTTAATGCATTTGATATTTTTGTCATCTTGTTTACAATCCTGATTTTTATCGGACTGGTTCGTCTGCTTCGTGCACCGAAGAAGAATTTGTTTGCCATCGGGTTTACAGTTGTCAGTCTGCTGGTATTTTTGATGACAGACTACGCGATGATTACAGGCTGGTTTGGTTAACAGAGACACACCTATGCAATAGAGATGAGAATACGTATTAGTCGTATTAAACACTTTCCATAATAAAGATGGAAGGTGTTTTTTCATGTCTGCATATCTCGAAATAGAGAGTCACTTTTTGTCGAAAAAGAACGAAAATTAAAACGATTGTACAGGCATAATTTGTATGATACATTGAGGGATACCAGTATTGCAGATGAGAGAGAAGATAGATTCGGCCAGGAATCGGCTGTCCAGTCGCGCAAGAAGGATGTATAGAGAGGGTCAGGTGAAATCATGAAAAGGTTTTTAACGAGAGCGACAGCTATGATGATGATTATGGTGCTCTCCATTGGTATGGCGGCTACGGCTGGAGCTGCATCTTCTAAGACAGGCATGCAAGCCAAGGTGATCGACGGCCAGGTGTATGTGAATAGCAAAGATCTGGTGAAAATATTTGGTGGCAGTGGACAATATGATGCCAAATCTGGAACGTATACATACAAGGGAAGTGCGAACATTCCGCAAGTGATCGAGAAGGTATCCCCGTCGGTGGTAGGCATTATCGGCAAAACGACGGAAAACCAGAACGGGTCGGAAAATGACCGTTATAATCTAGCACACGGCACAGGCGTTATTATTCGATCTAACGGATGGATTGTGACGAACGCCCATGTGGTAGATGAGCTGGTTGATCCAGTCGTGGTAACGACGGATGGTAATACATATAACATTACAGAATCATTCAGTGATCCATTAAGCGATCTTGCACTAATTAAAATTGATGCCAAATCCCTTAAACCTGCGGTATTTGCTAAAGCTTCGCAGGCGGCTGTGGGTGAAACGGTAATTGCAATTGGTACACCGATTTCTTTTTCATTGCGTAATTCAGCCACGGTTGGTGTGATCAGTGGTTTGAATCGTGGTGTAGAAGCTTCCTACCGCTTAATTCAGACGGACACGGCTATTAATCCGGGGAATAGCGGCGGGCCGCTGGTTAACTTGAAAGGAGAAGTTGTCGGTATCAACTCGATGAAATTTTCTGCGGTTGGCATTGAGAGCATGGGATTCTCCATTCCGGTGGATACCGTGAACTTTGTCATCAATCAGTTTTTCAAATATGGAACGGTCAAACGTGCAAGCCTCGGATTGCAGCTGGAAGAGAGCTGGTCGGCAATAGTAGGATTGCCTGCGGAAGACCCGTTGACGGTTACGAGCGTACTGAGCCCGGAAGCGAAGAAAGCCAAAATCAAGGAAGGGGATGCCATCTACAGCATTGCGGGCAAACGTGTATCTTCGGTAGTCGATATCAATGAGCTGCTCAAAGCCTACTTACCTGGACAAAAGGTAAAGTTGCTGGTGCAAACGGACGGAGACATCGTTACCCGCACTTTAGTACTCGTGGATCGAGCTTCCCTGGAAGATCAGTCCAATGAATCGCTTTTAATGGATGAAGAACAATAAAGCCCGGCAAGCAACCCGAATCTAGAGAGGACGAATGAACGGAATGAAGAAGTCATGGTTACGCGTGCTGAGCACGGGGGTATTAGCGGGGATGTTATTGGCAGGTACGGCGCTGCCTGTATGGGCAGCTGATGATCTGATCACGAATGAGTTACGGGTCAAAGCAGGAAGTACGAGCGCTTTTATCAACGGCAAGAAACAAAACATCACGAAACCACTCACGGTTAAGGGCGTGACACTGGTGCCTGTCGGTGTATTCAAAAAAGCATTTGGCAGTGAAATTCGGCTGGAGAAAAACGATGTAATTAAAATCAAGGAAGGCCCTCATGTGGTTGCCTTGAAGATTAACAGTTCCATTGCATGGATTGACGGAGCGAAAATAGAGATGGGTGCTGCGCCGAAAATGGTGAATGGTGTGTTAATGGTCCCTCTCCGCCCGGTTGCTGCAGGAATCGGTGCAACGCTTGCGCCGAACAGTTCGGGTGAGATCGTCATTCGTATGCTGCAAACAGGTGAGGGTACCGATGATGACAGCATTGATCTCGACAAGGGGAAAACGAGAATCGGCAACAGCTATTATGGCTGGTCGATTCATTATCCGGCTGATCTGCTGGTGTTACAAACCAATGAACAGGAACGGATGATGACCTTTGGCGCTACGGATGAAAGTTATTTTCTCGAAGTGTATGTGAGCGACCAGAACGTTGTGCTGGATGCGGACGACTTGCTGACACAGCTGGTACAGGTGGCCAAACAGGCAGGAGATACGGTACTGGATCGTGAAGCGATATCTAAAGGGAACAACCCTTATGCAAGGGTTGTCGTCAAAGATGCGGATGGTGTGTTATGGGAGTTGCGCCAGTATGTTCATGACGGTCGTCAATACGATGTCTACTTAGCGGATTATGAAGCGACCAATTATAAAGATTTGGGCAAGCATGCTTCATTCCTCAATTCCTTTGAGCCAAGCTATGCGCAGTCTGATCGAAGAATTAAAGATATTTCCACAGTAGAAGAAGGCATGCGAGCGGCTTGGAATGATGACTACGGTATTGAATTAAAGGTTCCGGCAGGCTGGTCCATGGATAATAAAAATATGGTCTATCAAGATCAGGACGGAGCGTATTTGCAGCTTCGTGTGACTTCAGCCAAGTCTGGGGCAACCGTGAAAGACTGGAGTGATCAGCTCGAAAAGTGGATGCGTGAAACCTTCACAGCAGAGAGCTATCAGCAAGTAGGCTCGTTTACAACGGAAGTCTCGGGTGAAACGGCCGAGGTGAATGAATTCCGCTATAACTTTGGGTCAGGATGGCAGACCGAGTTCGACGTTCTTTTGCAGAAAAACGGATATCGTTATTACGCAGAGTATACCTTCCCTGAAGGACAGGCTGCAGACCGGGCTTGGTTTGAGCAAATCATGAAGAGTGTAGAAATTGATTTTGATACGGTAAAAGATAACTTTGGTCAATTGGATGAAGATCCATATCTGACAGATAAAATGAAGACAATCACACGTACGTCTAAAACGTATCGTTACAGCGTGGATATTCCACGCTACTGGACGCCGTACAATGACCGATTTGAAAGCTCGCCTGTTGTTTATACGTTCACAGGCGGAGACTTCTCCATTGCGGCTACAGAGGACAAGTCGATTGAGATGACGGTTAGTCAGCTGAGAGAGGCCTATGCAGAGGCAGCCAAAACGCGAAAAAGCTTCAATCTGATCCGTAGTGAGCAACTGACCTTTGCAGGTGTGCCTGCGTTCTCCTTTACGTATCACGAAGTGGACAAGGGTGTGCCGTATACCGGGCGTCAGATTGTGTTTGAAAAGAATGGAACAACGTATACGATCACAAGCGGTCTAAATGATGCGAACCGTACGCAGGTGCAGGCTGCGATGATGGAGAAAGCAGTGAACTCATTTACTTTTATTAAATAAAATGAAAGCTGTATAGAAATTGCCGGAGGGTCAGAGAACCTTCCGGTTTTTTTCGTTTTGCTATGAAGTGGAAAGGCATGGGATATGAAGGGATTATATTAAATTCGGGTGGAATGCCAATGGAAAAAGATGAAAATGGTAAACGGTTTTTTCAGGAAAACGTAGAAGAGTGGGTGCAGAAGTGGTACACTATACTAGTTCAGGAGTTATTACTGCTGATAAGAGAAATAGAGAGAATGTAGGCTTGGATTTCAGGCAATACAGACTTAATGTATAGATATAGCGATACTTGACGTTGACAGCAATGCAGGCGTACCGAAATACAGGTACCATGGGAAGAACACTGGCTGAGGCCGGTATGGGGAGGATCTACATGAAAACAGCAACATTACGAAGAGAAGACGTTGAGCTTCTAGCACCTGCAGGGGACTGGGATTGCATGCGTTCGGCGGTAGCCAACGGGGCGGATGCGATTTTCTTCGGGGTCGAAAAGTTTAATGCACGGGCACGAGCGAACAATTTCCGTATGGACGAGCTACCGGAGATTATGGCTTTTTTGCACAGTTATGGCGTGAAAGGGTTCCTGACCTTTAATATATTGATCTTTGAAAATGAATTGAAAGATGCCAAGGAACTCATCGATGCCTGCGTAGATGCGGGTGTGGATGCAGTGATCGTACAGGATTTGGGTCTGGTCAAAATGATTCGTGAGATTTCACCGGACTTCCCGATTCACGGCTCTACTCAGATGACGATTACGTCGCCTGAAGCGGTGGAGTTTACGAAGCCGTTTGACATGGAACGTGTCGTACTTGGACGGGAGAACAATCTGAAGCAGATTCAAAAGATTGGTGATCAAGCGAAACTTCCGATGGAAGTATTCGTGCATGGCGCACTCTGCGTGTCCTATTCGGGTCAGTGTCTGACTTCCGAGATGTGGGGCGGGCGCTCCGCAAACCGTGGTGAATGTGCACAGGCTTGCCGTCTGCCGTATGATCTGATGGTAGATGGCGTTCACCAGCCAATGGGTGACGTGGCCTATCTGTTGTCTCCGAAAGATCTGGCAGCCATTGATATCATGCCGGAATTGATCGAAGCGGGCGTTACGTCTTTCAAAATTGAAGGGCGCCTCAAAACGCCAGAGTACGTAGCGAATGTAGTTAGCAAATATCGCAAGGCGATTGACCGTTATTTTGACGGTGACAATACACGTACAAGCAAGGAAGAGATTCGTGAGTTGCAACAGAGCTTCTCGCGTGGATTTACACATGGTTTCCTGGACGGCACGAACAACAAACAGCTGGTAGACGGCACATTCCCGAAAAGCCGCGGCGTTTATCTTGGTCGTGTGGATCAAGTGCTGCGTGACGGTGTTGTGCTGAAACTGGATGCACCCGTGAAACGTGGAGACGGCATTGTGTTTGACGCTGGTGATCCAACGAAAAAAGAAGAAGGCGGACGTGTGTATGATGTACGCCGCAAAGGTGTGAAGATCGAAGGCGAAGCCGGCGAAGGCTGGATCGTGGACATCGTACCAGGCCGCAGTGACGTGGATCTGCGCCGTGTGAAAGTCGGCGACAAAGTATGGAAAACCAATGACCCTGCGCTCGACAAACGTCTGCGTCAAAGCTTTGAGACCGATAAGCCTTACCGTGTCTTCCCGGTCAAAGTAAAAGTCATCGGCAGCCCGGGCCAGCCGCTCAGCACGTGGTGGACCGACGTGCAGAAGGGAACGACCGTGCGCGTGGATTCGGAGATGGAACTGGACATTGCCCAGAAACGTCCGATGACCCATGAATTGCTCGAGGAGCAATTCGGACGTCTCGGCGGCACCGTGTTCCAGCTGGAGGATCTGGACGTCAATCTGCACGGTGACGTCATCATCCCGATGCGCGAGTTGAACAATATTCGCCGTCAGGCGGTCGAACAACTCGCGGGCGAGCGCCCTAAACCGCCCGTCTACGTGAAACGGGCGGTGGACGTGTACGGCGATGCGGTACAACCGGCATCGCCAGTAGCTCGCGGTCAAGCAGAGCTGACCGCGCTATGCCGCAGCCTGCCACAAGTGGAGGCAGCGCTGGAAGCTGGCGTCGGCATGATTTACGCCGACTTCGAGTTTATCAAGCAGTTCCCGGCAGCGGTGGAAGCTGTACATGCCGCAGGTCGCAAAATCGCACTGGCTACGCCGCGTATTCATATGCCTGGCGAGAACGGCTATCACAACAATATCCTGCGTCTGGAACCAGATGCGGTACTCGTACGCAACACAGGTGCGTTGTACTTCTACCTGCGTCATCGTAGAATGAACCCGGACGCGAAGCATCCGCAGCTGATTGGTGACTTCTCCTTGAATATTGCCAATCACAAGGCCGTGGAACTGTTCCTGGAAGCAGGTTGCGACTGGATTACACCGTCGTACGACCTGAACATCCAGCAAATGGTTGATTTGCTCGGTAACTCCCGTACAAGTCAGACCGAAGTGGTCATCCATCAGCATCTGCCGATGTTCCATACGGAGCACTGCGTATACTGTACATTTATGAGTGAAGGAACGGACTATACGAACTGCGGACGTCCTTGCGAAGAAAAACGGGCATCCCTGCAAGACCGAATTGGTATGTCTCACCCGGTACGTGTAGATGAGGGCTGCCGTAACACGGTATATAATGCAGTAGAGCAGTCCGGGGCTGAATATCTGACGAACTTTATGGATCTGGGTGTATCCCGTTATCGTGTAGAGTTCTTGGAAGAGACGCCAGAGCAAGTGAAGGAAGTTATCGACCTGTATAACCGTGCACTGCGCGGTGAGATCAGCGGTACACAAGTATGGAAAACCCTGAAAGCAACGAACCAATTGGGCGTTACACGCGGTCAACTGGTGAAATAATAAGCAACCCCAATCTCTGCTTTACGGAGCTCTTGGGTTTTTTTCTATAAAAGCGGTATCGGCAACCAAGGAGGTGTGAAGCGTGGCTCCATTTACGATGATGGATATTAAATTGCTGTGCGGGGTCACGGCATTCAAACGCGGCGAAGAATATCAACAGTCTGGCAGGATTGGCAAGCTGGCTGTGAGTGAAGACGGACGTCATTATCAAGCCGTTGTTCGAGGGGCAGAAGCCTACCAAGTGAAGGTGGATCTGGACGATGCGGGAGAGATTGATGCCTATTGCAATTGCCCGGCGTACGGCAATTATTATGACTATTGTAAACATATCGCCGCTGTCCTGCTTGCTATTCATGAACGTGAGGATGCACAAGAATTGTCGGGGGGCAGAGGAACGACTTCGAAAGTAGGCACACTGGTTGAAGAAGAGACATGGGAGCGGCCCTATTCAACTTTAACGCCATCTGCATCCAAATCCGCACGTTCTTCTTCCTCATTTTCATCAATAGATTCAGCGGGCGGTTCATCCGCTTTATCAGGCGAGAACAGGGATGTCCCCTTTGAACCATCAACAATGTCCCATCGTGCGAGCATCGAATCTCCAATATCTACAGCACAAGGTCAGCAATCGGAGCAACTGGAGCAACCACATCAACTTCATCAACCGCAGCAGCATAAGCCGCAGTCATTGTCTCCTTCTCCTTTTGCTCAGGCAGGTCGTCCGAGTTCAGCTTCAGGCTGGGGTCGCTCTGCGGACAAACCGTCCTACCGCACGGCAGACCAGATTTTATCCATGTTTGCCAAGGATCGCAGATTGCCACAGGAACGGGAGCAAACGTACACTGCGCCGGTTACCCGCTCCATGCTGCGAGAAGAGTTGCAAGTACAGTTCATCTGCAAGCTGGTACATGTGCATAAAGGCGGGGCCAAGCTGGCGCTTGAAATAAAGGTAGGCAACAAAAGGCTCTATGTTGTGCAGAAGGTGAAGCAGTTCTTGAACTGTGTGGAGAAGGGCGAGCCGATGTCTTTCACCAAGCTGTTTCATTATGATCCACTGATGCATGTGTTCTGTGCTCAAGATCAGGCTATTCTTTCCATGCTCATTCGCATGAGGCAGAGTGAAGAGGCATATCGGGAGTCCATTTCCGGATATTTAGGTGCCTCGGATGGAAGGGATATTCTAATCGCTCCTATCGTCTGGAAACCGCTGCTCGAGCTGCTTCTGCAAGCGGACAGCCGCATGGAGGGCACGGGTCTGTCGAACGGACCACTTTCGCTGAGTGAAGGAGCTTTACCTTTATTTTACCGAATCGCAGAAGGGACTAATGAAGGGTATCAGCTGGAGGTGTCGGGACTGCGTGAGTTGATCCTGCTTCCGGCGTATGATGCGGCGGTCGTTGAGGGTCAGCTTTACATGCTTGAACCGATGCAGATGCGAAGTCTGGAGGATCTGAGCAGTGCGCTCACTTCATACGGTATTAAAGAAAGCATTGATATTTCGTCTCAGCAGGTGGATGAGTTTGTACAGCATGTTGTACCGGAACTGCGGACTTTGGGACATTTGTCAATTGATTCCCGTGTGCGCGAACAGATTGCTGAACCCGAGTTGTCACCGAAGCTGTACATCGACTTTTACCGGGAACGCATTACGGCACGTCTGGAATTTGATTATGGTGTGATGGTCATTAACCCGCTGGCGGAGTATCTGATTGATGAGGAAGAAAAGAAAGTCATCTTGATCCGCGACCGGTTCAAAGAACGAAACCTGATTGAGAGACTGGATCGCTCTTTTCTGGAGCGTGAGGGCAGTGTCTGGGCAAGCGAACGTGAGGACGCGATCTATGATGTGATGTATCACCTGTTGCCTGAGTTTGAGAAGCTGGCCGACATCTACATGCCGAATGCTGTGAAAGCGATGATGCCAACATATCCTATACCACCGAAGGTGCGCGCAGATTTGGGAAGAGGACTGGACTGGCTGGAGATTTCCTTCGAGATGGAGGGAGTCGATGAGCAGGAGTTGCAGGAACTAATGCGTAGCATTGTGGAAAAGAAAGCTTTCTTCCGCCTGCGAAGCGGTGTCTTCCTGTCACTTGAAAATGAAGGCGCGAGCAGCTTCGCTCGCATGGCTGATGCGCTTGGTCTGGAAGCTGGAGATATTCAGAGTAGTCATATCCGTCTGCCTGCTGTAAGGGCTTTGCAACTCCCGGGCAGAGATGAAGTTTCCGGTCAGGTAAAATGGGGCGGTTCGCTCAAACGTTTCCTTGATGATCTGCGTGATCCTGACCGGATGGACTTTCCGTTACCACAGACGCTGGCACCTGTGCTGCGGGATTACCAGGCAAGCGGGTATCAGTGGCTTCGTACCCTAGCACATTACCGGTTTGGAGGCATTCTGGCTGACGATATGGGACTGGGGAAAACGCTGCAAAGCATCGCCTACATTACCGCTTCATTACAAGAGAAACCTGTGTATGAGCAGGGACAGGCAACAGGGGGGTTCGTTGATGCAGACAACACCATGTCTAATGATTGGATCATGAATGAGTCTCAGCAGGCTTACTTGGCCGATCCCACTGGAACGATAGATGGTGCCTGGCATACCTCGCAGCAAGATGGACTGACGATTCGTACACGAATGACGCATCCGCCGATACTGGTTGTTGCGCCTGCTTCGTTGACTTACAACTGGGCGAGTGAGTTTGCGCGGTTTGCTCCGCATCTGAATGTATTGATCGCCGCAGGGCAGAAGGATGAACGTGCCAGCATGCTGGCCGATATGGACAAAGCAGACGTGATTGTGACGTCGTATCCGCTACTTCGTCGTGATCTGGATACGTATCTCGGGAGAACCTTCCATACCTTGATTCTGGACGAGGCGCAAGCGATCAAAAATGCATCGTCCCAGACGGCGCAGGCAGTCAAACGGATCCAAGCACCGCGCCGGTTTGCCCTGACAGGCACGCCCGTCGAGAATTCACTGGATGAACTGTGGTCTATTTTTGAAGCGGTATTCCCGGGACTGTTCCCGAGTTACAGAAGGTTTCGTGACTTGCCACCAGAACGCATCTCGCGTATGGTGCGTCCGTTCATTCTCCGTCGCTTGAAAAAAGATGTGCTGGAAGAACTGCCGGATCGCATTGAGACGGTGCAGCGTTCCGAGCTGACGGTGGAACAGAAAAAGCTGTATGCAGCTTATCTGTCTCAGCTTCAGGATGAGACAGAAAAGGATATGGAAGAGAACGGCTTCCAGAAAAATCGGATCAAAATCTTGGCTGGCATCACCCGTCTGCGTCAGTTATGTTGTCACCCGGCGCTGTTTGTGGACGGGTATCAAGGGGATTCCGGGAAGATGGAGCAACTGCTGGAGACTGTCCAGGATTGTCTGGCCGCCGGCAGACGTATTCTAATCTTCTCGCAGTTCGCAAGTATGCTGAGTCTGATTCGTCAGACCCTTACCGTGCAGGGGAACAATCTGTTTTATCTGGATGGGCAAACCCCTGCACAGAGTCGTGTGGACATGTGCCGCAGATTTAACGAAGGAGAAGCCGAGTTGTTCCTCATTTCACTCAAAGCTGGCGGAACCGGACTTAACCTCACGGGGGCGGACACCGTGATTTTGTATGATCTGTGGTGGAACCCCGCGGTAGAGGAACAGGCGATAGGGCGGGCGCATCGTATGGGACAGAAACAGGTAGTCCAGGTGATTCGTCTCGTGACTGAGGGCACCATCGAAGAGAAAATTCTGGAGCTGCAAAAGCGGAAGAAGGATTTGATTGCCGAGGTGATTGAACCGGGCGACGGGGGATCAACGACACTATCCGAGCAGGATATTCGCGAGTTGTTAATGGTGTAAAGCAAACTCATTTTTTATACAACTATTGTCAATCATTTGTGGTAATGTATAGAGAAATGCACCGCTTTTGCTAACCTGATTTATGGTTTGTTCAATCCCTTTTTTTAATTAACTACACCTTATTGATCCAGCCAAAGGAGTGTTTCCTATACGTATCCGCAAAGCGATTATTCCAGCCGCTGGACTGGGGACTCGGTTTCTGCCTGCAACCAAGGCGATGCCGAAAGAAATGCTGCCCATCGTGGACAAGCCAACCATTCAATACATTATTGAGGAAGCCGTTGCTTCCGGAATTGAAGATATAATTATCGTTACGGGAAAAGGCAAACGCGCAATCGAGGACCACTTTGATTATTCCTTTGAACTTGAACAAAATCTGGCAGACAAACAGAAGTGGGATCTGCTGAATGAAGTGCGCAAACCTTCCGAGATGGCGGACATCCATTATATCCGGCAAAAGGAACCTAAAGGACTTGGTCATGCCATCTGGTGTGCCCGCAAGTTTATTGGCAATGAACCGTTTGCCGTTCTGCTCGGGGACGACATTGTTGAAGCAGATCACCCATGCTTGCAGCAGATGATTGAAGTCTATGACGAACTGCAGTCCCCGATTGTCGGCGTGCAACCTGTCGATTGGAGTGAGGTATCTAGGTACGGTATCATTGATGGGGAATTGCTAACTCGTACGGATGAACGCGTCTTCCGGGCAAAACGTTTAATTGAAAAGCCGAAGACGGAGGTTTCTCCTTCGAATCTGGCGATTATGGGCCGTTATATTCTTACTCCTGACATTTTTGAAATATTGGGCAGACAATCTGCTGGTGTAGGCGGAGAGATTCAGTTGACGGATGCCTTGTCCCGTCTGAATGAGCAAAGACAGATTCTTGCCTATCATTTTGATGGCTTGCGCCATGATGTGGGTGAGAAGTTAGGTTTTATTGAAACGTCCATTCACTATGCACTCCAACGACCAGACCTGCGGGAAGATTTGTTGAAGTATCTGGAAGGTATTGTCGGTAAACGATAAGCGAGCCGCTGATTTTTCCGTCTATCCAATGTATTCATATCAATGTATTCATATTGCAGTATTCGATTTGTAGTTTGTATTATCTTAATGTCTGTCCATCCCTAGCCCAGCCGACGTACGATGTTTCGGCTGGGCTTTTGTGTCTGCATGACAGAGGCGAATGAACAAACACTTAGAGGGCAACTCACATATATATAATCAAAATGAAGAGTACTGTCAAAGGCAGAGCGGGGGGATGGCATGAAGGTAATTCCGCTATTTATGAAGGATGCAGCCATACTGGAACCGAAGATATACGGAGATCACCGCGGATATTTCATGGAAAGTTATAATGAGCAGATGCTGCTGGATCATGGGATACATCATACGTTTATTCAGGACAATCAATCCTTGTCAGCTGAGGCGGGTGTCCTGCGAGGGCTTCATTATCAGCTGCATCCGAAAGCGCAGACTAAGCTGGTGAGAGTGGTATCGGGTGCCATTTACGATGTGATTGTAGATATACGTAGACAGTCACCGACCTTCGGACAATGGAAAGGTGTCATACTCAGTGAACATAATCAGCGTCAGTTGTTAGTACCCCAAGGGTTTGCCCATGGTTTCTGTACACTGACTCCACGTACACAGGTGGCTTACAAAGTGGATGCGTATTATTCGCCTGAACATGACCGCGGTATTTTGTGGAATGATCCTGCGCTTGCGATTGATTGGCCTGTGACGGAACCGATCTTATCGGATAAAGATCAGAAGCACCCCGTACTCAGGGATGCAGAGCTGAATTTTGACTAATGACAAGACCTTCAGATACATTCTTCATTTGGAGGCAGAGGGAGAGAGACAGCATGAAATTACTGGTTACCGGCGGGGCTGGCTTTATCGGCAGCAACTTTGTGTTATATATGCTCCGAGAATATCCGAATTACGAAATTATTAATGTGGATGCACTCACATATGCGGGCAACTTGGAAAATCTGAAGTCGATTGAGTCCAATCCGCGGCACACTTTCATTAAAGCAGACATTGCAGATGTACAGCAGATGGAGAACATTTTTGCTCAGGGTGTCGATGTGGTTGTGAATTTTGCCGCTGAATCCCATGTGGATCGCAGCATTCTGGCTCCCGATGTTTTTGTTCGCACGAATGTTTTGGGTACGCAGGTACTGCTGGACGCATCCAAAAAATATCAGATCACCAAATTCGTACAGGTTTCGACGGATGAAGTATATGGTTCACTCGGGCCAACAGGACTGTTTACAGAAGAGACCCCTTTGATGCCTAACAGCCCTTATTCTGCAAGCAAAGCTGGAGGGGATCTGCTCGTCAGGGCTTATCACGAGACCTTCGGTTTGCCTGTTAACATTACCCGCTGTTCCAACAACTATGGCCCATTTCAATTCCCGGAGAAGCTTATTCCGCTCATTATCTCCCGTGCGTTGAAGGAAGAAGCTATTCCTGTATACGGTGATGGCCTGAATATCCGTGACTGGCTTTATGTGGAAGATCACTGTCGTGCCATTGATTTGGTCATTCATCAGGGCCGATCTGGAGAGGTATATAATATTGGTGGCAATAATGAACGCACAAATATTCACATTGTTGAGACCGTGCTGGAGCAACTGGGCAAACCGGCAAGTCTGATTCAATACGTACAAGACCGTCTGGGACATGATCGGCGTTACGGTATAGATCCAACCAAGCTGGAGACAGAGCTTGGCTGGAAACCGGTGCACCATTTTGAGACGGGAATTAAAGAGACGATAAAGTGGTATTTGAATCACCAGGAGTGGATGGCGAGCGTGCAGTCCGGCACGTATCAGGAGTATGTAAAACTCCAATATGGTCAGCGAATGGGTGAATCGGGCGCATGAATTATAGAATTATGGTAACAGGTGCAGCAGGACAGCTGGGATATGACGTTGTAAAAACCCTTGAAGCAGATGGTCATCGCGTACTAGGCTGTGACCGGGATCAGATGGACATCACGAATCAGCAACAGTGTACAGATCAGATCAATGCGTATCAGCCTGACGTTATTATTCATTGTGCTGCCTACACTGCGGTAGATCAGGCTGAATCCGATATCGATACGGCTTTCTCGATTAACGCTGTAGGTACACGTAATATAACAGTTGCTGCCGAAAACGTGAAAGCCAAGGTGGTCTATATCAGTACAGACTATGTATTTGACGGGATGGGGAACACCCCCTACCAGGAGTACGATGAGACGAATCCGCAAAGTGTATACGGCAAATCTAAACTTGCTGGAGAACGGCTGGTTCAGAGCCTGAGCACGCGGTGGTTTATTATCCGCACATCATGGGTGTTTGGCAGTCAGGGCCATAATTTTGTTAAAACCATGCTGGATCTGATGGGAATACGTCCGAAGCTTCAAGTTGTGCATGATCAGCAGGGTTCACCAACGTACACGGTGGATCTTGCTCGTCTAATCGCTGAGCTGGCTGTAAGCGAAAAATACGGCATTTATCATGCGTCCAATGCGGGAAGCTGCACATGGTTTGAATTTGCACAGGCAATTGCAGAGGAAGCAACTAAACATGGGACTTTTCAAACGGCTGTCCAGATCGCTGAGATCGTACCGTGCACGACAACTGAGTTTCCACGTCCAGCTCCTCGTCCAGCATATTCCGTGATGGATCATATGGGGATCCGAACGAACGGGCTTCAAGCCATGAGGCCTTGGAGAGAAGCACTAATTGCATTCTTGCATGAGCTGGATACGGAGCAGACGAATTGAGATATCATTTTATGAAAAGATGGATCTCTGATCGTTTTTGAGTAAGAAGGTATAGTGTAACCTCTCGTGTTTTACTGTAAAACATCACGATTCAATATTTATGTGATAGTCGTAAAGAGTCGCCTTATGGCGACTTTTTGTTTTGCCTATGCCCGATTCGGGTAGTTAGTTACCAAAATGCAATATGACATAACATGTTCAGATAGATAATGTTTTGTTCCGGCCATGTCGGGAATAAGACTCATTAGTTGTAGTTGTTAGATTCACAATGATTTCTAGTACAGTGTTTATTATGAATACGTCTGCAAAGGATGTGTAGATGATATGAAACGTATTGCCGCCGTTTTGACATTGCTGCTCGTTACCGTAGGTACACTCTTCTGGGCACATGATAGCCAGAGTGAAGAGCAACGTGACGGATTTACGAACTACCGATTAATAGCCCATGCGATGGGAAGTATTCGGGAACAGCCTTATACTAATGCGTATGAAGCCATGATTGCCAATTATGAAAAAGGCACACGGGTATTTGAAATTGATTTCATGCTCACTTCGGATCGCGTGGCTGTGGCCAGACATGAGTGGACGGCTAACATGAGCAAAATGCTGGGACAGGACGAAGAGTTGCCGGAGCATAAACAGGCCGGTGCACTTACCCATGATGAATTCATGAACACACCTATTCTGGGTATCTATCAGCCAATGGATGCTGATGGGATTATGAACGTTTTGTCCAAGTACCCGGATATGTACATCGTGACGGATACGAAGGAGCAAAAAGACGAAGATATCCAGCAAGTGCTTCAATCTCTAGTCGATGCTGCGAAGAAGTATGATTCGTCAACTCTAAGCCGGGTTGTTGTACAGATTTATAATGAACCTATGCTTGTAAAGGTAAAAGAGGTATATCATTTCCCCTCTATTATTTACACGCTCTACGCCACACAAGATACAGAGGGCCAGGTTGTTGATTTTGTGCAAAACAATGACATCGATGCCGTAACCATGCCGGAATATAAAGTGAACCAGAACTTTGTCGCCAAGCTGAAGAAGGCTGGGGCAGTCACCTATGTGCACACCATTAATGATACCCAGCAGGCTGCCAATTATGAGAAATGGGGCGTGTACGGTGTGTACTCTGACGTACTCACTGAGCAGGAAATGGAAGAGATGAATACAAGATTCGCTTGGAAACCGTAAAAGAATTAAGACTCAGGAAAGAGTCCGTGCAGACTCAACAAGAATCGAAAAGAAGACTCGAACTCCAGAGATACAGACTTTTCTCAGAAGGGAAACCGTGAAAAGTCTGTGTTTTTTCTGTTCGCCTTTTATACGAACATTGACACCTGTTGTCTGCTGACATAGACTTAGTTTACAAGCTTTTTAGGATGCAGAAGAACCTCTGGAGGAATGTTCGTTGATAGACATGATTAAGCAGTGGAGACATGTATTTAAGCTCGACCCAGACCGGGAAATTACAGACGAGGCACTGGATCAGATATGCATGTCAGGAACGGATGCGATTATCGTTGGCGGATCATCAGGAATCACATATGACAATACGGTAGATCTGATGTCCCGGGTTCGTCGTTATGAACTGCCCTGTGTGCTGGAAGTATCCGATTTGGAGGCTGTTGTACCCGGTTTTGACGGGTATCTGATTCCGATGGTGTTAAACACAACGGACAGCCAGTGGATTATTGGACATCACCAGCGGGCCATCGAGCGGTTTGGTTATATGATCCCATGGGATCTGCTGATTACCGAAGGGTATATTGTGCTTCATGCGGATTCCACTGTGGCGAAGTTAACCGGAGCGGAGACGGAACTGAGTGCAGAGGCTGCTGCTGCTTATGCTCAAGCTGGAGAACGCCTGCTGAATCTGCCCATTATATATATGGAGTACAGCGGAACATTTGGTGATATGGAACTTGTTGGCGAGACTCACAGACAACTGGAGCGGGCACACCTCATATATGGCGGTGGAATCGATACGGCGGAGAAAGCAGTACAAGCTGCTCAAGCTTCGGATACTGTTGTTGTTGGCAATATTGTGTATAGCAATTTGCGCCAAGCGCTGGAGACGGTACAAGCCGTGAAGGAAAACGCCTAACCGGTTTAGTTTACCATTGCCCCACATCCCCCTTTGAATCTGCTAAAATAGAACTTTGTCCTTTAAACTGAAAATTCACTACAGTTTTCTTGTTATTTTTATCTACCCACAAAGTATAAGGCAACTATGTTTACACATGAACGGAGAGTGCAGAAGCGATCTGAAGAAACGAAGTGTTCGTATTTATCACCGGATTTTCCCTTTGACAAAGGGGATCAAAAAATCTGGGGATAACGACGATCGGAAGATGCTACTGCACTCGGAGTGACCAGTGTAACCCCTAGCACTCTTATACCGATATCCAACTAATGAAAGGAGCATGCATGCATGCAACCTGTAAATATACATGATGCCGTAGCACGGCTTAACACCCCTCAGCGTCAAGCTGTCGAGGCGACGGATGGGCCGCTGCTGATTATGGCTGGCGCGGGCTCAGGCAAAACCCGGGTGTTAACACACCGGATCGCCTATCTGATCGCAACACGGAAAGCACCGCCATGGGGCATTTTGG
Source organism: Paenibacillus sp. G34 (assembly GCF_056856875.1). Classification (NCBI taxonomy): domain Bacteria; kingdom Bacillati; phylum Bacillota; class Bacilli; order Caryophanales; family Paenibacillaceae; genus Paenibacillus; species Paenibacillus sp. G34. The sequence continues at coordinate 5,594,298 of NZ_CM166469.1, read as the reverse complement.
CGATTACGTTCACCAACAAAGCTGCTCGTGAGATGCAGGATCGGGTTTCGCAGCTCGTAGGCGGTTCTCAGGGCCGTGATATTTGGGTATCCACGTTTCACTCTATGTGTGTGCGCATCTTGCGCCGCGACATTGAACGGATCGGTTTTACTTCCAACTTTAGCATTTTGGACTCATCCGACCAGTTATCCGTTATTCGCAGTTGTATGAAAGATCAGAATATCGATACGAAGAAGTTTGAACCCAAAGCCGTTCAGGCGATGATGAGCACAGCCAAAAACGAACTGATCAGTCCAGAGCAATATGAGAAGCAAGCAGGCGATTATTTCGAGGGCATTGTAGCGAAGGTATACACGATGTACCAACGCCGGTTAAGAGCCAATAACTCGCTCGACTTCGATGACCTGATCATGGCAACGATTCAACTGTTCAAAGAAGTGCCGGAAGTGCTCGACTTTTATCAAAAGAAATTCCAGTACATTCATGTTGATGAGTATCAGGATACGAACCGTGCACAGTACATGTTGTGCCGTATGCTGGCTGACAGCCACCACCGTATCTGCGTTGTAGGGGATAGTGACCAGTCGATCTACCGCTGGCGCGGGGCGGACATTACCAATATCCTCAATTTTGAAAAAGACTACCCGGAAGCACAGACAATTCTACTCGAGCAAAATTATCGTTCCACTTCCAACATCCTGAATGCAGCGAATGAAGTAATTGGCCTGAATACGGGCCGTAAACCGAAGAAACTGTGGACGGATAAAGAAGGCGGCTCGAAGATTAAGGTATACCGTGCCGATTCCGAACATGATGAGGGGTATTTTGTAACCTCCGAGATTAGTAAAAATGTGAAGAACGGCAAATCCTATCAGCATCATGCGATTTTGTATCGTACCAATGCCCAGTCCCGGGTGATCGAGGAAATTCTGATCAAGTCTGATATTCCATATCAGATTGTCGGCGGCATCAAGTTCTATGATCGTAAAGAGATCAAGGACATTCTGGCTTACCTGCGTTTGTTGTCCAACCCGGATGATGATATCAGTTTGACCCGGATTATTAATGTGCCGAAGCGCAGCATCGGGGATACGACAGTAGCCAAGCTGGCTGCAGCAGCTGGAGAGCGCGGGGTTTCCATTTTCCGTGTACTGCAAGTGGTTGATGATCTTGGTTTCGCCGGTCGTACGCGTAACGCGCTCGTAGAGTTCTATGATATGATCGCTGCTCTGCACCAGATGGTCGAGTACCTATCGGTTACTGAACTGACCGAGAAGATTCTGGAGATGAGCCAGTATCGTGACGAGATGCAGAAGGAGAATACCATTGAATCTCGCGCGAGACTGGAGAATATTGAAGAGTTCCTGTCCGTAACGATGGAGTTTGAGAAAAATAATGAAGACAAAACGCTCGTTTCGTTCCTCACTGATCTGGCGCTCATTGCAGATATTGATAGCATGAACGATGATGAAGAGGATCAGAGCGATGCGGTCACGTTGATGACAATGCACAGTGCCAAAGGTCTGGAATTCCCGGTTGTCTTTATCGTGGGTATGGAAGAAGGGGTCTTCCCGCACAGCCGTGCTTTTATGGACAACGAAGAACTGGAGGAGGAACGTCGCCTGGCTTACGTAGGGATTACGCGTGCAGAAGAGCAGCTGTTTCTGTCATGTGCGCAGATGCGGACCTTGTTTGGACGTACAACGGCGAATCCGCCATCCCGTTTCCTGGATGAAATTCCGGATGAGCTTAAGGAAGATACCTCCATTGCACGAGACCGTTACCGCCGTGGAACGAGCACGGGCGGAGGTTCCTATGGAGGACGCGGTTTAGGCTCTAGTGGCGGAAGTAATTTCGGCGGCGCTGCAAGTGCGTCCAAGCTGTTTGAGCAGCAGAGCCGAAGTGGTTCATCCGCAAGTGCTTCCGGGCCAACATCCCGGGTGACGATGAGCACCTCTCGTCCAACATCTGCAGCACCGACCTCAGCTTCGAAGTCTGTCTCTTCCGATAGTGCGGCAGGATTTAAAGCAGGCGATAAAGTGCAACATGGCAAATGGGGAACAGGTACCATCGTTGCGGTTAAAGGCAGTGGTAATGATACCGAACTGCAGATTGCATTCCCGGCTCCGGTTGGCGTGAAACGCCTTCTCGCCGGATTTGCCCCGATTACCAAAGTGGAATAAGAATGAAACGGCCTATTGCCTAATCCTGAGCTGACATGAGATCTGATTCTGCCATGTTCGATTATTGCAATAGGCATGTTTTTTCTACATATATTAAATAAACGGAGGGATGGCCCGTATGGACCCGATGCACCGGATGGAGCAACTCGTAGCCGAGCTGAACCAGCACAATTATCAGTACTACACGATGGATCAGCCACAGATCAGTGATAAGGAGTATGACCTTCTGTATGATGAACTGGTTACGCTGGAACAGGAGAGCGGCATGGTGTTGCCGGATTCTCCTACTCAACGTGTAGGGGGCGAACTGCTCAAGGGATTCAACCCGCATCGTCATTTATCCCCATTATGGAGTTTAGACAAAGCGCAGAACATTGAACAGTTGCGGAGCTGGAATACACGTGTTCTAAAACTGGTTAATGACTACAACAGCAAAAACCCGGATAATCCCTTGCCTGACCCGGGTTACGTCATTGAGTTGAAATTTGATGGACTAACGTTGAACCTGACTTATACAAATGGTGAGTTGGTTCAGGCTTCTACACGCGGAAACGGAGCGGTGGGAGAGGGTATCTTGGCACAGGTTAAAACCATTAAGTCGGTTCCGCTTAAAATTCCGTATACGGGTGGCACAATTGAAGTGCAAGGTGAGGGGATAATGAACCTCTCTGTGTTAAATCGATATAACGAAACGGCTGCCGAGCCGCTCAAAAATGCACGAAATGCAGCCGCAGGTGCGCTGCGTAACCTGAATCCAAAAACGACGGCTGAGCGTCGATTGAATGCCTATTTTTATAATATTGGTTATTCGGACGACATTCAGTTTGCGAGCCATCACGAAATGATGGACTTCTTGCGGGATAACCGTTTCAAAGTTAATCCATCCATCACCTACTTCCATGAATTTGATGATGTGATGGAGCAGCTCGAAGCAATCCAGGAAAATCGTGGACAACTGGATTACCTGATCGACGGGGCGGTAATAAAACTGACGGATATGCGTACTCGTGAGGTGCTTGGCTACACGGACAAGTTCCCGCGCTGGGCAGTTGCCTACAAGTTCGAAGCAGAAGAGACGACTACAGTACTGAACGAAGTGGTGTGGAACGTGGGCCGGACGGGCAAAGTAACTCCGCTCGCGCGGGTAGAAGCGGTTGAACTTGCTGGTGTTACTGTGCAAAACTGTACGCTGAACAATGTCGGCGATATTGAGCGTAAAAATCTGAAGTATGCACTGGGTTCACGTGTCTTCATTCGTCGTTCCAATGATGTTATCCCGGAGATCCTCGGCAAAGTGACCGAAGAGAATGATGGAGAAGAGATCATATATCCGGAGCAATGCCCGGCATGTGGATTCCCGCTGGAGCAGCGCGGAGCGCATTTATTCTGTAACAACAAACTGGCTTGCAAGCCGCAGACGGTTGCTCGTATTTCCCATTTTGCCTCCAGAGACGCGATGGACATCGAGACCTTCAGTGAGAAGACGGCGATTCAGTTATATGACGAATTGAACGTGCGTGAACCGGCCGATCTGTATACACTGCAGTTTGATGATTTGGTGAAGCTGGAGCGATTTGGGGAAAAGAAAGCGAATAACCTTCTCGCAGCGCTCGAGCAGAGTAAAGACCGAGACCTGGCATCGTTCCTGTATTCCTTGGGTATTCCCAACACAGGCAAATCCACGACACGTATGCTCGCCGAGCATTACCGTGATTTGCACGCGATCATGAATGCTACCATGGAGGAATTGGTTGAACTGCCGGACGTGGGTGGTATTGTAGCAGAGAGTATCGTTAGCTTCTTCGCTGATCCGTTTACACAAGCGGCTATCGAGAAAATGCTGAACCTTGGTGTGAAAGCACAGGCACCTGAAGCGCCGGCTGTTGTTGCAGAGGACTCCTTCTTTAGCGGTAAAACGGTAGTGCTCACAGGAACACTCCATCAATTGACGCGTGAAGAAGCCACGCAAAGACTTGAAGCGCTTGGCGCGAAGGTCACAGGAAGTGTATCGAAAAAGACAGACCTGGTCATTGCCGGAGAGAAGGCAGGCAGCAAATTAACGAAAGCTCGTGATCTCGGTATTCCAACCATCGAAGATGAGGATGAACTGGTACGCCTGCTGAATCCGTAGACTGTTAATATCTAAGACAGATGCACCAGCTCTTGTTATTTGGTAATAACAAACAAGTGTCAGACAGCTTGTGAATCAAGAAACCTCCAAAAACACGCATGACGTGTCTGGAGGCTTCTTTTTTGTGTATTGGACAACGTGAAGTTTTCATTCCATTTTATGAACCCGTAATATTCGGAAAACGCTGAGAAGCACCGGATAACCATGCATCTTTGTCGTATCCCCGTTCTTCCCAATATCCAATATGCTCGCTGTCGATGACTTCAATGCGGTTCAACCACTTGACTGATTTATAAGCGTACATCTGTGGAATAACGAGTCGTACAGGTCCGCCAAGGTCTGCAGGAATGGGTTTGCCATCATGCATTACTGCAATCATAATGTCATCCATCTGTGCTTGTTCTAACGTGATGGCATCGGTATATACCCCGTCACCAGAATAAAATTTGACGCTGTGCGCTCCGGGTTTCAAACCGGCTTTCTCCAAAAAATGCTTCAGTGGAATGCCTTCCCATGTATTCTTATATACGGACCAGCCGGTAACGCAGTGAAAGTCACTGACTTGCACGGTGCGCGCAAGCTTGACGAACTGCTCCCAATTCCAGATCTGTGCCCGTTCCACAAGTCCATCTACACGAAATGACCAGTTTGCATTGGAAAAGGAAGGAATGGGTGTAACCGTGTATACGCGAAAGTGTCCTTCGGCGCCACCACCGATCGGCGGGGAAGAAGCGGATAAGGGTTGCGGCAATGGAACCATCTGATTCGGGTCATTCTCTAGCATGGTGTCTATACTGTTATCAAACTTGAGGTTTTTGCCTACCCACGATACAAACGTAGGCCCAAGAGTCACAGCGAGTCCTATGCCAACAGCTGAGCGGATGAAGGCTCGACGAGTATATACGGGTTGAGGCTTCTCGATCTTTGATTCTCTGTTTCTATTGAGATTTTGTAGTGGATCTCCTTGGTGATGAAGTGATGTGTCTGCATGCAAGTTGGACATGGCTGCTGGTGTGCTATGTGTTTCTGACTCTTCTTTATTCGAAGTGGGACTGTTTGGAGCGGGCACACTTGGAATTTGTGTTGAAGGTTCACTGACTTGAAACGTACGGCGTGTTGAGTCTTTTAACCATCGGGTCCGTGTGATTGAGTGGTAAATGATATACGGCAAACCAACCCATGTGAGCAGATCATGAATTAAAAGTGCAGCATTGGACCACCGGGGGCCAGCAAGCTTGAACTGCCATAAGACGATACCGGATAATAACCAACCGACCAGAAGTGCAAGGACGATGATCGTATTGGCTTTTTGCCATGGCTTATTGCGAAGTTGCTTCCAATGCTTACTGGCCAAAAATAAGTAATAGACGACAGGAGCAAGCATGGCGAGACCCACAGCGATATGTAACCACTTTAACCAGACACGTCCGATACCCAGCGTTTCACGCCAGAAGCCACCAATTAGCATAAGACCAGTAATGGAGAGAATGACAACGATCCAGGCGTTCCAAGCATGAATGGAAACCAACTTTTTGCCGTAACCCTTACGCATCTTTTTTAACCACTGTTTCAAATGTGTTCACCTCGGATCATGGATTTGAGTTAAACGCAGGCAATAAGCAAAAATCCAATCGATGTACCACTTAAATAATTCAGCAAGTATTACTTAGAGCGGCATTGATAAGTTGCATGATGATGTTTTCGTGTTCCTGTTGATTGTATAACCTTAAAAACCCTTGAAGTACTTCCTTCAATTTAAGATACCTTATTATAAAGTTTTTGGATCACTTACTTCAAATTTGATCTTATTCGAGCTAATTACTTCCCTATGTTTTGCTTTGCAAAGCCAAAAGCTGCTTCATATTGAACATTCGCTTCAGCAATTGACATTACTCTCATTGGAACATAATAAAATTTAAATAAAGTACTTGCTAAAATAATGACAGCATGATATATTATTTCTTGTCGCTTCAAACGGACATTAGTAGAATAGCTTTGAAGAATGACATAAAAAAATGTTGACAGAAACTTAGTTAACATGATATGATAAATTTCCTGTCTGGTTGACGAAAGTTGACGAAGGATGGGTAACCAAGTTCCTTGAAAACTGAACAAATGGATAGTAACTTTTGATTTACAATGAATCGTCAGATTCAAAATGAGCTTATCGCTCTTTTCAATACCCCGATGAGTGCACAGCGTTTAACGATGCTGCGAAATTCATCTTTATTGGAGAGTTTGATCCTGGCTCAGGACGAACGCTGGCGGCATGCCTAATACATGCAAGTCGAGCGGAGTGGATGGAAAGCTTGCTTTCCTGATACTTAGCGGCGGACGGGTGAGTAACACGTAGGCAACCTGCCCTCAAGCTTGGGACAACTACCGGAAACGGTAGCTAATACCGAATACTTGTTTTCTTCGCCTGAAGAGAACTGGAAAGACGGAGCAATCTGTCACTTGGGGATGGGCCTGCGGCGCATTAGCTAGTTGGTGAGGTAACGGCTCACCAAGGCGACGATGCGTAGCCGACCTGAGAGGGTGATCGGCCACACTGGGACTGAGACACGGCCCAGACTCCTACGGGAGGCAGCAGTAGGGAATCTTCCGCAATGGGCGAAAGCCTGACGGAGCAATGCCGCGTGAGTGATGAAGGTTTTCGGATCGTAAAGCTCTGTTGCCAGGGAAGAACGCTTGGGAGAGTAACTGCTCTCAAGGTGACGGTACCTGAGAAGAAAGCCCCGGCTAACTACGTGCCAGCAGCCGCGGTAATACGTAGGGGGCAAGCGTTGTCCGGAATTATTGGGCGTAAAGCGCGCGCAGGCGGTCATGTAAGTCTGGTGTTTAATCCCGGGGCTCAACCCCGGATCGCACTGGAAACTGTGTGACTTGAGTGCAGAAGAGGAGAGTGGAATTCCACGTGTAGCGGTGAAATGCGTAGAGATGTGGAGGAACACCAGTGGCGAAGGCGACTCTCTGGGCTGTAACTGACGCTGAGGCGCGAAAGCGTGGGGAGCAAACAGGATTAGATACCCTGGTAGTCCACGCCGTAAACGATGAGTGCTAGGTGTTAGGGGTTTCGATACCCTTGGTGCCGAAGTTAACACATTAAGCACTCCGCCTGGGGAGTACGGTCGCAAGACTGAAACTCAAAGGAATTGACGGGGACCCGCACAAGCAGTGGAGTATGTGGTTTAATTCGAAGCAACGCGAAGAACCTTACCAGGTCTTGACATCCAACTAACGAAGCAGAGATGCATCAGGTGCCCTTCGGGGAAAGTTGAGACAGGTGGTGCATGGTTGTCGTCAGCTCGTGTCGTGAGATGTTGGGTTAAGTCCCGCAACGAGCGCAACCCTTATATTTAGTTGCCAGCACTTCGGGTGGGCACTCTAGATAGACTGCCGGTGACAAACCGGAGGAAGGTGGGGATGACGTCAAATCATCATGCCCCTTATGACCTGGGCTACACACGTACTACAATGGCCGGTACAACGGGCTGCGAAATCGCGAGATGGAGCTAATCCCACCAAAGCCGGTCTCAGTTCGGATTGCAGGCTGCAACTCGCCTGCATGAAGTCGGAATTGCTAGTAATCGCGGATCAGCATGCCGCGGTGAATACGTTCCCGGGTCTTGTACACACCGCCCGTCACACCACGAGAGTTTATAACACCCGAAGTCGGTGGGGTAACCGCAAGGAGCCAGCCGCCGAAGGTGGGATAGATGATTGGGGTGAAGTCGTAACAAGGTAGCCGTATCGGAAGGTGCGGCTGGATCACCTCCTTTCTATGGAGAATCGTTTCCCGCGTGGAAACATTCAAATATGTAAGTTCAATGAACTTGCAAGCAATACAAAGTTACCCATCCATTTGTTCAGTTTTGATGGAATTTGAGGGGCCATAGCTCAGCTGGGAGAGCGCCTGCCTTGCAAGCAGGAGGTCAGCGGTTCGATCCCGCTTGGCTCCACCAAAAAAAATTTCATCTATTTGTTGTGTTCTTTGAAAACTAGATATCGAAACGAAACAAACGCAAATTAGAACATTCCTTTTTAGCTGAACTTGTGTTCAACAAGTTTCAATAAAAACGGTAGTACAATTGCAATTGCGATGGTATCGAATGGGAGCGACTTTTGGCTTTGGACGCAGTCCAAAACAAGGGAAGCGAGCAGTCGAAACCGGAGCATATGGTTAAGCTACTAAGAGCACACGGAGGATGCCTAGGCGCTAGGAGCCGATGAAGGACGTGGCGAACAACGAAACTGCCTCGGGGAGCTGTAAGCAAGCTTTGATCCGGGGATGTCCGAATGGGGAAACCCAGCTGGGGTAATTTCCAGTTACACCTAACTGAATACATAGGTTAGTGTGAGGCATACCAGGGGAACTGAAACATCTAAGTACCCTGAGGAAGAGAAAACAATAGTGATTCCGTCAGTAGCGGCGAGCGAACGCGGAGAAGCCCAAACCAGAGAGCTTGCTCTTTGGGGTTGTGGGACGTCTCACATGGAGTTACAAAGGAACCGGTTAAGCGAAGAGGTCTGGAAAGGCCCGCCAAAGAAGGTAAAAGCCCTGTAATTGAAAGTCTGTTCCCTCCGAGACGGATCCCGAGTAGTGCGGGGCACGTGAAACCCCGTATGAATCCGGCAGGACCATCTGCCAAGGCTAAATACTTCCTAGCGACCGATAGTGAAGCAGTACCGTGAGGGAAAGGTGAAAAGCACCCCGGAAGGGGAGTGAAATAGAACCTGAAACCGTGTGCTTACAAAAAGTCAGAGCCCGTTTTAGGGGTGATGGCGTGCCTTTTGTAGAATGAACCGGCGAGTTACGTTCCCGTGCAAGGTTAAGGTGAAGAGCCGGAGCCGCAGCGAAAGCGAGTCTGAATAGGGCGACATAGTACGTGGACGTAGACCCGAAACCGGGTGATCTACCCCTGTCCAGGGTGAAGGTGCGGTAACACGCACTGGAGGCCCGAACCCACGCATGTTGAAAAATGCGGGGATGAGGTGGGGGTAGCGGAGAAATTCCAATCGAACTCGGAGATAGCTGGTTCTCCCCGAAATAGCTTTAGGGCTAGCCTCGGAAAATAGAGTCGTGGAGGTAGAGCACTGATTGGGTGCGGGGCCCGCAAGGGTTACCAAGCTCAGTCAAACTCCGAATGCCATAGACTTACTTCCGGGAGTCAGACAGTGAGTGCTAAGATCCATTGTCAAAAGGGAAACAGCCCAGACCATCAGCTAAGGTCCCCAAGTGTGTGTTAAGTGGGAAAGGATGTGGAGTTGCACAGACAACCAGGATGTTGGCTTAGAAGCAGCCACCATTGAAAGAGTGCGTAATAGCTCACTGGTCGAGTGACTCTGCGCCGAAAATGTAACGGGGCTAAACACACCACCGAAGCTATGGCTTGGATCGACTTCACTGCTTCTTTGAGGCGGTGTTTACCACAAAGACATTTTTGTCTGACAAGGTGTGAAATCTTGGAAGACCAAATGTTTCTCAGGGGATAAACACAGGGCTTCGAAGCTGGAGTGAAGTCGATCCAGGGGTAGGGGAGCGTTGTATAAGGGTTGAAGGTGTACCGTAAGGAGCGCTGGACATTATACAAGTGAGAATGCCGGTATGAGTAACGAAAAGATCAGTGAGAATCTGATCCGCCGAAAGCCTAAGGGTTCCTGAGGAAGGCTCGTCCGCTCAGGGTAAGTCGGGACCTAAGGCGAGGCCGAAAGGCGTAGTCGAAGGACAACAGGTCGAAATTCCTGTACCACCGTAAATCGTTACGAGCGATGGGGGGACGCAGTAGGGTAGTGACGCAGGCTGATGGATGCCTGTCCAAGCAGTAAGGCTGGTTAGTAGGCAAATCCGCTAACCGTAAGGCTGAGCTGTGATGGGGAGTGAAAATTACAGTAGCGAAGGTCATGATCTCACACTGCCAAGAAAAGCCTCTAGCCAGATGAAGGTGCCCGTACCGCAAACCGACACAGGTAGGCGAGAAGAGAATTCTAAGGCGCGCGGAAGAACTCTCGTTAAGGAACTCGGCAAAATGACCCCGTAACTTCGGGAGAAGGGGTGCCCCGGTAGTGTGAATAGCACGAGGGGGCCGCAGTGAAAAGGCCCAAGCGACTGTTTAGCAAAAACACAGGTCTGTGCGAAGCCGTAAGGCGAAGTATACGGGCTGACGCCTGCCCGGTGCTGGAAGGTTAAGGGGAGTGGTTAGGAGCAATCCGAAGCTGTGAACCGAAGCCCCAGTAAACGGCGGCCGTAACTATAACGGTCCTAAGGTAGCGAAATTCCTTGTCAGGTAAATTCTGACCCGCACGAATGGCGTAACGACTTGGGCGCTGTCTCAACGAGAGATCCGGTGAAATTTTAATACCTGTGAAGATGCAGGTTACCCGCGACAAGACGGAAAGACCCCATGGAGCTTTACTGCAGCTTGATATTGAATTTGGGTACGATCTGTACAGGATAGGTGGGAGCCTTTGAAGCGTGAGCGCCAGCTTGCGTGGAGGCACCGTTGGGATACCACCCTGATCGTATCTAGGTTCTAACCTGGTGCCCTCATCGGGTACGGGGACAGTGTCAGGTGGGCAGTTTGACTGGGGCGGTCGCCTCCTAAAGAGTAACGGAGGCGCCCAAAGGTTCCCTCAGAATGGTTGGAAATCATTCGAAGAGTGCAAAGGCATAAGGGAGCTTGACTGCGAGACCTACAAGTCGAGCAGGGACGAAAGTCGGGCTTAGTGATCCGGTGGTACCGCATGGAAGGGCCATCGCTCAACGGATAAAAGCTACCCTGGGGATAACAGGCTTATCTCCCCCAAGAGTCCACATCGACGGGGAGGTTTGGCACCTCGATGTCGGCTCATCGCATCCTGGGGCTGAAGTAGGTCCCAAGGGTTGGGCTGTTCGCCCATTAAAGCGGTACGCGAGCTGGGTTCAGAACGTCGTGAGACAGTTCGGTCCCTATCTGTCGTGGGCGTAGGAAATTTGAGAGGAGCTGTCCTTAGTACGAGAGGACCGGGATGGACGTACCGCTGGTGTACCAGTTGTTCCGCCAGGAGCACCGCTGGGTAGCTATGTACGGACGGGATAAGCGCTGAAAGCATCTAAGCGTGAAGCCCCCCTCAAGATGAGATTTCCCAGTATGTAAGACCCCTTGAAGACGACGAGGTAGATAGGCTGGGGGTGGAAGTGCAGTAATGCATGGAGCTGACCAGTACTAATCGGTCGAGGGCTTATCCAATAGCAAGTTTTGAGTCGCGTGAGTTTCGTTTCGAATCTAGTTTTCAGAGAACAACACTCTGAATGAAGTGAAAATGGGTACATCACCGAGTGTGTGTATGATTTTCAATTCTAAAATGAATGGAAGAAGCATTGCTTCGATCCAATCGCGTTTGGTGGCGATGGCGGAGGGGTTCCACACGTACCCATCCCGAACACGACCGTTAAGCCCTCTAGCGCCGATGGTACTTGGACCGCAGGGTCCTGGGAGAGTAGGACGCCGCCAAGCAAAGAACCACTGCCGATGTAATTCGGTGGTGGTTTTTATTTTTTATATATCAGATTCAGGAGATGTGAACGTTGCATCTCCTGTTTGACTTTAAGTGGAACCTCTGAGACACTCGAATGTAAGGGGAAGTATCGCGTAACCTTTTAAAAAAGAATGGGCTTACATTATAAGAGAATGGGGTGCAGGATGATATGGAACTTCGCAAATTAACGATGGACGATTATGAGGCGTGTATGGCGCTCTCTGAGTATGCTTTTCAGTTTACAATGACAGAAGATCAGTTGGAGAAGCGGCGGCAGGAGTTTGCTAAGCATAATGTGCTGGGTGTTTATGCGGATGGACAGGTAGGTGCCAAACTTCAGATTATTCCTTTTCAAACGTATATTCATGGACGTTCCTTCGAGATGGGTGGAATCGCTGGGGTAGCTACTTGGCCAGAATACAGACGTAAGGGTTGGGTAGCTGGGCTGCTGAAATATGCGCTCGAAGAAATGAAGCGGAATAAACAGAGTATCTCGTTCTTGCATCCATTTTCGTTCTCTTTTTATCGAAAGTACGGTTGGGAAACTTATGTTGAATATAAGAAATACAAATTATCTACGTCGCAACTGCCAGCCAAAAAGCAAACTCCAGGTACGATAAAACGGGAAAATCCTGAACTTGCAGTATTGAAGCAGGTCTATGATGCTTATGCCGCGCGTTATAATGGAACGTTAAATAGGGATGACGCTTGGTGGGGGAATTCGGTATTTGTTAAAAAGGGTAGCAAGCAAGCTGTATATTATGATGAAGCTGGAGAACCGCAGGGTTATGTATTTTACGAGGTAAAGGAAAGCAAATTTACCATTGGCGAAATGGTCCATCTGAATGAAGAGGCGAGACAAGGGCTGTGGACGTTCATTGCCAATCATGATTCGATGATTGACGAGGTGACTTTACAAGCGCCTGCAAGTGATATGCTTGCATTTCAACTGGACAATCCACGGATTGGGCAAGAAGTGATGCCTTACTTTATGGCACGAATCGTGAGCGTGGAGCAGTTTATTTCGCAGTACCCTTTTGCAAGTCAGGACTCGCCCGTACAGATCTGCCTTGAAGTCGAAGATGCATATGCTCCTTGGAATGAAGGGGTATGGGAATTAAATGTGGCAATGAACGGAACGGCTTCGATATGGAAAAAGGCAGAATCAGTACACGAAGGTCCGCTGGATCAAACCATTCGACTGAGCATCCAATCACTCACAGCGATGTTAATGGGGTATCGCAGACCAGCAGAGATGGCACAGATCGGTAGAATGGAAGGCACGGATACCGCGATTCAAGCGCTGGAGAAGGCTATTCCATATCGTGAAACCTATTTGCTCGATTTCTTTTAAGCCTGCAGATATCAAGTATTATTGATCCAAGTAGATACACAGCGTAATTGAAAGCAATCAGAACTTCTCCCGATGTCCGGGAGAGGTTTTTTTGTGTCAGGCGAATATTTCGTGTAAAATCGTAAAAAATGAATAGTGCCCCCACTTGGCAAACCATTAAAATATGCTATAATGTATATAAAGTCAAAGAAAGTCAAAGTCAACTGAAGGTTAAACACATACTATTGTAACTGTGATATGATGTTCGGCTTTCTTATTGCTCTCTGATGAAAGGTATCGTGGTTCAGATACATGTCATTGGAGATCAAGGAGATATTAAAGGACCTTCGTGCTTCCTTTGTTCTCCTGTTTAACATCCGAGGTGGCAAGATTCGCTGTTTCTCTGAGTGGTTAAATGGGTGGAGAAGGTGTACTCTGTGGGGGCGTGTGGGTCCTTATTGACTTAACGTTTCAGACAGTGGAGGATGATTGGATGCGTAATATCTCTGATATTATCGAACGATATCTGAAGGGTATTTTGCATGAAAGTCCCGAAGGAATGATTGAAATTCAGCGTAATGATCTGGCAGATCAGTTTTCATGTGTACCTTCCCAGATCAATTATGTCATCAGCACCCGTTTCACTCTGGAAAAAGGTTATCTGGTAGAGAGTAAACGTGGCGGTGGTGGATATGTTCGTATACAGCGCATTGAATTACCTGCCCAATCCGCTCTGCACAACCATCTTCATCATAGTATTGGTGAGGAGATTGGACAGACTGCTGCGGAAGGCTTGATCTATCAACTGGAAGAAGCGCGTTTCTTAAGCAAGCGGGAAGCCGGGTTGATGCGTGCGGCTGTGTCGAGAGAAGTTCTTATGGTCAAACTTCCTTACCGGGATCAAATTCGTGCCAGAATGTTGAAGGCGATGTTAATATCTTTGCTCGGTAAATGAAAACTATCGGGATCAAAGGAGGTACATCTATATGCTGTGCCAAGAATGTAATAAACGTCCGGCAACACTTCATTTCACGAAAATTGTAAATGGAGAGAAGACGGAATTTCATATCTGTGAATCATGTGCCCGTGAGAAGGGCGAGATGATCCCTGGAACATCAGGAGGATTTTCCATTCACAATCTGCTGTCAGGATTGCTTGATTTTGATCCGGCAGGCAAGAGTTCAGGTGCTGCGCCTGCCAAGACGCTGCAATGTGAAGAGTGCGGCATGACTTATGCCCAGTTCAGCAAAGTTGGCCGTTTCGGCTGTAGTTCGTGTTATAAATACTTTGACAGTCGTCTGGACCCATTATTCAAACGAGTGCATGGTAGCACGTCTCATGTGGGTAAAGTTCCTGCCAGAGCGGGCGGACGCATTAAGGTGAAACGACAGATTGCTGATCTGAAGCAAAATCTGAAGCAGAGCATTGCCCAAGAAGAATTCGAAGAGGCAGCTCAGATTCGTGATCAAATCCGTGAACTTGAAAAAGAAATAGCTCAGGAGTAAAGTTTGTCATAAGTAGGAGGGAAGCATGATGCCTAATCTGCGCTTTACAGAGAAGGCGCTCAGTGAGTGGATGCGCAGTGATGCAGCCGATTCAGAGATCGTGATCAGCAGTCGTGTCCGTATTGCACGTAACCTTCAGCATATCCCGTTTCCGATGCTGGCTTCGGATGAGCAATCGGAAGAGGTGCTGAATAAACTGAGCGAAGTACTTCAGTACGATGACGTACACGCCTTTGGTGATTTTACTACACTTGATCTGATCGATATCGACGAACTCGACAAGCGTGTGCTGGTGGAGAAACATCTGATTAGTCCGAGTCTGGCAAATGAATCGACAAACGGGGCTGTCATCCTCAGTGAGGATGAATCGGTAAGCATTATGATTAATGAAGAGGATCATCTGCGTATCCAGTGCCTCTATCCGGGGTTCCAGGTCAAAGAGGCTTGGGAGAAAGCTTCCGCTATAGATGATGCGTTTGAAGCGCACGTGGATTATGCGTTTGATGATCGCAGAGGTTATCTGACCAGTTGCCCAACCAACGTTGGAACAGGTGTCAGAGCGTCTGTCATGATGCATCTTCCCGCACTCGTTATGACACAGCAAATCGGCCGTATTCTGAGTGCCGTATCCCAAGTGGGATTAACGGTTCGAGGAATTTACGGAGAGGGCAGCGAGGCGATGGGTAACTTGTTCCAAATCTCCAATCAGATTACACTTGGACAAACGGAACAAGAAGTGATCGACAATCTGCACAGTGTAGTTTTACAGATGATTGGTCATGAACGTACAGCCAGAGAACGACTCATTACCGATTCGAGACTGCGTATTACAGATCGTGTGATGCGTTCCTACGGAATCTTGTCCCATGCGGCCATTGTAGACACGAAGGAAGCGGCGCAGCGCTTATCTGATGTCCGGCTCGGTGTAGATCTTGGTTTGCTGGATGGGCTATCCATACCTGTAATGAATGAGCTGAACGTGATGACGCAACCAGGTTTTTTGCAAAAAACGTTTGGCGATATGCGTACGGATGAGCGTGACATCTATCGAGCTCAGTTAATTCGTGATACGATCAATGCAGCTAAAAGTTCTGGATAAACTTCCTGAACACTAATATCGGTTTCATGCCGCATTTGCGGCTTTTATATACTAAGGCTTTCGCTTTTAATGGAGCCACCAATGATTTTATTCGCAGCATGGCTGCAAACAAAAATGATATGAAGAATACGAAGGGTTGTCCAATGGATTTAATCCCCTCGTTTTATCCAAAACCATGGAGGTGCAGGAGATATGATGTTTGGAAGATTTACGGAACGGGCCCAAAAGGTGCTCGCACTCGCGCAGGAAGAAGCTGTCCGTCTCGGTCATAATAACATCGGTACAGAGCATATTTTGCTCGGCCTCATTCGTGAAGGTGAAGGCATTGCTGCCAAAGCACTGATCGGCCTGGGACTCGGATTGGAAAAAATTCAGGATGAAGTAGAAACGCTAATTGGCCGTGGCCAGGAGCAACCTACGAACATTGCATATACGCCGCGTGCTAAAAAAGTCATTGAGCTGTCCATGGATGAGGCTCGTAAACTCGGTCACACCTATGTAGGCACAGAACATATTCTTCTCGGATTGATCCGTGAAGGTGAAGGGGTTGCGGCACGTGTGCTTAATAACCTCGGCATCAGCTTAAACAAAGCACGGCAACAAGTACTGCAATTGCTGGGCAGCAGCGAAGCAGTATCAAGTCACAACGGCACACCTGCCAATGTAAGCACACCAACACTGGACAGCCTAGCTCGCGATCTTACGGCTTATGCCAGAGAGAATAACCTTGATCCGGTTATTGGTCGTAGCAAGGAAATCGAGCGTGTTATTCAGGTATTGAGTCGCCGTACCAAAAACAACCCGGTATTGATTGGTGAGCCTGGTGTAGGTAAAACAGCTATTGCTGAGGGGCTTGCACAGAAAATTATCGCTAACGAAATTCCTGAAACATTGCGCGACAAACGGGTAATGACGCTTGATATGGGTTCGGTTGTAGCCGGAACCAAGTATCGTGGTGAGTTCGAGGACCGTTTGAAAAAAATCATGGATGAGATTCGTCAGGCCGGCAACATTGTCCTGTTCATCGATGAGCTGCACACGTTGATTGGTGCAGGTGGTGCTGAGGGTGCTATCGATGCCTCGAATATTTTAAAACCGGCACTCGCTCGTGGAGAATTACAGTGCATCGGTGCAACGACATTGGATGAGTATCGCAAATACATCGAGAAAGATGCTGCGCTGGAGCGTCGTTTCCAACCGATTACGGTAGATCAGCCTTCGCCGGAAGAAGCCATTCAAATTCTGCACGGTCTGCGTGATCGTTACGAGGCGCATCACCGCGTGAAAATTACGGATGAAGCGATTGTGCAAGCCGTTAAATTGTCGGATCGCTACATCACAGATCGTTTCTTGCCGGATAAAGCGATCGACTTGATTGATGAAGCTGGATCAAAAGTGAGATTGAACTCATATACTATTCCGCCAAACCTGAAACAATTGGAGAGCCGTCTGGAAGATATCCGTAAGGAAAAAGATGCCGCGGTTCAAAGCCAAGAGTTCGAAAAGGCAGCGGCGCTGCGTGATACGGAACAAAAAATCCGTGAAGAGCTGGATACAACCAAAAACCAATGGAAAGAAAAACAAGGACGTACTGATTCCGAGGTTACTCCAGAGGATATCGCTCAAGTGGTGGCCAACTGGACAGGAATTCCGGTGAACAAGCTGAAGGAAGAAGAGACACAACGTTTGATGACTTTGGAGTCCATTCTTCATGAACGGGTTATCGGGCAGGATGAAGCAGTTAAATCGGTAAGCCGTGCTGTTCGTCGTGCACGTGCCGGACTTAAAGATCCAAAACGTCCAATGGGTTCATTTATTTTCCTAGGCCCTACTGGGGTAGGTAAAACCGAGCTTGCTCGTGCACTTGCTGAAGCGATGTTTGGTGATGAAAATGCCGTTATCCGGATTGACATGTCCGAATATGGTGAGAAACACTCCACATCACGACTGGTCGGAGCGCCTCCAGGATATGTTGGATACGAAGAAGGCGGTCAGTTGACAGAGAAAGTTCGTCGCAAACCGTACTCCGTTGTCCTGCTGGATGAAGTGGAGAAAGCACATCCTGAGGTATTCAACATTTTGCTGCAAGTGCTGGAAGATGGTCGTCTGACCGATTCCAAAGGTCGTGTCGTTGACTTCCGCAATACACTGATTATCCTTACATCCAATGTGGGTGCAGAAGCGATTAAACGTAATTCTACGCTTGGCTTCACCGCAGTTGTGGATGCAGGGGCAGATTACGATAACATGAAGGGCAAAGTGATGGATGAGCTGAAGAAAAGCTTCCGTCCTGAGTTCCTGAACCGGATCGATGAGATTATCGTGTTCCACTCACTCGAACAGAAACACATCGCTGAGATTGTTACTCTCATGAGTGAGGAACTACGTAAACGTCTCAATGAATACGAGGTTGACTTTGAGCTCACCGATAACGCTAAGGCCTTCTTAGCGAAAGCTGGCTTCGATCCTGCTTACGGTGCGCGTCCACTTCGCCGGGCAATTCAGAAGCATATTGAAGACAAATTGTCTGAAGAGTTGCTCACAGGTAATGTTACCAAAGGGGATTCGTTGCTCATCGATGAAGAGAATGGTGCATTGTCTGTAACGAAAAAAGAGGCATCAGTTCCGTCCAATGAGGAAAT
Organism: Paenibacillus sp. G34; assembly: GCF_056856875.1. Classification (NCBI taxonomy): domain Bacteria; kingdom Bacillati; phylum Bacillota; class Bacilli; order Caryophanales; family Paenibacillaceae; genus Paenibacillus; species Paenibacillus sp. G34. The sequence goes on along the minus strand of NZ_CM166469.1, from coordinate 5,575,887 downwards.
TGAAACGAAATAAATATGGGATGAGCGGCTGAATGAAAGCAGCTTATAGGCATGTTCTGATCCTTCTCGGCTTCCGCCGAGAAGGATTTTTTCATATGTACCGGAGTTGTGATTGAAATGTAGCGTAATTCACCAGGAACATGTGTAAAGTTTGCGATAATCCTTTACGAAAAATCTCAAACAATGGTAAACTTTTAGTAACCCTGAAGGTTAGGGGGAATGAGCAAAATTCGTCGAATAATGCAAAATGCTGTTATAAAATCATCTATAGGAGTGCTGAAGTGGCCAAAGTAAAAACCAAGTTTCAATGTACGGAATGCGGCTATGAAGCCCCCAAATGGTACGGAAAATGTCCTGGTTGTCAGTCCTGGAATTCAATGATAGAAGAAACCGAAACGGTGGTCAAAACACAAGGGAGAAATTCTCCTCTGTTTGACAGTAAAGATAAACCGCTTCCTATCATAGATATAGATAGCGGTCAGGAGCCGCGTGTACAGACTGGAATCGGGGAGTTGAACCGTGTATTGGGCGGCGGTATTGTGCCAGGTTCGCTTGTTCTAGTGGGCGGTGACCCGGGAATTGGTAAATCAACGTTGATGTTACAGACTTCTCATGCACTAACCCACTCGGGATTACGAGTTTTATATGTGTCTGGGGAAGAATCCGTGAAGCAAACAAAATTACGGGCAGACCGTCTAGGTGCACTTTCGCCGGAGCTGTATGTGCTGTGTGAAACCAATATGGAGCGGGTAGAGGAAGCGGTGGATCAGATCCAGCCGCATTTTCTTGTCATCGACTCCATTCAGACGGTATATTTGCCCGAAGTTACCAGTGCACCAGGGAGTGTAGCACAGGTAAGGGAATGCACGTCCAGATTCATGCGGATTGCCAAAGGCCGAGGCATTGCAACGGTTCTTGTAGGGCATGTTACCAAAGAAGGTGCCATCGCTGGCCCCCGCATGTTGGAACATATGGTGGACTGCGTGCTTTATTTCGAAGGAGAACGACATCACACGTATCGTCTTCTTCGCGCGGTGAAGAACCGATTTGGTTCCACCAACGAAATTGGCATATTTGAAATGGGAGAAGACGGTCTTCGTGAAGTCGGTAATCCCTCAGAGCTATTTTTATCTGAACGTCCACTCGGCGTAGCCGGATCTACCGTTGTAGCGAGTATGGAGGGTACACGGCCGTTGCTGGTGGAGTTGCAGGCTTTGATTTCCACGACACACTTCCCTTCTCCCCGGCGGATGGCAACAGGGATAGATCATCATCGATTGAATCTGATCATTGCGGTGCTGGAAAAACGGATGGGCATGTTCCTGCAGACACAGGATGCCTACTTGAACGTGGCTGGTGGTGTAAGGCTAGATGAACCAGCGGTTGATCTGGCTGTGGCAGTTAGCATTGCCTCCAGCTTGAGAGATGTGCCAACCAAGCCGGATGATGTCATCTTTGGCGAGATTGGCTTGACGGGTGAAGTTCGTGCCGTATCCAGGGCAGAACAACGTGTGAAAGAAGCCGCGAAGCTGGGCTTCAAACGAGTTATTTTACCAGAAAAAAGCTTAAAGGGCTGGAAACATCCTCGCGGGATACAACTGATCGGTGTGAATACCGTGGCAGATGCACTAGCGGTTGCTTTAGATTAGGGGGCATAACAAGATGAAGGATTCAAGCCAACTGGACAATATGAATGATTTGTTAAGGCTGATCGCACCAGGTACACCTTTCCGCGAAGGTCTGGAAAATGTGCTGCGCGCCAAGACGGGCGCACTGCTTGTTGTAGGATACAGCCCTGAAGTAATGGAAGTGGTGGATGGGGGATTTTCGATTAACTGTGATTTCTCCCCGAACTACCTGTATGAGCTTGCCAAAATGGACGGTGCCATTATTCTGAGTGAGGATTTGAAGCGGATTTTGTATGCCAACACACAGCTGATTCCCGACTCCTCCATCTCTTCCTCAGAGACAGGCATTCGTCACCGGACCGCAGAGCGAGTAGCGAAACAAACCGGCAAATTGGTCGTTTCCATCTCACAGCGCCGGAATATTATTACCCTGTACCAGGGAACCCTTAGATATTCGCTTAAGGAAATAGGGGTTATTTTGACCAAAGCCAATCAGGCGATTCAAACGCTCGAAAAGTATAAAGCCGTCTTGAAGCAATCTCTTACGAATCTGAGTGCTTCCGAATTTGAGGAGCTGGTGACGATTCCTGAGGTGGTTAATGTTATTCAGCGAACAGAAATGGTACTGCGGATCAAAACGGAGATTGAACGGTACATTGATGAACTGGGGAACGAAGGAAGGCTCATTTCCATGCAAATGGAAGAACTCGTAGGTACTACAGAGGAAGAAGCATGGCTACTGTATAAAGACTATGCACGGGATGATAGCGACGACAAGATTCGTGAAATTATTATGGGCTTAAAAAGATTGTCGGACGATGAATTGCTTGATGCACATCATATTGTACGGCTCCTTGGTTATCCTTCTTCTGCGGCAACATCTGAAGATTCGGTTGCCCCGCGCGGATATCGGGTATTAAATAAGATCCCTCGTTTGCCTAATGTAATTATTCATAACCTGGTGGATCAATTTGAGCAATTACCTCATGTCATCATGGCAACGATTGAAGAACTCGATGAAGTGGACGGCATTGGCGAGGTTCGTGCCCGTACCATCAAGGAAGGCCTCAAACGTCTGCAAGAGCAGATGTTTATTGACAGACAGATGTAGGATTGGCTTATAACGGCTTCTAATGGATGAGGTGAAGCAACATGTTAACCAGATTCATTCCAAATCTTTTTACCTTAGGAAATCTGTTTCTTGGTATGCTGGCTATTTTGCTGGCCATTAACGGAAAATATAGCTCAGCCGCGATTATGGTTATCATTGCGATGCTGCTCGACGGTCTGGATGGGCGGGTGGCAAGAGCACTGAATGCACAAAGTGAATTTGGCAAGGAGCTGGATTCATTATCTGATATGGTATCCTTTGGTGCAGCGCCTGCGTTGATTATTTTCATGGTGTCTTTTCAGGATTCCATGCCGATCTTTGCCTGGATCGCAACGGCGGCTTTTCCGATCTGTGGTGCGATTCGTTTGGCGAGATTTAACGTGCGCCCGGGCATTCCGGGGTATTTCACAGGCTTGCCTATTCCCGCTGCAGGCGGTGTACTGGCTACGCTGTCCCTGTTTCACAAGGATATCGGACCCATTAGTATGATGATTGCTACGCTGCTGTTGTCTTATTTGATGGTCAGCTCACTGAAATATCCCAATTTCAAAAAAGTCGGACTGCCTCGCAAGGCAATCTGGATCGCTCCATGGGTTGTGTTGCTTGCGGTTGCGCTAGCTGTTCTTTTTCCAGATCAACTCTCCAAGCTGATATTTATTCCGTTAGTGTTATATGCTCTATATGGCATGAGACACAGTGTAAGAACTGCAGCTTCTCGCAATCGTGCGAAAAAACGTAAGGACAGAAAGTCATCGCGATCTTCTGACAATTAAAATGCAGGGCTTCTAGCGAACTTACCCACTCGGAAAGATCCCCGAGAGCCAATGCAAAAAAAATTAAAAAAGCACGTACATTTCCTAACAAGGAGTGTACGTGCTTTTTGGTTTGTATTCTTTGATCTATGACCAAGTAACGAGAGACCGATTAACTAAGACAGATTAAACATCCCAAGCGTCGAACATTTCTGTGATTCGTGATTCACAACCTCTTCCATATTGATGTCCAGCAGATTGCAAAGTGCAGACATATAGAACAGATTTCGGCCCAACTCGGCGCTAATCACCTCTTTGCAATTCTCACACAACTCACCTTCCACATGGGTTTCCAGCAGACCTTTGGCTTGAGAAATACCACTCTCGGGAGCGTACTGCTGTTTGGTGGCGTGCAGCTCAATGCAGCCGCATTCGGTAATGGCTTTGGACACTGCGCGATTAACAGAGGCTCCGGCTTGTCCCGTTTTGGACAGTACATCAATCAGGCTGCGATGGCGCAGCAACAGTTCGGAAACTTGATCCTGAAAAGCCTGTAAACTTAGCGTACTCATTTTGCTACTCACCTCGGGATATGAATTGAATTCATTATATGCCAATAAAAGTCTTACTTTCAACTGACGAATGCAACATTTCCAAAAACTTCATGCTGTCGCGATTAGCTTTTCAAAAATTGGATCATACTGGATATGAAGATGAAGAATGATTGAGGAGGTGCAGGAACTCATGTGGAGAAAAGGCATTTTAACTTTTACTGGATTGTGCGGCGCATGGTTCGGGTACACGGCTTATCATCTGGCAGGCAAGTCTATTCCCTGGATGGCTGAATGGATTCAGTCCGCGGGATTGCTGGGAGCTGGCGTATCAACACTGCTGGGAGCAGTACTTTTTATGTCCGTATGCACGATCGGCGGCACAGTGATGGCCAACAGATTAAACAGTGGTATCGATTCCTTAGCCAGAATTCCCATGAATGAACTTGCTGCTGGCGCGGCAGGCATCGTAGCTGGACTACTGTTTGCATTGCTGCTGTATCCTTGCTTGACCTGGCTCGGAAGCGCAGGAGAGGTGCTCCAGATAGCCCTGACCGTGATTGCGGCATATTCCGGGTATAGTTTGGCTATGGCCAAGAAAGACGATCTGGCCGCATTCTGGAAGTCAGGACGATGGGGGCACCCTGAGCCTGAAGAGCAGCGAAGAATGGAAGAACATAAAATCTTGGACACCAGCGTCATTATTGACGGCAGAATCGCAGATATCTGCAAAACCGGATTCATCGAGGGCACGATTGTTATCCCGGAATTTGTATTGGAAGAGCTGCAGCATATTGCAGACTCATCGGATCTGCTTAAGCGTAACCGCGGTCGCCGTGGCCTGGATATTTTGAACAAAATTCAGAAGGAGCTTGATGTGCAGGTATTGATCTACGAAGGAGATTTTGAAGAAATTTCCGAGGTGGACAGCAAACTGGTGAAACTCGCCAAAGTGCTTCAGGGCAAGGTTGTCACCAATGATTTTAACCTGAACAAAGTCTGTGAACTTCAAGGGGTATCGGTGCTCAATATCAATGATCTTGCAAATGCGGTGAAGCCAGTTGTGCTGCCAGGAGAAGAGATCATGGTGCAGATTATTAAGGACGGCAAGGAACACGGGCAAGGCGTAGCCTATCTGGATGACGGAACGATGATCGTAGTCGAAGGTGGACGGGAGTATATCGGCATGATGATGGAAGTGCTGGTGACCAGTGTGCTGCAGACGTCTGCGGGACGAATGATTTTTGCCAAGCCGAAACTGTTGGAAAAAGCCCAATAAAGCGGTATGATGGGTAGTGTATCGTTGTACGATGATGGACATCAGATCTGATATGAAGTGTCGTCCGGCGATAAACTGACAGACAAGGCAGGGATTGCGGCATGGATAAAGGTTGGGGCGTTGTCGTTGTGGCGGCAGGTCGGGGAACCCGAATGGGAACGACCGAGAGTAAACAGTTTTTGCTGCTACAGGACAAGCCCGTTTTCATACATACGCTTGAAGTATTTGCGGCTCTTGACGAGATCCGTGAGATGATTCTTGTTACTGGCGCTGCAGATGTTGAACGATGCCTGGAATGGGTAAAAGAATACCAACTGGAAACGCGTGTCCGCGTGATCCCCGGAGGGAAAGAGAGACAGCATTCGGTTCATGAGGGCCTTCGGGCTCTCGGCACCGAAGGTGTTCTTGTTCACGACGGGGTGCGTCCTTTTGTGACCCGAGAGCAGATCAGAGACTGTATGGCTGCCGCTTCATCAGGCGGAGGTGCTGTGCTGGCTGTGCCGGTGAAGGATACGATTAAACAAGTGAATGCGGAAGGTGTAGTTACAGCGACACCTGATCGCAGCAGTCTGTGGAGCATTCAAACCCCGCAGGCTTTTCGTCTTTCTTCCCTGCTGGAGGCTTATGAATCCGCGGAACGGGACGGGTTTCTGGGGACGGATGATGCCATGCTGGCTGAACGCCAGGGAATGTCGGTTAAGGTTGTGGAAGGCAGTTATACCAACATCAAACTAACGACACCGGAAGATTTACAGTATGCCGCGTTTTGGCTTGAGGGAGAGAAGAAGCGATGATACGTGTAGGACAAGGATTTGACGTGCACCAGTTGGTTGAGGGTAGACCGTGTATTATTGGCGGGGTAACTATTCCTTATGAAAAAGGGCTGCTGGGTCACTCGGACGCAGACGTGCTGCTGCATGCCATCAGCGATGCTATTCTTGGTGCGCTGGCACTTGGAGATATCGGCAAGCATTTCCCGGATACCGATCCGGAATTCAAGGATGCCGACAGCTTGAAATTACTCGAACACGTATGGCAGCTAGTGAAGGATCGCGGGTATAAGCTTGGAAATATCGATTCAACGATTATTGCCCAGAAGCCTAAGATGGCACCGTATATCCCGCAGATGGCTGAGGTGATTGCCAAAGCACTGGAAGCAGATATAACACAAGTGAACGTGAAGGCAACGACAACAGAGCAACTTGGGTTTCCTGGACGGGGAGAGGGAATTGCAGCCCAATCCGTTGTATGCCTGGTACGTGTGTGATATTATCAATCAATTAGAGACGGAGGGGATCATATGAGCACAGAAATTCGGGTGCGCTACGCACCAAGCCCAACGGGACACCTGCATATCGGGAACGCTCGTACTGCGCTGTTTAACTACTTGTATGCCAAACATAATAACGGAAAATTTATCATTCGTATTGAAGATACGGACGTGAAGCGGAACATTGCAGGCGGAGAAGAAAGCCAGCTGAAGTACTTGAAATGGCTCGGGATCGAGTGGGATGAGAGTATTGATGTAGGCGGAGAATACGGGCCGTACCGTCAGACTGAGCGTTTGGATTTGTATCACAAATACACGCAAGAACTGTTGGACAAAGGTCTGGCTTATCGTTGCTACTGCACGGAAGAAGAGCTGGAGCAGGAGCGCGAAGAACAGTCGGCTCGTGGAGAAACTCCGCGTTACTCTGGGAAACACCGTGACCTGACACCGGAGCAGATCGAAGCGTTTGAGGCGGAAGGCCGCGTGGCGAGCATTCGTTTCCGTGTACCAGCAGACCGCACATATACATTCAACGATATGGTCAAAGGCACAATCTCGTTCAATAGCAAGGAATCAGGCGACTTTGTCATTGTGAAAAAGGACGGCATTCCCACGTACAACTATGCCGTTGCCGTGGATGATCACTTGATGAAGATCTCCCACGTACTGCGTGGGGAGGATCATATCTCCAACACGCCGCGTCAGCTGATGATCTATGAAGCGCTTGGCTGGGAGCCGCCGCAATTCGGTCATATGACGCTGATCGTGAATGAAAATCACAAAAAACTGAGTAAACGCGATGAATCCGTCATTCAGTTTATTGAGCAATATGATCAGCTCGGCTATCTGCCGGAAGCGATGTTTAACTTCATTTCCCTGCTTGGCTGGTCGCCGGAAGGGGAAGAAGAAATCTTTTCACAAGAGCAGTTGATCTCTATCTTTGATACGAAGCGTCTATCCAAAAGCCCGGCTGTATTTGATACACACAAGCTGGCGCACTTGAATAACCATTACATCAAAAATGCGGACCCTGCACGAATTGCCGAGATGGCTATACCGCATCTGCAAAAAGCGGGACGTCTACCTGCGGAGCTGTCATCTGAACAAAAAGAGTGGGCATATACGCTCGTACACCTCTATCAGGAACAGATGAATGCTGCATCCGATATCGTGGAACTGTCCGAAGTATTCTTCCGTCCAGAGGTTGAACTGGAAAGCGAAGGCGCTGCGGTGCTTGCTGAAGAGCAGGTTCCAACCGTATTGAAGGCATTTGCGGATAAAGTACAGGCAAGTGACGAATTTACCCCAAGTAAAATGGCTGCTCTGATCAAAGAAGTGCAGAAGGAAACAGGCTTCAAGGGCAAACAGCTCTTTATGCCTATCCGCGTTGCTTTGACCGGACAGACACATGGACGTGATCTTAATCAGACCATAGTGCTACTGGGCCGTGACACTGTCATCCAGCGTTTGCTGGCACGAGTGTAAGTTTTCATTGTTCAACTTATGTAATTGGATTCTGCCGGTTGTCAGTCCAAAGGCTTTTCGCTATAATAGCAACACAAGGTTGAATTGTCATAATACGTTCATATAGAACAGCAAAGACCGGGAGAAGTAAGCTGATCCGGACAGACCCAGAGAGGATGGCCCCGCGCGCGAACAGATATTGGATCTGTTTGACGGGTGGTGGCTGTGAGCCGTCCACTGTCCAGCAGTCTGAAATGCACCCGTGAGCTGCACTGTCGAATCCGGCCCCGCCTCTGTCCACAGGATAGAGGGAAACGTCAGGATAGATGGCGACGACTGGTTCTCGTTACCGAACCGCCAGAGGGCGCATTCTTTTCAAGAATGTGCCAAGCAGAGTGGGACCGCGACTAACGCCTCTGCAGCTTCGTGCTGCAGGGGCGTTTTTTGTTTAGGCGAGTGCGCAAGTATAATACCAAGGAACACGCCGTCCGGCGAACCCGGAGGACGAGAACCGGAACAAGAGGGGAACGAGCATGTTCAAGAAGATCAGATCCGATATTCAGACGGTCTTTGAAAATGATCCGGCCGCCCGGAGTTGGTTTGAAGTCGTATTTACGTATTCGGGGTTGCATGCCATATGGGCCCATCGATTTGCTCACAATCTATACAAACGAAGATGGTATTCGTTCGCCCGGTTCATATCACAGGTTAGCCGGTTTATGACAGGGATAGAGATTCATCCCGGGGCTACGATTGGAGAGCGTTTGTTCATTGACCACGGTATGGGTGTTGTTATTGGAGAAACCTGTGAGATTGGTGACGATGTCGTGATCTATCAAGGAGTAACTCTTGGGGGAACAGGGAAAGAAAAAGGAAAGAGACACCCCACGATTGGTAATAATGTGGTTATCTCATCTGGCGCAAAGGTACTGGGATCATTTCGTGTCGGGGATCAGAGCAACATCGGGGCGAATTCCGTTGTATTGAAAGAAGTTCCTGCAAATAGTACGGTGGTGGGAATCCCAGGCAGAATCGTCAAGCAGGATGGACGACGGGTGGATCGTCTCAATCAACAATTGCCCGATCCGGTCATTGACTCTTTACGTAGCATGCAGCGTGAGATTGAACGACTGCAGGAGGAAGTGCGTACTTTGCAAAATACGCGAGAATCGGAGAAGTGCACATAACTCCATTGATGAACATAAACCATGAAATCAAGTAAAAAGCAGTTTAGGATGAAAGGAAAGTGACTATGACACTTCAGATTTATAATACGATGAGTCGCACCAAAGAGGAGTTTGTCCCACAAGAGCCTGGTAAAGTAAAAATGTATGTATGCGGACCAACTGTATATGACTACATTCATATTGGTAATGCACGCCCTGTAATCTTTTTCGACACGGTTCGTGGATATCTGGAGCAAACGGGACATGAAGTGAATTATGTCGTGAACTTTACCGATGTGGATGACAAACTGATCCGCAAAGCGGAGCAGCTTGGCACAGACGTACCGCATGTGGCTGAAAAGTTTATTGCCGCTTATTACGCGGACTTGGAGGGGCTAGGTATTCCTAAAGCCAGTAGCAACCCAAGGGTAACCGAGAACATGTCGCTAATTATTGATTTTATCCGTGAACTGGTTGAAAAGGGTTTTGCTTATGAAAATGGCGGTGATGTATATTATCGAACAGGAAAGTTCGAAAAATACGGTCAGCTGTCGAAACAAAACCTGCAGGAGTTGCAGTTCGGTATTCGGATCGGTGTAGATGAACGGAAGGAACATCCGGAAGATTTTGTGCTCTGGAAAGCAGCAAAACCAGGCGAGATCTTCTGGTCTAGCCCTTGGGGCGATGGCCGTCCAGGCTGGCATATCGAGTGCTCTGCCATGGCAAGGGAATACCTTGGTGACACGCTAGATATTCACGGCGGTGGACAGGATTTGCAGTTCCCTCACCATGAATGCGAATGCGCACAGTCCGAGGCAATCACAGGTGCACCTTTGGCGAATTACTGGATGCATAACGGTTTTATTCGTATTGATAACGAAAAAATGTCGAAATCCCTCGGTAACGGCGTTCTGGTAAAAGACCTGCGTGATCAGTACAAACGTGAAGCGATTCGTTACTTTATGTTGTCCACCCACTATCGTAATCCGCTCAATTTCACGGAAGATACGATGGAACAGGCGCAAAACAGTGTGGATCGGATTGCGAATGCGGTAGGTAACCTGAAACACCGCCTAGGAGCTGTGTCTGTTAATCAGGAGATTACACCGGAATTTTCAGCAAGACTAGACCAGATTCGACAGCAGTATCATGAAAAAATGCAGGATGATTTTAATACACCGGATGCAATCACCGCATTGTTCGAATGGGCTGCGGAAGCGAATCAGTTATTACAGCAGGATGTAGTGAATGCCGCTGAGATTCATGCGTTGCTGGAATTATTCACTGAACTGAATGCTGTGCTTCGAATTTATACGGACGTTGAGCCAGAGCTTCTCGATGAGGACATTGAACGTCTTATCCAAGAGCGCGTGGAGGCACGCAAATCCAAAAACTGGGCTCGTGCAGACGAAATTCGTGATGAACTGTCGGCTCAGGGAATCCTGCTTGAGGATACTGCGCAGGGCATGAGATGGCGGCGTAAATGAGCGAAGAGAAAAAGAATATTTTATCTAAATCTGTCGAATGGATTGAGCAGGTTGAGGGTGCTGAAGCGAAGAATCAGGCGGATGTCTCAGAAGGTGGATGGTTTCCTTATCCCCCTTCCAGACCTGCAAGGCTGATTCCGCCGATCGCTCTGGCTTACATTGGTGATGCGGTATATGAGGTTGCAGTAAGGCAATATCTGTTATCCAAAGCGAACATGCGCCCCAATCATTTGCATCGTAGCGCAACGAAACTGGTATCTGCCAAAGCGCAAAGCCGCATACTGACAAGTATTGAGGCTGAACTGACAGAAGAAGAGCAGGATGTTGTACGGTCAGGGCGGAATGCCAAATCGGGCAGTGTTCCGAAAAATGCTGATGTGCTGGAATACAGACATGCAACAGCTTTTGAATGTCTGATCGGCTATTTGTACAGCAGTAGTCAGCATGATCGCATGATTCAACTGATCGGGCTGGGTATTGAGCTGGCGGAACAAGCATCTGCATCAACAACGAAATAGCTTCAGGATTGAAATATATAACAAGCAATACAGAGAGGAACGAACAAGGATGGAAGAAGAATGGATTGCCGGTAAACACTCCGTAACGGAGGCGCTGCGTTCAGGCCGGACCATTAATAAAATATGGATCGCCGATACGGCGCAGAAACATTTGACACAACCGATTATTGCGGAGGCAAAAAAACAGGGGATTGTCATTCAGCATGTGGACAAGCGTAAGCTGGATCAGACTGTCCCCGGTATTCAGCATCAGGGTGTAGTCGCTCAGGCGGCACCTTATGCCTATGTTGAGGTTGAAGATATTCTGGAAGCGGCAAAATCCAAAAATGAGCAACCGTTTTTGATTTTGCTCGATGAGGTTGAAGATCCTCACAATCTTGGCTCTATCTTGCGTACAGCAGACTGCACAGGAGCTCACGGGGTTATTGTTCCTAAGCGGCGCTCGGCTTCTGTAACGGCAACGGTGTCCAAAACATCAGCAGGTGCGGCAGAGTATGTTCCGGTTGCCCGTGTAAGCAATTTAGCGCAAACGATCGATCGTCTCAAAGAAGAAGGAGTATGGGTTGTAGGTACAGATATCACTGCACGTGAAGGTGTGTTCGGAAATGGTGTGTTTACTGGTCCGGTAGCACTTGTCATAGGGAATGAGAACAAAGGTATGGGGCGTCTTATTCGTGAGAAATGTGATGTGCTGGTTAAACTGCCAATGCAAGGTCAGATTAATTCCCTGAATGCCTCCGTGGCAGCGGGTGTTGTCATGTACGAGGTGCTTCGCTCCCGCCAAGCGCAGGAATAAATGTTATGGCTGATTCCCGTGATGTGCTTCTTGTAGACGGGTATAATATGATCGGTGATTGGCCGGAATTATCCAAGCTGGCGGAGAGTGGGCTTGAAGAGGCTCGCAACAGACTGCTCTTTCGGCTAGCAGACTATCAGGCATTTTCCGGCCGCCGTGTCATTGTTGTGTTTGACGCCTACCTTGTGCCAGGACTCGGCAAATCCTTTACCCAAAGCAAAGTTCAGATTTATTTTACAAAGGAAAAAGAGACGGCAGACGAATGCATCGAAAGGCTCGTTCGGGAACTAAGCATGCGAAGACGCCAAATCTATGTAGCTACCAGCGATATGGTTGAGCAACATGTCATCTTTGGACAGGGAGCTCTGCGAATATCTGCCAGAGAGTTGCTGATTGAAGTAGAGCAGAATGAAAAAGAGTTACAGCAGCGACTTGCCGAGGATCAGGCTAAGTTAACTCGTAACACAATCGGGGGCAAATTAAGCCCGGATGTATTGCAGCAGTTTGAACGCTGGAGACGAGGCTGACAGCGGGTTTTTTACAAATTTTACAATATTGAAACTATTGACAATTATGTTATAGGTGTTCTTTTTTAGGGATAGCGTGGTTGACGGTTGGAGGTACCATCATATATACTGATCGTATATTTCATAGAGTAGAGTAACGGGGTACCTTGCGTTGCAGCCGGAGGGATTGTCTGTGAGTGTCGACCTCAAAGATATCATGTTATCCAAGTATGATTACCAAAGTGACGAAGACATTGTCGAAGCGGTCCGTGAAGGCGAAAGCGAAGCGCTGGAGTTTTTGATCAACAAGTATCGCAACTTTGTACGCGCCAAGGCAAGATCTTATTTTTTGATCGGAGCTGACCGGGAAGATATTATTCAAGAAGGAATGATTGGCCTTTACAAATCCATTCGTGATTTCAAAGGGGACAAGCTTGCTTCGTTCAAGGCATTTGCCGAACTGTGCATCACGAGACAGATTATTACGGCGATCAAGACAGCCACACGTCAGAAGCATATTCCGCTTAATTCTTATGTATCTCTGGACAAGCCCATTTATGATGAAGAGTCTGATCGTACGTTACTCGATGTGATTTGTGGAACTCAGGTCAGCGATCCGGAAGAGTTGATTATTAACCAGGAAGAGTTTGTGGGCCTGGAAGATAAAATGTCTGAGATTTTGAGTGACCTAGAACGTAAAGTACTGATGTTGTACCTGGACGGGAGATCTTATCAAGAGATTGCAGTGGATTTGGATCGTCATGTCAAGTCTATCGATAATGCATTGCAGCGTGTAAAGCGCAAACTTGAAAAGTACCTGGAAGTTCGAGATAATTGAACAAAGGTTGTTGTCGTTGGAGGAAAAGGCTCGGTATTTGAGTCTTTTTTTATTGTCTGAAGTTTATATTGTCAAGGTTTGATAAATACTAGTAATCGCTCGGTTCATGCCGGAGCAGTGAAAAAATCAGAGATGAGAGATACGTTGCGTTTTGTACGGAATTAATACCCAACGATGAAAGGTTATTCTTTCATTGACATGCTTATACCCTTGTGATAAAGTGTTTTAGGTAGGCCTATTTTATGGCTTTTTTTTCAGGATCAATTTAGAGACTCTGCTTCAATGTGGAAGTCTTCGGGAGGTGTACATCATGCGGGTAATTATTACTTTGGCTTGTACTAACTGCAAACAAAGAAATTACACTACGACAAAAAACAAGCGTAATCACCCCGACCGCATGGAGATGAAGAAATTTTGCAAGTTTTGTAACGAGCAGACTTCTCATCGCGAAACCAGATAGTTTTTGGAGGTGTAGTCGGCGTGAAACGTAGTTTCAAATCTCTGATTTCCTTTTTCTCTGAAAGCTGGGCTGAACTTAAAAAGGTTCGCTGGCCTAATCGTAAAGAGCTGACGAACTACACGTTAATCGTACTTGGTACTGTTGTGGTTATGACGCTGTTTTTTTGGGTCGTAGATATCGGCATCTCCGCTGTGATCGAAGCGATTATTTAAGAAGGGTCCCAGGTGGCTTGATATGGAAAAAAGATGGTACGTCGTTCATACCTATTCAGGGTATGAAAATAAGGTCAAAGCCAATTTGGAAAAACGCGTAGAGTCCATGGGCATGGAAGACAAGATTTTCCGAGTTCTTGTTCCGATGGAAGAAGAAGTGGTAAACAAAGACGGTAAGAAAAAAACCGTTATGCGTAAAGTTTACCCCGGTTATGTCTTGGTCGAAATGGTTCAGACGGATGATTCTTGGTATGTTGTTCGCAACACGCCAGGTGTTACCGGCTTTGTCGGTTCGACAGGTTCCGGTTCCAAACCAACAGCCTTGTTGCCAGAAGAAGTGGAACAAATTCTGAAGCACATGGGTATGGTTGAACCTAAGCCTAAAATTGAATTCGAGATTAAGGAATCCGTACGAATCAAAGTCGGTCCTTTTGCGAATTTTGTGGGCTCCGTGGAAGAAATTTTGGTAGACAAAAGCAAGCTCAAGGTACACGTTAACATGTTTGGACGGGAAACACCGCTTGAGTTGGAATACACCCAAGTGGAGAAGATATAGTTTCTTCAAGTTTCTTGTGGGAGGGCTGCGAGGCCCGTTAACCACTATTTTGCAAGGAGGTGTCAATCATGGCAAAAAAGGTAATCAAAATGGTAAAACTGCAGATTCCAGCAGGTAAAGCAAATCCAGCACCACCAGTAGGTCCGGCATTGGGTCAAGCAGGTGTCAACATCATGGCATTCTGTAAAGAATTCAACGCTCGTACAGCTGATCAAGCGGGATTGATTATTCCAGTTGAAATTTCTGTATTCGAGGACCGTTCCTTTACATTCATCACTAAAACTCCACCTGCAGCAGTTCTGTTGAAAGTGGCAGCTAAAGTTGAAAAAGGATCCGGCGAACCGAACAAGAAAAAAGTTGCTACCGTTAAACGTGATGCGGTACGTCAAATCGCGGAAACAAAAATGCCTGACCTGAATGCAGCAGACGTTGAGTCCGCAATGCGTATGGTCGAAGGTACTGCCCGCAGCATGGGTATCACCATCGAAGACTAATTTTCACACGAAACATGGCTTCGTAAAGCCGGCCGATTCGCGGCCGGTCAATGTGGGAGGTATATCCGCTAAAACCACAAAGGAGGAATATAACATGGCTAAACACGGTAAAAAATACCTGGAAGCTGCTAAGCTGATCGACAGCGAAGCAACTTACGAGCCTTCAGAAGCTGTAGAGCTTGTGAAAAAGGCAGCTACTGCAAAATTCGATGAAACTATCGAAGCAGCAGTTCGTTTGGGCGTAGACCCTCGTAAGCAAGACCAGGCGGTACGTGGTGTTGTTGTCTTGCCACACGGTACAGGTAAAACACAACGCGTATTGGTATTTGCAAAAGGTGACAAAGCGAAAGAAGCGGAAGCGGCTGGCGCGGACTATGTTGGTGATGCAGACATGATCAACAAAATCCAACAAGGCTGGTTCGAGTTCGACGTCTGCGTAGCGACACCAGATATGATGAGTGAAGTAGGTAAATTGGGCCGTCTGCTCGGCGGTAAAGGCCTGATGCCTAACCCTAAAGCCGGAACGGTAACTTTCGATGTAACTAAGGCTGTTCAAGAAATTAAAGCCGGTAAAATCGAATATCGTCTGGATCGTGCAGGTCAAATTCATGCACCGATCGGTAAAGCTTCTTTCTCTTCCGAGCAACTGAATGAGAACCTCAAAGCTCTCATGGAAGCTCTGAACCGTGCTAAACCGGCGGCAGCTAAAGGTGTTTATCTGAAGAACGTAAGTCTTTCTTCTACGATGGGCCCTGGCGCACGCGTGAACGCAGCAGCTTTTAGATAAATTGTTCTTGACAGGTTCGTCCTGTTCTGATAATCTATAAAAGTTGTGAGTCCGAGTGACTGACCGTTGACATTTGAATATGCTTGCCGTAGACAGTAGGTGCCTTATGGCTTAATTTCCTACCGAGGTGTGATTATACAACTTGAACGATGCAAATCGGATGCGAGTATATATCAAGCCTTCGTGATTCTACGGAGGCTTTTCTTAATGGGATAAATTTGATCAGGAGGTGTACAGATTGGCAAACGCAAAAGTGATTCAAGCAAAACAAGAGTCCGTTGATGTTGTAACAGCAAAATTGCGCGAAAGCGTGACAACAGTTGTTGTCGACTACCGCGGATTGAACGTTGCCCAAGCTACTGAACTGCGCAAGCAGCTTCGTGAAGCCGGAATCGAATTCCAAGTGCTGAAAAACACATTGCTTCGCCGTGCAACTGCAGCAGCAGAATTGACAGAACTCGATAGCGTTCTGACAGGTCCTACTGCGATTGCATTCAGCGGAGAAGATGCTGTAGCTCCAGCCAAAATTCTGAACGACTTCGCTAAGAAGAACGATGCACTGAAATTGAAAGGTGCTGTCGTAGAAGGTCGTGTAATTGGAGAAGAAGAAGTTAAAGCGTTGGCAGAACTGCCATCCCGCGAAGGTCTCCTCTCCATGCTCCTCAGCGTGCTTCAAGCGCCAGTGCGCAACTTCGCGCTTGCGGTTAAAGCTGTTGCAGACAAAGAAGAACAAGGCGCGTAAGCTACTTGATCTGAATACTGCCTAGCAGTAATGAAATAAAAAAAATAAAATTATATATGGAGGTTCAATCATGAGTAAAGAGCAAATCTTGGAAGCAATCAAAGGCATGACTGTACTGGAACTGAACGATCTTGTTAAAGCAATCGAAGAAGAATTCGGCGTAACTGCTGCAGCTCCAGTAGCTGCTGTAGGTGGCGGCGCGGCTTCAGCTGAAGCTGAGCAATCCGAGTTCGACGTAATCTTGGCAAGCGCTGGCGCTTCCAAAATCAACGTTATCAAAGCAGTTCGTGAAATCACTGGTCTTGGCTTGAAAGAAGCTAAAGAAGTAGTTGACAACGCTCCAAAAGCACTGAAAGAAAAAGTTTCTAAAGAAGAAGCAGAAACTATCAAAGCTAAGCTTGAAGAAGCTGGCGCTACAATCGAAGTTAAATAATTTAGCTTATCCTAGCTGAATGAACAAAACAACAAACCCCTTGACTTATATCAAGGGGTTTGTTGCTGTAAATGTAACTATGGAAAGTGAGTGAGGGCATGTCCAATCATTATTATTCGGACAAACCGGAAGTAGCACATGATCGCAAGGCCGCGGAAGCGGTGCTTCGCGGAGTTAGTTTGCGACTAGTGACGGATGCTGGTGTTTTTTCCAAGAATGGAGTCGATTATGGCAGCAGAGTGTTGATTGATGCGATGGAACTGCCGTCAGGCGCTCATATTCTCGATGTAGGATGTGGTTACGGGCCAATCGGGCTTACAGCAGCAAAACTTGTACCGGATGGGCATGTCACTATGATCGATATCAACGAAAGAGCGGTTGAGCTTTCCAGAGAAAATGCCAAAGGGAATGGCATTGCAAATGTTACGGTAATGCAGAGTAATCTACTAACTGAAGTAAAAGAGCGGGATTTCGACGTGATCTTGACTAACCCTCCTATACGAGCTGGCAAAGAAACAGTTCATTTGATTTTTGAACAGGCGTATCATCATTTGAAGGTGGGCGGATCGTTATGGATTGTCATTCAAAAGAAACAGGGGGCACCTTCTGCAAAGGCAAAGCTGGAATCGCTGTTTAAACGAGTGGAAGAAGTGACGAAGGATAAAGGCTACCGAATCTTCAAAGCGGTGAAAGAAGAGTAGAGGATCAGTACGGAGGTTCATTCGAATTTGTAAAGTAAGCAGGAGAGCATTTTTTTTGCAATAGGACTATTGACTTGAAATTCAAGCCGTGGTATAGTTGTAAAATGTCAGTATTAAGATGCCCTACTTGGCTTTAGCTAACTAAAAATGTCAAGCTTTTTTTACGCCGAACCGGGCTTATTATGCCTATGTTTGGCGTATAATATGTACATTTTGGGCAAACTGGGGATAAGAATGATTTGGAAAGACATCCGCCGATCAAAGTTGCTCCTTTATCGAACGACATTTCGAATAAGGGCTTTTCTTTATTTGCGGGTGCATTGTTTTGCTCTGTATGTGTACCATTATAAGGTTACAAACAGAGGTTCGCAACGAAATTTTTAAAGTGAGTAGACATTGAGGGGTGAGTTTAAGTTGGCAGGACATCTTGTTCAATATGGTCGACGCACTCGGCGCAGTTATGCACGAATTAACGAGATACTCGAAGTTCCGAACCTGATTGAAATCCAACAAAAATCATACGACTGGTTTTTGGAGGAAGGGTTGCGCGAAATGTTCCAGGATATCTCGCCGATCCAGGATTTTACAGGTAACTTGATTTTGGAATTTATCGATTACAGTCTCGGAGAACCGAAGTATACGGTAGACGACGCGAAAGAGCGTGACGTTACGTATGCAGCACCACTTCGGGTCAAAGTCCGGCTCATTAATAAGGAAACCGGAGAAGTCAAAGAGCAGGAAGTATTCATGGGAGATTTCCCGCTGATGACAAGTACCGGCACATTTATTATTAATGGTGCTGAACGGGTTATTGTCAGCCAGTTGGTTCGCTCTCCTAGCGTTTACTTCAGTACTAAAGTAGATAAGAACGCCAAAAAAACGTATACCGCTACTGTAATTCCTAACCGCGGCGCTTGGCTGGAGCTGGAGATGGACGCAAAGGACGTTGTTTACGTCCGGATCGACCGTACGCGTAAAATACCGGTCACGGTTCTCTTGCGTTCCCTTGGTTTTGGCACAGATGCTGAGATTTTGGATTTGCTCGGTAATGACGAATATATCCGCAATACGCTGGACAAAGACAACACCGATTCTACGGAGAAAGCTCTTATCGAGATTTATGAGCGTCTTCGTCCGGGCGAGCCGCCAACGCTGGATAATGCGAAGAGCTTGCTCGTTGCACGTTTCTTTGATCCAAAACGTTATGATCTCGCAAACGTAGGTCGTTACAAAATCAATAAAAAGCTTCACATCAAAAATCGTTTGTTCAATCAACGTTTGGCTGAATCACTTATCGACGCTGAAACAGGTGAAATCATTGCAGAAGCAGGTCAAATGGTTGACCGTCGTTTGCTCGACGAAATCATGCCTTATCTTGAGAAAAGCGTTGGCTTCCGCACATATCACGTGGGGAACGGCGTTTTGGATGCCAATGATATCCCGATGCAAACCATTGATGTGTTTTCACCAATCGAAGATGGTAAAGTGGTTAAGCTGATTGCCAATGGTGACATTGACAAGTCCGTGAAAAACATCACGCCAGCAGACATCATCTCTTCCATCAGTTACTTCCTTAACCTTTTGCACGGCATTGGAAGCACGGATGATATCGATCACTTGGGTAACCGTCGTCTGCGCTCTGTTGGCGAACTTTTACAAAACCAGTTCCGTATTGGATTGTCCCGTATGGAGCGTGTGGTTCGTGAGAGAATGTCCATTCAGGATGCAAATGTCATTACACCACAGGCTTTGATCAACATTCGTCCTGTTATTGCATCGATTAAAGAGTTCTTCGGAAGTTCCCAATTGTCGCAGTTTATGGATCAAACGAACCCGCTGGGTGAATTGACGCATAAACGTCGTCTGTCCGCACTCGGACCAGGCGGTTTGACTCGTGAGCGTGCCGGCATGGAAGTCCGTGACGTCCATCCATCGCACTATGGCCGGATGTGCCCGATCGAGACACCAGAGGGACCGAACATCGGTTTGATCAACTCCTTGTCGACGTTTGCACGTGTGAACGAATATGGCTTCATTGAAGCTCCATACCGCTGGGTTGATCCGAAGACTGGTGTGGTAACCGAACAAATCGATTACCTCACAGCAGACGAAGAGGACAACTATGTTATCGCTCAGGCGAATGCGAAGCTGAATGAAGATAGCACCTTTGCAGAAGATGCGATCATTGTACGTTACAACAAACAGTCGGATAACATCCTTACGATGCCGAGTGAACGAGTTGACTACATGGACGTATCTCCTAAGCAGGTTGTATCGGTAGCTACAGCGCTCATTCCGTTCCTTGAGAACGATGACTCCAACCGTGCCCTGATGGGATCAAACATGCAACGGCAGGCGGTTCCACTCTTGATTCCTAAAGCTCCGCTTGTAGGAACGGGTATGGAGCACAAAGCTGCGAAAGACTCCGGTGTATGTATTGTTGCCGATTACGACGGAATTATTGAACGTTCCTCTGCGAACGAGATTTGGCTTCGTCGTGTTGAAGAGGTAGATGGTCAGGAAGTCAAAGGCGATATCGTTAAATATAAATTACACAAATTTATGCGTTCGAACCAAGGAACATGCATCAACCAACGTCCGATCGTGAAAAGAGGCGCTGCTGTCAAAGCTGGCGATATCCTGGCTGACGGTCCTTCGACGGAAATGGGTGAACTTGCTCTTGGACGCAACGTTGTTGTTGCCTTCATGACATGGGAAGGTTACAACTACGAGGATGCGATCCTACTCAGCGAAAAACTCGTTAAGGAAGATGTTTACACATCCATCCACATCGAGGAATATGAGTCGGAAGCTCGTGATACGAAGCTCGGACCTGAAGAGATTACACGTGATATCCCTAACGTTGGGGAAGAAGCGTTGCGTAATCTGGATGAGCGCGGTATTATCCGCATCGGTGCTGAAATTGCTGCTGGCGACATTCTCGTTGGTAAAGTTACACCAAAAGGGGTAACGGAATTGACTGCAGAAGAGCGTCTATTGCATGCAATCTTTGGTGAAAAAGCACGTGAAGTACGTGATACATCCTTGCGTGTACCTCACGGTACCGATGGTATCGTAGTTGACGTGAAAGTATTTACCCGTGAAAACGGAGATGAACTGCCACCAGGTGTGAACCAGCTCGTTCGTGTTTATATTGCCCAGAAACGGAAAATCTCCGAGGGTGATAAAATGGCCGGACGTCACGGTAACAAAGGGGTCGTGGCCCGTATCTTGCCGGAAGAAGATATGCCTTTCCTGCCAGACGGTACACCGGTTCAGATCGTTCTTAACCCGCTGGGCGTACCTTCCCGTATGAACATCGGTCAAGTACTTGAGGTTCACTTGGGTATGGCAGCAATGCAGCTTGGTATCCACGTAGCTACACCTGTATTCGATGGAGCGAAGGAGTACGATGTCTTCGATACAATGGAAGAAGCAGGTATGCAACGTAACGGTAAAACCGTGCTGTATGATGGTCGTACAGGTGAAGAGTTTGAACGTGAAGTTACCGTTGGTGTCATGCACATGATCAAATTGGCACACATGGTTGATGATAAAATCCATGCCCGTTCCACAGGTCCTTACTCACTTGTTACGCAACAGCCGCTGGGTGGTAAAGCCCAATTCGGTGGACAGCGTTTCGGGGAGATGGAAGTTTGGGCGCTTGAGGCGTATGGTGCTGCTTATACCCTGCAAGAGATCTTGACCGTTAAATCCGATGACGTTGTGGGTCGGGTGAAAACGTACGAGTCCATTGTCAAAGGTGAGAATGTACCGGAACCAGGTGTTCCTGAGTCATTCAAAGTATTGATCAAAGAGCTGCAAAGCTTGGGTATGGACGTTAAGATTTTGAGTGAAGATGAGCAAGAGATTGAAATGAAAGAAATAGACGATGAAGATGACGCTGCGAGCGATAAGCTCAGCCTCAACCTTGAGGGTACAGAGGTCGGAGCGGAGTAATCGCTTCGGGCGCATGATGACCGGCGTTTTTCATCAGGCTAACGTCTTGCTCCGGCTAAGCCGGAGTAGGCGTAACCTAGATTACAGGACTTGGTAAGGAGGGTTGCTCCTTGTTGGACGTCAACAATTTCGAATATATGAAGATCGGGCTTGCTTCCCCAGAGAAAATTCGTTCTTGGTCCCGCGGAGAAGTGAAAAAACCGGAAACGATCAACTATCGTACACTGAAACCGGAAAAAGAAGGGCTGTTCTGCGAAAAGATTTTTGGCCCTACAAAAGACTGGGAATGTCATTGCGGTAAATACAAACGCGTTCGTTATAAAGGCGTTGTCTGTGACCGCTGTGGAGTTGAAGTAACTCGTGCGAAAGTCCGTCGTGAACGGATGGGCCATATTGAGCTTGCTGCTCCGGTATCTCATATCTGGTATTTCAAAGGTATTCCGAGCCGTATGGGTCTCGCATTGGATATGTCTCCAAGATCTCTGGAAGAGATCATTTATTTTGCATCATATGTAGTAACCGATCCAGGAGAAACTCCACTGGAGAAAAAACAGCTGTTGTCCGAGAAGGAATATCGCAGCTACCGTGAAAAGTACGGGTACGGCTTCCAGGCTGGCATGGGCGCAGAAGCAGTTAAAAAATTGCTTCAAGACCTTGATATAGAGAAAGAGCTTGAATTCCTGAAGGAAGAGCTCCGCACTGCACAAGGACAACGCCGCAATCGTGCGATCAAACGTTTGGAAGTTATTGAAGCTTTCCGTAACTCTGGTAACAATCCAGAGTGGATGATCATGGATGTACTTCCTGTCATTCCGCCGGAACTTCGTCCGATGGTACAACTGGATGGTGGACGTTTTGCTACGTCTGACTTGAATGACCTGTATCGCCGTGTGATTAACCGGAACAACCGTCTGAAACGTCTGCTTGACCTGGGCGCGCCAGATATCATCGTGCAAAATGAAAAGCGGATGCTGCAAGAAGCTGTTGATGCTTTGATCGACAACGGTCGTCGCGGACGTCCTGTTACAGGTCCGGGTAACCGTCCTTTGAAATCTCTCAGCCATATGCTGAAAGGTAAACAAGGTCGTTTCCGTCAGAACTTGCTCGGTAAACGTGTTGACTATTCCGGTCGTTCCGTTATCGTTGTCGGACCTTATCTGAAAATGTATCAGTGTGGTCTGCCTAAAGATATGGCACTCGAACTGTTCAAGCCTTTTGTCATGAAAGAGCTTGTCAATAAAGGGCTTGCCCACAACATCAAGAGCGCAAAACGTAAAGTTGAGCGTGTAAGTCCTGAAGTATGGGATGTTCTTGAAGAAGTAATCAAGGAGCATCCGGTTCTCCTGAACCGTGCCCCTACGCTTCACCGTCTCGGTATTCAAGCGTTTGAACCGATTCTGGTTGAAGGTAAAGCTATTCGTCTTCACCCGCTCGTATGTACGGCATACAATGCCGACTTTGACGGTGACCAAATGGCCGTGCACGTTCCATTGTCCGCTGAAGCACAAGCGGAAGCACGTATCCTGATGCTTGCATCAGGTAACATTTTGAACCCGAAAGACGGTAAACCGGTTGTAACTCCTTCCCAGGATATGGTCCTTGGATCATACTATCTGACAATGGATAACAAAGAGGAGAAGGGTACAGGTATGGTACTGCGTACAGTCAACGAGGCTGTATCTGCATACCAACGGGGTACTGCTGGACTGCATGCACGTGTAGCTATTCCGGTTAAGGCGCTTGGTAAAACAAGCTTTACGGAAGAACAACAAAAAGGCATGTTGTTGACAACGGTCGGCAAAATTATCTTTAACGAAATTTTCCCGGCAAGCTTCCCTTATATCAATGATGCGACTCGTGCAAACCTTTATCAAGGTACGGCCGATCACTCATTCGTATATGAGAAAGGTACTGACTTGAGAGAAGCAATCATGAATGCTCCTCAAGCAGGCGGTGTCGGCAAAGAATATTTGGGTTCCATCATCGCGCGTTGTTTTGAGATTTATCATACAACCGAAACTGCGGTTATTTTGGATAAAATCAAACAACTCGGATTCACATACTCTACACGTGCAGGTATTACCGTAGCCGTGTCTGATGTCGTCGTTCCACCTGAGAAATTCGAAATTCTCAGACAATCCGAAGACAAAGCGCAGATCGTTACGAACCAGTACCGTCGTGGTCTGATTACGAATGAAGAGCGTTATGACCGTATCATTGATATTTGGTCAAAATCCAAGGATGATATCACTGAGATTTTGATGAAATCCATGGATCGCTACAATTCAATCATGATGATGGTTGACTCCAAAGCACGGGGTAACAAATCACAAATCACCCAATTGGGTGGTATGCGTGGTCTGATGGCCAACCCATCTGGTAGAATTATCGAACTCCCAATCAAATCTAACTTCCGTGAAGGTCTGACAGTACTCGAGTACTTTATCTCCACTCACGGTGCGCGTAAAGGTCTCGCGGATACAGCCCTGCGTACAGCCGACTCAGGTTACCTGACTCGTCGTCTCGTAGACGTAGCCCAAGACGTAATTGTGCGTGAAGACGATTGTGGTACAGATAAAGGCTTTACCGTTAGTCGTATCCAGGATGGCAAAGAGGTTATTGAAGATCTCTACGACCGTATTGAAGGCAGATACTGCTTCGAAACTGTCCGTCATCCGGAAACAAAAGAAATTATTGCTGGCCGCAATGAGTTGATCGACTCTGACAAAGCAGAAGCGATTATCAAAGCAGGCGTAACTAAATTGCAAATCCGTTCCGTTCTCAGCTGCCGTGCAAGTCATGGTGTCTGCAAGAAGTGTTATGGTCGTAACCTTGCGACAGGTAAACACGTGGAAATTGGTGAAGCGGTTGGTATCATTGCTGCACAATCCATTGGTGAGCCAGGAACACAGCTTACAATGCGTACGTTCCATACCGGCGGTGTAGCCGGAGACGACATCACGCAAGGTTTGCCGCGTATTCAGGAGTTGTTCGAGGCCCGTAATCCTAAAGGTCAAGCAACGATCAGTGAGATTGACGGTGTGGTTAAAGAGATTCGCGAAGCGAAAGATCGTCGTGAAATCGAAATTCAAGGTGAAGCAGAATCCAAAGTGTACTCTGTTACTTACGGTTCCCGTGTCCGCGTAAGCGAAGGTATGGAAATTGAAGCGGGTGACGAGTTGACAGACGGTTCTATTGACCCGAAAGAAATGCTGCGCATCAAAGGCGTACGTGGCGTACAGAACTACATTTTGCAAGAAGTACAGCGCGTATACCGTAACCAGGGCGTAGAAATCAATGATAAACACGTTGAAGTTATGATCCGTCAAATGCTGCGTAAAATCCGTATCGTTGATGCAGGAGATACAACGTTGCTGCCGGGATCATTTGTAGATACGCATGAGTACGAAAGAGCGAATAAAATTGCGATTCTGAGTGATAAAGAGCCAGCGGTTGCAAAACCAATCTTGCTCGGTATTACCAAAGCATCCCTTGAAACAGACTCCTTCCTCTCTGCGGCATCATTCCAAGAGACGACACGTGTATTGACAGATGCAGCGATCAAAGGCAAAGTCGATCAGTTGCTCGGCCTGAAGGAAAATGTTATCATCGGTAAGCTGATTCCTGCAGGTACAGGTATGAACCGTTACCGCAGCATCAAATTTGCTGAGCCGGAAGACGGCCAATCTTCAGTAGAAGAACTGGAACCAGTTTCGGTAGACTAATATAGATTTCCTCTATCTGAGGAATTAAAGTATGTGTATGTCAGGAGACGACGTTTGTATTAATGAGGCGGACGGAGCCTGATATACACAAACTTTATAAAATCTTTTTAGAATAGCATTGACAATGCTTGCGCTAGATGCTAATATATCAAAGGTGCGTGGGCAGTTGATTGTAAATGGTCCTATTCGGAGGAATGTATGATGTCTAATGAAAAAGGCTTGCAAGATGCTCATGTCAAGATTGGTACCAAACAGACCATGCGGACAGTGCAGACAGGAATGGCTTCTGAAGTCTATGTCGCGGAAGATAGTGATCCGCAGCTCACTTCCAAAATCATTGCCTTGTGTGAACAACACAATGTGAAGTACACGAAAGTGGACACAATGAAAAATCTCGGCAAAGCTTGCGGGATTGGAGTGGGAGCAGCGATGGCTGCTGTCGTAAAATGATACGGTAAGGAACGTTTTTGTCCGAGAACATTTAAGGATTCTCCAAGGCAAAAACTTTTCATTTGTCTTTTTATGAACCGCCTGGGTCTGTGGGCTTAGATAAAGGTTTGTAAAGAAACATGAATAATTGAGGAAGGGGGTGGCAATCACATGCCAACTATTAACCAACTGGTTCGTAAAGGACGTCAAGCTAAAGTTGAAAAGTCAAAATCACCAGCTTTGCAAAAAGGGTTCAACGCTTTGAAACGTGAATCCACTAACATCAGTGCCCCACAAAAACGTGGTGTCTGCACTCGTGTAGGTACAATGACGCCTCGTAAACCGAACTCTGCACTTCGTAAATATGCCCGTGTTCGTTTGACGAACCGTCTCGAGGTAACTGCTTATATCCCGGGAATCGGACATAACCTTCAAGAGCACAGTGTGGTATTGATCCGTGGAGGTAAAGTAAAAGACCTTGCAGGGGTTCGTTATCACATCGTTCGTGGAGCTCTCGATACTGCAGGCGTGAACAACCGTATGCAAGCTCGTTCTAAATACGGTGCGAAACGTCCAAAAGCTAAAAAAGCCTAAATTATGATAAGCATGTTGCCTGAAAGCCTTCTGGCTTAGGTCTGGAAGGTGCAGGGACTGCTGAAGAAGAAAGAAAGGGGGATATCCATGCCACGCAAAGGTCCAGTTACGAAAAGAGACGTGTTGCCAGATCCGGTATACAACTCCAAGTTGGTTACTCGTTTGATCAACCGCATCATGCTCGACGGAAAACGCGGTGTTGCTCAAAGCATTCTGTATAATGCGTTCAAGTTGATTCAAGAACGTACGGGTAATGACCCGATGGAAGTATTTGAAGCAGCAATTAAAAATATCATGCCAGTCCTGGAAGTTAAAGCTCGCCGTGTCGGCGGTGCCAACTACCAAGTACCAATCGAGGTAAAACCAGAGAGACGTACTGCTTTGGGATTACGTTGGCTCGTGAACTACTCCCGCAACCGCGGTGAGAAAACAATGGAAGAGCGTTTGGCGGCTGAGATCATCGACGCTTCCAACAACACAGGCGCTTCTGTTAAGAAACGTGAAGACACGCACAAAATGGCTGAAGCGAACAAAGCGTTTGCTCACTACCGTTGGTAGGATTCAGTTCACAAAAATAAACTTCAATTTTGAAGGGAGACCCATTTCATGGCTAGAGAGTTCTCCTTAAAAAATACACGTAATATCGGGATCATGGCTCATATTGATGCGGGTAAAACCACGACAACTGAGCGGATCTTGTTTTACACAGGACGTACGCACAAAATCGGTGAAGTTCACGAAGGCGCTGCGACAATGGACTGGATGGAACAGGAACAGGAGCGCGGAATTACGATTACTTCCGCTGCGACTACCGCTGCTTGGAAAGGTCACCGCGTAAATATCATTGATACCCCGGGACACGTTGACTTCACTGTTGAAGTTGAACGTTCCCTTCGTGTATTGGACGGGGCAGTAGGTGTATTCAGTGCGAAAGAAGGCGTTGAGCCTCAGTCTGAAACTGTATGGAGACAGGCTGACAAGTACGGCGTACCTCGTATCGCATATGTAAACAAAATGGATATCATCGGTGCTGACTTCTTGAACGTTGTATCTGACATGCGTGATCGCCTTCAAGCGAACGCTGTTGCGATTCAACTTCCAATCGGCGCTGAAAATGATTTCAAAGGTATCATTGATATCGTTGCACAACGGGCTCATATGTACAAAGATGACCTGGGACAAGATATTGAAGAAACCGACATTCCTGCGGAATTCGTTGAAAAAGTTGAAGAACTTCGCAACGAATTGATTGAGCGTGTTGCAGAACTTGATGAAGATTTGACAATGAAATACCTGGAAGGCGAAGAGATCTCTATTGATGAGATCAAAGCCGCTCTCCGTAAGGGTGTAGTAGAGGTTAAAATCTTCCCAGTTATCTGTGGTTCCTCATACCGTAACAAAGGTGTTCAACTGATGTTGGATGCTGTTATCGACTACTTGCCTGCTCCTACGGATGTGCCATCAATCACTGGCCATCTTGAAGATGGAACAGAAGCAGTTCGTCAGTCCTCTGATGAAGAGCCGTTCTCTGCATTGGCCTTCAAAATTATGACTGACCCTTACGTTGGTAAATTGACATTCTTCCGCGTATACTCCGGCGTACTTCAATCCGGATCTTATGTATTGAATGCCACGAAAAACAAACGTGAGCGTATCGGTCGTATCCTTCAAATGCACGCAAACAGCCGTCAAGAAATCACTGAAGTTTACTCTGGTGATATCGCAGCAGCTGTTGGTTTGAAAGATACAGGTACAGGTGATACACTATGTGATGAGAAACACCCGGTTATCTTGGAATCAATGAACTTCCCTGATCCGGTAATCGAAATCGCTGTTGAACCTAAAACCAAAGCTGACCAAGATAAAATGGGTGTAGCTCTCGGTAAGTTGACGGAAGAGGATCCAACTCTTCGCGCTCACACTGACGAAGAAACAGGCCAAACAATCTTGGCGGGTATGGGTGAGCTTCACCTTGATATCATCATTGACCGTATGCGTCGTGAGTTCAAGGTGGATACTACTGTGGGTAAACCACAAGTAGCTTACCGCGAAACATTCCGTGCTCCAGCGCGCGTTGAAGGTAAATTCGTACGTCAATCCGGTGGTCGTGGTCAATACGGTCACGTATGGGTTGAATTCGAACCTCTCGAGCCGGGTACAGGCAGCCAGTTCGAAAGTAAGGTTGTCGGTGGTTCCGTTCCAAGAGAATACATTCAACCTGCACTGTCAGGGATTGAAGAGCAAATGAAAAACGGCGTTATCGCAGGCTTCCCGCTTGTTGACGTTAAGGCTACTATCGTAGACGGATCTTACCATGATGTCGATTCCAACGAGATGGCATTTAAAATTGCCGGATCTATGGCGCTGAAAGCAGCGAAAGACAAATGTAGTCCAGTTCTGCTTGAGCCTATCATGAAAGTAGAAGTAACTGTTCCAGAAGAGTATATGGGTGACGTAATGGGTATGTTGAACTCCCGTCGTGGCCGCATTGAAGGTATGGATTCCCGTAGTGGAGCTCAAATCATCCGTGCTAAGGTACCTCTCTCTGAGATGTTTGGTTATTCTACAACTCTTCGTTCCGGTACTCAAGGACGCGGCGTGTTCTCAATGGAACTCTCCCACTATGAAGAAGTTCCTAAGAGCATCGCTGAAGAGATCGTTGCCAAAACAAAAGGCACCGAGTAGTTTTCTCACACTGAATGCTTGTGCTTGAAACCTGGTTTGAAGCACCGCATTCAGTGAAACATAAAATCATAAATTTTAAGGAGGCCACGTTCAAATGGCAAAGGCTAAATACGAACGTAATAAACCACACGTTAACATTGGTACTATTGGTCACGTCGACCATGGTAAAACAACTCTGACTGCTGCAATCACAACTGTATTGTCCAAAACTTACGGTGGTGCTGCTGTAGCATTCGACCAAATCGACAAAGCTCCAGAAGAGCGCGAGCGCGGTATCACTATCTCCACAGCACACGTTGAGTACGAAACTGACACTCGTCACTACGCTCACGTAGACTGCCCAGGTCACGCCGACTATGTTAAAAACATGATCACTGGCGCGGCACAAATGGACGGAGCTATCCTGGTAGTATCCGCAGCTGACGGCCCAATGCCACAAACTCGTGAGCACATCTTGCTCTCCCGTCAAGTAGGCGTACCTTACATTGTTGTTTTCTTGAACAAATGTGACATGGTTGAAGACGAAGAGTTGTTGGAACTGGTTGAGATGGAAGTTCGCGACCTTCTTAACGAATACGAGTTCCCAGGTGATGATACTCCAATCACTCGTGGATCCGCTCGTGAAGCACTGGCTAACCCAGATGGTGAGTGGGCTCAAAAAATCGTTGAGATGTTCAAAGAAATCGACACTTACATCCCACTGCCTGAGCGTCAAACTGACAAGCCTTTCTTGATGCCTGTCGAGGACGTATTCTCCATCACTGGTCGTGGTACCGTTGCTACAGGTCGTGTAGAGCGTGGTACTGTTAAAGTCGGCGAAGAGATCGAGATCGTTGGTATCACTGAAGAAACTAAAAAATCCGTAGTTACGGGCGTTGAGATGTTCCGTAAATTGTTGGATTCCGCACAAGCGGGTGACAACATCGGTGCATTGTTGCGTGGTGTTGACCGTACTCAAATCGAGCGTGGTCAAGTACTTGCTAAACCAGCATCTGTTAAACCACACACAGAATTCACTGCTCAAATTTACGTTTTGACTAAAGAAGAGGGTGGCCGTCATAAGCCTTTCTTCACTGGATACCGTCCACAGTTCTACTTCCGTACAACTGACGTAACTGGTATCATCAACCTGCCAGAAGGTACTGAAATGGTAATGCCTGGTGACAACATCACGGTTACTGTTCAACTGATCTCTCCAATCGCGATCGAAGAAGGAACTAAGTTCTCTATTCGTGAAGGTGGACGTACAGTTGGTGCGGGTTCCGTAGCAACAATCCAAAAATAATTTGGCTCTTGCCAAATGAGTATAAGCAACAGTGTACTGGAACGAGTAACATTGTATTGTAACGAAGCTTCGGAAGAGTTCTTTATCCGACATCGGATAAAGAACTCTTTTATTATGTCAACGTTTCGGAACCTGCGTCATCTAAAATGAACAAGATTTATCTTATAGATTGATAGGTTAGGCAGCCTGGATATGAAGAAAAACATTGAGCTAAATTGAGTCGATTCATTTGAAAAGATCAATTTAAATGTTTTTATTAAATATGCTTGCAATATGCCCATCTTTTCTATATAATAATGAATGTTGTTCTTGTGACGTTGCGATGATGTGAGAGGTTACTGGCACACCCGGCCCCTTTGCCATGGGAGAGTGGCTAGAAAATTTTCACGGAGTATGTCCGATAAAAAATTGGGCGATAGAAGGAGGGACTAAAATGGCAAAGCAAAAAATTCGTATTCGTTTGAAAGCTTACGACCACAGAATTCTTGATCAATCCGCGGAGAAAATCGTTGAAACAGCAAAACGTTCGGGTGCAGGTGTATCCGGTCCGATTCCGCTTCCTACTGAAAAACAAATCATTACTATTCTTCGTGCGGTGCACAAGTACAAGGATTCTCGGGAGCAATTCGAACAACGCACTCATAAGCGTTTGATCGATATCGTTAACCCGACTCCACAAACTGTGGATGCCTTGATGCGCTTGGATCTACCGTCCGGTGTAGATATCGAAATTAAATTGTAATATATAGCAACAAACAAGACCACGTATAAAGGAAAAGAGGTGTCAACATGAAAGGTATCTTAGGAAAAAAACTTGGAATGACTCAAGTGTTTACCGCTGAAGGTAACGTAGTTCCAGTAACGGTTATCGAAGCAGGTCCTTGTGTTGTTTTACAAAAGAAAGATATTGAAAACGATGGCTACGAAGCAGTTCAAATCGGTTTTGCCGATAAGAAAGAGAAAAATGCTAACAAGCCAGAAGCAGGACACGCTAAAAAAGCGAATACTGCACCTAAGCGCTACGTTCGTGAGCTTCGCGGCATTAACATCGCGGAATATGAAGTTGGCCAAGAATTGAAAGCTGACATTTTCGCTGAAGGCGAGTTCGTTGACGTAACAGGTATTTCTAAAGGTAAAGGTTTTGCCGGCGTTATCAAACGTTGGGGACAAAGCACTGGACCTATGTCACACGGTTCGCGTTACCACCGTGGCCCAGGTTCGATGGGTTCGATCCAAGCAAACCGCGTTCCTAAAGGCAAACGCCTGCCAGGACACATGGGACATGATTCTGTTACAATCCAACGTCTTGAAGTTGTTAAAGTAGACGCTGAGCGTAACGTGATCCTCGTGAAAGGTTCCATTCCTGGACCGAAGAACAGTCTTGTAAAAGTTAAAGAAACGGTGAAAAAATAACCACTGAAGAAAGGAGGAACACAAAATGCCAAAAGTATCAGTTTACAATGTAGATGGTAGCCAAGTGGGTGAAGTTGAACTGAATGATGCGGTATTCGGTATCGAGCCGAATCAACACGTTCTGTACGATGCAGTTCTTATGCAACGCGCTTCCCTTCGTCAAGGTACCCACAAAGTAAAAGGACGTTCTGAAGTACGTGGCGGTGGACGTAAACCTTGGAAACAAAAAGGTACAGGTCGCGCTCGTCAAGGTTCGATTCGTTCTCCACAATGGAAAGGCGGCGGTATCGTATTTGGTCCGACTCCACGGAGCTATGCGTATAAACTGCCTAAGAAAGTTCGCCGTCTGGCGATCAAATCAGCCCTTTCATCTAAAGTGCAAGACAATGACATTATCGTTTTGGACGCTCTTACTCTGAGCTCGCCTAAAACTAAAGAATTTGCAGCTATCTTGAACAATCTTAAAGTAGGCCGCAAAGCTTTGATCGTAGCCCCTAGCTATGATGATAATGTAGCTCTTTCCGCACGGAATATTCCTGGCGTGAAATTCGTAGCTGCTGACGGCATTAATGTTCTTGACGTGCTTGGGCACGACAAACTGATCATTACGAAAGAAGCAGTTCAGAAGGTAGAGGAGGTGCTCGCGTAATGAAGGATCCTCGTGATATTGTAAAACGTCCGATTATTACGGAACGTACTGCTGACATGATGAACGACTTGAAATATGTATTTGAAGTCGATATCCGTGCAAACAAAACCGAGATCAAAAAAGCGGTAGAAGCTATTTTCGGCGTAAAAGTGAAAAACGTGAACACACTTCGTGTTCCAGCTAAACCGAAACGGTACGGACGTTATTCCGGATATACAAGCGAATGGAAAAAAGCGTTTGTAACACTGACGCAAGACAGCAAATCGCTTGAGTTCTTTGAAACTGTATAATTGAAATTTTTGAAGTAAGGAGGGAAAACTAGTGCCAATCAAAAAGTATAAACCAACATCCCCGGCAAGACGGAATATGTCCGTTTCTACATTTGAGGAAATCACCACAGATAAGCCGGAGAAATCGTTGTTAGCACCGTTGAGCAAACAAGCGGGTCGTAACAACCAAGGTAAAATTACAGTTCGTCACCACGGTGGTGGACACAAACGTAAATACCGTATCATCGACTTCAAACGTACTAAAGATGGAATACCGGGCCGCGTTGCTACAATCGAGTATGACCCGAACCGTACTTCCAACATTGCGTTGATTCACTATGCTGATGGTGAGAAACGTTACATCATCGCTCCTAAAGGTCTGAAAGTTGGAGATCAAGTATTCTCTGGTCCTGACGCAGATATCAAAATCGGTAACGCACTGCCGCTTGAAAACATTCCAGTAGGTACCGTTATCCACAACATCGAGTTGAAACCAGGTAAAGGCGGACAATTGGTTCGTGCTGCTGGTACAGAAGCTCAATTGCTTGGTAAAGAAGAAAAATACGTTTCTGTTCGTCTCTCTTCCGGAGAAGTTCGTCGTATTTTGAAAGTTTGCCGCGCGACAATCGGATCCGTTGGTAACCAAGACCACGAGCTCATCAAAATCGGTAAAGCCGGTCGTAGCCGTTGGTTGGGACAACGTCCTGAGGTTCGTGGTGTGGTAATGAACCCTAACGATCACCCTCACGGTGGTGGTGAAGGTCGTGCTCCAATCGGACGTAAATCGCCAATGTCACCATGGGGTAAACCTACTCTTGGTTTCAAAACGCGTAAGAAAAATAAAGCTTCTGATAAATACATCATCCGTCGCCGCACGAAGTAATACACAGTGTGCATAACTTCGTGAGGCATCTACGGATGCATAAAAGCTATGTTTGAAGGGAGGATCTCCACATGAGTCGCAGTTTGAAAAAAGGGCCATTCATTGATGGCTACATGCTCAAGAAGGTAGAAGAGATGGAAGCATCAGGCAAGAAGAACGTTATCAAAACCTGGTCCCGTCGCTCTACAATTTTCCCACAATTCATCGGACACACATTTGGCGTTTACGACGGTCGTAAGCACGTGCCAGTGTATGTAACTGAGGACATGGTCGGACACAAACTGGGTGAGTTCGCTCCAACCCGTACGTACAAAGGCCATACTGATGATGATAAGAAAACAAGAAGATAAATGAACATCTCTAATGTTTGAGAGGAGGTTACACAATGGAAGCAAAAGCACATGCTAAGTTTATCCGGATTGCTCCTCGTAAAGTTCAACTCGTTGTTGACTTGATTCGCGGCAAGCAAGTAGGTGAGGCGGTTGCCATTCTCCGTCACACTCCGAAATCCGCTTCTCCAGTTGTTGAGAAGTTGCTTAACTCCGCTATTGCGAATGCGGAACACAATTATTCTTTGGATGTTAATAACTTGGTGATCTCGCAAGCTTACGTAAACCAAGGACCAACGATGAAACGTTTCCGCCCTCGTGCAATGGGACGTGCAAGTCGTATTAACAAACGTACTAGCCACATTACTTTGGTGGTATCTGAAAAGTAGAAGGAGGGAAAACGTGTGGGCCAAAAGGTAAATCCAGTCGGACTTCGTGTCGGAGTTATCCGTGACTGGGAATCTAAGTGGTATGCAGGCAAAGACTTCGGTGATCTTTTGATGGAAGACGTGAAAATTCGTGAATTCCTGAAAAATAAATTGAAAGACTCCGCTATGTCTCGTGTTGAGATCGAGAGAGCGGCTAACCGCGTAAACGTAACGATTCACACAGCGAAACCAGGTATGGTAATCGGTAAAGGTGGATCTGAAGTTGAAAATCTTCGTAACCAAATTACGAAAATTGCTGGCGGTAAAAAGGTACACATCAACATTTCTGAAATTAAGAACCAAGACCTGGACGCAATCCTGGTAGCAGAAAGCATTGCACAACAATTGGAACGTCGTGTTTCTTTCCGTCGTGCGTTGAAACAAGCTATTCAAAGAACTATGCGCTCCGGTGCTAAAGGTATTAAAACTCAAGTAGGCGGACGTCTTGGCGGTGCTGAGATTGCACGTTCTGAAGGCTACAGCGAAGGAACTGTTCCACTGCACACACTGCGTGCTGACATTGACTATGGTACTGCAGAGGCTCATACTACTTACGGACGTATCGGCGTAAAAGTATGGATCTATCGTGGAGAGGTTCTTCCTACGGCTAAGAAACAAGCTGCTAAGGAAGGAGGCAACTAATCATGTTGGTACCAAAACGTGTAAAACACCGTAAGCAACAACGTGGACATATGAAAGGCCAAGCAAAAGGCGGAACTACGCTGAACTTTGGCGAATACGGTCTGCAAGCTACGGAACCGGCTTGGATTACGAACCGTCAAATCGAAGCGGCTCGTATTGCGATGACTCGTTACATCAAACGTGGTGGTAAAGTCTGGATCAAAATTTTCCCTGACAAACCAATCACTCAAAAGCCTCTCGAGGTTCGGATGGGTAGCGGTAAAGGTAACGTAGAAAAATGGGTTGCAGTAGTGAAACCAGGTAAGATCATGTTTGAACTTGCTGGTGTACCGGAGGATATTGCTCGCGAAGCGATGCGTCTTGCCGCTCACAAACTGCCAATCAAAACGAAGTTCGTGAAACGTGAAGAATTGGGTGGTGAAGCAAATGAAAGCTAGTGAATTTCGCAACCTAACCTCTGCTGAAATCGAGCAAAAGATTGCCGGATTTAAAGAAGAACTCTTTAATCTCCGCTTTCAACTCGCTACCGGTCAGCTGGATAACCCGACTCGAATCCGTGATGTGCGGAAAGAAATAGCTCGTGCTAAAACCATCATCCGTGAAAGAGAACTGGGAATCGGTTAATTAGAGGTCGGATGTACATTCCGTCTGTAATCAGGAAGGAGGCCAACAATGAGCGAAGAGCGTAATGCACGTAAAGTTCAAACTGGTAAAGTTGTCAGTGATAAAATGGACAAAACGATTGTTGTTGCTGTAGAAACCTACAAAAACCACAAATTGTATCATAAACGCATTAAGGTTACTAAAAAGTTCAAAGCGCATGACGAAGAAAACACTGCGAAAATCGGTGACACGGTGAAAATCATGGAGACTCGTCCGCTTTCGAAAGATAAACGCTGGAGACTTACTGAAGTCGTTGAAAAAGCGGTTATCATCTAATTGCATGATCAGCATAGCTGGAAGGAGGAATACTAAATGATTCAACCATTTACACGTTTGACTGTAGCCGACAACTCCGGTGCGAAGGAACTGATGTGTATCCGCGTACTCGGCGGTACGGGACGTCGTACAGCTCAAATCGGTGATTTGATCGTTTGTTCTGTAAAACAAGCAACACCAGGCGGCGTTGTCAAAAAAGGTGATGTAGTTAGAGCGGTTGTCGTTCGTACGAAACGTTCTGTGCGTCGTAAAGACGGTTCCTACATCGGTTTTGATGAAAATGCAGCTGTTGTTGTAAAAGACGACAGAAGCCCACGTGGAACACGTATTTTCGGACCTGTTGCTCGTGAACTTCGCGAGAAAGATTTTATGAAAATCGTTTCCTTGGCCCCAGAGGTTATCTAATAGATTATGCTCGTGATGTTTAGAAACAGGAGGTGTACGAAATGCCAAGAGTGAAAAAAGTTCTGGAATCCCATAACAACAAACTTCACGTTAAAAAGGAAGATACGGTTATGGTGATCAGCGGTAAAGACAAAGGTAAAAAAGGCCGTGTCATCGCTGCTTATCCTCGTGAAAACCGCGTCCTTGTGGAAGGTGTTAACATGGTGAAAAAACACCAGAAGCCTAACCAGCAAAACCCGCAAGGCGGCATTATCGAGAAGGAAGCTCCGATTCACGTTTCCAACGTGATGCACATCGATCCAAAGAGCGGAAAAGTAACCCGTGTTGGTTACAAAGTGTTGGATAACGGTAAAAAAGTGCGCGTTGCAAAACGTTCCGGAGAAATTATCGACTAATTGAACCGAATGAGAAAGGAGGGCTATGATTCATGGCATCAAGAATGAAAGAACGTTACCTGCAAGAAATCGCTCCTGCTTTGATGCAGAAGTTTAACTATACAACGGTAATGCAAGTGCCGAAAATCGAGAAAATCGTTATCAACATGGGTGTGGGCGACGCTGTCCAAAACTCCAAAGTGTTGGATTCCGCAGTAAACGATTTGCAACTGATCGCAGGTCAAAAACCTGTAATCACTCGTGCGAAAAAATCAATCGCAGGTTTCAAACTGCGTGAGAACATGCCTATCGGTGTGAAAGTAACATTGCGCGGCGAGCGTATGTACTACTTCCTCGATAAATTGTTCAACGTAACACTTCCACGTGTACGTGACTTCCGCGGTGTATCGAGCAAAGCGTTCGATGGTCGTGGTAACTACACTCTGGGTCTGAAAGAGCAATTGATCTTCCCAGAGATCGAGTATGATAAAGTAGACAAAGTCCGCGGTATGGATATTGTCATCGTAACAACGGCGAAAACAGACGAAGAGTCCCGCGAATTGCTTACGCAAATGGGAATGCCTTTCGTTAAATAATGTTGGCATAAACGTTCCGGGTGTCTGGAAAGACTCCCTTTTCTCCGAAATTATTTAGGAGGTGTCAGGCTAAAGTGGCAAAAACTTCGATGAAAGTTAAACAACAACGTACACCAAAGTTTAAAGTACGTGCTTATACACGCTGCGAGCGTTGCGGTCGTCCACATTCGGTACTGCAAAAGTTCAAAATTTGCAGAATTTGCTTCCGTGAATTAGCTTATAAAGGCCAGATCCCTGGCGTGAAAAAAGCAAGCTGGTAAAAAGTCCTGAACGGGAAGGAGGTTAACTCACAATGACTATGTCTGATCCAATTGCAGATATGCTTACTCGTATTCGTAACGCGAACACTGTTCGCCACGAAACGGTAGAAATGCCTGCTTCGACAATGAAAAAACAAATTGCCGATATCCTGAAGCGTGAAGGTTTCATCCGTGACGCTGAATTTATCGAAGATAACAAACAAGGGATTATCCGTGTTTTCTTGAAATACGGTCAAAATAACGAGCGCGTTATCACTGGTCTGAAAAGAATCAGTAAACCAGGTCTTCGTGTTTACACGAAAAGCAATGAAGTACCTCGCGTACTTGGCGGCCTTGGAATCGCGATTATCTCGACATCCAAAGGTGTTATGACGGACAAAGAAGCTCGTCAATCGAAATCCGGCGGAGAAGTCGTCTGCTACGTTTGGTAATATAACGTCACAAGATAGGAGGTGCAACATATGTCTCGTATTGGTCGCAAACCAATTACAGTACCAAGTGGTGTAGACATCACTTTGGACAATACCGTTATCACGGTAAAAGGACCTAAAGGAACTTTGACTCGTGAACTTCACAAAGACATGAAGGTTACAGTTGAAAACAACGAAATTACAGTTGTGCGTCCTTCCGATAACAAAACTCACCGTTCTTTGCACGGCACAACGCGTAGCGTTGTCAACAACATGGTGAGCGGCGTAACTGAAGGATTCGCTAAATCTCTGGAGTTGGTTGGGGTCGGATATCGTGCAAGCAAATCCGGAGATAAAATTGTTCTGAACGTTGGTTACTCTCACCCGGTTGAAATTACACCGGAAGCGGGAATCGAATTCGAAGTACCTTCGAATACGAAAATCATTGTTCGCGGTATCGATAAAGAGCGCGTAGGTGCTTACGCTGCTAAGATTCGTTCCGTTCGCGAACCTGAGCCGTACAAAGGTAAAGGTATTAAATATGAAGGCGAGCGTATCATCCGTAAGGAAGGTAAAGCCGGTAAGAAGAAATAAGATTTCTCTTACCGCCTTTGCGCGGCTTTCGGCTTGCTTGCTTCGTGTGTTTCTAATATACCCCGTGGCTTCTGCTTTGAAGCCAGCGAGGTAACCTGAAAGGAGTGAATCCCTGAGATGATTACGAAACCAGATAAAAACAAGGCTCGTCTGAAAAGACACCTTCGTGTTCGTAAGAAAATCCAAGGAACGGCTGCACGTCCTCGTTTGAACGTTTTCCGTTCTGGTAAACATATGTACGCTCAAATCATCGATGATGTAGCTGGTGTAACAATCGCTTCCGCGTCTACTGTAGACAAAGAATTGAGCACTGACATCAAAAATGGTGCATCTGTTGAATCTGCTCGTAAAGTTGGCGAACTCGTTGCTAAACGTGCAAAAGACAAAGGTGTTTCCAATATCGTATTTGACCGTAGCGGATATCTGTATCATGGTCGTATCGCAGCATTGGCTGAAGCGGCTCGTGAAGCAGGACTTGAGTTTTAAGATATTTTTCAAAAGGAGGTTAACGACTTGCGTGTAGATCCGAATACTTTGGAACTGTCTGAAAGAGTAGTAAACATTAATCGCGTAGCTAAAGTAGTAAAAGGCGGACGCCGTTTCAGCTTTAGCGCACTGGTTGTAGTCGGCGACGGCAACGGCTGGGTTGGAGCGGGTATCGGTAAAGCGGGCGAAGTACCTGATGCAATTCGCAAAGGTATTGAAGATGCTAAGAAAAACCTTGTACACGTTCCACTCGTAGGAACTTCGATTCCTCACTTGGTAACAGGTAAGTTCGGCGCAGGACGCGTTCTGTTGAAACCAGCATCTGAAGGTACTGGTGTTATCGCTGGTGGTCCTGTACGTGCGGTTCTCGAACTTGCTGGTGTAGGTGACATTTTGACAAAATCTCTGGGTTCTTCGAATTCCATGAACATGGTCAATGCGACTTTGGAAGGTTTGTCCCGTTTGAAGCGTGCTGAAGACGTGGCTAAACTGCGCGGAAAATCCGTCGAAGAGCTTCTGGGTTAGGAGGGAATTCTCATGGCTAAATTAGAAATTACCCTCGTCCGTAGCTTGATCGGACGTCCGGAGACGCAAAGAACAACTGTGAAAACATTGGGCTTGCGCAAAATCAACAGCAAAGTGGTTCAAAACGATAATCCTGCCATCCGTGGTATGATTAACAAAGTAAGCCACTTGGTAGCTGTTAAAGAAGTAGAAGCATAAGAACGGGTTAATCCCACAAATCTTTAAGGAGGTGCAACGAACGATGAAGTTACATGAGCTTTCTCCATCACCTGGATCCCGCAAAGAGCGTAAGCGTGTTGGTCGCGGTCCAAGTAGTGGTACGGGTAAAACATCAGGTCGCGGTCATAAAGGACAAAACGCTCGTTCTGGCGGTGGTGTTCGTCCAGGCTTCGAAGGTGGACAAAATCCATTGTATCGTCGCTTGCCAAAACGCGGTTTCGTAAACCCAACTCGCAAAGAATATGCAGTTGTTAATATCGAAGACCTGAATAGTTTGCCTGCGGGTACAGAAGTAACTCCAGAATTCTTGATGACGAATGGCGTTGTTAAAAACGCTAAATCCGGAATCAAAGTCCTGGGTAACGGTGAAGTCACTGTGAAGCTGACTGTTAAAGCTAACAAGTTTTCTCAATCTGCGGTGGAGAAAATTGAAGCTGCCGGCGGTACAACCGAGGTGATTTAATGTTCAAGACCCTAAAGAATATCTGGCGGGTTGAGGATCTGCGCAAAAGGGTATTATTTACCCTTTTTGTACTGATCATTTACCGCATCGGCTCCTTTGTTCCCGTTCCAGGTGTTAACAAAGATGTGTTCGAAGCGACAAATTCTGCGGGTAAAGAAGTTTTTGGACTTCTCAATACGTTCTCGGGTGGAGCACTGTTTCAGTTCTCGATATTTGCACTCGGGATCGTTCCTTACATCACTGCGTCTATCATAGTACAGTTGCTTTCCATGGACGTTATTCCTAAATTAGCGGAGTGGGCAAAGCAAGGTGAGCAAGGTAAGAAGAAATCTGCACAACTGACTCGTTATTTAACGATCGGTCTGGCATTGATTCAAGCGTTTGGTACGTCGATCGGATTTAACCGCTTGTACAATACAGACATGATTCCTAACGCTACGTTTGCAGATTATATCTTGATCGCGATTGTACTTACGGCCGGTACTTCATTCCTGATGTGGCTTGGTGAGCAGATCACCGAGAAGGGCATCGGAAACGGAATCTCGATTTTGATCTTTGCGGGTATCCTGTCAACAGTGCCTAACATTATCAAACAAACGATCGAGTCCGATTTCATCCAACCTGATCAGTTGTTTATGAACATCCTTAAAGGTGTAATCATCGCGATTGTGATCGTACTGATTATCATCGGTGTCATTTACATTCAGCAGGCGATTCGGAAAATTCCTGTGCAGTACGCAAAACGCGTCGTAGGAAACAAAATGTACGGTGGACAGAATACACATATCCC
The DNA here is from genome assembly GCF_056856875.1 of Paenibacillus sp. G34. NCBI lineage: Bacteria > Bacillati > Bacillota > Bacilli > Caryophanales > Paenibacillaceae > Paenibacillus > Paenibacillus sp. G34. The sequence goes on along the minus strand of NZ_CM166469.1, from coordinate 5,534,784 downwards.
GCTGAAGATTAATGCAGCTGGTGTTATCCCTGTCATCTTCGCATCATCGCTGTTGATGTTCCCAACGATTATCGCCAACTTCTGGGCTAATCATGGTTGGGCACAGTGGATCGGTCAAAACTTGACTACACACAAACCACTTGGTATGGTGCTGTATGTCGTGATGATCTTCGGATTCACATTCTTCTATACTTTTGTACAGATGAATCCACAGCAGATGGCTGATAATATGAAAAAGAACGGCGGTTATATCCCGGGTATTCGCCCAGGTAAAGCAACCGAGAAATATCTGACCCGTGTCATGACTCGTTTGACAATGGCCGGAGCCATCTTCTTGGCAGTCATTTCCGTTCTGCCTGTATTCTTAGGGGCACTTTCTGGTTTGCCTCAATCAGCGCAAATTGGGGGGACTTCTCTCCTGATCGTTATCGGTGTTGCGCTGGATACGATGAAGCAAATCGAAAGCCAATTGATCAAACGCCACTACAAAGGTTTTATCAATAAATAGGCAATAGGTTCCGGTTGAGTAAAGATTTACTTGCCGGCACCTATTGTGCTGTTTGTTGATGTAGGGTAGTCTTGGAGGGAGTGACATAACGTGAACATCCTATTCATGGGCCCTCCGGGGGCAGGAAAAGGTACGCAAGCAGACGTCATTGTGAAAGAGTTCGGTATTCCCCATATTTCAACAGGCGATGCATTTCGTCTTGCGATTAAACAGGGAACTCCCATTGGCCTGAAAGCCAAGGAATATATGGATCAAGGATTACTTGTACCAGATGATGTAACCATCGGCATCGTTGAAGAACGTTTGCAGCAGTCCGACTGCAGAGAAGGATTCCTCTTGGATGGATTTCCAAGAACCCTGTCTCAAGCAGAAGCCCTGGATGGCATCCTGGAACGACTGAACTCAGGTCTTGATCATGTGATCAACCTGAAAGTGGATCGCAACAAATTACTCGCTCGTTTAACGGGTCGTCGTATTTGTAAAAACTGTGGTTCGACTTATCATGTCGTATTTAATCCACCGAAGCAGGATGGTACTTGTGATAAATGCGGCGGCGAGTTGTACCAACGCTCTGATGATAACGAAGAGAGCGTAGGCACTCGTTTGGACGAATATATCAACAAAACAGCACCACTCCTCACGTTCTACGAAACTAAAGACCTTCTTCGTCAAATCGACGGAGAACAGGATATCGATCAAGTTTCTCAAGAAATCGTGTCCTTGTTGAGAGGTTAATTGATGATCATTGGTAAGTCCGAAACGGAACTGGGTTTGATGAGGGAAGCAGGGAGAATTGTTGCGGAAACGCATCTTCTCTTGGCAGAGCACATTGTTCCCGGTATTACGACTGGTGAACTTGACCATATGGCTGATCAATTTATCTGCAGTCAAGGAGCTGTGCCGTCTTTCAAAGGTTATAACGGTTTCCCTGCCAGTGTGTGCGCTTCAGTGAATGAAGAGTTGGTACATGGATTTCCCGGCAAACGCAAGTTGAACGAGGGCGATATCGTTACGTTTGACATTGGCGCGCAGTACCAGGGGTATCATGGAGATTCTGCCTGGACCTATCCAGTAGGCCGTATTTCCGAAGAAGCTAGACGTCTTCTGGACGTTACTGAGGCTTCATTATACGCAGGACTAGCGCTGGTAAAACCAGACGTTCGCTTGTTTACAATATCTCATGCAATTCAGAAATATATTGAAGATGAAGGGTTTTCCGTCGTTCGTGAATATGTCGGTCACGGCATTGGAGCGGATTTGCACGAGGAACCATCGATTCCGAACTATGGTCTTCCTGATCGTGGACCAAGGTTAAAGGCTGGCATGGTGCTAGCCATTGAGCCAATGGTTAACGCAGGCAGACGGTATGTGAAAACGTTGGAAGATAACTGGACTGTCGTCACAGTAGATGGATCGTTATGTGCCCACTTTGAACACACCGTAGCAGTTACACCTGAGGGTATGGAAATTTTCACAAAACTGAACGCGTAGGTGATTAGGCATGAACAATCAGTCGAATCCGCAGCTCGGTCAACTTGTGAAGATCCGTAAAGGCCGCAATGCGGACCAAGCCGCAGTAATTGTTTCTATAGTAGACAATAGGTTCGTATATATCGCGGATGGAGACAAACGAAAGTTTGACCAACCCAAGAAGAAGAACATTCTTCATCTTGAACTTCAACCGATGATTAGCAGTGAGGTTGTAAACAGTTTAAACGAGAGTGGTCGGGTGACAAACGGAAAGCTCCGCTATGCGGTTCATTCGTTTCTGGAATCCACCAACATTCAAGCTGAAGAGAAAGGAGACTGACTAATGGCCAAGGAAGATGTCATTGAAGTGGAAGGCACGGTTCTTGAACCGCTGCCGAATGCAACGTTCAAGGTTGAGCTTGAGAATGGTCATCAAATTCTCGCTCACGTTTCCGGAAAATTGCGGATGCACTTCATCCGTATCCTGACTGGAGACAAAGTAGTTGTTCAGTTATCGCCTTATGATCTAACAAAAGGTCGTATAACTTACCGTAAATAGTAGTAGACAGTTGCAATGAACTGTGAAGCTTATGAAGCGGGTTTTGCCCGGCAAAACTTGCGAAAGCTTCGAAGCCGGTTTTACAATAGTAGAACTAGGTCAATGCTTACGAAGAGGGTTTTGCTAAGCAGAACTTTGAGGAGGTAATTCACATGAAGGTAAGACCTTCGGTCAAGCCGATTTGCGAAAAATGCAAAGTCATTCGCCGCAAAGGGAATGTAATGGTTATCTGTGAAAATCCAAAACACAAACAAAAACAAGGTTAATGAAGGGGGTGTAGCGTAAAATGGCACGTATAGCTGGTGTGGATTTGCCACGTGATAAGCGCGTTGAGATCGCCTTGACTTATATTTTCGGAATCGGTAAAACGACTTCCCAGAAAATTCTGAGCTCTACAGGCATCAATCAGAACACTCGTGTTCGTGATTTGACGGAAGATGAAGTCAGCAAATTGCGTGAAAGTATCGACAAAGAGGTCAAAGTTGAAGGTGACCTGCGTCGTGAAATCTCTTTGAATATTAAACGTTTGACGGAGATCGGTTGTTACCGTGGAGTTCGTCATCGTCGTGGTCTGCCTGTTCGTGGACAACGTACGAAAACGAATGCTCGTACTCGTAAAGGTCCTCGTCGTACTGTAGCGAACAAGAAGAAATAATAAGGGGGGATAAGAGAAAATGGCTAAACCGAAAAAAGTCGTACGTACTAAACGTCGTGACCGTAAAAATATTGAATCTGGCGTGGCACATATCCGTTCCACTTTCAATAACACTATCGTTACTATTACGGATCCTCACGGAAACGCGATTTCGTGGGCAAGCTCCGGCGGCCTCGGATTCAGAGGTTCCCGTAAATCGACTCCGTTTGCTGCACAAATGGCTGCTGAGACTGCTGCCAAAGCTGCAATGGAACATGGGATGAAATCCGTTGAGGTTATGGTTAAAGGACCAGGCGCAGGCCGTGAAGCAGCGATCCGCTCTTTGCAAGCTGCTGGTCTTGAAGTTAACCTGATCAAAGACGTAACTCCAGTCCCGCATAACGGATGCCGTCCTCCAAAACGTCGTCGTGTCTAATGAGATTTGCCCCTTCGTGTGGTATACATCCGGCACAATCTGCTAATAATGGTTGTTTAGGCATACTACTACATGTTTTCGCAAGAGAAGGTAAATGTTTCATAAAGGACCGACGTTTTGAAGGAGGGGTATTGCAGTGATAGAAATCGAAAAGCCGAAAATTGAGACGGTAGACGTCAATGATGATGGCACCTATGGGAAATTCGTAGTAGAACCGCTGGAGCGCGGATACGGTACGACGCTTGGAAACTCGCTTCGCCGAATCCTGCTCTCATCACTGCCGGGTGCGGCAGTGTCTTCGGTTCAAATCGATGGCGTTCTGCATGAATTTGCTACAGTTCCTGGCGTAATGGAAGATGTTACAGAGATTATCCTTAACCTGAAAGCTTTGTCGCTCAAAATTCATTCTGACGAGGAGAAAGTGCTCGAGATTGATGCTGAAGGCGAAGGAGCAATCACGGCTGGAGACATTCGTGCTGATTCCGATGTGGAAATCCTTAATCCGGATCTTCACATTGCTACGCTTGGACCAGGTTCGAGACTTCACATGCGTATTTTTGCCAATCGCGGTCGCGGCTACGTCCAGGCAGATCGGAATAAACGCGATGACCAGCCGATCGGCGTCATCCCTGTCGATTCCATCTTCACCCCGATTAGCCGCGTAAACTACGCTGTGGAAAATACGCGTGTAGGCCAAGTAACCAACTATGACAAGCTCACGTTGGAAGTTTGGACTGACGGAAGTATTCGTCCTGAAGAGGCTGTAAGCCTTGGCGCTAAAATTTTGACCGAGCATCTCATGCTCTTCGTGGGTCTTACAGACGAAGCGAAAGATGCAGAGATCATGGTTGAAAAAGAAGAAGACAAAAAAGAAAAAGTACTCGAAATGACGATTGAAGAGCTGGATCTCTCTGTTCGTTCCTACAACTGCCTCAAACGTGCTGGTATTAATACCGTACAAGAGCTGACTACGAAAACGGAAGAAGACATGATGAAAGTCCGTAACCTCGGACGCAAGTCTTTGGAAGAAGTTCAAGAGAAGCTTGAGGAACTTGGTTTGGGACTACGTACAGAAGAATAGACAGCTGAGTGCTTGAAGTGAAGGAGGGAAAACAATGGCATACCAAAAGTTGGGCCGTAATTCCAGCGCACGTAAGGCTTTGTTCCGTGACCTGGTAACCGACCTGTTCTTATACGAGCGCATTCAGACAACTGAAGCGAAAGCAAAAGAGGTTCGCTCTATTGCTGAAAAACTGATCACTAAAGCGAAAAAGGGAGATCTTCATGCCCGTCGCCAAGTGGCAGCTTATGTTCGCCGCGAAACAATCGATGGTGAGCAAGATGCAATCCAAAAACTGTTTAGCGAATTGTCCGGTCGTTACGCTGAGCGTCCAGGCGGATACACACGTATCCTGAAACTGGGACCTCGTCGTGGTGACGCAGCGCCTATGGTTTACTTGGAACTGGTAGACCGCGCGTAATACAGATGTGAGATGAGGAAAGGGGACAGAGTCCGACGATTCTGGATTAACCCTTTTTTTCTCTTCATTTCGGAATTCGTGCTGTAAATGAAGCTCCGTAAGGGGCTTCTTTTGCTGTTCGGGATAGGGTTATGTATAGTATGGAACAAAGGTGTGGTAATATGCGCAACTTATGTATGACGGTGACTTACGATGGAACGGCCTACTACGGCTTTCAAGTACAGCCAGGAGGTAATACCATTCAGGACCACCTTGAGGATTCCATTCGTGCGTTGACTGGTGAGACAGTAAAAATCACGGGTTCAGGCCGAACGGATGCAGGCGTTCATGCCCGCAGACAAATCTTCAATTTCCTTACAGCGTCCCAGATTCCGGTGGAACGTTGGTGTATCGCACTCAACTCCAGATTGCCATCTGATATTGTTGTTATTGATGCAATGGAGGTACCGCTAGATTTTCATTCTCGTTATGCAGCGAAAAAGAAAACCTATCGATACACGGTCAATGCAAACCAATTTCCGGATGTCTTTAATAGGAGATTGCAGCATCATCATCATGCCAAGCTGGATATCACTGCTATGGAAGAAGGCCTGCGTCATTTCATAGGCACATATGACTTTACGTCCTTTGCTTCGCGCAAGTCTCAGAAAGAGAATCATGTACGTTCGGTATACGAAGCATGGATAGAAGTGGACCGATCAATGTGTAGGGACCATCCTCGCGATCAGGGTGTCATTCACATTTATGTGAGTGGTAACGGCTTTTTGCAGCATATGGTGCGAATCATTGTCGGGACGTTGCTGGAGATCGGAGAGGGCAAACGGAAAGCCTCTGATGTGCCGAATATGATTGCTGCATGCAACCGTTCTGCTGCAGGACCAACTGCAGTTAGTTGCGGTTTGATGCTCTGGGATCTTGAATACAAAAAAGATTAAATTTAGTGAGTAAAAAGCTTAATTTATACTTGCGATTTGATCGCCTATCATGTAATATAAAAGTTGTGTTTTCTTAATGGCTTTCCCACAGCCCCAATTAAGATGTTCACATCGCAACAACTATCCATCAACACCTAAAGTTATCACTTAACGAACGAAGATAAATGAAAATGATGATTTTGAACATTTAAGGAGGAACTTTTCATGCGTACTACGTACATGGCGAAGCCTAACGAAGTTGAGCGCCAATGGCACATCATTGATGCTGAAGGCAAAACCCTCGGACGTTTGGCGAGCGAAGCAGCTGCTTTGATCCGCGGCAAACATAAGCCACAATTCACTCCACACGTGGACACTGGCGATTTCGTTGTTATCATCAATGCAGAGAAAATTGTATTGACTGGTAAAAAAATGCAAGGTAAAAAATACTACCGTCACTCGATGCACCCAGGTGGTTTGAAAGTAACTACTGCAGAAGAGATGGTTAAAAACAAAGCTGAACGTATGTTGGAATTGGCTGTTCGCGGTATGCTTCCTAAAACTCGCATGGGCGAGAAAATGAAGCTGAGACTTAAAGCGTACAGAGGCACTGAGCATCCACACGCAGCACAAAAACCAGAAGTTTACGAACTTCGCGGTTAATTAAAAGGAGGACAGTTTCATGGCACAAGTACAATACTATGGGACAGGTCGTCGTAAACATTCGGTAGCACGTGTTCGCCTTGTACCGGGTGAAGGACGCATTGTCATCAATAAACGTGATATTAATGAATACTTCGGTTTGGAAACACTCAAACTGATCGTAAAACAACCACTGAATTTGACTGAAACGCTCTCTAACTATGACGTTTTGGTTATCGCTCATGGTGGCGGAATCTCCGGTCAAGCCGGCGCAATCCGTCATGGTATCTCCCGCGCTCTGCTTAAAGCAGATCCAGAATACCGTGCATCCCTGAAAAAAGCAGGATTCCTGACTCGTGACCCACGTATGAAAGAACGTAAAAAATACGGTCTTAAAGCGGCTCGTCGCGCACCTCAGTTCTCCAAACGTTAATTTTTCAAAGTCCTTGGCTTCGGCTAAGGGCTTTTTTTGTTTTCTAAGTAGAATTCGATACGATGTACTAATCTAAAGCATTTCGAAGTTACTGTATCGTTCTGCTTTCATATGCAAAATGTTTCTTAAGACACCTCCTCCTCGAGCCTTTTAACTTACTTTTCGCTACACACTTGCTAGAGGTTTACTTCACCATATTGTTACCTCGAATCACTCCCAATTTCTCATTTCTTGTTATCAGTTTTTTTTATAAATACGATAAAGGGTTCTTACTTTTGCTAACAGGCGGAATCACAAGCATGTAGGGATCTGTTTGCTCAGCGAGAATCGACTTCAGCTTGCCTATGTCATATGGGAAGGTATTCTACCTGCACTTAGCATGCTATAAAGTCAACTGCGGCAAAGGTTTTTAGGTTATAAGGTAGGAAGTACCTTGGAGATGCTCTCATGAGATCTTGGTTTGATCTTATCCTCGAATGAGGTAAAAGACTAAATAACACTAAAACTGAGCCTAGTTAATTCGTTTTTTTGAGGAATGAACTGATGTATTTTACCAGATGGCAGGCATTGACATCCCGAGTGAAAGATTTATACTATACATAATTCATATTAGATTAGTCGGCTTTATTTGGTTTTGAGATCATGAATGGGGGAAATTGAACGATGAACTTGTTAGAAAAGGAAGAACTGGCACGTGCAAAAGCAGAGGAACTGGAGCATGCAAGTCCAGAGGATATTATTCGTTATGCAATTGAGACATTTCCAAATATCACTTTTGCATGCAGCTTCGGTGCAGAAGATGTTGTACTTGTAGATATGTTGCAAAAAATCAGCCCATCCACAGATATTTTTTATCTGGATACAGATTTTCATTTCCAGGAAACCTATAATACGCGTGATCGGATGCAAGAAAAGTACAACCTTGATTTTGTGAGAGTCTCGCCAAAGATTACACCGGAAGAGCAGGCTGCCCAGCATGGAGAAGAATTATGGAAATCAGATCCTAATGCTTGTTGCAACATTCGTAAGGTTGAACCGCTGACGCGTATTCTTTCGCAATATGATGCATGGATTACAGGTATTCGGAGAGATCAGGCGCCAACGCGGGCAAACTCCAAGAAGGTTGAATATGATACGAAGTTTGGCCTGATGAAATTTAACCCAATTGCTCATTGGACGAGTGAGGATGTGTGGGAATACATTCGTGCTAATAACGTGACATATAATCCACTTCATGATCAGAATTACCCAAGTATCGGCTGTGAGTACTGCACACGGCAAGTTATGCCTGGAGAAGATCCACGTGCGGGACGTTGGTCTGGCAATGATAAAACGGAATGCGGGCTGCATAAATAAGAGTTTAATTGTGGGCGGACCTAGCATTGTCTCTATATTTTATTGATCATAAGTGGTTTCCATCAAAATAACGGATGTATAAATAAGGAGCTGACAAGATGACTTCGATTCTGCCTCATGGAGGTGCGCTCGTACAGCGTGTCGTACAAGGAGAAGAACGTGAGCAATTGCTGCAGGAAAGTAAAAACCTGAACTCATTACAGATTAGCACTTGGACGATCTCAGATTTGGACTTGATTGGTGTAGGTGCGTTCTCACCACTGCAAGGGTTTATGAATGAGGAAGATTATCTTTCTGTCGTATCTCGGATGCGTTTGGCTGACGGTACCGTATGGAGCATACCAATCACCCTTGCTGTAGATGATCAACAGGCATCTTCTCTTCGTAAAGGTGAGGTTGTTGCTCTTGTTGGTGAAGCGGATGGGGTAACTTATGGTCTGCTTGAAGTTCAAAGCATCTATAAGGTGGATCAGGGAGAGGAAGCACGCCGTGTATTCAAGACCGATGATCCAGAACATCCTGGTGTGAAAAAACTGCTCGAGCGTCCTGCAACATATGTAGGAGGGCCAATTCAGGTATTGAACCGTCCGAAACCTGCCAAGTTCGAAGAATTCTATTATGATCCGGCAGAGACACGCAACATTTTTAAGGAAAAAGGCTGGCGAACCGTTGTTGGCTTTCAGACCCGTAACCCGGTTCATCGGGCGCATGAATATATCCAGAAAAGTGCAATGGAGATCGTTGATGCCCTTTTCCTGAATCCGCTTGTGGGCGAAACCAAATCGGATGATGTTCCTGCGAATGTGCGCATGAAGAGTTATTTGGTTCTACTGGAGAACTACTATCCGGCGGATCGTGCATTTCTGGGCGTATTCCCGGCTGCCATGCGGTATGCAGGACCTCGTGAAGCTATTTTCCATGCGATGGTGCGTAAAAATTATGGTTGTACCCACTTTATTGTGGGCCGTGATCATGCAGGTGTAGGTGATTACTACGGAACCTATGAAGCACAAGAGATCTTCTCTAATTTTACCGCTGAGGAGCTCGGCATTACACCGCTGTTCTTCGAACATAGCTTCTTCTGCACTAAGTGCGGAAACATGGCTTCCAGTAAAACATGCCCTCATGACAAGGAGCACCACCTGACGCTGTCCGGAACCAAGGTCCGTGGATTGCTGCGTAATGGTGAATGTCCGCCGCCTCAATTTACACGGCCTGAGGTTGCTGAGGTGCTGATTGAGGGTATGGCAGAGCAAGTCCATTCCTAAGGGTATATTTGTCCATCTTGTCCCATATAGATGATTAGAGTCATTTATAGGGACGAGGTGGTTTTTTATGCGCAAAAACATGGGGAAACATCTGGTGGTCTGGATCCGCTTGAAAACAGTGAAGAGGGTTATGCTGAGCCTATGTTTGTTGGCTATGTTTGTGGCGGTTGTTTCGTATGAGATGCCTTCGGCCAAAACGTCAGGATATTGGAGCCTGCCTCTGGCTGGTAAGGTGATCGCTATTGATGCAGGTCATGGAGGGCCAGATGGTGGCGCAGTGAGCAGGCAGGGAGTTATTGAGAAGGATATCAATCTGTCCATTGCGCTGTATGTTAGAGACTATTTGCAGCAAGCAGGAGCTCTTGTTGTGATGACTCGTGAAATCGATAAGGATTTGGCCGACGAGGGAACGAGAGGGTACTCCAGACGCAAGACAGAGGATCTCAAACAGAGAGTGAGGCAGATTGAAGATAAACAGGCCGATTTATTTATTAGCATTCACATGAACAGCGTGCCATCTAATCGCTGGAGTGGCGCACAAGTTTTCTACACGCCTAATCATCCTGATAACGAAGGTCTTGCAAATCTGTTACAAGCTGAAATGATTCGGAACCTGGAAAATACAGATCGTATAGCAAAAACGGTGAGTACCGTCTACTTGTTACAGGCTCTGAAAATCCCATCAGCACTCGTTGAGGTTGGATTTTTGTCCCATCCAGAAGAGGCAAAAATGCTTGCTGATGAAATGTACCAACGGAAAGTAGCTGCGTCTATTTACAACGGCATTCTCCGATATTCCGCAGGAGAACGTCCGAAAAGTTAGTCATAAGAAGAAAGGTAGTGCTATAATTGGAACAGCATACCTAACACATGCCAATAGATAAAACCGAGGTGCTGTCTGATGTTATCCAAAGAACAGATACTTGAACTTTTACAGCCATTACAGGAACCACAGCTTGGACAAAGCCTGACGGAACTGGGATGGATTCGTGACATTATGGTGAAAGAACATCATGTGGCATTAAGCATGGTGACACTGGAGAATCGGCCAGAAGATGCAACCGCTTTAACGGATGCTGCACGTAACTTGCTGTCCCAGCATGGAGTGAAGGATGTTCATATCCGCACACGAGTAGCGTCTGAGCACGACCGTCAGAGTCTTAACCTGGGACAAGCCGAACAAGATGAAGACCAGGATGAAGTACTTGTTAAAGGCCATGCAGCGGGTCTAGATGGACATGAGCTGTTAAGTCCTGAATCGGGAGTTCGTTTTATCGCCGTCGCTAGTGGTAAGGGGGGCGTAGGTAAATCAACGGTGACTGTTAATTTGGCCGCTGCTTTGGCCCGTCAAGGAAAGAAAGTCGGACTCATTGATGCCGATATTTATGGTTTCAGTGTGCCAGATATGATGGGGATCGAGGAATATCCGGTCGTTGAGGATGGGGTTATTCAACCGGTCGAACGTTTTGGCGTCAAAGTGATGTCGATGGGTTTCTTTATTCGGGAAAATAATCCGGTGATTTGGCGTGGACCAATGCTTGGCCGGATGCTGCGTCAGTTCTTCACCGATGTTCAGTGGGGCGAGCTCGATTATATGCTTCTGGATCTGCCACCAGGTACAGGTGACGTCGCACTGGATGTGCATCAGATGTTACCACAGAGCAAAGAGATCATCGTTACGACTCCACATGCCACTGCAGCCTTTGTAGCGGCACGTGCCGGAGCGATGGCCATTCAAACGGAACATGAGTTGCTGGGTGTAGTTGAAAACATGGCGTACTACGAATGTGGCAAATGTGGAGAGAAAGAATATGTATTTGGTCGTGGCGGGGGTGGACGTCTTGCGGAAAGCCTGCACACGGTGCTCCTGGCCCAGATTCCATTAGGTGCTCCGGACAACCATCCTTCTGAGCCGGATTTCTCACCGTCTGTATACAAGGCTGAGACGACAATCGGGGCTATATATGACGAAGTTGCCCGGTCGATCGAGTCTAAATTTCAATAAGCATTGTAATAGGATTGAAAGTAAAAGCCTGCGTCCTTTGCTTTGGATGCAGGCTTTTTTGACATTATCTCAAGTTAGAGGATGGGCGTCCATCATTGTTAAATTTTTGCTAACTCTGAATTAAGCTTTTCGTTATGAACTTCCTCCACCGCCACCAGAGTCTCCGCCTCCAGAATCACCACTGCCACCATCTCCACCGTCCTGACCACCGGCTTCCTGCCCCTTTTGCCCGCCACCACTTTCCGTTTTAGGCTGGAGTTCTTCTTGTACCACTTTTTTTAGCAGAGTAAGGACTTCCATACGAAACAAAGGATTCTGCATAACTTCCTGCATAACGGTCATGGTTTGTTTTCGATATTCCGGGGTTTTAGTCATATCCATAAACATCTTGGATACCTCAGGTGATTTCATGATATCCCCAATCGATTTTTGGTATGTCGGGTCTTTGATCAATTGCATGTGAAGTTGTTTGCTTTGTCCGTTAATCGCCTTAGCGAATTCACCGGCAAATTGCGGATCGGTCATGATTTTCTCGAATTCCTTCTGGTATTCAGGAGCTGTTATGGTATCTTTTACGGCAATACGTATTTGTTCTGAAGATTGCATAGGCATTAACATTTTCATACCCACCGTTCCCGAGCCACCGCCAGAGCCGCCCCCCTCTTCAGAGCCACCACCTCCACCACTGCCGCCAGAGGAGCTTTGACCCGTTAGAGCCTCTTCAACGGCCTTTTTACCTTCATCACTTTTCAGAATATCGACGACCATCGTTTTCATCTCTTTATAGCTGCCCTGAGGAGGCGAAGAACTCTGATCTGAACCGCAGCCGGCAAGCATGACGGATAGCCCGAATACAACACAGCATAGCTGCGACATAGGCCGTTTCATGTGTACGATCCCTCCTTGATTAGATACTGGATGTAGTATGTGATGGGAAAGGGGGAAATATGTTGAGCAATGATGGTTTTTTGCTGTGAAGGTTGGTAAAATAAACTCTCGGGGGTGGAAAACATTTGAATTTGCGTAGATGGTTTTTCCTGTTTTGGACAGCCTTGCTTATTGGCGCCGCAGGAGCATTAGGTACAGGATTGATTATGATGCTGGTAAACGGGGAAAAAATGAATGGAATCGCCGACTTTATGCTCTATCTGCTGATTCTGTTTGGCTCCGGAGTGATGATTAGTGTATATTCACAAATGGGTTTCTTTGCATATCTCATATTAAACTATATGGGGAAAGGTGTATTCCCAAGACGCGGATGGCAAATTGTGCAGATTGTGTTGACCGTGCTGGCGTTGCTGGATATCATGTTTTTGCGTCTTTTTGTAGGTGGAGGGCGGGAGCGCTTCTCGGATATTTTGCTGGGGCTGATCATTTTGGCAACGGCAATTGTTACCGCTTACGTGAAAATTAAACAGACGCATATCTCCGCGCTAGTACCCACGCTCTTTTTCATGATAGCCGTAACGGCTGTGGAGACGATTGGTGTATTGCGGATTGATGTTAATGCAGCTACCATCTTTATTGTAATCCCTTTGCTGCTATGTAATGCATATCAGATGTTGATCCTGCACAAACTGGTCGATGGTGCAAAAGAACGGGCTGTGGAAACTGCGGTCAGCCGTTAATTGATTGTGGGGCGTAAAAGGTCATTACCTCAATAAGGTGTCCATATTACGAAAAATACCAAAAGAGCTAACCAAGTTAGCTCTTTTTCAACTTTATATGAACTTGTGTGGCCATCTTGTTATTTAGCCGTCCATTGTAGGTATGATCAGCATCAGTTGTAGAAGGTAACTACTTTTTTTGACTTGTTTCAGATCATTATTCCGTGTTTCTTATTGGACGCTGGCTTGATCACGTACTTCCTTACCTTCTACACTGGAATGATGAAGCAACTCCGACACGGTCACGAATTCGTATCCCTGATTTTTCAATTTATCAATGATGACAGGCAGGGCTTCATGAGTTTGTTTAGAAGAATCACTGGCATGCAGCAGGACGATATCGCCTGGATGGGCCTTGCTGACGACACGATCAACGATCGTTTGTACTCCTGGATTTTTCCAATCCAACGAATCGGTATCCCACTGAACAACCTGATAGTTTAGACTGTTCGCAACCTGAAGCACACGTTTATCAAAATCTCCGTTTGGCAATCGCAGTAAATTCGGTTCTTTTCCCGTTAAATCGGTTAAAATGCTGTGAGCTGTCGAAATTTCCTTGCGAATTTGTTCTTCAGTTAAGCTGCTGTAGTTTTCGTGGCGATGCCCATGACTTCCAATCTCATATCCTGCATCTTTGATGGCGGTAACAATCTCGGGGTGGGTTTTGCTCCAGGGTGAGGAGAGAAAGAAGGTGGCTTTCTGCACTTTATTCTCCTGCAGAACTTTTAGAATCGGCTCGGTTCGTTTATCCCCCCAGCTAATGTCAAAGGTAAGTGCAATAACCTTCTTGTCAGTTGGAACACTGTAAACGGCGGAAGGTGCTTCTTCCGAGAAGACAGATACGTTGCCGCTTTCGAGATAAATAATACCAATTGCAAAGATGGCAGCAACGAGCACAATCAGGTTACGTTTGATCTTTTTGCCACTGAATACATAGAACGAGTTCATTTCGCTAAGCGCCCCTCTCCCATTTAAAAATGCTTGTTTCTGTTCGATAGGAAAATGCTTGTTTACAGTTCAGTGTATGCTCGTACCGTCCAGTTATTCGTTTTACATCGTTGTTTGTCCATCATTTCGATTACTAGGAGGCTGTTATGTTAAAATTCAGTACATTTATGAGAGATATGGGGACGATTAGGGGAGCCTTAGTTTGGTCCTTTCTGTTGTTTGCTGTAGGGATCGGAGCTGGCTGGGTAAGTACAGGGCCGCTGGAGGAATTGTTGTTAAGCCAGATTGAGGGACTACGCCAGGTCAGTCAACAGCTGGAGCAGGGAGGAAATGTGCAATGGAATTTCTTTTTGCTTATTTTTTTCAACAATGCCATCAAAAGCGTACTGGTCATCTATGCAGGTATTTTCTTCGGTATTTTACCCATTGTCTTCCTGCTACTTAACGGGATGGTACTCGGCTTTGTTGTTCACACCACAATGAATTATGGGGCAAGCTTTTTTGATATCGTTGTAAAGGGGCTGCTTCCACACGGAATTATTGAGATTCCTGTCATTATTATAGCTTGTGCATTCGGACTGAAGTTCGGTGGCCTGGTGATACGTAGTCTCGCGCAATTGGGGGGCGACAAACGCACAATGATTGGGTCTCGGTGGAAAGAGTTTATGAATATGACGTTAACGGCAAGCTTCTGGATAATTATCTTACTCCTTGTTGCCGCAGTTATTGAGAGCACACTCACGTATGCGCTTGTAAGAGGTTGAAATCCCTTGTAGAAATTTTGTGATACCCAGCATTCATAAATTTCCAAGAATTTGACCATAACAATAAAACGGGTTTCAGCAGTGCAGGCGAAAAGAGCTCTACTTAAAGAAATTGCGTTGTTGAAATACTGCAGTGTGACTATAGAGGATATGCACAAAAAGGAGAACTCTTAATGCTGGGTATGCTATTTAACGAGAAGGAATGCAAGGAACTGGACTACGTATTGCGCAAAGAATTGGATGAAATGCTGTTCGATCTGAGTGACCATCGTCTTGACCAGGAGATTAAATATGCCATAGCGAGTCGGTACAAAACGGTATTCCGCATGTATGCACGGTTCGCACCGCCTAAGGAGTTGTCGAAGTATGCAAGAGGCGGTAAGCTAAAGAAGTCCAAGCCATGAAGTGGGGCTGAAATATATAAATCTGCATAAGGTGAGGAGAGGTGCAACTCTATCTACAGAGTTTTTGTGAGTTTTGTACCTCTGATTCATCGACTTGCTTTGAAATAGACCAATCAATTGAGCTTTTTGTCGAAATAGGGTTGACCTTTCCGATTCTATATGGTAAATTAATTTTCGTTCCATTTTAAGGAGCTGTTTGATTGGACAAGCATATTTGTTAACATGATTAAAAATAATCTGAAAATAATGCTTGCAAAGACAATGTGGTTGTGATACATTATAAAAGTCGCCGCTGAAACGACGACAACATGAAAAACAACGCATTAATTGAATGTTTGATCTTTGAAAACTGAACAACGAGTGAGTAAAACATTCTGCTTGCAGGATGAACGTGAAGGTTTTGGTACATGCCATCCGGCTGTATGGAAACTGGAACAACAATGAGATTTTTAATCTCGTCAGATTCAAAATGAGCTTATCGCTCTTTTCAATACCCCAATGAGTTGCACAGCATTTAACGATGCTGCGAAATTCATCTTTATTGGAGAGTTTGATCCTGGCTCAGGACGAACGCTGGCGGCATGCCTAATACATGCAAGTCGAGCGGAGTTGATGGAAAGCTTGCTTTCCTGATACTTAGCGGCGGACGGGTGAGTAACACGTAGGCAACCTGCCCTCAAGCTTGGGACAACTACCGGAAACGGTAGCTAATACCGAATACTTGTTTTCTTCGCCTGAAGAGAATTGGAAAGACGGAGCAATCTGTCACTTGGGGATGGGCCTGCGGCGCATTAGCTAGTTGGTGAGGTAACGGCTCACCAAGGCGACGATGCGTAGCCGACCTGAGAGGGTGATCGGCCACACTGGGACTGAGACACGGCCCAGACTCCTACGGGAGGCAGCAGTAGGGAATCTTCCGCAATGGGCGAAAGCCTGACGGAGCAATGCCGCGTGAGTGATGAAGGTTTTCGGATCGTAAAGCTCTGTTGCCAGGGAAGAACGCTTGGGAGAGTAACTGCTCTCAAGGTGACGGTACCTGAGAAGAAAGCCCCGGCTAACTACGTGCCAGCAGCCGCGGTAATACGTAGGGGGCAAGCGTTGTCCGGAATTATTGGGCGTAAAGCGCGCGCAGGCGGTCATGTAAGTCTGGTGTTTAATCCCGGGGCTCAACCCCGGATCGCACTGGAAACTGCGTGACTTGAGTGCAGAAGAGGAGAGTGGAATTCCACGTGTAGCGGTGAAATGCGTAGAGATGTGGAGGAACACCAGCGGCGAAGGCGACTCTCTGGGCTGTAACTGACGCTGAGGCGCGAAAGCGTGGGGAGCAAACAGGATTAGATACCCTGGTAGTCCACGCCGTAAACGATGAGTGCTAGGTGTTAGGGGTTTCGATACCCTTGGTGCCGAAGTTAACACATTAAGCACTCCGCCTGGGGAGTACGGTCGCAAGACTGAAACTCAAAGGAATTGACGGGGACCCGCACAAGCAGTGGAGTATGTGGTTTAATTCGAAGCAACGCGAAGAACCTTACCAGGTCTTGACATCCAACTAACGAAGCAGAGATGCATCAGGTGCCCTTCGGGGAAAGTTGAGACAGGTGGTGCATGGTTGTCGTCAGCTCGTGTCGTGAGATGTTGGGTTAAGTCCCGCAACGAGCGCAACCCTTATATTTAGTTGCCAGCACTTCGGGTGGGCACTCTAGATAGACTGCCGGTGACAAACCGGAGGAAGGTGGGGATGACGTCAAATCATCATGCCCCTTATGACCTGGGCTACACACGTACTACAATGGCCGGTACAACGGGCTGCGAAATCGCGAGATGGAGCTAATCCCAGCAAAGCCGGTCTCAGTTCGGATTGCAGGCTGCAACTCGCCTGCATGAAGTCGGAATTGCTAGTAATCGCGGATCAGCATGCCGCGGTGAATACGTTCCCGGGTCTTGTACACACCGCCCGTCACACCACGAGAGTTTATAACACCCGAAGTCGGTGGGGTAACCGCAAGGAGCCAGCCGCCGAAGGTGGGATAGATGATTGGGGTGAAGTCGTAACAAGGTAGCCGTATCGGAAGGTGCGGCTGGATCACCTCCTTTCTATGGAGAATCGTCTTCTGCAACGAAGACATTCAAATTTTAAATCTAGCCAGGTCGGCTAGTTACTCACTCGTTGCTCAGTTTTGAGAGCTCAAACTCTCGAACGTTTGGTGGCGATAGCGAAGGGGTTCCACACGTTCCCATCCCGAACACGACCGTTAAGCCCTTCAGCGTCGATGGTACTTGGACCGCAGGGTCCTGGGAGAGTAGAACGCCGCCAAGCGTAACCCATTATGGGTTCAAAAAAATATAATGTGGGCCCTTAGCTCAGTTGGTTAGAGCGCACCTCTGATAAGGGTGAGGCCGGTGGTTCGAGTCCACCAGGGCCCACCATTTCTTCATCTAATATAATATGGGGCCATAGCTCAGCTGGGAGAGCGCCTGCCTTGCAAGCAGGAGGTCAGCGGTTCGATCCCGCTTGGCTCCACCAAAAAGATTTTTAAGTTTGTTCTTTGAAAACTAGATATCGAAACGAAACAAACGCGAATTAGAACATTCCTTTTTAGCTGAACTTGTGTTCAACAAGTTTCAATAAAAACGGTAGATTGCTGGAGCGAGTGATCGAAATGGAGCGACTTTTGGCTTTGGACGTAGTCCAAAACAAGGGAAGCGACAGCTCGAACACGAGCGACCTGGTTAAGCTACTAAGAGCACACGGAGGATGCCTAGGCGCTAGGAGCCGATGAAGGACGTGGCGAACAACGAAACTGCCTCGGGGAGCTGTAAGCAAGCTTTGATCCGGGGATGTCCGAATGGGGAAACCCAGCTGGGGTAATATCCAGTTACTCATAACTGAATACATAGGTTATGTAGAGGCATACCAGGGGAACTGAAACATCTAAGTACCCTGAGGAAGAGAAAACAATAGTGATTCCGTCAGTAGCGGCGAGCGAACGCGGAGAAGCCCAAACCAAGGAGCTTGCTCTTTGGGGTTGTGGGACGTCTCACATGGAGTTACAAAGGAACCGGTTAAGCGAAGAGGTCTGGAAAGGCCCGCCAAAGAAGGTAAAAGCCCTGTAATTGAAAGTCTGTTCCCTCCGAGACGGATCCCGAGTAGTGCGGGGCACGTGAAACCCCGTATGAATCCGGCAGGACCATCTGCCAAGGCTAAATACTTCCTAGCGACCGATAGTGAAGCAGTACCGTGAGGGAAAGGTGAAAAGCACCCCGGAAGGGGAGTGAAATAGAACCTGAAACCGTGTGCTTACAAAAAGTCAGAGCCCGTTTTAGGGGTGATGGCGTGCCTTTTGTAGAATGAACCGGCGAGTTACGTTCCCGTGCAAGGTTAAGGTGAAGAGCCGGAGCCGCAGCGAAAGCGAGTCTGAATAGGGCGACATAGTACGTGGACGTAGACCCGAAACCGGGTGATCTACCCCTGTCCAGGGTGAAGGTGCGGTAACACGCACTGGAGGCCCGAACCCACGCATGTTGAAAAATGCGGGGATGAGGTGGGGGTAGCGGAGAAATTCCAATCGAACTCGGAGATAGCTGGTTCTCCCCGAAATAGCTTTAGGGCTAGCCTCGGAAAACAGAGTCGTGGAGGTAGAGCACTGATTGGGTGCGGGGCCCGCAAGGGTTACCAAGCTCAGTCAAACTCCGAATGCCATAGACTTACTTCCGGGAGTCAGACAGTGAGTGCTAAGATCCATTGTCAAAAGGGAAACAGCCCAGACCATCAGCTAAGGTCCCCAAGTGTGTGTTAAGTGGGAAAGGATGTGGAGTTGCACAGACAACCAGGATGTTGGCTTAGAAGCAGCCACCATTGAAAGAGTGCGTAATAGCTCACTGGTCGAGTGACTCTGCGCCGAAAATGTAACGGGGCTAAACACACCACCGAAGCTATGGCTTGATGCTTTGCATCAGGGGTAGGGGAGCGTTGTATGTACGTTGAAGGTGTACCGTAAGGAGCGCTGGAGAGCATACAAGTGAGAATGCCGGTATGAGTAACGAAAAGATCAGTGAGAATCTGATCCGCCGAAAGCCTAAGGGTTCCTGAGGAAGGCTCGTCCGCTCAGGGTAAGTCGGGACCTAAGGCGAGGCCGAAAGGCGTAGTCGAAGGACAACAGGTCGAAATTCCTGTACCACCGTAAATCGTTACGAGCGATGGGGGGACGCAGTAGGGTAGTGACGCAGACTGATGGATGTCTGTCCAAGCAGTGAGGCTGATGTGTAGGCAAATCCGCACATCGTAAGGCTGAGCTGTGATGGGGAGTGAAAATTACAGTAGCGAAGGTCATGATCTCACACTGCCAAGAAAAGCCTCTAGCCAGATGAAGGTGCCCGTACCGCAAACCGACACAGGTAGGCGAGAAGAGAATTCTAAGGCGCGCGGAAGAACTCTCGTTAAGGAACTCGGCAAAATGACCCCGTAACTTCGGGAGAAGGGGTGCCCCGGTAGTGTGAATAGCACGAGGGGGCCGCAGTGAAAAGGCCCAAGCGACTGTTTAGCAAAAACACAGGTCTGTGCGAAGCCGTAAGGCGAAGTATACGGGCTGACGCCTGCCCGGTGCTGGAAGGTTAAGGGGAGTGGTTAGGAGCAATCCGAAGCTGTGAACCGAAGCCCCAGTAAACGGCGGCCGTAACTATAACGGTCCTAAGGTAGCGAAATTCCTTGTCAGGTAAATTCTGACCCGCACGAATGGCGTAACGACTTGGGCGCTGTCTCAACGAGAGATCCGGTGAAATTTTAATACCTGTGAAGATGCAGGTTACCCGCGACAAGACGGAAAGACCCCATGGAGCTTTACTGCAGCTTGATATTGAATTTGGGTACGATCTGTACAGGATAGGTGGGAGCCTTTGAAGCGTGAGCGCCAGCTTGCGTGGAGGCACCGTTGGGATACCACCCTGATCGTATCTAGGTTCTAACCTGGTGCCCTAATCGGGTACGGGGACAGTGTCAGGTGGGCAGTTTGACTGGGGCGGTCGCCTCCTAAAGAGTAACGGAGGCGCCCAAAGGTTCCCTCAGAATGGTTGGAAATCATTCGAAGAGTGCAAAGGCATAAGGGAGCTTGACTGCGAGACCTACAAGTCGAGCAGGGACGAAAGTCGGGCTTAGTGATCCGGTGGTACCGCATGGAAGGGCCATCGCTCAACGGATAAAAGCTACCCTGGGGATAACAGGCTTATCTCCCCCAAGAGTCCACATCGACGGGGAGGTTTGGCACCTCGATGTCGGCTCATCGCATCCTGGGGCTGAAGTAGGTCCCAAGGGTTGGGCTGTTCGCCCATTAAAGCGGTACGCGAGCTGGGTTCAGAACGTCGTGAGACAGTTCGGTCCCTATCTGTCGTGGGCGTAGGAAATTTGAGAGGAGCTGTCCTTAGTACGAGAGGACCGGGATGGACGTACCGCTGGTGTACCAGTTGTTCCGCCAGGAGCACCGCTGGGTAGCTATGTACGGACGGGATAAGCGCTGAAAGCATCTAAGCGTGAAGCCCCCCTCAAGATGAGATTTCCCAGTATGTAAGACCCCTTGAAGACGACGAGGTAGATAGGCTGGGGGTGGAAGTGCAGCAATGCATGGAGCTGACCAGTACTAATCGGTCGAGGGCTTATCCAATAGCAAGTTTTAAATCGCGTACGTTTCGTTTCGAATCTAGTTTTCAGAGAACAACAACTCTGAATGAATGGAAGAAGCTATGCTTCGATCCAATCGCGTTTGGTGGCGATGGCGGAGGGGTTCCACACGTACCCATCCCGAACACGACCGTTAAGCCCTCTAGCGCCGATGGTACTTGGACCGCAGGGTCCTGGGAGAGTAGGACGCCGCCAAGCGAACTCTTTCATCTTACATAGAAAACAGGCTCTGCATGTGGACGTTGTATGATGAAAATTGCATTTGCATTGCAAATGCATATTATTCCCTGATAGCTCAGTTGGTAGAGCACTCGACTGTTAATCGAGTTGTCACAGGTTCGAGTCCTGTTCGGGGAGCCATTTGCTCTCATAGCTCAGTAGGTAGAGTGCATCCATGGTAAGGATGAGGTCACCGGTTCGATCCCGGTTGAGAGCTCTGCAAATGGGGCCCGTTGGTCAAGGGGTTAAGACACCTCCCTTTCACGGAGGTAACAGGGGTTCGAATCCCCTACGGGTCATAGTATTATCTAATGTTTTAATCGGGATGAACATCCCAAAGATGGAGGCTTAGCTCAGCTGGGAGAGCATCTGCCTTACAAGCAGAGGGTCGGGGGTTCGATCCCCTCAGCCTCCACCATCTATTTTTGGGGATTAGCCAAGCGGTAAGGCAACGGACTTTGACTCCGTCATGCATAGGTTCAAATCCTATATCCCCAGCCATTTACTATGAGTCATTAGCTCAGTTGGTAGAGCACCTGACTTTTAATCAGGGTGTCGAAGGTTCGAATCCTTCATGACTCACTTTTACTACATGCGCGTGTGGCGGAATTGGCAGACGCACTAGACTTAGGATCTAGCGTCTTTGACGTGGGGGTTCAAGTCCCTCCACGCGCATCCTTTATTTTGCGGAAGTGGCTCAGCGGTAGAGCATCGCCTTGCCAAGGCGAGGGTCGCGGGTTCGATTCCCGTCTTC
This sequence comes from Paenibacillus sp. G34, assembly GCF_056856875.1. NCBI lineage: Bacteria > Bacillati > Bacillota > Bacilli > Caryophanales > Paenibacillaceae > Paenibacillus > Paenibacillus sp. G34. Next base: position 5,512,651 of record NZ_CM166469.1, on the reverse strand, counting down.
CGCTCCAATATTTGCGCCCTTAGCTCAGCTGGATAGAGCGTTTGACTACGAATCAAAAGGCCGGGAGTTCGAATCTCTCAGGGCGCGCCATTATTTCCATTCATATCGGGATGTAGCTCAGCTTGGTAGAGCACCTGGTTTGGGACCAGGGGGTCGCATGTTCAAATCGTGTCATCCCGATTTTTGTTTATGCGGGTGTAGTTCAATGGTAGAACTTTAGCCTTCCAAGCTAATAGCGTGGGTTCGATTCCCATCACCCGCTTACTGATTCAAAACAAAGTCTCTGCACACACTGCAGGGACTTTGTTTATTTTACTGCACAATGCTTAATCTGAAATGCTAAGTATATACAGTGACAGGAAGCGAACTAAGGAATGGATCGCCTCATATGTATTCTAAGAGCCAAGACCTTCATGAGAAGCACCACAGAAGGTCTTGGCTCTATTATGTTGCTTTACGCTAGCGGACAGTGATGACCCGTCCAGCAGCGTGAGTTTTACTTTTCAGAAGAACCAGTAATTAACGCTCGTGATGATCTGTCACTCTCTTACGCATGCCGGCCAATCCCAGCAATCCCAGTAAACCAAGCCATCCCCAGTCCATGCCTCTGTCACGGTCTGTTGTTGTCGCAGCATTTGTCCGTACGCTATTTGTGCGGTAATCTCCATTGTTTCGGTAATCACCATTCGTACGATAGTTACCATCCATGTTCATGTTCAAGTTGCTGTTTGTACGATCCATGTAGTTGCTGTTTTGATACGATTGTACACGTGAACCATTGGTGTCGGTTCCTTTAGACATGTGGCCCTCAGCACCTGCAGGACCAGCAATTGAGGCAACCAGCAATACAGAAGCAATAATCGTTGTGGCTTTTTTCATGATGTGAACTCCTCCTTTATGTTGTACGAACTATCAAATAATCTGCCCAAACACACAAGAACATTATGTAGTATGAAGAGTGTTAACTTATGGGGGAGCGACAAAACGAATGAGAGATACATAAGAATTCCGCTGAAAGCAGACGGTAAGTGGTACAAAATAAAAAAATCATCTTTAATTTATTACGTCAGTGTGGTAAAGTATACAAAAGCTTGCTTTGCCGGTCATGTTTCTTTGTAACGTCTGTTATCAATGAATGGTAAAACTGGAGATTAGAAATTTCACTTGTGTACAATCAGGCCTATATAAACGAACTGCATAATTATAACTTTTTTAGATTAGTTATGAGATGTACGAGGTGTGAAAAGTACGTGAAAAAGGTATCATGCGACAGCATATGACCATTCATTGAAGCAGAACAAGAAAATGAATAAAAAAGCGTGTTTTTATGCTGTAATTCGGGGATAATCCCCATTTTTTCTAGTAGAAAAATAAAGATTTTCGTACCATTTTATTGTATGATGTTATGAAGGTGTCAAATTTACGTGTACGAATGGAACGATCAGATGGGAGGATAAGCATGACTGAAACTATGGTAACCGCCAGCAAAAGCCAATCCAACAACCTGCTTCGTAGAGACGTGCGGTTCCTGGGCAATATACTCGGAGAAGTTCTTGTCCATCAAGGCGGCACGGAGCTTCTAGATATCGTTGAGAAGATTCGGGAAACGAGCAAATCGTTACGTGCAGAGTTTTTGCCAGAACTGTATGAAGAGTTCAAAACGATGATCCAGGAATTAGACTCGGACAATCGGCATCAGGTTATTCGGGCTTTCGCTATTTATTTTCAATTAGTTAACATTGCTGAACAAAACCATCGGATTCGGCGTAAACGGGATTATGAGCGTTCTGCAGGGGATGCTGTGCAGCCGGGATCCATTGAAAAAGCAGTACAGGATTTGAAGGAACGTGGATTGTCTCATACCGAAGTAGAAGAGATTCTGGATGATTTATCTCTGGAACTCGTGATGACGGCTCATCCAACCGAGGCGATGCGCCGGGTTATTTTGGATATTCATAAACGGATCTCTGAAGATGTCATGCTGCTTGATAATCCTACGCTGACGTTGCGTGAACGTGAACAACTGCGTGAGAAACTGTTGAATGAGGTCATTACTCTCTGGCAGACAGATGAGCTTCGCGATCGCAAACCGACTGTACTTGATGAAGTGCGGAACGGGATGTATTACTTTCATGAAACGTTGTTCCACGTACTTCCGGATGTATATCAGGAACTGGAACGTTGCCTGAATAAATTTTATCCAGACCATGACTGGCATGTGCCGACGTATTTGCGTTTCGGTTCCTGGATCGGTGGAGACCGGGATGGAAATCCATCGGTAACTTCAGATGTAACATGGCAGACGTTGTTAATGCAGCGCAAGCTCGCTTTGCGTGAATATCAGCGGATTATGATTGAACTTATGGGTCACCTCAGCTTCAGCACCAACATCATCCATATCTCGGATGAACTGGTTCAGTCGATTGAGCAGGATCGTAACTGTGTTACTTTGAAGAAAGTAGACATTTGGCGCAACGAAAAAGAGCCGTACCGTATCAAACTGGCTTACATGATCGCCAAGTTGAACAATGTTCTTGATGAGAACAAGGTAGGTCAGCCGGATCGCTACCAGAACGCTCAAGACCTGATTGATGATCTGTTAATTATCGACCGTAGCTTGCGTCATCATTTTGCTGACTATGTAGCGGATACAACAGTTCGTAAAATGATTCGTCAAGTTGAATTGTTCGGTTTCCATACAGCTTCTTTGGATGTTCGTCAGCACAGTAAGGAACATGAAAGTGCGATGTCAGAAATTTTGGCAAAAATGAATATTGTAGACGATTATGCACGTCTGACAGAGGACGGTAAAATCGATCTGCTTGCTCGTTTGCTGGATGACCCAAGGCCTCTTACATCTCCTTACCATCAGTATACGGAAGGAACCAAAGAGTGTCTGGATGTATTCCGTACGATTAAGCGTGCTCAGAATGAATTCGGTACGGGCTGTATCACCAGCTACCTGATCAGTATGACACAGGGGGCAAGTGATCTGCTTGAAGTGATGGTTTTCGCCAAAGAGGTTGGTTTGTTCTCCAAAGGAGCAAACGGTGAAGTGATCTCTACACTGCAGGCTGTGCCATTGTTCGAGACGATTGACGACCTTCATGCGGCATCCGAGATTATGCAAAGACTCTTTAATCTGCCTGTGTATCGTGAAAGCGTTAAGGGACGTAATGAACTGCACGAAATTATGCTTGGTTACTCTGACAGTAATAAGGATGGCGGAGTAGTTACAGCCAACTGGGAATTGCGCGTAGCAATGAACGCGATTACGGCTGTGGGCAATGAACATGGTGTGAAACTGAAGTTCTTCCATGGACGCGGCGGAGCACTTGGACGCGGTGGGATGCCTTTGAACCGTAGTATTCTTGCACAACCACCTCATACGATTGGCGGCGGCATCAAGATTACGGAACAAGGAGAGGTTATTTCGTCCCGTTATTCTCTACAAGGGATTGCTTACCGCAGTCTGGAGCAGGCTACTTCAGCGCTGATTACAGCGGCTTTGAATGGTCTGGAGCCGCAAGAGTCGGCATCTGAGCAAGCTTGGGATGAGATTATCAAAGACATCTCTGAAGTATCGCTGACGAAGTATCAGGATCTCATTTTCCGTGACCCGGACTTCTTCACGTTCTTTAAGGAGTCTACACCTCTTCCTGAGGTTGGTGAGCTCAACATTGGTTCAAGGCCATCCAAACGGAAGGGTAGTGACAAGTTTGAAGACTTGCGTGCGATTCCTTGGGTATTTGCCTGGACACAAAGCCGTTACTTGCTTCCGGCTTGGTATGCGGCAGGTACGGGGTTGCAAAGTTACTATCAGGGCAAAGAGGAGAACCTGAACGTCCTGAAAGAAATGTATGCTAACTTCCCGTTCTTCCGTACGCTGATTGATACGGTGCAAATGGCGGTTGCCAAAGCAGATCTCGTGATTGCTAAAGAGTATTCGGCCATGACTTCCAATAAAGAAGCTCGTGACCGTATCTTTGGTCAGATCGAATCGGAGTTTAAGCTTACCAAAGAGCTGATTCTGAAAATTACAGGTGAAGCTGAAATTCTGGATGATGTACCTGTAATTCAGGAATCGATTCGTTTGCGTAATCCGTATGTTGATCCACTTTCCTACATGCAAGTACAGTTGCTAAGTGAACTGCGTGACATGCGGGAACGTGGTGAGGATGATACCGAACTACTTCGTGAAGTATTGTTGACCATTAATGGTATTGCAGCAGGATTGCGGAATACAGGCTGATGCTTGATCAAAAGATCATTCACAACGTTCATATGATGAATGATTTATGTAATAAAATAAATATCTATCTCTTCTTTTGAAAAGAGAGATTAGACGGGACTCCTTAGGGAGTTCCCGTTTTTACTGTTTTTGGAGGATATTTTGTGATACAGTCTTGATTTTTGACCAAAGTTGATTTACGATTTGATTGGTGAATTACAAGTGTGGACGGGTATCAGAAGACGGAAGACCCATCAGCAAGTCTGGGGGAATCAGGGTGGACAATTTGGAGAACAGGCTTGTGAAGCTGGTACTCAAGGGAGACCAGAGAGCCTTTGCAGAAATCGTTGAATTATACAAGGACAAGCTGTTTCATTTGGCATATCGGATGCTGAGCAACCGTCACGAAGCGGAGGATGTTGTTCAGGAGACGTTTTTGCGTGTGTTTCGAAATATGGAAAAGTATGATCCGAATCAGAAATTCTCGACCTGGATCTATCGGATTGCAACGAATTTGTGCATTGACCGGTTACGGAGAAAGAAACCTTCTTACTCACTTGATGCAGAACTGAATGATCAGGAAGGATCTGACGGCTACGCAATGCTTCCTAGTGATGATCGAACACCAGAGAGCGAAGCACTTCTTTCCGAAACACAGACCCTCATCCGTGAGGCGATTGATAGCTTACCAGCCAAGTATAAGTCTGTTATGGTATTGAGATATTTACAGGACTTGTCATTACAGGAGATCAGTGATGTCACGGGTATGCCCGTAACAACGATTAAGACAAGGGTGCACCGGGGCCGTGATTTTCTGCGCAAAAAACTAGAATATAAGTTATAATCACAATCACCCGAAATTTTGGGCAAAATTATTTGAAACATATCCGAAACGGGTGCGTATGAAATGTATGCAAGTCTTATGCATGCTTTTTGCAGGTGTATGGACTAAGTGTCTAAGGAAAGGATTGGCTCTCATATGGATTGCAACTCGGCCGTCTCTTTAATGCATGAATGTTTGGATGAGTCGTTGTCCCCGGTACAGAAGACTGAACTGAAAAGCCATCTGTTGATCTGTCCGGATTGTCGCATGCGCTTTAAAGAGTTGGAACAGACGGAAATGCTACTCTTTGCCATGAAACATTATTCACCGTCTGCCTCGGATGAGCTGACCAATCGAATTATGAATGCTCTGCCACAGCCCAAGAGACAGCAAATATGGCTCAAATGGGTCAAAGGACATCCCGCGCTGACGGCGGCAGCCTTCTTTTTGGTCGTGATGCTCTTTAGCGCCTTTAATTTCTGGAATCAGAACAACGAAATGGTCGTTAAGGGGAAGAGTCTGGATCAACTCGTGATTCAAGGCAACACGGTAATTGTTCCAGAAGGTAAGTCAATTGCTGGCGATCTTACAATAGAGAATGGAACCGCTCAGGTATATGGTGATGTGAATGGTAATCTGACGGTCATCGACGGACAACTGTATCAAGCATCAACAGCCCATGTGTCAGGACAGGTGAAAAGCATTGATCAGGCGCTGGACTGGTTCTGGTACAAAATAACCAATATGGTAGATGAAGTAGCTTACCGCTAATTCAGGGTATAACTTCACGGGTATATACCAAGCAGGGTACCTCCGAATTGCGTGGGGTGCTCTTTTTTTATTGTCTAAATTACAGATAAAGTGGAAAAAGGAAGCTTATATGCAGTTTGTGACTGGAGTAACTTGCAACCTGAACGGTAACGTTATAACCTAGATAGTAATAAGAACATACTACATATAGATAAGCATTGAATAAATGCGAAGAAGGGATTATGTAAAATCCCGAATGGTTAATATGAGATCAGGGTTTACTCATCAATGGGGATAGCGGGGGCTGGCTTATGAATTATTTTGCTGACTTAACGTGGAAAGAGTCCATTAAGGACGTTATCGATATATTGATCGTTACCTATATTATGTACAAACTGATTTTACTTGTACGGGGTACACGTGCGGTTCAGCTTCTGAAAGGGATTCTGTTCCTTGTGTTGATCTGGGCATTAAGTACGTGGCTAAACCTGTATACACTCAAGTGGCTGATGAACCAGATGTTTACGTTTGGGGTCGTTGCGGTGTTCATTATATTCCAACCGGAACTCCGCCGTGGTCTGGAGCAATTGGGTCGAGGCAAGTTATTTGGTCGGTCAACTGCCGCAAGTGATGAAGAATTAACGGTGTTAATTGGTGAGATTATTAAGTCTGTTAACTACTTATCCCGCCGTAAAATAGGTGCGCTGGTTGTCTTTGAGCGTGAAACAGGGCTGAATGACTACACGGAATCAGGGATCAAGATGCAGTCTCTTGTTAGTTCTGAACTGATGATTAACATTTTTATTCCCAATACACCACTTCATGATGGAGCAGTCATCATCCAGGGAAAACAGATATCCGCCGCAGCTTGTTACTTGCCATTATCCGAGAATCCGTTTATCAGCAAGGAATTGGGTACACGCCATCGTGCGGCAATCGGAATAACTGAGGTGGCCGATGCAATCTGTCTAGTTGTTTCGGAGGAGACGGGACAAGTTTCTCTTGCGATGAATGGACAGGTGGTCCGTGATATTAAGGAAGAGTCACTGATTGCGAAGCTGTATGAGGAATTGCGTCCAACCTCCAATCTGAGCAAAAAGAATGCATGGTCAACCTTCTGGAAACGGAAGGGGGGACGCAACAATGGATAAATGGTTTAACAACAATACGTTTGCCAAAATACTTGCACTGGCGGTGAGTTTGCTTCTCTGGTTCATGATTCATCTGGATGAAGTTCCAACAACACCGACAATAACTACAGGCATATCCAGTAAGGTTGTGGAGCGTACTGTGCCTGTACAGCCATATGGACTGGATAGTAATGCTTATGTTCTTACGTCGCTCAGCACAGATGAGGTGAAGCTGGAGATCAAAGGACAGCGTTCGATGCTGACGTCTATTTTTACCAATGATGATTATAAAGTTCTGGTCGATTTGAGCCAAGTAAAGGATGGTTCCAATACATTGCCGCTTGTACCTGATCTGCCTTCCGGTGTCGAAGTGGTCAGTATGGAACCGTCCATGGTGACGGTGAACGTGGAGAAATTGGGCACCAAATCGTTTAACGTGAATATTGTACCCGAAGGAGAGCCTTCGGCAGGATATACAGTTGGAACGCCCGTAGTTGAGCCTTCCGCTCCGGTTAAGGTAACTCTTCCGGAAGGACAGCTTGAAGCTGTGGCGAGTGTTCAGGGCAGTGTGAGTGTGAAAGATGCGAAGGAAGAAGTGATTCAGAAGAAAGTGAAGCTTCAGGCATATGACGCTGAGGGTAAAGTAATCGAGAATGCGATGATCACGCCACAAACGGTTGAGGTTCGTGTTCCGGTCAATCAGCCCTATACCAAAGTTCCCTTGAGGATCAAATATTCAGGACAGTTGCCAGACGGTTTGGTACTCTCCTCGGTCGAGCCGAGCGTGAAAGAAGTCTCGATTTATGGGAGTAAGGGGGCACTTGCAGGTATACAGTCCTACGACCAAGCTACTCTTGATCTTACACAATTCACCGAGTCCGGAATATCTACAGTTAACGTAGACTTGACGCCGCCTTCCGGTTCTGAGAAAATCGAGCCTAGTTCGATTCAGATCAAGGTAACGGTGTCACCCTATGATGAGGTCGAAACGACCACTAAGGTCTTTCCCAACGTGCCGATACATTTAAGTGGTGTAGGAAATGGGCTGGAAGGTGAGTTGGTTACTCCGAAAAGTGGTGGTCTAAATATCACTCTAACCGGATCAAGAAACATGCTTGAAGGTCTAAGTGGTGACGACATCAAACTTAACGGTGATCTCCAAGGGCTTGCTGTGGGCACACATGAAATTAAACTGGAAGCCGATCTGCCCCGGTTTGCCAAGCTGGGTGAGGGCTCCAATAATTTAAATGCTACGGTTAAGATCACTGAGAAAGCCGAAGACGTGACTGCTCCTCCAGAGCAAAACTCCAGTGAGGATAATACATCAGCGCCGGACCCATCGCCGGCTGAAGTGGAGAATGGGCAGCCAAACACGGATGATCCTGTAGAAAATCAAAACGAATCGAATACGGAACAGCAGGATCAAAGTCAGGGAAGTGCAGCAACCAACCGCGGAAATGTGAACAACAGTGCGAATAATAGCAGCGGTGGTAGTAAATCAGGGCCTAATCCGTAATGATACAATGTTTTATGTATTTCAAATTCAAATTCAAAAATAATATGGATACACTCATATATGATGCAAATAGAAGGAGTTAGATCATGGGTAAATATTTTGGTACAGATGGTGTCAGAGGGGTTGCTAATAAGGAGTTGACAGCGGAGCTAGCTTATAGCATCGGGCGTTGTGGTGGTTATGTGCTTGCAGGTGGGGTGGAAAGACCTAAAGTCGTCATTGGCATGGATACACGAATCTCTGGACTTATGCTGGAATCAGCGCTCGTAGCGGGTCTGTTGTCTATTGGTGCAGATGTCATTCGTTTGGGCGTTGTGTCTACTCCAGGTGTGGCTTACATTGCACGATTGCTTAAAGCAGACGCGGGTGTAATGATCTCGGCTTCTCACAATCCGGTTGAGGATAACGGTATCAAATTTTTCGGTGGGGATGGCTTTAAGCTATCGGATGAAACAGAGAACCGGATCGAGGAACTAATGGATGCGGAAAAAGATGAGCTGCCGCGCCCAGTTGGTGCAGGTCTCGGAACGGTGACGGTAGATGAGCAATCTCGTTATCTTTATCTGGATTACCTCAAAACAACCGTATCCGAGTCGTTCTCTGGTCTCAAAATTGTACTCGACTGTGCCAACGGTGCTGCTTATGAGCTGGCGCCCAAATTGTTTAGCGAGCTTGGTGCAGAAGTCATTGCCATTGGTGCTGAACCTAACGGGCTGAACATTAATGAGCAATGTGGTTCAACTCATCCGGAGCATTTAAAGCAAGAGGTGCTGAAACATCAAGCGGATCTTGGTCTTGCTTTTGACGGGGATGCCGATCGTCTGATTGCTATTGATGAAACGGGTGCCGAAGTGGATGGCGACTTTATTCTGTGTATTTGCGGAGACGCGATGAATCGGGCAGGCAAGCTGAAAGATAGCACGGTGGTGTCTACCGTTATGAGTAATATTGGTTTCTACAAAGCAACAGAGAAGCTTGCGCTGAAAACAGCCAAAACGGCTGTTGGTGACCGCTATGTGATGGAAGAGATGCGTCGTGGTGGATATAACCTGGGCGGCGAGCAGTCGGGTCACGTTATTTTCCTGGACTACAATACAACGGGAGATGGCATGCTAACGGCGATTCAACTTGTCGACACACTGAAAGCTTCAGGTAAAAAGCTGAGTGAGTTGAAAGCAATCATGACACAGTACCCACAAGTACTGGTTAACGTTCGTGTTGAAGACAAGAGCAAATACGAAGGCAATGTTGCCATCGGAGAAGCGATCGCTGCAGTAGAAGAAAAGCTGGGAGATAATGGTCGCGTGTTGGTCCGTGCGTCAGGTACAGAGTCCCTAATTCGTGTAATGGCGGAAGGGCCAGATAAGGATGAACTGGAGCAGTTTGTATCCCAGATTGCTGATGTTGTGCAAAAAGAACTGGTATAGACGCTAAGAAAAACCCTGTTGTCATGGGATCTGAATGTTACTTTTAACAAAATTGATTTCTTGGCATATGGTTATACAGAGGTTGATTTAATTCTAATTATTAACGATTCATTCATTGTTCCTGCGTCCTGGCCAGATAAGACCATGGGTCTGATTATTTGGCCTTGGAACGTGGGTAAATATGCTGAAATAGTTACAGGTACTTTGCTCCATTGCAAAATGGACTTAAGGTGCATATAATGAGTGGAGTCGTCATTCAGACACGGAAAGTGAGGATTGTAAGGTTGCAGTTATACAAGCGCCAGAGCTTGAAGTTGCGCGGGACGCATGTTGGTGAATGTCTCTTTTATGAAATGTAGAGAAGACATGATGAACATGGACGGCAATCAAGCTGACGAGGTGGAGGTGTTCGGATTGTTCGGCGGGGACCTCCCGGTGATGCACCAGAGCCGTGAACCGGATTGCGGAAAATGGATGGGTGACTGTCCACACAACGCGCCGGTAGGTGCAGGAGATTAATTAAAATTAAAATGAATGTGCGTGAAGAGCGTAAACAGTGCGCGGACGGGAAAATGATGTACATTCATGATTGCATTCGTAATAGAGCATGAACACAGCGGGATGGCAGAAGGCCGTTCTGATCATTGATAATTGAATAGGAAATGATATTCATGATACGTTAGGCAATCTATCATTTTCCAATACGTCCACCTCTGCCTGTTTCTCTTCCTGACACAGTATTCATATACAAACGGAGGAACTAAATTATGTGCGGTATTGTTGGATATATTGGTAATAAGAACACTCAATCGGTATTGGTCGAAGGATTGAAAAAGCTTGAGTATCGTGGTTATGACTCTGCAGGGATCGCTGTATTTACACCGCAAGGTCTGCAAATTACGAAAGCTCTTGGACGTTTGGCGAACCTTGAAGCAAAGCTGGATGGTGCTCCGCTGGTAGGTAATGCCGGAATCGGACACACTCGCTGGGCTACGCATGGTAAACCATCGGACGAGAATTCCCATCCACACACGGATGGAAGCCAGAAGTTCTCCGTTGTGCATAACGGGATTATTGAGAACTATCTGGAGCTGAAGGATGAGCTGATCTCCCAAGGTCACACGTTTACTTCCGAGACAGATACTGAAGTCATTTCTCACCTGGTTGCACGTGAATACAATGGTGATATCGTTAAAACTGTGCAAAAAGTGATCACATTGTTGCGTGGTGCATTCGCACTGGGTGTATTGACAGAGCATGAGCCTGAGAAACTCGTTGCTGTGCGTCAAGCTAGCCCATTGATTATTGGTGTTGGTGAAGGCGAGAACTTCATTGGTTCTGATATCCCGGCAATTCTGGAACATACACGTAATGTGTACATTCTGAATGATGGTGAAATGGCTGTATTAACACATGATGCTGTCGAATTGATGACGATTGAGGGCAATTTTATTTCTCGGGAAATGATTCGTGTCGATTGGGATGCAGTAACCGCGGAAAAAGGCGGATTTGAGCACTTTATGTTGAAAGAGATTCATGAGCAACCAAAAGCATATCGTGATACAATGCTGGGTCGCATCGACAATGAAGGCAAAAAAGTGCAGCTTCCTGAGCTCAAAATGACGGAAGAGCAAATTAAAAACATTCGTAACATTCAGATTATTGCTTGTGGTACGGCGTACCATGCAGGTCTGGTTGGACGTACAGTGATTGAGCAATTGGTGCGTATTCCGGTTGAAACGGATGTAGCTTCCGAGTATCGTTACCGCTCACCAATTGTAAACAAAGACACACTTGTAATTGTAGTGAGCCAATCCGGTGAAACGGCAGATACGCTGGCAGCACTGCGTGAAGCTCAATCTAACGGTGCGCATGTACTGGCGATTACAAACGTTGTAGGTAGCTCGATTGCACGTGATGCAGACGATGTGATTGCTACATTGGCTGGTCCTGAGATCGCCGTGGCTTCCACTAAGGCTTACACTTCCCAGTTGATCGCGTTCAACCTGCTTGGTTTGTACCTTGCACAAGTACGTGGTACACAAACGCCTGATGAGATTGCACACACACTGGCAGCGATGCAAGCATTGCCTGAGCAAGTGGAATCCATGCTGGAGCAAGCAGATGCCATTAAAGGATATGCAGAGCAAATCTCCAAACATCAACATCTTTTCTTCATTGGCCGTGGGCTGGATTACGCGGTAGCTCAAGAAGGGTCGTTGAAACTGAAAGAGATTTCTTATATCCACTCTGAAGCATATGCTGCAGGTGAGTTGAAACATGGTACACTTGCGTTGATCGAGGACGGTATCCCTGTTATTGCCTTGGCAACACAGGAGAACGTACTGGAGAAAACGGTAAGTAACATCAAAGAAGTAAAAGCACGTGGCGCAGACGTACTGGCGATTACGTACGAAGAGCACGTAGCTCCATTGCTGAAATCCGTGGACCAAGCGTTTGCGATTCCTAAGACGTTGCCACTTCTAAGCCCAGCTCTGTCTGTTGTTGCATTGCAATTGCTGGCATATTACGCTTCCCTCGCTCTGGGTCACGATGTCGATAAACCACGTAACTTGGCGAAAAGTGTAACGGTTGAGTAAAATCCTGGCTTGAATGAACAAACATGTTCAGTATTGAAAAAAGTTATGAACCAGTAAAAGAGTTTGAATCGTATGGTATGAACAATGGTTTTAACATCGAAAAGGGAGCCCGAGAGATTGACTCGTGGCTTCCTTTTTTAGTTCTCAAAAATACACTATACAGCTTGATATTCGTTGTAGTGAAAGTGGAAGAAGCGAACGAAGCCAAGCAAAGAAGAAGGAACCTTCCACGTAACAAAATCGCAAGTAAATACACCTTGTAAAATAGCTGTTAACTCGACATCAATGTAATTTTTAGCTCTGCTAATCTTTACAAAACAAAAGTAAATTAAAATGAAAAGTATAACTTCTTAAATTCTTCTGCTTACATAAGTTAACGAGATCAATTTAGGACAATTATGTTAATTTTTTGTAAAGTGAAAGGATTCAAAGCTTTGACGGAGAAGATAAAGGTAATATATACCATTAATACCATTCGATTTATTGGTAAATTACTCCTGTTGAATTCCTCGATTGATGACAAACTCTGCTTATTTTCCTCCTAATTGTGTTAATTTAAGGCGAAATATTAACACTTTATACTTCAAAGATCTAATTTAACCAAAATTTTACTATACATTCTTTGGAAATTTGATATAATTCTACGCAGGTCGACCTTCCAATTATTGAAAAAAATAGAATTGGTGGGTTTTTATACATACCTAAGCTGTGTGCGAGAGACCAGTCTACTGGATACCCAGCAAGCCGGCATGCGAGGACCGACAATTGTGGTAACGACAGCCAAGAATTTTTTGCTCGATGACGCCAGAAGTTTCAGAAAGAATGAAGCTAAACTTATCCCAATTACGATGGAGGATGAAGCGCGTGAGCATTTTTGAAAAGCTGGAATCTAACGTAAGATCTTACTGCAGAAGCTTTCCGGTAGTATTCGACCGGGCCAAGGAAGACCTGTTATATGCTGAGGATGGAAGAGCATATATTGACTTTTTTGCAGGTGCTGGAGCACTGAACTATGGTCATAACAACGATTATATTAAAGGTCGGATTCTAGATTACCTGACCTCCGATCGGATTATGCATGGTCTCGATATGTACACAATGGCCAAGCGCGAATTCATCCAGAGCTTCTCGGAACGAATCCTGGAGCCAAAGAAGCTGAATTACAAGCTTCAATTCTGCGGTCCGACGGGCACAAATGCAGTGGAAGCGGCACTCAAGCTTGCACGCAAGGCGAAGAAAAGAACCGGCATCTTTGCATTCATGGGCGGTTTCCACGGCATGTCACTTGGCAGCCTCTCGGCAACAAGTTCCAAGTCGATGAGGGAAGGAGCGGGGCTTCCTCTGGATGGAGTTACATTCATACCACATCCGAGTGGGGCTTTCGCAGATATGGATACACTTGGTTATATTGAAAATATTCTAACGGATTCGCACTCCGGAGTTGATAAACCGGCTGCCATTCTGCTTGAAACAGTTCAGGCTGAAGGCGGTATTCACGTCGCTGACGCACAGTGGCTACGCGGATTGCAACAGATTTGCCGCAAGCACGATATACTGCTCATTACTGATGAGATTCAGGTCGGCTGCGGCCGAACTGGCGAATTCTTCTCTTTCGAACGTGCGGGGATTGAGCCGGATCTGATTACCCTGTCAAAGTCGATCAGCGGATACGGCCTGCCAATGTCCCTCCTGCTCCTGAAGCCTGAACTGGATCTCTGGACGCCAGGAGAACACAACGGTACCTTCCGCGGCAACCAGCTCGCTTTTGTGGCTGCCAAGGCTGCTCTTGAGTTCCGGGATAGAGCAGCTTTGGAACAACAGGTGAAGCAGAAGGAAGAGTTCGTGCGAGCTTTCCTTGATAAAGAAATCAAACCTCTACATCCTTCCATCACGATCCGCGGGATCGGCCTGATCTGGGGTATTGACGTTTCGGGCTTCACGGATGAAGCCGGGGCGAAGCGGATGTCGGAGATCAGTTTTGAGAAAGGGCTTATTATTGAAAGGGCCGGCAGAGGGGACCTCGTCCTGAAGATCATGCCTCCGCTGACTGTTTCAATGGAGAATCTGGCTGCTGGTTGCGATATTATCAAGTCTAGTATTCAGCAGGTAATCTCTCAAGAGGCCCAGAGATTGCTGGTAACGACCTAAGCTTGGTCAAGCCGAAAGGTGGGCTGGTAATAGGAATGGAACTTCCTTCCAGAGACTGACCCGCGCTGGTGTTAAGATAATGTTTGCTCACATAGGAATATTTCACTGAGAAATTCCTTAGTACTGTCAGTCAACATGGAATTCACTTCTTTCCTAGGGCTAACCCCGTTATCTAACACAGAGCATTTATGGGAGCCTCATGAAATGCCATCTTCACATGTAATCGCCCGGGAAAAGATCACTACCCCGCAGCCTGATCTTGACTTATCCACATCGGGACTGCGGGGGAATGCACTAATCGTACATAGAGTGTATCAGTGCTCCTTAACATAGATTTCGATCAAGGTAACTCCGTTGCTAAATCCGGATGTACAGCTAATTCCCTGCTGGCCTAATGGAATCCTACAGCACGTCTTACATCAATGGGAGGAACCTCCTTTGTCCACCTCTAATTCTAATTCCAATTCCAAATCCAAGGTTAAATGCAAGGTCCGTTTTCGGGCATCTGTATTCACAGTAAACATATTGAAGCAAGGGAGCCAATAACAGATACACCTTTTGCGTAAACGATGTCTCTATTTTTTTTCAAGCAGGGAGTCGTTCGAG
Source organism: Paenibacillus sp. G34 (assembly GCF_056856875.1). Lineage (NCBI taxonomy): Bacteria > Bacillati > Bacillota > Bacilli > Caryophanales > Paenibacillaceae > Paenibacillus > Paenibacillus sp. G34. Next base: position 5,497,420 of record NZ_CM166469.1, on the reverse strand, counting down.
ATCGTTGCCAGGCAGAAGATTGCCATATGCGATCAATTGAATAAGCAAAGCGGTGATTTGGCATAAGCCATTGCTATTGTTGTCACATTTTGAAAAGGCGGGGAGCATTGCTGCGGCATAGGCTCTGCCGGATTGCTTTTACCGATGAAGAGAGGGGAACGATCCAGGTGGCTTTTGAAAAAGAAACGTTGTTTTGGAACGAAAAACTCGCTAGTGATGATGATATTCTGACACGGTTGCCTTACAGCAAAACTCAAAGCCCTTTAAGACCCAAGATGGCAAACGTTAGTGGTTCGCTCTCAGAGAAAGTGTCGCAGCGTGTCCTTCAAATGAGCAAGGGAGCTCCGCTGGCGACGTTTATGATTATGCTTGCTGGTGTGCAGTCACTTTTATATAAATATACAGGCGCTTCCGACATTTTGGTTGGTATGCCGATTGTACCGAAAAAGACGGAACAGCGCCGATCGATTAATCATACGGTCATATTAAAAAATTCGTTTGCGGCGGGTGCGACTTTTAAAACAATTCTGAGTGAATTGAGGACTTCCTTACCTGAAGTGATTCAGCATCAACATATTCCGTTCTCGAAAATGACAGAGAAGCTGGACTTGCAATATGCGGACGGCAAGCCCATCATCCATACACTAGTATCTCTCAAGGAGCTACATCATGATGAAATCACACCCCATGTAGTCATGGATTGTTCTTTTGTTTTCAGCATAACCGACGGGACGATACAGTTAGCCCTTTTATACAACGAGCATTTGTATGATGCTGAATTCATGACTCGGGTTGTTGGTCATCTCGACAGCTTGCTAACTGTGGGTCTCCACGAGTTGGAGCAGGACATTGTGAAGATTGATATGTTGTCTGAAGAAGAGAGATTTCAATTGCTCCAAAGCTTTAACGATACCAAGCAGGACTATGCCCGGGATTGGACCATTCATCAACTCGTAGAAGAACAGGTACAACGGGTTCCCGAAGCGACGGCAGTTGTTTTTAAGAATCAGCGGATTTCGTACGCGGAGTTGAACGAACGGGCTAACCAGCTGGCGAGAACGCTGCGATCCGCTGGTGTGTTACCCAATCAATTGGTCGGCTTGATGGTCAAAAGATCGCTGGAGACGGTTGTTGGTATTCTGGCGGTTCTAAAAGCTGGCGGTGCCTATGTACCGATTGATCCGGAATACCCGGAAGAACGCATCCGCTACATTTTGGAGAACTCGAACGCACAGCTGCTGCTGACTCAAAGGGAACTAATGCACCGGGTACCTTTCAAAGGGACTGTACTCGCACTGGATGACGAGAAATCCTATAGCAACGATGGCTCGAATATGGTGTCTGCTAGCGGTCCGAATGATCTTGCTTATGTCATTTATACATCTGGTACAACAGGCAAGCCGAAAGGGGTCATGCTGGAGCATCGGGGTTTGGTAAGCTTGAAGCTGATGTTCGCTGACAGGCTGGGTATTACGGAGCAGGACCGGATCGTTCAATTTGCCAGTCTGTCATTCGACGCATCCTGCTGGGAAATCTTCAAGGCACTCTATTTTGGCGCGGCTTTGTATATCCCAACGGCCGAAACGATTCTCGATACCCGTTTGTTCGAACGTTTTATGAATGAGCATGCCATTACGGCAGCGATTTTGCCCCCAACGTATAGTGCTTATTTAAACCCTGACCGTCTTCCTAGTTTAACGAAACTCGTAACGGGAGGCTCGGCGGTATCGGCTGAATTTGTGCAGCAGTGGAAAACGAAGGTTAACTATTTTAATGCTTATGGTCCTACGGAAGCTTCCATAGTTACGACGCTTTGGGATGCAAATGAGGAGCAGCCAGAGCAAAGAGTGATTCCGATTGGACGACCGCTGGCCAATCACCAGATATTCATTTTGGATGCCCACCTGCAGCTTGTACCTCCCGGAGTGGACGGCGAGTTATGCGTGGCAGGCGTGGGACTTGCGAGAGGGTACCTGAATCAACCGGAGTTGACGGCAGAGAAATTTGTGCGACATCCGTTTGCGCCGGGAGAACGCCTTTATCGGACAGGAGATCTCGCCCGCTGGCTGCCAGACGGGAATATGGAGTACTTGGGCCGGATCGACCACCAAGTGAAGATACGTGGATTCCGAATCGAGATCGGTGAGATTGAAGAGCAGCTTCTGAAGATCGACACTGTGCAGGAGACGATTGTAATCGCGCGGGAAGGGAAAAGTGGGCAAGAACTGTGTGCTTACTTGGTTGCAATCCATCCACTTACGCTCGGTGAGCTGAGAAGCACACTGGCGCAAAAGTTGCCGAACTACATGATTCCGGCACATTTTGTCCAGCTTCCGCGGATGCCACTCACGCCGAACGGCAAAATTGATCGTAAGGTTTTGCCTAGTCCGGAAGGGAATGCGCTGACCGGAGGCTCGTACGTAGCTCCCCGCAATGAAGCGGAGCGGACGCTTGCCGAAGTATGGCAGGCGGTATTGAATGCTGATCGCATTGGGGTAACGGATCATTTCTTTGAGCTTGGCGGAGACTCGATCAAGTCTATCCAAGTATCTTCGCGGCTTCATCAAGCAGGATACAAGCTGGAAATCCGAGATTTGTTCAAATATCCGACGATCTCACAGCTCAGTCTACATGTGAAACCGATTGGACGAGCTATCGATCAAAGCGAAATAACGGGTGAAACGGTACTGATGCCGATTCAGCATTGGTTTTTCGAAAGTTCTTTTGCTGATCCGCATCATTTCAATCAGTCGGTGATGCTGTACCGGAAGGAACGTTTTGATGAAGAGAAGGTAGGTCAGGTGCTGCAAAAGCTGGCGGAACATCATGACGCCTTGCGAATGGTGTTCCGTAAGACGGAACAAGGGTTCAGCGCCCGGAACCGAGCAATTCAGGAAGGCGTGCTGTTCACGCTGGATGTGTTTGACTTCGAGGATGAGCAACACACCGAGCAGGTTGTGGAAGCGAAGGCGACGGACATTCAAGCAGGTATTGACCTGGAGAATGGACCTCTTATGAAAGCGGGACTCTTTCAGTGTGCGGATGGCGATCATCTGTTACTGGCGGTTCATCATGCCGTGGTGGACGGTGTATCATGGCGGATACTGATGGAAGACTTCGCCCTGGGTTACGATCAGGCAGTCAAAAGGGAGGACATTCGTTTTCCGGCGAAAACGGATGCGTACCGCACTTGGTCAGAACAGCTAGCAGATTACGCGCAAGGTCCAGATATAGCGAAGGAACAGGCCTATTGGCAGGCGATAGAACAAATTGCGGTCCCCGCTATACCGAAGGATATCGAGACAGACGTTACGACGCAGCAGGACAGCGAATCACTTTTCGTTTGTCTGACTTCCGAAGAAACAGAGCTTTTGCTGAAACGAGTGCACCGGGCCTATAACACCGAAATGAACGATATTTTGGTAACGGCGCTTGGCATAGCTGTTCGCAAGTGGACGGGACATGAACGGGTGCGAATCAATCTCGAAGGGCACGGGCGTGAATCAATCGGAACAGATATTGATATTACACGTACAGTTGGCTGGTTTACGACCAAGTTTCCGGTAATTCTGGAGCCAGAAACTGACCGGGACTTGGCTTACCAGATTAAACAGGCTAAGGAAAGATTGCGCCTTATTCCGAATAAGGGGCTAGGGTACGGCATATGCCGTTATCTCTCTAAGCCGGAGGATGGCTTTGTTTGGGGTGCTGAACCGGAAATTAATTTTAACTACCTCGGCCAGTTCGACGATGATGCGAATCAAGACGAGATCGGTATATCTTTTTATTCCAGCGGTAATCCGGCTAGTGCTCGGCAAGCCCGCAGCTTTGTGCTGGATATCAACGGTATGGTGCTGGATGGCGCTTTGTCACTCGATCTTAGTTACAGCCGGAAGCAATATCGCAAGGAAACAATGGAAGCCTTCGGTCAGATGCTTGGGCAAAGTCTCCGAGAGCTCATTATCCACTGTGCGGATAAAGAGAATACCGAATTGACACCGAGCGACCTGCAATTTAAGGGTTTGACCATCACAGAATTGGAGCAAATCTCCCAACGTTCAAGCCATATGGGGGTAATCGAAAATATTTACTCGCTTACGCCGATGCAGAAGGGTATGTGGTTCCACAGTGCGCTTGATCAACAAACAGCCGCTTACTTCGAACAGACACGTTTTACGATGCGTGGAGCACTGAACGTCCAGCTTTTCGAGAAGAGTTGGACAGAACTAGCGAAACGTCATCTGGTACTGCGGGCAAATTTTGTGAAGGGTTCAGCGGGCGAGCCAATGCAAGTCATATACCGCGACAAGCCAATCGGTTTTGAATATGAAGATTTGCTTCATTTGCAGGCGGACGAGAAACAAGCGTATTTAGACAAAAAAGCCGAGGGTGATAAGCTTCGCGGTTTCGATCTAGAATATGATGCGCTCATTCGAGTTACGATTCTGCGTACGGAGGAAGAAAGTTATCATGTGCTGTGGAGTTTTCAGCATATTCTGATGGACGGTTGGTGCTTGCCGCAGCTGACACATGAGCTGTTTGAGACGTACGCGGCCTTGGTGTCCGGCAAGGAGCTGGCTGTAGATAAAGGCTCAGATTATGGAGCTTATATCGAATGGTTGGAGAAACAGGACGATCAGGCGGCATCAGCCTATTGGACATCATTCCTGGAAGGTTATGAAGGGCAAACTGTACTTCCGGGACAAAAAGAACCTGCGCCGAACGGCGAATTCAGGGCTGATCACGTCACCGCCGAGCTAGGCAAGGACTTGAGCGAGCGGATGGACCAGGTGGCGAAACAGCACCTAGTTACGGTTAATACACTGCTGCAAGCCGCCTGGGGCGTGATGCTGCAAAAGTATAACGGGACAAATGATGCCTTATTCGGCAGTGTCGTAGCCGGAAGACCCGTAGAAATCCCTGGTATTGAGTCAATGATCGGGCTGTTCATCAATACGGTTCCGGTCCGCGTAACGAGTGAAGCGGATACCCAATTTACCGATTTGATGGCGCAGCTTCAAGAACGGGCGCTGGATTCCGGGAATTATGATTACTATCCTTTGTATGAAATTCAAGCTCGCAGCGTGCAAAAGCAGAACCTGGTCAACCATATCATTGCTTTTGAGAACTATCCGGTGGATGAGCAGATGGAGCAGGCAGGTGACCAGCAGCACGGTGATCTGACGATCGCTGACGTTCAGATGGAGGAGCAGACGAACTATGACTTCAACGTGACCGTGGTACCGGGAGCCGAGATTGAAATTCGTTTTGACTTTAACGCCGAAGTGTTCGATAAAGGCAGTATGGAGCGGCTTAAGGGGCATCTTGTGCATCTGCTGGAGCAGGTGACGGATAATCCGGAAATTACTGTGGGCGATCTGGATCTTGTGACGGAGGAGGAAAAGGCAGACCTTCTCGGACGTTTTAACGATACCACCACGGAATTCCCGCGTGGGAAGACGCTTATTCAATTGTTCGAAGAGCAAGCAGATCGCAACCCGGATGCAATTGCCATCTCCTTGAATGAGCAAGAGTTGACTTACCGGGAGCTTAACGAATATGTTAATCGCCTTGCCCGTACCTTGCGTAGTCACGGAATAACCCGAGGGAGACTAGTCGCTATTATGGCTGAGCGTTCCATTGAAATGGTGGTGGGTATGCTGGCGGCACACAAAGCCGGAGCGGGTTACGTACCAATTGATCCGGAATATCCAGAGGAGCGTATTCGTTTTCTGATCGAGGATTCGGGAGCACAGGTCATGCTGACCCAAAGCCACTTGCGTGAACTTCTGGCGGATTCGGACTCCGTGATCTTATTGGATGATGAATTTTTCTATCACGAGGACAGAACTGATCTACATCCAGGCACGGAAGCGACAGATCTGGCATGCATCATCTACACGTCCGGCACGACGGGCAAGCCGAAAGGCAACCTTGTTTCACACCGCAACATCGTGCGGATTGTGCGAAATACGAATTATATCGATATCACTGAACAGGATCATGTCCTTCAACTTTCGAGTTATTCGTTTGACGGAGCGATTTTTGATATTTTCGGAGCTTTGACCAATGGAGCACGGCTTGTGCTGGTTCCTCGCGAGACTTTGTTAGAGATTGGTCAGCTAGCAGATCTCATTCAGCGCGAGCATATATCGGTCATGCTGATTACGACAGCTTTCTTTAATGTGCTTGTAGATGTGAACGTCAATTGTCTGCAGGATGTCCGGGCGATTTTGTTCGGAGGAGAGCGTGTGTCGGTTGGTCATGTACGTAAAGCGCTTGCCCATATTGGACCAGGCAAGCTTAATCACCTGTACGGCCCGTCGGAAAGTACGGTTTATACCACGTATCTTCCAGTCGACTTCGTGGATGATTCGGCAGTTACTGTGCCTATCGGGCGGCCAATCAGCAATACGACGGTGTATATCGTCGACAGCCAGAACAAGCTTTTGCCGGTTGGAGTAGCCGGGGAACTTTGCATTGGTGGAGAAGGCTTGGTACAGGGCTACAATAATCGACCGGAGCTGACTGCCGAGAAATTTGTAGATAATCCGTTTATGCCAGGAGAGCGCATGTACCGAACAGGAGATTTGGCGAAATGGCTGCCAGATGGCACGATTGATTATGTAGGACGGACGGATGATCAAGTGAAAATCCGAGGCTTCCGCATTGAGTTGGGTGAGATCGAAGCTCAGCTTCAAAAAGTGAAGGGGATTCGGAAAACAACGGTATTTGCACGGGAAAACATCTCTGGTGAAAAGCAGCTTTGTGCTTATTATGAAGCAGACATCGAGCTTCCAACAGCTGAGCTGAAGAGTGTGCTCTCACAGGAACTTCCGGCTTATATGATCCCGACGTATCTGATTCAGTTGGAAAGGCTCCCGTTGACGACGAATGGCAAGGTCGACCGCAGGTCTCTCCCGGAGCCTGAGGAAAGTTTGCAACCGGGTGAAGGACATGTTCCGCCTCGGACTCCACTGGAGGTCAGCTTGGCCGAAATTTGGAAAAGCGTGCTCGGACTAGCGGTTATCGGCGTTCATGACAATTTCTTTAACCTCGGTGGACATTCCTTGAGGGCGACGAAACTGGTGAGCAAGATCCATCAGGATCTGAACGTTGAATTGCCTTTGCGTGACGTATTCCGCTACTCGACACTTGAAGAGATGGCTTTCGCTATCTCCCGAATCGGAGAGCAGTCGTTCTCGTCAATTCCGCTGGCAGACGTAAGAGAATATTATCCACTTTCTTCAGCTCAGAAGCGGTTGTACATCCTGAATCAGCTGGAAGGAGCCGATCAGAGCTACAATATGCCGGGTGTGTTGCTGTTGGAAGGAACGATTAATCGGAGCCTGTTGGAGGAGGCTTTCCACGGACTTATTGCACGGCATGAAACATTACGAACAGGCTTCCAGATCGTACAAGGTGAAGCAGTACAGCGCATTTACGAGAGCTTCGACTTCACTCTTAAGTACCGTCATTCTAGCGAGGTGGAAGCACCAAAAGTTGTGCATGACTTCATCCGGCCTTTCGACTTGGCGAAACCTCCACTGTTGCGAGCAGAACTCGTAGAGCTGGGAACCAATCGTTATCTATTGATGTTCGATATGCACCATATTATCTCTGACGGGGTTTCAATGGACGTATTCGTTGAGGAACTGGTTCGTTTGTACGACGGCCATCCATTAGAGCCTTTGCGTATTCAATATAAGGACTACGCTGTATGGCAACAGTCGGATGAACAAGAGGTGCAGTTGAAACGCGAGGAAATTTACTGGTTGGATCGTTACCGGGGGGAGTTACCGGTTTTGGAAATGCCAACGGATTATCCGCGTCCTGCTGTACAAAGCTTTGAGGGACAAACGCTCACGTCCTTTGTAGATCCTGCAACGAGCGAAGGCTTAAAGCAGTTAGCTGCTCAAACAGGAACGACGCTGTATATGGTGCTGCTTGCCGCCTATACCGTACTTTTGCATAAATACACAGGGCAGGATGATTTGATCGTTGGAACGTCAATTGCGGGCAGAACACATGTTGACACGCAGCCGTTAATCGGAATGTTCGTCAATACGCTGGCGCTCCGCAATTATCCCGCTTCGGAGAAGACTTTCCTGTCGTATTTGGAAGAAGTGAAAGAAACGACCTTAGGCGCTTACGAGCATCAGAATTATCCGTTTGAAGAGCTTGTCGATAAAGTGCAGGTTAGCCGGGATCTAAGCCGCAACCCGTTGTTCGACACTATGTTCTCCTTACAAAATTTGGAGGATAAAGAGCTAGAGTTGGAAGGGATGAAATTGTCCCCTTACCCTAGCGAATACGGCTCGGCCAAGTTCGACTTGAGTGTGGATGTTACAGAAGAGAACGGCGGTTTGGAGTGCAGCTTTGAATTCGCAACGGCTCTTTATGCAGAATCCACAATCCGGCGAATGTCGACTTATTTTGGACAATTGCTTAAGGAGATTATAAGTCACCCGGATGCAAAGATTGCTGAGTTGAACTTGTTGACGGCAGAGGAGAAAGAAATTCTGGACGCCTTTAATCCGGGACAGGTGGAAGCAGCTCCTACAGTCGCATTCCACCGTTTGTTCGAGGAACAGGCGGAACGAACGCCGGAAGCGGCAGCTGTTGTGTATGAGAATAACAGGCTGACGTATTCAGAACTGAACAAACAGGCGAACCGTTTGTCGGCTACGTTGCGTGCAAGCGGCATCGGCCGGGAAACGATCGTTGGAATTCTCGCAGAGCGTTCGGTCGACTTGCTGGTAGCCGTTCTGGCGGTTTGGAAAGCAGGCGGTGCTTATGTACCGCTAGATCCGGACTATCCGGCAGATCGTGTGCGGTTCATGCTCCAAGACAGCGGAGCGAAGGTGCTGCTGACTCAAAGACCGCTGCGAGAGCGTGCTGAAGCTTGGCTTAGCGAAGAAGAACTGGCGTTGTCCACGGTGCTGTACCTTGATGAAGAAACATCGTACAGCGAGGAGTGGGCGAATGCGTCAATGGATTTTGGCGAAGTCTCCAGTACGGTTTCGGTTATGGTCTCTGGCAAGCTGACAGGAGCTGTGAATGGTGGCGGCGATGAGAGCCCATTAAATGTTGTTGATGTTGCTGGCGCGTACAGCTTCCATGAGGCTCGTCCGGAGGATCTGGCCTACGTAATTTACACATCGGGAACAACGGGCAAGCCGAAGGGCGTAATGATCGAACATCGCAGTCTGGTGAACACAGCGGCGGGCTACCGTCGGGAATATAGGTTGGATCAATTCCCGGTGCGGCTATTGCAGCTTGCTAGCTTCTCATTTGATGTGTTCGTAGGTGATATTGCGCGCACACTGTACAACGGAGGCACAATGGTCATTGTGCCAAAAGACGACCGGATTGATCCATCTCGTCTACACCACTGGATCGAGCAAGAGCAGGTTACCATTTTTGAATCAACGCCGGCGTTAATCGTGCCGTTTATGGAATACGTGTACGAGCAGGGCCTGGATATGAGCGGGATGGAGCTGTTAATTACAAGCTCGGACAGCTGTAGTGTGGCGGATTACCGGAATTTGCAGGAACGTTTTGGATCGCTGTTCCGAATCATCAACGCCTATGGCGTGACGGAAGCGGCAATCGACTCCAGTTTCTATGACGAATCACTGGCAATGTTGCCGCAAACAGGCCATGTGCCAATTGGAAAAGCGTGGCTAAATGCGAAGTTTCACATCGTGGATGCGTATTTAAATCCGGTGCCTGTCGGAGTGCTGGGCGAGTTGGTTATCAGCGGAGTTGGGGTCTCGCGCGGTTACTTGAATCGTCCAGAATTGACCGAAGAGAAGTTCGTCGATAGTCCATTTACTGCGGGTGAACGGTTATACCGCACAGGAGACTTGGCGCGGTGGATGGAAGACGGCAACGTGGATTTCATCGGCCGGATCGACAATCAGGCGAAAATCCGGGGTTATCGAATTGAGACTGGGGAGATTGAGTCCCAGTTGCTGCGCGTGGAAGGCTTGCGAGAAACAGTGGTGCTGGTTCGAAGTGATGCGACTGGTCAAAAAGCGCTATGCGCGTATTACACGCGAGATACCGGAACGGAACTGGCAGTAAACGATCTGCGCAGTAAACTGGCACAGGAGTTGCCGGGATATATGATCCCGTCATACTTCGTAGAGCTTGAGGTTATGCCTCTGACACCAAACGGAAAAATCGATCGGAAGGCACTGCGAGCACCGGAAGGGGAAACAGGAAGTGGAACGGAATCCATCGCACCGCGCAATGAGCTGGAAACGAAGCTGGCGTTGATATGGCAGGAGGTTTTGGGGTTAACAAAGGAAATTGGCGTTTATGATAACTTCTTCGACATTGGCGGTCACTCTCTACGTGCGACGACACTGGTTAGCAAGGTTCACCAAGAGTTGAACGTAGATCTGCCTCTGCGTGACGTGTTCCGTCATTCCACCATCGAGAGCATGGCAGTAGCCATTTCACGGTTAAATGAACAGAAATTTGTTTCTATTCCGGTGGCAGATGGCCGAGAGGTGTATCCACAATCTTTTGCCCAAAAACGTCTTTATATTCTGAACCAACTGGAAGGTGCGGAGCTTAGCTACAACATGCCTGAAGCGATGTTGCTGGAGGGGGCTTTGGATCAGGCAAGGTTTGAAGATGCATTCCGTAAGCTTATGATGCGGCATGACATGCTGCGTACCGGATTTGAAATGTTAGATGGCGAAGCATCGCAGCGGATTTATGAGGATGTAGATTTTGCCGTGGAGTTCTATCAAGCGGATGAGCAAGAAGCTGAGGAGATCGTTCACCGTTTCGTCCGTCCGTTTGATTTGGCAAAACCTCCGCTGCTGAGAGTGGGTCTCGTAGAGCTTGCTCCAGAACGCCATATTCTCATGTACGACATGCATCACATTATTTCTGACGGCGTATCTATGGAAATCTTTATCGAAGAATTCGTCCGCCTGTACCGGGGAGAGTCATTGGAACCTCTGGGCATTCAGTACAAAGACTACTCCGTTTGGCTACATTCGCAGGAGCAGAAGGAAAGGCTTCAGCTTCAGGAGGCATACTGGCTGGACATGTTCCAAGGCGAACTTCCGGTGCTCGAAATGCCGACCGACTATCCGCGTCCTTCTGTGCAGAACTATGAGGGTCAGACAATGGAATTTTTCTTGGATGCTTCTAGTACAGACAGCCTGAAGCAGCTGGCTTCGGAAACAGGTACGACGCTGTTTATGGTGCTACTTGCGGCATATAACGTGCTTCTGCACAAATATTCAGGTCAGGAAGATGTGATTGTCGGTACACCGATTGCCGGAAGGAACCATGGAGATGTGCAGCCGTTAATCGGGATTTTCTTAAATACGCTGGCCATCCGCAGTTATCCGGTTTCGGAGAAGACATTCCTGTCATACCTGAACGAAGTGAAAGAAACGACTCTCCACGCTTTCGAGCATCAAAACTATCCGTTCGAAGAATTGGTGGACAAGGTTCAAGTCAACCGTGATTTAAGCCGCAATCCACTTTTCGACACACTGTTTACGATGCAGAATACGGAGAACGAAGAATTTGAGTTGGAAGGTCTTCGCCTGATCCCTTATCCAAACGAGCTGGATACCGCCAAATTTGATATCAGCTTGGATGTGGGCGAGGAGAATGGCGGCTTGGATTACAGCTTCGAATATGCGACGGCTCTTTACAAAAGAGAGACGATTGAACGGTTGGCTAAACATTACGAGCAGCTGCTCGTAATGATCATAAACCGCCCGGATGCAAAGATCGCCGAGCTGAGCCTGCTGACGTCAGAGGAAGAAGACCAAATTCTCGAAGAGTTTAACCCGGTGCAACCGGAACTGGCTCCTGCGGCTGCGTTCCACCGTCTGTTCGAGGAACAAGTTGAACATATACCGGAAGAGACAGCCGTTGTGTACGAGAATAACAGGCTGACGTATGCGGAATTGAACGAGCGATCGAACCGTTTGTCGGCTACGCTGCGTGCAAGCGGCATCGGGCGGGGGACGATCGTTGGTATTCTTGCCGAACGTTCGGTAGACCTGTTGGTGGCGGTACTGGCTGTTTGGAAAGCAGGTGGTGCGTATGTACCGCTTGACCCGGACTATCCGGCAGACCGGGTGCGGTTCATGCTTGAAGACAGCGGGGCGAAGGTGCTGCTGACGCAAAGACCGCTGCGAGAGCGTGCCGAAGCTTGGATTAGTAACGACGATTTAGTGCTATCAGCGGTTCTGTACCTTGATGACGAAACGTCTTACAGCAATGTTGTTGATGTAAATGGCATGGGCGATTTCCATAAAGCGCGTCCGGAGGATCTGGCGTACGTTATTTACACGTCAGGAACGACCGGCAAGCCGAAGGGCGTCATGATTGAGCATCGCAGTCTGGTGAACACAGCGGCGGGTTACCGTCGTGAATACCGGTTAGATCAGTTCCCGGTGCGGCTATTGCAGCTCGCGAGCTTCTCATTCGACGTGTTCGTGGGCGATATTGCGCGTACGCTGTACAACGGAGGCACAATGGTGATTGTACCGAAGGACGACCGGATTGATCCGTCTCGTCTGCACCACTGGATCGAGCAGGAGAGGGTGACCATTTTTGAATCGACGCCAGCACTCATCGTGCCGTTTATGGAATACGTGTACGAGCAGGGATTGGATATAAGCGGAATGGAGCTACTCATCACAAGCTCGGACAGCTGTAGTGTGGCAGATTACCGGAATATGCAGGAACGCTTTGGATCGCTGTTCCGAATCATCAATGCCTATGGCGTGACGGAAGCGGCAATCGACTCCAGTTTCTACGATGAGCCACTGACAAGTCTGCCGCAAACTGGCCATGTGCCTATCGGCAAAGCGTGGTTAAATGCGAAGTTCTACATCGTGGATACGCATCTGAACCCAGTACCCGTTGGTGTACTTGGCGAGTTGGTTATCGGCGGAGTTGGGGTCGCGCGAGGATACTTGAACCGCCCAGAACTGACAGAAGAAAAGTTCGTAGACAGTCCATTTGCTGCGGGTGAGCGATTGTACCGTACAGGAGACTTGGCACGGTGGACGGATGACGGGAACGTAGACTTCATCGGACGAATCGACAACCAGGCCAAAATCCGGGGGTACCGGATTGAAACGGGCGAGATCGAGTCGCAATTGCTGCGGCTGGAAGGCGTGCGTGAAACGGTTGTACTGGTACGAAGTGACGCGAAGGGGCAAAAGGCACTCTGCGCATACTGCACGCCAGATACTGGAGCTAAGCTGGTAGTGAACAATCTGCGTAGTGCACTGGCACAGGAGTTGCCAGGATATATGATCCCTTCATACTTCGTGGAGCTTGACCATCTGCCTCTGACACCAAACGGAAAGATTGACCGGAAGGCGCTGCCAGCGCCAGAAGGGGAAGCGGGAGGCGGAACAGAGTATGTCGCACCACGTAATAAGCTGGAAACGAAGCTGGCAGTAATTTGGCAGGAAGTTCTGGGGCTTGCGAAGGAAATTGGCGTTTACGACAACTTCTTTGACATCGGCGGTCACTCCCTGCGAGCGACGACGCTAGCGGGCAAGGTATTTAAGGACTTAAACGTCAACTTGCCATTGCGTGATGTATTCCGTCACTCCACGATTGCGGCGATGGCTGATGCTATTGCCCGGATGGAACGGTGGGAGCATGAGACCATCCCTCAAGCGGAAGAGAGAGAGTGCTATCCTCTGTCTTCGGCGCAGAAAAGGCTGTTTATTCAGCACACACTCGACGGAGCAGATCAGCTTTACAATATGCCAGAGCTGGTTCAGTTGGAAGGTGAGCTTGATTTAGGCCGGTTGGAAGATGCTTTGCGGAAATTGATCACACGGCATGAATCGCTACGCACCGGTTTTGAAATTGTGAAGGGTGAAGCGGTTCAGCGGATTTACCCGCAGGTTGATTTTGTGATTGAGCATCATCAAGCGGATCAAGAGGATGCGGCTCATATCGAGCAGATCATCCGTGGCTTCGTTCGTCCGTTTGATCTCGGTAAGCCGCCGTTACTTCGAGCGGGGGTCATTGAGCTGGGGCCAAACATGCACATTCTTCTTTTCGACATGCACCATATTGTGTCCGACGGCATATCCATGGCGATTGTGATGGATGAGTTCTCGCTTTTATACGCTGGGGAAGAACTGCCGCCACTGCGCATTCAATACAAGGATTACGCTGTCTGGCAGCAGTCGAAGGCGCATCATGACCGGATCGGGCAACAGGAAGCATACTGGCTGAAAACCCTGGAAGGCGATCTGCCAGCGTCAGATTTGCCGATGGATTACGAGCGGCCTGCGGTTCGTGACTACGAAGGCATGCATCTGGATTTTGATGTCGAAGCTTCTCTTTCTGCGCGGTTACGCCAATTGGCAGCCGAGCGTGAAAGCACGCTGTACATGGTGCTTCTTGCGGCATATACGGTGCTGCTGTCCAAGTACAGCGGGCAGGACGACTTGATCGTGGGTACCCCAGTGGCGGGAAGAACGAATGCCGATTTGGAACCAATCATCGGTATGTTTGTTAATACGCTGGCACTCCGCAATCGTCCGTCGGGCAACAAAACGTTTTTGTCCTACCTCGAAGAAGTGAAGGAGACAGCGTTGGGTGCTTTCGAGAATCAAGATTTTCCATTTGAAGAACTCGTGGAGCGTTTGAATGTGAAGCGGGAACCAGGACGCTTCCCGTTGTTTGATGCCGTTTTCGACATGCAAAATATCGAGGAACAAGATGTTGAACTGGAAGGGATCAGCCTGAAGAATTATGAGCTTGACCAATTGGAAGAAGCAAAGTTTGATCTGACACTGTTTATGTATGAAAACAACGGAGCACTAAGCGGGGGCTTCTTCTACGCCACCAAGCTGTTCAAAGAATCGATGATCCGCACCTTGACCGGGGATTACCTGCGGGTACTGTCTCAAATTGTGGAGAATCCGCAAATGGAACTAAGCCAAATCGAATGCCATAAACCGGCGGCGAGCGCAAAAAGTGCCGTCGATACAATCGAATTCGTATTTTAATGCTACAAGCGCACATCCGCGATCAAGCGAGAGCGGTGCGCGTTCTAAAGAAGACAGGGAACAACATGCAAGCCCGGAGAAGCGCAGTTCAAAATCAAGCTTTTTGAATCTGCGCCGGGCATGCGGTCAATTCATTTTTAGGGGAGGTACAGATGAAATCTTTGTTTGAAAAGGAAGAAAGGTACTGGAGCGGTAAGTTTGAAACCGATGACAGCCTGAGCTTCCTTCCCTACAGTAAATCCTCCAAATTATCTGCTGACGGCGAAGCTACGGCTGAACCGAGGCTGATTCGTCGTACTCTGCCGAGCGAGCTTTCGGAGAGAATAGTTCGCCTCGCAAATGGGTCGGACTTGGCTTTGTACATGATTGTTTTGGCAGGAGTGAAAAGCCTGCTATTCAAATATACTGGTCAGGATCAAGTGCTGATCGGAATGCCTTCTTATAACTCAAAATCTGATGGGACTCCGCCACCGCATGAGATCTTGGTGATTAAGACGTCTATACACCAGCAGACTACGTTGAAAACGCTGCTTGGTGGCATTAAAACCTCCATCGGTGAGGCACTGGAGCATCAGCATCTGCCTTTTCGGAAAATGGTGGAACCGCTCCATCTGGACTATACGGGAGATGGCCTTCCAATCATCAATACCGTTGTATCTTTAACTTCGGTTCATCCGGGACCGCTGAGTCACCAGATGGCGACGGATACCATTTTTTGCTTTGAGCGTCGGAACCACGCCATCGAGCTGGAAATAAGCTTCAACGAGCAGCGGTATGAGCAGGCCTTTATGGAACAGGCGACCGACCATCTTGTTCGGCTGCTGTCCGTGCTTTTATTTCAACCAGATCTGGAGCTTGGACAAGCAGATGTGCTGTCCCCGGACGAGAGAGAAATGCTGCTGAATCGATTTAATGATACCGAAACCGGATTCGATCGAGAAAAAACGATTTATGGTTTGTTCGAAGAACAGGCGGAGCTTTACCCAAATAACGTAGCCGCCGTCATGAATGAGCGGCAACTGACCTACCGTGAGCTGAATGAGCGATCCAATCGGCTGGCGCGGAAGCTGCGGGAGACTGGAGTTCAAGCAGATCAATTGGTAGCGATTTTGGCGGAACGCTCAATTGATATGGTGGTTGGTATTCTGGCGATTCTCAAAGCGGGCGGAGCCTACGTACCTGTAGATCCCGATTACCCGGAGGAGCGCATCGGCTTCATGATCGAGGATTCAGGTGCGCCGTTATTGCTAATTCAACAGCATCTGTATGAGAAGACTGATTTTGCAGGAACACGCATTGAGATAGATGATTTTGTTTGGGATGACAGAATGGCAGATTCTGAAGACACACTGGATACTTCAAACCTGGAGCCGATTTCGGGTCCTGACAACCTGGCCTATGTTATCTATACGTCGGGAACAACCGGCAGACCGAAAGGGACGTTGATTGAGCATAAAAATGTTGTACGTCTCCTGTTCAATGATAAGAACCTGTTTGACTTCGGGCCTTCCGATACCTGGACGCTGTTCCACTCGTTCTGCTTTGATTTCTCCGTCTGGGAAATGTACGGGGCACTGCTGAACGGAGGCAAGCTGGTCATCGTACCGCCACTCACAGCAAAAAATCCAGCCGAGTTCCTGGCACTACTGGGCCGTGAACAGGTTACGATTTTGAACCAGACGCCTACTTACTTCTATCAGCTGCTACGTAATGTTCTATCAGACCATGCTTATGAGCTACGGATTCGCAACGTTATCTTCGGAGGCGAAGCGCTGAGTCCGCTTTTACTTAAGGGGTTCAAGACGAAGTACCCGGAGACAAAGCTGATCAATATGTACGGTATTACCGAGACGACAGTTCACGTTACATATAAGGAAATTACGTGGGTCGAAATAAAAGCAGCGAAAAGCAATATCGGTAAGCCGATCCCAACATTGAGCGTGTATGTTCTGGATGAAAGCCACAGACCTGTGCCGATCGGTGTGGCAGGTGAGATGTACGTGGCTGGGGAAGGCCTGGCGAGAGGGTATCTGAATCGCCCGGATCTGACAGCAGAGAAATTTGTCGATTCCCCGTTTGCGGAGGGGGAGAAACTGTATCGCTCGGGTGATTTGGCGGCTTGGTTGCCGGACGGAAACATCGAATATCTGGGCCGAATCGACCATCAGGTGAAAATCCGTGGCTACCGGATTGAGCTGGACGAAATCGAGACGCAGCTTCTGAAGATCACCGCTGTGCAAGAAGCCAAGGTGCTCGACCGCGATGATGCGAACGGCCAAAAGCAGCTTGTCGCCTATTATGTCGCGGAAAAGAGACTGAAGTCGCATGAACTCAAGGAGGAGCTTGCCAAGCAGCTTCCAGGGTATATGATCCCATCGCATCTTGTGCAGCTTTCACAGATGCCATTGACCTCAAACGGGAAAATCGACCGAAAAGCGCTGCCAGCGCCGGGTGAAGCTACGGATTTGGAAGTGGAATATGTCGCGCCGAGAACGCTGCTCGAAATGAAGATCGCCCGCGTCTGGCAGGATACGCTTGGCATTCCGCAGGTTGGCGTAAAGGATAACTTTTTTGAGCTTGGTGGCAACTCCTTAAGTCTGATGAGGCTTGTTCAAGCTGTTTACGATGAAACGGGTATTGAAGTACCGCTGAACCGCCAATTTCATCATTTATCCGTTGAAGCCATGGCTTTCGGGGAGGGGGATCTAGGTCTGGATCAGGGGGGAGACTCCTTCATTAAACTGAATAAGGCAGGAGATTTGAACGTGTTCTGCTTCCCTCCTGGCAGCGGGTTCGGTATCGGTTACCGAGAGCTAGCAAGCAGGCTGGACGGTCGATTCGTGCTCTACGGTATTGATTTTATCGATGATGCTGCCACCAATTATGAGGTTATGCTGAACCGCTATGTGGATGAGATTGTCAGCATCCAGCCCAAAGGACCTTATGTGTTACTAGGTTACTGCTTTGGAGGAAACCTGACGTTCGAGGTAGCCAAAACGATGGAGAAACGAGGGTATTCTGTAACGGACGTACTCATGGTGGACTCGTGGATTAAAGACACGCTGACACCGGCTGAAACGTCGGAGAAAGAGCTTGAAGAAATGCTTGCCGATTTCGAGGAAGAAGAGAAGGAATTAATGAGCAGCCCACTTGTGCGGGAGCGGGTTCATCGGAAGGTCAAGGCAACCTTGGCGTATGAAGCACAGCTAATTAATTCCGGCATGATCACTGCCCGGATTTACGAACTGATTGCGAAGGACAGCGAAGCTTTTCGTCTGGAGCACCAGTTGCCATCATGGCAGGGAGCAACAACGCAAGCTTATGCCGATTACCGACTGGAAGGTGCGCATGAGGAATTGCTTGAACTCGCGCGCGTAGATGAAACTGCCGTGGTCATCCGGAACATTTTAGAGCAAGTCCAGCGGCAGATCGAAGCGGAGGCTGGGGTGCTTCATGGAAGCTGACCGGCAGCCGTCTGCTCGACAACAAAGTGCAGTGACGTCTTCCAAACGCCAAACTGCCTACGCTACCTGGAAAGCGTTCCGCTGGCTGATGTCCTATGTAAACCGTCACAAAGGGTGGATGATCGTCGGTATCTTGTCCGCGATTGCTGCCGCCGTTATTGAAATATGGACGGGAAGTTTGATTGAGCGGTTGACCACCGAAGCCGAGGAAGGAGCGGGGCCAGTCGTTCTGCAAATCGTGTACACCGTCTTTGTGGTCATCTTAATCGGTGTGCCAGCGAAGTTTTTTATGAGTTTTGGGGTGGAGAGGAGCAGCGCCTCTGCGGTGCAGGATATCCGTAACCATGTTATGCATCATATCGGCAAACTCCGGGTCTCCTATTTGGAAAAGCAGCACTCGGGTGACGTGTTGTCGCGGATGAACAATGACCTGCAGCTCATCCAGCAGTTTATGATTCGGGATCTTGCCCAGTGGTTCTATCATCCGTTATTGTTCATCGGTTGTTTCTCCTATTTGATCTACCTCCAATGGGAGCTCATGTTGTACAGCCTGCTGTTATTTCCTGTAGCGCTGTTCGTTTCCCAATGGATCGGCAAGCAACTGGAACGGTTGACGGAAGAAGCTCAGACCAACATGGGCCGAATGAACGTTAACCTTCAGGATACGCTTGGAGGCATGCCTATTGTAAAAAGCTACCTGTTATCCGGCATGTTATCCCGTTCCTATCAAGTGTTGCTGCAATTGACAGCTCAAAAAAAGCTGGCCGTGAAAAAGCGTGAAGCCTGGGTCAACCCGCTGCTTTCCACGCTGATGATCAGTCCTATCATTTTCGCTGTCAGTTATGGAAGCTATTTAATCTATCAAGGACAGCTTGGTGCGGGAGAGCTGGTTGCCTTCCTGTATTTGCTGAATCTGTGTCTGGAGCCGCTGGAGCACATTCCCGAGCTCATCACGCGCACGTTCGAAATGACCGGTGCCCTGAGAAGGGTCTCCGACATCGTAGAGCAACCGACCGAAACGGAAAATGGCCGTTCCCTTCCGAGAACAAGTGCAGTACCTATCGATTTTCAGAACGTAACCTTTGGGTACGAGGAAAACTCTCCAATTCTACGGAATGTTAGCTTCTCCGTGCCGGAAGGAAAGACGATTGCGCTTGTTGGAGCAAGCGGTGGAGGAAAGAGCACGGTATTTAAACTGGTATGCGGTTTTTATCCGCTTCCGAAGAACCAAGGCGAGATCCGCGTATTCGGCGGCCTGATCGAAGGAGCCGATCTGGAGCAGCTTCGGTCACACTTTTCGGTGGTCGCTCAGGATTCCTATTTGTTTAGCGGCACGATCGCTGAAAATATCGGCTATGGGCGGGAAGAAGCGTCGATGGACGAGATCATTGAAGCAGCCAAAGTTGCCCAGGCACATTCTTTCATTATGCAGCTTCCCGGCGGTTATCAGACGTATGTCGGAGAGCGTGGAGGTTTCTTATCTGGCGGTCAGCGCCAGCGTATCGCCATGGCCAGGGCTTTTCTGAAGAATGCTCCCATTCTGTTGCTGGACGAGCCAACATCGGCTCTTGATCCGGAGTCTGAAAGTGCGGTTCAGGAAGCGCTGGGTGTATTGATGAAGCAAAGAACGACGATGGTTATTGCCCACCGGCTGTCTACGGTACAAAGTGCAGACGAGATTTGGGTCATGGAACAAGGAAAACTTGTGGAAAAGGGTACTCATGAACAATTACTGGAGATGAAGGGACTGTATGCCCAGTCGTACTACCAGGAATTTACCGAGTCTGCCGAACGCAGGGAGGTGGCGTACATATGAAAAAGAGCGGACGAATCTCGCAAGTGAAAGAACTCGGCTACTTGTTAAAATTTATGAACCGCAAGCAAAAAGCGCAGTACGCCACAGGCCTTGCTGTAACGGCGCTCACCCAGACATTGTTCCTGATCGCCTTCAGTCTGGTCGTACATAACTTGGTTGATTTTGCCGTATCCCGAGATACATCTCTAATGGTGAATGCTTTTATTATTTTAGGTGCGGCGTTGTTCCTGGAAAATATAATTTCTCCTTGGTTCATTTATTTGTACCAGCGTAGTGTCGAACTGACGGTGCTGAATATCCGCGAGCGTCTGTATGACAAACTGTGCCGGGTGCGGCCGAGATTTCTGGAGCAGACGCACCATGGGGACTTGCTTTCGCGAGTGAACAATGACGTAACGACCGTTGAGTTTACATTCTCGCAGGTTTATTTTGTGTTGCTGCTGCAAGTTGTCTTTTGCATTGGCTCGATTGCCTCCATGGTGTTGATCGATTGGCGGTTTGCCGGCGTATCCTTCGTCATACTGCTGTTATCCTCCGTGGTTAGCCTGAAATTTGCGCGGGATATTCGCGTCTTGTCTGAACAAGGTTTGCAAACACTCGGTAAAATGACCGAAAAATTCAAAGATTTTATGGGCGGCATTCAAATGGTGAAGCTGTTCCGAATCCGCACGATCTACAGCCAGTACGAGGCGTTGAACGAACAAATGGCACAGACGCTTCGGCAAACGGCTAAGAAGAACGGCATGCAGGCAGCGGTGAACCATTTTATCAGCTATGTTACGTTCTGCGGTATTATCGTCATCGGCAGTCTCCTGTATGCCTACGGAATGATGGGTATGGGGAGCGTCGCTGCCCTGGCGGTTCTGCAAGTGAATCTGACGCATGCCTTGTTGAACTTGGGGACAGTTCTGTCCATGACCCAAAATTCGCTCGCGGGTGCTCACCGTATTCAAGAGGTACTCAGGGAGGAAGAGGAACCGGAGCGTCTGGGATCTCCTCACAGCGAGCTTGTGTCTGAGGCTGCAGTGGAGTTTCGCGACGTGGAATTTTCCTATCAGGCGGATAAAAAGGTGCTTGTGAACATGTCCATGCAAGTATTTCCTGGTCAAGTTGCTGCGATCGTGGGAGCCAGCGGCAGCGGTAAAAGTACGCTAATCAAGCTGTTACTCGGCTTTTATCCTGTAGACAGTGGTGAAATTTTGCTTCAAGGCAAACCATTCGGTCATTACACGCTCGACGAAATTCGCAGGCAGATTGCATACGTTCCGCAGGAGCCATTTTTGTTTACCGGCACGATTGAGGAAAACATCCGCTACGGGAACCCGGAAGCCACGGATGAAGAAGTGATCGAAGCAGCCAAAGCGGCATATGCTCATCATTTTATTCAAGAACTTCCTGAACAATATCAAACGTCGGTAGGAGAGAGAGGTGCATCGTTGTCTGGCGGACAAAGGCAGCGCATTGCGATCGCCCGGGCGATTCTCAAAAATGCCCCGATTCTGCTGCTGGACGAAGCTACCTCCGCACTGGATAACGAATCCCAGCATTGGGTACAACAGGCCCTGAATGTTTTGATGAAGGGGCGCACCACAATTCTGATTGCTCACCGTCTCAGCACGGTGGAACATGCAGATTCAATTACTGTAATGAATCAAGGGACGGTCGTCGAACGGGGTCGCCATCAGGATCTGCTGGCACTCGGGGGTTATTATGCTCGGCTTTACGGTTAGCTTATCTACAAACAATCTCTAAAACGGGAGTGTGTCGATGTGAGAGAGAATGCCAACAAGCAATATGGATTAACGCAAGCCCAGCGCCGAATATGGTTCATGGAGATTATGAATCCGGATACGTCCATCACGATGCTTTCTGCTACCTATCAAATTACGGGTGAGATCGACACACAGCTTCTGGAGCAAGCAGCAACAGAGATCATCAAAACCTATGACGCTTTCCGAATCCGCCTTGGTGGGGATTTGCAAAATCCAACGCAGTGGTTTGAAGAACCGGAAAATGTGCAAGCAATAATAAACCGACTCGAAATAGACAATACCGAACAATTTTATGCATGGGTGAATGATTTAAGCCAAAAGCCGGCTAGTGTGTTCGATGAACACCTTCACCAATTTACGATGATCCTTTTTGCGAACGGCCAGGTATGGCTTAATTTGACGATAAATCATATCATCGCTGACGGTTTGTCTGTTAATGCGTTGCTGCATGCAGTAATGGAAAAATATCTGGAACTGCGGAAAGACAAAGACAAAGCCGAAGATAAAGATGGAGGCAAAGGCGAAAATAAAGGCATCACGAGAAGTGGCCAAGCCCCTTCCTATCTGGATTATATCTCTGCGGAGCAAGATTATGAGCAATCGGCGCGTTATCAAAAAGGTAAAGAATATTGGCTGACGAAGTACAACACTTTGCCTGAAACGACCGGTATTAAATCGGTTCCGCCATTCTCCATCGGCAGCGAATCCAATACAATTGCCATCACTTTGGACGGTTCCCGGTATGAACGCATTCTGGCCTTCGGTGAACAACATCAGGTCAGCTTATATACATTATTTTTGTCCGCGATGTACGCCTTGTTGTACAAACTGACCGATAGCACCGATGTTCCAGTCGGCACGGTTTTTGCCAATCGGACCAGTAAGAAGGAAAAAGAAACCATAGGCATGTTTGTCAGCACCGTAGCTACACGCATTCATCTAAATCCAGACGAGCACGTGCTTTCCTTGATTCACCAAGTTGCCAAGGAAAATACAGCGGATCTTCGGTATCAAAAGTATCCTTACAATCAGTTAATTCAGGATTTGCGCGAACAACACGGCCGAAACGATCTCTCGGAACTGTTCCGCACGTCTCTGGAATATCTTCCTCTGAAAATTGAGGAATACGAAGAAATCAAAGTACGTCTGGAAGCTCACTTTGCTAGGCATGAAATGGACGATTTATTGCTGCGTTTCGATCATATGTTGAATGAAGGCCATGTCATTCTCCATGCATCCTATCGTACTGGCCTGTTTGAGACGACCGAAATTGATCGGATTATCGAACAGTATGTAACTGTTCTAGATCAGTTTGTTCAGACGCCGGAACTCGCGGTACGCGAAATTTCCCTGTTGAGTGATGAGGAGAGACAGCGTATTCTCCACGTGTTTAACCCTTCGGTGGCAGAACTGAACGAAGGCGAAGCATTTCATCGGTATGTTGAAAGGTTTGCCCGGGAAACTCCGGATCATCCGGCAGTTGTTTACATGAACGAACAGCTGACCTATAGCGAATTAAATGATCGCGCCGATCGGCTGGCTGTTCTTCTTCGCGAACAGGGTGTGGGAAGGGAAACAATTACAGGTATTTGGGCGGAACGTTCGGTGGAGCTGCTGGTCGGAGTGCTCGCCGTTTGGAAAGCTGGCGGGGCCTACGTACCGCTGGATCCTGATTATCCGGCGGAGCGGATTGAATTCATGCTCGGTGATAGCGATGCTTCGGTGCTGCTTACGCAGCGTCATCTGTTGGAGCGTGCTGGGGGTTGGTTAGCCGATGAGCGTCTGAAGCTTCAAGCTGTTTATGCACTGGACGATGAAGAGATTTATAACGGACAGGCTTTAAACATGAAATTTGAGTCTACTGACAGCGCACCGCAAGACCTGGCTTATGTGATTTACACCTCGGGAACGACAGGACGTCCGAAAGGTGTCATGATCGAGCACGGTAGTCTCGTAAATACGGCGGATGCATACCGCCGCGAATATCGGTTGGATCAGTTTCCGGTGCGGCTGCTGCAGCTGGCCAGTTTCTCGTTTGATGTATTCGTCGGCGACATCGCACGTACGCTGTATAACGGAGGCACGATGGTAATTGTGCCCAAGGATGACCGAATTGACCCGGGTCGTTTACATGCCTGGATTCGGGATCAAAGCATAACGGTATTTGAATCAACGCCTGCACTCATCCTGCCGTTCATGCAGCATATTTATGATGAAGGGCTAGATCTTAGCTCCATGCAATTGTTGATTACCAGCTCAGACGCTTGCAGTGTTACCGATTACCGCATACTGCAGGAAAGATTCGGCGGACAGTTCCGCATCATTAACAGCTATGGTGTTACCGAAGCGGCCATTGACAGCAGCTTTTACGATGAGCCTCTGGATAAATTGCCAACGTCGGGTCATGTGCCGATCGGCAAAGCTTGGCTGAACTCCAGGTTTTACATTGTTGATGCTGCGTTAAAGCCAGTGCCTGTAGGGGTTCCAGGCGAACTTGTCATCGGCGGCTCAGGGGTTGCTCGCGGGTACTGGAACCGTCCGGATTTAACTGCCGAGAAGTTTGTGGACAGCCCTTTTGTGCCAGGTGAACGTCTGTACCGGACAGGCGATTTGGCTCGCTGGTTGGAAGACGGCAATGTCGACTTCATTGGCCGGATCGACTATCAGGTGAAGATTCGCGGGTTCCGAATTGAACTTGGCGAAATTGAGACAGCTTTGCTGCGTTTTCCGGGCGTCAAGCAGGCTGTAGTGACAGACCGTATAGATGAGCAGGGGCAAAAGTACTTATGTGGTTACGTGGCAAGTGACGCTTCCTTGCAGTCCAGCGATTTGTTGCTGCAATTGAAACAAGATTTGCCAGTCCATATGATCCCGGCACGGCTGATGTATCTGGATAAGCTTCCGCTCACACCGAATGGAAAAATTGACCGTAAAGCACTCCCTGAACCGACCGGAACGGTGGAAGTGGGCCATGAGTATGTGGCTCCGCGTACCACGCTGGAAACAAGACTTGCGCTCATTTGGCAGCAGGTGCTAGGTGTTACGCGAGTTGGAATCCATGACGATTTCTTTGAGCTGGGTGGTCATTCCTTACGAGCCTCCTCGCTAGTTTCGAAGATTCGGAGAGAGCTGCAAGTCGAGGTTCCACTGCGTGACGTTTTCCGTTATACGACGATTGGGCAGCTTGCTCAAAGAATCAGCGGGTTAAGGCAGCAGGAGGCGTATGAGATTACGAAGGCGCCCGAGGCCAAGTACTTTCCAGTTTCATCGGAGCAAAAGCGTCTGTATGTATTGCGCCAGCTTAACGGAGCTGAGCGCAGCTACAATATGTCTGCGGCGCTTCTTCTCGAAGGGGTGTTGGATCATAAGCGCGTCCAGCAAGCGTTCCGGGCACTGATTCAGCGCCATGAGACGCTGCGTACCGGGATCGAACAGGTTCAAGGCGAGCTTGTGCAGCACATCTATGATGAGGTGGAGTTTGCTGTAGATTTTCTCCAGGCGAGCGAGCAGGAAGTGGATCAAGTAGTAGAAGGCTATTATCGCCCGTTTGATCTGACCAAGCCACCTCTTCTCCGCATCGGCCTGATCGAAGTTGCCGAGGATCGTCATATTCTGTTGTTTGATATGCATCATATCGTCTCAGATGGCATTTCGACGGCATTGCTTTTCGACGAGTTCAGCCGCCTGTATCGGGGCGAGGAGCTGGCTCCACTGCATATTCAATACAAAGATTATGCGGTTTGGCAGCAGTCTGAATCTTACGGGCAACTAATTCAGCCGCAGAAGGAGTATTGGCTGCAACAGTTGTCGGGCGAGCTGCCGGTCTTGGAGCTGCCAACGGACTTCCCGCGGCCTGCGGTGCAGAGTTTTGACGGCCGCACCGTGAAGTTTTATATCGGAAAAGAGCGGACGGATAAGTTGAAAGAGCTGGCTGCACGGACAGGCACGACCCTGTATATGGTGCTGCTATCGGCCTACTCCATCCTGATGCATAAATACTCTGGTCAGGAAGATCTGATCGTGGGAACCCCTATTGCGGGAAGAACGCAGGAAGAAGTGCAGCCAATCGTCGGGATGTTCATCAACACGCTGGCTATTCGCAGTCGTCCGGAGCGTTCCAAGTCGTACCTTTCGTACCTTGAAGAAGTTAAGGACATTACGCTGGGGGCTTTCGAACACCAAAATTATCTGTTCGAAGATTTGGTGGAAAGTCTTCATATTCCGCGTGCGACCGGTCGGAATCCAATCTTTGATACGTTCTTCTCCCTGCAAAATACGGAGAACGAGCAAATTGTTATCGAGGGACTGGAGCAATCGTTCTATCCGCTGGAAAACCGAACGTCCAAATTCGAGCTGCTCTTGGATATTTCGGAGCTGGACGGTCAGCTCGAGTGCCGGTTGGAGTATGCCACGGCTTTATATAAACAGGAGACGGCTGAACGATTCGCCAAACATTATGACAAGTTGCTTGAAACTATCGCAGCGGCACCGGGCGGAAACATTGCCTCGCTTGAAATGCTCAATGAGGAGGAAATCGACGAGCTGGTGCGTGGTTTCAATCATTCGCAGGCAGGCTACCCGCGTCAGCAGACGATTCACAGCTTGTTCGAAGAAAAGGCAGAGCTATACCCGAATAACGTAGCCGCCGTCATGAATGAGCGGGAGCTTACCTACCGCGAGCTGAACGAGAGATCCAACCGACTTGCGCGGAAGCTGAGGGAGGCAGGAGTCCATGCGGATCAACTGGTAGCGATTTTGGCTGAACGTTCGCTTGATATGGTCGTCGGCATTCTGGCTATCCTCAAAGCGGGCGGAGCCTACGTTCCTGTTGATCCCGACTACCCGGAGGAACGCATCCGTTTCATGATCGAGGATTCGGGCGCACCGTTATTGCTGATTCAACAGCATCTGCACGAGAAGACCGACTTCGCAGGTACGCGGCTTGAATTAGACGATTTCGTATGGGGTGACAGCGGAGCGGACTCCGCAGATGCCCTGCGCGCTTCGAATCTGGAGCCGATTTCCGGGCCAAACAACTTGGCCTATGTCATCTACACCTCGGGAACGACCGGCAGACCGAAAGGAACATTGATCGAGCATAAAAACGTTGTACGTCTCCTGTTCAACGACAAGAATCTGTTCGACTTCGGCGCATCTGATACGTGGACGTTGTTCCACTCGTTCTGTTTTGATTTCTCCGTCTGGGAAATGTATGGAGCATTGTTGTACGGAGGAAAGTTGGTCATCGTACCGCCACTCACTGCGAAGAATCCGGCTGATTTTCTGGCGCTGTTAGGGCGTGAACAGGTTACGATTTTGAATCAAACGCCAACGTACTTCTACCAGCTGCTGCGTGAGGCCTTATCGGATCATGCATATGATTTGCGGATTCGCAACGTCATCTTCGGTGGGGAAGCACTCAGTCCGCTATTGCTCAAGGGGTTCAAAGCAAAATACCCGGACACCAAACTAATTAACATGTATGGCATTACCGAGACAACGGTTCACGTGACGTATAAAGAGATTACGTGGGTTGAGATGGAGGCGGCAAAGAGCAATATCGGTAAGCCGATTCCAACACTGAGCGTGTATGTTCTGGATGAAAATCGTCGTCCTGTGCCCATCGGGGTTGCGGGCGAGATGTATGTGGCTGGAGAAGGTCTGGCGCGAGGATACCTGAATCGACCGGATCTGACGGCGGAGAAATTTGTTGATTCCCCGTTTGCGAAGGGGGAGAAACTGTACCGCTCGGGTGACTTGGCTGCTTGGTTGCCAGACGGCAACATCGAATACCTGGGCCGGATTGACCATCAGGTGAAAATCCGCGGGTACCGGATCGAGCTGGACGAAATCGAGACACAGCTTCTGAATGTCGAAGGCGTGGAAGAAGCAGTAGTGCTTGCTCGTGAGGACGGAGGGGGCGAAAAGGCGCTAGTTGCTTACTATGTGGCGAACCGCATGCTGACGGTCAGCGAGATGAGAACCTCGCTAGCTCAGGAAATGCCAGGATATATGATCCCGTCATACTTCGTGCAGATGGAGCGTATGCCGCTCACGTCGAACGGTAAGGTGGATCGCAAAGCGCTACCAGAGCCGCAAGACGGCATGGAAACGGGCGTTGAATTTGTAGCGCCGCGTAACCGGACAGAGGCTCAGCTTGTGAAGATCTGGGAGGATGTGCTGGGTTACTCCGGTATTGGTGTTCTGAACAATTTCTTTGAGCTTGGAGGCCATTCGTTGCGTGCGACCAGCCTTGTGAGCAAGATTCGGAAGGAAATGAACGTCGAACTTCCGCTGCGTGATGTGTTCCGCTACATGACGGTAGAGTCGATGGCCGAGGCTATTGCCAGTTTGGAAGAATCGCAACATATCTCGATTCCGAAAGCGGAAGAGAAAACATACTATCCGGTTTCCTCCGCTCAAAAAAGGTTGTACGTCCTGCACCAGTTGGATAGCTTGGAGCTGAATTACAACCTCCCAAGCGCCTTGCAATTGGAAGGCACTTTGAACGAGGCCAAAGTGGAACAAGCACTGAATGCTTTGGTGGCCCGCCATGACATGCTGCGTACCGGTTTTGAGATCGTGGACGGGGAGCCGGTTCAGCGTATTTTTCCGCTCCTTGCTTTCAAGATTGAGAAGGTTCAAGCGAGTGAAGATCAGGTTGCGGCTATTCTTGAAGGTTTCATCCAGCCGTTTGACTTGACTCAGCCACCTTTGCTGCGTGCCCTGCTGATCGAACTGGAGACAGAAAAATTCTTGCTTGCGCTGGATATTCATCATATTGCTTCCGATGGTCTCTCTATGGACGTGCTGCTGCGCGAATTCGTGCGGTTATACAATGGAGAAGAATTGCCCGAGCTGCGTATCCAATACAAGGATTATGCCGTTTGGCAGCAATCCGAGGAGCAACGCCAGCACATTAAAGAACAGGAAAAATACTGGCGCGGGGTGTTCAGCTCAGAGCTTCCGGTTCTTGAACTGCCTCTCGACTTATCCCGTCCGGCTGTCCAGCAGTTTGACGGTCAAACGCTCACGTTTACGCTGGATGCGGAGAAAAGTGAAGCTCTTAAACGGCTTGCTGGTGATTCGGGGGCTACGCTGTATATGCTCCTGCTCGCCGCATATACCGTATTGCTTCATAAATATGCGGGACAGGAAGATATCGTGGTCGGAACACCGATCGCTGCTCGTTCTCACGCTGATCTGCAGCCGATTATCGGTATGTTTGTCAATACGCTGGCTCTTCGCTTGGAACCAGTTGCTGAGCAAACGTTTATGGATTATTTACAGAAAGTGAAGGAAACGACGCTTGGAGCCTACGAGCACCAGGATTATCCGTTCGAAGAACTGGTGGAAGCTCTTCAGGTGAGCCGGGATTTAAGCCGGAATCCGCTGTTCGATACGATGTTTTCATTGCAAAAGCACGAAAGCTTGGATTTAACCCTTGAAGGTCTGCAATGGTCGCTATATGACATTGAGGAAAAAACAGCAAAGTTTGATCTTAGCTTGGATATTGTAGAAGCGGGTAACGAATTGGTTTGCAAGGTTGAGTATGCTACTTCGTTATTTAGACAGGAAACGATGGTAAGGCTAGCGGGTCACTATGATCAGCTACTGGCGTCGATCCTGGCTCAGCCGAATTCGCGGATTTCGGACTTGGATATCCTGATGGACTACGAAAAACATGATCTGCTGGTCGGTTTTGACGTATCGTCTTCGGCCCTTGCGAAGCAATCCGCCGCAGAGGGTACAGGTCTGGAAGCTCATAAGTCGTGGAGAGAGAGAATGTTCCACGAGCTGTTCGAGGAGCAGGCGGAGCGTACTCCGGGAGCGTTGGCGGTTGTCTACGAAGACAACAAGCTGACGTATGCGGAGTTAAACGCCAAAGCGAATCGTCTGGCATATGTACTACGGGAGCACGGCGTGAAGCCGGAGCAGGTGGTGGGCATTTTGGCTGGTCGTTCGGCGGAGTTATTGATCGGGGTTCTCGCTGTATGGAAAGCGGGTGGCGCTTATGTTCCACTTGATCCAGACTATCCGGCAGAGCGTATCGAGTATATGCTCTCGGACAGTGGGGCATCGGTACTGCTCACGCAAACCTGCCTTTTGGAGCAAGCGGAAGCTTGGCGCGAAGATAGAGCTCTAACATTGCAAACAGTGCTTGCACTTGATGATGCAGCGACGTATAGCCTCGGAGCATCGGAAACGGACGTGAGCTTACAAGCTGTTGGTGAAGTAGGGGCAGCGAAAGAGGCTTTGGCACAAGCGGAGACGGTTGCTGCGGAAACGTCTGTTACGGCAGAAGCCGAGCAAAGCGTACTATCGGCAGACTTTGTATCGAATCTGGCGAATGTGAACAAGCCAGGTGATTTGGCTTACGTTATCTACACCTCCGGTACGACGGGCCGTCCGAAGGGCGTGGCGATGGAACACCGTAGCTTGATGAATACGGCGGCGGGATACCGCCGGGACTACCGCTTGGATCAGTTCCCGGTCCGACTGTTACAGCTTGCGAGCTTCTCGTTTGATGTGTTCGTTGGCGACATTGCGCGGACGCTTTACAACGGTGGAACCATGGTCATTGTGCCGAAAGACGACCGGATTGATCCAACCCGACTTTACGGCTGGATTCATGATTACGCCGTGACGGTGTTTGAATCAACCCCGGCGCTGATCATGCCGTTCATGGAGCATGTGTACGCCGAGGGTCTGGATCTCAGTTCGATGGAGTTGCTGATTACAAGCTCGGATGCTTGTAGCGTAGCGGATTACCGCAATTTGCAGGAGCGCTTCGGTTCGCAGTTCCGTATTATTAACAGCTATGGCGTAACAGAGGCGGCAATTGATTCGAGCTTCTATGACGAGCCGCTGGAACAGTTGCCGAAGACAGGTAGTGTGCCGATTGGGAAAGCATGGCTGAACGCCAAGTTCTACATTGTGGATGCGAATCTGAAGCCGGTGCCTATTGGAGTTCTAGGCGAGCTGGTGATCGGCGGGGCCGGGGTGGCCCGTGGTTACTTGAACCGCCCGGATTTGACAGCGGAGAAATTCGTAGACAGTCCGTTCGCCGCTGGAGAGCGGCTGTACCGGACAGGTGACCTGGCTCGCTGGATGCCGGACGGTAACGTGGACTTCATCGGCCGGATCGACAACCAGGTGAAAATTCGCGGTCATCGAATCGAGCTTGGTGAGATTGAAGCGGCCATGAAAAATGTTGCTAACGTGCGTCAGACCCTTGTCATTGATCGAACGGATGAGCGGGGGCAGAAATTTTTGTGCGGATATGTCGTAGCGGATTCCAACTTTGATCTGGAGGAGCTTGTGGCCCATCTGGACGCTGTTTTGCCTTCCCATATGGTGCCTTCGCGTATGATGCGCCTGGATCAAATGCCACTTACGCCAAACGGTAAGATCGATCGCAAAGCACTGCCTGTACCGGAAGGAAACATTCGCGCAGAGGCTACATACGCGGCGCCTCGTACGCCTGCTGAGCAAGCCCTTGCGTCGGTCTGGCAGTCCGTGCTGGGTGTGGATCAGGTTGGCACGATGGACAATTTCTTTGCGCTCGGCGGCGATTCAATCAAGGCTTTGCAAGTATCTTCCCGTCTTTTGCAAACGGGGTACAAGCTGGTCATGAAAGATTTGTTTCATTATCCAACGATTTCTGCCCTTAGTTTGCAGCTTCAAACGGCGGAGAGAACGGCAAGCCAGGCCGAAGTGACAGGGGAGGTCATCTTAACTCCGATTCAGCGCTGGTTCTTTGAACAAAATCCGGCCGATGTGCATCACAGCAATCAGGCATTCATGCAGTTCTCCCAGCATGGATATGACGAAGGTGCCTTACGCCAAGCGGTGCGTCAGCTTGTCGTACATCATGATGCTCTTCGTACGGTTTACCGCCAGACCGAAAACGGTTATAACGCCTGGAACCGCGGCGCCGGGGAGAACGAAGTTCTGTTCGATCTGGAAGTTGTCGATTTTAAGGGAGCCCATAACGTGAAAGAAGCGGTAGAAGCTAAGGCGAATGACATTCAAGCGAGCATTGATCTGGCAAACGGTCCGCTTGTGAAGCTCGGCTTGTTCCGTTGTGATGACGGCGACCACTTGCTCATCGCGATTCACCACTTGGTCGTAGACGGTGTATCCTGGCGGATTCTGCTTGAGGATTTTGCTACTGGCTATGAGCAGGCACTGCAAGGGCAACCGATCCGTCTGCCGCTCAAAACCGATTCCTTCCAAACGTGGGCGAAACAGCTCGCTGATTATGCAAACGGCTCGGCGATGGAAGGCGAAAGAGAATATTGGCAGCATATTGAGCATTTGAGCCATGAGCCACTGCCGAAAGATTTTGAACAAAGCAGATCCAACCTGCAGAACAGCGGGCTCGTGACTGTTCGTTGGTCGGCGGAGGAAACGCAGCAGCTGTTGAAGCAGGCACACCGCGCCTACAATACGGAAATGAACGATCTGTTGCTTGCGGCGCTTGGACTCGCGGTAAAAGAGTGGAGCGGTCTGGATCGCGTGCTGGTAAATCTCGAAGGCCACGGCCGGGAAGAACTTTTGCCAGATGTAGACATTACGCGCACAGTGGGCTGGTTTACGAGTCAGTTCCCTGTCGTTCTCGAGCCTGGTCATGCTCAGGCACTCGGTCATCAGGTGAAACAGGTAAAAGAAAGCTTGCGCCGCATCCCGAACAAAGGAATCGGCTACGGCATTCTGCGTTATATATCGACACCGCGTGAAAACGAGCGCTTTGCATTGGAACCAGAGATCAGTTTTAACTATTTGGGACAGTTCGACCAGGATTACGATAGTAGTGGTTCACAGCCGTCACCGTTTAGTCCAGGCTCCGATTCAAGCCCAAATGCAGTGATGGACTTTGTCCTTGATATCAACGGGATGGTATCGGAAGGAATATTGGAACTCACGATCCGTTATGGGGAAACTCAGTATCAACGGGATACGATAGAACGTCTGAGCACTCTGCTTCATTCGAGCTTGCTTGAAGTCATTCGTCATTGTGTATCCAAAGAACGGCCGGAGCTTACGCCTAGTGACGTACTGCTGCAAGATGTGACGCTGGAGGAACTGGATCGGTTGGCTGAACAAACGGCGGTACTAGGTGAACTGGAAAATGTATACACCCTGACTCCGTTGCAAAAAGGGATGTTGTTCCACAGCCTACTGGATGCAGATTCGGAGGCTTACTTCGAACAGGTGACCTTCGATCTGTACGGAAACCTTAATGTTGAAGCATTCACAAAAGGATTGGATACGCTGGTGCAGCGGAATGAGGCGTTACGAACCAATTTTATTACCGGCTGGAGAGACGAGCCCATTCAAGTGGTATTCCGCGAGCGGAAGTGTGAAGTGTACTTCGAAGATATTCGCTTCGCAAGCGACGAAGACCCGGAGAAGAGGATAACCGATTTTGTCAGCGCCGATAAAGCGAACAAGTTCGATTTGGCTCAAGGCTCTCTGATGCGTGTTACCGTTTTGCGTACCGGAGAAGAGTCCTATCATGTGATCTGGAGTCACCATCACATTTTGATGGACGGCTGGTGCATGTCATTCATGATTAAGGAAGTGTTCGACACCTACTTCGCGTTCCAGGAGAATTGCACGGCGGAGCTTCCTCCGGTTACTTCATACTCCCGGTATATCGAATGGCTGGAAACTCAGGATGCTGCGAAAGCTTCACGTTACTGGTCAGACTATTTGGCAGGTTACGATCAGCAGACCAAGCTACCTCAGGAGAAAACGCTGACGAAGCAGGGTGCGTTTGAAGCGGCTGAAATCGATGTTGAACTCAGCAAGGAACTGACGTGGCAAATTGAGCGGGTGGCACGCCAGCAACAGGTGACGCTTAATACGTTCATGCAGACCGTATGGGGGCTGGTTTTACAGATATACAACAACAGTGAAGATGTCGTATTCGGCTCGGTCGTATCGGGTCGTCCGGCGGAAATTCCGGGCATCGAAAGCATGATTGGCCTATTTATTAATACGATCCCGGTCCGTGTTCAAGGCAAAGCCGAGGAGACTGTGGCTGATATCTTAAGGAAAACCCAAGATCAAGCGCTGGCTTCAGGAGCTTACGAGACGTTCCCGCTGTTCGAAATTCAGTCGCTAAGTGAGCAGAAGCGCGACTTGATCAACCACATTATGGTCTTTGAGAATTATCCGATGGAAGAACAAATTGAACAGGTCGTCGGCGGAGACAAAGAAGCGCTGAAAATCGCTAATATCCAGTCACCGGAACAAACAAACTACGACCTGGACATTACCGTTATTCCGGAAGAGCATATTTTGCTGCGGTTTACGTATAATGCGCTGACGTACGGAGAGGAAGACATCAAGGCGATCCATAGTCATTTTGCCTGGGCACTGGAGCAGGTTGCGGCTAACCCGAACATGCGTGTGAACCAGTTGGAACTTTTGACGTCGGCGGAAAAAGAACAAATTCTTGGTGCGTTTAACCCGTCGCAACCGGAAATAGAAGAGGCTCCTATGGCTGCGTTCCATCGTCTGTTCGAGGAACAGGCGCAACGTACGCCTGAATCGGAAGCTGTCGTGTACGAAAACGACAGGCTGACATATGCTGAGCTGAACGAGCGGGCGAACCGTTTGGCGTCTACACTGCGTGCCAGCAGCATCGGCCGTGAGTCCATCGTTGGTATCTTTGCCGAACGTTCGGTGGATTTGCTGGTAGCTGTGCTGGCCGTTTGGAAAGCAGGCGGCGCGTATGTACCGCTGGACCCGGATTATCCGGCAGACCGCGTGCGATTCATGCTTGAAGACAGCGGAGCGAAGGTACTTCTAACGCAAACGCCGCTGCGAGAACGTGCCGAAGCCTGGATTGGTGAAGAGGAACTTGCGCTGGAAGCGGTGCTGTACCTCGACGACCAAGCGGCTTACAGTGAGGAGCTGGCAAATGCAACGATGGATTCTGGTATGGTGTCGGGAGTTGTTTCAAGCCTGGTTTCTAACGTCTCCTCCGACACCATTTCCGACAAGCTGACGGGTGTTGTGAAGAATAAAGGTAATGCGAGTCATCCAGATGTTGTTGATGTTGCTGATCTGAAGAGTTTCCATGAAGCAGGTCCGGAGGATCTGGCCTACGTGATCTACACGTCAGGAACAACGGGCAAGCCTAAGGGCGTGATGATCGAGCATCGCAGTCTGGTGAACACGGCCGCGGGTTACCGTCGGGAGTATCGGTTGAATCAGTTTCCGGTGAGGTTGTTACAGCTTGCCAGCTTCTCGTTTGACGTGTTCGTGGGGGATATTGCACGCACGCTGTATAACGGAGGCACAATGGTGATTGTGCCGAAGGACGAACGGATTGATCCGTCTCGTTTGCACCACTGGATCGAGCAGGAACAAGTGACCATTTTTGAATCGACGCCAGCGCTGATTGTGCCGTTTATGGAATATGTGCATGAGCAGGCGCTGGATATGAGCGAGATGGAGCTGCTCATCACAAGTTCGGACAGCTGTAGCGTGGCAGATTACCGCACTTTGCAGGAACGTTTTGGATCATTGTTCCGAATCATCAATGCCTATGGTGTAACGGAAGCGACGATCGACTCCAGCTTCTACGATGAGCCACTGGAAATGTTGCCACAGACAGGGCATGTACCTATCGGCAAAGCGTGGTTAAATGCGAAGTTTTACATTGTGGATACACACCTGAATCCGGTGCCAGTCGGTGTGCTGGGCGAATTGGTTATCGGCGGAATTGGGGTCGCGCGCGGATACTTGAACCGTCCGGAGCTGACTGAAGAGAAGTTCGTGGACAGTCCATTCATCACGGGTGAGAGGTTGTACCGCACGGGAGATTTAGCTCGTTGGATGGAGGATGGCAACGTGGATTTCATTGGCCGAATCGACAACCAAGCGAAAATACGGGGTTACCGGATCGAGACAGGCGAAGTTGAAGCGAAGCTGCTCCGCATTAGTGCCGTGAAGGAAGCTGTCGTTGTTGTCCGGGAAGATCAGGAAGGCCAGAAAGCGTTGTGCGCATATTATACAGCCGAAGAAGGTTTGACTGCGCGCGACTTGAAGCGGGCTATTGCCAGCGAGCTACCGGGGTATATGATCCCGTCATATTTCATGGAGCTGGAGTACCTGCCTCTGACCTCAAACGGAAAGATCGACCGTAAGGCGTTGCCTGCGCCTGAAGCGGGAGTATCCGGAGGACGTGAGTACGTGGCGCCGCGTACCGAACTGGAGGTAAAACTGGCTGCCATATGGCAGGAGGTGCTTGTTCGTGACAAGGCTGTTAGCGTAACGGACAACTTCTTCGATCTCGGCGGACACTCTCTGCGAGCGACAACGCTTGTTAGCAAGATGCATAAAGAACTAGGCATTGAATTCCCTCTTCGTGATGTGTTCAATTACTCGACGGTTGAGGAAATGGCTATGGCTATGGAGCAACTGGAGACCCGTTCGTTTACATCTATTTCTGCTGCGGAACCGAGCGATTATTATCCGCTCTCTTCGGCTCAGAAACGTCTCTATATCTTGAACCAGTTGGAAGGAGGCGAGCTGAGCTACAACATTCCAGGAGCGATGTTGCTCGAAGGAGAGCTCGACCGGCAGCGGTTTGAAGAAGCGTTCCGCGGACTTATAGCTCGGCATGAAACACTGCGTACCGGCTTCGAGATGGTAAATGGTGAAGTGGTTCAGCGGATTTATGAAGAAACTGTCTTCCAGGTGGAATATGTGCGGATCAGCGAAGAGCAAACGGAAGAAACGGTGCGCGAATTCATTCGTGCGTTTGATCTGGCTCAACCACCCCTTCTGCGTGTAGGCCTTGCCGAACTGGCACAGGATCGGCACATTCTAATGTTTGATACGCATCATATCGTATCTGACGGCGTTTCGATGGACGTACTAATCGAGGAGTTCGTCCTCCTTTACAGTGCGGAGCCACTCGAGCCACTCCGTATTCAGTACAAAGATTATGCGGTATGGCAACAATCGGACGAGCAGAAGGCGCTTCTTGCCAAACAGGAGGCTTACTGGCTCGATATGTTCAGCGGAGAGTTGCCTGTGTTGGAATTGCCGACCGACTATCCGCGCCCGGCGATGCAGAGCTACGAGGGTCGTACACTGCAATTGTTTATGAACAGCGAGAAAAGCGAGGGTCTGAAACGGCTTGCTGCTGAGAACGGTGCAACACTTTACATGGTTCTGCTTGCTGGATACACCATATTATTGCAAAAATATACAGGGCAAGAAGACGTCGTTGTGGGCACGCCGATTGCAGGAAGAAATCATAACGATGTTCAGCCGTTGATCGGGATGTTTGTCAATACGCTGGCCATCCGTAGTTATCCGGCTGCAAGCAAAACATTCCTTGACTACTTGAAGGAAATCAAGGAGACAACCCTTGGTGCTTTTGAACATCAAAATTATCCGTTTGAGGAACTGGTAGATAAGGTAAACGTGGTTCGCGATTTGAGCCGCAATCCGCTGTTTGATACGATGTTTGCTTTGCAGAATACAGAGAATGTGGAAATCCAGCTTCCCGGACTCCATTTATCGACGTATGCCAGCGAAGAAATTGTTTCGAAGTTCGATCTAAGCTTGGACGTCACAGAGATTGAGGAAGGTCTGGAATACTTGTTTGAATACGCCACGGCTCTTTATAAAACCGAAACCATGGAGAAATTGGCCGCTCACTATTTGCAACTACTTGAATCGATTCTCTGCAATCCATCGGCAACCATTGCTGAGTTGAACTTGCTGACGGCAGAGGAACAGGAAATTATCGACGCGTTTAACCCTACGCGACCTGAAGCGGAAGCCGTTCCTGCAGCTGCGTTCCATCGTCTGTTCGAGGAACAGGCAGAGCGCACGCCTGAAGATACAGCTGTTGTATACGAGAATGACAGGCTGACGTATGCGAAGCTGAACGAGCAGGCGAACCGTCTGGCGGCTACGCTACGGATAAGCGGCATCGGCCGGGAGTCAATCGTTGGCATTCTTGCCGAGCGTTCGGTGGACTTGCTGGTGGCCGTGCTGGCTGTCTGGAAAGCAGGCGGGGCGTATGTACCACTTGACCCGGATTATCCGGCAGACCGTGTACGCTTCATGCTCCAAGATAGCGGAGCGAAGGTGCTACTGACGCAAACGCTACTGCGAGAACGTGCTGAAGCCTGGCTCGTTGAAGAGGAACTGGCGCTGGCGAAGGTGCTGTATCTGGACGACGAGGAATCGTATAGCGTTGAGCGGGCGAATTCATCGATGGGCTCGGGTATCGTTTCGGACAAGCTGAAAAGTGCTGCGAACGATGGAGATGCGAGTCGGCCAGATGTTGTTGATGTTGCTGGCATGGACAGCTTCCATGAAGCACGTCCAGAGGATCTGGCATATGTAATCTACACGTCGGGAACAACCGGGAAACCGAAGGGCGTTATGATTGAGCACCGCAGTCTGGTGAATACGGCGGCGGGTTACCGTCGGGAATACCGATTAGATCAGTTCCCTGTGCGGCTGCTGCAGCTCGCCAGTTTCTCGTTTGATGTATTCGTGGGCGATATCGCGCGCACGTTGTATAACGGAGGTACTATGGTAATTGTACCGAAGGACGACCGGATTGATCCATCCCGTCTGCATCACTGGATTGAGCGGGAACAAGTGACTATCTTCGAATCGACACCAGCGCTAATCGTGCCGTTTTTGGACTACGTGCATGAGCAAGGGCTGGATATGAGCGGGATGGAGCTGCTGATTACAAGCTCGGACAGCTGCAGCGTAGCGGATTACCGAACTTTGCAGGAACGCTATGGCTCGGTGTTCCGGATCATCAACGCCTACGGGGTGACGGAAGCGGCGATTGACACCAGTTTCTACGATGAATCGTTGACGCTGCTGCCGCAGACTGGACATGTACCAATCGGCAAAGCGTGGCTGAATGCGAAGTTTTACATTGTGGATGCACATCTGAACCCGGTGCCCGTTGGTGTACTTGGAGAGCTGGTTATCGGGGGAGTTGGCGTGGCACGCGGATACTTGAATCGCCCGGACCTCACAGAAGAGAAATTCGTCGATAGTCCGTTCGCCGAGGGAGAGAGACTGTACCGAACGGGAGATTCAGCTCGTTGGATGCAAGACGGCAACGTGGACTTTATCAGTCGGATTGACAACCAGGCGAAAATCCGGGGATATCGTATCGAAACGGGCGAGATTGAAGCGATGATGCTGAGTGTAAGTGGCGTGAAGGAAGCAGTCGTTGTTGTCCGGGAAGATCAGGAAGGGCAAAAAGCATTGTGCGCTTATTATACAGCGGAAGGCGAATTGACCGCGGCAGATCTGAAACGGGAGATCTCCAGCGAGTTGCCGGGATACATGATTCCGTCCTACTTTGTGGAGCTGGAGCGATTGCCTTTGACGCCGAATGGGAAAATCGACCGGAAGGCGCTGCCCGCGCCGGAAGGGGTAGCAAATGCAGGCCGCGAATACGTGGCACCGCGCACCGAATTAGAAGCGAAACTGGTTGCCGTTTGGCAGGACGTACTCGGTTCGGTCCAGATTGGCATAACAGACAATTTCTTCGACCTTGGTGGACATTCTCTGCGAGCAACGACGCTCGTAAGCAAAGTACACAAGGAGTTAAGCGTAAACTTACCGCTGCGCGATGTATTCCGGCATGCAACCATCGAATCGATGGCCGAAGCCATCAGCCAATTGGAGCGACAGGAACACATTTCTATTCCGGTGCTAGACAAGAAGGAGTACTATCCGCTTTCCTCCGTGCAAAAACGGTTATACATCCAGCAACAGATGGAAGGTGCGGAGCTTAGCTACAACATGTCTGGTATGACGGTTCTCGTCGGGCAACTGGAAAGGAACCAATTCGAATTGGCACTCAAAGGACTAATTGCTCGTCATGAAATTTTGCGAACGGGCTTCGAAATGGTAGGCGGTGAACCTGTACAACGGATTTATCGGGACTTGGAGTTTACCGTCGAGTATACGAAAGCGACGGAGAGTGAAACCAGGAGCATTGCAGACAGCTTTGTGCGTGTCTTTGACTTGGAGCAGCCGCCGCTACTGCGTGTGGGCATAGTTGAATGGGAAGCAGAACGGCATCTGCTCATGTTGGACATTCATCATATCGTCACGGATGGTATGTCGATGGGCATCATCGTTGAAGAGCTGTTGCGCCTGTATAACGGTGAGACGCTGGAACCACTTCGTATTCAATACAAAGAATTTGCTGCCTGGCAGCAGTCCAAACCTGTACAAGAGCGGCTGAAACGTCAGGAAGCTTACTGGCTGGATATGCTGGAAGGTGAACTGCCTACGCTTGAACTGCCTACAGACTTTGTGAGACCAGCTACACGTAGCTTTGAGGGAGATGTACTTCCCTTCAGCATCGATAAGCTGATGACTGACAACTTGCAGCGCATTGCTGATGAGAATGGTGCTACCCTGTATATGGTATTATCGGCCGCCTATTCCATCCTGCTCAGCAAGTACTCGGGACAAGATGATATCATTGTAGGCACGCCGGTTTCCGGCCGCACGCACGCTGACCTGGAGCCGCTTATCGGAATGTTTGTCAACACATTAGCGATTCGCCATTATCCATCCGGCGAGAAGACATTCCTCACTTATTTGAACGAAGTCAAAGAAACGATGCTGGGGGCCTACGACCATCAGGATTATCCATTCGAGGAGCTTGTGAAAAAGCTGCAGGTGCCGCGAGATCAAAGTCGCAATCCTGTATTCGATGTTATGTTTGCTCTGGAAACGAAGGAAGACAACGTTCAAAGTTTCGGAGAGATCCAGATCGAATCATATCCAGAAACGCATGCCGTGTCCCAATTTGATCTTACCTTGATCATTTCGTTGCTGGATGAGGGAATGAACGGGCAGTTTGAATATGCCACCAAGTTGTTCACACGCAATCTGATCGACAATTTTGCGCAAGACCTGCTCCTGATTATCCGTCAGGTTTGCGAACAGCCTTCTATACTGCTAAAGGATATTTCCTTGAATGGACAATCCGAACAGGAGCAAGATGAGTTAGAGGCTATCGATATTATTTTCTAGTCCATTACCCGGTCTGGGTGTATGCCGTTGTTCGTTCGGCGCGCATCCTGGGCCGGGTGTTTTTTTGCTACCACATTAAATAGACTCCAGCAATCTTAAAT
Organism: Paenibacillus sp. G34; assembly: GCF_056856875.1. NCBI lineage: Bacteria > Bacillati > Bacillota > Bacilli > Caryophanales > Paenibacillaceae > Paenibacillus > Paenibacillus sp. G34. The sequence continues at coordinate 5,456,167 of NZ_CM166469.1, read as the reverse complement.
AATATTGTCTCAACGATTCCTTCAACATCTCAGGCTCAACAATCTTAAAGGAAGTGCCGTAGCCTGCAAGGTAACTCACGATGAAATCTAATTCATGAGATTCATAGGTTCCGACGAGTAGCCAGACTCCTTCCTTATTTTCAAGACGCATAGACGGATAGTGATTTTGCTGAAACTGTTCTATCCCGGCCTCGTTAATTTCACATTGAAAAGGAATTGCTTGTTCGGAAGGTTTCCATAAGAAATGATATTGCTCTGCTCTCAGATCAGCCAGCTCAATAATAGGCTCAATATCCGTCAAGACAGCCGAAATGATTCGATCACAGCGGAATACACGATAAGCTTGTTTCTCCAGATCGTACGCCTGGCAATACCAGTACCCTTTACTGGAATATAGCGCAATGGGCTGTATAACACGGGTGCTGCTTTTTGTTTTGGAAATTGCTTTTGACTGATCATGAGTAGCTTCCAGATTCTCTTTGGCAGACTCATTGTTCTCAAACGAAACGGTGACTTTACTCCGCTCCGCCGCACTCTTGTTTATGTCAGGATACGTAATCTGAATAACCATTTGCTGTACCGCGGCCTTCAATAGAAGCTCCAGATGAATACTGTCTTTGATCTGTTCGGTATGTTTAAAGGTGACACGTTGTTGCATGTGATGAATATTCTCTCGTTGTCGATCGGATAATGCGGCCATGAATTTCTCATGCACAGAGTCAAATGTCGTCTGAAAAGGCAGGCTGGTGAAGCTGCGAAGGGCCTGCATGGCGAAGTACAGGGCATGGAGCTCATCGGTATTAAAAGAGATCGGAGGCAGCTGCATCTGTTGAAGCAACCGGTAGCCGCCATAACGTCCATATTCGACATAGATGGGCGCGCCCATCTCTTCCAAGGACGCGATGTCTCGCAATGCGGTGCGTTTGGATATATGAAACTCTTGCATCAATTCAGTCAGGGTGAAATATTGTTTTTGATTAATGAAGCGAAGCATATGGTGTAAACGTTCAGTCTTTTTCATCTGTTCACCTCTCCCTCCTCTCAATGGTGCCGTTTATTGGCACCTTTACTTGTTATAGTGACAAGTGTAAGGCAAACGATTAGAGGAGGCAAACAGAATGAATATGGAAGTGATTCCTTTTCTCTCGATGAACGGAGAAGCGGCTAAAGCCATTACATTTTACGAAAAAACGTTGGGTGCAAAGGTGTTGTTCCGAAAAAGCTACAAAGAAATGAAGCAAATGAGTCCCGGTTTCACATATCCTGCCGGTCAGGATGAGTACATTACACATTCGGTGCTGGAAATCGGAGCAAACAAAATCATGATCGCAGAGGATGCAATGGATGCGGAGAGACCCTGGGAACTGGGGAACAGTACATCGCTGTGCATTCAATCCCAGGATCAAGGCCAAATGGATCGACTGTACGAGGTGTTGGCACAACATGAGGGGGTGAAGGTACTTGTGCCCTACGAACGGAATGAATTCAGCCCCGGATATGGGATCGTCCGTGATCCGTTTGGCGTTGTGATTCAGCTTTGTGTAACGGTGCATGATTTCTAAGGTTTAAAATTATTACATTTGGCGTCAATCTCAAAACTTGAAGTCAGGCTTGAAGTTTCTAAAGAAGAGCAAATTATGGTTATCCATAACTTGCTCTTTATTTTTCTGTTCTCCCACAGATCGTTAATTATGATTGGAGAAAAGACTGCAATAGTGTAAGATCAAGCCTGCATAGTCCAAAGTATGGAGGTTGTATGTACAACAAAAAATTATATTTTAGGATTTATGCAAATCAGTGATCCAAAAGTCCCGAATTCGGGTATCATTACTAGGAGTCAACACATCGCATGAATGCATCTATTAATGAACGGCATTAAGTAATTAATTTGCAACAATTTTATTGACTATGGGACGGATTGTGGGGGATGAGGATGTCTTTATTGGAGACTGGGCGGCAAGATCAGGTAACGGACGAGTTGGTGGTCAAAGCGATGGAGAAAAGTTTGGCGATTATTCGATTCGACTTAAACCGCAGGGTTACATACGTGAACGATGTATTTGCTTCAAGGATGGGATACACCAAGAAAGAGATGTACGGTATGCAGCATCGTCAATTATGTTTTGGGAGATTTGCAGACAGCCCATCGTATGAGGAGTTCTGGAGAAGTATTTTGGGCGGGAAAAGCTTCCAGGACAAGATCGAACGCATGGATGCAAATGGTCAATCGGTGTGGCTAGAAGCTACATATATGCCCGTGTTTGATGCATCGAATCAAAAGGTGCTTGGTGTCTGTAAGATGGCTACTGATATTACGAATCGCCAGAACAACATTACAGCCGTTGTTCAAGAATTGAAGGCGCTATCTCAAGAGCTGAATGAGCAGGCAGAGGCAGGGATTGGGCGGAGCCATGAACTAATGTCCAGCGTTTCTTACATCTCGGAAGTATCTGCAGCTAACCAATCTACACTAATACATCTGCAAGAGCAGGCTGGCTCCATTCAAGGCGTGGTGCGGACGATTCGGGAAATTTCTTCTCAGACACAGCTACTTGCACTGAATGCAGCAATTGAGGCTGCACATGCAGGAGAATTCGGACGCGGGTTCGATATCGTGGCGAAGGAAGTGCGCAAGCTATCTGCCATGGTGGAGAATTCAATTAATGAGATTCGAGATAGTGTAACAGGAATTACCAAAGAGATTACCAACATTACAGATGGTACAAAAAAGGTAGAGGATTACGTGCAACAAAGTCACGAGAGAATTGAGATTGCGTTAAATGATTTCAAAACGATCGCGGCTGCGGCTCATTTACTTGATGATAAGGCACAGCATGTGACTCGAATTGTGTAAGCGAAAATAAATGTATGATAGGAATGATAAGAACGATTCTGTGCTCATTACAGGATCGTTTTTTTGTGTTCAGATACAATTTTTCACAAATCACAAGTGATAGGGATTGATCAAGCAAGAATGTGTTCCATTGCATATCTTGCCAAAATCACGGAATTTTTATGGACGAACAGGACACAATAAGCCAGAAATACCTGCGCTTTGATTTTACGGAGAAGGGAGGAGGATGGGAGAATGTGGTCAACGATCTTATCTTATGTACCGAAATGGACCATTTGGGCACAGGCACTCATGGTTTTCATCGTACCGATTATTATATATTTCACGACGAATTGGTTCCATACGGCAATTAAGCGTGGAAGCTTCTCCCGCGAAAATAAAATGATTCCTTCACCGAAGGACATTTCACCAGCTGAAGCTGGCATCGGACCAGGCACGGAAACCGGGCACTATGCCAACATTAAGTTAACCGGAATATACACGACAGATTTGATTACGGTTCGAGAGACCTTTGGCAAAAATGCAGATGTACATATTCGAGAGTTCGCCATTCGAGGAACGAATACGAGAGCAGCAATCCTGTATACCGAAGGGCTGACGGATACAGATCTGATCGACAAATATTTAATTGAACCTTTGATGATTAAGGGCATACCTGAACTTAAACAGGAAAGTTTTCTTCATCCTGAGCAGGCAGACTTCCTGTCCACATATCTGAAAACTCAAATCCTTCCCGTCAGCGAGATTCAAGAGACACAATCTCTTCAGGAGCTTGCATCAAGTGTGTTAGTAGGGAAAAACGGTTTGTTGGTGGATGGTATACCGGGGGCTATGCTGATCGGGACGTCCAGATTAAAGACACGCGGGGTGGATGAACCCTTATCTGAAGGTCTGCTACGCGGACCGCGTATCGGTTTTACAGAGGAGCTTAGTGATAACACGGGAATTTTACGACGTTATGGAAGCGACCAGAGTTTATTTATAGAAAAGTTTGAAGTGGGCAGCCGGATCAAAAAGGACCTCGCTATTGCTTATATTCAGGATATTGCCGACCCTAAACTCGTGACCGAGGTTATTAAACGTGTCAAAAGTATCGATATGGACACGATGCTGGAATCCGGTTATGTAGAACAACTGATTGAAGACGATGCCCTGAGTCCTTTTCAGCAGATACTGAATACAGAAAGGCCCGACCGCGTGATCGGTGCTTTATTGGAAGGTCGAGTCGCTATTTTGCTGGACGGAACTCCGTTTGTACTGGTTGTGCCGGTTACGTTCAGCATGCTGCTCCAATCTCCAGAAGACTACTATGAACGCTGGATTCCAAGTACCTTCCTTCGAATTCTACGTTTTATGGCGGCTATGCTAGCCTTGCTAGCCCCAGCGCTTTATATCTCATTCATATCGTTCCATCCAGGTCTGATTCCAACGAAACTGGTGCTGACGATTATTGAAACCCGTTCGGGTGTACCCTTTCCTTCCATTATTGAAGCTTTAATTATGGAGCTGTCCATCGAGATTCTAAGGGAAGCAGGGATTCGTCTGCCCAAACCCATCGGACCTGCGATGGGAATCGTTGGGGGTCTGATCATCGGGCAGGCAGCAGTACAGGCAGGTATTATAAGCCAATTTCTAGTTATTGTTGTAGCGGTCACAGCGATTTCGTCCTTCACTATTCCCGTGTATAGTGCGGGATTGACGCTCCGTTTGCTCCGTTTTGCTGCCATGTTTAGTGCTGCTGTAATGGGATTATATGGCGTGGTTATGTTCTTCTTGCTGATGTGTACACATCTGGCTCGATTATCGAGTTTCGGAGTGCCTTATATTGCGCCAGCTGTTCCATATCATTTGAGCGATTGGAAGGATTTTGTCATCCGTGCTCCGCTTAATATGATGAGAAAACGTCCTTCCATGATGAATCCGACCGATGAAGATCGGAAGAAATAATGAAGTTCGAGGTGGATTTTCGTGCAAAGCAGTTTTGTGCAGTCCAGTTTAGCCTCGTACAATCCACAGATGGTCTGGAGGTGTTATGTAATGAATGACTCCCAATTCAAAATTACTACCACGCAAGCCGTGGTCATCATTGTCAATTACATGCTTGGTGCAGGCATATTGACTCTGCCTCGGACAACCAGTAAAGCTGTCGGAACACCTGACGTATGGATTTCTATCCTTCTCTCCGGGTTGATTATCACGGGTGTGGGAATTATACTGGTGACCTTGTGCCGTCGATTCCCGGAAAAAACGGTTTTTCAATTCACCAGGGAGATTACGGGACGGTGGATTGCTTACATACTGGGCTTTGCCAACATTCTTTATTTTATGGTGATTGCTGCCTTCGAAATCCGGGTGATGGCTGACGTTACCGGAATGTATCTGCTCGAACGTACCCCTACTTGGGCCATTGTGATGGTATTTATGTGGATTGGAATCTATCTGATCTCTGGCGGACTTCCAGTCATCGTGCGTGTGTTTGAGATCATTTTGCCGATTACCTTGGTCATATTTGTGATGGAAATTTTGCTTAGTAATCAGTTGTTCGAGATCGGTAATCTCAGACCTGTACTTGGAGAAGGGATTTTACCTGTGATCAAAGGGTTGAAGCCTTCCTTGCTATCATACACAGGTTATGAAGTGATGCTGGTCATTACAGCCTATATGCAAAATCCAAAAAAAAGCAATAAGGCCATGACTTGGGGTCTTGGCATATCTACATCGATTTATTTGATCACGGTCGTTATGGTCGTTGGCAGTTTATCGCTCGATGGAATTAAAACGAGAACCTGGCCAACGCTCGATCTGGTTCGAAGTTTTGAGATTCAGGGTTTGATCTTTGAACGCTTCGAATCGTTATTGCTCGTCATCTGGATTTTGCAGATTTTCTCTACGTTTGCGATCACCCATTACTGCGCTTCTGTGGGGATTCGTGATCTGTTTAAGGCTAAAAAGATGCGGATGATTATGTACTCTCTTCTACCTTTTATCTATTTGGCAGCCATGATTCCCAAAAATGTATATGAAACATTCGCATTAGGTGACATGCTGGGTAATGTATCTGTCGTGTTGTTTGCCATTATGCCTCTGATACTGCTGCTGCTGAGCATTATTCGTAAAAAAGGAGGTAAACACGCATGATTTCACTCCGGTTGTGGCTACGTATGATCTGTGTATTACTGATTTTTAGTCTTATCTCGGGATGCTGGAGCAGCCGGGAAATAGAAGATTTGAGTCTGTATGTGGGTCTCGGCATCGATGTTGGTCAGGAAACAAATTTCGAGAAAAAAATATCAGCCCAAGGAGGGCATTATCCCAAAGAAGAAATTGTGACAGCAACTGTTCAGATTGCCCCAGGGAAATCGAGTGGTCAGCAGAGCGATGAAGGAGGTTCACCTTCTTCCGGAAAATCATCATACTCCAATGAACAACTTACCGGGGATTCGTTGCTTCAAATATTTCGTCAGTTTGCCTTGCGCCGAGATCGTCCGCTCATTGGACATCATCTCAAAGTGATCGTCATTTCCAAAGATATTGCTAAAAAGTATGGATTGAAACAGCTGCTTGATTTTGTGTTGCGGGATAATGATATTCGCCCCAATTGCCTTGTGTTAATCAGCCATCACCGTGCGCTGGATGTACTCACTTCTAGAGATCCTTCCCGGATTCCGGCCTTTTATCTTACGGGAATCACAAATAACTCGTATATATCCAATAAGATAATGGAGCCGGTTTCGCTTGCCAAACTGGATGCAGAGATGCAGTCTGGCTCCAGCTTTTTGCTTCAAAATGTGTTGAATGCAGATGGCGAGGATAAATTTTCAGGGGGCAGCATCTTTAAAGCCAAAACAACGAAATTTATCGGGGAGCTTAGCCAAACCGACCTGGAAGCATTATCTTGGATTAAGCCTAAGGAACATGGCGGTGTCATCAAAACATACAGCAAGGAAGGCTTCACGGTTCTCTATGAGATTAAGAAAAAGACCACAAAAATCATTCCGAAGGTAGTTCGAGGGGACATCTCATTTCACGTCAAGGCAGAGTCAGAAGGTTGGCTAATGGAGGATTGGCGAGCCCCCGAAAAAGAAGAGAAGGGAGCCTATCTGAAGGAACTGGAGAAGGATTTTGCTAAAATCGTAGATCAACAGATTGATCAAATGCTCTATAAAATCCAGCATACGTATAAAGCTGACGTTGCCGGTTTTCGGGATAGCCTCCGAATCCATTATCCTAAAACGTGGAAAAAGGTAAAAGATAACTGGGATGAAGTGTTTGCAACAGTACCTATTACGTATGAGATTAAAACAAGTGTTGTAAATCCGGGATCTTCCACAGAGTAGCCTAATACTCTCCACGGGAATGCTTAATGTGTTAACCCCGACACCAAGGGTCGATGGCTCTGCTTGGAGCAGACATATTGTTTATTTAAATGTTGACACATTAGGCAGCAGTCGATATAGTTATACAAAATCATTTTCTTATCCAGAGAGGTGGAGGGACTGGCCCTTAGAAACCTCAGCAACAGATCTGAAGGATACTGTGCTAATTCCAGCGGGTGAAAGCCTGATAGATAGGAGCGTTTGTTTTTATTTGTCAGTTACGGCGCACTCTTCAGGAAAGAGTGGGTCTTTTTTGTTTGTTCTGGATGAAGAAGCAAGGAGCAGGTTATATGGAGAACAGCAACGAAAAGGGTCAATTTCAGCGAAAAATGCAAACGAGGCATGTCGTTATGCTCTCTCTTGGCGGCGTCATTGGAACTGGACTGTTCCTTAGCTCAGGGTATACCATTCAACAAGCCGGACCACTAGGTACGATTCTATCCTATCTGATTGGCGCTTTGGTGGTGTACCTGGTGATGCTCTGTCTTGGTGAGCTGTCTGTGCATATGCCGGAGACAGGTGCATTTCATAGTTATGCGGCTAAATACATTGGACCCGCTACAGGATACACAGTGGCCTGGCTGTACTGGCTTACTTGGACTGTAGCACTTGGATCGGAATTTACAGCAGCGGGACTGCTTATGCAGCGCTGGTTTCCGTCTGTGAACGTCTGGATCTGGAGTGCGCTGTTTGCGCTGATGATTTTCCTGTTTAATGCGTTCACGGTAAAACTGTTTGCAGAATCGGAGTTCTGGTTCTCTTTGGTGAAGGTGATGACGATCGTCATCTTTATCATTCTTGGCGGCGCCGCCATGTTTGGTATTATTCCGATGGCAAATGCTGAACCGGCTCCGTTCTTTTCCAACATTACTGCGTCCGGGTGGTTTCCTTACGGAGCGACTGCGATCCTCATGACGATGCTGGCAGTCAATTTTGCCTTTTCAGGCACGGAGCTGATTGGTATTGCCGCAGGGGAAACGGAAAATCCGGAAAAAACGATTCCGAAGGCCATTCACACCACGCTGTGGCGTTTAATTATTTTCTTTATTGGCACGATCGTTATTCTGTCCGCTTTGCTGCCAATGTCAGATGCAAGTGTGCTGGAGAGTCCGTTCGTTGCTGTCATGGAGCGGGTCGGTGTTCCGTATGCAGCCGACATCATGAACTTTGTTATTTTAACGGCAATTCTGTCTGCTGCGAATTCGGGGCTATATGCTTCATCACGGATGCTCTGGTCACTGGCGGATAAAAAGACGATCTCTCCATGGTTTGCCCGCCTGACGAAACGCGGAGTACCATTCAATGCGCTTGTGCTCAGCATGGCTGGTGGTGCACTGGCTTTATTGTCCAGCATCATTGCACCGGGAACTGTCTATATCACGCTCGTTTCGATCTCAGGTCTTGCTGTGGTAGCGGTATGGATGAGCATCAGCGTGTCTCAATACATGTTCCGTAGGCAGTATCTGCGGGAAGGACATGACGTGAAAGATCTGGTTTACCGAACGCCATTATATCCAATCGTACCTATCGTTTCATTTGTATTGTGCCTGGCATCCTGCATCGGTATCGCTTTTGACCCAACGCAGCGGATTGCACTATACTGTGGTATTCCATTTATTATCTTATGTTATATCGCGTATTATTGGACAGATCGGACGAAGAAGAAAAGAGGGATGACTTCATGACTAAACGTGAGGAAACAAATAATATCCATGTGATTCAACATATTTTGGAGGAGTATCCGGTCATGATTCTGGACGGTGCACTGGCGACGGAGCTTGAGCAGCATGGCTGTGATCTGGATGATCCGCTCTGGTCTGCACGAGTGTTGCTGGAGAACCCGGATGTTATCGTGAACGTGCATGCTGATTATTTTCGTGCAGGGGCAGATTGCGCAATCACCTCCAGTTATCAGGCAACGGTGGAGGGCTTCCGCAAGCGTGGCATTGGAGAAGAGGCTGCACTGGATCTGATTCGCAAAACGGTAGAGCTGGCTGCAAAGGCCAGAGATGACGTGTGGGCAGAAGTGCAGGGAGCCACAGTAGCTGAAGGTTCAACAGGACAGCTTGGCGAGAAGTTGCGTCGTCCGCGACCTGTCGTTGCTGGCTCTGTCGGCCCATACGGTGCCTATCTGGCAGATGGTTCGGAATATGTGGGACATTACGGCGTGTCCGATGAGACACTTGCTGCATTTCACCGACCTCGCATGGCTGCGTTGATTGAAGCAGGAGCTGACATACTCGCATTCGAGACGATTCCTTCGTTGCAAGAGGCTCGTGTTCTTGTGGAATTGCTTAAGGAGTTTCCGAATACTCATGCGTGGCTTTCTTTTTCATTAAAAGATGGGACAAGCATCAGCGAGGGAACGTCGCTTCAGGTATGCGCACAGACCTTTGGCTCTGAATCGCAGATTGCGGCAATCGGCCTGAACTGCGCTCCAATGGAAGTGGTCACGGAAGCCATCGGTATTCTTCGCCAAGGTAGCGATAAACCAGTTATCGTCTACCCGAATTCAGGCGAGATTTACGATGCCGAGACCAAAACATGGAGCGGGCAAGGCTCTTGTGGCAGCATGAAGGATGCATCGGAACAATGGGTTGCTGCTGGTGCGCAGATTATTGGCGGATGCTGCCGGACAACACCGTATCAAATTAGCGAGCTGGCGAAGAAGTGGCGTGGTTAGTAGCCCAAATTTTATAGAAAAAATTGAATAAGAACATAAAAATGTATCTAAACATAAAAAACTTAGATAATCTCCAAGAGCCCTTACCTTTTTATATATAGGTAAGGGCTCTTTTAGATTCCTTTTAGGTTATTCAATAACTAACATACGTGGTGATGCCTTGCGAATTTCCTGAGATGCCAGCCAGCATCCAATTGCTGCTGCCAATATACTCAAACAGACGAATAACAGGATGCCCCATCCATTCAGAACCAAGGGAAGGTGTACGATCCCATATCCCGAGAGAACTTGTTCAAGTAACCGGGGAAGAAGATAGACGCCCGCAATAATGCCAAACATTGAACCTATCAGGGATAGCGATGCGACTCCAAGTGTAAGCGAGGAACGAATACTGCCGGATGTCATACCTATTGATTTGTAGATGCCATACGTCTTGTTCTCTTTGCGAATGCTGATCCGGCAGGTACTGAAGATGATCATAAAGGTAACCATGATGAACAGTAGACCAATCAGAGCCATGGGATATATAAGAATGTTTAATGCTTCTTCGAAAACGGAATCCAGCAATGTTTTTTGCGTGACGATGGAAGCAGAGTCTCTGAACCGCTCATTCAGTTGGGCTGCAATTATCCCTGCCTGTGATGGGTCGTTGATATTAATAAAGGCAGCATCTACGTCACTGTAACTTGGATTTACGCTTTTAACCGCTTGAACGGTGATTCTCCCGGATACTGACATGTTTGCAATCGCTTGATAGATACCCGAAATGATGAATGTGCGCTTCTCTCCTTCAACGTAAAGATCGATAAGGTCTCCCAAATCCTTGTTTAACATTTTGGCAACACTGACCCCGATTGAAATTTCATTCTCGCGTTCAGGGTTATTTCCTTTTAACGTCTCGAACCCGGAGTCCTTATAGCTCCCATCCAATACACCTAAATAAAGACTGATCGACGGACGGGTTGTATGGTTTTCCAAAACTTCGGAGGGAATCACGCCGGTAAGGTTTCCCTGCCAGCCCACATTTTTGATGCGGTGATCTTCTTCCAGTACACGTTGAAGTGCTGCTTTTGGAAATGTCGTTTTGTCTACGACCACAGCGGCAATGTTGGCATTGTCATACCCCCATTGGGCTGCTGTCTGATGGATGCCGATAATACTGGTTAGAACAGTATATCCGAAGACGAGCACGGAAGCGGCCACCGACGTCAGCAGTATCATTAAGACAGAGCTTTTGCCATTTTTGATCAAACTGCGTATGCCGATGACCCAAGAAACAGGCAGCTTTCCAAATGAAGCCATATGTGCTAGCGGTGAATCCATTCGTCGCACCATGCGTACATTGTCGTTCTCCGACATACCGTAACGAATGGCCTGAACAGGCTGGATCATGCGAGCTTTTCTGGCGTATAACACGACAAATGCAATAACCAAGACGAGTAACAGCAGCCCTACAACAATAGCAGCTCCAATGCCCTCAATGGCAAGATCCCCCTGGTCAGTCCGCAGGGACGATACGGAGATGTTGATGATGAATTTGGAGACGAATACGCTAAGTACCACTCCGGGAAGAACGGCGATGATGGACAACAGAGCATATTGAATAACGTAGGTAGCAATGGTTGCTCGGGAGGTCAGCCCAAGCGACTTGAGGATACCTATCGTTTTGTAGTTGGCCAGAATGGCATCGGATATGGTGAAGCCAATCGTAATGAGTGCAATCATCATCATGACGGCCCCTAAGAATATCATAATGAAACCGATGATCTGGTTGATGATTAGATAGAAGGATGAGATACTTTCGAATTCCATTTTGGTTTCCAGAAAAGGAGAACCTGTCTCGCTTGTATAACGGTCCCAGTAGCTGGAGCTCGTACTGTAGTCATCAAAATGTATGCCTATCATGTGATGTTCTTTACCTGCAAGCGTGGTGAAATCATGTTGATAATCGCCAGGGTTCATCCAGATTCTTGCCGTATTGCTGAACGGTGCTCCGTAAGGAACATCCACAACAATCGCTGATACGGTGAGACTTAGCCTAGAAGGTCCCGTTCTGAATTGAACGACATCACCGACAGTAATGTTATAACTGTAGGCCATCGAAGTAGGAATCCACACATTTCCTTGTGCGGGAGACGGGCTTTCTTTACCGGCTGCAAATACGAGTTGATCTACATTCCATGGAGGTGGAGGGGTGTTCATCATGTACAAGTAAATGTTAGAGATATCCACATTATCTAAGGTTATGCCTGACAAAGTACGGTAAGTAAGCAAAGGCGAGACCTGAACACCTTTCTGAGCGGCCCACCAGTCATACACCGTTAGGGGATCATTTAGATTTTTTTCCAATGTCAACATCTGATGCGATCCGTTCGTTTGGCTATGCATTTCCTTGAACTGATAACCTGTGTTCGCCAAAATGATGACGGAAGTGCACACCAGAAGGGTGGAAAGTAAAATAAGCAGGGTATTAAACAGGTTTTGGATTTTATTTTGAGTGAGATAAGAAAAGCTCAGCTTCAGGATGGCAGCCATAAATTACTCCTTCCCCGATACAAAAGCGAAGACAATGGACTCCCGCTCCGGAATTTGATGCTCGTGATATTTGTCGAATTCCAGAATACCGCCGATTTTACCATCCTGGATCAAGATCAGACGATCAGCCCGGCATGCGGCTTGGATGTCATGGGTTACCATCACGACGGACTGTCCTTCCCGGTTCATATCTGTCAGGATGTCGAGCACCGCTTTTCCATGTTCGAAGTTTAAACTTCCGGTAGGCTCGTCAGCGAACAGGATATCCGGTGAGTTGATTAGTGCACGGGCAATCGCAGCCCGTTGTTGCTGACCCCCAGAGGTCTGGGAGGGCAGGCGGTTGTGTTGTTCATGAATATCCATGTCGCGCATAAGTTGATTCGCCCGCGCTTGAACCTCACTTTTTTTATTTCTGGCGATGTACCCGGGAAGAGCGATGTTTTCGTGAATAGAAAGGTCGGGAACAAGGTTGATGCTTTGATAGATGTACCCGATTCGACGTGTGCGGAATGCAGACAATTCTCGTTCGTTATAGGTATCAATACGTTGATTCTGAAAATAAACCTCGCCAGCAGTGACCTGGTCCAGTCCGCTCAGTAAATATAACAGTGTAGATTTCCCTGAACCGGAATTGCCCATGATCACAGTGAAATCCCCTTCATAGATATCGAGATTCACATTACGAATCGCATGGTACTGTTCGCTCCCGGTCTGGTAGGTTTTACACAGGTTTTGGGCACGAATGATGGATGTTTTGTTCAAGCAGATTCACTCCCCGTTGCAGTATATCGTTCATCATAAAGGGAAGATGTTGAGAAACCCTTATCCAAATATAAATAAAGTATTACAAACCTAGGACAGATAGCTCAGAGTAAACAAGGCATTTATGAACACTGAGACTCTATAATTCGTCACCTCAACATAAGGGCAGACTGAACTGAAAGAGAGTTTCTTTACCATTTTTGCTGGAAAAATGAATCTGTCCTCCATGCGCTTCAATGATGCTTTTGCAGATAGAAAGGCCAAGTCCTGTTCCTTCCTGGATAAGGGGAGAGTAGGAAGCAGAGGAAGTAGAGGAAGAGCCACCTCTAAAATATCGTTCAAATACAAAGGGCATGTCCTGAGTCTGGATACCTCGCCCCGAATCAGTGATGGTCAGTTTGAATTGTCCCGAATGGACCTCAGCATGAATGCGGATAAAATCACCGGGAGCAGTATGTTTAAGTGCGTTAGATATCAGATTGGAGATGACCTGTTCTATGCGTACCGGATCAATCCGAATAAGTACGTCAGGGATAGGGCTAGGCTGTTCGTAGGTCAATCCGTGGGATTGAACGATATGTGCAATGGGTCTCAGCATATTTTCGAAGACGGAGCGACTGTATCGTTCTTGCGGCTCAACCGAGATCTGCCCAAGCTCATGTAATGCGTGAACAAGCAAATCCTCTACTAGCCGGGCTGTTTTGTCTGTATGGATTTGCATAATATCCAAATATTCTTTGAGAGTGTCTTCATCTTCGCATACTCCTTGGGAGATCGCATCTATGTACGCTTTTATCGTCGTAATGGGTGTCTTGAGATCATGAGAGATATTAGTGATGAGCTCTTTCTGAGCTTTTTCCTGCCTCATGCGCTGTGTGCTCAGATGCATAAGTTCCATCCGCATCAAGTCCAGCATAGCGTAGAGGTCACCTATTTCGTCTGTGTGTTGGTATTGAATTTTCTCGTCGTATTTGCCTTTAAGAATCGATTCAGCGTGATGTTTCAGCTGGTTGACCGGGGTTAACATCTGTCTCTTGATCCGGCGAACGATGGTGTATAGAAGAAACATGAGCATTAGGGAAAGTATGATTACTGTAACCATTAGGAATATGGGAACAGGAGACTTCTTCTGAGCAAACACCAGAGATTGGGGGACGGTGAAAATGATATTTCCAACCTGAGGACCATTTGGCTTTGGGCTTCCCATAACGGGAAAAGCAATGTCCAATGATTCATTGCCATCCGCAAGCTGTAACACATCTGCGAGATTATAATGCAATGCGGATCTCAGATTAACCAATGATCCTTCGGAGGACGGTAAAGAGGACAGTTGGATTAGACCATCCAGTCCGACATAGGAAAAAGGAATATTTTCTTTGCTTGCTGCTGCACGGATTCGCTCTTGAACAATAGGGTCTGCAAGACGATGATGATTTTGCTCCAGTTCAAGCAGCACCGGATTAACCTTCAGGCGTACCTGATTAATCATCGGTACAGATTCACTGGAAGAATGTGATGCCAGCAGATGAAGGAATAATCCAAGGCTACAGAGCAGGATTAGAAGTAGGATTGCTAATGATAATTTCAGCCATCGTGTAGACCAGTTATATAGTGACATGAACGCTTCTCCATTCGTGCTTAGTCATGATTAAACTTGTATCCGACTCCCCAGACGGTTTTTAAAAGGGTTGGATGAGAGGCATCGTGCTCAATCTTTTCCCGTAATCTGCGTATGTACACCGTTACTGTATTTTCATCTCCGTAAGCATCGAAGCCCCAGATCGCATCAAGTAATTGAGATTTGGAGAAGACCTGATTTTTGTTGCTGGCAAGATAATACAGCAGTTGGAATTCTTTTGCCGATAGGGAAACTTCATTACCATTTACGGTAACTTTATAAGCCTTCTTGTCAATTTCCAGGTTAGCAAGACGTAGTAGATGGGAGTGATCCTGTACCGTGTTCAGACTGTCATATCTTCTGAAGTGAGCATTGATTCTGGCGAGCAGCTCGCTTAGGGAGAATGGTTTGCTCATATAGTCGTCAGCACCGAATCCAAGCCCCAGCACCTTGTCGGTATCACTTCCTCTGGCACTCAGAATAAGAATGGGAATGTTGTTCCGCCTGCGAATTTCGCGGCATACATCGATACCGTCCTGATCTGGCAACATAATATCGAGAATAATATAGTCCGGCTGGATTAACTCCATAATCTGAAGGCCATCCTCTCCAGTGGCTGCAACGGCGGCCTCATATCCATTTCTCATCAGATAATCGCGCAAGATGCGGGAAATGTCATGTTCGTCCTCGATAATGAGAACTTTGCGTTTCGAGTTCATGGGATCACTCCAGTACATCCAGTTTTATAATGAAGGTTTATAAAAATAAGTAATGATTTAGGATACATCGCCGAATAGATGAATTGAAATTAAAGTATCTCACCTTACACATGCTCCAGATCATCTATCGGTTCATGCTGTTTTGATTTTTGGTACTCTGCTGGAGACACGCTAAAATGCGCCCGAAACACCCGGTGGAAATAGGAGTAGCTCGCAAAACCGCAGGACTCGGCAATATGCTCCAGTGTCATCTCGCTGTATTTCATACGCTCCAGTGCGGCGTTCAGTCGGATTTCGATGGCATATTGGATCATGGTCTGATTATAGTGTTCCTTGAACAAACGCACGGCCCGCGAGAGACTAAGTCCGGCATAACGGGCAGCTTCCTCTAATTTGAACGTAACCGTGGCATGTTCTTCGATAAAACGCTTCAGCTTAAGTGCCGAAGAGACAGCCCGGTCGGTCTGAATATTTTCCGTAATCGCCCGATCAATGTACAGGCATAGCCCCCGCAGCAGAGCGTCCTTCAGCTCCGCATTTTCCTCCAGTGGGCCGCGACGTTTCTCCAGCAGCATGTTGCGCCACAGGCTGATCAGCTTGTCATCTAGGCCAATACGACTTACCGTCGGACGTTGCTGGCGTTTCCACCACTTTTCAATCCAGCCGCCTTCACAGAAGAGATAGTAGTCCCCACTCGACAAACGCCCTTCCTTATGTGGTTCATCTACGACGAGGCGATAATCGTCCCCTGGTTTTAATAAAAGCAAATCACCGCTGGTCATGCGGAATTCCTCTTCTTGTACATATACTTTGCACGAGCCTTCCGTCTGCAAGCGGAATAAATAGGTGGCAAGCTCGCCTTTCATATTATGGGTGAATGCCTTGTAGTGATAGGAGTAGTCACAGATCAATACGGATGTGTCCAATGTGTCCAAAGATGTATGCCCCCAAACGTTCGCTCCTGTTGAATCAACGGAATTATAGGACTGCCAGCGTGCAGCCATAGAACTGAATTCACGGATTACAACAGGATGGAAATAAAATTTGATCAGATAGTTCATGTTTCGATTATATTGTATATGTTCATTTTAGCCTGTTTTGCGTTAGGATGATACCAGATAGAGCAATGTAAGCAAATTTGAGAGCAGAGGAGTATCTGTCATGAAAAAATTGAACATTGGTTTGCAACTTTTTACACTTCGTGATGAAACTGCAGCAGATTTTCGTGGTACACTGCGCAAAGTGGCCGCCCTTGGATACGAAGGGGTTGAATTTGCCGGATATGGCGACATTCCAGCAGAGGAAATGAAAGCGCTACTAGATGAGCTGGGTCTAAAAGGTTTTAGCAGCCACGTGTCCCTTCATGCGATGCGCGAAGACCTGCAAAAACAAATCGATTACCTGAAAACAATTGGTGCACAATATATGATCTGTCCTTATCTGATGCCGGAAGATCGCCCGGACAATGCAGAAGGCTGGACGAAATTATTTGAAGAATTGCAACAGTACGGAGCCGAAGCAGCGAAACAAGGTTTGATCTTTGGTTACCACAACCATGACTTTGAATTCCATGGCCAAGTTGGGGATGCCAATGCTTTTGATGCGATGTTCGCTCAAACGACTCCAGAAGCTGTACAAGTGGAAATGGACGTATGTTGGGTACAGTTTGCTGGACAAAATCCAATCGAGTATATTAATAAATATGCGGGTCGTTTGCCGTTGCTTCACTTGAAAGATTTCAGCAAAGACGAGCAGGGTCAGATGAAAACACTGGAGCTGGGACAAGGCGAAGTGGATCTGCCAGCTGTTATTGAAAGCGCAACAAATGCAGGTGTAGAGTGGCTGATCGTGGAACAGGACGTATGTCAGAACCCTCCGCTTGAGAGCGTAGAGAATAGCCACAACTGGCTGAAACAAAACTATCTGAACCAGTTCTAAGAGTTCAACTTCCATAGACGTAACATCTGACCGTGTCAAACATGAATCTAATTGTCAAAGGAGACTTTTGTACATGAGTAAAATTAAAGTTGCAGTATTCGGCTGTGGAGCTATCGCTCAGCGCAGACATATTCCGGAGTACGCTGCCAATGAGAACGTAGAACTTGTCGCATTTGCTGATCCGGTAGTGGAGCGTGCGCAGGAAATGGCCGAAATGTACGGTGGTAAAGCATATTCCAGTTACGAGGAATTGCTTGCAAACGAAACAACAGTGGAAGCGGTGAGCGTATGTACACCAAACTATCTGCATGCACCAATGACGATTGCCGCTGCCAATGCGGGCAAGCATGTGCTGGTTGAGAAACCGATGGCGGTTTCCACTGAAGAAGGCGAGCAAATGATTGAGGCGGCTAAGAAAAACGGCGTATATCTGATGGTAGGTCACAACCAACGTCTGATGCCTCCTCACGTGAAAGCCAAAGAAATTCTGGATTCCGGCCGATTGGGCAAAGTGCTGACCTTCCGTACGGCTTTCGGTCACCCGGGTCCAGAAGGCTGGAGTTTAGATGGAGCAGGTAGCTGGTTTTTCCGCAAAGAAGAAGCTATTATGGGCGCGATGGGTGACCTTGGCGTACACAAATCCGACTTTATCCGTTATTTGCTGAACGACGAAGTATCCGAAGTAGCTGGTTTCATCAGCACGCTGCACAAAGAAGGTACGGATGTGGATGACAATGCGACATGTTTGCTGCGCATGAAGAGCGGCGCAATCGGCACACTCGTAGCCAGCTGGACACAATACAGAGGCGGAGACAACAGCACTGTGCTATGGTGTGAGAATGGCGTAATGAAGATCGGTACAGTCGAAGGTGACGAGGTTATCGTTGAGTTGACCAACGGTACGGTTGAAACGTACAAAGTCGGCGCGATGGCGACCAATGAAAAACAAGTACCAAGCGGCGTAATCGATGCATTCGTAGAATCCATCGTAACCAAGACACCTCCATCCATCTCGGGTGAAGAGGGCTTGCGTTCCCTGCAAGTCATTCTGGCTGCGTTTGAATCCGAGAAAACAGGTCAGATCGTTAAGCTGTAACTGATTAATAGGTCGTAATAGGCTATAAAAGGTATTAATATTCATTCGTAGGAATTAGTTGGTATCGATAGGCATTAGTGGGCAGTAATAGGCTATATTTAGGATAGGAATTGCTATTGGTTCGCAATCAATAAATTTAGAGGACATTCCCCAGTGCAGTGTGCTGGGGGATGTCCTTTTTATGTGAGTCATCGGTTAGAGTGCAACGGTTAAGCACATTACGCGAGTTGATTTCATGTTCACATATGATGCAGACGGGATTATGAATTTAATCCAAAGACATTCTCCAGTACCCTATACTAGAGAATGTCTTTTTTGTGAGTAATCTAGGGAGACATCGTATGTCCAAAACACCAGGACTGCGCTAACGATCCCAGATGAGCTTATTTGCACCGTTTTGGCGGTCTAAGAAATCTAACGATCACCAGCGACGCTATTTCCTCAGAAATGCCTTCGAAAGAGCAAAATGGGGGGGGGAAATGAGAAAATAGCGTTTCCTGTGATCGTTAGATTTGAGAAGAGGCTAAAATAGGCGAAATAGCATCATCTGTGATCGTTAGAAGTCCAGCGCATGTCATTTGTCTGTAACCGCTGGCTCAAAGTACTATAAATGAGGGGTTTACTGTGCATCGGTGAGTAAGTATACTTTGCGACGTGTGCGTGTGCGTGTGCGTGTGCGTGTGCGTGTGCGTGTGCGTGTGCGTGTGCGTGTGCGTGTGCGTGTGCGTGTGCGTGTGCGTGTGCGTGTGCGTGTGCGTGTGCGTGTGCGTGTGCGTGTGCGTGTGCGTGTGCGTGTGCGTGTGCGTGTGCGTGTGCGTGTGCGTGTGCGTGTGCGTGTGCGTGTGCGTGTGCGTGTGCGTGTGCGTGTGCGTGTGCGTGTGCGTGTGCGTGTGCGTGTGCGTGTGCGTGTGCGTGTGCGTGTGCGTGTGCGTGTGCGTGTGCGTGTGCGATGTTGAGGTAATATTGCCAACAAGAGCAGGCCCAAGCTAGCCTAATGTTCAATTGCTTGAGTCACGTTGTGTATCTGGTCTCTCTCCATTATTCCAGTTGCACAGCTATCAAAAAAACGGGACAAGGCGGAAAATCCGTTACCTTGATCCCGTTTTTAGTTTGAAATTTGTTGTGGTTTATTTAAAGATTTGTTTTTGGCGTTTAGCAAGTTTAGAATTCCAGGACGTTATCTTCAGATGCCGGCTGGCTTAACCTCACTCGCCAGATCGATCCAGGCGATCTCTTCCGCAGTCAGCGTAATGCGGGAGCCTTCGTCACAGGAGAGCAACTCTGCCTGATTTTGTGCCCCAATCAATGCACAGGTCGGGAAGGACTGATTCAATACGTAGGCCAAGGCAATCTGAATCGCCGTTGTATTTTTGGATTCAGCCAATTCCCCGGCACGGCGCAGCCGCTCCCAATTGCCTTCGCTGTAGAATACACGCACCAGATCAGCATTGTCGCGTACCTCAGGCGTGAAACGTCCGGTGAAGAAGCCGCGAGCCTGTGAAGACCAGGACAGGAGTGGCAATTGTGATTGCTCATGCCATGCGAGCGTTTCGGCATCCGCCGATACACAGCCTGCCCAGAATGGCTCGTTCGCTTTGGCGAGACTGAGGTTTGGGCTGCTGAACGTGAATCCTTTGAGACCATGGGAGGCGGCATAAGCGTTAGCTTCTTCTAACCGCTGCCAGGTCCAGTTGGAGGCGCCGATGGCGCCGATTTTGCCAGACTCGATGTGTTCGTTTAGTGCCTCCAGAATGGCAGCCACAGGTATGTTCGGATCATCCCGATGCAGTGCGTACAGCTCGACATGCTCCGTCTGCAAACGCTCCAGACTTTGAGTTAGGTCTTTGCGGATCGCATCGGCGTTCACGCGAGGGCCGTTCTGATCATGGTGTGCCCCTTTTGTAAGAATGACCATCTGGTCGCGATTGCCGCGTTCCTTCATATAACGTCCCAGTACCTCTTCACTCTGTCCACCGCAATAGATGTGCGCTGTATCTACCGTGTTGCCACCGATCGCCAGAAACGCATCCAGGTTGGTCGCAGCTTTCTCATACGTATCATGAAAGAAATAGTCTGTTCCTTTGATTAGCCTTGAGACTTTTTTGCCAGCACCGGCGATTTCAATATATTCCATAGATAAACCATCCTCTCATATATAAGGGTGCAATTCATTTTGGAGCTTTCATTCGAAATGAAAAGTAAGAATTTAGAATTGGCATTAAACTAATATATGTTGTCTCTAGTTCGCGTCTCACAGCGTAATTCGTGTACGTTCTTCTGCCGAGCGAAGACAAGCTTCAAGCACTTTCATATTGGCTGCCGCATCGGAAGGAGCGAAACGAAGTTCTTTGCCCTGAAGTACAGCGCGAGCCATATCATCCCCTTGTAATGCATAATGATTGACCTGTTGCACCTCAACTTCACGACGTTCACCACCTGCAGTAACAAAGAAGTTTGAGGTGCTGTCTGTACGAGCAATATAAGCCGAAGGGACTTCGATAATACCGTCAGAGCCAAGTACCTCCAGCGTATTACGGAAGGCTGCCCACATACTGCTATCAAACGTAACGCCAACATGGTTATCGAATTCAAGCAGTCCGGAAGCCATCATATCCACCTGATCATGCTCTGGTGAGAACATACCGATAACAGTCACTGCCTTCGGCTCCTGTCCCAGCAGGAGGCGAGCCGCACTAATGGAATAACAGCCGATATCGTACAGCGCGCCGCCACCCCATTCTTTACGGAAACGCACGTTGCCGGACGAACCCGAATTGTTAAACGAAAACGTACTGTGGATGCCACGAATTTCACCAATCTCGCCGCTGGCGATAATCTCCCGAATCTGGTCATAACGCGGATGATGGCGGTACATAAACGCTTCAGCCAGATGCACGCCTGCATCTGCACAAGCTTCAACCATCTCTAGTGCTTCTTTTTCCGTGAGAGCGAGTGGTTTTTCGCATAAAATATGTTTGCCAGCTTGTGCTGCGCGGATCGTCCATTCCCGGTGCAGATGATTCGGAAGTGGAATGTAAACGGCATCGATTGAATCATCTTCTAAAATGGCTTCATAGCTTCCGTAAGCCTTTTCAATTCCAAGTTTATCAGCAGTTTGCTGTGCTTTATCGAGATCACGGCTGGCAATAGCGGTAACCTCGTTCAACTCCGATTGCTGCAAGCCAGGAATGACGGAACCTATTGCAAT
Source organism: Paenibacillus sp. G34 (assembly GCF_056856875.1). NCBI lineage: Bacteria > Bacillati > Bacillota > Bacilli > Caryophanales > Paenibacillaceae > Paenibacillus > Paenibacillus sp. G34. Next base: position 5,434,378 of record NZ_CM166469.1, on the reverse strand, counting down.
GTTGGCGCTGCCGAGAATGCCCCAGCGTAACTTTTGAACAGAATTCATAACTTGTTTCCTCCTGTAATTGAATGTATATTGTGATTATAAAGAATAGATGAATGAATTAAAATGATAATATATTGAATTGAATTAACACAATATTGCTTAATGGGGTGAACCAACCATGATGAGACAAACCGTATTGCTGACCCTGCAGGATATCCCCTATTTCTGTTACCCGGAGTCCGTTGGACATTATACGGATCATACCCAGCACGCTGTATTACGTGAGGCAGGGGTGCTTAATAATTTCAACATTCACTATGTTGCGGCAGGTAAAGGATATGTGGAGGCCGATGGGATAGTGCACGAGCTTCGGGCAGGTCAAGCGGTGCTCTATTTTCCGCATCAACGGCAGCATTATTATAGTAGCGAAGATGAGCCGTGGGACGTACGGTGGGTCCATTTTTACGGAGAACGGCTGCATGATTATATGCTGGAACGGGGATTGCACCGCAACCTTTTATGGACGCTGAGACAGCGTACTTCCTGGGAGGACGCTCATCTGGCGTTGCTTGAAGAGGTGGAACAGAACCGGATGCTTCGTCCAGCCCAGTTGTCCACGTTGACCTATGCTCTGCTGGCGGAATTTGTACAGCATGCGGTACCCCTCAAGAACACACGAGCCACGAGCAAAACGGAGAGCCGAGTGCTGTCGTTATTGCCGCAGATGCAGCAGGAGGCTTGTGAACCTTTTCTGTTACAAGACTGGGCAGATCGCGCAGGAGTGAGTACGTATTATTTTTGCAAAATGTTCAAGAATGCCGTAGAGATGACGCCAATGGAGTTTATCACACGTTCACGGCTACAGATGGCCAAGCAGTGGCTACTTGAACGCCCGTCGGCCAACATTGGGCAGATTGCCGAGGAAGCGGGATATCCTAATGCGAGTTATTTTAACCGTCAGTTTATGGCGCATGAGGGCATGACACCTACTGATTACCGTGGGCTTTACCATAAATAAAAAAGAAAAATGGATGAATCAAACCTTCAGCAAAGCCATCTACCTTGGTACTCTCATGTGGATTCGTTTGACAGGGCCTTCAATCAGGTCTATTATGGATAAATTAAATCCGTATATATGAGGTGTCCTCTCATGAAATATTCCAAAGCGACCAACTATGCGCTCCACACAATGTTATATCTGGTTAGCACTGCGCCTGAGCAACTGATTAGCGTGCATCAACTGGCTGAATTTCAGAAAGTCTCCCCAACGTACCTGTCCAAAATACTAACCAAACTGGTCAAAGCGGGCATGATCGAATCCACATCCGGTGCCAATGGCGGTTATCGACTTAGTCGCAAGAACCCTGATCCTTCTTTTCTGGAAATCATTCATGCCATCGAAGGCAAGGCTTCCTTGTTTGAATGCTCACAGAATCATAATGCAGCATGTTTGATCCAGCAGGTTATGGTTCAGGCGGAGGAAGAGATGGAAAGTTTCCTGCAACATAAAAAAATGTCTGAGCTCGCATCCCAGATGAGGGAAGCTCATTCACTGTAGTATTTATCGCTCTAGTGTGCCTCAAGTATGTTTCTGTTCCAGTAAGATTGGGTAATGTTTTTAGATTTCTCACTTGGTGCGGCGTTGTGCCTGACAGAAGGGCAATGCTACAATAAGGAAGATACTATATATACATACTTAATCACATCTTACACCTCTGGAGGGAAAACACATGAGCCAAACGACGACGATGACGGAACTGGAGCAACTGCTTGCACTCGAAAATATTAGAAATACCAAGGCGCGTTATTGCCGCTATATTGATACAAAAGCATGGGATGAACTCGGTGACGTATTTGCACCGGATGCCGTTGCCGATTTCAGCACGGAAGGCAATCCGATTCCGGTTTTGACTGGACGTGACACGATTGTACAGGTATTCCGTGACCTTGTAGACCCGGCGGTGACTGTGCATCACGTACATAGTGCGGAGGTGGAGTTTGTATCTGCGACTGAAGCGAAGGTTATTTCTCCGATGGAGGACTGGGTAACGTTCCCGGAAGGTAACGAGAACAAATCTTTCCACGGATTTGGGCATTATCACGAAACATTTGTCAAGATCGATGGACAGTGGCGTATTAAGCACACCAGCTTGAAACGTCTGCGCCTGGATCTGTTTGAATAACGAAATTTAAATATAGTGAGATCGGAAAAGAACCTGAACAATTTCAGGTAAAACAAAGGAAGAAGCCGTTAATTTTATTGGCTTCTTCCTTTGTTTTATTGAAGTATTTTTAAATTAGTTAGAGGTTAATATTACGCCACCTTATCTTTCCGTGGTTGCATCCTCAAATAAATTTGCGAAAAGATAACCGATGCGAGGCCAACTGCAGTCATGCCCCAGAAGATAAAGCTATACGCAGAAGATAGTTGCATGTTCTGCATCGCGGTCAGAGCAACCCCGGTTACAGCTACGCTGAATGCACCGCTGAAAAATTGACTGAGTTGGAACAGTCCCATGCCTGCGCCCACTTGATCCATGGACAGATTGCCTGACAATTCGTTGGATACGCTGGTCGTCAAAGAAGAGAAACCAACGCTGAGCAGCATGTACACAACCATGATGGCATAGATGCTTTGGTCTGCAAACAGAGCGAACAGCCCGGCAGCGGCCAGGAGCAGCCAAGGTGCAAACTTCAATAACAACGTATTGCCGTGACGATCAATCATACGCCCGATGCGGTTGGACAGTAGCATGGACACAAGCGCACCCGGGAAAATCACCAGTCCTGATTGTGCAGGTGTCAGTCCATAGAGATGTGCCAGAACCTGTGGCAACAGGAACAGCGTGGCGAAGTTATTAATATACGATACAATTCCCAGTGAGCTGAGGATCATATATTTTTTGTCTTTGAACAATGCGGGTTGCACAAACGGATCAGTTGCACGGCGAATGCGGAACCAGAACAGCAACAGTGCGCTTACCCCGATAATAAGTGTAATGACCTGACGAGAAGTCAGGAATAATAGAATCCCGGTTGTACCGATGGCAAGCAAGACCGCACCGAGCATGTCGAAGGAACCCTTTTGCGGCGTTTCTCGCGGTAACAGTTTATAAAAAACAGGAATTAAAAATAGCGCTAAACCGGTAACGATAAATAAATCATGCCATCCCAAAAACTGTGTAATGCTACCGCCAAGTACCGGACCTAGTCCCAGACCTAGCGAACTGGCGGACATGATGACGGCCATCGATTTACCCCGGCGGTCATTCGGAATGTAGCGTGTAATCAGTACAATCGCTAGTCCCGGAACGGATGCTGCACCTGCAGCCTGAACCAGACGGGCAATGAGCAGAACAATGAAATGGTCACTGAAGAAACCCAAGACAGACGCGCTTCCAAGCAGGGTAAGTCCCGTAGTGAACAGGGTGCGTATCGGTACAAAATCGGACAAACGTGAGAATGTAATCGAGGAAATCGCAAATACGATGGAATAACCCGTAACAATCCAGGATGAAGCGACAGAGGTCAGCTTGAATTCGGCCGCAATTTTGGGCAGAGCCAGATTAAACATCATCGTGTTCATTACGACGAGCACAACGGTGAATCCAAGCAACGCCACAATTAATCCTTCCTGTATGCCTGTCCGTTCCATCGGGGTTGCCGTAGCCGTGTTGTTCATAAAAACCTCCTATCATGATGTGTATTTCGCAACATTTCAGAAACGGTGTGTAACATTTGCAAAATGGTGTATAATGTCAGCCCCTGTGCTTCACACAAGGGATGCATGCGAAATTTATAAGTTATAAGTTCGATTGGTATCGAACATTAGAAATATATCATGGATGTGTGTTAGAATACAATGCATAGTCTTAAAAAAAGGAGACTGCCGTATGAAAATTTTACATCATCCACAAGTGGCGGATATTGAGCTTTCCTCCGTGCTATATGCGCTCAGCGATCCAACCCGGCTGGGAATAGTAGCAGAAGCCGCTAGAAGCGGGGAGCAGCCGTGTAGTCATTTTCATGCTCGTGTTGTGAAATCAACGATGTCGCACCATATTCGTACCTTACGTGAGGCGGGTGTCATTCGCGTCCGAGTGCAGGGTACACAGCATTTTATTACATTGCGATCTGACGATCTGGAAGCTCGTTTTCCAGGGTTGCTACAGCCTCTTCTCCAAGCCGCCGCAGAGACAAGTACAGATTCGTCCGAGTGAATGTCCTTTCTTCTTTATGAAGAAGGGGCATTTTTTATTTTTTAGAATTCGATAAAAAATTACTCCTGATGCGACATTCTATGTCGTCCCAATGCCTCTATAATGATGGTGAACAAAAACACATAAACCCTATTGAAAAGAGGTTCACAATCATTGGCTAAAACAAAAAGAGGTCGCGTTCTGTGGAGTCTTCCGTCCAGAGGACGGGGAACATGTCCAATATGCAAGAGTACACGAATCAAATTGTTGTATACGCAAACGAAAACAGATGGTACGAGTCTGAAAGTGTGTAAAAAATGCTCCAAAGCTGTGCAGTCCAGAGTAGATCTGGCAGAGGTAAATGTGTAGAGCTGAAAGAGAAATCACGTAAGGAAATGTAGACGGATACCCTGTCATAGCCTGTTCTTCGGAACAGGCTATATCCTTTTGATATAATACAGAAATAAACGTTGGAATGATTCGGGGGGTGAAATCGCTTGAGTAGCATGCATCGGATTCATTGGTTTGATGAACAGATTCGAAGCGGGCGTTTTCCGAATAGCGGCGGTCTGGCAAAACAATTCGAGATATCTCGGCGTCAGGCGCAACGTGACATTGAATATATGCTAAATACCCTCAGAGCCCCATTGGTGTATGTAGCCAAGTATCGAGGGTACTGTTACGAGGATCAGACCTTTCGTTTGCCGCATTTATATATGACGGATGAGGAACAAGGCGTGCTCAAATATCTGGCCCATCGATATCGGCATTATGACTATGAGCGTGCGGATACGGTGAAACGGGTGGCACACTTATTGGAACGTTTTACGATGGAGGATCACCTGCCCAAAGAACAGTATCCGGTGTTCGCAGCACCGCCCAGGCACCTTCAATGGTTTAAATTGTTGTCCCATGCGATAGAGGATGCACGAAAAGTGCATATCTATTACAAGGATCACGAGGGGGAGCATCAGATTACCTTCTGTCCAGTGAAGCTAACCGCTCAATTTAATGCAGACTATGTAATCGGTTATGAGACTGACCCGCTGCAACAGACACCGATTCGCCTGGAAAGCATCATGCAGCTGACGCTGCTGGAGGAACGCTTTGAATGCAACCAGGATACATGGATGAGCACCTGGGGGGATGCATTGCCTGTTCGAAAACCGTTTGTGGCCGAGATTCGTTTCCGTGAGATGCAGCAATCGGAGCTGTGGCGAGGGTACCGGATTCGGGAGCAAAAGGGGCAGGTCTGCTTGATTGAATTTTACGATACGGATGTATTTTTGCAACATCTGTACGCTGCGGAGTGGGAGGAACTGCTCTCCCCAGGATGGCTCAGACGCAAGCTAATGAAGCGGGTAGAAGAAATGACAGAGCGGCTGAGCAGGGGACAGAAAGGGAGAGAACAGGATGGCTGAGAACATGCTGGAGCATCTGGTGATGAAGCGGGAGTCAAAGTCATTTGTGGACAGCCTACATGCGATTTTGCGGCATACTGGTCAATTCCAAGGAGAAAAGTACATGCTTGCAGGGTATACCGGCATGGCCTTTAAATTGTCCGTCCATCAGAGATTACTGCCGATGTCGGTAACGGCATACGGACAGTGGGGAGTGTCTCATCAAGGCGGTATCGACAATCTTGGCCTATTTACCATATATGACGGGGGACGCAGTCGCCATCCGACATTTGCTTATTATCAACAAGATGCTGTGAATTGGGTCAGACGGAGTCTGGATGAAGGCAAAGGTGTCATCTACTGGATGCCCGAGTTTGGTGTCATTTATGGATATGATGATGCAGATCGGGTCTTTTATGTGCAGGATGGCTGGAGCAAAGAGCCGCATATTTTGCTGTATGATAATTTCGGATTGAATTTCACCGGTTTCTGGTACTGTCAGATCTTTGGTGATCAGGTGCAACGTACAGAGCAGGAGATGGTGCTGGAATCTTTACGCCTGGCAATGGAGGATTGGGATATTCCGTACCGTTTGTTACCTGATCAAAATATAGCTTCTGGACGGCTTGCATATGATGTTTGGATAGAAGGACTTCGCTCTGGAGATTACGATGGTGCAGGAGCAGCTTACCTTCTGGATTCGTACTGCCAATCGCGTACCGAGATTCGAATGTATTTGCATGATGTTCGCGGCTTATGGACTGAACTGGAGCAGGCCTGGATGTGTTATAACCAGATTGCTGAACTGATCCAGCAGATGAGAGCGCTTTTGGTACGGGAAAAACATGGGCTTGCGCTGCGGGAGGATGCCAATGAGCAACTTGCGCAGTTTCTTGGACAGGCGAAGTTACTCGAAGAGCAGGCGGTAGATTTTTTTCGTACCATATCCGCGCAGTATGCGGACCGTAAACGATCTACGGTAACCCGCTGGGGCACACACTCCGCACGGTAGAACTGGGGATAGGATGTACGTTGAACAAAAGGAAGGCAGAATGGATACAGGAACGAGGTTCAAAGAATGAAGAGAATGAGGTTATTGACTGATTTAGCTGATTTAATGCAGCGACTACCTCAGACCAATGCGGGTACCACGAACACGGATACATGGCGATACGGAGCAGGCACCTATGCAGATGCGTTATACCCTATTTTGTTACACAAAAAGTGGACACATCTTCCGCGATATATGATTGCAGGCATGACAGCAAGTCTTTTTCGTTTCGTGGTGGACCGTCGTCTGACGAAAGAATCCATCTCGGCATATAACTGGATGGCAGAAAACTTTGTTGCTGCCGATTTCATCGGAGTGACAGCGAGTCAAGCTGCCGGGTTTTCCTTTGAACCGACGTTTCCACTCTATCAGAAGCATGCATTACTGAATATCAAAAGTTCGATCGACCGGGGAACTGGGGCGGTGTTATGGCATGATCAATTTGTTGTTGTTGTTGGATACGATGATGACGAGGAAGTCCTATTTTTTTGCACAGGAGATGAGCCTGACGTGCTTCGTTTACCCTATTCCTTAGTCGGCCAGAATAACTCACCCTATTGGTATTATCAAGTGTTGGAAGCTCAACAGTCCATCGATATGTGGGAAGTGTGCAAGGAGTCGTTAATCCAGGCTGTATACAAATGGGAAACGCACGACTATATGCTGCCAGCGCAAGATTACGCTTGCGGTTCTGCCGCATACACCGCGGTTGCGGATGTGCTGCAGTCCGGAAACTATGAGAGCAATCAGGCGGCAGCGGTGCTTCGCTATTATGCTTATACAAGAGGGGACATCGCCTCATATGTCAGAGCGCTTGAACATTTATCGCCGCATATGGATCAAGTCATTGTAAAATATACACAGCTCGCTGATCTCTATGCATCTATTGTTGAAGTACTGGATGATTCCGCGGCATGGGATGCAAGGGAACCGGAAAGTGTGCAGCAAGTTATTGAACTGATTCGAAACGCAGGGGGTACGGAACAGGCTGCCATTGATGCAATTAAACATGCTTTTCCTGAAACGATCAACAATCGCTTCTCGGATATTGGGCTCAGATAACAATACGACACTTTAACATTGAATAAGCTGTACATCTAGACATGTTAGACACCAGAAAGGCGATAAGCCAATCTGGTGTCTTTTTGCGTATCACAATGTTCCGGATGCCACGTGGACGAACGCTGCCTTTATAAAAAAAATATATAAAATTTGAAATAAAGGTAATCTGAATCCTGCTTCATTCCGAATATTATTATATATGGTCTTTTTTGGATGATGAATTCAAGGAATGAATGGGGGCAGAACGATGGTACGGAACCCGGAAACCCTTCAGGAATGTATCGAAAACGCAAGGTTGAGACTTTACCAGATGGCAAACCAATATACGAGTCTGCAACATCCGGAAGTCATTCGTCAGTCGATGGTGCTGGATGAATTAATTAACGAATATAACGATGCCAAACGCTTTATTTCACAAAGGAACCATCATAGCTAGGGTCAAGTGTACGAACGGCAGACTGAACCTCCGAAACAAGTCGTCCGCGTTCTTCGTAGAGCGGCATCTCTTCTTTAAACTGAAAGTGAATCGTTCGGACATCGCCTTCAGACAGTGTTATTTTTTGAGACTCTAATTCAATGAAAAATGAGTCATCAAACCTAAATCCGTCTCGATCCCGGTAGCAGTACATGTAGTCAATATCCTTTTCTTCAACCACTAACACACCTTCTTCTGTCAACTTCATCATGGTATCCTCCTTCATAAGTGTGGAATGCAATATCTATTTACATTATATAGCATCTGTTAAAATTTGGGGATAGCTATATCATACATAACCTGAATATTTTATAACCTGAATGATTTCTGTTTTGCTTAGCTGTAGGAGTTTAGTCTTCAAGTAATCGTACGAAAGTCCGACAAGGATATAGGCAATTTCATAAATACACTGAAACGACGTTGCTGACATCTCATTTCGGTGTTTTTTTGTTGCTTCCTCCGAAGTTTCACGTCAGAGAAGAAACTCTTAATTAGGATCAAGTGAGGGACAACCGTGCGTAAGACTTATTGTTGCGAGTATGACCGAGCGTGTAAAATATAGGTGGAATGCGAACGTTAATGCGTATTTTTATCATTCAATGTACAGACTGCTCAGGCAGTTTGAGATAGAAGCCGTCGTGGTGTTGGAACAAGAGTACATACAACATGTTTTACGGAAAGGCAGGAGATAAAATGACAGCAGCAGTGGAACAAGCTTTGGAAGAAATGATTCAGGCCATAAATGAATGGTTTGATGAGCAAGCGGCACGAACCGATTTAGAGCAGACGATCCAAAGAACGAAACTGCAGATGGGCATATTTGATGATATTTTTGTTTTGTACAAGCCGGGAAGAACGATCGTGGATAGCCTGGATATGGGATGGGACGAAGGTTCACTATCGACGCAGACGATCCGGTTTACAGAAGAACTGGTACGCACCGAGATACAGCCGAGGCTGGTCGAGGTGGTTCAGGAGAAGTTAGCCGAATGGGCAGATACACCGCTGATTGATTACCGGTTTACGTTTAGAGGAAAGTTTCCTACAAGCAACGGGATGCTGAAGCTGACGTTGCTGGAATACATCAATGAAGAGAAAAGACAGCAACTTCTAGAACAGATTCGGACGTATACGGAGCAAAAACTGGAGAATGGTGTATACCCGACCAAGCCGCTCGAAACGACTTTTTTGGCAAAACATCTGCTCGATCCCGTGTTATTTCCGTCGATGGATGCAACATGGATTATTAGACAATATGAACAGATTCAAACGTTAAATCGGGAGCGAAAGGATGCTCTCGCCGAGCACCGTCATACGATCATTTATGCCTTGACGCTATGGGCGGAGAAGCAGTTTTTACCACAGTATTTCGACGTACAGATTTCAGAATATTGTGAAAATGAATACTCGTTGAAGCCAGATCAGAAGCTGGACGGGCAGGTTAAGAGTTCACACGCTATAGATCTGCTACTCTATGCAGCGGTGATGATTTTGCGTTTCGAACCTAGCTACAGCAAGCCAAGAGGGCTTAGGTTTCTGGAACTGGCCAAGCAGCTCGGTAGTGAGCAGGCAGATCGGATGTTGACTGAGGGCAGCGGTACATATAAGCCGGAAGATACTTATGTTAAGACGGAGCAGGTGGAATGCCAAGCCAATGATGTTTTTGCGAGGATAGCGATTCAAATACATCAGGAAGAACCGGGAGCATATCAACAGGCGATAGCCTTTATTATTCGTTTGCTGGAGCAGGGGTTCCCCAAGAGTTATCACATCAAACTGAAATCCAAAGTAAAACAGTACCTGCCGGTCAAAGGACTTGCCAAATCGGATACACACCGGTTCTTTGCTAATGCTCTAGAATATCCTGAGCTGCGTTCACTTCTGGAACAATACGCACGAGCAGCCATCCAGGAATTTGAGTTTTATGCAGATACAGAAGGGGAGAAGAGTGGGATGCCGGGAAGTTATGTCGCCTTTGGGCTTGGACTTACGAGCGAGCAGTATTTTCCTCTGATTTACGAATATATGGCGCAGGTCGATGATGAACATCAGATGATTCAGGACAAATTTATTGTTGCTTTTGCCGATAAGTATGGTGTGACAGCAGACTCAGTGCCAGTTCTCGTTCACAGTTTGCGCCGTTCAACGGACGGATTGAAACTCAAATTGTTGCCGGAGTTCGAGCAGGACGAGAAGCTTGAGTGGTTGCTGGAACAGGTTCAGGAGTTGGAATCATATGAAGTTCAGCGAGTGCTCTACCCGATTTTTGGCAAGGTAGAGAAACTGGCTGCACTGGCCCGTAAGGCGGAGGGCAAACGAAAAGAATTGTTACTGAGGCTGTCGCATGCCGCAGGCAAATAAACGAGCTGTCACCAATCCAAATAAACGGGCCTGGTGACTCATTAAGTAAAGTATTAGACGCCAAAAGTTGCAGTGAGAGGTGGATGGAGATGGAAGCTTTAACGAAAAGCGTCTGGCAGGGGCTGTCTGAACAGGACAAGCAGGAATGGATGCAACGTATTGCGCTTCAGCTGCCTGAAGGGATGCAGTATGAGGGATTGCAGACGTTTGAGCGATATGGACAGCGGACTCAGACCGGAGTGTTTACACAGGATGAACAGCGATTCGTATTTGTTCCAGGTGATCAGGTAACATTAGGCTGGGAAAAGTGGCATCACGGAATGGATAAGGAAACGACTGCTGATCTGCACGAAACTGCAAGCAGTTACGGGATTGAGGACGTACAATCGTTTCTGTCAGGCCAGATGTCACCTGTGAGAGAGGTCAATATTGGCCCGATGCTTGTGGAGTGTGAGACCATCTCCCTGGGGTGGATTGAGGTAACCGAGGAAGAAGCATTTGCCCAGGAGCATGATGATTTTCCTAAAGCCTTAGCCGAATTCAAGGAATCGGGGCTGAATGAATATGAACTTCATCTGGAATTCAAACTGATTCAAGACCAAGGAGAGGTTCGAATTCTCTGGTTTAATGAAGGAATCGAACTGGAGGACATTGTAAAGGAAGAAACAGCGGCGGGATTCAGTTTGTTGACGGAAGACGAGTGGGAGTATATCTATGGTGGAGGTTGTCGCACGTTATTTCCTTGGGGAGACAGCTTTGACTATACGATGAGATTAAGACATCTGGGAATACCTAAAAATCAAGATCAGCTAGATCCATCGTTTGTGCATTCAGAAACAGATACAGGTGTGGATACTGGGACAGATGCACTTACGGAGCCGATTGAATCCTCGCGAGATGGAGAACATCATCACCCTTATGATCTGGAGTTGCCGAACTTCTTCGGTGTACAGTTTGCCGGAGATCCATATAAGTACGAGCTTACACTGGGTGCAGATGGAGAAGTGATGCCAAAAGGCGGAGATGGTGGAGCTCTAATCTGTGGAGGAACCGGACCATTACTTAGCTTCCTTCCTTCTGCTTCAGTATTTTTCCGGGACGTGAATGTGGATGAGCTGGATTGGGAGGAATTGATGGATGGGTTGTATTACAGAAGAGTGATCCGTCTCGCGGATGTGCAATTGAATGCCGAATAACAAGGGTTCCGAACCTTCGGCAAATAAAACAAATGCTGCTACTGGCGTGGTCATGTATGAGGGGACGTCATATCCCGAAAAAACGTTCCGAGATTATCTGGTGATCTATGCATCCGATGGAATTCGGCTGAGTGCCGGCACGCTGGTTCTATTTTTTCTCAATGTATTTCTGCTTATTCCGATCTTTAGTGTTCCATATCAAACTCTTTATGCATATCTTCTATTGCCACCATTAGCGATCATGAACCTGTGGGCCATCGCTCTAATTATTGCTCCACGCAGACTTCAATTAAATTATGTATTGTTTCGGGGTGTATTTGGACTTGTGTGTTCAGTCAGCTTTATGGTGGTTATACAGAAGTTTGCGTACGGGACGTTGGGTATGACAACGGCATGGTATGTGATTGGTTCTTTCGTGGTGTATGTATTTACTTTAATTCAATATGTGTTGCTTCGATTAAGACGATTAAAGCAGCCACATCGGCTCAACAAAGGCAAGAAAAGCAACTCCAGAATGTCTATTCTTTTCCTAAGCGTGATTTCAGGAGGAGCTTACCTTATAGCTAACGCTTCACTCGCTTTTGTGACCAAGCAGACCGTGGGCGTTGTTTTGATTTGCGTATACAACCTGCTTATCTTTGTTGTGTTTCACTTTGTTATGGACTTACACCGATATTACTGGCTTCGCCGAGTTATGAATAGAGCATGATCATAGGTACAGCCTTAGGGCTGTGCCTTTTTCGTAAACAAAACACATACCAGACCGGCTTTTACGTCTGGAGAACGGATGAGCCGAAATGGTATGTGTTTTATTGTTAGTGCTTATCTTATGGTGTTACCCTAAAGAAGCTAAGATTTATTTCAGTTTTTGCACAGCCACTGCCATTTGCTCCAGTTGGGTATGGGTCAATTGGTTATTTGGCGAGCTGAGTGTGACATAACGATCATCCAGTTTGAACGTAAGCAGGTCGGTTTTGTCCGGAGTGTACCATTTGGCAGATACGCCGTTAGGCAATTTTACTGTTTGGCCATCATAGCTGAACGAGTAGTCTCTAGGAGACACTGTTACATTCATGCGGTTGAATACAAAGTTCACACCATCACCGCCTGCACCTACACTTTTGAAGGCGTCTCCCGCAACCATATGCTGTGGTGCATAAGCAGTGGTGAAGCCATCGAATTGAGCAAATGATTTACGGATCTGTTCCAGCTGCTGTTTGGAGTAACTTACATTTTCAAAAGCCGTAATACCTTGATCATTGCCGCCTTTTACTTTTTGTACAGAGACAGCGACTTGTTGCAACTGTGCTTGGGACAGCTTATGATCTGGCGAGCTGAGTGTGACATACCGATCATCCAGTTCGAAGGTTAACATGCCGATATCGCTTGGTGTATACCATTTTGCACTAACACCATTGGACAGTTTAACCTCTTTGCTCGTGTAACCGTCCGAATAATCTCTTGGAGAAACATCAACCTTCATGTGATTGAAAATGAAGCTTACACCGTCGCCAACGGCTACGCTTTTGAATGTATCACCTGCAGTCATTTGCTGTGGAGCATATGCTGTCTCAAAGCCATCGAATTGAGCAAATGCTTTCTGGATCGCTTCTTTTTGCGCTACGGTATAGGTTACATTGGTTAGTGCAGTTGGATTGCTGTTCGCTTCACCAATAATAACTTGTTTATTGGCACCATCATATGTTACAGGCACATGCAGTGCATCAGCCAGTGCGCGAACCGGTAGATAAGTCGAGTTATTGTAAGTGATTGGAGCCAGTTTTTTACCGTTCCCGTCAGTCGGCGAGTATGCTGCACCGTCTACATTAAAGCTGATTCCATGATTGAGGTAAGCCGAGATTTTCTCCAATTGTGTTCCGGCGTATACACCGGCTGCTCCGGTTAAGGTCATACCCAGCACCATCATTGTAGCTACGGATTTCTTCATGTTTTTCTTCATCATATATCTCTCCTTTAAGTTGAGGTTATTTGTTGTCTTGCTGTTCCTTATGGCTTTATATTACCCCCCGAACTTATCCAGAATAATTCTGAATTATCTCCAACTTGTAAACATGTGTAACGATCTTTGCATCATGATGGGTAGTTCTCATGTATAGCTTATAGGGGAAGCATCTTGTTTGAGTTTTATCATCAAGGAGGGACATGGATGGATCATCGCGTTATGAAAGAGTTTATTGAAGAGTTTTATGATATTGGTCGGATACAGCGCGTGGAAGTGATGAAACAGGGGACGAGCTCTGAAGCCAAATGCATCGATTCTTCAGCAGGTAGATTCGTGTTGCGTAGACTTAGAGATGAGCAGCAGGCTGTAAACGAAGAGAGATTTCATCACGTTCTTTCATTGCAAAACATCTCTCCAGCAATGGTCATTGCGCGGAATGGGTTGTCCTATGTGCATTTGAATGATGAAATTTATAATTTGCAGTACTACGTGGAAGAAACGGTACCGTACGATCAGGAAACCATGCATTTTGTTGAATTTGGGAACATGCTTGCTCGCTTTCACCATGCTGCTCACAAGCTTGAAATCATGGATCAGCAGGATCGTTTTGCGTTATCTCTATTATGGTCACAAGTCCGTGATGAAGTCAGGGGATCTTCGTCAGCTATTATCGGTTCACTTGAGGGGTATGTAGAGCAATGTACGGAGTACATCGTGAGAAGTGATAGCTTGATTCATGGTGATCTGGGTGTGTGGAATATGTTATTTATGAAGCAAAAGACGTTTTTGATCGATTTTGGAGAGGTGAGAAGAGTTTATCAATGATAGAAGAAGTAATGAAAGGATATGCTGAGGCCGGGGGACTGCTCACGAGAGAACGGTTGTATGAACAAATTCATCTATGGATGCTGCGCGGCTGGCTGGCGTGGATCAGGGAGAGGGGAGTTACCTCCCCGATGGTGCAACACATGGAACGAGGCGTGCGAAGAGTTGCCGTATTCAAGGAGATATTACTTTAGCCTTCAGAGGATCACGATCAGTTGTACAAATACAGGACAAATCCGCCTATGCCCAGTACGATGGCGCCGACGTATACATATGTAAGTTTACTCAGATTTTGCCGTGTACGGCGATCATAGTCGGGGTTACTGATGCGATTGGCTTTCGAATTCCCGATGATAAGTGTAGCAATCCCTCCAAATAAGGCGATACCGATAACCAATGCATAAGGTAGCCAAGTCATGAGTTGACCTCCTTTTCCAGTCGATGGAGAGCGTTTACTTCTATTGTATCTCAGGTTTACTCGCAATGTAAGCTATTATTGAGAAATATAGGAAATTTGTGTGATTTGAATTTGAAGGATGTACACGCACTAGTGGATGGACGAGTGAATTAAATCTATACGGTATATTGCAGATAAGTTGTGCATTTTTGACTCAGGTCACTAGAATTTTAATTTTTTTTAGATAAAAAAACATAGATGTATCAAGCGTTTGCGGCTTTCTTTATCGAAAGCTGTAATTTTTTTTGCCTGCGGAGTGATCCAGAATGAAGAACCGTGCGTTACATCCTATGAAGACAACGACAAAGAAACAAAGGAACCAAAAACATACTTAAGGAGTGACTCACCAATGAAGATGAAAATGAAAACATTTATTGCACCTGTACTTAGCTTGTCGCTGTTAATGCCAGGAATCGCGGGAGCTGCTGCTGCACCCCAGACTTCCACTTCCATGAGCATGATGAAAGCATCCGTGAACACCCCTGCGGCTGACCTGAGAGCGAATCTGGATCATCTGTTGTCCGAGCACTTTGCACTGGCGGTAACGGCTATGGCGAAAGCTTATGATGGAGCCAAAGATGCAGATGCAGCCTACAAAGCTCTCGACCAAAATGCACTGGATATGCAACCGGCGATTGCTTCCCTCTACGGTGAAGCGGGTGCCAAAGAATTCGAACGCATCTTCCGTGCACACAACAAATATACCGACGATCTGGTGAAAGCAACCAAGATGGGTAACCAGACTGGTATCAAGCAAGCACAGGATAACATCAACGGATTCGTGGATGAATTCTCCACATTCCTGAGCACAGCGACAGAAGGCAAACTGCCGAAAGACGCAGCAAAACAAGCATTGAAAGTGCATGAAGATCTCGTGCAAAAAGTATTCGACGAGTACGTAGCCGGAGATTACACCGATGCATACAAGGCATATCGTGAAGGCTTCAAGGAAATGTTTGACGTAAGTAAAGCACTTTCCACTGCGATTACAACACAAATGCCTGAGAAATTTAACAACACCAAAGCAGATACCAAAGCAGCTGACCTGAGATCTGCACTCAACCACTTGGCTTCGGAGCACTTTGCGCTTTCCGCTCTGCAAATGCAAGAGCAATATGATGGCCGCACAGCGGCATCGAATGCCCTCGTAACCGCAGAAGCTGGAAACACAGCGGACTTCAAAGCTGCGATTGCTTCTATTTACGGTAATGAAGGAGCGAGTGCGTTCGAGAAAATCTGGGTGACTAACCATGTTAACGCTCAGAGTGACTATGTTAAAGCTGTAAAAGATAACGATGCGACTGCGCGTGCAGCTGTGCAAAAACGAATCGACGGATTTACAACAGAGTTTGCTACATTCCTTGATTCCGCAACAGCAGGCAACCTGCCTAAATCTGCAGCACAACAGGCGCTGACAACACATGAAAACCAGGTGCAAAAAGTGCTGGATCAATATGCAGCAGGCAACTATGATGCTTCTTACACCACGAATCGTGAAGGCTACAAAGTGATGTTCGGAGTAGGTCAAGCGCTGGGTAATGGTATTGTGACTCAATTCAATGACAAGTTCCAAGAGACGGCACCGACAACACCTGCACCAACACCAGCGCCAGACATGACAACCGTTTGGATGAAGCTGAACAGCAAAATGCTGAAAATTAACGACAAAACAACCAACATGGACACTACACCTGTGCTTTGGAAAAATACAACATACATCCCTTTGCGTTTCCTGAGTGAGGGAATCGGCGCAACGGTGAAATGGGATAAAAAAGCACAGCAAGTTACCGTTATGGCTGGTGATGATACACTTGTATTCTGGGTGAACAACACGGTCATGGAAGTTAATGGTATGAAGAAAAACGTAGGTTCTACTGTCTTTGTTAACAAAGACGGACGTACACAAGTACCGCTGCGTTTCATTGCTGAATTGCTGCAATGGAATGTGAAATGGGCTCAAAAAGATGGATCTATTACACTGACTAAAGCAATGTAATGCAAGTGTAATGCAAAAATCAACACGGTGATCCGATACGGACTTAAGTTGATATAATTAATCTCACATTCAAACCGAAAAGGCTGCCCCTGTGGCAGCTTTTTTGTATTCGCCTGAAAGAGCAAATATTTGGTATAATTAATCCCGTAATCTATTACATAAGCATTCAAATAACTCAAGGAATACAAAGTAATGTTCAATTATTCAAGAATGAACAATAGAAGAGGAGGACAGAGGTATGAGTGCAACATCCAATTCAGAGAAGCCTGCACGGAGTGTAGATACCCGATTATTTATTGCCTGGGCTATGTCTGTCATTGCAACCTTGGGAAGTCTTTATCTAAGTGAGATCAAGCAGTTTCTGCCATGTGATCTGTGCTGGTTTCAGCGTATCTTTATGTATCCCTTAACGATTTTGCTCGGTATTGCGTACTTCAAGGATGATGTGGGAATTGCCAAGTACGTGCTCCCGCTCAGCTTTATTGGGGGCGGAATTTCCTTGTATCACGTAACGATTCAGCGGATCTTTTCGGCTACAGGCAACGCAGTGGCGTGTGGTAAGGTGCCATGTTATACCGATTATTTGAACTGGTTTGGTTTTATCACGATCCCATTGCTGGCTCTGATCGCATTTATCATTATTATCGTGATGTTGTGGGGAATCGGTAAAACACCTAAATCTTCTAACTAAATGTTCTCCTTAAATCTTTTTACGCAGAAAGGACCAACGGTGATGAAGGGACAAGCTCGCTGGTTTACGCCTTTGCTCATACTGATTTTTATTCTGAACGGCTGCTCTTACACGGAACAGTCTGCCTCAGGCGAGATGCCAGAGATGATTCGAGTGAAGCTCATGATGCCGGATCAGGCGAAGGTGAACGAAGAAGTCGCTTTACAGATCAAGCTAACCCAAGGGGAGAAGTCTGTAAATGATGCGGATCATGTACAGTTCCAAATCTGGAACGAAGAGAACGAACCTGCGGCACCTTCCATTGAAGAAGGCATGATGAACGCCGATGAGCTTGAGGCTCGAGGGGCAATGAAGGCTAGCTCTGTAGGTGATGGCATATATGAAGTGAGGTATACATTTCAGGAGCCGGGGGTCTACGTTGTCCAGGCACATGTAACCTCAGGTGCAATGCACACCATGCCGAGGGCCAAAGTTGTCGTGGAATGAAGCAGCCGTGAGGGCAGCGGGATGGTTCAGGATGTGAAACAGGTATATAATGAGGATGGACAAAAGAATGTAGACAGGAAAAGAGGCTGTTATGGCAACTATTCATGATGTTGCACTCAAGGCTGGTGTTTCAGTAACTACCGTCTCGCGTGTATTGAACAACAGGGGTTACATCAGTCAGAAGACACGTGACAAAGTGTACCAAACGATGGACGAGCTGAATTATAGACCCAATGAGATTGCCCGTTCCCTGCTACGCAAGCAGTCCAACCTTATCGGTTTGATCATTCCAGATGTATCACATCCGTTTTTCGGAGAACTGGCCAGTTATGTAGAGTATTATGCATACCAGAATGGTTTCAAAATTATGCTGTGCAACTCTCATATGGACCCTTCCAAAGAACGTGAATATGTAGAGATGCTCAAAGGAAATCGGGTAGATGGAATTATTATGGGGAGTCACACGCTTGAAGTGGATGAATACGTTAATCTCCATTCACCCATTGTAACTTTTGATCGACAGATTGGAGAGGACATTCCGTTTATATCCTCGGATAATTATCAGGGCGGTGTCATGGCAGCAGAGTTACTGCTCTCCAAAGGGAGACGGCATATAGCTCATATCTGTGGTAATTTGGGGTTAAATATGCTATCCAATCGTCGTACGATAGGTTTTCTGAATACGCTGGAGGCACATGGGGTCAAGCCAATCATGATTTATGAAACCGATCTCAATGTGTTCGATCAGCATCAGTATACGGAATTAATGGATAAACTGCTCACAGAGCAGCCGCTGCTGGACGGATTATTTGTAACGAGTGATCTCATGGCTGTTCATGCGCTAAAAAAAACGATTTCTAGCGGACGCAGGGTCCCCGAAGACATCGCTATCATAGGTTATGATGACAGCCGAGCGGCTTGCTATACTGTGCCCGGAATTACAACGATCAGACAGCCGGTAGAAGATATGGCCGAGTTGGCCGTTGATCTGATTCGACGTCAGATTGCAGAGGAACAGGTCAATATGGAGAATATTTTTCCTGTAACATTGGTGGAGAGGGAGACGACCTGAATCAGGTTGTCTCTTTTTTTGACGAAAATATTTTTTTTGATCGATATGTCAAACGATTGACATGTCAAACCTTTGACATTATAATCTGATTTGTAAGCGTTTCCTCTTTACACAAATGAATGGGGGCCATAACAAGATGAAAAAAGAACAACGGTGGACGGGGATTTGGGTATTGTCATTAATTATGATGCTGGTTCTGTCAGCCTGCGGAGGGAAAGCAGCCACGGATACGAATGCTTCCTCGGGGTCAACCGATGGTGGCAGCGAGAATGTCAAAATTACGATGCTTAACTCGAAATCAGAGATTAACGCTCAACTAGAACAGGCTGCCAAAGATTTTCAAGCGGAAAATCCAAATATTACACTTGAGATCGTACCCGTAGGCAGTGGACAGTCTCCGTTCGAAAAGGCCTCTGCCCTCTATGCCTCAGGTAATCCGACAACGATGATGATGCTGGATACCGGGGATGTCGAGAAGTTCAAGGATCGTGTTCTTGATCTCACCTCGGAGCCTTGGATGAAAGACGCGGTAGAGAATAGTACGGCGGCTACAACATTTGATGGCAAAAATTACGCGTTCCCTTTCTCCATTGAAGGATATGGATTCATCTATAACCAGAAAGTGCTGGATCAAGCGGTAGGTGGAACATTTGATCCCAAATCGGTAGAGACAACAGCGCAACTGGAGGACTTGTTCAAAAAAATAGCAGCTGTCGGCAAAGCACCTTTGATTATTTCCCCAATGGATTGGTCACTTGGAGCGCATTACCTGCCGCTTGCTTATGGTGGACAATCCGCGGATCGTTCCCAAGTGGATCAATTCATGAACGATCTGAAAGCAGGTAAAGTAGATCTAGCGTCCAACGCTGTATTTAATGGTTTGATGGATACATTTGATGTGATGAAAACGTACAATATCGACAAGGCTTCACCACTCTCCGGTACGTATGAGCGTGGACCCGAAGTGCTTGGCAAAGGCGAAGTGGGAATCTGGTTCATGGGAAACTGGGCTTGGCCACAAATTTCCGGATTTGATACAGCAGATGGGAAATACGGCTTCCTGCCGGTTCCTGTGAGCAATAACGCAGCTGACTTCGGCAATTCACAGATCTCCGCTGCGGTATCCAAACGTATTTTGCTGGACAAAGAAAAAAGCTCACCAGCACAACAAGAAGCTGCGAAGAAGTTTTTGGACTGGATCGTTTATAAAGAGAAAGGTCAGGATTTCCTGGTCAAACAAGCCAGCATCATTCCAGCATTCAGTAACATTGAGCTGGAGCCAGCTGACCCGCTTGGCAAATCCATTAGTGAATACATCAAGGCAGGCAAGATTGAAGAATCTATGAGCACACTGCCAGCCGATCACTGGTCCAAATTGGGAGCTTCCATGCAGAAATATTTGGCTAATGTTATTGATCGTGCCGGACTTGCCAGCGAGATTCAAGCTTACTGGACTAACGTAAAATAAATGGTTTCGTGTGGCCTTACACACCGCATCAAGGGAAGTTTTTCTCCATAGGAATAATGCCTGATGTGAGGGCCAGACAGAACATAACATAAGTGAATTCTGTCTGGCCTATCATACCGGCGAACCGTTAGGTTCATGACATGGAGAGAGATAGAGTGGAGGATGACAATGCTTACTGAAAAGGGATTATGGACACGTCTGCGCACTCGCCTGATATTTACTGGCCCTACTTTGTTTGCTTTTGCGACAGTAATGATTATTCCGTTTTTGTATGGTATCTATTTAACGTTCACGAACTGGGATGGCATCGCAGTAGATCAAAGTTTTGTCGGCTGGGATAACTATATCGGCGTGTTCAAAGACACCGTGTTCTGGAAGTCGTTTGGTATGACGCTGGAGTATGTATTTATTACGGTTGTGTTCACCAACGTTGTTGCCTTTTTGCTGGCCTATGCCGTAACCCGGGGAATCAAGGCGCAAGGTTGGTTTCGAGCCGGATTTTTCTTGCCCAATCTTGTAGGCGGTATTGTGCTTGGTTTCATCTGGCAGTTTATATTCAATCAGGTACTTGTATTTGCAGGCCAAAAACTGAACATACCGTTCTTCTCCGCCTCCTGGCTGGCTGATCCGGACAAAGCTTTCTGGGCACTCGTGATCGTAACCGTCTGGCAATATGCTGGTTATATGATGGTCATTTACATCGCGGGTTTGATGAACGTACCACGAGATGTGCTGGAAGCGGCAAGCATTGATGGAGCAAGCAATCGTAGAATGCTGATGCGCATTGTACTACCACTGATGGTTCCTTCCTTTATCGTATGTGTCTTCCTGTCACTGCAACGTGGATTTATGGTGTACGATCTAAACGTCTCCCTTACAAGCGGCGGACCTTTCAAAAGTACAGAGATGGTGTCTATGCATGTATATGAGCAAGCCTTCCTCGCGCGTGACTATGGGCTTGGTCAGGCTGAAGCCCTTGTTCTGTTTATCCTCGTGGCGACTATTACATTGCTTCAGGTGTATTTTAGCAAAAAGCTGGAGGTCGAGGCATGATGGCTGGACAATCACGTATGTTGAACGGACTGAAATTAGCAGCCTTAGTCCTTGGCATGATCCTATTCGTGTTTCCCTTTGTACTACTGATCTTGAATTCATTTAAAGCCAATCAGGCCATTACTTCTGATCCGCTTGGCTTACCCCGTTCTTTTCAACTTGAAAATTACGCTAATGCGTTTGATAAAATGGGTTATTTATCGGCCTTCAGCAATACATTGCTGATTACCGTTGCCGGCGTACTGCTCATTGCTCTCTTCTCTGCGATGACTGCACATTATTTTGTTCGGCACCACAGCAAGCTGAATCAGTATCTTTTTTTCCTGATGGTAGCGGCGATGATTATTCCGTTTCAGGCGATTATGATTCCGCTTGTGAAAATTTACGGCTCACTCAGCTTACTGGATAACAAGTGGTCACTAATCTATATGTACATTGGCTTTGGTAGCCCGCTTGCCGTATTTATTTATCATGGCTTTGTCAAAAGCATCCCGCTGGAACTGGAAGAAGCGGCTCTAATGGACGGCTGTGGAAGAGTGCAGACCTTTTTCCGTATCGTGTTGCCGGTACTGCTGCCAACCACGGTTACAATCAGTGTGCTGAACGTTTTATGGATATGGAATGACTTTTTGCTTCCATCCCTCGTGCTTACGTCGTCTGAGCAACGGACGTTACCATTGTCGACCTTTTATTTTTACGGAACGTACACCGTCGATTACGGTCCGTTGATGGCTGGATTGGTATTGACACTGTTGCCTGTGTTGATCGTTTATCTGTTTGCACAAAAGTATATCATTCAAGGAGTTATGCAGGGCGCCATTAAATAAGTTGAACAAGGTGAGATAGAGATATAGAGACTGGAGTGAAGACATATGAAGCATGAAGCGCAGATCGAAAATCGTTATACCCTTGAAAGGGCAAAGGCGTATATAGAGGAACATCGTCACAACGTTAGTCCAGTCTATCGTCTAGGGTATCACCTGATGCCGGAAGTCGGCTGGATGAATGATCCCAATGGATTTATTTATTTTAATGGCATGTATCATATGTTCTATCAATATTATCCTTACGAACCGGTATGGGGACCGATGCATTGGGGCCACGCCGTAAGTCATGATTTGGTGACATGGTCGTATCTGCCTGTGGCATTAGCACCGGATCACCCGTATGATCGCGATGGTTGCTTCTCTGGTAGTGCTATTGTTCAGGATGGAAAACTCGTGCTTATGTATACGGGGCATGTAGTCACCGGGCCAAATAAAGATAAGGATTACCAGCAGACACAGAATATCGCTGTGTCAGAGAACGGAATTGATTTTGTCAAAAGCGAGCTTAATCCGGTCATTGGATTACAACAGATTCCGGAACATGCAAGTCCTAAGGATTTTCGTGATCCAAAAGTGTTTGAACGTAACGGCATGTATTATTGTGTGCTTGGGTCCAATGATGATGCAGGAAACGGAAGTATTCTGCTCTATCGTTCAACAGACTTGCTGAACTGGACTTATGTTAACGTGCTGGCCCAGAGCGACGGAACACTCGGCGACAACTGGGAATGTCCGGATGTATTTTCGCTGGATGATCGGGATGTGCTGATCATGTCTCCGCAGCGTATGCCAGCTCAGGGTGATCATTATCGGAATTTACATTCCACCGTATACATGATGGGAACACTGGATACGGACAAGGGAGTGCTTCAATATGACGAGTACGTTCCGCTGGATTGCGGCTTCGATTTCTACGCACCCCAGACGATGGAGGATGCACAAGGACGAAGAATACTGATGGCCTGGATGGAGACTTGGGAGAGTGAGATACCCACACAAGCATCCCACGCCTGGGCAGGAGCTATGACGTTACCGCGCCAATTGATTCGTAAGGGAGAACGTTTGATATTCCAGCCGCTTCCAGAACTTTCGAAGTACAGACTTGCAGGTGTTGAACAGAAGGCTCGTCCGGTGGAAGATGGCACACATGATCTTGGTATCAGCGGCGATTGTTATGAATTACATGCTGTATTTGAAGCGGCGGAGGCTCAGCGTTTTGGGTTAAAACTGCGCACAAGCGAGCACGAGGAAACCGTTATTACTTATGATGTGCAGGACCGTCGCTTAAGCATGAATCGCGATCGTGCCGGACAGGGACTTGGCGGAGAGCGTGCAACGACAGTAGAACTTGATGAAGGCAAACTGGAGCTTCGCATTTTTGTGGACATTAGTTCAATTGAGGTTTTTATTCAGCAAGGAGAGCAGGTCATGTCTGCACGAATATATCCGGATTCTAGCTCTAAAGGGATTGAAGTTTTTTCACAAGGAAGATGTACACTGACCGAGCTTCGCAAATGGGATTTACAAGTATAAAACGTAATACAGCAATACTCCTTGACCTTGAAGTATACTTCAAGGTTTATTGTTGTTGTATCAACAACGTTTGGAGGAAAAATCATGAAGATATTCGAATGGATTTTCGTACTAATAACGATAGTGGGGGCGCTGGGTTTACCGTTCTATGCGAAAAGGCAGAAGCTTGCGATAGGCATGCTTAGTGCCTTGGTAATCGCATTTCTGCTACATGCTGTGATTGATTCAGTACGGGTGATGTTACTGCCGTCTTATATTGTCGCGCTCATACTCTTTATCCTGTTAATCATTCAAGTAATTAAATGGACTCGCAGTGTTGGAAGTATGACACCGGAAATACGTAAGAAAAAGTCAAAAGGGCGTACCTGGCTTCGCGGCTTGTTGATCCTCATTCTTGCTGCATTCTCCGGTGTTGGGTCAGGAATGCTAACGAGGTATTTCCCGGCATTTACGATGCCTGAACCAACGGGACAATTCGCCATCGGTACATTTTCGCAGCGGATCGTAGATGAATCCCGTGAAGAGACACTTTCCCCTGAAGCTGGAGACAAGCGGGAACTGATGATTAATGTGTGGTATCCGGTCGATCCGCAGGCTGCAAAAGGGATTAAACCGGAGTCGTACCCTGCCGAATTGGGGGAAGCAATCAGTCTGGTGTTTGGCATCCCGCCTCAAGTGTTCAGTTATCTCGATACGATACCTACACACGTGGTAAAAGGTGCGGCGATGTCTAATGCAAGCAGCTCTTACCCTGTTGTCCTGTTCTCTCCCGGTGTCCGTTCGGCTCGTTTTCAGAGTATGACGGCGGTGGAGGAGCTGGTCAGCCATGGCTATATCGTCGTAGGAATGGATCATCCGTATACGTCGGCTCGGGTAACTTTCCCGGATGGTCACAAGGTTTCTTATGATGCAGGGCCTGAATTTGCAACATCGGAAGAACTGTATCAATATAATGTACAGGGAGTGGGCATTCGCGCGGCGGATGCACGTTTTGTAATCGATACGCTTGAACAATGGAATGTGAGCGATCCAAATCAGGTGCTGGAGGGCAGACTTGACCTGAGCCACACGGGCATTATGGGACATTCCTATGGTGGGGCCACAACAGCTGAAGCACTCGCACAGGATGAACGTTTGCAAGCCGGACTCAGCCTGGAAGGTGGATTTTGGGGCAGTGTTTCCAAGTCGTCGCTGAAACAGCCGTTTATGTACATCATGTCTGGCAAGACAGCTAAAAGTCTGGGACCCAATCCTACCGAGCATGAAAAATTATTCTATCCCGAATTCGAACCTGATCTGAAACATGTTATGAATAACAGTCTGAATGATACTTATTACCTGACGGTGGATGGATTTTTCCATCAGAGCTTCACGGATATTGCGTTAATCTCACCGCGTTTGTTTGCCAAAAATATGTCTGCGGAACATAATATCGATATTACGAGAAGTTATGCACTTGCCTTTTTTGACCGTTACCTGAAAGGTGAAGCACAGCCTCTACTACAAGGAAATTCAGCCAAATTTCCCGAAGCATCTTATGATCACGAATATACGAAGATCCGTAACAAACCAACGCAATGATTCAGTTGGAAAGGGGAGAGCGTTGTGCAGACCATGACAAGAGGCCAATTGGCCAAAAAGACGGGCGTAAGTATGGCCACGCTTCGTTATTATGAGGATAGCGGCATATTGCCTGCTCCGCATCGATCCTCCAACGGATATCGCGTATATACCGAGGATTATCTGGTCAAAGTCAAGTTCATCAAGGATGCACAGACACTTGGTTATTCGCTGAAAGCCATACAGGAAACGCTGGAGCTTCTAAGCAATGAGGATATGGAAAAAGAGACGTTAAAAACACTTGTCCGCGAAAGGATCGCCGACATTCAACAGCACATCAATCATCTGGAACAGATGCAGAAAAATCTGGCCGGATTGTTGCTTACACCCGAAGACGATATCGATAGTTATATCCAATCCTTTAGAATAGAGAAGAGAGAGCCGTAATCATGGCTCTTTTTTTCTATTTTAAGAGTAGGCAAGTCGTATGTAACGAGCAGGAAATGTCGGGAGAGAAACGAATATAACGAATACACCGTTTGAATTCTCCATTCGAGGTTGGTTAGCTTGTTCCTAATATGACTTAATCGATGTACATCAGAGAGGAGCACCATCGTTTATGAGGAATATACAAGGTTTTGTTTCTGATTATATTAAAGGTAAAAAACATCTTCATCTTGAGATTGGCATCATTACCAAGGAAGATATCGAGTTTCATTCATTTGGCAATCCCCCAAAGCAGAGCACAGTTGCTCCTGAACATCGTTTATTTGAAATCGGCTCTCTAACCAAATTATTCACAAGTTTGCTTCTACTAGAATTAGAGCATAAACAACGACTTTCCACCGATGATACAGTCAGCAAGTACATAGACCATGGCAATAACGATTATTTTAAAAAAATTACGCTCAAACATCTTGCAACGCACACCTCTGGATTACCCAGATTAGCACCGAACTTGTCCTCGAAAAAAAATCGATACAATCCGTATTCAAAGTATACGGAACAAGATTTGCTTGCTTTTTTAGCTGACGCGGACTATACAGATCAGATCGGTACATTTGAATATTCAAATACAGGTATGGGTTTATTGGGATACATCCTATGTAAAATCACAGATCTTACATATGACGAATTGCTTAAAACATATATCGCAGATCCGCTACATCTTACAGAAACAGCCGTTCTACTGAATACAGAACAGAACAGCCGATTGGTGGATGGACATACATCAACGGGGAAAGTTATGCCTCACTGGGATATGAATGGAGTACACGATGGAGCGGGAGCAATCAAGTCATCTGTTCACGATATGAGTTTATTTGTACAAGCTAATCTCAATGAAGGGCACCCGCTCACCTCAACCATACAACAAAGCCATGTACCTATTCGAATCGGAGAATCAGAGCTTTATTTCGGTTGGCAAGAGGATACGGCGTTGGATCAGAATATGTTGTGGCATAACGGCGGCACCTTTGGTGCTACCAGTTATTTAGCTATAAACAAGAAGCAGGGCGTAGGAGTCGTATTATTGTCCAATTACTGTTTTGGATCAGCCGATCGTGTGGACGAGTATCTGGATGCGATCTATAAGTTTTTTACGAAAAAAGATCTGTATCCGCTCACGTTCCTGGAGCCTGTAGGCAAGGATATACTTGAATCCGTGATGCAAAATCAATGATACAGAATCCATACCAATAAAATCACCACCTCCATTGCTAACCACCGATGTCATTCATCGGGTTTTCTGCTGTGGAGGTGGTTTTGTTTTTTCGCTCAAGTCATACCTGCTTCTCGTAGAAAATGATGCACAATCTCCGTCTGGTACTTGATCCGTACAGCGCGTTTCAGACTCCAGCACGTCTCCACGGTGATAGACTTCGCATGTAGCAACCTCGAAGCCGCTGTCCTAGCGGAGCCCGGCAACTCATGCCGCTTCAGATTAAAATGATGCTTGCCCACCGGTATAGAGCGGTTCATGCGCTCAATCACCCTGCGACAGAACGGCACGCTGGAGCTACCGGGATTGGTGATCAGCGTTTGTCCAAGCACGCGTGGACTGAGTTGTGATAGACCGTTGGCTTCATGCAGATCAAGCCACCAGTCAGGATGATACTCGCGTGCAAGCTTGAACACGGCGGCTGCCAGAGGGTGCTTGGCTTTTCCAGACTTGCGGCGAGGAAAGGTGCGATTCAGGTCGGGTTTACCTCTGATTTTTTTTGCATAAGCCTGCTGATTGACTCTCGGCACAATAATCAAGGTTCCGCGATGGATCACACGCCGTCCCGAGGCACAATCATCGGCAAGCTTCTGTGCAGCGGCCATACTCGCGGTTTCATTGCCATGAACTCCAGATGTAATCATCATGACGGGTCCGGGATTCGTTCCGCGTACGATGTAATAAGGCGCAGCATAGGGACTGGGTGCAGCAAGAACATGTCTGGTCACAAGCATGACCCTCACCTCCGTTACTACAATACGTCATGTCCCTCTTTCATGTAACGGCGTTCGAACAGCCCTGTGCCCCGTTTCATCGTAAAATAGGCCAACCTCTGGTCTAGGGCGTGTCTTGAAACCTACTGAAGTGCATCTTTTACCGCCTTTTCGCCCCCTGCTGCGTCAGTTTCCCTTGACGTGCCCCGGCACACCTGCAGAAAACTTCCTTGCTTGGAGCGAAAATTCAGCAAAATCTGCTTTCTTCAGAGTTTTCAGACACGCCCTAATCAATAGACTTTGTGTATAACATCCTCGAAGTCGGGTTCCTTCATCTCAATATCGTCAATCTCTCCCCACTGCTCCAATTCCTTGAAAATGTCCATCGTACGCCATTCCTTCCGGTTCACCAGTGCAGTGAGCACCTGATTGTCCATACTGGTAACCTGAATGGCGGAAGGTAATACATCTGGCAGTTGAACCTGTCCACGGAAGGCCACACGGATCAATGTAGGCAAACCGATCGTATCCCGAAGGGAGGCGATGGTTCCGTCATAGGTCAGCTGTCCATGATTTATAACCATGACACGGCTACATAGCTGTTCGATATCATCCATGTCGTGGGTGGTGAGCAGAATGGTTTTGCCAAACTCTTCATTTAATGTACGCAAAAACTGGCGAATATTTCGCTTCGCATTTACGTCCAGTCCGATGGTGGGTTCATCGAGAAAGAGTAGCTCTGGATCATGCAGCATGGACGCTGCCAGATCGGCCCGCATACGTTGCCCAAGGGAGAGCTTGCGAACCGGGGTAGCCCAGAAGGATTCGAGATCCAGCAGTTCAGCGAACTGGGACAGTCTTTTCTTTTTGACCTCCGAACTCACACCGTACATCTCTGCCAAAATATCATACGAATCCTTCACAGGTAAGTCCCACCAGAGCTGACTTCGCTGTCCAAACACAACGCCGAGCTTGCGAACCGTCCTGCGTCGTTCCTCATGTGGATTCATCCCGCCAAGCACGACCTCACCCGCTGTCGGGTGAAGAATGCCTGTAAGCATTTTGATCGTGGTGGATTTGCCAGCCCCGTTTGGGCCGATGTAGCCAACAAATTCCCCTTGCCGGATGTCAAAACTGATGTCACGTACCGCTTCTTTCGTTACATATTGGCGTGAAAACAAGGTGCGTATCCCTGAGAAGCGGCCTTCCCGCACGACAGGGGTTTTGAATTGTTTTTGCAGGTTGCGTGCTGTAATCATATTCATGTGTATTTCGCCTCCTCCGTTAATTCATATCAATTGAAAAAATGATTTTACACAGACACTCCGATGACAGAAAACTTCTCTAACTACCCGTACTTTGATATTTAGTCATGCCGAACGCCCAGAAACGTAAGCTGGCTACCAGACATATCACCGCTACCGCAGCAATAAGAGCTAGCACCCACGCGCCGCCTTCACCGCGTAACAAGTAGAGGGATGGAATGTAGTTCACAAATCCGACGGGGATAGCGGTCAGCAGCAGGCTGGACATCCATTTGGGATAGAGGGTGAGCGGATATTGAGCCGCGGTGCGGGCTGCATCCTCTGTGATGACCTGCAACTCCTCGATGCGTGTGGTCCAGAAACCAAGTGTTGCTGTGGCAAGTCCAATGGAAAAAAGAATGATGGCTCCGGTCACAATGACGAATAAGGAGAGTGGGATAACCGTCCAGCCGATCTGCCCGCTGTGCATCATACCTGCAAGTGACCAAAATAGAATGAATCCGCCTTGTAGCACTTCGCCAATCATGATGCGAAAATTCTGCGGCATCAGTGCCAGCAGGACAGGCATCGGCCGGGTGAGCAGTTGGTCCAGCTCACCGCCTACCAGATATTTTTCCAGATGATGCACTTCATTGCCGAATGTACGATATAACGTTTTGGATAACGTCATGATAGCAAAGAGATAGCCAATTTCATGTAAAGACCAACCCTTGATCGCACCGAATTTGTGCAGTACCAACGCGATCATCAGAAATTCGGAAATTTGAATAAGTGCAGCCAGAATAGCTCTCAGCACAAAGTTAAACTTGTATTGCATCCGGCTACGGATGCTTGTTCGAATGAGAATTTTATATAAGTGGAACCAAGAAATAGGTTTCATCCGCCCTGCACCTCCACTTTACGACGTAATACTTTAGTGATAGCAAGACAGAGCAGAGTCATGAACACACACCAAAGCAAGGTTCCCCATAGGAAGGAGCCGTCTTCGAAGCCAAGGTAAATTCGGGTGGGTACATAGAGTAGAAATGGATAGGGCGATAGCCAGGCCAGTTGTTCCAGCCATTTTGGCAGCCATTCCAGCGGGATGAAAAAACCGGCCATCAGGTTCATCAGAGCATGATTGGCCCAGTGTAACCAAGATGACTCCGTCGTCCACATGGAGGTGGCGCCGATAATATAGTTCATGCAGATGGATAAGTACGCCGCACCAGCAAGTGCTAGGGCAGTATAGCCTAAAGTCCAGGCCTCTGCGGGCCATTTCAGGGAAAAAACGATGGAGTAGAGAAGGTAGATCGGAAGGCTTTTGTACACGAATTGGTAGGCGATCTGCCCCCATTCTCGTGCCATCAGGTGAGTGAACAGATGTACCGGACGCATGAGATCCAGTGCGATCTGCCCTGTCCTGACACTGAGCGGAATACCGAGTCCGTTCGTCAGGAAGCCTGAGATCCAGAGTGATGATTGCGTGAATGCAATGTAGCTGATCATTCCCTGTACCCCGTATTCTCCGAGCTGGTGGTCGGCCCCGATGCCGATCCAGAGACAAGCATACATGTAACCAAATATGGCGCTTGCCAGGTTATGTACCATGTGTGCCCCGCGGTATTGCAGGTTTCGGGCGTAGGCTTTGGAAGCCAACGTTAAATAAAGCATATGACACCTCCGATAAGTGGATTGAACGGCGGACCCGTTCACTTCAGTCAAGGCGAAAAAGAGAGAAGGACAACAGCATACCAATTTATCCCTTCACAGGCAAGACATTTTTTTAGAGAATATTGGAACTTGAGGGATTGTTCATGAATGCGCCACAAGACAGGCGAGGGTCAAATCCTTTATAATTAAGAGGTAAAACCGCAAGCGTTTACAATTGTTTTTATTTAAATTTAAAATAACCGCCGGGCATGTGCCTGACGATGGGTAGATGATTACCAGCACGAACAAACCGGCAAGAGAGAAGGATGTCATGAAGAAAATTGCATGGGTTACCGACAGCACCAGTACACTGGATTCCGCTTTTGCGGAGCAAAATCATATCTATATCGTGCCGCTGCGCATCGTATTTGGCGAGGAATGTTACCGGGAAACCGAAGACATCTCGCCCGATACATTTTATGAAAAATTGGCAGTTTCTTCACGCGCGAGCAGTTCACAGCCGCCAATCGGCGAGTTTATCGAACTGTACGAATCGCTGAAGGACAAGTACGATGAGATTATTACGATTCATTGCTCTACGGAACTTAGCGGAACGCTCCACACCTCGATGCAGGCTGCGGACATTGCAGGCGTGACGGTTACCGCAATTGATTCAAGGGCAGGAGCCTATCCTCTTCGGGAGATGATTATGCAAGGCTTGGAATGGCAGAAGCAGGGATGTTCCGCTACCGAGATTAAACATCATATTGAGCAGATGATTGATAACATGTCTTTTTATCTCATTCCTGCAAGTCTTCAGAATCTTCATCGCAGCGGCCGTGTGACAGGAACACAACTGATTATCAGCCAACTGCTCAAAATACACTTGTTGCTTCGATTCGAAGAGGGCAAAGTGGTCGTAAACGAGAAGATTCGCACGTTTAAGCGGACCAAGGAGCGCATGCTCGAGATGCTGAAAAAAGACATGGAGAAGGTTAAACATGTGTGTATTATGCATGCAAACAACCATGAGGAAGCACACACGATTAAACAACAAATCACTGAACTGCTTCCACGCTTGAAAACCGAGATTATGCCGTTTATCCCAGTGGTCAGCATTCATGCCGGGGCCGGTACAATCGGATTGTGCTGGATTCGCGGTGAACAAGCATAACTGTAGGAAAAACGTTGATCAATACTGCTTAGTATTGAAGTGAAGAAACAATCTCATCATAATTAACAACATAAATCTCATCATAAATGTCTTCATAAATCTCATCATAGATAAAATCAAAAAAAACCTGATGGAGCACACTTGAAGCCCAAGTGTCTGCCTGGTCAGGTTTTTTTGATCTGTCATTGCCAATTTCATCAAACTGTGAGGTAATGAAGAAAACGGTCTTATAGAATAGCTTCATAGAAAATGTTTTATACCGGAGGGAAGCCTATGTCAAGTCATCGCTTGCTGCTTGTGGAAGACGATCGTTCGATTAGTGAGATGGTTGGCCCCTATTTGGAAAAAGAGGGCTTTGACCTTACATATGCCTATGACGGTCTGGAGGCAGAACGGCTGTTCAACGAGGCGAAGCCTGGTTTTGCCCTGATTATTCTTGATCTGATGCTGCCGCATCGCAGCGGGATGGATGTTTTGCAAACCATTCGCGCCAGTAGTCTGGTGCCCGTACTCATTCTATCTGCAAAAGATGGGGACGTGGACAAAGCGCTTGGCCTCGGTTTTGGAGCGGACGATTACCTGAGCAAACCGTTCTCTCTGATTGAGCTGACGGCCCGCATCAAAGCAGCCATCCGTCGTGCCAATTATACGGCTCAGCCTGCGGAAGAAGCGGTGCAAGACCACCGAATCATGATCGGCGGACTTGTAGTAGATATGGAAACATATGAGGTAGAACGTGAAGGAGAACCGATCAAGTTAACGTCCAAGGAATTTGGCATTTTAAAATTATTGATCACCCATCCCGGTAAAGTATTCACCAAGGCTCAGATTTACGCGTCCGTCTGGAATGATCATTATTATGGAGACGAAAATATAATCAACGTACATATGCGCCGCCTGCGAGAAAAGCTGGAGGCAGACCCCTCGGCTCCACGTTATATTAAGACGTTATGGGGCATTGGATATAAGCTGGAGGCAGAGCCTGTATGATCATTATGCTGTGGTTGCTCTCTTTATCTACGATATTGCTCGCAAGTGCTGTTATTTTGCTTGGATTAAAGCTTCGTAAACGAAGCACGCATCTAACCTATATTCATAACAAAGTGTCTGGCATTCTGGAGCAGAACACGTTTGAACGTTTGTTAGTATTTGATAGTGATGCACAGGTAAGTCTACTGTTAAACGATATGAACCGGTTGCTGGAGCATGCTCATCTGGCTAAGGCTGACTATGCCAACCAGGAGAAGGAGATGCGCCATATGCTCTCCAACATTTCACATGACCTGAAGACACCGCTTACGGTTGTATTAGGATATAGTGAAACGTTGCTGCACAGTGCGTCTTTGACGGATGCAGAGCGCAGGGTGATGACGGAGAAAATACTGGATAAAGCACAGGAAGTGCTGCGCTTGATACATTCCTTCTTTGATCTCGCCAAGCTTGAATCGGGAGATCGTCAGCTGGAACTGAGCCGGGTGAACATCAGTGAGCTGTGCCGTGTCAAAATGTTATCGTTTTATGAATTGCTCATCAAGCTTGGGTTGCAAGTCGAACTGGACATTCCGGAGCAGGATGTGTTCGTTCGCGCAAACGAAGAGGCACTGGAACGCGTGCTGGACAATCTCATTACCAATGCGATGAAATATGGCGCCGATGGCAAGGAGCTCGGAATATCTATACTGAACCGAGAAGGAGAGCCAGTGACGGTGCAGGTGTGGGATCGCGGAAAGGGTATTCCGGAGCAAGAGCACAGCAGGGTATTTGAACGGATGTACACGCTGGAAGATTCGCGTAATCGGATGTATCAGGGTAGCGGCCTCGGTCTAACGATCACGAAGCGACTGGTGGAACGCATGGGTGGACGTATTGATGTTCATAGCGTGCCACATCAGCGGACGGTATTTTCTTTTACGTTGGAAGAAATGTTGTAGGGCCGTAGAGACTAACGATTCCAAGTTGATGGTTATTCGTATACGGGTCAATTTTCCATCGAAATATCTAAGTAAATCAGGACGTGTTCCAACTTAAGGTTTTTGTAAGATTTGATTAATAAAAAAGCAGACTTTTTTCTTTACAATACAGTTATAAGCACCCCAGCAGGGGGATGTAAAGGAGAATGACCAGATGAGTTATATTGCACGGACCATAAATTTAACCAAGGTGTACGAAGGAACAGAGGTTGTATCCGGGGTTAACATGAATATTAAACAAGGGGAAATTTACGGGTTTTTGGGTCCGAACGGGGCAGGGAAAACAACATTAATGAAAATGTTAACTAATCTTGTTAAACCTACCGCGGGTGAAATCGAACTCTTTGGCGAAAAGTTAAATCCGGACTCTTACGAGCTATTGAAACGAATGGGCAGTATTATCGAGTATCCCTTTTTCTATGACAAACTGTCAGCTTGGGAGAATCTGGATCTGCACTGTGAGTACATGGGGTTTCCTAATAAACAGATGATCGGCAAACATATGGAAATGGTCGGTTTGAAGGATGCGGGCAAGAAGCCTGTAAAGGAATTTTCTCTCGGTATGAAGCAGCGTCTTGGGTTGGCGCGTGCGCTGATCACAACACCCGAGTTGTTAATTCTGGATGAACCGATCAATGGGCTTGACCCGATAGGCATCAAAGAAATGCGAGATCTTTTTAAACGATTGAGCACAGAATATCGCATTACCATGCTGATATCCAGTCACATTCTAGGCGAGGTAGAACAGGTTGCAGACACCATTGGCGTCATTCGGGATGGAAGGCTTGTTGAAGAAGTATCCATGGAGAGCATACGTGGCAGCCATACCGATTATATTGAAGTACAGGCTGCTGATCCCAAGAAGGCTGCATACGTCGTAGAGCATTTGCTACACCTGAGCAATTATAAGCTGTTTGATGAGCAGATGTTGCGTGTCTATGACTCGGATTTAACGACTTCCGATCTTAACAGCAAATTGGTTCAGCACGGGGTTGCGGTGGAGTCGATTTCTAAACGTTCTCATTCCCTGGAAGAGCACTTCATGGGTCTGATGAAAGGGGCTGATGACGTTGTTTAAACTCATTCGTCTGGAATGGCGCAAGCATCGCTTTGCCAGGAATTTTGTGGGTGCAGGCATCGCCGTTGTCAGCATTCTTCTATTTATGATTTTGATTGGTGTTACCGATTTCGGGGCAGAAGATTACGCCTTGGCTGATTACCACGGGGCTTTTACGCTAATTGATACATTTTCCAGGGCAGTGTTTATTATATTTGCTGGTTCCTTGATATCTAAATTGATTATTAGCGAATACAGGGACAAAACGATGAATGTGATGTTTACCTATCCGATCAAGCGGCATAAAATTATTGCTGCGAAGCTAATGTTAGTTTTTATATTTACGTTTACGATGATTATGTTAACGGACATTCTAATGGGTGTGCTCCTGCTGGCGGCAAATCAGTATTATGGTTTTATTACGGAGCCGCTGGCATCAGCAGATTTAGGGCAGCTGGTCCTTAAATACACAATCAGTTCAGTCTCTGCTGCCGCTATGGCTCTGATTCCTCTGTTCTTCGGTATGCGCAAGCATTCCGTGACGGCTACAATGGTTGCTTCCATTTTTCTTGTTCTCATCGTATGCTCGGGTTTTAGCGGTTCCAATGGACCTACATTGTCGGTCAATAACATCATCGTGATTCCGTTGACCTTGGGTGCAATAGGCTTATGGATTGCTACACGTTCCATGACACGATTGGAAACGAAAGATTTGAATTAAGACAGATCTCTTTTTATGCTGAAAAAGCATGCTGCATACGGCCTCACATGGCATTGACATCCGCTCGTACAAGGGATAGGATAGTGTCAACTGAAACACGAAGGAGAATAGAACGACCATGACGATTCCAAAGACATTAACTATCGCTGGCTCGGATACGAGCGGTGGCGCAGGCATTCAAGCGGATTTGAAAACATTCCAGGAGCTGGGCGTATACGGTATGACCGTACTAACAACGGTTGTTTCCATGGAACCTGAGACATGGGATCACCAGGTGTTTCCTGTTGAATTAAATGTAGTCGAAGCCCAGCTTCGCACTGTATTGGACGGGATTGGTTTTGATGCGATGAAGACAGGCATGCTGGGTTCAGTCGATATCATTGAGCTGGTGGCGAAACATATTCGCCGCAGTGGTTTGCCACAGATCGTTATTGATCCGGTTATGGTTTGCAAAGGTACGGATGAAGTGCTGCAGCCGGAAAATACTGAAGCCATGATCGAATTTTTATTGCCAGGAGCAGATCTCGTAACGCCAAATCTGTTTGAAGCTTCCCAACTGGCAAAGAGTGGTCCGATTCGCTCCAAAGAGCAGATGGAAGCTGCCGCAGCTACAATTCATGCGCATGGTGCCAAGCATGTCCTGATTAAGGATCGCGGTGTGATCAATCCAGGTAAAGCGATGGATTTGCTTTATGATGGGACAAACTATGAATGGTTCGAAGCTGATGTTGTAGGCTCCGGGTATACTCATGGTGCGGGATGCACAACATCTGCTGCAATTACGGCCGGGTTGGCCCGTGGCCTATCGGTGAAAGAGGCTGTGCGTGAAGGGAAAGCTTTTGTAACCAAAGCGATTGCTGGCGGATTCCCGTTGAACCGCTTTGTTGGTCCTACACTTCATGTGGCACATCGTTTGGAACATCAACGTTAATCAAGGTTTGGAATGCACTTATCCGGAGTAGGAAAGGCTGCATGACATTGCATAATTTTGATTAGCATATCTATAAATTTCATCTCAGGAGCGGTCAACACACAGTGTATTACTTGTTGGCTGCTTCTTTTTTTGCGCATTTTGATAAAAAATAGTAACTTTTGGTATATATTAATCGTATATATGATGGAGCCGATTCTTGCGTATAACTGGATTGATCTGGATAAACCAGGACACATGAACGACACATGAAGCAGGTATGTTAACTGTAGAAATAGAGAAGGAGAGTCGGTCATGATCAGAACCGTGCTTCTGGTAGAAGATGAAAGCCGCATTCGTGAGATTGTGGCCGATTATTTTATAAAAGAACAATGGAATGTTATTGAAGCTGAAGATGGAGTGCAGGCACTGGAACAGTTGGCTTTGCATGAGGTAGACCTGGTCATTTTGGATGTATTGATGCCTGAAATGGATGGGTGGACATTATGTGGTCATATTCGTTCCACTTCTGCCGTACCTATTATCATGCTCACCGCAAAGTCGGAGGATGATGACAAGATTCACGGATTCCAGTTAGGTGTAGACGATTATGTGACCAAGCCGTTCAGCCCCCGCGTTCTGGTTGCGCGGGCGGAGACGCTCATGAAACGAGTGGAAGGGGCAATGGGGCGAGAGCAGGGTGTGATTCGTTTTGGCGAAGTTACCCTGGACCCCTGGGCCAGACGTCTGGAGAGAAGCGGAGTTGAGGTAGAGCTCGCACCCAAGGAATATGATCTGCTGCTCTATCTGGCTCGGAATGCGGGTATTGTCTTATCCCGGGAAGCGATCTTAAATCGGATTTGGGGATTTGATTTTGAAGGTGATTCCCGTGTGGTAGATACACATATCAAAAAGCTCCGCAGTAAACTGGGCGATGAAGCAAAGTGCATTCGCACCGTCATTGGTACAGGGTATCGGTTTGAGGCAGAAGCATGAGAAGAAATGGCGTAACGATGAAGCTGTTTCTGGTCATGGCCGGATTTGTGGTCCTGCTATATGGGACAACGGTGCTTGCCCAGCTGATCTGGTTCCCCGATTTTTACCAACACCAGAAGATTACCAGTATGAAAAAGAAGCTGTCCAAGTTTGAACAGCAATACTCTGCCAGTCACTGGAGTGATCTGCAACTTGCCAAGGAAACGGGCAGGTTCATGCGTCAAAATCAATCCCATCTCGTCATTTTGACGAACACAGGCAAGCTGGTGAACGATCCTTTTCACATTACATTGCTTCAGGAAGACGGCAAACGTGTGAAGGTGTCCCTGTCTCTTTTTATTAATAGTGAGAACGCGGGCTGGATCAGATCCCATCTAAAGTTTGGTCAGAAACTGACGGTGAAGGGTCCCTCCAGCGATCAGGATCAACCAGAACCTATGGTATATCCTTTCAAAATCCAGGATGGGGCTTCTAACGCATGGGGGACAGAAGGCTTTCAGGAGTCTTTATTACCTGTGCAGGAGTGGACAGGGGTGCTAACAGAGGTCGTGCTGCCTGACCTTGCTACCTGGAGTCAGAGGCAAGGGTTGCTTGTGCAGGCTCTGGACAGTCGATTCCCGTTGTCGTCAGAAGACCAGAAAAATCTGTCTAATGGCAAAATGATCAACGAAGAATGGACGGAGAGCTGGAGCGGAGTGCGTAACATCGTTACCATTGCTCCTGTGCACCGTGCCGGTGCGGAGCAACAGTTGATTTTCTCGCTCACCTCCCTGCAGGAGGTTCGGGAAGCGAATGAAGCTACTCGTTTATTCTATGGATACTTCGGTATTGGCGCGTTTGTGCTGATTCTGTTGCTCGCCCTGTTACTTTCCAAAATCATAACCAAGCCGCTGCTCGCTTTGAATCATGTGGCGAAAAAGATGTCCACGCTCGATTTCACGGTGAGATCATCGATCCGGCGCAAGGATGAGATTGGGAGCCTTTCTGATAGTCTGAATGCTTTATCAGGCACACTGGGTCAGACGCTGGAAGAGCTTAAACAGGCCAACGATCAGATGCGTACCGATATGGAATTGAAACAACAGATTGAACAGCGTCAGCGTAAGTTTTTTGCCGATGCTTCTCATGAACTCAAGACACCGATCAGCATTATTAAGGGATATTCTGAAGGGCTGAAAGACGGTGTGAGTGAAAACAAGCGGGAGCGCTACATTGAAGTCATTGTAGATGAAGCCATCAAGATGGAAACGATGGTGGAGGAAATGCTGGATTTAGTTAGACTGGAATCTGCTGCAATTCAACTGAATACCGGAGCGATTGCTCTGTCTGACATGATCGAAGATATTGCTGGGCGCCTTGGGCCCCAGTTGAAAGATAAAGGACTTGAAGTGGTACTTGTCTCCACAACGGAGCAGACCATTGAAGGGGATCGCAGCAAGCTGGAGCAAGTATTTTATAATATTATGATGAATGCTATACGCCACGCGGTTCCGCAAACCGATATAATGATTGAGATTAGCAGGCATGACGGTTGTGTTCATGTCACGATTGAGAATAAAGGCGAACACATAGCGGAAGAGGAACGTCAATATATATGGGAGAGGTTCTATCGTGTAGAGCGCTCGCGCAATCGCAAAATGGGAGGGACTGGGCTAGGCCTGGCCATTGCGAAACAGATTCTGGATCTGCACGGATGTGGTTATGGTGTGGAGAATACACCGGATGGCGTACGTTTTTATATTACATTTCCTAAAGCCTAGTATGAAAGGAAGTTAAATTTTATGAAGTCTTTACCATCCATTTTAACCTTGGGGAATTTAAGTTCGGGGATGCTTGCGGTCATTATGGCGATTCATGGGGAGTTTGCCTTGGCTGTGACAATGATATGGGTAGCGATGTTCTTTGATTTGTTTGATGGATATGCAGCACGCAAACTTCATTGCGAAGGGGAATTTGGCAAGGCACTAGACTCGCTCGCCGATGTGGTTTCCTTCGGGACAGCGCCCGTGCTGATTTTGTACCTCAACTCGATGACGGAGGTTGGGATGCTCGGTATGGCACTGACGGCCCTGTTCCCGGTATGCGGAGCGCTTCGTCTTGCGCGTTACAACTGCCAGAAAACACCCGTTAGCGGTTTTGTCGGGATGCCAATTACGTTTGCAGGTGGGTTGATGTCTTTCTTCGCCCTGTGGAGTCCTTATTTTAATCAAGGTGTAGCGTATCTTGTTATTGTTGTATTATCCGGTCTCATGGTTAGTCAAATCCGTTTCCCTTCACTGAAGCAAATACTGCCCTCTCATGAGAAGGATATTGTGGAACCGAAATAAGGAGCGAGTCAAGTATGGAGTTTGCTAGAGAATTTATTGGTCAGTACGGATATTTTGCAATTTATGGATTACTTGCTCTTGGCGTCATTGGGATGCCGATCCCGGATGAGGTGATGATGACCTTTGTCGGTTATCTCGCCTCCATCTCGGTTCTGAATTATTCCGTGTCCATCGCGGTCAGCTTTGGCGGAGCGTTTACAGGTGGGCTACTGAGTTATACGATTGGCAGAAAAGCGGGCAGACCCCTGTTTGACAAATATGGTAAATGGATCGGCGTAAATGCCAAGCGGTTCAGCAGGGTGGAGACATGGTTTCTCAAATATGGGTCCTGGTCTATTATTCTCGGTTACTTTATCCCGGGCATTCGTCATCTGATGTGCTGTTTCTCCGGCATGAGCCGAATGGCGATGGGCAGATACGTTATTGTTTCTAGCATTGGCGCATTTGCCTGGTGTGTCGTGTTTATCTCGATCGGTTTTTATGTGGGTGTGTTAACCTAGATTGGACAACCTTTTGTGTCATACGGACGGACTAATTTCTTAAATACATCTTAGGATTGAAGACCTCTTTGCGTTTAAGGTGGTCTTTTTTTGCTGTGTATATTTTTTATGAAAAGTAACAGTAACAGCAATAGCAGAAGCAAACCAGCAGCACACCAAGAAGCCCATCAGAAGCACGCCAGAAGTACACTAGAGTACACCAAAAGCTCGCGAACCAAACCAGAATCTCATCAAAACTATACCAGACACACGTGAGAACTAAACCAAGAACTACATCAGAACTACAACAGAAGCACAACAGCAGCGTACCAATAAGCAAATCAGAAGCGCATCAGAACTACACCAGAAGCACATCAGAAGCACGTCAGAAGCACACCAAGAAGCACACCAGCAGCGCACCAAGAAGCACATCAGAAGCACACCAGCAGCGCACCAAGAAGCACATCAGAAGCACACCAGCAGCGCATCAGCAGCGCACCAAGGAGCACACCAGCAGCACACCAAGAAGCACATCAGAAGCGCATCAGAAGCGCATCAGCAGTACACCAAGAAGCACACCAAGAAGCACACCAGCAGCACGTCAGAAGCACATCAGCAGCACGTCAGAACTACACCAGCAGCACGTCAGAAGCACATCAGAAGCACACCAGCCGTACACCCAGAAGCACATCAGAAGCACACCAGCCGTACACCCAGAAGCACATCAGAAGCACACCAGCACCACATCAGCACTATACCAATTTCGTCTTTATTTTATGCTAAGCCCATCCTAGATCAGCAAACTTCACAGCGAGTCCATTACAAGCTAGTTCAATCTCACTAATCTCCGTGAGAGCCACTCGAATAGACCAATGAGAGTCAAAACTGCTCATCAAAATTCTAACGATCACAGATGAGCTTATTTGCACGATTTTGAGCTCTCTGAAATTCTAACGATCACCAGGGAGCTTATTTCAGCAAAAACATATGAAATAGGCCTGTTTTCGCACCAAATGACCGAAATAAGCATCCCTGAGATCGTTAGAAAATCAAACGGTATAATATACGTCAAATAGCGTCTCTGGTGATCGTTAGAAAATCGCTGCTCATAAGGTTCCGCATAAGACTACGGCTGCTTCATAATCAACAGCTAAAAACGCTTTAAGATGATGTTCAGTCATCAGCGAAAGATTGGGTTGTACCACCATAGAGTCACATTTGGTTATATGCAGTGCACATAGAGAGTATGAGTACCTATGAACATTGTGGAGAAACGTTCGCACTTAAGGAGACACGTCGTGACATATCTGAGCCACATTCACTCATAAACTAGCCACGATTAAGTAATCATTAACATAAACATAAATACTGCCATGCTATAACCACCTTCCCACGACTACGGGATCAAGCACATCCAGCTACTGCGCCGTGGGACAATGTTTGCCGATCACAGCCAACTATTGCGCCGTGGGACAACGTTTGCCGATTACATCCAACTACTGAGCCGTGGGGCAACGTTTGCCGATTACATCCAACTACTGAGCCGTGGGGCAACGTTTGCCGATTACATCCAGCTACTGCGCCGTGGGACAATGTTTGCCGATTACATCCAGCTACTGCGCCGTGGGGCAACGTTGCCGATTACATCCAACTACTGAGCCGTGGGACAACGTTTGCCGATTACATCCAGCTACTGCGCCGTGGGACAATGTTTGCCGATTACATCCAGCTACTGCGCCGTGGGGCAACGTTGCCGATTACATCCAACTACTGAGCCGTGGGACAACGTTCTCCAAGTACATCCAACTACTGCGCCTTGGGGCAACGTTTGCCGATCACATCCAACTACTGTGCCCAGAGATAACGTTCGCCAAGCACGTCCAACCACTGCACCACTGCACCATACTCACTATGTATATGACACGAGCTAACACTGTACTCAGGAACTAAGACTGTGCAGCTGAGACTCGTCCGAACCACATGCACTTACTCGTTTATGCTCGTAAAGCATAAGTTCGGTACCGCTGATTGCCGCTCGCGACATATATTATTTGTTGCTCCAACAGGCTGCGGAGAACCCTTCTCGTATGTACATCAGAGATACGCAGATGTGTTGCGAGCTCCAAAGGTGTAAACGGCCTGATTATACGTCTCGCATACCGCACGGCCTCAGCATCCAACCAGTTCAGGGATGCGGGAGCATCTGTAGCCATAAATTTACCCATGAAAGCGAGTACCAGTTGCTGACACTGTTTTGGTTCGTCTTTAATGGAGCGATAAGCAATCGGCAGAAAAGTCCAATCATCCAATGTTAGCAGACAGTGTCGCCAGCATAAATCTTTGAAACGTCTCACATCAAGATCACGAGCATGA
This sequence comes from Paenibacillus sp. G34, assembly GCF_056856875.1. NCBI lineage: Bacteria > Bacillati > Bacillota > Bacilli > Caryophanales > Paenibacillaceae > Paenibacillus > Paenibacillus sp. G34. The sequence continues at coordinate 5,391,378 of NZ_CM166469.1, read as the reverse complement.
GGCCCGTAGCCCTGAATCTCAATCCCGCCCTTCACTCCGTTACCTGGTATGTAGGCAAGATCTAGATAACGATAACCGTTGTGAAAATCTCGAACTTCCCACTCGGGATGCAAATGGTTGAAATTTTTCATGACGGGAAACCAGACGGAGCGCAAAAATTCCAATGTACCATGTTCAAGCCCATGTTCAATCCGTGATCGAACGCGGGGGTTGGTTTCTTTTGTGAGCAGTGTTCTCATCCATTCTTCATATGCTTCATCAAAGTTTTGGATTATTGTACTCATGGCATGATAACCTCCTAAGATAAGTTAGTGGGAAAATGTAAAAAGCCGCTTTACCCAATCTTTCCTGCCTCCATAATTGAAAGGTTGGAAAAATGGACAAAGCGGCGTGTGCTTCACGACCGATTAATTAATCACCGTTTACTAATTAATGTCTATTTACTAACATCTATAGCTGCTTTTTCTACAATAATTCCAAGTATAACCTAGACCCGGTTTTGATGCTACTCCGCTTACCTCCAGCGCCTACTAAGTTGTGTAGTTTAATTGCATGAAGATTTTACAACGCAAGTATGAGTGAGTTCTAAAGAGTGAGTTAAGAGTGAGTTCATTATGGTAAGGATGTCTTGGGCTTAACACAGAAGTACCACTTTTACTATGAGTAAGTTTATGTCGGATTGGATGAACAACCAAGTCGTTTAACCATTTCTGTTAAAAGGGAGCAATGCTTCCGCACACCTTCATCCTCACCCGTTCTGATGGGAATCCTCAATCCCTTGTTCCACACGTTGTTCACCCTTTTTACGGGCAAAAGTAATTTTCAGCAACGGTGGTGTGACCAGTGTGGTGACAATGACCATGATTACAACGCTGGTAAAATATTCGGAATCAAGTAAGCCAGATGCAAGTCCGGTCGAGGCAATGATAAGAGCAACTTCCCCTCTGGAGATCATGCCTGCCCCAATGGCTATCGAAGAAGAACGGTCAAAACCCGTCAACCGAGCACCTACCCCTCCGCCAAGAATCTTGGTGACAATGGCAACGATACTGATGACGATGATCAGGCCAATCTGTGAGCCTACGCCCTCGAAAGTTACATTCAGTCCGATGCTGACGAAAAAGACAGGTACAAAGATGCTGTATGCGATTGGTTCCACCTTTTGCTCCACTTCATGCTTGAAGCCAGTTTGAGAAATCGCAATCCCTGCTGCAAATGCACCGATAATCCCTGCAACACCCATCCATTCTGCAAAATATGAAAAACCAAAACAGATGATGAGTCCGGCTGTAATCACCGTTTCCGTAACCCGCAGCGGAGCCATCCATTTCATTATACGTGGTACAAGCAGCCAGCTTGCTGCAACGATGATGACGAAGAACAACAGCTTTTTGCCAATGAGCAAGCCAATAGAAACATCACCGCCACCTGTTCCAAGTACACTCATCATGACAGCGAGCAGTACAACGACGAGCACATCATCGACTACCGCTGCCCCAAGAATGGTGGTGCCTTCACGTGAACCGAGCTGATTCATATCCTTCAAGGTTTGCACGGAAATACTTACTGACGTTGCACAGAACAATAATCCAAAGAACAATGCATGAGTCTGTGACATCCCAAAAGCAATCGCTGAACCATATCCTCCGATAAAAGGTAAAATAACCCCGCCCACTGCAACAGCGAAAGCGGACTTCCAGTTTTTCTTCAATTGCTCCAGGTCAGTTTCCAGACCCGCGATGAACATGAGCAATAATACCCCGATCTCGGCCATATAATGCACAAAATCGCTTTTATCCACCCAGCCTAGTAGGGCAGGCCCAATGACAACACCCACAATAAGTTTACCCAGCACCGATGGCTGGCCTAACCGAACGGAGAGATCACCGGCCAGTTTGGTGAAGATCAAAATAAGGGCAAGAACTAAAATAAATTCCACAGATGGTTTCTCCTCTCTGATCGCGGCAACCTTAGAATATCCTTTCCAAGGGAAAACATCCCTGTTCCACCCAATTTGAACAAAACAAAAGGCACGGAACAACGATAACAAGTTACCGTTCCATGCCTGTAAAAGACAAAGAGGGGCCCTTGGTGACAGGCTCCTCCATAGTCGACGCGTATGTGATTAAGTGCATTAATTATACCACAGTTTAAGACTTGGGTAAAATCGTGCTCGCTCGAAGAGGCATGAAAACAGCCTAAAACGGGCATTTATACGTAAGGACAGCCTTTTTTTGTTCAGAGTGTTGTCACTTAACAGCCCTGAATTGCCGCGATATAATGATATAGAACACAGAAAGTTAGGATATGAGGAGGATTTTGCATTGGCTAACAAGGAAAGAGGGAACCTGAACGCTTCATCGAATCAGACAACCCCGACCAGTAATAAAAATTTCGCAGGTATTATTATTACCATCTCCATTCTTGCTAACGTTATCATCTTGTTATTGTTTTTCGCACCCTCGATCGGGTACAAAGGTCAGGTTACGTTCGACATTACCGTGTTGCCACGCTTTAATGCCGTGTTTAACAGCTTTACCTTTATCTTTTTGCTGGCTGCGCTGATCGCGATTATCAAACGTAACGTCAAGCTGCATAAACGCTTTATTTTGGCAGCATTTTCAACGACGTTGCTATTCCTGGTGACGTATCTGACGTTCCATTATCTATCTCCGGAAACGTCCAAGTTTGGCGGCGAAGGTATCGTTCGTTCGATCTACTTCTTTATTTTGATTACACACAGCATTCTGGCTGCCCTGATCGTGCCACTTGCGCTCTTTACGCTCGTATGGGGTTGGACAAACCAGTTGCAGAAGCACCGTAAAATCGCACGCTGGACCATGCCAATCTGGTTATATGTTAGTTCTACAGGTGTAGTCGTTTACTTGATGATGGCACCGTATTATTGATTTCTTTTTATTCCGTTAACGGTTCATATTATTAATAATGTATCCAAGGAAGGAGGGGCACGTGATGTACAGAATAGTGTTGATTCGCCATGGACAGAGCATGTGGAATGTGGAAAACCGGTTCACAGGTTGGACGGACGTGGATCTGACCGAGGACGGGTATGGAGAAGCGCGTAAGGCCGGGAAAATCCTGAAAGAGCAGGGGTTTGATTTTGACTGTGCCTACGCGTCGGTATTGAAACGTTCCATTCGTACACTGGATATAGCGTTGGATGAGATGGACCTGATGTGGATTCCGATTGAGAAGACGTGGAAGCTGAATGAGCGCCACTATGGTGCGCTGCAAGGGTTGAACAAGCAACAGACGGCTGTGAAGTATGGGGAAGCTCAAGTTCATGAATGGCGTCGTTCCATTAACATTTCCCCACCACCTCTGGGTGAGAATGACGACAGGTATGTGCAGGATCTGGACAAATACAAGCGCCTTGGTTGCACCATCCCTCTTACAGAGAATCTGATGGATACGTCCAAGCGGGTGTTGGAGTACTGGAATGCAGAGATTAAACCGATGGTTTCTTCGGGAAAAAGGGTGCTGATCTCCGCGCATGGCAATACGCTCCGTTCACTTGTCATGCATCTGGACCAATTGTCCGAAGCAGACGTGATGGCGCTCAACATCCCGACAGGCATTCCGCTGGTCTACGAGTTGAACGAAGATCTTCACCCGACCGGTCATTTTTATCTGACCGCCGATGGCTCGACCTACAAGCATGAAGAGATGAGCCAAGTAGCCCGACCATCCGACTGATGACAAGGGATTAGGGCAACAGCAACTCAATAAAGTGTATGAAACCACTACATGTTTCCTTATAAGCTTCTAACCTAATGGCTCACATATGGATTCAAAATAAAGTCCTGTATCGTTCATATAGGCTCACGTTACGGAGCATAATAACCGAGTCAAAAGATGATCACCGAACCATTCTTCATTTCGGTGATCATCTTTTTTGTACTGCCGAATCGAAACATCAGGGTGTGCCAGTTGGAGGAAAGTTTTAATTTTTTGCAGGCAAGCTTGTTTATCGTTTCGTTTGTGCTAGATCGGGTAAAACTCAAACAAGACACAATGTACATGAATCCAAAAGGAGGAGAGTTACATGTCGAAACGCAAATTGCTCATGACAGCGATTGGAGCTGGCGTGACGTATCTGATGAGGAATAAACAGGCCAGGGACAAGGTCATTAGCACCGTATCCAATATGGTGAAAAAGAATGGATCATCTTCAGCCCGTACGGCTAGACCGCGGGTAGATGTTAGCAATCAAGAGTGGAGAAACTAAGCAATTCAGGAGTCTTACATGAAGGCTAGCCAAAAGAGTGGGCGGAGTAAGGCAGTCCTCTTATCTGTTCGAAGCACGATTCTGAAAGGCTACCAAATTGGGATGGTTTATGTAATCTCGAATAATTGGAGTTACACAAAGGCAAATATAAAAGTAGCTTGCACGTACTTTTTTGCTACTTGCGGGCGCATAGGGTGAGCAACAGCAAAGAGACCTGGGACGATTGTTCCGGGTTTTTGTTATGTGTTGCCTGAGCATCACGGGGAATGGGGCACCTATGCGATTTTTTCCAGCAAGAATGATACAATGAGTACTTGCAGAACGTATAGAGAGGAGATGCACTTATGGAAAATGGTCGTTCGCACACAACCATGAAAAAGAATCGTTTGGGCACATCCGAATTAATGGTGGGTGAGATCGGACTGGGCTGTATGTCGCTCGGAACGGAACTGAAACCTGCGGTGGAACTGATTCACGAAGCGCTGGATCTTGGGGTTAATCTGCTGGATACAGCCGATCTGTATGATGCCGGACGCAACGAAGAGATTGTGGGACAAGCGATCAAAGGGCGCCGGGACCAAGTCATTCTGGCAACCAAAGTGGGGAACCGCCGCATTCCTGGGAAGGAAGGCTGGTCATGGGACCCGTCCAAAGCTTATATTAAACAGGCCGTGCATGAAAGCCTCAAACGCCTACAAACCGATTATATTGATCTGTATCAGCTTCATGGAGGCACGCTGGATGATCCAACCGCTGAGACCATTGAGGCATTTGAGGAGTTGAAGAAAGAAGGACTTATCCGATACTACGGTATTTCTTCCATTCGTCCTAACGTGATTCGGGAGTATGTAGAGAATTCGTCTATTGTCAGCGTGATGAACCAGTACAGTGTGCTTGATCGCCGGGCGGAAGAGGAAGTATTACCTTTACTTGAGCAAAAAGAAATTAGTGTCATCGCTCGCGGGCCGGTTGCCAGTGGTGTACTGGCAGAATCGGGAACGGCGAAGGCGGATAAAGGATATTTAGACTACAAGCCAGAGCAGTTACATCACATTCGCCAAGGCCTCGCTGGACTGGTCACAGATGATCGCAGCATGGCGCAGACGGCCATCCGTTATGCGCTTGCACATCCTGCCGTTGCTGCTGTTGTTCCAGGAGCCAGCTCCAGAAAACAATTACTGCATAACATTGCTGCTGCTTCATCGGCTCGGCTCACCACGGCCGAGATTCAGGCCATACGGGAGCAGAGTCCTGCCAACCATTACACGCAGCATCGCTGATGCGTGATGTACCTGTTTTCAAATGTAACTATATAAGGTACAATAAAGACAGGTAGGAGCAGTACAAGATAACAACTTGAACCAAGAATTGAACCATTTTTACACAAAGAACAACCAATAACTAGAACGACATTAAGGAGAGAACTCATATGGAAAGAATTCAAAGTGAACAGCAATACCGCGACCTGATTAACTCTGACGGCATGACGGTCATTAAATTTGATACAACTTGGTGCCCGGACTGCAAAAACCTGGATCGTTTCATCGGTGACGTTATGGATCAACATACGGATAAAACCTTCTATGCACTGGATGCAGAAGAATTTCAGCCGTTTGCGGAAGAGAACGGTGTGCGTGGCATTCCAAGCCTGCTGGTGTTCCAGAACGGCAAGAAGCTTGCACATCTTCACAGCAAATGGGCCAAAACGCCTGCACAAATCTCGGAGTACTTGGAGACCCTTGAATCCAAAGTATAAGCTGATGCTTAGCAAAACCCCTGCCTGTCTTATGACAAAGCAGGGGTTTTTGAATTGTGAATCGTTAGAGTTAGAGTTTAACAAGTTTACTTCTTTTTGAATTGAGGTTTACAAGTAGAATACTTGCAATAATCATGACCAGTCCAGCAATCAGATTGATGGTGATGGATTCTCCTAGAAATAACACACTACATAGCAGTGCAATCAATGGAATCAGAAAGGTGAAGGAGCCTACTTTGCTGGCTTCCCCGGAACTGACAAGTTTGAAGAAGGCCAGCCAGCCGAGAGCAATGACAAATACGGAGATGAAAAGCATATCCATCACAAAAGGCAGAACCCATTGTACCTCATTCCAGTTCTCTGTAGCGGTTCCCGTTAAAGTTAGAATTACACCGCCAATGAGAATCGGAATGGCTGTCATCCAGATCCCGTCCACCTTGGCTGAAGTTTTTTTCATATAGATCGTGCCTGCTGCCCAACTGATGGCACTGAACAATCCCAGCATGACACCTTCAGGGGACATTTTGCCAGTCATGCCACCGATGCTGATCGTTGCTACGCCTGCAAAGCCGAGCGCGAGTCCGATTATTTTCATAGTATACATCGTTTCACCAAGCCACAGCCATGCCCCAATCCCAAGCAGAACAGGCTGCAAGAACACGATGGAAGAAAACAATCCAGCAGGCACTTCGGTCAGACCCACCGTCTGAAAACCGTAAAAGAAAATGATGTTAAGTGCGGCAGAGATGGCGTAAATATACCATGTTTTCCGAAACTGGAGTGTTTTGTACCGCGGAAATGCATAAAATCCAAGAACCAGTCCGGCAATTAGCAGCCGCATGCCTGCGAACAGGAGGGGCGGTGTATAGTTTAATGCGTATTTGGTCAGTGGCCAGTTGATTCCCCACATGAGAACCAGAAAAGCCAAGATCCAGCCTGCTTTTGAACGTGATAAAGCCATAGATTATCTCTCCTTCAAGTTATATGGAAAGTCTTTTTGAACTGCAAGTCCAGTACAGTTTTTCTTCTGAATCAACCCATTCGAATGTTCTTTGGCCATTGTATTTGCCAGTCGTTGATCGTCCGTGTTCACTATGATACAATAACAAACATAATAATTAAAATGCATGTTATTTATGAGGAGCATACCAGAAATGTTATGAAAAATTCACAATTACAGTTATTTATTAAAATAGCCGAGACGAGAAGTTTCACACGGGCCGGCCAAGAGATGAATATGACGCAGCCTGCGGTGAGCCGTGCCATCTCGGCACTGGAGAATGAACTGGATGTTTCGCTCATCATTCGAGACCGACGTAACGGAATTATGCTGACCGATGTAGGGCAACGAATACTAGTCATTTTCCGCAGAATTTTACAGCAGTATGATAAGGTACAACAAGTTGTTGCTGCGGAGAAAGGGCTGGAGATTGGAACCATTCGCATCGGTTCTTTTCCGATGTCCTCGGCTCATCTATTGCCTCGAATTATTCGATCTATCCGTGATCGTTATCCGCAGATCGAATTCGAGCTGCACGAAGGCAATATTGTGGAGATTCAACAGTGGCTGAATTCGCGTGTAATTGATGTTGCTTTAATGATTGCAACGGAGCAGGAGGCGGAAGAACTAAACTATGAAACGATGCCGCTGTACAACGAAGAGATGCTTGCTGTATTTCGTGAGGACGAGACGTTTGCTGATCAGGACATACTGGATGTGAAACAGTTAAGCGGGCAGTCAATGATTATTTGTAACGGTGGTTATGAGATGCCTATTGTAGATCTCTTTGCCTGTGCGGAAGCAGAGCTTAGCATCGGTTTTATTGTTCATAATGTCAATACGTGTCTAAATATGATCGAACAAGGGTTGGGGACGGCCATATTACCTGCCATTTCGTTATCCTGGCTTCCACCTGGTGTCAGAGCTCTGCCAACGGAGCCGAAGGCCTATCGTCCCGTTCAGCTTGCTTTACCTTCCTTTACGGAGGCATCTCCAGCTTCTCGTTTGTTTGTGGAAACGTCATTACAATTGTTCGGACGGCAGCGGTAAAAATCTTGTTTAGAATTTGTTCAGTATCGTTCGGTATACTTGATAGAACAAACTGAATATTGGAGTGAACAAGAGCCACATGAGCAGAGAGATTATAGATGAGATGCACCAATTAAGCCACAATGACGATCGCCGGTATCACTTGTTGATGATGGGTGTTAAACAAATGTTACATGAACAGAAGCTGAACAGATATCGCTGGCTGGGGAGACTTAAGGAGCGGAGAAGACAACGGAACATTCAGGCAGACCGATGGGAATAACGATCGAACTTCCTGAACATGCCATAGAAATATGATGGTACATGTACATATTAAGTGACAGCAAAATGGCGGCCCGACTTCCGTGAGGAAGACAGGGCCGCCATTTTCCAATTAAAATCAACGGATCTGTTTGATGTTTGATATGAATTGAACTATGTTTACACAGAAACGGAGAGGACAGAAAAAACCTGAAAAGCGAAGCGACCGCCTAAAAGCTTTCTGAAAGAAAGCTACATCGGAAGCATACGCTTATCACCGGATTTTCCCCTTGGGAAAAGGGCATCAAAAAATCTGGGGATAACAGCGGTTGGAAGGTTATTCTGTCATCGGAGTGAGACATGTAAACCTATTCTTTCAATTTATAAGAATTACATCATCAAGATCACAAAGAATACAGCTGCCAGTACAAAGCGGTACACAGCGAAGACGGTCAGGCTCAATCTTTTCAAAATCGACAAGAATGTCTTAATCGCCAGCATGGCAACGATGAACGCTGCGATAAATCCGATCGCAAAGATCAGAAAATCATCGCTGTTCAGATGATCGATGCTTTTGTACATATCATATCCCGTGGCACCAATCATAATTGGAACGGACACGAGGAAGGTGAACTCTGCCGCAGCTACCCGGCTGATTCCGGCAAACAAGCCGCCCGAGATCGTAGAGCCGGAGCGGGAGAAGCCTGGCCACAACGCCAAAATCTGAAACATACCCACAGCAAATGCCTGTTTGTAGGTAATATCGTCTACATCATGTGTGGTAATGCGTGAGCTCTTATGGCTCCAGCGTTCAGCTACGATCATCAATATACCACCGATCACAAGGCTGTACAGTACGGTTTGCGGACCAAACAAGTGAGCCTTGATCCAGTCCCGGAACACGAGTCCGATGACAACGGCAGGAACCATCGCCAGAATGATATGTCCCAGATTAAGGCGACGGGAATACGGCCTGTTGCCTCCAGTGAAGCGAAACATATCAATGAATTTGTTCCAGTACAGTACAACAACAGCCAGTACAGCACCAAGCTGGACAACCACCTCAAACGTTTTGACTGACTCGTTGTCCTCTGATAGACCCAGCAAGTGAGCTGTCAGAATCATGTGTCCGGTAGAGGACACGGGCAAAAACTCAGTCAAACCCTCGATGATGCCCATAATAATGGATGATATAAAGTCCAAATTCTCTTCCTCCTTGAGATGCAGATGACAAGTTATAAGGCCTGTCCTGCTATAACGATGTCTGTTCTTTCGAACAAGACTATCCTCTATTATGCTCAGAATGCTCTCCCACTTCAACTCTATGCTTGAAACCCATTGTTTAAAACTATATTGACAAAAACCTAGTTATCCCATAGGATATAAATTAACTGACTGACTGATCAATCGGGAGGGCTTGGAGAATGGCTAAAAATAGCGGTTTGGAACCTGGAGAAGAGCGCCGGGACCAAATTATTCGCATAGCGATGGAACGATTCGCAACCCAAGGGTACCATCAGACGAAAATCTCTGACATTGTTCGCGAAGCTGGTGTTGCGCAAGGGACATTTTACTGGCATTTCAAAAGCAAGGAAGCCATTGCTTCCGAAATTTTGTTAACGGGCAGAGAACAACTACTTGAAGCAATCGGGCAAGGATATCGAAAAGATGCCGGTTCGGTTGAAGATATGGTAAAGGCCTCAGAGAAGCTGTTTACAAGCTTGTTCACCTTTGCTGCACAGAACCGATATTTCATGGAGCTGTTGCTTAAGGGGATTGTGACCGAGGAATCCGTCCAGGGGCTAGTGGAAGAGACTCGTAATGCGGTGGAGACAGCGTTCCGCCACAATATGGGACGAGCAATCGAGCTGGGGATGTTGCCAGCAGACATGAATGTCCCCCTGCGTGCGGCATTGCTTGTCAGCATGATTGAGGGCGTGATCTCGCGCTGGTTGTTCGGCTCAGAGGAGTTGCACAGCCGTTTCGCGGAGATGAGCGCTGCAGCGTTAGCAGCGGAAGCGGCAAGTTTTGAATTTTACGGCCTGCTCGGTACATAATGTCGGCAGGGCCTGGGGCTTTACTTTTCACGCAAAAGAGGCAAGAAGGATTCACATTTAAGATACTTCTTCACATGATTAAGCCAGTCATAGGGAATAATGGAATCACCAAGAGAACATAAGATGAATGAGAGGAAGTTAACGTCATGAATAACACATATGGAACTGAAATTCGCAAAGGGTGGTCTCTCACCGCAATTCTGCTCATGGTTGTACTCGTACTGAGTGCGTGCGGTAGCAAGCCGGCTGCGGAGAATGGAAATTCAAATAATGCAGCACAGTCCGGTGGCAACGAATTGGAACAGATCAAATCGGCAGGTGTCATCAAGGTTGGCATGATGGGTACGTATCGTCCATACAACTTCCTGAATGACAAGAAAGAAATGGACGGATTCGATGCGGATATCGCACGTGAAGTAGCGAAGCGTCTCGGAGTTAAGGTTGAGTTTGTATCTCAGGAGTTTTCGGGTCTGACACCAAGTCTGCAAGCGAAAAAGCTGGATGCGATTATCAGCCAAATGACGATTACCGATGATCGTAAAAAAGTGCTCGATTTCAGTGATCCGTATATCACCAACCAAGTCAAAATCATTGTCAAAGAAGACAACAACGATATTACGAAGCTGGAAGACTTCAAAGGCAAAAAGATCGGTGTAGGTCTGGGTACAAATGATGAAACGTATCTGCGTAACGAAGTGTTGCCCAAAGTCGGAGAATTTACAATTCAAACGTACGATGATGTTATCTCATCCTTGAAAGACCTGAATGCAGGACGGATCGATGCCACGATCAACAACTTGTATGCATTGAAACCGATCATAGACGCGAATGGCTTCAAAATTAAAGCTGTAGGCGAAGCAATCAAGAGTGACCAGGCGGGTATCGCGGTGCGTAAGGACAATCCTGAGCTTGTCGCGGCATTGAACGATGCACTGAAAGGCATGAAGGATGACGGCACGTACAATACCATTTTCAAAAAATGGTTTGGTGAAGAGCCTGCGCAATAATGAACCGGCAAGGCGAAGGGAAGTTTGATCCATGGAACTGGTATTTGAAAATATCCCCTTCTTTCTGAAGGGGGCTTATTATACGCTGTATGTTACGGTGATCTCTATGTTTTTTGCCTTCATTATCGGGGTGCTTGTAGCTATTGCCAGGCTTAAAGGACCGATGTGGCTAAGATTGATCGCCAGATTTTATGTATCCATTATGCGGGGCACCCCGCTGCTGGTGCAATTATTCGTTATCTATTACGGGCTTGTGGATTATGGCGTAACCCTCGGGTCACTAACGGCCGCTTGTCTTGGTCTCAGTCTGAATGCGGGGGCATTCCTGTCGGAAACGTTCCGCGGTGCGATTCAAGCTGTACCGAAAGGGCAAACGGAAGCGGCATACGCTACGGGTATGACTCCGGCTCAGGCAATGAGACGGATCATTTTCCCTCAGGCCGTGCGCATTGCCATTCCACCGATGGGGAATACCTTTATCGGAATGCTCAAGGAAACATCATTGGTGGCGGCGATTGGCGTTACGGAGTTGTTGCGTTCTGCACAGCTTCTGGTGTCGCAGTATGCGGTCAATATGCCATTTTATCTGGCAATCGGCGTGATGTATTGGATCATGAGCATCGGCTTCTCGGCCATTCTGGAACAAGTGGAGCGCCGGCTGGCCCGGGCTTACTAAAGGGGGAGAGAACCGGGTGATTACTACAACTGGGTTAACCAAACGTTTTCAAAATCATGAAGTGCTCACCAATATCGATATGCATGTAGATGCCAAGGATATTGTTGTCTTGCTGGGGCCAAGCGGCTCAGGCAAAAGTACATTGCTACGCTGTCTTAATGGACTCGAACAGTTGTCCGGCGGACAGATCGAAGTGAACGGCATTGTGGTAAACAGCGCAGATTCGCTGCGTGTTCAGCGTGCCCGGGTGCTGGAGATTCGTCGCCAGACGGGCATGGTGTTCCAACAGTTTAACCTGTATCCGCACAAGACGGTGCTTGGCAATGTAATAGAAGGTCTTGTTACAGTGAAAAAAATAAAACGGGACGAAGCCGCCGAACGCGGACGGCTTTTGCTGGATCGTGTAGGGCTGTCGGATAAGCAGGATGCTTATCCTTCCCGTTTATCCGGTGGACAACAGCAACGCGTAGCCATTGCACGGGCGCTGGCAATGGAACCGGAAGTGATGCTGTTTGACGAACCGACCTCGGCACTTGACCCCGAACTGGTTGGAGAGGTGCTGTCGGTCATGAAAGAACTGGCGCAGGAAGGCATGACAATGCTGGTCGTGACACATGAGCTGAAATTTGCCCGGAACGTGGCGAACAAAATTGTCTTTATGGCGGACGGCTCCATTGTGGAGACAGCTAGCCCTGAAGCCTTTTTCGAACATCCTGAGCAAGAACGTACACGCCAGTTCCTGCGGCAGATCACGGAATTTTAAGTTGCTCGGTGAATGGAAGGTTATTCTGTCATCGCAGTGTATGTGTAAACTACTATAGAAAGAAGGAAAACATCATGAATGTAACAACAGTATGGAAAGGAAAACGCGCGTTTACCTCTGAAGGACCTTCAGGGTATGCTGTAGGCATGGATGCCACAGCGGCATATGGTGGTGACAGCCAAGGCGCTACGCCGATGGAATTGTTACTGGCTGGCCTTGGCGGCTGCATGGGAATCGATATTACAATGATTCTGGATGCTTTTCTGGACAAGATCGATTCGATTGAGATTGAAGCGCAAGGTACACGGAGCGAGGATATGCCGAAAGGTTTTACGTCCATTGACCTGATCTTCAAAGTAGACGGGGACATCCCGGATTACCGGATCTGGAAAGCCATCCAGATGGCTGAAGAGAAATACTGCGCGGTTTCTGCATCACTCAGCGCAGATATCCATCCGAAGCTGATTCTTAACGGCGTAAGCACTCCGCGTCCATAACATAAAACGCGAGCTTTACATCGAAAAGACATTTTAAAGCTAGGTGAAGGCACTCCCAATTCAGGGGAGTGCCTTTTTGGCATCTGTATATTATCGGATTACGAACTCAGGCGCCTGTAATAACTCCGTCTTATATCTCCACTTTAATGTCAAATCGTATACTGCGTTTATATGGTATGATGGATGCGCAGGTTACAACGATCTGATTCTCATGATTCAAATGATCGCAATTTGTAAGCGCTTATACAAGATGACGGAAGGTGCGGATATGTTAAAACGGCTGATTCGTATTACAAACGATCTCAAATTAAAGTATAAATTGCTCATTTCCTACGTGCTTGTTGTCATGGTTCCCGTCCTGATTATCGGTCTCGCGGTGACCAGTTATTTTCGTCAGCAAGCGCTGGATAATGCCATTGGGCAAACGATCATCAATGTGGATAAAATTAAAAGCCAGACAGCAACGATGTTGCGCGTGCCTACGGACATATCCAACTTGCTCATGTTTAACAGCGATCTTAAGGAGATTGTGAATCGCCAGTATAAAAGTGTGGTGGAGCTGACCTCGGCTTACCTCGCGTATAAAGACTTTCAGGAATATCGAAGGCTTTATCGGGAAATCGCAGGCATACGTTTTTACTCGACGAACCCGACATTGATCAACAATCTGGAATTTATTCCGGTCAATGAACGAACCAAGCAGAGTTACTGGTATAAAGAAGCGCTGAAAACAACGAGCATCGGCTGGTTTTACATCCCTGGCAACGAAGACAATCCGGTTCACCGGCTTAGTCTGGTGCGTAAAGTTCCTTTTGCCGAATATAAGACCGAAGGTGTGCTTATGATCGTAATCAATCAGGAAGAACTTAACGGTTTGTTGCGCCAAGAGCAGTTCGAGACATTGATTACCGATGAGCAGGGTTACGTTGTTGCAGCGAAAAATACCGACCTGGTCGGGAAAACGCTGGGTCAGCTTGATTTTGGCGTAGACCTGCAGAGTCAACCTAAGGGAACCATTGAAGCTGATTTTCAGGGAGAGCCCTCGAATATTGTCATTGATGAACTGGGGCCGGGATCAAGCTTTAACAAGCTGAAGGTTATCTCGGTGTTTGCGACCAAAAATATTGTCAAAGATGCCAACCAGATTAGCCAGATCGGCATGATTTTTATTACCCTGGTGCTGGTGATTGCGCTGCTGTTGGTATACATTATTTCATTTCTTACCTCGAACCGGTTGCTGCGCCTCAGTAAACATCTGAATAAGCTGGCTCTTGGAGATTTGAACGTCACTTCGCGTATTGACGGGAACGATGAGATTGGGCAATTATCACGTCAGTTTAACAATATGGTTAAAAGTATCAACGAACTGATGACCCAGGTGGTCGAGACAACGGAGCAGAACAACCAATTGGAAATCGCGCAAAAAGAGATTAAACTGAAAATGATGGCCAGCCAGATTAATCCTCATTTTTTGTTTAACGCGCTTGAATCCATTCGCATGAAGGCACATATCAAGGGAGAGGCCGAGATTGCGAATATTGTCAGGCTGCTAGGCAAGCTGATGCGGAAAAGCCTGGAGATTGGCAGCGGCAAAACGACCTTCCGGGCAGAACTGGAAATGGTGCGTTCCTATCTCGAAATTCAGAAATTCCGTTATGGAGACAGGTTAGCCTTCGAGATTCATCTGGACCCCGAGGTAGAGAGGATGTATATCCCGCCGTTGATCATACAGCCGATTGTGGAGAACGCGATTGTGCATGGACTAGAGAACAAAGAAGGAACTGTGCGGGTGCACATTTTGATTTGTATGGTGGATCGCATGGTCAAGGTAGAAGTGAAAGATGATGGGGCGGGCATCACGCCGGAACGACTGGCAGAAGTGATGCAGTTTGTCAGTGGCCCTGAGGAAGAGGAGAAGAGCCGGATAGGTATGCGGAATGTGCATCAGCGTTTGACTTTGACGTACGGGGAAAATGCCGGGTTACAGATTAACAGTGTGTACGGGGAAGGAACAGAGGTTTCTTTCACCTTACCAGCAGGAGGGAACCAGCATGTATAAAGTATTGTTGGTAGACGATGAACCAAGCATTCGCGAGGGATTGACCACGATTATCGATTGGGAAAAATACAGCTTCCAGGTCATGGCTACAGCCGGAAGCGGGCGCGAGGCTATCGCCTGTTTCAACGAAATCAAGCCGGACCTGACCATTATTGATATACGGATGCCAGGCATGACTGGCCTGGAAGTCATCGAAGAGATCCGCCAGCGTGAACCGGAGGCGCATTTTCTGATTTTGAGCGGTTATGCTGACTTTGATTATGCCAAAAAAGCGATCAGCTTCGGCGTGGACGGTTATCTGCTTAAGCCAGTTGATGAAGAAGAGATTATCGCTGAACTCGAACGCATAGCGGGACAGCTTCATCAGGAGGGGGAGATGCAGGCCCGCCAAGCCGGAGAAGATACTGCGTATAGGGAACATCAGATTGACTCGCTGCTGCTTGATTCTCTGCAAGGTATCGGGAGCATGGAGGAGGACAGCCTTGGACTTCATTGGCCGCAGTATCAAGTGATTTTACTGGAGATCCATGCGGCACTTGACTTGCAGCGGGGAAATGAAATGAAACGCAAACTGATTGAAGCATTTGATCAGAAGAATAGAGGCATCGTATTTTCATACCATTCCGGCTTGGGGTTATTAATTCAAGAAGCAGTTACACAGGACTCAGCGGCACAAAGCCTCTATGATGAACTGCAAGCATTACTTGCAGAATGGAACGTGCACATGTACGCTGCTGCCGGAGAGCCGGTACAGTCTACCACGGATATTGCCAGATCGTATACACAGGCAAGTAGCCTCCTTGCAGAACGTTTTCTGTTTACGGAGGAACGGATCAAACGCTGGGATGAAGGGCGGCTTACTCCTTCTAGCACAGAGGAAAACGGTGTTGTAACTGAAAAGGACGGATTACAGGAGCCGGACGAAGTTGAACTGGCGGACAAGCTATACTATGCCTTGGATATTCGCAGTAGTGAGTCTGTCATGCGTGTACTTGGAGAGATGCAGGAGTGTCTTGTTCCGTATCATTGGACGGAGCAAGCAATCAAAACGGCATTCTCTCAAGTGTTCTCACTCGCGTTCAACAAACTTGCTGCAGCGAATCAGCACATTCAGTCCATTATGCAGGATCATTCCGTGCTGATTAGTGAAGTATACCATCAGTTTACGATGGCTGATCTGAAAGCGATGGCGGCAGAGCATTTGAATCGTCTGATTCATCGCATGGGCGGTGGCAGTACGGATACGGTGATGAAACAGATGATTGATTTTATTCAGCGTAATCCGGGTGAGAATCTGAAGCTGGAGGTTCTGGCCGAAGTGTTTAATTATAACAGCAGTTATTTGGGGAAATTGTTCAAGAATCACACCGGCGAGTCTTTTAACGCCTTTCTGGATAAAGTTCGGATTGAGAAAGCAAAAGTATTGCTTGATGAAGGGTTAAAGGTTCATCAGGTGGCTTCAAGAGTGGGATATGCCAATGTGGACTATTTTCACGGTAAATTCAAGAAATACGTCGGCGAATCCCCTTCGGCATATAAACAATCCAGATCGCAATCTCTTGCGAGGGAAACGAATCATTATGACAATGAGGATGAATAACCACGGTGATCCGGGGGGCTGCTGTTCAGCTTTAATGAAACGTCCGGAAGCCGCTTTTCTTTTTCAGGAGATGTTGTCTTATGTGCGCGGAGAGCAGTTTCATCCGGAAAGTTCTGTTACAGCTGCTGAGCTGTTAGACGTCTTCAAACTTCAGCCTATTCAATTTACGTTGTGATCCATAGGAGTCACCCGAGGGACCTGAAAAGGTCTCTTTTTTAATGTGTAAAGCATGAGGGAAACGATTTCTAAAAAACGCTTTCGTTAATATCCTTAAAAAGTAAAATTAAACTTTATATAGAATTATTAGTGTTGATAAGTTTTAAATATCTCTGATTTTAACGGATAAATGTCTGACTTTAGAGGGGGATATCTAATTTTTATATGATTTTCTCTAAAATCCAGATGGTATTTTGAAAACGCTCTATCGATTATGATTATTTTATAAAAACAGAGGAGGGGGAACGGAGATGGAAACGCTAACAAAGAAATCCGCTTCCGCGAAAAGAGGCAGTGACTCCCAGCCGCCATTGAAGCCAAGGCGTAACGGAGTTTGGGACAGAATGAAACAACAGAAATATCTTTATCTTATGTCATTGCCATTCGTCGCTTGGGTTTTTGTATTTAACTATCTTCCGCTATGGGGATGGACGATGGCTTTTCAAAACTATAAACCTGCCAGGTCGTTTGGTGAACAGGACTGGGTTGGTTTTAAACACTTTGTAGAATTGTTCAGTGATGACAGGTTCTATCTGGTGCTTCGAAATACACTTGCGATGAGTTTGATGGGACTGGTTGTCGGTTTTATCGTGCCGATTTTCTTCGCGATCCTCCTGAACGAAATGAAAGGCATGTTCTTCAAACGGGCTGTACAGACCGTATCGTACCTGCCTCACTTTGTATCCTGGGTCGTTGTTGCGGGGATTATTACCAAGATGCTGTCCACGGATGGAGGCATTATCAATGACCTGCTCATCGGTCTCAACATTATTGATCAGCCCATTCAGTTTATGGCCAAAGGGAACCTGTTCTGGTACATTGTAACCGCTTCAGATATGTGGAAGGAAACGGGCTGGAATGCGATCATCTATCTGGCGGCCATCACAGGTATTGACCAAGAACTGTATGAAGCATCCCGTGTAGACGGTGCAAACCGTTTTAGACAGATGTGGCATATTACACTGCCAGGTATCCGGACGACGATTTCTGTATTGTTCATCATGTCCATCGGACATTTGATCAGCATCGGTTTTGAGAAACAATTTTTGCTACAGAACAGTCTGGTCCTGGATTACTCGGAAGTCCTTGATCTCTACGCACTCAATTACGGTTTGAATATGGGCCGATTCTCGTATGGTACAGCGATAGGTATCTTTAACTCTGTTGTCAGTATCATCCTGTTGTTTACGGCCAACGGGTTGTTCAAAAAATTCACCAAAGAAAGCATCATGTAGGGAGGGGGAGACATTATGGCGAACAAAACATTCAATGCCACACGGGGCGATAAAGTGTTCGATATATTCAATATCCTCGCGATGACCATGGTGCTGATTGTAACGCTCTATCCGTTCCTTAACGTACTGGCGATCTCGCTCAATAACTCGGCAGATACGGTACGCGGCGGAATTTACTTATGGCCTCGTGAATTTACATTACAGAATTATCAGACGATCTTCCAGTATGAAGGTTTGCTCCAGGGCTTGAAAATCTCCATTATGCGTACGCTCGTAGGTACACTGCTTGGACTGATCAGTTCTTCCATGATCGCATTTACGCTGAGCAGACCTGACTTCGGTCTTCGGAAATTTGTATCTACAACACTGGCGCTGACGATGTATTTCTCGGGTGGTCTGATTCCGGTATACATCCTGATGCGTGACCTGAACCTGATCGGTACATTCTGGGTATACGTATTGCCTGGTATGATCAGTGCCTGGAACGTATTTATCATCCGTTCATTCATTGACGGTCTGCCTTATGCTTTGCAGGAATCAGCCAAGCTGGACGGTGCAAATGATTTTAAAATCTATTACAGCATTATTTTGCCGCTCTGTAAGCCGGTACTGGCAACTATTGCTTTGTTCCTGGCAGTGGGTCAGTGGAATGCGTGGTTCGATACGTATCTGTATAACGGCTCTAAAGCACATCTGACGACATTGCAATATGAGTTGATGAAAGTGTTGCAAAGTACACAACAAGGTTCGGGAGCCGGACGAAATGCGAATGATATGGCACAGCAAATGACGCAAATCTCTCCAGAATCCATCAAAATGGCAATTACGATTGTAGTCACGGTTCCGATTCTGATTGTGTATCCGTTCCTGCAAAAGTACTTTGTTGGCGGGATGACGCTTGGCGCCGTAAAAGCATAGACCTATATCCGGATGTAAAGACTGGCTTAATAATGGATTGTACACCTATAATAAAGTGCTTATAAAGATAAGCTCAGAATATCCTCACTGCTGCCATACGGGTCAAATGTAGGATTGTCGGCCGCGGCGGCAGAGGACATTCATGAAGCTATAGAGAGGAACAGATTGTTCCGTATAAGGCAGACGTATGAAATAGGGAGGATTACCATTATGTCCAGTTTCAAATGGAAGGTCACACTGGCGCCGGTTCTGGCTTTGCTATTGCTTACAGCTTGTGATGGAGGTGTCGGCAGTAAACCGTCGCTTACGGATACAAGCGGGGCACGGGATGCACCATCTTCACTTACATTTGATTTTTTTAGTGTTGATCCCAGTCCGAACTGGAATGACATGAAGGATGAGGTTGGCAAGGTCATTACAGCCAAAACAGGCATCACCCTGAACGGCGAATTTGCCGTTAGCGGGGGGCAAGATAGAATATCGCTGATGGCAGCAAGTCGAGACTACCCAGATATCGTTTCACCCAAGGGTGAGCTTAGCAAGCTGGTGGATGCTGGGGCGATGCTCGACCTGACAGACCTGATTGAACAACACGCTCCCAACCTGAAGAAGCTATATGGTAATTACATGGATCGGTTGAAATACAGTAACGAGGATCAAGCTATTTATGTGCTTCCAACGTACTATGCGGTGGATCAGAAGTATTTTGACGCTGGCGGCGGATTCGGTATTCAGCATCGTGTGCTGAAGGAGTTAGGATACCCGCAGGTTCGTACACTTCAGGATTATGAAAATATCTTGCGAGCTTACAGCGAAAAACACCCCATGACGGATGGTCAGCCGACCATTCCGTTAACGCTGGATGCTGACAACTGGAGAATCATGATCACCGTTACGAATCCTGCTTTTCTGGCTACAGGCGCGCCGGATGACGGCGAATACTACATTGATCCAGTTACCTATGAAGCGAAGCTACATTATAAGCGCCCAGAGGAAAAGGAGTACTTCCGCTGGTTGAACCATATGTATAACGAAGGTTTGCTGGATCAGGAAAGCTTTGTACAAAAATCAGATCAGTATAAATCCAAGATTGCGAGTGGACGCGTACTGGGCCTGATTGATCAGGATTGGGGATACGCTGACGCTGAGGACGCATTGAAATCGGCGGGCAGAGCGGAGGCAACCTATTCACATTTTCCGGTGACCTTGTCCGAAGACATGAAGGATCATTCTTTTCAAGACACGGGATTTGTATCAGGCTGGGGAATTGGTATAACGACTTCTAACCCTGATCCGGTGCGTACCATCCAGTTCTTTGACTATTTGGCTTCCGAAGAGGGTCAGATCTTGATGAACTGGGGAATTCAAGGCAAGCACTACGAGATCAAGGATGGCAAACGTGTAATTCCTGCAGAAGTCCAGGATCAAAAAACAAACCATGCTTCTGCCTTCCAGAGAGAGTCTGGCATTGGACTATATAAAAATATGTCTGGACGTTACGGGGATGGTGTAAAAGATTCGACTGATAATTATTATACGACGAATTTTCCTGAGCAAATTCAGGCTTCATATACCCAGGCGGAGAAAGAGACCCTACGGGCATATGGTGCATCCACTTGGAAGGACCTGTTTCCAAAGGAAGAGGAATTCCCGGTTAAACCTTGGGGGGCTGCATATAACATGCCTACACCAGGAGACTCCGACTATAATGTCATTTTCCAGAAAACACAGGATATTATTCGCAAACGGATTCCCGAAGCTGTCTTAAGTCCAGCCGATAAGTTTGATGCCATGTATGATGGCATGATCGCTGAACTGAATCAGGCGGGAGCAGAAAAAATGGAAAAACAATATACCACATTGATTCAAAATCGTGTTCGTTTGTGGAACACTGATTAGTGCTGAAGTCGTACAGACTTATCCACTTGAAAAATAAAACAGAACCCGGACTATCGGGTTTCTTTTATAACGAAAACGTTTTAGCTAAACCGTTTTAGAGTTAAAAAAATAGCTATTGACAAGGATTTTTTTAACCTTTATGATTCAACTGTGAAAGCACTTACAATAACCTGTACACGATTGAACAGCTCGCTATCATGAACGAAACTGATCCACTTGAGAGTAAGCAAAAGTATGGTTAGGTCAGATTTGCATCCCTTATTCACTGGAAATTAAGTAAGCGCTTTTAATGATATTGGATCTGAGAAGAAGACTGGATTCACCCGAATATGGTATGAGCAGGCGAGCCCTGTTGTACAAATACACAGCTTCATTTTATCCAAAAGGGGGATTATACATGAAGGGCAGAACACCAAAAACATTTGCTATGCTTTTGTTAGCCAGCGCTCTTGCTGTGACAGCAGCATGCAGCAACGGAGGAAAATCAGCTGAAGAAAAACCGGTGGACACGGGCGATACAACAACGCCAATCACTTTTACATTCTTTGGAGCAGATGCGAGTCCAAACTGGAACAACATGAAGGATGCTGTCGGGCAAGAGATTACAAAGGCAACGGGTGTTACGCTTGAAGCTGAATTTGATGTGAATAACGGCGGCGATCAGAAGATTCCTCTCATGGCTGCAAGTGGTGATTACCCTGATATTATCTATCCTAAAGGAAACCTGTCGAAGCTAGTGGATGCAGGTGCAATGCTTGATCTGACCGATCTGATTGAGGAGCATGCACCTAACCTTAAAAAAATCTATGGTGACCAGATGAACCGTCTGAAATATAGCAATGAAGATCAGAAAATTTACACGATTCCAACGAATATGGGTGTAGGTAACGTAGCATTCGATGCTACCGGCGGATTCGAGATTCAGCAGAAAGTGTTGAAAGAGCTGGGTTATCCCGAAGTGAAAACCCTTGAAGATTATGAAAACGTGCTACGCACTTATTATGAGAAACATCCAACCATTGATGGTCAGCCTACCATTCCGCTGACGCTGAATGCGGATGACTGGAAGATTATGATTACGGTTACAAACCCCGCCTTCCAAGCAACTGGCGGACCAGACGATGGTGAATATTATATTGATCCGGAAACATATGAAGCAAAGCTGCACTACAAACGTCCAGAGGAGAAAGAATACTTCCGCTGGTTGAACAAAATGTACAACGAAGGGCTCTTGGATAAAGATACGTTTGTTCAGAAGGATGACCAGTATAAGTCCAAAATCGCCAGTGGCCGCGTTCTGGGTCTGATCGACCAGGAGTGGAACTATGGCGAAGCAGAGAATGCGCTGAAGTCCAAAAACAACGGCGAGAGCACATATGCTCACTTCTCCGTTTCCCTGAACAAAGACATTGTAGATCACACATTCCAGCCAACAGGTTTTGACGGTTACGGCATCGGGATTACAAAATCTGCGAAAGATCCGGTTCGGATCATCAAATTTATGGATTGGCTTGCCTCCGATGAAGGTCAGGTGCTCCGGTACTGGGGTGTAGAGAACCAGCATTACAAAGTCGAGAATGGAAAACGCATCGTACCAGATGATGTGCAGGATCGCAAAATTAACGATAACTCCGCGTTCACGAAAGAGTCTGGAGTCGGCATGTATAACATCTTTAGCGCCAGATATGGTGATGGTATGAAAGATTCCACAGACAACTACTATACAACGAACTTCCCTGAACAGATTCAGGCGGGATATACAGCGGCGGAGAAAGAAACGTTGAAAGCGTATGGCATTACGACATGGAAAGATTTCTTCCCATCTGAGGATGAGTTGAAACTGAAGGATTGGGGTGCAGCATATAACATGCCGGTGCCTTCCGATACCGAATACAATGTAACTTTCCAAAAAACACAGGATATTATCCGCAAACGCATACCGGAAGCGATTTTGGCGAAACCGGATCAATTTGACAGTCTGTATGACGGACTACTGGCTGAACTGGATAAAGCAGGCGCAGTGGAGATGGAAAAACAATATACCGTCTGGATCAAAGATCGTGTATCCCTCTGGACAGGTAAAGATGTGAAATAAGTTTCAGTACCATCTATCGATTGGAGCATATGTCCTGATCAAAATTCATGAATAAGCTTCGCTTATAAAAGACGTGGTATTCGCAGGCCTCAAGCCTGTTATACAGATAAAACCTTCATAAATAGGGGAGATAGACAAATGAGAGGCAAAATGAAAGTCAGAATGACAGCTAAGACACCTAAGACGTTTGCAATGTTAATGTTGGCTAGTGCAATGTTGGTTACGGCTGGATGCGGTAACTCCGGTAGTAAAGAGACTACCGAATCCAGTGGTACCGACCCGATTACGATCTCGTTCTTTGGTGCTGACCCAAGTCCAACCTGGAACAATATGCAGGATGCCGTTGGTAAAGAGATTACGAAGCAAACAGGCGTTACGATTGAAGCGGAGTATGATGTCAACAATGGCGGTGATCAGAAGGTTGCGCTGATGGCAGCCAGCGGCGATTATCCGGATATGATTTTCCCAAAAGGAAACTTGTCGAAGCTTGTGGATGCCGGAGCCATGGTTGACCTCACGGATCTGATTGAGAAGCATGCTCCCAACCTGAAAAAAATCTATGGTGACCAGATGAATCGTCTGAAATACAGCACCGAAGATCAAGCGATCTATACGATCCCGACCAACATGGGGGTAGATAACGTTGTCTTTGATGCTACGGGCGGATTCGAAATCCAGCAAAAGGTACTGAAAGAACTGGGTTACCCGGAAGTGAAAACACTGGAGGACTACGAAAACGTACTCCGTGCGTATTATGAGAAACACCCTACTATCGACGGCCAGCCAACGATTCCTCTGACGCTGAATGCTGATGATTGGAAAATCATGATTACCGTTACGAATCCGGCCTTCCAGGCAACGGGTGCACCGGATGATGGTGAATACTACATTAACCCTGAAACGTATGAAGCGATGCTTCACTACAAACGTCCAGAGGAGAAAGAGTATTTCCGCTGGTTGAACAAAATGTACAACGAAGGTCTGTTGGACAAAGATACATTTGTGCAAAAAGATGACCAGTACAAGTCCAAAATTGCCAGCGGCCGTGTTCTGGGTCTGATTGATCAGGAGTGGAACTATGGTGAAGCCGAGAATGCTCTCAAATCCGCAGGTAAGGATGACAGCACGTATGCTCACTTCTCCGTCTCACTGAACAAGGACATCGTAGACCACACGTTCCAACCAACCGGTTTTGACGGTTACGGCATCGGAATCACGACGTCTGCCAAAGATCCGGTTCGCATCATCAAGTTCATGGATTGGCTCGCATCCGATGAAGGTCAAGTCCTGAGAAACTGGGGAATTGAAAACGAGCACTACAAAGTAGAGGATGGCAAACGTGTCGTTCCACAGGATATACAGGATCGCAAAGTTAACGATAACTCCGCATTTACCAAAGAAACGGGTATTGGCATGTATAACATTTTTAGTGCCAGATACGGTGATGGCGTGAAGGATGCAACGGACAATTATTTCACGACTAACTTCCCGGAACAGATTCAGGCCGGATATACGGCAGCTGAGAAGGAAACGTTGAAAGCTTATGGTATTAACACATGGAAGGATTTCTATCCTGCTGAAGACGATCTGAAGCTGAAAGAGTGGGGGGCAGCGTATAATATGCCTGTACCTTCCGGCACAGATTACAGTGTGAAATTCCAGAAAACCCAGGATATCGTTCGCAAACGTATTCCTGAAGCTGTTCTGACTTCACCAGCAAATTTTGATGCAACCTATGATTCATTCCTCGCTGAACTGGACAAAGCTGGTGCAGTGGAGATGGAGAAACAATACACGGAGTGGATCAAAGATCGTGTATCTCTGTGGACAGGTAAAGATGTGAAATAATAAAGTTACTTCTTCATTCAAGTTAAAATTAGTCCGAAAAGGCCCTCACTGCGAGGGTCTTTTTGTATAGAACTGTGAGTAGAAGCATTGACGACATTTTTGAAATCGAATATAATCCTCTTATTGTAAGCACTTCCAGCCAGAAAAAGGGATGGATCTAAAGTAGTTTTATGCTTTAACAGGAGTCAGCTTAAATAATAAGGTATAACATTTTTATTTTTTTAATTTTTCGAAAACGTTTTAGGAAACCAGTTTCGCTCAATGCCTTATTTTTAAATCAGCAATGATCGAGACGGAATCATGCCTCACCGAAGGATCTATCATTATAGAATGGCCGCGAGATAGACAATCCGCGTGTCATCAGAGACGGAGGACATATCCATGACCATTTTCCAATTCCCGCAAGATTTCCGCTGGGGAACCGCAACGGCATCCTATCAGATTGAAGGTGCAGCGCAAGAGGGGGGACGGGGAGTATCCATCTGGGATACATTTGCACGTACGCCTGGTAAAGTATTCAACGGTGACAATGGCGACGTTGCTTGTGACAGCTATCACCGCTATGAAGAAGATATCGCACTGATGAAAAAGCTCGGCATTAACACATATCGTTTCTCTATTGCCTGGCCGCGCGTTATTCCGGATGGGGATGGAGAGATCAACCGTGAAGGATTGGATTTCTACCATCGTTTTGTAGATGCCCTGCTGGATGCAGGAATTGAACCGTTTCTCACCCTATACCACTGGGATCTACCGCAGACACTTGAGGATGATGGGGGCTGGGGAAACCGCAGAACGGTGGATGCGTTTGTCAAATATGCGGAAGTGATCTTTAAAGAGTTTTCAGGCAAAATCAACTTCTGGTTGACCTTCAATGAACCATGGTGTATCGCGTTCCTGTCCAACATGCTCGGCATTCATGCGCCAGGCAATAAAGATGTGCAAACGGCAATTAACGTGGCTCATGGTCTACTCGTTGCACATGGTAAAGCTGTTCAGTCCTTCCGTCGTATGGGCATTACCGGTCAGATCGGTATCGCTCCCAATGTATGCTGGGCAGAGCCTTACAGCAAGTCTCCTGAAGATCAGGCAGCATGTGACCGTTCTATTGCACTGAACACGGACTGGTTCCTTGATCCCATCTATAAAGGCTCATATCCTCAGTTTCTGGTGGACTGGTTTGCAGAAGCGGGAGCGACTGTACCGATTCAAGATGGTGATATGGAAATTATTTCAGAGCCAATTGACCTGTTGGGGATTAACTATTATACGATGGGCATTAACCGTTTTAATCCGGAAGCGGGTGTGCTTCAATCCGAAGAAATGAACATGGGCTTGATTAAAACGGACATCGGCTGGCCGGTAGAATCACGCGGTTTATATGAATTCATGCATTATTTGCAAAAGTACGGTAACGGGGATGTGTATATCACGGAGAATGGTGCATGTATTAACGATGATCTGGAGAACGGCAAAATTAACGATGATCGCCGCATTTCTTATTATGAACAACATTTGGCTCAAATCCACCGCATTATCAATGATGGCATTAACCTGAAAGGGTATATGGCTTGGTCGCTGATGGATAATTATGAATGGGCTGAAGGTTACCGGATGCGCTTTGGTTTGGTGCATGTTGATTTCCGCTCGCTTGTGAGAACGCCTAAGGAAAGTTTTTACTGGTATCAGAGCGTGATCAAGAACAATTGGCTGGAAACCCGGAACTAAGCTTTGAACAAATGTATCTTTAACAGAAACTATTTTTTTCTACTATTATATGGGCGGTTCTGTCGGACTTCTAAGGCAGACCGTCTTTTTCTTATTCTAACGATCTCAGATGAGCTTATTCGAGCGAAATAGAGCCTTCTGAAATTGTAACGATCTCCACAAAGCTTATTTTAACAAAAACAGAAGAAACAAGCCCAATTTAGAACCAAACGACTCAAATAAGCTATCCTGTGATCGTTAGAAAATAAAAAGGTGTGATATACCCTAAATGGCGTCTCGGGTGATCGTTAGAAAAACGATGCTCCGTAGTAGCCGTCGCAGCATCTCAAACAATTCCAATCTAACTTTTTCTTCGCTTAACTAAAAGAACAGAACAGATAATCGTTAAGCATCTCTGTCGTCACAAGTAAAGTTGAGATTTCTTAACTGTTCATAAGGGTTAACTGAATTTCTGTTATAAATGGATCGTTTTTGGGTTATAAGAAGTATGAAGATGGTGATAATAAGTTTGTCAATACAATTCAAAGAAATAAAGTGTCCAAAATGAGAAATAAATTTGAACATTTCTTGACTAAAAATCATACTGATGTGGTATATTGGTATTAGGAAAGCACTTACAAAAAGGGAAAAGGAAGTGTTTACTATGGCATCTAAAACAGCAATGGTCAGCCAATTGGAGCGTAAAGATAAAAATATGCATCGTGCAGTTTTGACGATGACGGTTCTGGCATGGGTAGCACTCATCACTGGAGTTGTACTTTGCCTGATCAACTTGAACGAATTCAATGATCGTAATTTAGGTTTAATGGTTGGGATTGGCTTTCTTGTAGGTAGCGTATTTATCTACGTGATTGCCAAAGCCATCGGTCTGGTTCATACACGTCAGGAAGATGAAGGCGCTGATTAATTATAATCTCGCGTAAAATTGTCCATAATAAGACTGGAATATTCCCCGGAATCCAGTCAATAAAGCCCTTTGCGGATTCGTTGACATTAGTTCAACGGGACTGCAAAGGGTTTTGTTTTGTGACGTGGAGTGTAAAGATTACGATGTACAAATATCAACCGATCAAGCGATTTGTGAGAAAAAATTCACACATTTGGGGTGTAAAATCGACAAATTTGTTAACAAGAATAAAAAAGTCGCTCGTTTCTGATATCTTTAGTAGGAAGAGAGTAGTATACTGATTTTTTAGTATTAGCGAATATTTAAGGAGAGGGGATCAAAATGAACAAGAAACCTAGGTCGCTTATCCGGATTATTATTCCGGTTGTCCTGACGTTGGTTACAATTGCATTGATTGTCTGGCCAATGCTGGCAGGCGGGCAGTATGTTGTTCTGGATCCGAAGGGGCCTATTGGCGCCGCACAGAAAGATTTGATTATTATTTCAACTCTTCTATGTGCTGTTGTCATCGTTCCTGTGTTGATTATGTCCGCTGTAATCGTTTGGCGTTACCGCGACAAGCCAGAAAACAAAAATGAGTACAAGCCAAACTGGTCTCATAGTACAAAGGCGGAGGTCATCTGGTGGACAATTCCGATTGTCATCATTGGACTATTGGCCATCGTTACAGTGCGCTACACTTATGATTTGGAGCCTTCCAAACCACTTGCGCATGAGAAAGAACCAATTACGATTCAGGTATCTTCACTGGATTGGAAATGGCTGTTCCTTTATCCTGAGCAGGGCATTGCAACAGTTAACACACTGAATATTCCTGCTGACCGGCCTGTGAAATTTGAGCTCACTGCAGATTCACCGATGAACTCGTTCTGGATTCCGCAATTGGGTGGACAAATTTACACGATGTCAGGAATGGCAATGACTTTGTATTTGCAAGCTGACC
Organism: Paenibacillus sp. G34; assembly: GCF_056856875.1. Taxonomy (NCBI): domain Bacteria; kingdom Bacillati; phylum Bacillota; class Bacilli; order Caryophanales; family Paenibacillaceae; genus Paenibacillus; species Paenibacillus sp. G34. The sequence goes on along the minus strand of NZ_CM166469.1, from coordinate 5,362,635 downwards.
ATGAGGGTAAATACTGGGGTTCAGGCGCGAACTTCACTGGTGAACACTTTGGCGAGATGCGTTTTGATGTTAATGCAACTTCGGACGAAGAGTTTGATAAATGGGTGAATGAAGTGAAGCAACAATCCCAACCAATGACACAAGATACGTATGATGCACTGGCTAAGCCAGGAACAAGTAACGTTGCTTACTACTCTGCGTTTCCTGAAGGTCTATTCCAGAAAATCGTGACTAAGTATGTTGTTGATGGTAAAAGTGCTCACAGCAAGCATGAAGGCTCAAGCTCAAACGAGTCGGCTGCTGGAGACAAATCCTTATCTGTACCGAAATTAAATACAAGTACGAATTAAAGATTCGAAAGGAGGCCCCCAATGTTAGAGAGATTAAAGGAGTTTGCATCTGAATTCTTCGTAACTGGTGATCCATTGATCTACGGTGCGATGGTAGCGATCGGGATTACGATGATTACGATTGTAGCGGTGCTGACTTATTTTAAAAAATGGGGCTGGCTCTGGCGTAACTGGTTAACTACTGTCGATCACAAAAAGATCGGTATTATGTATATCATTGCTTCCATTATCATGTTGTTCCGTGGTGGTGTGGATGCATTGATGATGCGTCTGCAGCTGGCTATGCCTAATATGGATTTCTTACATCCAGAACACTATAATCAGGTCTTCACAACACATGGTACGATCATGATCCTGTTCATGGCGATGCCATTCATGTTCGGTTTGTTTAACGTTATTGTGCCGTTACAGATCGGAGCAAGGGACGTGGCATTCCCGTTCCTGAACGCACTGAGCTTCTGGTTATTCTTCTTGGGCGCAATGCTGTTCAACCTGTCCTTCGTCATCGGTGGTTCGCCGGATGCAGGATGGCTGAGTTATCCGCCTCTATCGGAGCTGTCGCACAGTCCGGGGGTAGGACAGAACTTCTATATATGGGGTATCCAGATATCGGGTATCGGTTCCCTGGCAACCGGTATCAACTTTATGGTTACCATCATTAAAATGCGTGCGCCAGGCATGAAATGGATGAAACTGCCGATGTTCACATGGTCGGTATTCTCCACTTGTATCATTATCTTGTTTGCATTCCCGATCTTGACAGTGACACTTGCATTGCTCTTCCTCGACAGGTTTGCCGGGGCGCATTTCTTCACACTTGATCTGGGCGGCAACCCAATGATGTATATCAACTTGATCTGGATGTGGGGTCACCCTGAGGTATACATTGTCGTCTTGCCGGCATTCGGTGTGTTCTCCGAGATCGTAAGTACGTTCTCGAAGAAGAAACTGTTTGGTTACAAATCGATGGTATTCGCGATGCTGATCATCAGCTTCCTGTCCTTCTTCACATGGGCGCATCACTTCTTCACGATGGGTTCCGGCGCGGACGTTAATGCATTCTTCGCGGTTACGACGATGTTGATTGCCATTCCAACAGGGGTTAAGATATTTAACTGGCTGTTTACGATGTATAAAGGAAGGATACGCATGGCCACTCCGATGATGTGGACACTTGCCTTTATCCCGTGCTTTATCGTCGGGGGAATGACGGGCGTTCTGTTATCCGTTGCTCCTGCTGACTTCCAGTTCCACAACAGTTACTTCCTGATTGCCCACTTCCACCAAGTATTGATCGGTGGCGTTGTCTTCGGATACTTCGCAGGTCTGTACTACTGGTGGCCAAAAATGTTCGGTTTCCAACTCGAAGAGAAACTGGGCAAATGGGCATTCTGGACTTGGAATATTGGTTTCTATGTCTGCTTCATGCCGCAGTACGCTGTCGGTCTGATGGGTATGACACGTCGTCTGAGCACATACGGCTGGGATACTGGCTGGTGGGAACTGAACTTCGTATCGACGATCGGGGCATTCCTGATGGGTGTCGGATTCCTGTTCCAAGTTGCACAAATTGCAGACGGTATTCGTAAATACAAAACGCTCAAAGCTTCTGGCGATCCATGGGATGGTCGTACGCTCGAGTGGTCCATTCCTTCACCAGCTCCAGAGTACAACTTCGCTGTTACTCCGCGCGGAGATGATATTGATGAGTGGTGGGAAGAGAAAGAACGTCGTGCGAAAGGCATTCATCCGCCTGAGCCTGTATATGCGCCAATTCATATGCCGAAGAATTCTTCTATTCCGTTCATCATGTCTGTCTTCTGGTTCGTAGCCGGTTTCGGTTTCGTCTTTGGATGGCTGTGGATGGCAATTCTCGGACTGGCTGGCGTGGGTATCTGCATGATTGCGCGTTCCTTCTCTTACGATACGGATTACTATATTCCGGTCGATGAGATCAAGCGTACCGAAGCGTCGTTAAGGGGGTCGGTATAGATGGCTCAAGCAGCCGCTAAGCACGGTGAGAATCATGCACACGGTCATGACCATGACCACCATGATCCACAGGAAATGAAAATTCTCGGATTCTGGTTCTTCCTGATTTCCGACGTCATCCTGTTCTCCGTATTGTTCGCAACCTTCATTGTGTTGCGTGACAATACGGCGGGCGGACCGATTTTGTCTGAATTGATTAAAATGCCTGGTGTCATTGCTGAAACATTCCTCTTGCTCACAAGTTCATTCACGAGCGGACTTGCTGTTCTGGCTATGAACCAAGGCAAAGTGAAACAATTGATTAACTGGCTGATCGTTACAGCCGTTCTGGGCGCAGGCTTCCTTGCACTGGAAATTTATGAGTTTGTTGAGATGGTTCACGAAGGATTCAGCTACACAACAAGTGCAGCGTCCGGCGCGTTCTTTACCCTCGTAGGTACTCACGGACTTCACGTATCGCTCGGTCTGATCTGGATGATCGGACTGATGTTCCAGCTGAAAAAACGGGGTATTACCGATGTAACTCGTGGTAAAATCAACGTAATCAGCTTGTACTGGCACTTCTTGGACGTCGTGTGGATTTTCCTCCTTACGATCGTCTATCTGATGGGGGTGATGTAGATGGCAGGGCACAACGCACATGATTCCCATGGACATGAACAACATGGCTCATTGAAGTCTTATGTCGTCGGTTTCATTCTGTCCATCGTTCTGACCATCATTCCTCTGGTAGTGGTGCTGAACGACATGATGGGCAAAACAGGAACGATGGTTGTTATTCTTGGTACAGCAGCACTTCAGTTTGTGGTTCAACTCTTCTTCTTCATGCATATCCGTGAAACAGAGAAACCACGCTGGAATGTGATGGCCCTTATTTTCGGATTGCTGATGATGTTGACCATCGTTATTGGTTCGATCTGGATCATGCTGAACAACGCAGTTGCACATTAATATGTTTTAACGAGAACCTTCTTGTCTGTATTGCAGACGGGAAGGTTCTTTTTTTGGATTTTAGCAGAGATGTTAGTCTGGTTTAGGACAATTATATTAGGGTGTGTATGAAAACGCTGAAGGCAACCAACTTTGTTGAATTTTCGTTCCAAGCCAGGAAGCTTTCTGTAGGCGTGCCGGGGCACGTCAATGTAAATTAACGTAGAAGAGGGCGAAAAGGCGGTAAAAGATGCACTTCCGTGAGTTCCAAGAAATGCACAGTTAGTATGATGTGGTTACATAGAAGGGGTATTGATGTTACGATAGTGTATATTTGGGTGTATATTTGGAATATTGACCCAGTTGTGGGGGGAGAAATTTTCAGGTGTTTTAGGAGAGAATAGAATGAAAGCAAAGGTTATACGATACTATCGTTTTGGTGAACCAACTGAAGTATTGCGTCTAGAGGAAAAAGAAGTGCTATTGCCCGGTCCGGGAGAATTAACAGTAAGAATGTCGCTCCGGCCCATCAATCCTTCCGATCTCATTCCCATTCGAGGAGCATATCCACATCGTACTTCTCTACCCGCTATTCCAGGTTTTGAAGGTGTAGGAGTAGTAGAATCCATAGGGAGCGGAGTATCCCATCACATGCTGGGACGCCGCGTCTTACCGTTGAAGGGTGAGAATACATGGCAGGAAGTAGTGAAGACTACAGCTCGATATGCTGTCATCGTGCCTGATGATATTTCTGATTCATCCGCTAGTCAGATTTATATTAACCCGATAACCGCTTGGTTGATCTGTACCCGCATACTGCATCTTACGTATGGTAATACATTGATCGTTAATGCCGGCGGCTCTGCAATCGGTCGTATTTTTGCACAATTAGCGAGAATTGTTGGTTTTCGAATGATTGCGCTTACAAGAAATGATCGTCACACTGCTGATTTACATCGTCTTGGTGCAGATCTCATCGTAAATACAACGAAGGATTTGCTCCAAGAGAGAATCATGGAATTTACAGAAGGTCGCGGTGCTGATGCAGCTGTAGACTGTATTGGAGGAACTGATGGAGAGCAGCTAGTGAGCTGTCTTAGACCACATGGCACGGTTATAAGTGCGGGACTGTTATCGGGTGTCACACCGTTATGGCATGAAGTAACCCGGGAAACACAAGTTCAGGTGAAACTTTTCTGGCTCAAACATTGGGTGGAACGCTGCTCGCAGGAGGAGTGGGAACGGGTATTCCATGATGTGATGCAGCTGGTTAAATCCGGGAGGTTGATCATGGCAGACATCGGAGCAAAGTTTGATTTAACGAATGTGCAACAAGCTATTGTAACTTTTGAATCTGATATTCAGGGGAAAGTGCTCTTGAAGAGCTAGAGTTGAGATTATTTGCGAGGTGATGATATGAAGATTGCAGAGAAGATAATATGTCTATGTATGTTGTGTATGGTTTTGGTTGTACTATCTGCTTGCTCGCAAAAAACGGTGAGTAACCAGAGGACGAATGATGTGGAGCTGAATCCTCCGGCGATTGAAGTTTCTTTACAGGAGGCGGAAGCCAGGGTTCCTTTTAAAATCAAGCAACCGGTCATCCCATTCGAAGTAACGGAACAATCCACTCGGCTTCTAGAAACGAATGGAACATACGAAGCGGTTGAAATTACCTATGTTAAGAAGGATGAAAATGCAAACGTGATTTTGCTGATAACCAACTCCAAGGTGGATACCCCTCCGACAGGCAAGAAAGGGCAGAAGTTAACTAACGGTTCGCAAACCTGGGATCAAGGAAATGGAGAGGTAAGTGCGATCTATTGGAGACATGAGGGGTTAACCTACACTGTGGTTTCTGGAAAAAACAATAATCTTGAACCTCTGTATGATTACGAGACTTTACTAGAAATAGCTAACACGATTCAATAATTTGGTTGAATCATAAAATAAGGGTACACAAATGATAGTAAATGAACTAAAATGAACTTATATGAACTTTAATAAACATTAGTGAACTTCATTGAAAGCCACAAGGCATCAATGAGCTCAACTCTAAACTTAATTCACAAGACGAAAGGAATGGATTACTAATGGAAAACCGTTATGCAGCACATCCGAATGAAGTGAAAACGTATGATACAGCTCGTTTGCGTGAGGAATTCCTTATGGAGCAATTGTTTGCCAAAGACGAACTGGTGACGGTGTACTCCCATGTGGATCGTTACATTGTCGGAACTGCAGTTACACAGAGCAAAGACATTACACTTGAAGTCAACTTGAAAGATATCGGAACGGACTTTTTCCTGGAGCGCCGTGAAATCGGTATCATCAACGTGGGTGGACAAGGTACAGTAACAGCGGACGGAGAAGTGTATGAAATTGGAGCCAAAGAATGCCTCTACATCGGTAAAGGCGTTAAGGAAGTGGTATTCAAGAGCAATGGCACAGAGCAAGCGGCTCAGTTCTACTTTGTTTCTACACCAGCTCACCATACCTATCCAACGGTAAAAGCAACTCAAGAGCAAGCACAGCCGAACCACCTCGGCAGCATCGAAACCTCCAACGAGCGTACCATCTACCGTTACATTCACCAAGGTGAAGGCGGAATCAAGAGCTGTCAGCTCGTTATGGGTATCACTGAACTGAATAAAGGTAACATGTGGAATACGATGCCAGCACATACACACAACCGTCGTTCCGAAGTGTACCTGTACTGGAACCTGCCTGAAGATGGCGTTGTATTCCATATGATGGGCGAGCCAACGGAAACACGCCACCTCGTTGTACGCGATCGTCAGGCGATCATTTCTCCAAGCTGGTCCATTCACAGCGGTGTGGGCACAAGCAACTACACCTTCTGCTGGGCAATGGCTGGAGAAAACCAAACGTTTGAAGACATGGACGGCGTAGCGATGAAGGATCTGAAATAAGTAGGAAATAGGAAGTTGATTAGATGAATCCATTGAAACGACATGAAAAAATAATGGAGGCTCTGCTGGAGCGCCAGGAGGTCACGGTTAGTGATCTGAGCGAGCTGTTGCAGGTGACAGGCAAAACGGTGCGAGAGGATCTCGACAAGCTGGAGAGTATGGGATTGCTTGTCCGTGTACACGGCGGAGCCATGCTGGCACAGAATGATCAATATGGAATTCTGAATAGCCGCGGGGCACTAGAAAAACACCAGTCCGAGAAAACCGAGATAGCAGAACGAGCCCTCGCGTACATTAAGCCTGGGGATATTGTAGCACTGGATGGTGGAAGCACGACGTTAGAGATGGCCAAGCGTCTGGACAACCAGCCGCTGACGGTGATCACGAGTGATCTGTACATCATTGCAGAGCTAATCAAAAAGGAACAGGTGCGACTGGTTGTTCCTGGAGGAGCACGTGTACGTAATATGCTGGTGGGTGAAGATACAGCGGCGTTTATCTCCGGGCTGAACATTCACAAAGCCTTCATTTCTACAACAGCGCTGCATCCTGAATTTGGATTGTCCATCTACACAGGGGATTTGGTTCCGCTGAAAAAAGCAATGATTTCCGCTGCACAGCAGGTATTCGGCGTGGTGGATCATTACAAATTCGGGCAATTTGCACTTCGTACCTTTGCACAGTGCTTTGAACTGGATTATATCATCAGTGACCGGAATCTGGACGAAGATACAGCGGCTTTATACAGACAGAGCGGTGTCAATGTGGATTACCAAAGTTAACTTCATGCATTTTTAACGGAATGAAATAACGAACAAATAAGGTTGTTGTTTGCATATCAAAGACATGCGGAGGAATTGTTCATGAACCCATTTGATTTAAGCGGACAAGTTGCAATGGTGACAGGTACATCAGGAGGACTTGGGCAAGGAATGGCAGTTGGCCTCGCGGAAGCGGGCGCAGATGTAGTGCTCGTATCTTACTCCAAACCGGCAGAGACGGCTAGTGCTATTGAAGCATTGGGACGCAAAGCATATATCATCGAAGCTGATCTAAGCAAGGAAGAGGAACTGTCAGCTGTGTTTGAAAAAGCGCTCGCTTTCCAAGGCAGAATCGATATTCTCGTCAACAATGCCGGCATTATTCGCCGTACTCCAGCAGCAGATCATGCGCATCAGGACTGGCATGACGTTATTGCTCTGAACCTGAACAGCGTGTTCTTCCTGAGCCAGTTGGCAGGCAGACATATGATTGAACGTGGAAGCGGCAAGATCATTAATATCGCATCGATGCTTTCTTATCAAGGCGGCATTAATGTACCGGGATATACGGCAAGTAAACACGGGGTTGCCGGGTTGACGAAAGCACTTGCCAATGAATGGGCTGGCAAAGGCATTCAGATTAACGGTATTGCTCCAGGTTATATGGAAACGGATAATACAACACAAATTCGTGCGGACGAGAATCGTTACCGCGATATTACGGCGCGTATTCCAGCAGGTCGCTGGGGAACACCAGAAGATTTGAAAGGTCCGGTTGTGTTCCTGGCTTCTGCTGCATCCGATTATTTGAATGGTCACGTACTGAATGTAGACGGCGGTTGGATGGCGCGTTAATTCGTCTTTCGAAGTCCGTTTTGCGGAAGGAGGCAATGAGATGAAACTTGGCATTCTAGCCCATACGTTTGGTAAACGGCCTACAGCTGAGCTGGCACAAATCATTGCGGATAACGGATTTAACTCCGTGCAGTTGGCTCTTGCCAAAGCTCTATCAGATATGGATTCTGCGAATGGCAAATTGAGCCCTGGATTTGCTAATGAGGTCGGCGAACAATTTGCCAGCCGCGGGGTTAAAATCGCTGTTCTAGGCTGTTATATTAACCCGATTGATCCGGACCCAGTGAGCCGTCGCGCAGACATTAACCGGTTCAAGGAACATCTGCGATATGCACGGGACTTTGGCTGTAGCATGGTTGCAACGGAAACGGGTGAACGAACGACGTATAAGGATTCCCATCCAGACACATATGATGAAAAATCATGGAGTGTTCTGAAGGACACGCTGGAGGAAATCACGGAGGAAGCTGAAAAGTGGGGCGTACATGCCGCCATTGAACCGGTAGCAACTCACACACTTCATACCCATGAACATATGACCCGTTTGTTCGAGGAGATTCCTTCATCGAATCTGGGCATGTTGTTTGATCCTTGTAATTTGATCAAGCCTCATCATACCGCGGATCAAGGTGCGTTTCTGCGCGAAGTGATGGAGAAGCTGTACGAACGGATTATCGTCATTCATGCGAAGGATGTAGCTTTCAATACACAGGGAGAAAAGTATAACCCTGTTCCTGGAGCTGGCATTCTGGACTATCCGTTGTTCTTCGAATTACTCAAAACGTATAAACCGCACATTGATATCTCGCTGGAAGGTGTGAATGCAGAAGAGGCTGTGCCTGCTGCCAAGCATCTGCGCGAGGTATGGGACGCTGTGAAGGTTAATCGCTAAAGAGTTGAATGAGTCCTAGAGACTCTCTCGGCAGTCAGTTCATTTAGATGATGAACAATTAAGCTGAAGACGATGAGGATGAAATGAGAGCTAGAAGTAGCTCTGAAGATGAATGAACTGAAAAACCTTTGCTGCGGCAAAGGTTTTTTTGCTACAGGAGATTGAATTTTACACAAATACATATTTCTCATCGGAAAAATCGGAAATAACTCTTTTCAAAACAGACATCTTGTGAGAGAATATGGAAAACATAAGTTGCCATGATTAGACATCAAAAAGTCAGGAATTGAGATCAGGATGCACAAGAGTGCATATATCAAGGGAGGATACAGAATTATGTCAAACGAACGTGAGCTTTCATTTGAAACATTAGCTATTCATGCAGGTCAAGAGATTGACCCAACAACCCAATCTAGAGCTGTACCTTTGTACCAGACCACATCTTATGGATTCCGTGATACGGAGCATGCCGCTAATCTGTTTGGATTGAAAGAGTTTGGCAATATCTATACACGTCTGATGAATCCGACAACTGATGTATTCGAGCAACGGATTGCGGCGCTGGAAGGCGGAGCAGGGGCATTGGCTACGGCTTCGGGTCAAGCAGCGATTACGTTCTCTTTGCTAAACATTGCCGGCGCCGGTGATGAGATCGTGTCTTCGGCAAGTCTGTATGGCGGTACGTATAACCTCTTCTCCACAACGTTGCCGAAATTGGGCCTTGATGTGAAGTTTGTAGATTCCAGTGATCCGGAGAACTTCCGTGCGGCGATTACAGAGAAAACAAAAGCGTTGTACGCTGAAACGATTGGCAACCCAAAAGGTAATGTACTTGATATTGAAGCTGTAGCAGCTATTGCCCATGAACATGGGATTCCGTTGATCGTAGATAACACGTTCCCGAGCCCATATTTGCTTCGTCCTATTGAGCATGGAGCAGATATCGTTGTTCACTCTGCGACGAAGTTCATTGGTGGGCATGGTACATCCATCGGAGGTGTCATCGTAGACAGCGGTAAATTCGACTGGAAGGCAAGTGGGAAATTCCCGGGATTGACTGAACCGGACCCAAGTTATAATGGGGTTGTGTATACGGAAGCAGTCGGCCCGATTGCTTATATTATTAAAGCGCGTGTGCAGTTGCTACGTGACTTGGGAGCGTCCATTTCACCATTTAATTCCTGGCTGTTGGTACAAGGTTTGGAGACATTGCATCTTCGCGTGGAACGTCATAGCAGCAATGCACTGGCAGTTGCAGAGTATCTGGAGAAACATGAGGATGTTCTGTGGGTGAGCTATACAGGGCTGCCAAGTCATCCATCTTATGAACTTGCACAGAAATATCTGCCAAGAGGGCAAGGTGCAATTCTGACGTTCGGCATTAAAGGCGGCGTGGATGCAGGACGTAAATTAATCGAAAATGTAAAATTGTTCTCCCACCTTGCTAACGTAGGTGATTCCAAGTCATTGATCATTCATCCGGCAAGCACAACACATGCCCAGTTGACGGAGGCAGAGCAAACAGCTGCTGGGGTTAATCCGGAATTGATCCGTCTGTCCATCGGTACAGAGAATGTTCAGGACATCATCTATGATCTGGAGCAAGCGATTAAAGCCAGCCAGGGTGCAAGCGTAGGAAAATAACCAAACATTTATATGATAAAAGGTCAAAGTCGCTTTAGCGGGCTTTGGCCTTTTTGTGTGGGCAGTTTACGGTATGAGTTTGCATTAGAAGGATGTACAGAGGAGTACCCACTTTTGATATACTTATTTATGTATATTCTCTAAGAGGGGGCGGAAAGTATTATATTACGTATAGGTTACGCCATCCCAGTTCTAATCCTTGTTGCTACTAACATTGGTTTGTTGATTTTTATTGTGAGGAATTTTCAAGGTTTATCGGAGACGGGAAGAGCGAGCATGCTTTTACTTGTATGGGGTATGTTGACCTGTGTGACAGTTACATCAATTGTCCGGTATATCTCCTGGATTAGAGATAAAAAAATTTAATGTTCTTTCCCCATGAAGCCGCTGTTGGCGGCTTTTTTGATGTGTTTGGATGATTTAGATGTGTTGGTGAATTGTTTGATATATTCTAAAACCTACAGGAAATACCCATTTACAAATGAACAGCACAGGCATATAATTGATTGAAAGTTGTATTTGGTAAAAACAATTGCATTAGTACAAAAATGATTATCATTCTCACTGGATCTGTGATCCGGTGAGAATGTAAAATTCTCTCTAAACCATGCTGCTGCGGGATTCCCGCAGCAGCATGTGCCATTTTTAGGGCAATAACAATGGCTCTCATTCTCAATACAACTGGGGTTAATGCAGTCAGACGAGAACAAAACCTCCGAAGGGAACGTGATTTATATGCAAGCAATACATCAGCCTTTACAAGGGAAACAGCAAGCCAAGCAGCAAACGGCACATACACCTGGCCCCAATCGGGGCAAAAAACCGAACTTCCGCGCGATGCTGCAGAACAAGGAGATGCAGGCGGCGCTGGGTAGCGGCATTATGATGCTGATTGCATGGGGGATAGCACCTTATTTTTCCACATTGTCTGTGATACTCTACATTGCCGCTTATGCGATTGGTGGCTGGACGAAGGCCAAGGAAGGCGTCGAAACGTTGATTAAGGATCGTGATTTGGACGTTAACCTGCTTATGATTGCCGCATCACTTGGAGCGGCGACGATTGGTTACTGGAATGAAGGCGCGATGCTGATCTTTATTTTTGCCCTTAGCGGGGCATTGGAAAGCTACGCTACGGAACGCAGTCATAAAGATATCTCATCCTTGCTGGCACTTAAACCAGAGACAGCACTGCGAATCGAGGATGGACAGATGAATGTTGTGGCGATTGAGGATTTGCAGCTGGGGGATCTACTGCTTGTGAAGCCAGGCGAGCTGATTCCTGCAGATGGTGTGGTCTATCGGGGGAGTTCTTTTATCAATCAATCGTCGATTACAGGAGAGTCCATGCCAGTTGATAAGAGCGCAGGCGACGAAGTTTATGCAGGCACAGTCAACGGTGAGGGTGCATTATATGTCGAGGTCACGAAGTCGGCTGAAGGATCTCTGTTTGGGAAAATCATCAAACTGGTGGAGGAAGCGCAAGCTGAGGTGCCGGATTCGCAGCGTTTTATGGAACGGTTTGAAGGCATCTATGCACGAATTGTGGTAGCCGTCACGCTCCTTGTTATTGTTGGAACACCGTTACTGTTGGGATGGACGTGGAATGAAGCTTTTTACAAAGCGATGGTCTTTCTGGTGGTGGCATCTCCTTGTGCACTTGTGTCCTCCATTATGCCTGTGATGCTGTCTGCGATGTCCAGTAGCGCACGTCGCGGCATTTTGTTCAAGGGTGGGGCACATATGGAGAATATCGCCCATACGAAGGTGGTTGCTTTTGACAAAACAGGTACACTCACGATGGGAACGCCTCAAGTAACGGATATCCTGACTACATCGAGCGTAAGCAGAGAACAGTTATTATCTGCGGTGGCATCCGTTGAAAATCTTTCGATGCATCCTCTTGCCCGGGCGATTGTGGAGCGGGCTCGCAAGGAGAATTTATCACTGCAAGAAGCAGAGCATGTGCAGTCCATTACAGGACACGGCATTGAAGGAACGGTGAATGGTGTCATATGGAAGATTGGGCGGCTGGATGGAGCAATATGGTCACAAACGGCAAAAGATACACAAGAAATGCAGCCGCTGGAACAGACGGGAGCCGCGATAACACTGGCTGTAATGCCGAACCGAGAATCCGAGGATGGTAATGCCATGGAACCCGAAGCCGATGAAGTTGAAGTATCCGTAAATCATTCAGTGGACTGGGAAGAGGTGTGCAACGGACTGGAGCAGGAAGGTAAAACGATATCTGTTGTAACCGTCAATGGTGAGTTTGCGGGTTTGATTGCGATGCGGGATATGATCCGTCCACAGGCAGCAGTAGCTGTGAAGAAGCTGGAAAGTATGGGGGTCAAAGTAGCAATGTTAACCGGTGATCGTTCTCGTTCAGCTTCGGTCATTGCGGATGAAACCGGGGTTAGTCTGGTCTATGCCGACTTGCTGCCTGAAGACAAGGTCCAACAGGTGCAAGCGCTCCGTGAGAAGTATGGTCATGTGTTGATGGTTGGTGATGGTGTGAATGATGCGCCTGCGCTTGCAGCAGCAACAGTGGGGATGGGCATGGGTTTGTCAGGCAGTGGAACAGCAATCGAGGTGGCGGATGCAGTGCTCATGAATGATAATATTGAAGAGATTGCTTGGGTGATTGGGCAGGCCAGACGAGCAGAACGCACGGTGAAGTATAATATGTGCTTTGCCATTACAGTTATTTTGGCGTTAATTGCAGGCAACTTCTTGCAAGACGTTGCTTTGCCACTCGGTGTGGTTGGTCATGAAGGCAGCACCATTCTGGTGATTTTGAATGGACTTCGGCTGCTGCGTTAGGTCTGAAACGGATGTATTACCAAAGTACGGGCATTGTTTACAGTATCATTGAAATATATATATGTTGGGAACAGTCGGTTCTAACGCATACGGTCGGCAGCTTTCGTTTGAACCTGTGGTCAGAGGGTAATAGTCGAAGAGACGATACAACGTATCTTGCTAACGATAATTACGAATGACTACTAAGGACAAGGGAGCTGTGAACAATGGGCCGTTACGTACAAGTTGAACCGAATGTAAAAGTATATGTTGAAGATATTGGTGAAGGAACTCCGGTGCTGTTTTTGCACGGCTGGCCTGTCAATTATAAAATGTTTGAATACCAATTGAATATCCTGCCGAACCATGGTATTCGTACTATTGCGATGGATTTCAGAGGTTATGGCTTATCCGATAAGCCATCCACCGGATATGACTATGACCGCATGGCAGATGATGTGCGCGCTGTTATCGATGATCTGGAGCTGACGGATGTGGTACTCGCTGGTTTCTCCATGGGCGGTGCTATCGCGGCACATTACATGGCGCGTCATCAGGGACATGGAGTATCGAAGCTAGCCTTGCTGTCAGCAGCAGCGCCTGTATTTACGCAGCGTGAAGGGTACCCATACGGCTTGAAGCCGGATGAGCTGAATGAGCAGATTATTGAGCCGATCTTTGCAGATCGTCCGAAGCTGCTGGATACGTTCGGCGGGATGTTTTTTGCGAAAGAGCATAGCCAGCCATTCATGCAATGGTTCCATGCACTTGGTATGGAAGCTTCGTCTTATGGTACGATCAGCAGTGCGATGGCGCTACGGGATGAGGATTTACGCGGGGAACTGGAAACCATTCAGGTGCCTACAGCCATTTTCCACGGTAAAAAGGATGAAATCTGCCCGTTCGAATTCGCGGAAGAGATGCAGAAGGCGATCCCTTCAGCTGAAATGGTTGTATTTGAAGAGAGTGGACATGGTGCGTTTTACGATGAGTTGGAAAAATACAATGCCGAACTGATTCGATTTATTCAATCTTGATCGGTTGGACAAAAAGAATATATAGATTGCTTACGAATGATTTCAACAATTTCAGTAATTTCATGGAATCTTCATTTGTGGCTAAAAAAAGAACCCAACTTCAGCATCCGCTGTGGTCTGGGTTCTTTTGCCTTTCACTAATCTAGAACAGTTCGGTTAGGCCAATCATCGTAATCAGACCAAACAGGAAGGAGATTGTAGCTGCGCGTGCATTACCGTCACCGTGACTCTCAGGGATGAGTTCTTTGTACACGATGAACATCATCGCGCCTGCTGCAAAAGCAAGACCGTATGGCACAAGGCCAGCCACCAGACTGCTTAGTGTATATCCGATCATGGCCGTTATAATCTCTACAGCTCCAGTCAGTGTTGCAATACCAAGAGCCTTGAAGCGGCCGATGTTCTGATTGACGAGAAAGAGAGCGACCAGAAAGCCTTCAGGTGCATTTTGCAATCCGATAGAAAAGGCAATAAGATTCCCTAAGTTTTCATCCGTACTTGCATAACTCACACCGACAGACAAGCCCTCCGGCAAGTTATGCATCGTAATGGCTGCGATAATCATGAAGGCTTTGCCTTCAATTTTGAAAGGCATCTTCTCTGGGTTTTCCAGGTCTACGTGTGGAATCCGCATCTCGAGCACCAGCAGAACCAAGCTGCCGAGCATAATGCCAAAAGCAAGAACAAATAAATTAGACTGTCCCAGTGCTTCGGGAATGAGATTGTACACCGAAGCTGAGGTCATAATACCCGCTGCGTAAGCGAGCAGTATATCGCGCAGACGATGTGATATTTTACGCATAAATAAAATTGGCACGGCTCCAAGTCCGGTGGACATGGCCGAAATAATACTGCCGAGTAGAGCGTCGTTCATGCTTCCATTTTCCCTCCTGATGAAGACTTCTTCATAATCGCTGCCGAGCATTGACACCGTACTTAAAAGAGATCATAATGAACAACAGATTAGAATGATTATAAATTAGAATTCCGTTTCTGCATAGGTGAATCGTCATATTCGCAGGTAGTCCTGATGGACATGACATGGGCTATTCGTTTTAGTGTATGCAAAGGCTTGCGCTTTTGATGCCGGAGAACCTGACCTTTTTGCAGAACCTGAGGGAGGAACTATACATGTATAAATCAATTATTATTGGAACAGGCCCTGCAGGGCTGACAGCAGCAATCTATCTGGCACGCGCTAACTTGAGCCCACTCGTTATTGAAGGACCGCAACCGGGTGGACAGCTGACAACAACGACGGAAGTGGAGAACTTCCCGGGTTTCCCTGATGGCATCATGGGTCCTGAGTTGATGGATAACATGCGTAAGCAAGCGGAGCGTTTTGGCGCAGAATTCCGTACGGGCTGGGTAAATAACATCGACATGAGCGAGCGTCCATTCAAAATCCAAGTTGAAGGTATGGGCGAACTCGTATCCGAAACGTTGATCCTGTCCACAGGCGCATCTGCTAAATATCTGGGTATTCCAGGAGAAGAAACAAACGTAGGACGTGGTGTCAGCACATGTGCGACTTGTGACGGATTCTTCTTCCGTAATAAAGAAATTATCGTTATTGGCGGCGGCGATTCCGCACTGGAAGAAGCAAGCTTCTTGTCCCGTTTCGGTTCCAAAGTAACCTTGGTGCACCGTCGTGAAGAGCTGCGCGGCTCCAAAATCATGCAAGATCGTGCACGCAGCAACGAGAAAGTGGAAATGGCACTGAACCGCACACCAATTGAAGTAATTGCTGGTGACAACGGCGTAACTGGCCTCAAAGTGCTCAACAACGCAACAGGTGAAGAAGAAATCATCCCAGCAAGCGGTGTATTTGTAGCCATTGGTCACACACCAAACACAGGTTTCTTGGGTGGTCAGATTACTACAGACGAGCATGGTTACATTTTGACTACACCAGGTACTTCTGAAACAAACATCCCAGGCGTATTCGCATGTGGTGACGTTCAGGATACACGTTATAAACAAGCGATCACTGCTGCAGGAAGCGGATGTATGGCTGCGATGGACACCGAGAAATTCATTGAGAGCCTGGAACACAGCGCAGTAGCGTTGTAATTTGCAACCTTCTGAAAAAACTGGATATTGGATCACAATGTGAAAGCCCAGTGTTTGAATAGTGCTTTCTTAAGCTTATAAATAATTAACCATATAAATTAAATAATCATTATGAGGTGAATTGAACATGGAAAACGTAATTGTATACACATCCACGAACTGCCCGAACTGCAAATCCGTCAAGACTTTCCTGGCTGATAAAGGGATTGCTTACGAAGAGCGCAACATCGAAACAAGCGACGAGTTCGCACAACAAGTATGGGATATGGGCGTACGCGCAGTTCCTTTGACTGTGATCGGTGAACACCGCATTCTGGGTATGAACAAAACACAATTTGCTAAAGCATTGGACGCTTAATTAACGCTTTGTTTGCTAGTATGTAGGCTGGCTAAGTGGAGAGCGATGAGAGTTGTATAGAAATTGTAATCAAAATCTGTACAAGAATCTGTATGCGCATATCAGAACTGAGCTATTCCGGTTCGCGCGAGCCGTTTGAATATAGAAGCAAGATTGGGAAGAGGCCGTACCGTATAAGGTACGGTCATTTCTTATTTTTCTGATGTTGAAGGAAATGGGAGGAAAACAAAAAGAAGACGCGTAAGGCAACGTCTGGACTTGAGGACATTGCGCATAAGCGTCTCCTTTTTAGTCGGAGAAACATCATTTGCCTTTGAGTATAGAGTACATTTAAGTGTAAAGAATTCTCCGCTAGAAAAAAATACTCATGCAAGTCTGAAATACGACATACACCAGTAAGCCTGACAGCATGTACATGAGACCAGCCTTCTTTTTGCTCTGAAAAAATCGAAGTATGCCCAGGCTGAACAGGGGCGCAAGCACAATCAGGAACAGGAGTACGGTGACAAATACTGGCGCCGAGATATCTGATGTATCCACGTAGGTCACGAGTTCCACTCCGTTTCATTATCGGATAACACAGCAACGATAACGCTGCCATGACAAAAATCACATAATCTCATTATACCTCTGGATTTCTTTAACAAAAAGGGAGGAAATGGGGCGAAATCTTGTCATTTTTATATATTTTTAGCTAAATATTAAACAGAGACCCTTACATTACCCAAAAATTGGGATATTGCAGAATAAGCAGCCCCGATTCGAGTCGAACGGCTACCAAGTGCAGCCCATTCCACTTGCAGACTTCGACGGTGATAAGGCAGAGTACGTTCCTCGACCACCTGTTTGAGCGCCGATTCAATCCAGGGTTTGGCCTCTGAAAGCGGTCCGCCAATAATAATACGTTCCGGGTTAAAGCTGTTAACGATGTTGGTAATGCCAACGCCCAGCTTGCGTCCGATGGTACTATATAGGTTTAATACAGCTTCGTGTCCATGCTGAGCATGTTCAACCAGTTCCTTGGTTGTATGAGCAGGCAGATGCTGCTGATCCGGGTGTTCATATACTTTTTCCGAGGCATATAACTCCCAGCATCCCCGATTACCGCAAGAACAGGGCAGACCCTCTGCTTCAATGGACATATGACCAGTCTCACCAGCGTATCCCCAAGCACCCTTATATAATTCACCATCAACCATAATACCTGAACCAATCCCGATCCCTGCACTGATATAGATCAGATGACGCACACCAACACCTGCACCAAAGTTCAATTCGCCCCGGGCTCCTGCGTTGGCCTCATTATCAATGGTGACAGGCAGGTTGAAGCTTTGTTCCATCATGGATCGCAAAGGCACCATTTCCCACTTTAAGTTGGGCGCAAACAGTACGGTTCCTTGCTCATCCACCATCCCGGGAACACCGATGCCTATGCCAATTACCCCGTGCGGAGAGGGGGGAGCCTGCTTTATCAGATGACTCGCGGCCAGCTTTAATTGTTCCAATACAGACGCTGCATCATGCTGCTCCAGATCGACGGCATAATCGGCAACGATATGACCTTCAAGGTCGGTAAGTACACCCTTCAAACGGGTTACGCTTAGTTCCAAGCCAACCGCATATCCAGCCGTACCCCGAAAAAGCAGCATCAAAGGTTTACGTCCACCGCTGGATTCTCCTGGTCCAATCTCCTGTACCAGCTCGTCTGTGATCAAATCCGCCACCAGATTGGATACCGTTGCTTTGTTAAGACCGGTCACTTCGGACAATTTGGCTCGGGAAAGGGGGGCGTGACGACGGATCGTATCCAGTACGATCGACTTGTTTATTTTTTTGACCAGCATTTGGTCTCCGGTAATTTTCATATCGTTAAGGCACTCCTATTCTTTCTCTTTTTATATAAATTGAACTGAACAGATTTACACGGACACTTCGATGACAGAATAACCTTTCGATCGCTGTTATCCCCAGATTTTTCGATTCCCCAATTAAAGGGGAAAATCCGGTGATAAATGCGAACACTTCGCTTCTACAGGTTTTTTCTGTCCTCTCCGTTCATGTGTAAATTAAATGGTTCAAATTATATAAGTAAAGGCTCTCATGTACATCCGCTAAGAAGCTATTCGACTATTATAGCGTAAACGAACTAGGAAGAAACAATTTTATTTTTACTTTGTTTAACCAATAGACAAAGTAAATCCGATGTGTTAGGATAACGGTGTAAACGATTTCTTAAACAAACTCTTTTAAAACTTTTGAGGAGGCATTTATCACATGGCCTATTTTGAATCCGTTAATAAGATTGCATTCGAAGGTAAAGATTCCAAGAATCCATTTGCTTTTAAACATTATAATCCACAAGAAGTTGTCGCTGGCAAGACGATGGAAGAGCACTTCCGTTTCGGTATGGCTTACTGGCACACATTAACTGCAGGCGGTAGCGACCCGTTCGGTGCTGAAACAGCAGTACGTTCGTGGGATAGCTACTCCGGTTTGGATAAAGCGAAAGTTCGTGTAGAAGCAGCTTTTGAATTTATGGAAAAAATGAATCTGCCATACTACTGTTTCCACGATGTAGACGTGGCTCCAGAAGGCGCATCACTGCGTGAATTCTACAGCAACATCGATACGATCGTTGATTTGCTGGAAGAGCACATGAAAGCAAGCGGCAAAAAGCTGCTCTGGAACACGGCTAACATGTTCTCCAACCCACGTTTCATGTTTGGTGCAGCATCCACTTGCAACGCTGATGTATATGCTCATGCAGCAGCTCAGATCAAAAAAGGTCTGGAAGTAGGTAAACGCCTAGGTGCAGAAAACTATGTATTCTGGGGTGGCCGTGAAGGTTACGACACATTGCTGAACACGGACATGCAACTGGAGCAAGACAACATTGCTCGTATGTTCCATATGGCTGTTGACTATGCAAAAGAAATCGGCTTCGACGCTCAGTTCCTGATCGAGCCTAAACCTAAAGAGCCAACAAAACACCAATACGACTTCGACGCAGCAACTTCCATTGCGTTCTTGCAAAAATATGATCTCGACAAACAGTTCAAACTGAACCTTGAAGCGAACCATGCAACGCTGGCTGGTCACACATTTGATCATGAAATCCGCGTAGCACGTATCAACGGCATGCTCGGTTCCCTGGATGCGAACCAAGGCGATCTGCTGATTGGCTGGGATACGGACGAGTTCCCGGTTGATATGTATGATGCAACATTAACGATGTACGAAGTGTTGAAAAACGGCGGTCTGGGTAAAGGTGGCGTAAACTTCGACGCGAAAGTTCGTCGTGGCTCCTTCGAACCTGAGGATCTGTTCCTGGCTCACATCGCAGGTATGGATACGTATGCGAAAGGTCTGAAAGTCGCTTCTAAGCTGATCGAAGACCGTGTATTCGATGAATTCATCGAGCAACGTTACAGCAGCTTCAACGAAGGCATCGGTGCAGATGTCCTGGCAGGTAAAGCTACACTTACTTCCTTGGCTGAGTATGCACTGAACAACGAAAACCCACGCAAAAACCAATCGGGACGTCAGGAACTGTTGAGAGCAAAACTTAACCAATACATCCTGGCTGACTAGGGTGGGTCTGAAATCGCTGAAGGAAGCAGATTTTGCCGAATTTTCGTTCCAAACCAGGAAGTTTTCCGCAGGCGTGCCGGGGCACGTCAAGGGAAAGTGACGAAGTATGGGGCGAAAAGGGGTAAAAGATGCACTTCAGTGGGTTTCAAGACACGCCCCGATAAAAGTCTTAGAGGAAGAGTAAATTCATGTCTGAACGAACTGGCTGTGACTCTATGACTAGATCATTGCTGCAGATAAAGCAGGAAAATATCTCTTCCTACTCGGTGCAAAAGTACGTTGCATCCTGGACGTTGAATAAGCGTGACATTCAAACCGTCCCCGCTTTCCCCTGGGAAGGCGGGGACGGTTTGTTGGTTTGAGGTTCGTTGCCCCAAACGAGTACGGTTGTACCGTTTGAAAGCAACGTTACAAGGGGCATGCAGAAACGGAGTGGGCAGAAAGAACCCGGAGAAACGAAGTGTTCGCATTTACAACCGGATTTCACCCTTGGAAAAGGGGGAAGTGAAGAAATCCGGGGGTAAGGGCGATCGCAGGGTTTTCTGCACACGGAGTGACCGGGCATGCCGCGCACCAACGCTTTATGCTTTTAAATAAACCAATGACGATTGAAATGTTATTGGAACCCAAGTTGCCCCAAACGAGTACGGTTGTACCGTTTGAAAGCAACGTTACAAGGGGCATGCAGAAACGGAGTGAGCAGAAAGGACCCGGAGAAACGAAGTGTTCGCATTTACAACCGGATTTCACCCTTGAAAAGGGGAAGTGAAGAAATCCGGGAGTAAGGGCGATCGGAGGGTTTTCTGCACACGGAGTGACCTTCCATGCCCCATCTCACGTCATTTCAACCCTGTATAAACGAAAGGAGTATACTTATGAGTTACGTAATTGGCGTCGATCTCGGAACGAGCGCGGTCAAGACCGTTTTGGTCAATCGCGAAGGTAAAGTGGCATTTGAAGCATCGGAGGCCTATCCGCTCTATCAGCCTAAGGCTGGATATAGTGAGCAAAATCCAGAGGATTGGGTGGAGCAGACGATTGTGTCGCTTCGTAAATTGCTGGAAGTATCGGGCGTGCAGCCTTCCGAGATTGAAGGATTAAGCTTCTCCGGGCAGATGCACGGGCTGGTGCTGGTGGATGCAGAAGGCAAACCACTGCGCAATGCCATCCTGTGGAACGATACCCGAACGACAGCACAGTGCCGCCGGATTGAGAAGGTGCTTGACAGCAAGTTGCTCAGCATTGCCCGGAACCGTGCATTGGAAGGGTTTACGCTGCCTAAAATTTTGTGGGTACAGGAAAATGAACCAGAATTGCTGGATCAAGCGTCCTTGTTCCTGTTGCCAAAAGACTACGTCCGTTACCGCCTGACTGGCGATTACGCGATGGATTATTCCGATGCAGCGGGTACGTTGCTGCTGGATGTGGCAGGCAAACAATGGAGCACGGAGATCGCATCGGCATTTAATCTGCCGATGACGCTTTGTCCGAGCCTGGTTGAATCTTTTGATGAAGTCGGCACACTGTTGCCTGAGATTGCAGAGCAAACAGGTTTGGCGTCAGCGACCAAAGTATTTGCTGGCGGCGCGGATAACGCCTGCGGTGCAATTGGTGCAGGCATACTAAGTGAAGGACAGACGATGTGCAGCATCGGTACGTCCGGGGTTGTTCTCTCGTACGAAGAACGAAAGGATCTCGATTTCGAAGGAAAAGTGCACTTTTTTAATCACGGGGAGAAAGATGCCTTCTATATTATGGGTGTAACGCTTGCGGCGGGATACAGTCTCTCCTGGTTCAAAGATACTTTTGCAGCGGACAAATCATTCGATGTTCTCCTGCAGGGCATTGACCAGATTCCGGCAGGAAGCAACGGTCTGTTGTTCACGCCATATATCGTAGGGGAGCGCACACCTCACCCGGATGCGAATATTCGAGGCAGTTTTATCGGCATGGATGCTGGGCATAAGCTGGAGCATTTTGGACGTGCCGTAATGGAAGGCATCACCTTCTCGCTACGTGAGTCGATTGATATTTTGCGTGGTGCGGGCAAGACAGTTAATGAGGTGATCTCCATTGGGGGCGGAGCGAAGAACGAAGCTTGGTTGCAGATGCAAGCGGACATTTTCAATGCAACGATTGTGAAGCTGGAGAGCGAGCAAGGTCCGGCGATGGGTGCAGCGATGCTGGCGGCTTATGGCAGTGGCTGGTTCCCGACGATGCAAGAGTGTGCGGCAGCATTTATTCGTCCAGCGAAGTCCTATGTACCGAACCCGGAGACAGTGGCAGTATATGACGGTTTGTTTGCTCTTTATCAAGAGGTGTATGGACAGACACGCAGTTTGAATGATCGTTTGGCGGTATATCGTTAAATCGAATGTGTCATCAGTAGTCCGTATTCAAAAATAACCTTATAGAGTTACTTTGATAAAAGAAACATTCGAGAAGCATTCGCGCAAGCGAGTGCTTTTTTGTGTTTGGTGTCGAAGTGAATCCTGAGCTTGGAAGAAAAGATACGATCTCTTGCAAATGCTCTTTCGCATATGTGGCTGCCCATCTCTGGCATGAAAGGTGGCGACGCGTGTTTGGGAGCTACACACGTTGGAACACCGTTGGCACGTTGCTGAGCCGAAACAAACATTACCCTGCATAACCGGATTCCGGCTTAGCATAGATTGGATATAGAGTGTTCGGATCTACAAAGGAAACAGGAAGCATGGGGGTGAGAGGTTGGGTGAGCAGGAAAAAGAACAAGAACAAGAACATGAACATGAACGGGAACGCAAACACGAACACAAGCAGGAGCAACTAACGAGAAACAAGCCACATATCACCTTGTCGATGATTGTACGCAACGAGGAAAAACGCTATCTCAGACAGGCACTGGAAACACATCTTCCTTGGATTGATCGGGCTGTCATTATTGATGATGGAAGCACGGATGGGACGGCTGCCATGTGCAGAGAGCTTTTACACGGTATCCCACTTGTACTAGTGCAGAATCCGGTCTCCCGGTTTTCTGATGAGGTGAGTCTGAGAAAGCAGCAGTGGGAGCAGACCATTGCAACCAAGCCAGAGTGGATTCTCAATCTGGATGCAGACGAGATTTTAACGCCGGATTTTGGGGTCTTGCGAGATGAAATATTAAGTGGAGCGGAAGAAGCGATTTATTTCCGTTTGTTTGATATGTGGAGCGAGACCGCGTATCGGGAGGATGCCTTTTGGCAGGCACATTTGTATTATCGTCCTTTCATGGTCAGATATCGCCCTGGGGTAGTTTACGAATGGAAGGAAACACCGCAGCATTGTGGACGATTCCCGATGAACATTCAGCATTTTTCTTATGCCTGCCACGCTCCGAGAGTGAAGCATTATGGCTGGGCAAGAGAAGAAGATCGTGTTCACAAATATGCGAGATACCAGACACTGGACCCCGAGGCACGGTATGGATGGAAGGAGCAATATGAGTCGATATTGGATACAGATCCACGGCTTATTCCATGGTCTGATTAAGGGGAAGGGAGTGAGCTTAATGAAAAAAGACCAACTAGATAGTAATCGCAGTGACAAATGTGTCCAAGGTGAGCTGCGAACGGATGACATACCCTCCAAGGCCGAGAAGGAAACGGGACAAACGTTAAGAATAAAGCAGGAGCAGGAGCAGGAGCAGGAGCAGGAGCAAGAGCAGGAGCAGGAGCAAGAGCAAGAAAAAGAAAAAGAAGAAGAAGAAGAAGAAGAAGACAAAGATGCAGACAAAGATGAAGACAAAGATGCAGACAAAGATGAAGACAAAGAGACAGCGCACAAACAAGAGCAAGCCCTGAAGCAAGTACAAATACAGAAGCAAGAGAGAAATTCCAAACAAGCAATAGAAACGAAGGGGAAAGATAGGGTACAGCCAATCGAATTAGAGACTGTGCAAAGTAAACGCGAGCATATTCTGATTGCTAGCCCTGTACGGCAGACAGCAGCTATTCTGAATGAATTTTTAGATTCTCTGCAAAGGCTGGAACGAACGACGGTTCAAACGGCTTACTTGTTTGTAGATGACAATGAGGAAGAAGCTTCCTCCCGATTGTTGCATGATTTTGTACTTCGACATAACGGTACGGTGATTCATGCTCGTGATCTGAATGATGCAGAGAGCATGGACGCGGACAATCAAGGAAACTACAACAAAGACGAAGGTGGACACTATTGGAGAAATGAACAGGTATGGCGAGTTGCTAGGTTGAAAAACGACATTTTACAGTATGCTCGTGAGCATAAGTATGATGCCGTGTTCCTGGTCGATTCCGATCTGGTACTGCACCCGAAAACTCTTGAACAGCTTGCCAACAGTGGAAAAGAGATCATCTCCAATATTTTCTGGACCCGCTGGCAGCCGGGAACGAAGGAAATGCCGCAGGTATGGCTCCAGGATGAGTACGCACTCTATCGGCGTGGTGGTTCAGCTCTTTCCGGAACAGAGGCGGAAGATGAGGACACACAGGCGAGTGCATTTCTAAACCAGTTACGTATTCCGGGTTGTTATGAGGTAGGTGGGTTAGGCGCCTGTACACTCATTCGGCGATCTGTGCTTGAAGCGGAAGTGAATTTTGACCGCATTCCCAATGTATCTTTTTGGGGAGAGGACCGTCATTTCTGCATTCGTGCTCAGGCGTACGGGTTCCAACTGTTCGTAGATACCCACCATCCAGCGTATCACATCTATCGTTTGTCTGAATTGCCGGGGGCAGCGGCCTATAACCGCAGAATCCGACGAGGAGAAGAGGCAATTAGCATTTCCTTGTGTATGATTGTGAAAAATGAAGAAACCTCCCTCGCCAGATGTCTGGACTCGGTAAAAGGCATTGCCGATGAGATCGTCATCGTGGACACGGGTTCCACGGATCGTACACGAGAGATTGCAGCGCAGTATACGGATTGTATTTTCGATTTTGAGTGGGTGGATGATTTTGCTGCGGCACGGAATTTTGCCTTTGATCAGGCATCCAGCGAATATATATTGTGGCTCGATGCTGATGATGTGTTTGAACCGGAGGATCGTGCGAAGCTTATTATACTGAAACGTTCTCTTGATCCCGAAGTGGACAGCGTGACGATGGACTATCATCTCTCATTCACGCCTGAGGGCAAGGTCGCGTACAGTTTGCGGCGGAATCGTCTGGTGAGACGGGATCGCCAGTTTCGCTGGATTGGGGCAGTGCATGAATACCTGGCTGTTGCAGGCAATTTGCTTCATAGTGATGTAGCTGTGACCCACAAGAAAGATAAGGTACACACGGATCGAAATCTACGAATTTATCGCAAACGGGAGCAGGCGGGTGAAGAGTTTTCGCCCCGTGATCTTTATTATTTTGGCAATGAACTGAAAGACCATGCTCAGCATGAAGAAGCCATAACGTATTACGAGAAATTTCTGGAGACCGGACTAGGATGGGTGGAGGATCGAATTGCAGCCTGCCAGAAAATTGCGGATTGTGAGGCTGTATTGAAACGTCCGGAGCGGGAAGTGGCGGCGTTGTTTCGGGCTTTTGCCTATGATCTGCCAAGAGCTGAGGTATGCTGCCGTCTAGGGGGTTATTTTGCCGACAGAGCAGATTACCGCCAAGCTGTATTCTGGTATGAACAGGCTGTGCAGGCGATCCGTCCAGCTGATCCGATGGTTGTGTTGAATGAAGCTGCATGGACCTGGATGCCTCATCTGCAATTATGTGTATGTTATGATCGTATGGGCAACCGTGCGAAGGCCAAGGAGCACAACGATATTGCACTGGCCTATCATCCAACTCATCCGAGCATGTTGTATAATGATCGATATTTTAAGGATACGATGAAAGAAACTGTATTGGAGAATGCATAAAGTTTAGCTTAATGGGCTTTAATAGCGATATATGATCAGCACATTACGTTAGTTGCCATAATGCATGTAATACACGGAAATGTTGCGCGTGTAGCTCTTCCTTTTCAAAAAACGATTTAAGTTGAACTATTCTTTTACACTTTAACGGAGAGGACAGAAGAAAACTGGGGGTAACAGGGATTGGAAGTTCTTCTGCAATCGGAATGGACTGTCTGAAATCTATAGTTCAACTCATATAGAATGAATCCTAAGGTTAACAGAGTCCACCTCTTCGCGATGAAGAGGTTTTTTGTTTCTATTTTAAAAATCAAAAATAAGGAGGTGTGTCCACAGGGGAGAACATCAGCAGCGTTATAATGAAGAGTTTAAGAAACAAGCAGTGAAGTTCATCCAAGAACAAACGAAGACGCCTGGGATCTCGCGAAAGAGCTCAATATCCCGAAAGATAAGTTTGTGGAAAACCATCGCACCGCGTTTTCTTTGGAGAAAATGTGCGCCATTCTAGATGTATCTAGGAGCGATTATTACAATGTCGGCGTGGATATTTCAATGAGTTAGTGGGAGTTATGGTGCCAGGTAACTGCTCCCTACTTTATTCTAACGATCACAGGAGAGCTTATTTTAAGGTTTTTGAGGGGGTGAAAATTCTAACGATCACCACAAACGCTATTTCGTCAAAAATGCATATAATTGGGCGAAATCATCACTAATATGAGTAAATAAGCTCTCTGGTGATCGTTAGAAAATAAAAAGTGGCGAATCAGGCCAAATAAGGTTTCTGGTGATCGTTAGAAAATGAGATGCTATGCATAAACCGAATTGGAGCTAGTGATTGCGATGACAAAATGGAAATGCTCTTATGCTCTTATGCTCTTATGCTCTTATGCTCTTATGCTCTTATGCTCTTATGTCCTTATGTCCTTATGTCCTTAAGCTCTTATGCTCTGATCCCTTGATCTATTGGTTGTTCTGACACCACGCGGAGACCTATATGTTATTTTATTCACAATCTCTATATAATCATAATCCTTATGTTCACAATCCCTATATAATCATAATCCTTATGTAGATAATGCCTATATTCATAATGCCTGTATCCACAATCTCTATGTTCATAATCCCTATGTTTACACTCCCTATCATGGATAATGTATTTCTTCCAGGGGAGCCTATGCATTACAATAGGGTTTAACGGAAAAGCGGTGAACACCATGACGGGTCCTCAGCTGCCGAATCTGAATGAAGCAAGGGGAAGTGAATGGATATGAATCTGACAGAAGTACTATTGGAATCGAGACTGGTCGCGATCGTGCGCGGCATAAGCCGGGAAGCGGCGGTTACGGCTGGACAGGGCATGACCGACGGTGGCATTCGTCTAATGGAAGTAACGTTGAATACACCGAATGCTCATCAGATTATTGCAGATTGGCGTGAGCTTTACGAAGGACAGGCCTATATCGGAGCAGGGACGGTACTCAATGTGAGTATGGCGAAGGAGGCGGTGGCTGCAGGGGCGCAATTTTTAGTCTCCCCCAATGTCGATCTGTCTGTCATTGAATATGCTGTAGAACACGGTGTAGAGATCTGGCCTGGGGCGATGACACCAACGGAGATTGTAGCTGCGTATGAAGCAGGGGCACGAGCAGTTAAGCTGTTCCCTATGGCCAGTCTGGGTATTCCATACCTTCGTGAGATCAAAGCACCTCTCGATCACATCCCATTGCTGGCAACGGGTGGAGCGACACTAGAGAATATTTCTGCCTATTATGAGGCAGGTGCAGCCGCAGTGGGCTTGGGTAGTGCTCTTTTACCAAAAGAAGCTTTAACATCAGGTGACACCACACAAATTGCAGAGCGTGCACGGGCATTTGTGGAAGCCGCTAATACGTAAAGGGACAGATAAGCGGACAGTAGGCAGATAGATAAGCGGATAGATGGACGAATAGGGAACGTTAATAAAGAGAACCAACCTTAAGTTTTAATCTAGGGAAATAGAGAGCAAGCTATAGACATTAGGGTAAATATAAAAAGAGCTTACATGGTTATTCGTTATTACAAAAAATGAGATCATTTAACGTACAGCTGATCATGCTATCGTATGATGAGCATATGCCATCAGCCAGAGAGGAGAGAGACCTTGTGAAAGCGAGAACGATGATTGGTAGTATGTTGGCTGTGGCCGCAGTAACGGCGGGAGGGTTATGGAAGGCAGCAGTTAAAAGCCAGACCCCCAAAAAAATTCCGATTACGTTGACCCCGCCGATGCCTTTTGAGGATATAACCTTTGAGAGTGGAGGGGGAAAGGTGCAGGGCTGGTTTATTCCAGCGAGACCCGATGTTCCAAAGCCTTGGCCGCTCGTCATTATCGCTCATGGCTGGGGTTCCAACCGTTCCCGTGTGTTGCGGTATGCGCGCCCCATTTGGGAAGCTGGATATGCATTGCTCATGTATGATGTGCGCAGCCATGGGGCCAGTGATGCGGTTCGCGCTGCATCTGCCTATCTGTTTAGAGACGATTTGCTGGCTGCACTGACTTATGTATCAGGCCGATCTGAGGTTGACTCGGAAGCGATCGCAGTGTTAGGGCACTCATTGGGTGGACTGGGAACGATTCTTGCACTTACAGAAGGCATTCCGGTTTCCGCCGTGGTCACTGATTCCATGCCATCCCAGTTTCAGGTTATCGTCAGTTCGGAACTGAGACGCCGGCGTCTGCCGCTGTTCCCGCTGGCACAGTTGATCCCCCGAATATGGTTTTGGCGGTTAGGTGAGTCCTTGAAGACATATCAGCAGAATGATGCAGTAATGATGCTGAATGAAAGGCGAAGAGGTATGAAATTGCCACTATTGATGGTGCACTCGAAAGGGGATAATTTTATTCCGCCGAGTGAACTGGAATATTTTATGTCCAAAGCAGATCCGCCTGTAGAGCATCTATGGGTCAACAGTGAGGGCCATAGCTGCTCCGAGGAAGACCCGGCTTTCTGGGAAACGGTGATTCCGTTCTTGAAAATGCATGTTCGTTCTACATCAGAACCAATAGCGGAGGACGGAGTTGCAACAGAGCAGGATGAAACGGATTTGCATCATAGTATAGGTTAATAGTGAAAACGCCAATTTGATTGGCGTTTTTTTGTTTTGTCTTTACAATATACAGAAATTCACAATTGTAAAATTACCCGGAAAACAGCGATTAAAAAGGAAGCTTATGGTATCATAGATTAGAATGTCAAAATTCATGTGAGAGATTAATCTTATATCCTGCATGAAATCGAAGGGAGAGGTAACCATTTTGAGTTGGGATTGGAACATGAATGGAAGGCTTAAAACGTTCACAGCCAAAGCCGCAGCAACAGCAATGGCAACTCTGCTGTTTACGACACAGGCACCGGGTTTGACGGGGAGCGCATCTGCTGCTCAGGCGGAAGCTGGCTCAGTGAATGAAGCAGTGTCGGGGGAAAATGATCAACTAGACATAACAAGCAATGACGTGCCGGAGGGAGCAAAGATTTCATCCAGGCAAGCCGCTGACAATATATTAAAGCTGTTCCCGTTATTAAAAAAAGCGGCGATCTCATCCGCAAAGTTTGATTCACCTAATTCTTATCCGCCGCCGGATTACAAGGCTTGGGATATTGGATTCCAAATTGTACAAGGCAATCACTCCATGGGATTCAGCGCAAGTGTCCATGCAGGTACTGGGGAAGTACTTAGCGTACATTTGCCATCTGAATTTGTGGAGAGTCAACTATCATCTGTAGCTGATGTTCAATTGACCAAGGAAGAAGCAGAAAAAGCTGCTTTGGAACTGCTGCATCAGGCGATTCCTGGACTTCAGGAAGGGCAGTATGTACCGCTAGGGGACCAGTATTCACCAGCGGAGCAGCAAGCCTTGTTTGGCCGCAATCAATATCAATTTGTCTATAACCTAAAACATGACGGAGTCATTTCGGATGCAGAGACAGTCTACATAAGTGTGGATGAGAGAGGGCAGGCAACATCGTATTCACGATCTACCATCTCGGCGAAATATCCGTCCTCCAAACCGAAGGCATCGGAAGAACAGGCCAGAAAAGTGTTTGAGGATGGGTTTGATGTTGAGCTGGCCTATATCTCCAAAGAAAGTTTGTCTTCCAGACAGGGGCAGCAATACGTTCTTGGTTATTTACCCAAAGATGATAGTATGGGGCCGATTAACGCTAACACGTTAGACCGAATTGATGTGCTGACCGGAAAATCCGTGGACAAGAGCAATTCACAGCATAACAAAAAAGTGACAGGTAATGTCCCGGCATTTACCGCAGCCAGCGGTCAGCGCTTAAATGTACAACAGGCCGTAGAGCGGGTTGCAGCGAGCTTTGACATACCTAAGGATTACAAACTCGAGCACAGCCAATTAACTAAAGGTTCCTACGGCAATGCGAACAATCAGGTATGGAGTCTAAGCTGGAGCAATCGAAATGCGAACATATCCTATATGTTCATGCGTGATATTTCGGCTCAGGTCGATGCAGTTACAGGACAGGTCTACAGCTATAGCTTGATGCAACGGGTTGGACCAGAGATGGGTCAGGAAAAGCCTTCTCAAGAGAAGGAGAGTAAGACAGTTACTTCACAACAAGCCGAGAAGCTGGCGATGAATACGATCATTGCTGCTGTGCCGCAGGCAAAAGAGCAGTATCAGCTGAGCAGAGTCCTTGAAATAGACGATGCTCGTACGTTTGTGTTTCAGCGTTACCTGAATGGAATTCGGGTTCAGGATGACACGGCACAAGTGCAGGTAAAGAACAACGGGAACATTACCGAATTTTATACACGCTTGGCGGTATCGCCTGAACAACTTCCGGCAGATACTACGCCTGCAATCCGCTACGAAGAAGCCAAGGAACTTTATCTGAAGAAATATACGTTAACGTTGAATTATGCCCGTTACGGTGGATACGGCTTGGGTTCTGGTAGTTCTGTACCTGTCGGAGTAAATTTGGCTTACGTGCCTGTGAGTGGCCAGAAATCTCTTTATAATTTGAACGAATTGCTGGATGCCAATTCAGGTCAATGGTTCTTCATGTACGGTCTGAACCATGCAGCATCTCAGGTAGAACCAACAGATATTGCGGGTCATGTTGCTGAATCAGCTTTGCGTAACATGACAAAGCATAAGGTGTTGCTTGCCGATGAACAGGGACGCGTGCTCCCGGATCGGGTCATTACCCGTGGGGACTGGTTCAACTATCTGGCAAGAGCAATTAACCCGAACTTGGATATGTATTACAACAGTGATAGTAATGACAAACTTTTTGCTGATGTGAGTATAGAGAGTCCGTATTACAAGGCAGTGAAAGTCCTGATGGATCAACGCTGGATCGGTGGAGCTGACCCTGAAAAGCAGCTAAAACCTGAAGAAGAAATGACACGTGAGGAATTAGCTGTAGTGTTGATGCGGATTCTGCGTTATGAGAAGCTCGCCGGTTTCTATATGCAACCTTCAGATTTGCCTAACATTGCAGATGCGAGTGCGATCAATAATAAGGGAGCCGTTTCCCTGAGTCTGAAGCTTGGTTTATTACCTTCCATTGAGGGAAGATTCATGCCTGCACGCAAAGTAACGGTAGCAGAAGCTTCTCAAGTTCTGGAACGACTTGCGAAGTTGCAGGGCAAGACGGACACGTTTATGACTGGTAGCCGCCTTTATTGATTCCAGGCAGAGCTGACCTGCATTAATGTGTATGAATCGGTACGCATGCAAAGCCACTCATAATTTGCTCCAGGAAGACATAGAATGAAGTGAAGCGGTAAACATGGTGACTGCAACTAAAGTTCAAGGGGCCTTCCGAGAAGGTCCCTTTTTAACTTGATTCCACTAAGATTGGAAAGATATAAGTTGAATTATTCTTTTACACGTTCTGTCCTCGGAGTGGACTGTGTAAAATTTTTAATTCAACTTATATAGAACACTGAATGCAAGACCTTTTATGATACAATAGGGCATGAGAATGTTACGAAGAAGGGTGGGGTCCTTTCATGGGTAAGAACGGTAAACGAGTGATCACCATGTTGCTGGCAGGCTGTCTGGTTGCGGCTTGGCTGCCGCGTACGGTTGATCTGGATCAATTGTATGCGGCATCAGGAACCTCAGAACTATCAACAGCGACGGATTTACGTCAGACACTGTTGAATGCGATGTCACAACGTACAGAGAAAGTGGTGTTTACCTATAAGGGGAATGTAAAGGGCCTCAAGAAACAGCTGCAGACCTCCATCGACGAGGCAATGAAGAGCGACCCCTACATCCAATATACAGTGAAAAGTTATGCGTTCAACTATAAAGGATCAAACACGTCAGCCGAGGTGGATGTAACCCTTACTTACCGGGAGACGAAGGCACAGACGGATTATGTGAATCGGAAAGTAGCTAATGTGCTTAAAGAAATCATTAAACCTGGTATGACAAGCCATGAGAAGGTTAAAGTGATTCATGACTGGATTGTACTGAATCTTGCTTATGATACGTCACTACAAAAATATACGGCTTACGATGGACTTGCTACAGGCAGTACCGTATGTCAAGGATACTCCTTGCTTACTTACCGCATGCTGGAGCGCGTTGGGATTGAAAATCGCATCGTTGAAGGTAAGGCAGGCGGGCAACTCCATGCCTGGAATCTGGTGAAACTGGATGGCAAATGGTATCATCTCGATACAACATGGGATGATCCAACGCCTGATCGCAAAGGTGTGGTTAGCCATAATTATTACCTGCTTAGCGATAAAGAGATGGCGCGTGATCATGTCTGGACAGGCAAAAACAAATATCCTGCAGCTTATGCGCCTTACCGAGACGCTCTGCTTAAACTGGTGAAGTCGGATGGGAACAATCAGGAGATTTATGAGAAGCTCTACCGTGCTCTGGAGTACTCCTTATACAATGAACAGGATGCAGTCAAGGAACGGGCAGTGCTCAAAACCAAAGTACAGAGTGTACTGAAAGAGGGCGGCACTTCGCTTACGTTCAGGTACAAAGGGACGGAGAGCAGTTTGATCGAAGATTTGCAGGATCTGTACCAGCTTGGAATGAAATCGATCTCTTATTTTGTCTCCAAGATGGAAGGTACATCAGACCTGCGTGTCAAAATTAATTGGACTTTGTAAGGAGCAGGAGCAGGAACAGGGACAGGTTCAGGTTCAAGATTCAGTTCGTATACAGCGAATAAAGTACATGAATAGCAACGTGCTATCCATGATAGAGCGCTCCTTGTGAGGGGCGCTCTTTGTGGTGTTTACAATTTAATGCTAAGAACACGTCCGTCTAGTCTCTATGCTGTATCAAAATTTTCCCCACCCAAACACCGGCCTCAAAATCTTATGTAACCAATAGGCTATGATTGTGGCAGGTGTCCATGAACCAGGATTCAACCAATATTGCTGATATTGATCATTGATAATGTATGTCCAAGTTGAAGGAGGGGTGTTTAGTCCAAACTTCTCCCATATTGCGGGATTATTGGACCCTCCTATTTGGGATAACATATCTGCAGACTTCTTATCTATTTCAGAGGGGATCTGCTCGTAAGCTAGAATAATTTGATGATGGAATTCATCAATCGGATTTTTTTCAGCAAGACCTGTTAGATGAATGCTTTCACGGATGAAGGATGCATAGGCCAAATGATCAGCCCAAAGCTGATCCATATAAAAAAGTCTCACCCGCTGCTCCGAAGGGCTCATTGGCAGTACCCGCTTCAGGATTTTGAGCCTTTCCTCATACAAATGGCGTCTCTGAACCTCGATGATATCGGAGTAACTGTTCAGTTCCTGTTGGAGATGGAAGTTTTGGCTCATAATTCTACGCTGAATTAGGTCTATTTTTTCACAGAGTCCCGGATCTTCAAGAGGTTCATCCTGCTTAAGGCTACTCTTCATGAGATCGGAACCAAATTGAAGTAACATCTCATCTTGCAAACTTAAGAAAAAAACAGAAGCTCCGGGGTCACCTTGGCGGCCGGCTCGTCCGCGCAGTTGGTTGTCGATCCGTACGTTTTGGTTCATATTCGTGCCAATCACGTACAAACCGCCCAGTTTGGCTACGGCTTCACCCTGTTCGGACTTACCGCCACCAAGCTGAATATCGATGCCTCGTCCCGCCATATTCGTAGACACCGTTACTGCACCGATTACTCCCGCTTTGGCAATAATCTCAGCCTCTTCAGCATCATTCTTTGCGTTCAGAACATGGCAAGGTACCTGGGCATCTGCCAGCGATTCAGCCAGAATAACAGATTCTTCTACACTTGATGTACCAATGAGTATTGGACGTCCCGTGGAGTGGGTAGATATTACTTCTTGGATGAGAGCATTAAATTTGGCTTCTTTATGAGTAAATATGCGATGCGGATGATCGATTCGTATGTTTGTTCGATTCGGCGGGATGTTTACAACCTGCAGATTATAAATGTTTTTAAATTCAAATGCTGAAGCCTGCGCGGTAGCTGTCATTCCACAAATTTTTGGATAAAGACTAAGGAAATGTTGAAGTGTGATTGTGCCGAGGACCTTTCCTCCCGTTTTTACAGGCAGTTCCTCTTTGGCGTATAGCGCGGTCTGCAGCCCCTCTGGCAAATGCCTGTTCTCCGCAACACGTCCGGTATACTCGTCGATTAGCTTGATTTCTCCATCATGAACGATATAGTCGATGTCTCTTTTCAGTAATAGTGCCGCATGCAACGCGCAGTTCAATGACATCAACAAATGGCTATTCGATTCTTCATACAAGTTGCCGCAACCAAGTAACAATTCCACTTTAGCTGAACCAGCTTCATTTAGATAAACATTCCGTTTAAATTCATCAAAGTCATAATGCTCATTTTCATGCAGTTCCCTGACCACTGCTACTAGTGAATTCCTTTCACCGTCAGTGGCATCTGGCTCACCAGCGATAACTAGAGGCACACGTGCTTCGTCAAGTAGCAATGAATCTGCTTCGTCAACGATAACGGAGTGGAAGGGACGATGTACGGTATTGGCTTCGACCAATGCGATGGTGTCCCGAAGATAATCAAATCCAGCTTCTTTGGCTGTAACGTAGGTGATATCCGCAGCGTACGCTTCCCGTTTCTGTGTCATACTCATGCCGGCTTTAACGGAAGCAACCGTCAATCCAAGCATGGAATAGATCGGTTCCATCCAAAGTGCATCACGATTGGCCAAATAATCGTTAAATGTCAGTACATGAACACCTTCGCCGGTCAATGCATGCAGATAAGCAGGCATGACAGCTGAGAGAGTTTTCCCTTCTCCAGTATGTTGCTCGATCAGGAATCCCTCGTGTAGAGCGAAGGCAGCCATAATTTGAACATCATAAGGTTGTAATCCAAGGGTTCTACTCGCTGCCTCACAAACCATTGCATATGCATCAACAAGCAGCTCGTCCATTGGCCTGCCCGCTTGTACTTCCTTTTTCAGCCGGAGAGATTCTGCTTGTAGTTGTCTATCGTTCCACGCATGCATTTCCTTTTGCTGTTGTCTGACAAGAAGGGCTTTGTCTCGGTAGCTTTTCAATCTTAGCTGCTCTTCACGCTTCCTGAATTTCTGAATGAATTTGATGACAGTATGTAGTGGCATGAGATTGATACACCTCCTTATTTCTATTCATCCTTTAATCGCCGTTGATATAGCACTACAGAGATAACCGTTACTACAACCGTCCATGACATAATAAAGAAAAGCGGTTTTGTCAGATCTTCCGTCGTAAAGCCTGTATGGGGCACATTCAGTAGATGTACAAGCTGGCTGCTTGGCATATAATTCAGTATTTTGAGAATGGGATAATCCTTCTCAAATACGGCTCCCCATGGCGCCCCGGAAAAGAGTATGGAGACAGGTAGTATAGAAAAGGAGGCACCCACCAGCGTTCTGGAGTATAAACCACAGATTGTTCCGAGTGATGTGTACAGAATAATCGAAAAAAGGGTTGCTGCCGCAAACGCCCACAGGCTGGGTGGTTTATACCCCAATATAATGATAGAAATACTCAAAGCAATAGTGGACAGTACAAAAACAAGCGCACTTTTACCGATTAATACATCTAAGGTTGTTGCTGGCGTCATCATTAATGAGCGTAATGTGCTGCGTTCCTTTTCTTCTGCGAACAAACAAGCCTGTGCAAAGCATGTGAGAAGAACAAACGAAAGATTGAGAAGAAAACCGATCGCTCCATGCAAATTTGGACCTGCACCTCGAAAAATAATAGCAAAAACAATGGGAACGAATAACATGATGGAGAGACCATAATTTCGTGTGAACTCCTTATAATCTTTCACAAATATTGCACGTACACGTTTCAATGAGATATTCATAATAGCTCACTTCCAGTCATTTTGATGAAAATATCGCTCAGGCTGGGCTCTTTTGTTTCTATACGATTAATTAATCCCGATATGTTCAACACGTATAACTGTCATTCACACCACTTCCTTAGCGTTTATGGCTTAACTATATAGAGATTAGCTGATCCCAGCTATTCGAATTCCCTGAAATGTAGCTGTTTTGTGCTGAATTGTACCCAGAAGTGATTGACTGAGTCGTTATAGGTGCAACATCAGAGGTTAAGAAGTGATTTTAAATCCTGCAATTTCGTTCGAGACAATGGGACAACCGTATCTTTGCCTGTATGTAATCGAAGACTATAACTATTTTTCGACCATGTAATGATCTCTCTTATTTTTTGCAGATTAACTATGTAGGATCGATGGCATCTGAAAAAGCCGAAATTCGCGAGTCGCTGCTCAAGCTCAGTTAGCGTTAAGGCACAGTCATAATTTTCACCATCTACATGAACAAGAACGGAACCCTCTATACTTTCGATAAAATCAATTTCAGGGGGATTGAATAAAATGACTTTGTTATTCCTTTTTGTATAAATCTTTTGCAAGGTGATATTAACTAAATCGGGGTCCTTCACTTCTGGTTTATCCTCTTCTGAATCCTGAATGTCCATTTGCTGAAATCCAAGCTTATTTAATCGATAAATGACATTGCATGATATAAGGGCGTCTTCAAAATTGGAAGTAATAACTAGAATCTGCTTTTCTTTTGAAAGGTCATCGATAATACGTTTAAACTGACGACGTTCCTGTTCTTCCAAGAAAAAAAAGGGCTCCTCTAATACGAGTGTAGGCTGATGGGCAAAGTAGGTACGCAATAGAGTCACATACATCCTTTTCGAGGGAGTTAGATTTTTGATTCTTACCTTTCGCTCTTCCTTTAATTCAAAATAGCCCAACAGGGAAGTGGTAAGCTCATGATGCTCGCTTATGTTGATTAGAAATGTGATTAGTTCCTCTACTGTTAAGTGTAAATATTCGTTTTGTTGTGCGCGAAAAATATAATATAGTGAACGATCCTGCAGTTGATTAATTAAAATCTGCTTTCGCTTCAGGTCGGTTATAATGCCAAACACTTGGTCATATGTCATGTTCAATTCGAACTCGGGTAGAAATGATTCTCCTTCGTGATACACAGTTTGAAATTGCATGTGAGCCTCCTAACACTGCTTTTGAATATATGAAACAATCACATTATTATAATGTTGGCATAATCCTTTGTCATCTTCCATTAAAACATAAATTTAACTATTGCAGAGGAACATAAGGCTCTTATGAAATGGAGTTGGTGCACTTACATACCTTTATAAAAATAGAAAATCCCCAGTTCTAAGAAGAGGTTTTCTCTCTGTAGAACAGGGGATGAGTGTACATGGTAAAGCCTACTCCTTGCTACCTGGCAGTTCAGCAGGTGTAAAGTCACATTCCTGCAGCGGGACAACTTTGGTCTTTTTGATCCATTTGTAACCAAGCCATAGAATGAGGAACAGCGGCACACTTAGATAAGCGACAAGCACTCCGCTCCAGTCGATCTGATCGCCTAAGAACGCCTGATAGTTCTGTCCCAGAATAACGATAATACACAGCACAAAGGCAAAGATTGGACCAAACGGGAACCACCGCGCACGGTAAGGCAGATCTCTTAGATCGCGACCTTGTGCAACATAGGCTCGCCGGAATCGGTAATGGCTAATTGCAATACCAAGCCAAGTAATAAATCCACACATGCCGGATGCATTCAACAGCCATGTATACACAATTCCGTCACCGAAGAGGGAAGCCAGAAATGCAAGCATGCCCACAGCGGTTGTGACAAGCAGGGCATTCATCGGAATGCCGCGTTTATTCAGCTTGCCAAGGAAACGTGGAGCTTTGCCATCCCGGGAAAGTGCATAGAGCACACGGCTCGAAGCGTACATACCGGAGTTGCCTGCTGAGAGCACGGAAGTCAGGATGACGGCATTCATGACAGAAGCTGCAATCGCAAGTCCTGCTTTCTCAAAGACCAGTGTAAACGGACTAACCCCGATGTTCTCCAGATCATCTTTGAGCAGATTCGGGTGAGTGTACGGAATAATCAAACTGATGACGGTGATGGCCAAAATGTAAAAGATCAGAATGCGCCAGAAGACCTGACGAATGGCACGTGGCACGTTTTCGCGTGGGTTCTCACTTTCGCCAGCGGCGACACCGATCAGTTCCGTACCCTGGAAGGAGAAACCCGCAGCCATAAACACGCCTAGTACAGTGAAGAATCCGCCGTGAAATGGTGCATCCCCGATGGTAAAGTTGCTGAAGCCAACAGCTTCACCGCCCAGAATACCAAAAATCATCAGCACGCCGACGCTCAGGAAGATGATAACGGTAGCCACTTTGATAATAGCAAACCAATATTCCGATTCTCCATACCCTTTGACAGATAGGATATTCAAAGCAAAAATCAGTACCAGAAACAGTAAACTCCATAACATGGAGGAGCTTTCCGGGAACCAGTATTTGATAAGTACTGTAGCAGCAGCGAGTTCGGCGGCAATCGTCACCGCCCAGTTGTACCAGAAGTTCCAGCCCATGGCGAAGCCCAGAGCGGGATCAACGAAACGTGCCGCATACGTATTAAAAGAACCGGAGTCCGGCATAAAAGTTGCGAGTTCACCCAAGCTGGTCATCAGGAAATAAACCATAATGCCCACAGCCGCGTAGGCAATTAATGCACCGCCGGGGCCGGCAGTGGAGATGGCTGTACCACTTGCCAGAAACAGCCCGGTTCCAATGGAGCCGCCCAAGGCGATCATAGTCATGTGACGTGCACGCAAACCTTTTTTCAGGGTAGGTCCGGTTGTAGTTGTTGGTGATTGGTTGCTGCGGTCTTGCATGGAAACACTCCTTCATTTGTAATGCTGATGCAAATCATGGCTTCATAAACAAAAAAAGACCACAGGCATGAGCCAGCGGTCTTGATATCTATGTCCGCACCATGTCTAGATGATTAAGATAGCTCAACACAGAAGAAGTCATACCTTTTTTAGAAAAGATATGCATGCTTGCTGTGACAGTTCTGCACCTTTCGGCTACAGCCCCAGCTCACCGGACCGATGAAGGAACGTCCAGCGAGCTTCGGCGGGTACTCCTTTCGGCTGATCTCAACAGCGGCTCCTAGCGCCTTCTTCAGCTTACTGATCGCACCCGCGACCTCTACCTCACCATGTCATGGATGAGGTGTATCTATTGTTTATGAAATTAGAAATCACGCTTCGAGCAGCGTATAACCTGTTAATCAAACAGACAACAAGTATACCGCTCATCTTTTTACAGTGCAATAACAAATGTTGGAGTTTACTCTAACGGCCCCGTAAAGCGCATTCGATAGAACAGATTAATCCTGCTTTTTATTCCGTCCCGCCATCTGTTGCCACACGGTTCCGGCAGCTTGTTCACCAGATTCGATGCGTTCCAGCGCCATTTTGGCCTGCAAGCTTACTTCAAATTCAGGATCTTCCGCGGCGATACGTAAAGCTTGCTCGGCTTCTTCGGTTCCGACCTCATACAGAAAGCGGGCCGCGCGCCAGCGTACAAGTTTACTTTTGTCCGTTAACGTTTCAGTCATGGCCGGTGTGGCAGCAGGGTCACCAATATCTGATAACGTATCCCCGGCAGTGCGCCGCACAGCAGCAGAACTGTCCCGAAGTGCTTCGTACAGAAGTTCCATTGCCTCGGCTGTACGAATATCCCCCAGATAAACAACAGCCAAAC
The DNA here is from genome assembly GCF_056856875.1 of Paenibacillus sp. G34. Classification (NCBI taxonomy): domain Bacteria; kingdom Bacillati; phylum Bacillota; class Bacilli; order Caryophanales; family Paenibacillaceae; genus Paenibacillus; species Paenibacillus sp. G34. The sequence continues at coordinate 5,322,422 of NZ_CM166469.1, read as the reverse complement.
GGCGAATTTGCATTTTGCTGTCACGTAGTGCCTGGGCTACCAATGGCAATCGTTCTTCTGTGGGCTCCATACCATCCAGTGCAGCGTAGCGCACATTCCAGTCTTCGCTCTGAAGGGCTTCCTGAAGTTCGGCTCCATCCAGTGCGCGCCGGTGTTCAACGAATTCTTCCGTATTGGTACCATGTGCAATAGCTTGCTGAATGACTTGCTCCAGTCGTTCGGGTGGGTAGGCTGCTTCCAGTTCCTGTTCAACTTCACGCGCAATATCTGGCAGCTCTCCGTAACGTACCCCATAATCGCTCAACTTCCGCTCTTTGATTAGCGTGGCGCTCGCAACCTCCGTAACCGCTTTGACGAAACGGTCTGACAGTGAGATTCGTTCTTCTTTCGTTCCGGCTTTGACACGAATTTGCATCGGCACTCCCCGGAAAAACTGTACAAAAACTTGTGCCTCTCCAAAATGCTCGCCTGAAGCATCCTCGGAGTCAATCCAGTCCAGACTCACACCTTCCTGACCAAGGCGGCTCTGTACTTCACCAAGAATAACAGACCAATCTGCATTGCCTTTACGATCCAGTGCAACGAAGTCAGTTGTATGGAACACACTTTTTACGCCTGGAATGTGAAGCATCTGGCGAATAAACGCCGGGGCTGAACGTTCGTTGTCCAGTGTATAAGTTCTGCGAATCCCGTCTTCCAGACGTTCGTCGAGATGTAGCATCATCGTATTTGGACTTGGTGTTGGTTCAATAGAAACGATATTCATGGGTGAAACCTCCTATAATACCAGATTGATACATAACCTCCCGTAAAATAAATCACACAGGTATCTTTAATTTAGCGGACACCTCTATTTTAACGGATACCTCTATTCTACATGAAATCAAGAAAACTGCGAAATTACATGCGGTGAAGAAGCATCGGCGTAGGTTTGTGAAGAAGTACGAAGATTGTTAACACTTCTTTCATGTTCGTGCACAAACATTTTTAAATGAAAGCTGACATAATATAGGTAAGAAGCTATTGGAGGTTATACCTATGGAGCCTGTTACTGTGCTAACGGATGGAGAGCGTTGTATTAACTTTGAGAAAATCAAACTATTGTTTGAGGATTGGATTGCTTCTGCGCCATCAGATTCAGTAAAGGGAACAGGAAGAGGGGATTGGGAGAATTCTCGTTTTTGCATTGTGGATTACAGGAACGCCGAACAGGCAATATCCGCGGCGAAAGCCATTCGTGCGTTTGTACCGGATGTGCCTCTACTGGTCATTACGGATTTTACATCCTTGGTTCGTAAGCGTCATTTGCAGCAAATTACAGGTATTGGTGTTATGAAATTGATGTTATGGAATGAACAAGACCCCGATCAATTGGTTACCGGGATTGAGAAATGGCTGCAAACTTTTGGGTATGAAACACCAATAACCATGCCTTCCGCTCTACACATCAGGTAAAACGAAAGAAGCATGGTACTTGCACAGTGTTTATACTACTTGTCAATTTATGTTTTATGACGTCTTTAACGAAGACCACTAGACCATATATTTATAGCCTGTACCCCATACCGTTTTAATATAACGGGGATTTTTGGGGTCGGGCTCTATTTTTTTGCGAAGACTAGAGATATGTACGTCGATGGTTCGATCAAGGTAGGCACGTTCCGAGCCTTTGATTCGATCCATCAGTTCATTTCGGGTAAACACTTTGCCCGGATTGCGATACAATTCCTTCATAATCTCGAATTCTATATGGGTTACATCGATTTCAATACCATCTACAAATAGCGTTCTTCTGTATTCGTTCACATTAATATGACCCGTCACTTCAGCTGTCGGATTATCTTTAACCGGTTTGTCCTGATATGTAATAATCGACCGGCGTAACAGCGCTTTTATTCTGGCGTCCAGTTCCTTCAGACTAAACGGCTTGCATAGGAAATCATCAGCACCGTTATGTAAGGCACGAAGTCGATCATTCAGCATGGTGCTTGCGGATATCATCAGTACAGGAACCGTAGAATTTTGCCGAAAAGCATCAACAAGTTCGTTACCGTCAATTTCGGGCAACATCAGGTCGGTCACAACAATATCAGGCTGAAATTGGGGGAATAAATGAAGTGCTTCACGAGCATGATGAACCCGCTCTGTTATGTATCCTTCCTCCTCAAGAAAAAAAGCGATCATGTCCGCTAGATTCTTTTCATCTTCTATAAGAAGTACTTTGATTGACATAGCTTCACACTCCTGATGGACAAGGATTTGTTAAGAAAATACGAGAAATTGATTAAAAATACTGCAAAAAATTTAATGTTTCTATTCCAGAATATAGGAAGTGGCACCAACTTGCAAAATGACTTTACTTAATAATGTAGTTTATCATGAGTTTAATTTTTTTGCCGAATCATAATTTTTCCCATACGTACAATGAATGTTAATTACAGTATAATGGATCAGAGCAATTTAAGGGGGAAAAGGTTGAAAGTTATCGCCAGCTATTAGGGGGAACGGATGTTGTTTGAGAGACCAGAACGGGCAGGAATACAACGAACCAAGGGTGAGGACAGAAGCCTATGAATGGGATAATGGGAGCAAAGAACCTGTTGGATCGAGTTGTACTGCAATTGAGAAGGCCTTGGGTTGGAACATGTCTTCTAGTCATTCTTGGCACAATAAGTGCCATTTTTCCATTTACATTGTTCTATGGGGTGCAATTTATAATCAGCAGTGCCGCAGCACTGATTGCCCTTCGTTTATACGGAGGAATCTACGGTTTTGTGACACTGACGTTAATCTATCTGTTCAAAATCCTGATCGTTGGACTGGACACACATAACCTGTATGTCATGGCAGGACATGTTATAGAGCTGGTCTGGATGATAGGCTGGCAGAGGTACTATAAAAAAGGAAGTCTGATCAAAGCTAACGCTGTGTTCTGGGTTTCAATGTTGCTTCCTGTAATCGGTTACGGATATTACGTATTAGGTCTGAGCGTTGAAGTGACCAAATATGAATATATGTACATGGCTGTCGTGAGCATGGTCAACGCCCTGATTGCAGGCATTGTGGTTGATTTTTGGATCACGCTGGGGGAACATCAGGCGAAACGAGCAGGCACGATTCCCTTAGCCAGAATCGCATTTAAATATGTAGTTGCTTTTGTTGTGTTTGTATCTCTTGTCCTGTTGTCAGTGGATAGTCGGAGACAATTAAGCCAGATGAACGAATCCATCTTACGAGATATGAGACATGCAGCGAATGCTGTTGTTCAGGACTTAGATGGACAGTATGTAACACCGGATAACCTTGCAGAAAATGTGGAGCGTTACCACCACTTGCTGGGTATGAATGTAATTTTACTAGATCAGCGTGGGACTGTTGTCGTTTCTGGAAGCCCCGAATGTCAACCAGGAGAATTCATAAACCTGGAAAGTTTTCAGGTGCTAACATCAAGGAGCGGCCCAATTCTTTTAATTTCAGAAAAAGCTCATTACAGCGATATATTGGATCATTGGCGGCAAGCTTTTTTTATCTATGAGGCTGAGGAAATGAATAATACCCCTTATCAGGTGTTTATTGAGACGAATTCGTCCCAGTATTACACGCAAATTGAGAAGATCTATCTGACTACTTTGCAAGCTTTATTTCTTATTATCGTTTCATCCATGATTGTGGCAGCTCCTTTGAGCAGCAAAGTGGTGAGCCCCTTACTTCGTTTGACCCGGTTAACAGGTTCTCTTCCTCGTCTCCTGTTTCGTAATGGAAATATGGATTGGCCGAGCAGTCATGTGACCGAAGTGCAGATCCTTATTGGAAACTTACGCAAAATGGCGGATGTGTTACTCGAACAATTCGAACAGATTCGACTCGATAAGTTAACTCTGGAGGACAGGGTCATTGCTCGTACAAAGGAACTGAAGAACAGCGAAGGCATTAAACGTGCCATTATCGAATCTTCGATTGACGCCATTATCTCCGTTGATTGTCAAGGGTTGATCATTGAGTTTAACCCCGAGGCCGAAAGGATGTTTGGATTGGGGCGGGAAGAGGTTTTATTGCAGAAGGAAGCCTCCTCTCTTTTCCAAGGGATTAGTTTTCAGGAAATTAAGTTGATGTTAGAACAATATGAGTATGTTGAAGGCAAAAGGTATATCACGGTTGATGAAATATTAGGTGTTCGGAACGATGGCTCCGTTTTTCCGATTGAGTATAGAATTGTAGAGATTCAATTGGGTAAAAACGAGACGTTGTACAATCTGTTCATCAAAGATATTACAGAACGGACTCGTGCTGAAGAAGATCGGGTGCGTCATGCCCTTGTGTTGGAGCACCTTAACCTGGAGCTGTTTCAAGAGAAGGCAGCGATTCAGGAACAGCGCGACATCAGTGAACAATTCATTGAATCGGTTCGCGAAGGGCTTGTCATGTCTGACCGTTCAGGTACGATCACGATTGTGAATCGCCGAATAGAAGAGATGTTCGGACTAGGTAACTTCCTAGGAGAGTCCATAACTGACTTGGCTCAAGCCATCGATTCAATGGTGCAGACGGACAACTTCAATCTGACAGAACAGACAAGAGCATTTCTGGATGGAGAACAAGCATTCATCGAAACCAATTTCTGTTTTGACAATGTGGAGCAAAGTGTATTTTCGTTGTATATGAAACAGATGGACGTGCCGGGGAAAAATCATGGATTCCTGCTCGTATTTCGTGACTTAACGGGTGAAGAGCGGCTGAACCGAATGAAAAATGAGTTGATCAGCGTTGTTTCTCATGAACTTCGGACACCTGTGGCTACCATCATGGGATATGTTGAACTGATGTTAATGTATGACCTTCCGGCATCCCAACGTAAAGAGTTCATGGAGACTATTGCTTCTGAAGGCAAACGTCTGAGTAGCTTGCTGGATGATGTGCTTGATATCCAACGTCTCGATAATGAAGGCATGACTTATCATATGACCTACGTTCCTCTCGTGGACCTTGTTGAAGGTGTAGCAGAGCAGTGGAACATGAAGTCTTCTCAGCGAATCTATGTGCATGTCTTTAATGGTGATCTCTTTGCTTATGCGGATCAGAACCGAATGGTTCAAGTACTGCATAATCTGATAGGCAATGCGGTAAAGTACTCTCCGGGAGCAGAACGAATCGATGTCACATTATGGGAAGAAGAGGGAGCTCTATGCATTGATGTACGGGATTACGGTATAGGGATTGCCGAGAGTGAGAAGGATCTGCTGTTTAACAAATTCTATCGTGTAGATAATTCCGATCATCGTCAGATTGGTGGCACAGGCCTCGGTTTATATATATCCCGCAAAATTGTGGAGGATCATCAAGGAAGTCTGACCTTCATGTCGGCTCCAGGGAAAGGCAGTACGTTCAAAGTCAGGCTGCCTAAACAGGACGTTGTCCTCTAGTCTTCTAACTGAAAGTTAATACCATATAGTAAGGTGAGCTTTTATCTTTTGGCACGCGACCGTGCGGAGAGATAAAGGCTTTTTTGTTTTTTTATCATCTGGGATAAAAAAACAGGAAATTTTGCACACTGTATATAGAGCCATAATTTGCATCCGGTACAGAAGGAGGACAACACGTATATGTTTCGCAAACAAGAAAAAACACTCATCATCGTCTGTCTGGTGGCAGCTGTGGTCGTGTTGTATGCCGTCGTCAAAAGCATCATCCGCATTATGAGTTATTAAGGACCCGTTCTGGCTGAACGAATCCACTGTCGTACATAACCCATAACGATATATGTGAACCATTGATAACGATTACGTCGAAAGAGGAGTGTACCCATGTCATCTCTGGACCCTGTACTGCTCAGCCGAATATTAACCGGTCTGACCCTGTTTGTGCATATCATCTTTGCTTCGATTGGTGTAGGTGTTCCGCTCATGATTGCTTTAGCTGAGTGGCGGGGGCTGCGCACTAATGACATTCACTACACCCTGCTGGCTCGCCGGTGGGCAAGAGGTTTTGTCATTACGGTAGCCGTAGGTGTGGTCACAGGCACATCCATCGGATTACAGCTGAGCTTGTTGTGGCCGATGTTTATGCGCGTTGCCGGACAAGCTATTGCGTTGCCTCTATTTATGGAGACATTTGCTTTTTTCGTGGAAGCCATCTTTCTGGGAATTTACCTATACACCTGGGATCGGTTCAAAAAGAAATACACGCACATGTTGTTGCTCATTCCGGTAGCTCTTGGCTCATCCGCTTCCGCGATATTTATCACAACCGTGAACTCCTTCATGAACCAGCCACAAGGTTTCACCTTGATTAACGGCATCATGAAGGATATTGACCCCATTGCCGCGATGCTTAACCCGGCGACACCAACCAAAGTATCCCACGTGCTTGCTTCCTCTTATACCTTAAGTGCGGGTGTACTGGCGGGGATTGCGGCGTTCAGTCTGCTGCGCGGGCGGGACCATGTATATTACAAAAAAGCGCTCAAGCTCACAACAGTTTCTGCGCTTGTGTTTGCGATCAGCACCGTCATGATCGGTGACTCTTCCGGTAAATTTTTGGCAAAATATCAGCCGGAGAAGCTGGCTGCCGCCGAGTGGCATTTCAAAACGATGAAGGAAGCGCCGCTAGTCTATGGCGGTATTCTGGATGAAAACAACGAGGTCAAATATGCCATTGAAATTCCTTATGCACTGAGTATTCTGGCTGGTAATCGACCGGATACAGAAGTGAAGGGGCTGGAAGAATATCCTGCTGATCTCAGGCCGCCGTTGTCCATCCATTACATGTTCGACCTGAAAGTTACAACAGGAGTCATCATCTTGCTGATTCCGGTGCTCTACGTGCTGCGTCGCTGGTTGCCGGGACGCAAACCGTATCCGAAATGGCTGCTGCTTGGCATCGTGTTTCTTGGCCCACTAGCGATGATTGCCATTGAGCTGGGCTGGATGTTTGCCGAGGTTGGCAGACAGCCCTGGATTTTGCGTGGATATATGAAGGTGTCCGAGGCGGCAACGACGTCCACTTCAGTCGGCTGGATGTTAGTATTGTTTATCCTGCTGTATCTGGTGCTGTGCTTCTCATGCATCCGCGTAATCAGCAAGTTGTTCCGTAACAAGGAAGCGGAGAAGGAACTGGACTCGCTTGGACTGGAAGGAGGCATCGTGCATTGAGCTTTGAAATTGCGGGCATCGCGATATTGTGGACGTTTCTGTTCGGTTATCTGATCGTGGCGTCGATTGATTTCGGCGCGGGTTTTTTCAGCTTTTACAGCATATTGACCGGACATGAAAACAAAATTCATAACATTATTCAACGCTACCTGTCTCCAGTGTGGGAAGTGACGAATGTGTTTCTCATTTTCTTTGTCGTGGGGCTGGTCGGCTTCTATCCCGACAGTGCATTCTATTACGGCACAGCCCTGCTTGTTCCGGGTTCGCTGGCGATTGTGCTACTGGCGATCCGGGGAGTGTATTACGCCTACAACACCTATGGCAACCACGGGAAAAACAGCAAAATCTATCTGGCATTGTACGGCGCAACGGGATTGCTGATCCCGGCAGTGTTCTCCACCATTTTGGCAATATCCGAAGGCGGGATTATCGAACAGGTTGGCGAAAAGGTGTTCTTTCACTGGCGTGAATTTTTGACAAATCCCTACACATGGTCGGTTGTATTGCTCGCTCTGGTGAGTGTACTGTACATCTCTGCGATGTTTCTGTCCTATTATGCGAAACGGGCCGGGGATGAGCCAGCCTTCGGCGTACTTCGGGAATATGCGTTGCTGTGGAGCTTACCCACGATTTTTGCGAGTTTTCTTGCTTTTCTGCAAATCAATAAACAAAATCCGGCTCACTTTGAGCGTATGGTGGACATGTCGTGGATGTTTATCGCATCCTTTATCTGTTTTGTTATCGCAGTGTCGCTCGTGTGGAAGGAGAAATACCTGGGCTGGTGTTTTATCGCGGTGATGCTCCAGTTTGCCTTTGCTTGGTACGGATATGGTCGCTCGCATCTGCCCTATATTCTGTACCCGTACATCAACATTTACGACAGTTTTACGAACCGAACGATGGGGATTGCGCTGATTACCGCATTTAGTCTTGGGCTGCTGGTGCTCATTCCATCACTGGTACTGATTATGAAGCTGTTCCTGTTTGATGCCAATTATGTACGTGGTAACGCCGGGAAAAAGAAAGGGTGACTTCGCCATGTTTGCGACGACGATTTCGAATATTTTCTATATGCTGTCTGCTCTGCTACTCCGGCAACTTTCGGTGCTGAGATCTGCATGGCCCGCAGGTATTTATCCGGGTGTGCACTTGCATCCGCTTTTGGAAGAAGGGGTGAAAGGCATACCGGGCATCACGGGGCTTAGCTTTTTTGAGACGTTTACGATCATGTATGCTCCGCCTCTGATTATGCTGACCGCGATTGTCTTTCTGTTTATCTATATGGCGGTATGCAAAAATCCAAAGGACTGATTACATTGACGCTGTACTTATGTCAGGTGGTACGTCCACTGCCGATACGGGTAATCTGATGTTAAGAACTGAGGAAGGGAGGAGGCCCCTTCATGCCCAAAATTCGTTATAACAATATCGATAATGTCAGTACAGACAAAACGCTGAAGGAGTTCAAGCAGTGGAGAGAACAGCGGCGCCGCAAAGTAAAGGACTATTCCTACAAGGTGCCAAAGCACGAGCCTGAACTGGATTATTTACATGCGAACCGGGAAGAAACCACGATCACGTGGATCGGACACTCCACCTTTTTCATCCAATATTATGGACTGAATATCGTGACCGATCCGGTGTGGGCGGAAAAAATGGGGTTTCAACGCAGGCTTGGTGCCCCCGGTATTCCGATTCAGGATATCCCGCCGCTCGATGTCATCCTTATCTCTCACTCACATTATGATCACCTGCATTTGGCTTCCTTGCGCAAGTTGATTACATCGAAGACACTGCTGATTGTGCCTGAAGGCCTGAAACGCAAGATGATCCGTAAGGGGTTCCATCGCTGTCATGAGATGAAATGGTGGGAGCATACGATGCTTGGTGGAGTGAAGATTTCGTTTGTGCCTGCTCAGCATTGGACACGCCGAACGTTATTTGATACCAATACGTCCCATTGGGGTGGTTATGTATTGGAGCCAAACCATGTTTTGCACACAACAGAAGAGAGCGCAGCAACCAAAGAAATGCCAGACCAGTCTACTTCAGTGAATGCTGAATCGCAGCAAGCTCCTGATGACAAACAAGTAGAGGGTTATCCGCCTGTCCTATACTTTGTGGGAGATACGGGGTATTTCAAGGAATTCAAAACGATTGGTGAACGCTTCGACATAGACGTAACGCTGATGCCCATTGGCGCGTATGACCCTGAATGGTTCATGACCTCACAGCATGTTACGCCAGAGGAGGCTTTGCAAGGGTTCGTTGAAACAGGTTCACAGTTAATGGTGCCTATGCATTATGGGACATTCAAGCTGGCGGACGACACGCCCAAGGAAGCATTGGATCGGCTGGAAATGGAGCGGGAGCGACTGGGGATTGCCAAGGAACGGATTCGGGTGCTTGGGCACGGTGAGACACTTCGCATCCGGCATGAAGCTGCTGATGCTGAGTAAGTACTAAATTAAAAATTCTATGAAAAAGTACGTTAACCGGACTAACAAAAGCGAGCCAGATATGGTAATCTATAAACATACGTGCATGAACAGCATATTTACCAAAACTTTAATCCGTAAAAAGCGGCTGATTTTCGAATTTGCCGCTTTTTTGTGTTATAATATGGTGCCAGAATAGGCATCGGATATTGAATCCATGATTTTACGCAGGTTGCTATTCATGCAGTATGCAGATTAACGAATAAAGGATGGTATGCTTAATGATTAGTACAAGCGGCATCACGCTCCGCTACGGAAAACGTGCACTTTTTGAAGATGTGAATATCAAATTCACGCCAGGCAACTGTTACGGCCTGATCGGTGCGAACGGAGCCGGCAAATCAACATTTTTGAAAATTTTGTCCGGTGAGATTGAAGCCAACTCGGGAGAGGTGCACATCACCCCGGGCGAACGTATGGCCGTTTTGAAGCAAAACCACTTTGAATATGATGAGTACCCAGTTCTCGAAACCGTAATTATGGGTCACGCTCGTCTGTATTCCATCATGAAAGAGAAGGATGCTTTGTATGCGAAGGCAGACTTCACAGAAGAAGACGGTTTGCGTGCAGGTGAACTTGAAGGGGAGTTCGCTGAGCAGAACGGCTGGGATGCTGAACCGGATGCAGCAGCACTCCTGATCGGTCTCGGGATCGATCGCGATATGCATGACAAAAAGATGGTAGAGCTTAGCGGTAATGAAAAAGTCCGTGTATTGCTGGCACAAGCGCTGTTTGGCCGTCCAAACAACCTGTTACTCGATGAGCCTACCAACCACTTGGATCTCGAATCCATTCAATGGCTCGAGAATTTCTTGATGGATTATGAAGGTACTGTCATCGTTGTATCCCATGACCGTCACTTCCTGAACAAAGTATGTACGCATATCGCGGACATCGACTTTGGTAAAATCCAGCTGTACGTAGGTAACTACGACTTCTGGTACGAGTCCAGCCAATTGGCTCTTGCGTTGCAGCGGGATGCCAACAAGAAAAAAGAAGAGAAGATTAAAGAGCTGCAAGCCTTTATTCAACGTTTCTCCGCGAACGCTTCGAAATCCAAACAGGCGACTTCCCGGAAGAAACAACTCGACAAAATTACGCTGGATGATCTTCGTCCATCCAACCGTAAATATCCGTTCATTAACTTCAAGCCTGAACGCGAAGCGGGTAAACAATTGCTGACTGTAGATCGTATTCACAAATCTATCGATGGCGTGAAAATGCTGGATGATGTGAGCTTTGTGGTGAACAAAGGTGACAAAATTGCATTTGTTGGCCCGAACGGTAATGCCAAATCACTGTTGTTTGATATTCTCATGGGTGAAACGGAAGCTGACAGCGGCGAATATACTTGGGGTGTGACAACGACTCAGGCTTATTTCCCGAAAGATAACTCCCAATTCTTTGACGGTGTGGATATGACACTCGTAGACTGGTTGCGTCAGTATTCCAAAGATCAGGATGAAACGTATCTGCGTGGCTTCTTGGGCCGTATGCTGTTCTCTGGCGAGGAGTCCCAGAAGAAGGCTAGCGTACTCTCCGGGGGAGAGAAAGTTCGCTGTATGCTGGCGAAAATGATGCAGACAGGTGCAAACGCACTGATTCTCGATGAGCCAACGAACCACTTGGATCTCGAATCCATTACTGCACTAAATAATGGTATGATTGATTTTGATGGAACGATGTTGTTTACATCCCATGACCATCAGTTCATTCAGACGATCGCAAACCGGATTATCGAAATTACGCCAACAGGTCTGATCGATCGCCAAATGAGCTATGACGAGTATCTGGAAAGCGACGAAATCAAAGAACTTCGCAACAAAATGTACCCAGTGGAAGCTTAATTCCACTTCAAATACGTGCAAGCGAAAAACCGCAAGTCCTCCCAGTGGAGGGCGTGCGGTTTTTTTTGTCGTGCTCATGATGATATACAGCTCTTATGCTGGCGCGAACCTAAGACCCGCCTGTACGGCGACGCTGGTTGTTCGGCTTTTTGTTGTTCTGGCTCTTCATGGCTTTAGGGCCGCCTTCAAAGTAAGCACCGGATTGGTTACCGGAGTTTTGCTGCTCTTTCTTTTGTGCCAGCTTTTGACGGATCGCATCTTGCAGGCTGACCTTTTTCGGTTCATTATTTTCGCTCATTATATATCCCTCCCGGTCTTGCAGTGAGCCGTCCAACTTGGACGGGATGTACTCATTTTATACGTTTTATAATAGCCTCACAAGGGCAACATGATAAAATGCCGATTTCCACCAGTTTTACCCAAGCCAAGATTGTTTCTCGTTTGCTACAGCCCTGCCCTCTGGAAACTTTGTTTCGGCTTAACTACAGCAATGCTGCTTGGCAAAACTGTTTCTGTAGACCCACACGACCTGTATTTGGTAACATGAGAAAACGATTGGAAACGTGAAAAAGGAGTGTCGTCCTGTTGAACGCATATGAAGAAATACGTAAAGGAGAGCGGGGAGCCTGGATCAGCATTGCGGCATACCTCGTTTTGTCTGCTTTTAAGCTGATCTGCGGATATTTGTTTGCTTCCAGCGCATTGGTTGCAGACGGTATCAATAATGCCACAGATATTGTAGCATCCGTTGCCGTGCTGGTCGGATTGCGTATCTCGCAGAAACCGCCAGATTCCGATCATGCGTATGGTCACTTTCGAGCGGAGACGATCGCGGCATTGATTGCCTCATTTATTATGGCGGTTGTAGGACTTCAAGTTTTGGTGGAAGCGGTTCGATCCTGGTATGTAGGTGATTATGCGGTCCCGAATCTCTGGGCAGCTGGCGTAGCTGTGATCTGTGCGATGGTCATGTTGGGTGTATACCGTTTCAACTCCCGTCTGGCCCAACAAATTAACAGCCAAGCCTTGCTGGCAGCAGCCAAAGATAATCGCTCTGATGCCTGGGTGAGTATCGGTGCTGCGGTCGGCATTGTCGGTTCCCAATTCGGTCTTCCGTGGCTGGATAAAGTAGCTGCCATCCTTGTAGGTCTGTTGATCTGTAAAACAGCTTGGGAAATTTTCCGTGATTCGACTCATCTGCTTACGGACGGGTTTGATCAAAAGCAATTAACGGATTTGAGATCTGCCGTTGCGCGTGTGCCTGGTGTCGAAATGATCAAGGATGTTAAAGCACGAGTACATGGCAGCCATGTTCTTGTTGATGTGGTCATTGAAGTAGATGGAGGATTAACGCTGGTGCAGGGCCATGAAATCTGTGATCAGGTAGAGGAACGCCTGAAACGATCACATAATATTATGCATGTTCATGTACATGTCGAGCCGAGATCAGAAGAAACACACCTGACATAAAGCTGTTAAAGCGAGGAGTATTAGAGCCTGAACATCAAAAGAGGACAGACGCGCTATGGCGTACTGTCCTCTTTACTTATGTTATAAACGATTATACGATATTATTGAATAGCAACGTGAATCCAGGCTTTGCCTTTCCAAGTGTACACTTGAACCCATTCGCCGCCGTCGAATCCGTCAACGACTTCACCCGTTGTATCAATGACTTGTGCACCCAGCGCACCGATCGGTTTGCCGTTTGGCGCATCATAGAACCATGTGCGCTCAAGCAAGTTAAGCAGCATCGTTGGCATTACAACTTCGTCACCCGGTTTTACAATCGGCTCTTCAAACATGATATCGTCTTTTGTAGACGGTGTCTCTGTTGTTGTTGAAGTACCTTGTGTACCTGTGGAATCAACTGTTGTGCCTGTTACGGTCTCTGCCTGACCTTCAATGGTTTCTACAGCAGGTTTGTTCACTTCTACAGCCGGCGTTGTTGTAGCTGGTGTAGTCGTCGTCGCTTCAGTACCTGAAGTTGTCGGTGTTACTGTGCCAGTAACCGCTTCCTCAGCACCTGCAGCGGCAGCCATGGAACCCATCAAAGTTAAAGCAGCGGCAAAACTTACGATTTTTTTCATTTGTTTTTCCTCCTCGGTTAGATATGTAGTTTTTGTTGTCCTGTGATAAAAGTAACCAAGCAAGCTGGTCTATGAATCACAAATTATAACAATATTTTCTTGGTTTCTCCAGAGTCAACTGGCGCATATGTGGGTATATAACAGGCCTGTAAAAATCAGACTATCGTGGTATAAAACCGGGCTGGCTATATCATTAAAGTCCTGTTTTTCCAGGACTCTTCGGCGGTTCATATTGGAATAAAGCAGGAGGGAGTGTAATACATAAATATAGAAAAATAGGAAAGTGCACCTGTCTTTAGAACGCACAAAAGCCGACGAGCCTGAAGGCGTCATCGGCTTTCGTATGTAATGCGATTGTCTAGACTTAGACAGCGGCAACTCATCGCATTCGGCTTCGTCCCGTAATGAGGGAAATGACGAAAAGTACAACAAAGATGAAGAACAACACTTTTGCAATCGAAGCAGCCGCTTCAACAATCCCGAAAAACCCGAAGATACCGGCAACCAGCGCGATAATCAGAAAAATCACTGACCATTTTAACATGAGAATTCATCCTTTCGTGTTATAGTTTGTGGCGTGAGTTGTGGTGTCTCACTGCCCTGTGTAGTCTAACCTTAACCGAGGTCAAAAGACTTGAAACATGGTGTTTTTTTCTTCTTCTATACTTCGCTGGAGGGATATTTTTCTTTTGTTTCGCCCGAGAAACCCTCGGGTAACTATAGCAATAACAAAACCGACGTAACCATGGAAAGAGAGGTTCTTTTATGATCTATCAACTAAGCGTGGCCCTGATTGCAGTGGCATTTGCTGTACTTGTTTTCTTTTTGATTCGCACGTTAAAATCGGCCCAGGGTTCACTGGACAATGTTTCTCAGACACTTCAGGAAGTGCAGAAGACCATTGATGAGCTCAGCTATGAAGTAAAACAGACCGTAAGACATGCCAATGACATCACTGCTGACGTGCAGCACAAAATGAAGAAGATTGACCCCGTGATGGAGTCGGTTGAGAATCTGGGAGAAGTACTTAGTGAGGTTACGGCAGCGGCCAAGCAGGTGTCCACTACACTGATGACCCGCTTTCAGACGAAGTCGTCCAAAGGGGAAACAGGCAAATCGTCTGAATCTAATCTCAACCAGGTAACAGCTCCACCTGCTACACCAGCGGAACGTACCCTGCAATCCTATGAAGCTACATATCAAGATGAAGCAAAGGGCGGGAAGAAATGGATGAATTATATCGATCTTGCAGCTAATGTGTGGCAACGACTGCGTAAATAACATGACCGCTTTCTGAAATTTAGTGAAGCCTTCAGGGCGGTAATGAACCTGATGAAAGGGTGAGAATCATGATGAAACTACTGCTAGTGACGATGTTTAGCGTAATTTCTCCCTTTTCCGTTCAACCGGCAGCAACGCCTGCTGCTCACGACTTGCAATGGACGGTAATGGAGGAGCAGGTGCCAGAGATGACTATGGCAGTTGATCGTTCCGAGACGTTCGAGCAGTTTCGGACTCTGAATGGCATTTCACTGGAAGATAGAAAACATGAATTGTTTATCAATCTTGGCCAGCCAATTTCCATCAAAGAGGACCCCTATCTGGGATGCCCGGAATATCAATTCCGTGATGTGAATGTCGGCGTATGTGAAGATACAGGCATAATTCAGTATGTACATGTCGATGGTTCACATGATGATCTGAAGTTGAATGGGAAGTCTATCCCGATGAATATTGATGCGATTCATCAGGTGCTGGGCAAACCTTATCATGTTGCTGAGGATGGCGAAGTTTACCTTCGTGGCCATTATGCAATCAAAGTGTATATGAAACCAGGCTCCAGGGAGATTGAAGGCGTTGACTTTTTTGACGATACGGTTACCTGAGATGAATGATTCAGCTTTCGTTTCAACGTAAAATAGTATGGTTATATACTATAAGAGCTCGATAAAGAAGATTATATCAGAGGAGAGTGGAAACGATGAATTCAACCAACGAACAGGCTTATGCTAAAGTGGTAGAAAACGGAGTTCAAGCAGTAGAAGCGGTGAAAGAGTTGCAGACTACTGGATACTTGGCTGATCATATCTTCGTGCTTGCACATGAGAAGGATCGTACGGATCGAATTGCAGATACTGCAGATGCTAAAGAGATTGGCATTAAGGAAGAAGGTCTATTTGATTCCATGGCGAACCTGTTCCGCTCACGCGGTGACGAACTTCGGGCGAAGATTGTATCGATGGGCTTCACAGAAGCCGAGGCTGATTTCTATGAAAGTGAATTGGATAAAGGCAAGGTACTGATCATTGCCAAAAAGAAAGACTAATTTTACAGCCTGAACGCGGGATCGTTAGTTCAGCAAATGTTCTGCGGTGAACCGGGAAGGCTTAATCAAAAACATAGATAAGGAATGGGGTAAACCCCATTCCTTATCTATGTTTTTGCAAGTTGTGCGCCTGGCATGGAGATTCCCATCTGGCGAATGTATGCCAGGCAATGCAAAAACGGATGTGAAAATGAACGAATGAATTCCCTTTGATGGTTATTTGTGATAGAAGTTTTCTGGCTTTATCATTATAGTTATACTAGGAATTGTTATGTCTACTGTCTCTCTGAATGCAAAATTTGTATAAATAAGGTTGTTCGTTGAATAGATAACTATCGACAAACCCGGACGCCATAGATAAGGAGATTGAAATGAGAATACTTATTGTTGACGACAATCCGACAAATGTCATTATCATTAGAGAAATTTTGAAAAAGGAAAATTACCGGGATATTGTGACAGCAAGTTCAGCCATGGAGATGTTCGAAGTATTGGGGATCGGTGAAGATAACAGCGAGCTGCGTCCCAAAGCGTCGGATATTGACCTGATTTTGCTGGATATGATGATGCCCGAGATGGATGGGATTGAAGCCTGCAGCATTGTGCAAAAATTCGAAAATCTGAAAGACATTCCGATTATTATGGTAACCGCAATTGGTGATTCCAAAAAACTGGCAGAAGCGCTCGATGCAGGGGCATCCGATTATGTAACGAAGCCAATTAACAAGGTAGAATTGATGGCGCGAATTCGGCTGGCCTTACGTCTGAAACAGGAAAAAGATTGGCACAAGGAGCGTGACCAGCGGATTCAGGATGAGTTGAAACTGGCAGCGATGGTACAAAACGCTGTGCTCAGTCATGCGATCGAAGATCCTTTGTTTCAAGTACATGCCATCTACAAACCATCCTTTGAACTCGCAGGAGATCTCTACTCCTGGTTTCCTCTCGGAGAAGGGAGGTACGGGGTGTTACTTCTCGACATGATGGGTCATGGCATATCCTCATCTCTGTTTACGATGTTTATCGCTTCCGTGCTTAAGGATACGGTAACGACTTATGTAGACCCGGAGAAAGTTATTCAGGAGCTGAATCGTCGCTTTAACCAGCTGCATCTGGGAAAACAGTTGGTGCAGTATTACTTTACAGCGATTTATTTAGTCGTAGACACGCGTATGAAGCGCATTGATTATGTGAATGCCGGGCATCCACCAGCTTTATTTTTCCGTAGTGACGGCAGCGTGACTTCCTTTGACAGCGTGTGCTGTCCTGTGGGCTTGTTTGACAAAATGGATATTGAGCCTCAGACCATTCACTACGAAGGTGAGGGACATATTGCGATGTACACGGATGGTTTGCTTGAAACGGTCCAAGGTGACCAGGAGCAGCAACTGGAGTTTTTGAAAGAACAATTAAAAGGTTCTCATAAGTGGAATGAAGAAGCGATGCAGACGTTGTTCTTCGATGACGAATTGAATCAGGAACGGGACGATGATAAATGTCTGGTATGGATCACCTTGGATAAAGGGGCGGAAACCGAATGAAAATCAGGAATAAACTGCTGATTGGTTTTACCGCCTTGATGGCCATTATGATCATGCTTACCTTTGTGAGCTATGAGCGTTTGAACAGCAGTAATAAGCAGATCGATCAGATGTATCAGGAACGTTATCTGAAGGTAAGATTTACTTCAGCTGCTCGCGGAGAAGTCAATGATATTGCTAAAGTGCTGGCTAACTTGTTATTAAACCCGAACAATTCGGTCAGCGCGGCTGAATCGGATCTGAAGGAAATGAAGGACAGAGGTGTCCGTTATCTAGAACAGGTGAGAGACCGGGCAGATACCGCTTCTGAACATCAACTTGTAGACCGTGTGAATAATGCATGGGATGCTTACACGAATTATGCAACAAGAATAACCAGCTTGATGTCTCAGAACCGGGTGGAGGACGCTAACAATTATCGTAATTCCACTGGACTTGCGGTGCAGAAGGAAACGGTGGACAGCTTGAATGCATTGTCTCGTTATCAGGATCAGGAGATTGATGCCGAGATCAAAGACGCCAATGCTGCATATAGCAGGGCTGTCCAGATCACAATTAGCATTATGATCGCTGGGTTACTGCTGGCTTTGGGTGTCATTCTGTGGGTGCTCCCAAGCATTTCGCGTGGTCTGAATACGGTATCGATGATGATAACGAGTTTTGGCAAGGGACGTTATAAAACGATCCGCCGGATTCAAATCAAGTCGACCGATGAGATCGGTCAAATTGCTTCCGTTTTTAAAGAAGTCTCTAACGATCTGGAAGAAAAGCTGGAGATTGAGAAAGCTTACGTGCAAGCCCAGCAAGATCAGAACTGGATGAGTTCCAACATTGCAAGAGTTCCTGAGCTTCTTCGGGGAATCGGCTCCATCCGGCAAATTTCCCAGATGTTTATCAGTGAATTCACACCTGTGCTTGGTGCGCAATTGGGTGTGGTGTATCTGATTGACGAGGAGAAACATCCAGATGAATTGAGACGTTATGGTTCCTATGCTTTTGAAGAGAATGGCGAGCTTGGTAAAGAGGTGTATCGGATCGGGGAAGGTATGATTGGTCAAGCTGCACTGGATATGAATCCGATTGTGCTGGAGCAGACACCTGATCAATATGTGAGCATCGGCTCTGCCTCGGGTTCGGCACGTGCTGCCGGAATTATGATCTATCCGGTCGTGTTTGAAGACGAACTCATTGGTGTGGTGGAACTGGCTTCCTTTGAAGGTTTCAGCGAAATGCACAAGCAACTGTTTGGTCAGTTAATCATGAATTTGGGTGTTATCCTTAACAATGTGCGACGACGTCTTCGTGTGGAGGAATTGCTGCGGGAGTCTCAGGCGCTTACAGAAGAGCTACAGGTGCAATCCGAGGAATTACAGACACAGCAGGAAGAATTACGCCGTTCCAATGAAAATCTGGAAGAACAGACCGACGCACTCAAACGTTCTGAAGAGCTGCTGCAACGCCAGCAGGAAGAATTGGAGCATTTTAATACCGAACTGATTGCCAAAACGCGAGCGCTCGAAGAACAGGTACGTGAAGTGGAAGAGAAAAATGATGAAATTGAGAAAACAAAGACACAATTGGAACAGCAGGCCATGCAATTGTCGATGACCAGCAAATACAAGTCTGAGTTTCTGGCAAATATGTCGCATGAGCTGCGAACTCCACTCAACAGTCTGCTCATATTGTCTCAGTTATTGTCGGAGAACAAGGATGGCAATCTCAGCAGTAAACAGCAGGAGTATGCACAAACCATTTATATGTCCGGTGCAGACCTACTGAAAATGATTGATGAGATTTTGGATCTATCCAAAGTAGACGCAGGCAAGATGGATATCAACTATGAGACTGTTCGGTTGGATGAGCTGACCAGCTTTGTCACCCAGAACTTTGGCCCGATGGCCAACAAGAAGGAACTGGATCTTAACTTCGATTTCGACAATTCCCTGCCAGAATGGATCTATACAGACAGTCACCGGGTGAAACAGATTTTAAGAAACTTGTTGTCCAACGCATTCAAGTTTACAAACCGTGGCTCGGTAAGTCTGATCGCGAAGCGTATGAAACCAGAGGAATTGCCTGGGTATCTGAATACGAATCAGAAATACCTTGGATTTAGCATCAAAGATACCGGGATTGGCATTCCGTCCGATAAGACAGATCTGATCTTTGAAGCGTTCCAACAGGTAGACGGTACAACTAGTCGTAAATATGGTGGTACGGGACTTGGCTTGTCGATCAGTCGCGAACTGGCACGCCTGCTTGGCGGGGCAATACAGGTTGAATCCGCTGAAGGGGTGGGCAGCACCTTTACATTATTCTTGCCGGATAATCATCAAGATGCCGAATTGGCAGAGGAAGAAGCAGCGAGAGAAGCAGCGGTATCTACAGAACAGCCGCAAGAAAGGTTGCCGGATATCAAGCCTGTTCGTTCATCTCAACAATCTATACTTGCACCTGATCCGGAACGAAGTCGTGTCGCTGATTTATCCCCTGCTCGTGGTGCAGAGTTAACTCGGATTGAGGACGATGTTAATAACATCGTTGAAGGTGACAAAACACTGCTGATCATCGAAGATGATGTGAACTTTGCCCACATTCTGATGGACATGGCGAGAGGTCGGGGGTTCAAGGCATTGGTTGCTCTCCAAGGGGATACGGGACTGGAGATGGCCCGTGAATACTTGCCTGATGCAATCATTCTTGATATCCAGTTGCCTGTAATGGATGGGTGGACGATATTGGGGGAACTGAAGAGCAGTTCCGTAACACGTCACATCCCGGTGCATGTCATCTCCGTTGTGGATGATATGAAACAAGGGCTGATGATGGGAGCCATTGCGTATCTAAAAAAACCATCCAGCAAAGATTCATTGGATAAAGCATTCTCTCATATCGAATCCTATACTGAAAATCAATTAAAACGACTGCTCATCGTTGAAGATGATGAAATTCAGCGTAAAGCAATCATTGAATTGATCGGTCATGATGATGTGGCTATCACGGCTGTTTCTACAGGGCAAGAGGCACTGAATGAATTGCACAGCCAGCGTTACGATTGTATGGTACTGGATCTGATGCTAACGGATATGACAGGTTTCGAATTGCTTGATCAGATTCGGGATGATGAATATCTGAATGATTTGCCGATTATTATATATACCGGCAAAGAGCTGGATTCGAAAGAAGAGATGAAACTTCGCAAATATGCGGAATCGATCATTATCAAAGACGTGAAGTCACCAGAACGTCTGCTGGATGAAACGACATTGTTCCTGCATCGGGTAGAAGCCAACTTGCCAGAGGACAAACGCCGTATTTTGCAGAAGCTTCATAATAAAGAGACTTTGTTCGAAGGCAAAAAAATATTGCTTGTTGATGATGATATTCGAAATGTGTTTGCATTATCCAGTGTGCTTGAAGGGTACCGTATGGAAGTTACGTTTGCTGAGAACGGCCGTGAGGCATTGGAGGCACTCGAGAAACATCCAGAATTTGATCTGGTGCTGATGGATATGATGATGCCAGAGATGGACGGATATGAAGCGATGACACGGATTAGACAGAATCCGAAATTCGATAAATTGCCGATTATTGCACTCACAGCCAAGGCGATGAAAGATGATCGAGGGAAATGTATTGAGGCTGGAGCATCCGATTATGTAAAAAAACCGATTCAAACCGATCAATTGTTGTCATTAATGCGGGTATGGTTGTATTCGTAAGCGTATGGTTTGGGTAATGAAGGACAATAACGCATACGCAAGTAACCAATGATGAAGTGGAGAGAAGATATGACACCGTGGGAACCTAACGAAACGGGAGCAGATACGGTTCGTATACCGCAAGATGAAGAGCGTGAACTGATCGAAATTGAATTGTTGCTGGAGGGAATGCATCGTTTGTATGGGTATGACTTTCGGAATTATGCGCTGCCATCCCTGAGACGAAGAATATGGCACTACGCGCATGCAGAAGGTGTGAAAAGCATATCTGGGCTGCAGGAAAAAGTTTTGCATAACCGTTCATCGTTTGAACGCTTTGTACAGAACTTGTCCATACCCGTTACAGAAATGTTTCGCGACCCATCGCTTTTCCGTATGTTTCGGGAAAAGATCATTCCCATTCTGAGAACCTATCCGTATATCCGGATATGGCATGCAGGCTGCTCTACGGGGGAAGAAGTTTACTCCATGGCTATTATGCTGCATGAGGAAGGGCTCTATGACAAAGCACGAATTTACGCTACGGATATGAATGACCGTTCACTGCAACAGGCCAAGGAAGGCGTATACGGTATTGAGAAAATGAAGTTGTTTACAACAAATTATCTGGAGGCAGGGGGCACGAAAGCCTTCTCCGAATACTATACAGCGAAATATAATTCCGTTATATTTCACCCGTTTCTTCAGAAAAACATTATTTTTGCCGAACATAACTTGGCAACAGACCGGTCATTTAATGAGTTTAACGTTATTTTTTGCCGCAATGTCATGATTTATTTCAACGATGAGCTGCGGAACCATGTGCACGGGCTGTTTCATGAGAGCTTGAGCCACTTTGGCATACTCGTTCTGGGATCAAAAGAATCCATTCATTTTACAGAATATAGTGATGCCTATGAGCCGTTAGACCGGACCGAAAAAATATACCGGAAGATCAAATAGGGGGTTAGGCTTAGCTATGGGGCTCAATGAACCAATCCACATATTATTGGTAGATGACCGCCCTGAGAACCTGCTTGCGCTCGAAGCAGTTCTGGAATCAGAGCAGTACAAACTCGTCAAGGCAAATTCCGGAGAAGAGGCACTCCGTTGTTTGCTCAAAGACGAATTTGCGGTCATTGTACTTGATGTACAGATGCCTGGGATGGACGGAATTGAGACAGCGAAATTAATTAAGGCACGAGACAAATCGAAAGATGTGCCGATCATCTTTATCTCGGCAAACAGTAGAGAGGCTGAGCATCTGTTTGCCGGGTATTCAGCGGGAGCCATTGATTATATGGTCAAACCGTTTATTCCTCAGATTTTGAAGTCCAAAATCGAGGGTTTTGTGGAGATGTTTATTTCAAACAAAAGACTCAAAACACAGACGATGCTGCTTCATCAGAAGACGCAGGAGCTGGAGAAGATGAATCAGCAGCTTGTACAGGCCAAAGAAGAAGCCGAGATTGCGGCTAATGCCAAAACGGAGTTTCTGGCCATGATGAGTCACGAGATCCGAACACCGATGAACGGAGTCATCGGCATGGTCGACCTGTTGATGGAAACCGAGTTGAAGGAAGATCAGAAGGAATATGTCGATATTGTTCGTCGTAGTGCCGATGCGCTTGTTACGGTGATTAATGACATTCTTGATTTTACCAAAATGGAGTCTGGCAAAATGGAGCTGGAGGAGCATCCATTCGAACTGGTTTCCTGCATACGGGAAGTGCTTGGCTTATTTGCTGCAGAAGCAGGCAAGAAAAATTTGGAATTGGATTATTTCCTCGAGGACTCTGTGCCAGAATTAATCTATGGAGATATGGCACGGCTCCGTCAGGTGCTGTTGAATTTGATTGCCAATGCGGTGAAGTTCACCGACCATGGCGGTGTCTATCTGATTGTCTCCGTGAATGGAGAGCAGGAGGGAAACCTGTCTTTGGAGTTTGCTGTCAAGGATACGGGAATAGGCATTGCATCGGATAAAGTGGATCGCCTGTTTCAGCCGTTCTCCCAGCTGGATACGTCGATGACCCGAAAATATGGCGGAACAGGTCTTGGCCTTGCCATTTGTAAAACGCTGGTCGAAATGATGGGTGGACAGATCTATCTGGATACCTCTGAGAAGCGGGGAGCTACCTTCGTATTTACCATTCAGGCCAAGCGTTACATTGAAACGGAACTGGTTCAGGGCGGCAGCGAAGAGAAGTTGACGGATGTGAAAAATGAACATAAACATCCTACCGTGTTAATTGTGGATGATCACCCCATTAATCAGAAATTGATGGCGATTATGTTGCATAAATTGGGACTGCTTTCGGATATTGCGGAAGATGGTCAGAAGGCTCTGGACATGGTAATCGAGGCCACGTCGCCATATGATTATATTTTTATGGATTTACAGATGCCGATCATGGATGGTTTGGAATGCACAAGACGCATCCGTGAGAGCGTACCCCAGAAGAAGCAACCCGTCATCATCGCGATGACGGCTAACGTAATGGAAGGCATTCAGCAACGCTGTATGGCTGCAGGGATGGATGACTATATCAGCAAACCGGTAAAAATGGGCAGTGTGAAGCAGAAGCTTGCACATTTCCAGAAGAAACATCAGGTTATAAATCCAGGCTCTTCTGCAATGAATCATGCGAATTGAATTTTTTGCCAGTTATGTTTCCTGTTTCACTCGTGCGTAAGTTGGGTTATAAGGTAAGGAAACCATTGATCAGGAGAGAGATGTCTAATGAATACAAATAAAAATGAAAAATTCAATGCAAGAACCGAGACACATGACGGTGTATGCACAGTGTACCTGACTGGCGAACTGGATTTGTCGGTTGCTCCTGACTTCCGTTTGGTAATGGAACCGCTCGTGGACAACAAGGAGCAGGATTTGATTATTAACATGAAAGATCTCAAGTACATTGATAGCACAGGGATTGGTATCCTGTTATCTGTTCTCAAGGCCAGACATGGAATGGAAGCTCGCTTTGAAGTACAGGAAGTTCCTGCGCAAATTCAGAAACTTTTTGATATGACGGGTATAGCCAAATTCTTTGTTACACAGAAGAATTCCCAATAGGAAAGGATCGAAAAAGGAATGAATGCAGAAGTCCAAAGAATTACGCTGAATTTACCGGCGACAGCTGAATATGTGGATATTGTAAGACTTAATCTATATGGTGTTGCTTCCAAAATGGGTTTTTCGTACGAAGACATTGAGGATATGAAGGTTGCTGTGTCCGAAGCCTGTAACAACTCCGTATTGTATGCCTACTCTCATGAAGGCGGCATGGTTGAAGTGGTATTTGAAGTAGATGGTGAGTCACTCGCGATTACTGTCAACGATGAGGGTGCCAGCTTTGAAAATGTGAACCCTGCTGTAACACGTTCCGGACTTCATGACAAAGAACTGACAGACGCTCAGATTGGCGGACTTGGGTTCTACCTGATGCAAGCTCTAATGGACGATGTCAGTGTGGAGAGTGAGACGGGCAAAGGTACGAAAGTAGTACTCGTAAAACGTCTTGCAAAAAGTGAGGAGAAAGTATGAATGAAAAAGTGACTCCCCCAGAGTCCATGTCTGAAGCGATTGGTTTGATCTGGGAATATCAACAAACACAGGACAACGAAATCGCTACCGTTCTTATTCGAAAGTACGAACCGATGGTCAAAATGGCCGCGGGTAAAATTGCCCGGAATCGACCGGATTTATATGAGGATCTCTACCAGACAGGCCAAATGGCTTTGATCCGATTGCTGAAGCAATACGATATCAATCTGGGGATTCCATTTGAGCCGTATGCGATGAAAAGTATGATCGGCCATATGAAAAATTATCTTCGGGATAAGTCTTGGTACATTCAAGTACCGAGAAGAATCAAGGAAAAAGGTGCACTAGTGCAGCATGCGATTGATGAACTGACGGTTAAGCTGGAACGTTCACCAGGGGTTAATGAGATTGCAGAATATCTGGATCTTACACCAGAGGAAACGATTGAAGTCCTGGCTGGTCGCGAGTGTTACCACTATGTTTCTCTGGATTCTCCTTTATCTCAGGATGACAGCGCAGCTACACTGGGTGAATTGATCAGCGCGGATGTGAATGATTTTGATTCGGTTGAAAAACGGATGGATCTGCAGCAGGCATTAGGACAGCTCAAAGAGCAAGAACAGAAGGTACTTATTTTAGCGTTCCAAGATGGTCAGTCACAGCGGGCCATAGCCCAGAAGCTGGGTGTTTCTCAGATGAGCGTATCCCGGATTCAGAAACGGGCTACGGAAAAACTGAAGCAAATTATGTCTAACGCTTCTATGCTATGATAAATCTTTCCTATTGTTGCCCCAATACGGCTTGACGAGGACACGGTATTGCACTCACTGGATTGCATACGTGTCCTTTTTGAATTCACTGGAGGGACCCGGCGACCAATGGATTAACATGTCAGGAGGAATATAAGGTGGATGATATCAAACTGGAAGCTCGGCGTGATCAGTTATCCTGCTCTGAGGATTGGCAGTGGTGGGACTGGGTAGCTCCGGATTCCAGCAGTATGGATAGTGCACTTTATGATCTGGAGCAGGCATTTCCAGAGATGCAGTATTGGCTAAGCAAAATACCGGAAGCTGAATCAAACTACTTATCTGTTCGTTACTTGAACGGCACAGATGCGGTTATTTTTGGCTCTTTCTTATATGCCGTGAAGAATGAAACAAATGATCAACGAAGAGATAACCAGATGTTTTTTTATGTCGATAAGTTCAATTTGGTCACGCTCAATTTGGACGACAATACGAGAGGCATTATGAAATCGGGCGAACGTATGCATATGCTGCAGCAATGCACTCAGGCTAGAGAAGGTATGTTTGTGCTTTTTCGGGCCATTCTGCATTATTATCATGTCGGTATGGATCATTTTGAGATGAATTTACGTGATCTGGAACGGACAATGGAGTCGCGCAATGCACGTACATTAATGGATCAGATTCTGGCGGCGCGGTTTGAATTACTATATTGGAGCAACCTGTTCATTCCTTATGCCGAATTAATGGCAGCTTCCCGGGAAGCTTATCTTCAGGAGATTACAGACAATCGCTTCTATCAACAACTTCAGTATCGCGTTGAACGTATGGAGTGTCTGTTTCAGCATTATGAAAAGGAGATCGACACTTTAATCTCGATAGATAATGCCATATCGGGAGTGCGTGGTAATGAAATTATGAAAACACTGACGATTGTTACTTCTGTATTCACACCGGCAACAGCGGCAGGTGCTATATGGGGAATGAATTTTGAAAATTTGCCCCTGATCGACAAGACGTGGGGAGTTGTACTCGTCATCGCATTGATTATCTGTAGTATGGTTAGCATGTATATATGGATGATGATGAAAGGGTGGACAGGGGATTTGTTGAAGGTAAAATCTGCCCAGTCTTCCGCTCCGGGAAACCGGGACAGAGGAAAAGAGGGGCCGCAATAGCCACAGACGGGCTGCCCCTCTTTTATTTTTTGTAATCCTGGATGTAACCGAGAAGATCAGCGATATATTGACCCACGATAGGCATATTAACAAACTGGCTAAGGATATACGCAAGCAAACCGAGTACAACAAATGTACCGACAGTCAACCCAAGCCCGCGAGCCATACCAGCGGTAAAGTTCGTAATGATTCTTTTTTTGGGGCTACTGTAGTTTTCAATGATGTCTTTGATCTGTGCTCTCTCCAAACTGTCCGCAATCTGATCGAGCCGTGTGTTCAGGCGCTTGACCTCGTGACGCAATTCGAATGGATGCTCACTTGTATCATACTGCTGTGCAGGTGTTCCTTCTGTTACAGGGGTATTGCCATTGATCGTGACTTTACTCATATCTGTCATTCCTCCGTTCACTTTGGATAAAAAATAGCCAGCTGGAATGCAGCTGGCTATTCATTGATCGAGCTCATCAGGCCTTACAGGCTTGTCGAGTTCAATTGTTTACGCGCATCTTCCTTCGCTTCCACAGAAGCGGCAGCTACTTCTTCGGATGCACGCGTTGCTTCCTCAGCAACATCTGCAGATGCTTTTCTCACGGAGTCCATAACGTCATTGCGACCTTGGTTTACCGTTTTAGCAAGATCGGACGTTTTGGATGATACCGTTTTGGCAATTTCAGATGCTTTGTCACCAACAACAGTAGCCACTTCCTTTGTCCGGTCAGTCACCATGCCTACCTTTTCAGAAAGATCACCACGCAATTCGCGGCCTGGTTTAGGGGCGAATAACAGGGCAGCTGCAGCGCCCAGCAAACCTCCGATGAAGATACCTTTTGCGAAAGTCGAACCACTTTGTACAGGATATTGCTCTTCTGCTTTATTCATGTCTAATCACTCCTTCTTTAATTTGGGAAACAAATACGAAACAACGAACACCATCTAACCCGAATCAGGCAGCCTGTCTAAGCAGTCTGGACACAAGCCCCAGCAAGAAAACAAAGAGAGCTGTACCAATGATGGCAGGAATGACTGCAAAGTTACCGATAACTGGTCCCCAGTTACCAAGCAAAAGTGCTCCGAGCCAAGCTCCGGCGAATCCGGCAATCATCGCACCAATCACGCCGCCCGGCATGTTATGACCGGCTAGTGCATCTCCGATTAAACCGATAATGATCGCCATGACAATGCTGATAATAATGCCCCACATAACAACCGCCTCCTTTTCAACTTGATGCAGGATGTTGTCTGTTCGCGTTTGCTTACTTCGTATATAAACGCGGTGCAACACAGTGAAACAACTAACTGTCTGATGAATAAGTTGGAAATTAGAGGGAAGGGATCAGGAAACAGATCGTTTTATTCCTTGGACCATACAACCAATCCAGACGAATCCGGCAGCAAATCCGGCAAAGACATCGGTAGGGTAATGGACTCCCAGCATCACTCTGCTTAGACCAATCAATAGAACAAATAAAGTACCACAGAAGATGGGAAGCCACCTGCTGAGTACGTCACGTCCGTTCCATTCCAAGGCCCAGATGACAAACAACATACCGTAAAATCCCATTGAAATCATGGCATGACCACTGGGATAACTATATCCATGCACAACGAGGAGATGATCGAGTTCGGGTCTGCTTCGTCTGAAGATTTCTTTTAAAAACGTGTTCAAAATCCACATCATTCCAAAACTTGCGCAGATGATATAACCATACATCATCGTTCTGGGATGGCGCTGTAAGAAACATAACAGTGCGAACCCTGCTGCAACGAGTGCTGATATTTTGAAAGAACCCAGTGCTGTGATGAATGAAGTGTATGGTAATAAAGAAAGACGAGACTGGGAATGCAGGTAAAATAGTTGCTGAATCTGACCATCCAGCTGAATCAAACGATTCAGACCCAGCCAGGCTCCAACACCTGCCAATAACAACACAATGCCTGCACTCATCAGTGAAGCAATCAGGATATATTTCAGCAGGGATTGGAAAGGAATAACATGTTGTGATTCAGATGAGAACTGTGGAGAATTGCGTAGCATGAGACGTGTCTCCTTCTATAAAGAGTAGTCCTTTAATAAGGTTGATAAAGCTTTACCCGAAACGACTGTCGAAAAAACTGTAAAACCGTCGTTTTTGTACTATACTAATGAGGATATCCCATGCGGCGCCGTGAAGCAAAGCAGAGAAGTTATATAAGTTGAACTAAAGTTTTTACACAGCCCACTCCGACGACAGAATAACCTTCCAATCGCTGTTATCCCCAGATTTTTTGATTCCCTTTTCGAAAAGGGAAAATCCGGTGATAAAGGCGACCGCTCCGCTTTTTCAGGTTTTTTCTGTCCTCTCCGTTAACGTGTAAAAGAACAGTCAACTTATATAAATATGAAATTAGTAATTTAAAAGGAGAGAAACTCGCGTGGAGAGTGCTTTGTTAGTTAAAGAATACCGTGCAGGCGTTATGGAATGCGCCCACTACGGACACATATGTATTACAGATGAGTATGGGCAGGTTGCATATTCAGTTGGTAATCCTCATTTCAGAGCGTTTACACGTTCATCTGCCAAACCATTTCAGGCGATCCCTGGAATCCGGGCGGGAATGGACCGCCACTACAACCTTGAGGCCCAGGAGATTGCCATCATGGCTTCATCACATCGCTCAGAACCGGAGCATATTCAGGTGCTGGAACATCTAGCTCGTAAAGTTGGACTTGGTGAGGAATGTTTGGTCTGTGCGCCAAGCTACCCGCTCAATGAGGAAAGCCGCAATAACTGGTTGCGTGCACAAGGAGAGAAACGCAGAATACTGCACAACTGTTCGGGTAAACATCTAGGGATTTTAGGTTATAGCCAGATGAAAAAGCTTGATTTGCATAGCTATGCCGAGCCAGGGCATCCAGTGCAACAGGAAATCCTTGAAACATTGGCCGGTCTTGCTGGCATTAAAGAAAATGAAATTCAACTCGGGACGGATGGCTGCGGCTTTCCGGTATTTTCATTGCCGCTATCCGCGCTCTCGAGCGCGTATCTTAAGCTGGCTTGTCCTGACCTCATTGAGGATGAGTCGACACGCATCGCTGTGAAGACAATTACTTCTGCGATGAATCAGCACCCTCTTATGGTCGGTGGCAAGAATCGGGTGGATTCGGTGTTGCTGGAGGACGATAATATTGTTGCCAAGGGCGGATTCAAGGGTGTATTCGGCTTTGCGCTCAAAAAAGAGAGACTTGGTATTACCTTTAAAGTGCTGGACGGTTCCGAGGAAGAGTGGGCCTCCATTGCACAATCGATATTGAAGCAACTCAACTATTCCAACCCTAAAACCATTGCACGCTTGGCTGAAGTATTTTCTGCAGACATTCGTAATGATGCAGGCACTGTAGTTGGGCGGATGGATAGTGAATTTGTGCTCCACTCATAAAAGGATAGCGTATAACCTTTGGAAGGAGCTTGATTAGAATAACCGAACCCCGGGTAAAGATCACATACCAACTGGTATTGACCTATACAATTCTAAACATGCATGGATCACTGCGATAAGGCAGTTCCAATTCTCTGGAGGTGGATGAATATGATTAAAGTAGTGACATCGGAAGAAAGGCACACGTCGGATCGAGGTTGGATACACAGCGAATTCAGCTTTTCCTTTGCAGATTATGAGGATCCAAGCAATGCCCATTTTGGTTGTCTGTTAGCTCATAATGACAACATACTGATGCCGCAGGAAGGCTTTAAGAAACATCCACATCATGATCTCGAAATTGTCAGTTATGTAATATCAGGTACGCTTAAGCATACAGACAGTATGGGGACAGAACAGATGCTGGAAGCGGGGACAGTTCAGGTGATGAGTGCAGGTACAGGTGTAGAGCACTCCGAAACCAATCCGGCCACGGATGAACCGGTACGTTTCCTGCAGATGTGGTTTCTGCCTTCCCAGCGAATGTTAAAACCGTCTTATGCATATCGCAAAATAGAAGAATCGGCACATACAAATCGGCTTTGTCCAATTGTATCCGGCTCAACGGATCAAGCGGATGAACGTATGGAAGAAGGTTCACTCCGAATTGCTCAGGATGTAACTTGTTATCTATCCAAGCTGGAGTCGGGCAAAAAACTAATGTATCCGCAACATGAAGATCGGCGGACACATTTGTTCCTCATTAACGGACATCTGGAGATCCAGTGTTCCGATGGTCATTTTAATCTCAAGCCCGGAGATGCGGCTCGAATTCGCAAAAGCTGTGATCTTCAGATGACTAGTGCAGGCAGCGAGCCGGCCGAATTTGTACTTGTTGATCTACCTTGATACATTCGGACATAGATGAACAAGGTTGGAATAAGCAAGTGCATAGACTATAAAAAATAAAAAGGACTTGTCCTGCATCAGTATTCTGATGTAAGACAGGTCCTTTTCTGTTGTTGCACTTCTCTCAAATATAAAGGCAGAAGCAAGAGGGTGTAGCTTATTTACGAAGTTTGCCCAGTTCCGAAGCAACCGCTTCAACCTCGGAGATGCTCAGGTGCTCTTTACCGATAACCATCTCGTACAAATCTTGCAGATCCTCATATTTCTCAAGCGGGAATGCTGAACCTTGCATAGCAGCACCACTGGCCATCCGCAGTTTGGTCTTAATGGCTTCAATCATATATTCGATATTTTCCGCTGTTGCTTGTGTTAAATCCATCGTTAACTTCATCCTTTCCATCTACGGGGATGGTTTGCTCACTTTCCATATCGGAAACTCTTGTTATTGTAGCATGAGTGGAAGGGCACAAGCCAATGATTTTGCGGGGGAACGGAGCATCGGTTACAATGTGAGAATAGAACGCAATGACTGGAAAACAAGATTGCACTGGAGTTGTCAGTCAGATCAGAGTGCAGCAGGAGGGAATCAAGCTTGGCCTTATATAAACGTGAACTTGTCCGGCAGCAGCGCCGAGAACTGCGTAAAAGTGTGCATGGAGACAATCTGATCCTCTTTTTCAAGGAAATCTCCCAGCTCCACAATCTGGATGAAATTACGTTTCTCTGTATCGGTACAGATCGTTCCACCGGGGATGCACTTGGACCGCTGACGGGTACACTGTTGGCGGAATGCGGTATACCTCATGTAATTGGCACGCTGGCTGCTCCTTGTGATGCAAATACTCTCGAAAAGCAGTTGGCACATATACCCGCACACCATACCGTGATTGCAATTGATGCATGTTTAGGCCCGAAAGATACTACCGGGACATACTATGTTTCAGGGACGCCTCTTTATCCCGCCCAATCCGTTGGCGGCAAGTTGCCACCTGTTGGAGAATACAGTGTAGCCGCAGTAGTGAATGCGAGCGGCCCGAGACCGTATTCTATCCTGCAGATGACTTCACTGCACCTTGTTATGGGCATGTCTCAAACGATTGCCAACGCGGTAACTGAGGCCTGGATTGCACGAGAAACGTTTCATTCATGAGATGAATGCTTAATAATATACAACTTGAAATATTACATTCGCGCAGAGAGAGGGATTAATATGGAAAAAGTGATGTGTGATGGAACGACGATTTGTTATGCTGAGCAGGGTAAGGGAGAAGCACTAGTGCTACTTCACGGATACTGCGGCAGTTCATCCTATTGGGATGAGGTGGTGCCGGAACTGGCACGCAGCTATCGTTGTATCGTACCTGATCTGCGTGGGCACGGGAAAACGGATGCACCAGTTGGCAGTTACACGATTGAACAGATGGGTAACGATGTGCTGCAGCTGATGGATGAAATAGGTGTGGAAAAAGCGGTCATTTTGGGACATTCCATGGGCGGATATATTGCACTTTCAATCGCACAGCATCACCCGGAGCGCCTGAATGCGTTTGGTCTGATCCATTCAACAGCATTCCCCGACGGTGAAGAGGCGAAGGAGAAACGCTTGCGTGCAGTATCCACGATTCAGACTGAAGGCATCGTGAATTTTGTGGATGGGCTGGTTCCTGGTCTGTTTGCACCGGAAAACTTAGAGTCGTTGTCCACACATGTGAATCGTGTGAAGGAAATTGGTTATCAGACTGCTCCTCAAGGTGCGGTTGGTGCAGCACTGGCTATGCGTGAACGCCCGGATCGACGTGATGTGTTATCGGCTACACCACTTCCAGTACTGCTTGTAGCAGGAGAAAAGGATGGGCTGATTCCGCCAGAACGCACCTTTACGAGTGATAAGCCTCATATTGTTCAAGCTACGATTGCAAGAGCAGGACATATGAGCATGTATGAAGCACCAGAAGAATTGATTCAGGTGATTAAACAGTTTATGGCCGGTTTGTCTGACTAACTGTGAAGTCATTCAATTCAATGAAGTGGAATGGAAATAGATAGCCCTGAAGGTCTGTCGGAGATATGAGAGAGTTTACGATGAATCGTACCGAATCATTGTAAGTATACGAAGCCCCTGTGTGTCCCATGTATTGGACAGGCAGGGGCTTGGTTTTGTTTGCTGACAGAACTCAGGAAGTCGGAGGAAGTCGGAGTTTCGCTTTTTTTCACGCCATGAATTAAAATACATCATATGGATATACGCATAGAAATATACGATAAATGATTGAGGATATAAGGGGGCACACCGATGTTCAGGAAGGATTACCTGCTCCGCATGATGGAGGAAATGACCGAGGCAATTGGCAAGGCTTTTACGCTTAGACAGCAACGAAAACATACGGAGGCCTTGTCTGAACTGGATGAGCTGATGCGTAGACAATTTGGCATGAATCTTAATTTGCTGAACTCCCTGCCTGCAGAGGATGTCATCGAAATGTTCCGGTTTCGTGGTGTCATTGAAGTGGATAATCTGCAGCAGGCGGCAAGACTTATCGAGGAAGAGGCGTATATTTATCAGGAGAAAGGCAGAGTCGAGGGCATTGATGATCAGGATAAAATGGATGCAGAGGATGCGGCGCTTGTTCGTTTAATGCGAGCGTTACATTTTTACCTGTATGCATTAAATCATGGTGCTAATCGCGAATTGCTGCAAGTGCCCGAACGTGTCGATGGAATTCTGGAACAAGTTCAGGAATACGAGCTTCCTGCCCGAACGGAGAAGCAGCTTGCGCTGTACCGGGAACAACAAGGACGTTACGATGCAGCCGAAAATGGGTGGTACAGATTGCTGCACCTTGGTGCCGAGTATCCGGTACAGTATGAGGAGGATGCAA
Organism: Paenibacillus sp. G34; assembly: GCF_056856875.1. Taxonomy (NCBI): domain Bacteria; kingdom Bacillati; phylum Bacillota; class Bacilli; order Caryophanales; family Paenibacillaceae; genus Paenibacillus; species Paenibacillus sp. G34. Next base: position 5,288,607 of record NZ_CM166469.1, on the reverse strand, counting down.
AAGCATTTTATCAGAGACTAACGGAACTTGCCGATGAGCAACTGGAACAGGGTGGCTTGCCAAGAGACGAAGTCAACGAAGGGCTGGCACAGATTAAAGAGCTGGAGACCAAACGTCAGCAGATGAAAGCATAACTGAGCTGTTAAAAACGCATAGCACACATAATACGTCTTTTAACTGAATCTATAACCGAACTATTGACTCAACATATAACAAAACCTGGGTTTAAGCCTATAATTGAAAATATAATTTAGTATGAATGTTCATATAGAGAACTGGCTCTTCACTTGGAGAGGGAACAGAATTATGGTATGGTAACGGTTGACCAAACCAAACCGAAAGTGAGATGTACCCCGTGGATTCGTTGCGAAAGCTTATACAAGATGTTTTTGAACAGAACTCGCTGATTACGGCGACCTGGAGTCAGCTGCGCAGACGGGACAATGTCTCGTTTACCAAAGTGCAGGTGAAGCCGGTTACGCTGAAGAATCAGCTCCATTACCAGTTTGCTTTTCATTATGCCAATAAAGTGCTGCATGAAAATTTGACTCCTGCTGAAGCGTTGGAACGTATGACTTTGTTGTGTGAAGAGACATTCCGTCAGGGATTGCTTTGCACGGCAGATGCGGATTATCAAATTTTGATCAGCAAAAAATATAAAGTATCGATTCTGACCAAATCTCCATCCAAAACAGCGGTGGATCTATCCCATAATCGCAAAAAGCAATATGTGTTGGAAGAAGGAGTACCGGTTTCCTTCCTCGTTGAGCTTGGCATTATGAACGAGGAAGGACGTGTGCTTGCACGCAAGTACGATAAGTTCAGGCAGATCAACCGTTTCCTTGAGATGGTGCAGGATGTTATTCCTCATCTGCCGGAAGGACGTCCGCTGACCATCGTGGATTTTGGCTGCGGTAAGTCTTATTTGACCTTTGCTTTATATCATTATTTGTCCGTACAGCAGCGGCGTTCGCTCAACATCATCGGTCTGGATTTAAAGGCAGACGTCATTGAACACTGTAATGATCTGGCCAGACGTTTGCATTACGGTGATCTGAAATTCCTCGTTGGTGACATTGCGGATTATGATGAGCTGAACGAAGTGGATATGGTCGTTACTCTCCATGCTTGTGATACCGCTACAGATGCGGCACTGGAGAAAGCTGTCCGTTGGGGAGCATCCGTTATTTTGTCGGTTCCTTGCTGTCAGCATGAGTTGTATGATCAGGTCGAGTCTTCAGTGATGAATCCGCTCCTGTCTCATGGCATTCTGAAGGAGCGTTTCTCGGCACTGGCAACTGATGCGATTCGCGCCAAATTGCTGGATATTATGGGATATAAAACGCAGTTGCTCGAATTCATTGATCTGGAGAATACACCAAAAAATATTTTGATACGTGCCGTCCGTGGTCAGGCTGGGCAAGTGAAGGACATGTGGAGTGAATACACTGCATTCCGTGATTTTATTCATGCCGATCCCTATCTGGAGCGTGCCTGTGCGGATCTGTTGCCGGTTGAAGGAAACATAACTGGTGGAAAAGTGGACAAGGAAAATTTAGAGCGGTCTGCGAAATGTAATCTTCATTGATCATTTTTAGAATTATGTTTCATGAATTAAGGATAATCGAGATTGGAGAGCTAGAGTGAGAGGGTCACATCTTCCTACATGAGTGGTCTGCATCATTGAGGAAATGGACATACTGTTGCAAGGGTCGCTTTACTCGATGTGTAAGATGAATGTGTGAGATGAAGAATACAAATGATAAATGAATGATGACGGATGAAAAAAGCGAGATCGTTCATTTAATAAAAATGTGGAATTATGCTTTTGAGGGAAAAGGATGATATGTGCATCGAAACTTATTGATGCAGCCCTGTAGATCAAGAACTGATCTGACGGCTAGGTTGAAATGAGGTAGAAGGACCCGCGATCGGGAGCCTTCTGCCTTTTTTTTATTTTTGATAGGGATAAGAAAAAGAAGGTGTGGAACGAAGTGGAGGATAGAGAACCGGATATGCATCAAACTACATGGGCGGGCGGGAGTAAACTTTCGAAAGATCGGTGCTATTACCAAGATAAATGCAATACATATAACGATATAGCTAGTCCGTCCCGTACATCTATCTTTGAGCATGGGTCGTCTGCTTCGAGTTGTGACATTGGGAGTGAAAAAAAGGGAAGTGGGAAGAGTTTCAGTGGGCCAAAATGGACTATCGTTCTGGGTTCAAGCATGGTGGCTATATTAGTGATCGGATGTTTGCGCAGAGGTTTGTTTAATTCGGCTGACATCTATCCGGTTATTTTAATGACTGGAGCTATTGCGTTGATCTCTCTGCTAATGTACGTCGGAGAAATGCTAGGGAGGACACGTGATGGCTTGGTTTCAGTGAGGCCAGGATCAACTCGGCTGGGAGTTATGAATTTTGCGCTTGCAGGCTTTCCACTGGCAATGATGTTATGTTATGCGGTACATGCTTGGGCAGGCTCGGTGAGTACGCAGGGCAGCATCAATGAAATGATTCGTTGGAGTCTGCTTGCGATGTTTGCTCTGCTTGCTGCAAAGCTGGCAGCAAGCAAGGGTGGTATGTACTGGCTTGCCTTTGGCTGGCAGGTGGCAGGCGGCATACTTGTGCTAAGTGGCGTCTTCGCCGTATACGGTGTGCTGCCGCTGCCCTTCGGGATCATGCGTACAGCTGACCCCGAGATCAGCTCCGCCGGTGCCCGGCTCGGCGGATTGCTGCAGTATCCCAATGCGTACGGTGCCGTCGTTGGCATGTACGCATTGGAGCGGCTGACGGCCGCCGCGGGAGTGCTGGCCTGGCGAGCCGCCCCGGCACGCCGGCTCTTCGCGGCGGTGCTGCCGCTCATGCCCGCGCAAGCCGCGCTCCTGCTGAGCGAGTCGCGCGGCGCCTGGCTAGCGGCCGGCTGTGCCGCGGCCGCCGCCTTGGCCCTGCAGCGGCGCGGTGCCCGCCTGCCGCTGCTGCTGGCCTTGGCCGCGCCTCTGGCGTGCGCGGCCTGGCTGTACCGCCAGCTGGCTGCTGCCCAGCTGGCGCCTGCGCCCTTGCCCGGCCTGCTGGCACTGGCCGGGGCATGGGCAGCTGCGCTGCTCGGCACGCTGCTGCTGTGCCGTCTCTGGCACAGCGGCGCCGGGGCCGGGCGCAACGCTGCCTTGGCGGCCACGGTGCTGGCGTGCATCGCCGCCGCACTTATGGCCGCGGCCTCCACCGCCGAACGTTTCGCGGCGGGTGTCGGCACAGGGATATCCCGCCTGCAGATGTGGCGGGATGCCCTACGGTTATGGTCCGAGGCCGCATGGCTCGGCCACGGAGGAGAGACATGGCGCACCATGTTCCGCGCCATCCAGTCCTCGCCGTATGTGGGCGGCGAGGTTCACAGCGGGCTGCTCGACCTGGCCCTGGATACGGGCCTGCTCGGCGTCGCGCTGATTGCAGGGTGGATGCTCTTCACCCTGCGCAGCATCCGCCGCTTCGCACCGCGGCTACTGCCGCCCGTGCTGGTCTTCGTCCTGCATGGAATCGTGGACTTCGACTGGAGTTATGCGCTCAGCTGGATGCTCTTCATCTGGCTCACAGCATGGGCATTTGCCCGGAGAACAGAAACAGAGGCATCCTCACGGCAACAGTTTACGGATCGCAGTACTTCGGGTATACTTCTTGATCCAGACCAATCTGGAAAATCTGCTTATATGATTACGAAGAAGGCTTATGCTGGCCAACCCGCGATTAGACCGTATCAATCTCAGCATTACTCGCACTATCTCGTTTTACCGGCAATTTATTCAAGGCTGACGCATGTCTGTACTTGCGTCCGTACCTACATCCGCACCTACATCTTCCCCTATATTCGTACTTACATTTGTATCTGTATCCGTGCCTGTAATTGCACTTACATTCGTATCCGTATGCCGGGTCATATCAAACGATATACAGTTGCGATTTTACTTGCATGCTGGCTCGGGGTAACACTTTGGATCACTACACGTTACGCATGGGCGGATATGCTATATCGTCACGCGCTGACTAAACAGATCGGGACTACAGCGAGTGCCCAGTATCTTCGATCAGCTTATCGCTTGAATCCAACTCGGCCTGAACTGGCAATTTCACTTGCCCGTACGCTGCCTCAAGCGGAAGCCACATCCATTTTACGGAACAGCTTGTCCCATTCGCCGAAAGATCCCGATCTTTATTTGCAGCTTGGACGATTGGCATCACAATCGGGGGATGGGAAGCAAGCGGGACCGTATTTCATCACAGCCATCGCCTTAAATCGTTACGATAATGAAACCCAAAGAACGGCACTTTACTGGATGGAACGGACGGCTATGCGTGAAATTTCAAGAGGTCACGTCTTGCAAGCCCAAAAAACTGCGGCTATAGGGTTACAAATGCATGAACGTTACAAAGAGCTGGCAGCACAGGTCGATGCAGATTGTATGCGTAACGACCGTCGTTTCGTGTTGCATGCCTCGGCTTCATTGACGGTTGAACACTTGCGCAGAATTGCTGCGAAGCAGCAAACCTTGCAGTAGTCAATTTAATTGATAGCAACTTTGCGTATGTGTCAGTACACACCAGTTGTTCTTCCTTAACTCCTGCTGTTTCAGGATAGAGGAAAGCTTTGGTTTGTGTTGCCCTTCTCAGAGAGACTTAAGCAGGCGGGCGAGAATGCTTTCGCCTGCCTGTTTAAACTTTTCTACAGACGGTAACCGCCAAAAGCGTGTTTAAATGCTTCTTTCAGCGGTTCAACCTCAACGTCCCAGAGCGCAGCAATATCTGCACTGACTTCGGCATTCCACCATTCGCACAGTTTTTTGCGGTCATTACGGTTTTCTCCAATCCAGAGCAGATTTGCGATAACTTTGGCGTAGTATGTTTCCTCGGCCTGCTTCATTTGTTCCGGAGAGATATACAATTTCAACCTTTTGGCCGTCCGGTATAATTCCTTGCTGCAGGCACGGCGAATGCCGCGGGCAGAGGGCAAATTTTGGCCGGATTGCTTATGTTTGACCAGGGGAGACCCAGGCGCAGATTTAAATGACACGATCCCACACTCCTCTCCCCATACCATATGCGGAGCAGGGGCAGCGGGACACTACCTTGATCCGTCAAGTAGCCACGGTCAGGGGCCTGTGATAAAATAAGGACGAACAACCATGGTGTGGCAGGGCACCGCCATTCAGGAAAAAGAAAGAGGGTTGAAATGGACGTTATTCATAACATTGTCAGCCAATTATTCGACTGGATTCAAAGCCTCGGATATTTCGGCATCATGCTCGGGTTAATGCTCGAAGTTATCCCAAGTGAAATTGTGCTGGCTTATGGCGGTTTTCTCGTTTCTCAGCATAACATTAACTTCTTCGGTGCGATGATTTTTGGTACAGTGGGCGGGGTGCTCGCTCAATTGTTTATTTACTGGATTGGTCGTTATGGCGGCAGACCTGTACTTGAACGCTACGGTAAATACATATTGATCCAGAAAAAACACATTGATCATTCCGAAGAGTGGTTCCGCAAGTATGGTACAGGTGTTATTTTCACAGCAAGGTTTGTTCCTGTCGTAAGACATGCAATTTCGATTCCGGCCGGCATCACGAAAATGCACACAGGCAAATTCATTCTGCTAACCACACTCGCTGTTATACCTTGGACTGCATTGTTTATATATTTAGGAATGATTCTTGGAGATCAGTGGAAGCATGTAGATGAGAAAGCGGCACCGTTTATTACGCCAATCTTGCTTGTCGCGCTTGCTCTTATGATTATTTATGTTGTTATTAAATGGATGAATGTACGTAAAAAGAGAGGAAGTGTGAAGTAATGTCCAAACCTAACTTGTCTCACAAATTCGGTAAAGGCTTGCCTCCGAAGGAATTTATCGCAAGCATGACTAAAAATCAAAGTGAGTTTCAGGCAAACTATGATAGCTTTGCCTGGGCAAATGAAGAGGATCGTGAATTTTTCGAAAGCCTGAACTATCGTGACGACCTTCGTGTGCTGATTCTGGCAGCGGATTGGTGTGGTGATGTAGTTCGAAATATTCCGGTCGTGTTTCAGGCGCTGGAGATTTCAGGCATCCCGACTGAAGTTCTGATTATGGAAAATCATCCGGATGTGATGGATGAATTCCTGACGATGGGTGGCCGTTCCGTGCCGATTGTGATCGTAGCAGATACAGGCGGACATGTGCTTGGTCAATGGGGGCCGCGCCCACAACACGTACAAGAGGTGATGGTCGAGTTCAAACGACTGAATCCTGATCGTGAAGCTGCAGACTACCAAGACAACATGGCCGAAGCGCGCAAAGAGATTTTGAAACGCTATGGGGAAGGAACGGAGTCCCATGCAGTGATCATTCGTGAGCTGCGTGAACTGATTTCGGGTTTTTAATTCATATGCTTAACATTCGTACATTTACGCTCGGGCCGTTGCAAACCAATGCCTACCTGTTACAGGGAGAGGACCCGGGTAAAGCTGTTATTGTTGATCCAGGCATGAATCCTGGCCCGCTACTCAAGGCTATTCAGGATCTGGAGATTGAAGCGATTCTTCTGACCCATGCTCATTTCGACCATATCGGCGGTATGGAGGAGATTCGCAAGCTGAAGAGTTGTCCCGTCTACTTGCATGATCTCGAAAGTGACTGGCTGACTACGGCCAAATTGAACGGGTCGGTGAATTGGCCGCAAGTCACACCACCGATTACAGCGAATCCGGCTGAGTTTGCCTTGGATGAAGGTCAGAAGCTGCAATTGATTGGTCACACGTTTCAGGTATACCATACGCCAGGACATTCTCCGGGTAGTGTCAGTCTCCTGTGCGAAAATGATCTGTTTGCTGGAGATGTGTTGTTCCGCATGGGCGTAGGTAGAACGGATCTCACAGGTGGACGTGAACGCGATCTGGTGGACTCCATTCAGAATAAGTTGTATCGTTTCCCCGATGAGGTTAAGGTATATCCGGGACATGGCCCCAAAACAACGATAGGTTATGAGAAACAGAACAACCCTTACGTTCCTGCAAGATGATTCGACAGAATATGTGAATTAAGTCTGGACAAGTGCCAGCTTTTTCATTAGAATAACAATTAGTTGTTACAAGCGTTAAGGCATTACTTAACTAAAGCGTTGAATAGAAGTACCCTAACTCGCGAAGCACGCAGACTGTGGTCTATACCCGGTTTGCGTTCTTTTTTTGTTTTCAGCCCTTTTTTTGGCTGGATTAGAGGGAAATAAAGAATGAGTAGAAGCAGTAGAGAAAGAACAGATTAATTAAGCTCGATATTAGAATAAAGGTTAATGATCGTAAGTTACCTAAGGTAAACACTACAGATGATGGATTGTTTTTAATTAAGCGAGGGTGAGGGAAAATAATGTGGAGAAAATAAATATGTTTCAGTCGAAGCAATCGCCAGAGTATACATATCTTGATGAGCAACGACTCGAATTAAATTCCGTCATGCATTCCGTTATTAAAGAAGCAACTCTTCAGAAAGCTTACATACCTAATGCCAGTTTTAGTCATATTTATAATAACAAACAACCCCGCTTGAATTTAGGCCGTGCTGACTTGGATAAAGCAATTTTAGAAAATAACCATATACACCGTTCGAAGCCCAATCACTCAAAAATAGACATGACGAAACAAGACTTCAGGCAGCAGCAAAATATATGGACCAGCCGTGTGCTAAGAAACGGTGCATGTGATCAGCGGTGGTTCGACAAACTGCAAGAATACAGAAATGGAGTCTGATTGCCCGGGAAATTGTCATATTCATATTACTCGAAAATTGAAAATACATAGTCCTTCCCAAAAAACATTTCATTTAGCGTTGAACGTTTGGATCGAGTCTGTCGTATTACCTTTAGATTGAAACAGAAAGCGGGTGATCATCATGATGAGAACAGCTGAATTGGAGGAAGTGCGCAGAGCGGCGGAGGGCGATGACAGCGCACTTGCAGCTCTATTACAACGCCATTACTCGTTTGTTTATAAATATCTGATGAAAGTTACGATGGATCCTAACCTTGCTGAAGAGATTGTACAGGACACCATGATTCGATGTATGGAAAATATAAGGCGTTATAATGGTACATCAGCATTTTCATCTTGGATGATTACCATTGCAACCCGAATCTACATCGACAGAACCAGGCGTAAGAAGAGGGAGCAGAGCTGGCTTGAATTGATTCGCCATCAGGCCATCCGTCGTTTTCGCTGGCAACTCGAAAGTCGAAACGAGGAATGGACGGATGTAATGGATGCGATGACCAGGCTCACTCCAGAGCATCGCATTGCTGTGCTGCTGAAACATTATTATGGCTATAGTTACGATGAGATCGGAGAGATGCTGGGTATTCCTGCCGGAACGGCAAAGTCTCGGACAGCTTATGGTCTCCGTCAATTGAGAAAGGAGCTGGAATAGTTATGAGCAGATCGAATGAGACACAGGATCAGGAAATCATACAACGGTTGCAGCAGTCTATGAAAGCATTGGATGATGTCTATGAACCGGCTGATATTCCTTCGTTGGCAGCACTCGAATCCCGTGTTAGGGAACAAAGACGCATAAAACGCAGAGCCAATCTGGTTGAGATCATCTGCTTCTGGCTCGTTGCACTAACGGTAATTGCAATGGGAACATTGTTGTTTGTTTCTTCTCCTGCCGTTTACTTGGGCATACAAGTCTTGGGTACAGTTATTGCTGTCATTGTAGCTTCATCTTGGCTTGTTCGACAGCGGAAAGAGACGGTGCACCATGAATAGATTGCATTATTCGCTAGAAGATATTCCGCCAGTCCTGCTTGCATTTCTTGTGCTCCTGCTTTTGTTTCAAGGAACATGGATTTTTCTGGACGCACGCAAACGTGATCGTTTTCCTTGGTTATGGGGATTGTGGGGCATTACCAGCGTTCCTGGGCCCCTGCTTATTTACTGGCTGGTTGTGATCCGCACAGACCGCAAAAGACATAAAAAGAATTCAACATATTAGAGATATGAGAACGATTCGATATGACTTATGAAAATTTCCAAAAAGATTTTGCACAAATATGTTGTTTAAATCTAGTATTCCTAGACATCGTTATTCTTTTCTAGTAGACTATACAAATAAATAATAATGATAGACTACCAGGAGGTTAGACGATGCTGCGATTAGGAGAGAAGGTTGTCATCGTCGCGGATGCGTTTGAGCAAAATCTTCCTGTGGGGGAATATGGATACATCATCGCTTATGACCGGAATCCGGACAATGCGTTCGATTACGTGCTTCGAGTGCCGCTGGTTAATCGGAACTTTTTTGTTCCATCCGGCGACGTCGATCTGGAAGAGGTTCTGCTGAAGCAGGAAGCTGAGCGGGTCGAGCGAGAAGCGTTGATAGATTACGCCCTTGCGACACATAATGAGAAGCTGTTTCATCATCTGATGAACGGTGAACCTCTAGTTGTGGAAGAGGAAGAAGAAACCGCGAATGATGTGATGTCCCAGGCGGATTTTATAAAGCAGGTTAATCTGCGTGCATGGATTTAAGGGTGAGAATTTCAGGAGTCGGCTGATGCCGGCTCCTTTTTTGCATTTACATTGAATTGTCGAACTAACTCACCTATAATTAAAAAAGTTATCTTGGGACTTTAGCCCGTTAAACGAATGCTTCGTTTGCAGGGTTATCTCAAGCACAGAACGAATGAAGGAGGCATCCGGTAATGAGTATTTCAAATAATGACGTTCAGCATGTGGCCAAGCTGGCCCGGCTTAATCTGACTGCTGAAGAAGAACAGACGCTGACAGGTCAACTGAACGCGATCTTAAAATATGCAGAGAAGCTGAATGAGCTGGACACGGACAATATTGAGCCAACAACTCACGTTCTGCATGTCAGCAACGTGATGCGTGAGGATGAAACCAAGGAAAGCCTGTCCATAGAACAGGTGATGCATAACGCACCAGACGAAGAAGACGGGCAGTTCAAAGTACCTGCTGTCATGGAATAATGGATAATTGGAAGGAGGACAAGCACTGTGAGTTTATTTGAACAATCATTGCCTGAGTTACATAACAAGCTGCACGCCAAAGAACTATCGGTCAGCGATCTGGTCGATCAGGCGTATCAGAATATCGGTGCACATGATGACAAGGTGAAGGCTTATTTAACGCTGGACGAGGAGAATGCACGCGCTCGCGCTCGTCAGCTGGATGACCGACTTGTCAGTGGTGAGGAGAAAGGTCTGCTGTTTGGTTTGCCTGTAGGTATTAAAGATAACATTGTGACGAACGGACTGCGTACCACTTGTGGAAGTCAGTTCCTGCGTAATTTCGACCCGGTGTATGATGCAACAGTTGTCGAAAAGCTCAAAGCAGCGGATACCGTAACCTTGGGTAAACTAAACATGGACGAATTTGCCATGGGTGGTTCCAACGAGAATTCCAGCTTCTCACCTGTGCATAATCCATGGGCACTTGATCGTGTACCGGGTGGTTCCTCAGGTGGTTCTGCTGCAGCGGTTGCTGCGGGAGAAGCGTACTTCACACTTGGATCAGACACGGGCGGTTCTATTCGTCAGCCTGCTTCCTATTGCGGAATTGTCGGTTTAAAGCCTACTTACGGACTGGTTTCCCGTTTTGGCTTGGTGGCGTTTGCGTCATCCCTCGACCAAATCGGACCTTTGACCAAAAATGTAGAAGATTCTGCTTATGTGTTGCAAGCCATTGCCGGTTATGATGCCAAAGATTCGACATCTGCCAAGGTAGATATTCCGGATTACTTGAGCGGACTGACAGGGGATGTCAAAGGATTGCGCATTGCCGTACCGAAGGAATATATCGGTGAAGGCGTTGATCCGCAAGTCAAAGAGAAAGTTCTTGCTGCACTTCAAGTGCTGGAAGCTCTTGGAGCGACATGGGAAGAAGTGTCTCTGCCGCATACCGAATATGCAGTAGCTACCTATTACCTGCTTGCTTCTTCTGAAGCTTCTTCCAACTTGGCTCGGTTTGACGGTGTGCGTTACGGTGTACGTGCGGACAATCCGGAGAATTTGCTGGATCTGTACCACCAGTCCAGAAGTCAGGGCTTTGGTCCGGAAGTGAAACGGCGTATTATGCTTGGAACCTATGCACTCAGCTCCGGTTACTATGATGCGTATTATTTGAAAGCTCAGAAAGTGCGCACATTAATTAAAAAGGACTTTGATGATGTTTTTGCCAAGTATGACGTGATCATTGGACCTACTGCACCTACAACGGCATTTAAGATGGGGTCTCAGGTAGACAATCCGCTTACGATGTATCTGAATGACATTCTGACGATCCCAGTTAGTCTGGCGGGTGTTCCAGCGGTCAGCATTCCTTGCGGATTCGCGGATGGTTTGCCTGTTGGATTGCAGATCATAGGTAAAGCTTTCGATGAAACAACCGTATTGCGCGTAGCGCATGCGTATGAACAAAATACAGCATTCCACAAGCAGCGTCCGCAGCTGTAGACTGCCCGGAACGGAGGTAATAAGAAATGTCCGCATCTAAATATGAAACGGTCGTTGGACTTGAAGTCCACGTGGAGTTACATACCAACTCCAAAATTTTCTGTGGCTGCTCCACTGCTTTTGGAGCTCCGCCTAATACACACACCTGTCCGGTCTGTCTCGGACACCCGGGCGTATTGCCTGTGCTGAACCGTCAGGCTGTTGACTATGCGATGAAGGCCGCAATGGCTCTCAACTGTACAATCGCAGATGTCAGCAAGTTTGACCGTAAAAACTACTTCTACCCGGATTCACCTAAAGCGTATCAGATTTCACAATTTGATCAGCCGATCGGTGAGAATGGCTGGATCGATATCGAAGTGAATGGCGAAACGAAACGAATCGGCATCACACGTTTGCATCTGGAAGAGGATGCAGGAAAGCTCACACACGTGGATGGCGGTTATGCATCCCTTGTCGATTTTAACCGTGTCGGAACGCCACTGGTAGAGATTGTATCCGAACCCGAGATTTCTTCCCCGGAAGAAGCCCGTGCGTATTTGGAAAAACTCCGTGCGATTATGCAGTACTGTGATGTCTCGGATGTGAAGATGGAAGAGGGGTCACTTCGTTGCGACGCCAACATCAGCTTGCGTCCACATGGTCAAGAGAAACTGGGAACCCGGGCGGAGCTCAAAAATATGAACTCCTTCCGCGGTGTACAGCGTGGTCTGGAATATGAACAATATCGTCAGGCCGAAATTCTCGATGACGGCGGAGAAGTTGTTCAAGAGACACGTCGCTGGGATGAGGCTCAGGGCAAAACCTTGTCGATGCGTGGCAAAGAGCAAGCGCATGACTATCGTTATTTCCCAGACCCGGATCTGGTTAAACTGCATATTGATGCCGAATGGAAGGAACGCATCAGAGCCTCGATTCCTGAATTGCCGGATCAGCGTAAAGCCCGGTACACTGCAGATTATAGCCTGCCGAGTTATGATGCCGAGGTTATCACCTCATCCAAAGCAATTGCAGACTTGTTTGAAGATAGTCTGAAATATACCCAGGATGCCAAATCGGTTTCCAACTGGATTATGGGTGACTTGCTTGGGTATCTCAACACCAATAATCTTGAGGTAACGCAAGTTCCGCTGACGGGGCAAGGACTCGGCGAGATGATCGGATTGCTGGAGAAAGGCACTATCAATAGCAAAATCGCAAAAACCGTATTTAAGGAAATGCTGGAGAGCGGCAAACTTCCACAACAGATCGTAGAAGAAAAAGGACTTGTGCAAATCAGTGATGAAGGAGCGATCCTCGCCATTGTGGAGCAGGTCGTTGCGAACAATCCGCAATCTGTCGAGGATTACAAAGCTGGTAAACAGAAGGCCATCGGTTTCCTCGTAGGTCAGGTTATGAAAGAAAGTAAAGGCAAAGCGAATCCAGCCCTTGCCAACCAACTGCTCGCAGATGTATTGAACCGCTAATCCTTCCAGTGAGGTCGGACAGAAAGAGGCTCGTCCCTGTGACAGCCTCTTTTTTGTTATAAAGAATTCTGACGTGCCGTGTTATTTCGGTTTAACGGTTTATGAAGTCTGATACGGAGGAGTTTCTTAACGATGAGAATTCAAACATTGTCACTGCGTGATGAAGATATGTTGGCCCAATTGTGGAGACTGCAACATATGGCTTACCGATTGGAAGCAAAGATTATCGGATTTCAAGATATTCCGCCTTTGCTTGATACGATGGAAACATTACAGAAATGCGGGGAAACATTTTACGGATATGTTGATGAGCAGGATGGAGAGCTACTTGGTGCAGTGGCTGTGATGGAAGAAGAATGGGACACACTAACCATCACACGTATGATGGTGCACCCGAGCCACTTTCGCAAAGGGATTGCTGCTTCATTAATGAAGCATGTCTTCGAACTACATCCCAATCTGCCTCGCTACATCGTTTCTACAGGAACGCTAAATACAGCTGCAGTGAATCTATATATGAAGTTTGGGTTTAAGCCAGTGGATGCTGCAGAGATCGCACCTGGAGTGGAATTAACGACATTTCATAAGAATAAGCTTTAAGCATGTGAACAACTTAGAGGGGGAACTAGAACGTTGAGCAATCCTTGGTTTATTGATGAATGGCATATTTTGCTTCGTTTATTGCTGGCTATGCTGCTTGGTGGACTTGTGGGTCTGGAACGTGAGCGTTCCAATCATGCTGCCGGACTACGAACTCATATTTTGGTATGTCTCGGATCGGCACTGATTATGATGTTGTCTATTTACGGTTTTAAAGACTTTGCACATGAATTAAATGTGCGGATCGATCCTGCGCGTCTTGCTACAGCAGTAATTACCGGTGTCGGTTTCTTAGGCGCAGGTACGATTCTTTTCACAGGGAAGTCCATTACGGGTCTTACGACGGCAGCTTCAATCTGGGTTGTTGCGGCGATTGGTCTTGCCGCGGGGGCGGGATTCTTTTTTGCCTCTATCGTCTCCACAGTCCTTGTACTCTTGAATCTTTGGGTATTTAACAAATTAGAGCTCAGGTATTTGCGAGGCAACAAGCTGCATGTCATTACGCTTCATACCTTGTCCGAGCCCGGGACATTAGAGAAGGTCTCATCTTTTATGGAACAGGAAAAGATTAGAGTTCGTAAAATCACGGTGAATGAACCAGATTTGGCTTTTGCAGAAGTCGTATCTGTTGAGCGAAAAATAGAAATTGTACTACACGTTCAAGTGCCACATGACTTTAAAACGATACAGATTGTCTCCAAGTTAAGACAGTGGGAACACATGACGAAAGTGTCTATTGAATAAAAGTAAATCTCAACCCTCTGAGTCCAGGAATGGCGGAGGGTTTTTAGTGATATCCATTTTTATTCCAGTTACTCTTCTAGCACTTTAGGGTACTATTTTACCAAATGCATGATGAGGGTCACGGTGATTTTCTAAAGAAAGGAGCATGTTATGAAGAAGGGTCATACAGTTAGTGCAAAAACGGGAAAGTCCAGAAAGCCCAGAAAGACCAAGAAAGTACGGAATAAAACACATAAGTTTATTGCCGGGCTATTAAGTGCCATCATACCGGGTTTGGGACATATCTATTTGCGTTTATACATGCGCGGGTTGACTTTTATTTTGCTTGTTTTGCTTGATTTGTCCGCTCTGTTATACTTCTCATCCATCGGTATACAGATCAATGTACCTTTACTGATTTTGCTGGCTCTTTGTATTCCGGTGATATATTTCTACAATGTATATGATGTGCTGCAATCAGCTGACTGGGTTATGCTGCGCAGGCGCCGGGCTGTAACACAAGGAAATACGGACAAGTCACTTGGTAGCGAACGTTCCGAACGGGAAGGCATGATGGTGTGGGAGCGCGGCATTTCGTTTGGACTTCTGTTAATTGTGGGAGGTTCACTAATGGTGCTGTTCTTCCGGAAACCACGCTGGTTTCAAGATTTGATTGCCATGTACGGCGGATATTCTTTTGCTATTCTGATGATTGCAGGCGGCTTGTTACTATTCGGCCGGGAATTTTGGGTTATGCTTCGTAAGAAGAAAACATAGGGAACGGATAGGACGGAAGGAGGGGAAAGAATGAACCGCAAAATCCGGGTCGGACGTTATACGGCTGCTGCTCTAATAGCTACTGTTGGTGTACTGCTCATTATGGATAAACAGTGGGGGACAGATTACCTCTACGATTTTGTAGATTGGTGGCCGTTTTTGCTTGTGGCTCTGGGCGTGGAATGGATCTTATTGGTCCTGTGGACACGCGGTAGAGGTAAACGAGATTTAGAACGTTTGACCCCGTCAGATGAGCGCCAAAAAGCTCGTTTTAAACCGGATGCGAAAGGCATTTTGGCATCTTTGATTTTAACCGCCTCTGTATTTATTGTGACTGAGCAGGATCACTATATGCATTTATGGAACCGAGTCAGTCTTAATCTGGGAGCAGCATCAATGGACTATAGTCAGGCTGCCGGTTATAAGGAAGATAAGGTCACGATCGGAGTTCCTGTCCGTATGGATACTTCGGATATCGTGGTCGAGGGTGTGAACGGAGATATAACAATCCTGCGGGGAGATACGGATGAGATTAAAGTGAATACCGTTGTCTGGGTAGATCAAGCATCTGAAGTACAAGCCAAGGCGGTAGCAGCGGCTTCTTTCGTAGAAGCGGAAGGAGATAAAACCATTCATATCAAAGCGACAGGTAAAGCATATGGTGAAAATGAAAAAATGCAGCCGCGCATGAATATGACGATCACCATTCCAGACGACCGCCGTTTCAATCTGGATATCCGCACTTCGAATGGTGCGATTTTGTTAAACCGTCCTGAAGCCATCAAGACCATTGTTGCCGAGACAGGCAACGGGCGAATTCGAATTACGAATGCGGTTGGCGATATCTCGGGGAAAACGCTAAACGGGGACGTAATCGTAGCTAACGCTATAGGCAACGTCGACATGGATAGCAACCGTGGGGATATGAAAGCACGCGGCGTTTCGGGAGATGTGGATTTGACCACGCAAGTGGGAAATGTCAGTATCACAAAATCTATTGGTGAGTTTACAGCGGAAACCCGGAATGGCAATATTACATTAGACAGTGCCAACCTGGGTGTTAAAGCGCAGTCCCTTAATGGAAGTATTAATATAGTCTCCGCCAAAGTCGGGGGAGATTGGGATATATACAGTGCGGTCGGAGCCATTAACGTCATGATTCCTGAACGCGGCGATTACAGTCTGACGGGTTCCAGCAGTTATGGTGATTTGCGTACAGATCTGCCGTTCAACGTCAAAAACAAAACGATTGAAGGACAGCTTGGTGAGGGCGAGTACAGGATCAAAATTGAAGGAAACAGTGACCTGACGGTAGAGCGTAACCCAGAAGTTTCTATACCAGAAACCCTGTCAACCGAATCAGATGAAACGAATGAAAATGGACAGCAGACGACGGATGAAGGCCCAAGTTCCCAAGAGGATACAACCGAAGTTCCTGCATCGTCGCGTTGACAATAAACTTGCAATCGCCGTACAATAAATATACACTGGCAAGGTTACATGACGTGAAAGAGCGCTTGTTGTTGTGTACAGCCGGTAAATTACACTTTGTATGAGGGCGAAGGTTTATTTTCTTCAAACAGAGAATGAAAGGTAAGGCGGTGGGCTTTATGGCAACACGTGTCCAACATGCATTGGAGCAGCTCAAAACGACCGGTGTCCGTATTACACCCCAGCGTCATGCCATATTAAACTATTTGATGGAATCGATGGGGCATCCGACAGCCGACGAGATTTACCGGGCGCTTGAACCCCAATTTCCGAGTATGAGCGTGGCGACCGTATATAACAATCTAAAAATGTTTCTGGAAGCAGGTATGGTTCGGGAACTGACCTACGGAGATAACTCAAGCCGTTTTGATGCCAACGTAACGGATCATTATCATGTGATCTGTGACCAATGTGGCAAGATTGAAGACTTCAGCTATCCGTCGTTAAAGAGCGTAGAGCTTCAGGCTGAGTCAAGCACGGGATTTGAAGTACATGGTCACCGATTGGAAGTATATGGTGTGTGCAAGAGTTGCAGGGATCAATAGAGATGATTTACAATATTAACGTGTGGAATTCAGTATGGATTCTTCACGTTTTTTATTTATAGAGGTTCTGAGAATAAACATCTTTGTGTATAAATCATTTGTTTTTTTGTATTTTCACCATCATCTATGGAATTAACGGAGGTAGTCGTTTGGGTAGAAAAAGTAAATATACACGTCGTAAACGACGTTCATTTTGGCCCGGGTTACTTGGAGCTTGTCTGGTGGCTGGTGGTGCCTATTGGCTTATTACCAACCTGTGGCTGAACAAGGTCTATGAGGATCCGGACTGGCTCGGAAGAAACCAGCCTATTTTTGTAGACGGAAAGCTTATGAATGAGGATGCTTCTGGCACAGGAGAACAACTTAAACTGCCTGTGAAAGTGCTACAAGAAACTATTGATCCTGGAATACGTTACGAAGCTGATTCCGGAGATATTATTATAGCTTCACCGCAGCGAGTGCTTCATATGAAAGAGGGCAGCACCAAGGCAGAATTGAATCATCAGAATTATTCGATGAAGGTGAAGCCGGAAGTTAAAGCGAATGAGGCGTATATTCCTCTTCAGCCGTTGAAAGAGGTATACGGACTGACCGTTCAGGAGGACTTGACGACAGGTGCAGTTATCCTGATGCGTGGCGGTGATACGATACAATATGCTGAGATTGATACCCTGTCATCCAAAGAAGATCAGACTGTTCAGTTGTATAAGAGCGGAGAAGAGTCGTCCACCATTCTCACGGATATGAAGCAGAATACGAGAGTGCGTGTGTGGCAGACGGGAAAAGATCAAAGCTTCGTGCAGATGGATAACGGTTATGCCGGTTATGTAGATAATGACCATCTTGCTTTAGGTGAGAAAAAGACGCTGGACATGCCGAAGTTTACACCTACTGCAGCGGAGAAAAAGTGGAAAAACAAACCCGTCAATCTGGTCTGGGAGGCTGTTTATAATCGGCAGCCAGATGTAAGCTCCATCGGGAAAATGCCTGGAGTTAACGTGGTGAGTCCAACATGGTTCCATATTACGGATGGAGATGGCTCAGTGAAAAGCAAAGGAGATCAATCCTATGTAAACTGGGCTCACCGTTCAGGGATGGAAGTATGGGGATTAATGGATAACAGTTTTGATCCGGCTATCACGAAGGAGGCATTGTCCACCTACGCCAAGCGTACGCACATCATTGAACAAATGCTGGATTACGCCAGAACGTTCCGGCTGGACGGTATCAATATCGATTTTGAGAATGTACACACCGAAGATGGAGTTAATGTGACTCAGTTTGTACGTGAAATAAAGGCGATGGCCCGTATTCATGGACTAATGTTATCGGTGGATGTCACTCCAAAATCAAATAGTGAAATGTGGTCTGCTTTTTTAGATCGCCGTGGATTGGGAGCTTTTGCCGATTATATTGTGGTGATGGCATATGACGAGCACTGGGCTGCCAGTCCAAAAGCTGGCTCGGTAGCTTCTCTCCCATGGACTGAGTCCTCGATGCGACGCATCCTTGAGGAAGATGAGGTGCCTTCGGACAAGCTGATTATGGCCGTTCCTTTATACACACGGATTTGGACTGAACAAGCCAATGAACAGGGAGAGATCAAAGTATCCTCCAAAGCTGTAGGTATGAACACCGTACAGGAGTTAATTAAGGAGAAGAAACTTAAACCTGTTCTGGATCAGGCAAGTGGGCAGAACTATGTAGAGTATAAGGAAGATGGAGCTATCAAAAAAATCTGGATCGAAGATAAGGTATCTTTGCAAGCACGGGTGGATCTTCTTGCTTCGCTGAAACTAGGTGGAGTAGCTGCGTGGAACAGAAGTTTTGCCAATGCGTCGGCATGGGAAACGCTCAAACAGGCTGGTTATTCTAAATAAATTATTAGCAACTTAACTGAACTCATTATAATTATAGTTTTCATAATTAGAAAAAGACCCGGTAGAATTACCGGGTCTTTTTGATGTGTTGTTTTTTTGAGAAAAGTCTGTCAACAACTGATACACCTCGTTACTTGGAAGATGCGGCGGGTGGAGTAGTTGGTTCTAAAGGTGGACTCATTGTGTTTGCTTTGTTCGGATCCATCGTCAGAATCGTATGACAAAACATACAGCGGTCTGTCTTGCCCAGCATTTTTGTTAACTTGCCGCATTCCGGACAATCGACTTGTACGGCACTGGTTGAGAGCATACCAGCCCAGAAATAAATAATCAAACTGCCAAGCATGGCAACAAGTCCAATAACAAGACCAACAGCTGCAATGACCTTTCCGGCATGTCCCCAGAACACAATTCCGGCTGTCCCGAGTATCATTAGGCCCATTCCTAACATGGTTAACAGTAATCCCCAAGTGCGAAAAGCATTAATTTTTGCTGATTTAAAAATCATGAAAAATGCTCCTATCGTATGAGTAGTTTTGGACCCAGAAAAAGAAGGAAACGTTGTGGTTCATGTAGAATTACATTATAACTGACTTGGCGCTAGTCTGCCATGAATTGTATAAATTGTATGGAGGGAATCGTGGAATTAAAGAACCTTGCTTTTTTGTCCGAGCAGTCGGAAGAGACGGGGGCAGTTGGGGCTATCGCTTATTCCCACCCGGGAGAGCGATTCCACGGCTCCCTGATTCAGGATTTCGATTTGCTGGTACTGATTGTGCACAACACAGAGCACACGATGCCAACGGTCGAACATTACAGATACGGTGATCTTCGATATCAGTTGATTTATGCCAGCCGGTATGATTTGCAGATAACTGCGGTTACGGGAGAACATGATAATCTCATGCAATGTCTGATTGAAGGCGAGATCATCTGGGAGACGGATAATCAGATCAGTAACTTGCGAGAAGAATTATCTTCATTCGGAAATGAGTTGCGTGAGCAAAAACTGTTTCATGAGTTCACCAGTTTTCTAAGAATGTATGTTGAGGCCAAGCAACATATCCAGCAGGGGCATGTTGTGGATGCTTATTATAGTGCACTGGAGGCACTGGGGAACTGGGCAAGGATTGTGCTTATTGAGCAGGGGATCTATCCTGATCATGCCGTCTGGACGCATGTACAGCAATTGGATCGTGCATTGTGGAAACTTTATCAGGAGTTAACAGTAAGTTCCGAGACTTTGGAACAGCGTGTGGAGCTTGTACTGCTTGCCTGTGAATTTTCTGTCATGTCCAAAATGGGAGAGTGCTCCGAACTTTTGCTACGTGTGATGAGAAGCCGGAAAGAGCCATGGAGCATTAATGAACTTGTTCATCATCCTCAGTTAAAGTTTGTTCGTAAGGACCTGCCTTTGGTTCTTCGTAAACTTGTGTTTCGTTCTATAGTAAAAGAATCAGCTGGATGGCCCTCTCTGGAAGGGGAAGGCAGAGAAATTCGATATTGGATTGAAACTTGATCTAGGTTATTAAATGGATATGTGAAATGGTATATAAAGGAGGGGAAACCTTCCTTTTTTGTTTGTTTAATAATTTATAAGTTTGATGTTGACTCCGATCAGTGGAATATGGTACATTATATTTCGTTCCCCAAATGAGTAAAACGTGAGTAAATGACGAATCATTTGAGGAAAAGTGAAGAACAATGGACAACAAAAAGAAAATAAAAAAAGTTCTTGACGAAATTAAACGAAATGTGTTACATTATTCAAGTCGCCGCCGAAACTTGGCTAGACAAAAAGAAGTAAAACAAATCGTGTTTGATCTTTGAAAACTGAACAACGAGTGAGTATCGATCTTGCTTGCAAGATCAAAAAATGAGATTTTTAATCTCGTCAGATTCAAAATGAGCTTATCGCTCTTTTCAATACTTTATTGGAGAGTTTGATCCTGGCTCAGGACGAACGCTGGCGGCATGCCTAATACATGCAAGTCGAGCGGAGTTGATGGAAAGCTTGCTTTCCTGATACTTAGCGGCGGACGGGTGAGTAACACGTAGGCAACCTGCCCTCAAGCTTGGGACAACTACCGGAAACGGTAGCTAATACCGAATACTTGTTTTCTTCGCCTGAAGAGAACTGGAAAGACGGAGCAATCTGTCACTTGGGGATGGGCCTGCGGCGCATTAGCTAGTTGGTGAGGTGACGGCTCACCAAGGCGACGATGCGTAGCCGACCTGAGAGGGTGATCGGCCACACTGGGACTGAGACACGGCCCAGACTCCTACGGGAGGCAGCAGTAGGGAATCTTCCGCAATGGGCGAAAGCCTGACGGAGCAATGCCGCGTGAGTGATGAAGGTTTTCGGATCGTAAAGCTCTGTTGCCAGGGAAGAACGCTTGGGAGAGTAACTGCTCTCAAGGTGACGGTACCTGAGAAGAAAGCCCCGGCTAACTACGTGCCAGCAGCCGCGGTAATACGTAGGGGGCAAGCGTTGTCCGGAATTATTGGGCGTAAAGCGCGCGCAGGCGGTCATGTAAGTCTGGTGTTTAATCCCGGGGCTCAACCCCGGATCGCACTGGAAACTGTGTGACTTGAGTGCAGAAGAGGAGAGTGGAATTCCACGTGTAGCGGTGAAATGCGTAGAGATGTGGAGGAACACCAGTGGCGAAGGCGACTCTCTGGGCTGTAACTGACGCTGAGGCGCGAAAGCGTGGGGAGCAAACAGGATTAGATACCCTGGTAGTCCACGCCGTAAACGATGAGTGCTAGGTGTTAGGGGTTTCGATACCCTTGGTGCCGAAGTTAACACATTAAGCACTCCGCCTGGGGAGTACGGTCGCAAGACTGAAACTCAAAGGAATTGACGGGGACCCGCACAAGCAGTGGAGTATGTGGTTTAATTCGAAGCAACGCGAAGAACCTTACCAGGTCTTGACATCCAACTAACGAAGCAGAGATGCATCAGGTGCCCTTCGGGGAAAGTTGAGACAGGTGGTGCATGGTTGTCGTCAGCTCGTGTCGTGAGATGTTGGGTTAAGTCCCGCAACGAGCGCAACCCTTATATTTAGTTGCCAGCACTTCGGGTGGGCACTCTAGATAGACTGCCGGTGACAAACCGGAGGAAGGTGGGGATGACGTCAAATCATCATGCCCCTTATGACCTGGGCTACACACGTACTACAATGGCCGGTACAACGGGCAGCGAAATCGCGAGATGGAGCCAATCCCAGCAAAGCCGGTCTCAGTTCGGATTGCAGGCTGCAACTCGCCTGCATGAAGTCGGAATTGCTAGTAATCGCGGATCAGCATGCCGCGGTGAATACGTTCCCGGGTCTTGTACACACCGCCCGTCACACCACGAGAGTTTATAACACCCGAAGTCGGTGGGGTAACCGCAAGGAGCCAGCCGCCGAAGGTGGGATAGATGATTGGGGTGAAGTCGTAACAAGGTAGCCGTATCGGAAGGTGCGGCTGGATCACCTCCTTTCTATGGAGAATCGTTTCCCGAGCGGAAACATTCAAATTTTAAATCTAGCCAGGTCGGCTAGTTACTCACTCGTTGCTCAGTTTTGAGAGCTCAAACTCTCAAAACTTCTCGTTTATTCGACCGACACATCCGTGAACGGCCCGAACCAAACGATTTGTTCTTTGAAAACTAGATATCGAAACGAAACAAACGCGAATTAGAACATTCCTTTTTAGCTGAACTTGTGTTCAACAAGTTTCAATAAAAACGGTAGATTGCTGGAGCGAGTGATCGAAATGGAGCGACTTTTGGCTTTGGACGTAGTCCAAAACAAGGGAAGAGACAGCTCGAACACGAGCGACCTGGTTAAGCTACTAAGAGCACACGGAGGATGCCTAGGCGCTAGGAGCCGATGAAGGACGTGGCGAACAACGAAACTGCCTCGGGGAGCTGTAAGCAAGCTTTGATCCGGGGATGTCCGAATGGGGAAACCCAGCTGGGGTAATTTCCAGTTACACCTAACTGAATACATAGGTTAGTGTGAGGCATACCAGGGGAACTGAAACATCTAAGTACCCTGAGGAAGAGAAAACAATAGTGATTCCGTCAGTAGCGGCGAGCGAACGCGGAGAAGCCCAAACCAAGGAGCTTGCTCTTTGGGGTTGTGGGACGTCTCACATGGAGTTACAAAGGAGTCAGTTAAACGAAGAGGTCTGGAAAGGCCCGCCAAAGAAGGTAAAAGCCCTGTAATTGAAAGTTGATTCTCTCCGAGACGGATCCCGAGTAGTGCGGGGCACGTGAAACCCCGTATGAATCCGGCAGGACCATCTGCCAAGGCTAAATACTTCCTAGCGACCGATAGTGAAGCAGTACCGTGAGGGAAAGGTGAAAAGCACCCCGGAAGGGGAGTGAAATAGAACCTGAAACCGTGTGCTTACAAAAAGTCAGAGCCCGTTTTAGGGGTGATGGCGTGCCTTTTGTAGAATGAACCGGCGAGTTACGTTCCCGTGCAAGGTTAAGGTGAAGAGCCGGAGCCGCAGCGAAAGCGAGTCTGAATAGGGCGACATAGTACGTGGACGTAGACCCGAAACCGGGTGATCTACCCCTGTCCAGGGTGAAGGTGCGGTAACACGCACTGGAGGCCCGAACCCACGCATGTTGAAAAATGCGGGGATGAGGTGGGGGTAGCGGAGAAATTCCAATCGAACTCGGAGATAGCTGGTTCTCCCCGAAATAGCTTTAGGGCTAGCCTCGGAAAACAGAGTCGTGGAGGTAGAGCACTGATTGGGTGCGGGGCCCGCAAGGGTTACCAAGCTCAGTCAAACTCCGAATGCCATAGACTTACTTCCGGGAGTCAGACAGTGAGTGCTAAGATCCATTGTCAAAAGGGAAACAGCCCAGACCATCAGCTAAGGTCCCCAAGTGTGTGTTAAGTGGGAAAGGATGTGGAGTTGCACAGACAACCAGGATGTTGGCTTAGAAGCAGCCACCATTGAAAGAGTGCGTAATAGCTCACTGGTCGAGTGACTCTGCGCCGAAAATGTAACGGGGCTAAACACACCACCGAAGCTATGGCTTGGATCGACTTCACTGCTTCTTTGAGGCGGTGTTTACCACAAGGACATTTTTGTCTGACAAGGTGTGAAATCTTGGAAGACCAAATGTTTCTCAGGGGATAAACACAGGGCTTCGAAGCTGGAGTGAAGTCGATCCAGGGGTAGGGGAGCGTTGTATAAGGGTTGAAGGTGTACCGTAAGGAGCGCTGGACATTATACAAGTGAGAATGCCGGTATGAGTAACGAAAAGATCAGTGAGAATCTGATCCGCCGAAAGCCTAAGGGTTCCTGAGGAAGGCTCGTCCGCTCAGGGTAAGTCGGGACCTAAGGCGAGGCCGAAAGGCGTAGTCGAAGGACAACAGGTCGAAATTCCTGTACCACCGTAAATCGTTACGAGCGATGGGGGGACGCAGTAGGGTAGTGACGCAGACTGATGGATGTCTGTCCAAGCAGTAAGGCTGATGTGTAGGCAAATCCGCACATCGTAAGGCTGAGCTGTGATGGGGAGTGAAAATTACAGTAGCGAAGGTCATGATCTCACACTGCCAAGAAAAGCCTCTAGCCAGATGAAGGTGCCCGTACCGCAAACCGACACAGGTAGGCGAGAAGAGAATTCTAAGGCGCGCGGAAGAACTCTCGTTAAGGAACTCGGCAAAATGACCCCGTAACTTCGGGAGAAGGGGTGCCCCGGTAGTGTGAATAGCACGAGGGGGCCGCAGTGAAAAGGCCCAAGCGACTGTTTAGCAAAAACACAGGTCTGTGCGAAGCCGTAAGGCGAAGTATACGGGCTGACGCCTGCCCGGTGCTGGAAGGTTAAGGGGAGTGGTTAGGAGTAATCCGAAGCTGTGAACCGAAGCCCCAGTAAACGGCGGCCGTAACTATAACGGTCCTAAGGTAGCGAAATTCCTTGTCAGGTAAATTCTGACCCGCACGAATGGCGTAACGACTTGGGCGCTGTCTCAACGAGAGATCCGGTGAAATTTTAATACCTGTGAAGATGCAGGTTACCCGCGACAAGACGGAAAGACCCCATGGAGCTTTACTGCAGCTTGATATTGAATTTGGGTACGATCTGTACAGGATAGGTGGGAGCCTTTGAAGCGTGAGCGCCAGCTTGCGTGGAGGCACCGTTGGGATACCACCCTGATCGTATCTAGGTTCTAACCTGGTGCCCTCATCGGGTACGGGGACAGTGTCAGGTGGGCAGTTTGACTGGGGCGGTCGCCTCCTAAAGAGTAACGGAGGCGCCCAAAGGTTCCCTCAGAATGGTTGGAAATCATTCGAAGAGTGCAAAGGCATAAGGGAGCTTGACTGCGAGACCTACAAGTCGAGCAGGGACGAAAGTCGGGCTTAGTGATCCGGTGGTACCGCATGGAAGGGCCATCGCTCAACGGATAAAAGCTACCCTGGGGATAACAGGCTTATCTCCCCCAAGAGTCCACATCGACGGGGAGGTTTGGCACCTCGATGTCGGCTCATCGCATCCTGGGGCTGAAGTAGGTCCCAAGGGTTGGGCTGTTCGCCCATTAAAGCGGTACGCGAGCTGGGTTCAGAACGTCGTGAGACAGTTCGGTCCCTATCTGTCGTGGGCGTAGGAAATTTGAGAGGAGCTGTCCTTAGTACGAGAGGACCGGGATGGACGTACCGCTGGTGTACCAGTTGTTCCGCCAGGAGCACCGCTGGGTAGCTATGTACGGACGGGATAAGCGCTGAAAGCATCTAAGCGTGAAGCCCCCCTCAAGATGAGATTTCCCAGTATGTAAGACCCCTTGAAGACGACGAGGTAGATAGGCTGGGGGTGGAAGTGCAGTAATGCATGGAGCTGACCAGTACTAATCGGTCGAGGGCTTATCCAATAGCAAGTTTTGAGTCGCGTACGTTTCGTTTCGAATCTAGTTTTCAGAGAACAACAACTCTGAAACATATTCCCTGATAGCTCAGTTGGTAGAGCACTCGACTGTTAATCGAGTTGTCACAGGTTCGAGTCCTGTTCGGGGAGCCATGGAGAGGTGTCCGAGCTGGCCGAAGGAGCACGATTGGAAATCGTGTAGGCGTCACAAGCGTCTCGAGGGTTCGAATCCCTCTCTCTCCGCCATAATACTTCTCTAGCAAGGCCCGTTGGTCAAGGGGTTAAGACACCTCCCTTTCACGGAGGTAACAGGGGTTCGAATCCCCTACGGGTCATAGTTATTTTAATAACTTGAAAGTCTAATGAAAAGATCATCACTTCAAAAAAAGAGTTGATTTTAACATCGGATTTATGGTAAGATCATAAATGTGTTATTCGGAGGCTTAGCTCAGCTGGGAGAGCATCTGCCTTACAAGCAGAGGGTCGGGGGTTCGATCCCCTCAGCCTCCACCATATACCTTTTATAACGACGCGGGGTGGAGCAGCCCGGTAGCTCGTCGGGCTCATAACCCGAAGGCCGCAGGTTCAAATCCTGCCCCCGCAATTTAAACTTTCTTCTATGAAAGTGATCTGGAACCGTGGTGTAGTTGGCCTAACATGCCTGCCTGTCACGCAGGAGATCGCGGGTTCGAATCCCGTCGGTTCCGCCATTTAAGTTTTAACATGAGGGAAGTTGTTCACTACATCTGCTGTATGGCACTGATGCCCTGGATAAAGTGTAGCGACTCAAGCTTAAACTTTATTATGGCTCGGTAGCTCAGTCGGTAGAGCAGAGGACTGAAAATCCTCGTGTCGGCGGTTCGATTCCGTCCCGAGCCACCTTTACAGAATAACTTAATATGCCGGTGTAGCTCAACTGGTAGAGCAACTGACTTGTAATCAGTAGGTTGGGGGTTCAAGTCCTCTCGCCGGCACCATGTAATCCTGGAGGATTAGCGAAGTGGCCAAACGCATCAGACTGTAAATCTGCTCCCGTACGGGTTCGGTGGTTCGAATCCATCATCCTCCACCAGTTTTTAGGGGCATAGTTTAAAGGTAGAACAACGGTCTCCAAAACCGTTGGTGTGGGTTCAATTCCTGCTGCCCCTGCCAATTAATCTTAATGAATGTAATCTATATGGCGATCGTGGCGAAGTGGTTAACGCACCGGTTTGTGGATCCGGCATTCGGGGGTTCAATTCCCCTCGATCGCCCCTTTGTTATCTAATGGGGATTAGCCAAGCGGTAAGGCAACGGACTTTGACTCCGTCATGCATAGGTTCAAATCCTATATCCCCAGCCATTATGCGGAAGTGGCTCAGCGGTAGAGCATCGCCTTGCCAAGGCGAGGGTCGCGGGTTCGATTCCCGTCTTCCGCTCCATAATAAGGCGCCATAGCCAAGTGGTAAGGCACAGCTCTGCAAAAGCTTTATCCCCAGTTCGAATCTGGGTGGCGCCTCCAGCATATTTTTATTTGAAAATTATATGCTATAACTAAATAGGCCGGCGTGGCGGAATGGCAGACGCGCTCGACTCAAAATCGAGTGGGAAACCGTGGAGGTTCGAGTCCTCTCGCCGGTATTATTAGCAAGTTCCTTAGAGATTATCTGAGGAACTTTTTTTGTTTTCAAAAAAGAACTTTATAAAAAATTATGAGAGATCAAACCGAATACAGGTTTGATTCGTTTCTTATGTTTGTATACCATGCTACGCTACATATTTTAGGGAGGAAAGCAATAATGAAAAAATCTGCAAAATACTTATCCTTGATTTGGGTACTGGGACTATGTCTATCGTTGCCTCAGTTGGCGGGTGCAGAAGCATCAGTTCACAATCACATGGGGGGAACCGGTGATAAGAAGGACGTAAAGCCGTCGTCCAAACAAGTAACGGGTTCAACTGCTAATAATGTGACTAAACCAAACAAACCTAAGAAATCGGTACCTGCAACTCCAGGTAAGGAAAAGTCCACAAAGAAGAAAAGTGATGCTTCCAAATCTTCTAAAGACACTAAAAAGGCCAAAGATCCCAAAACAGAGAAGAGCAAGACCTATGTGGTTGAGATTTCTGATTTTGCATTTCAAACTGCAGAATTGAAGATTAAGGTTGGGGATCGTGTTGAATTTGTGAACAAGGATCAGGTTGAACATTCCGTTGTTGCTGAGGACGATTCTTTCAATACGGGATTATTGGGTGAGGGTGAGAAATCAGTCATTACATTTAAGAAGGCGGGCGAAATTAATTATCACTGTGGACCTCATCCAAGTATGAAAGGGGTAATTAAAGTCCTCTCGAAGTAATCCTGTGTGCGATATCGCTCGACCTGACAGGAGAGGGGAAGACTTTTTAATGCAGGAGTACTCCGATTATCAGCTGATCTTACTGATTAAACAAAAAAAGCAAGAGGCATTATCAGAGTTATATGATCGTTACGCTTCTCTTATATACTCATTTGCATGGAAGGCTCTTCAACAGGAGGAGGCTGCCCGAGAAGTGGTGCAGTCTGTGTTTGTCAGAATATGGACGACAGAGGCTGAATTCGACCCGAATAAGGGACAGTTTAGAAACTGGATAATCACGATTACACGTAACCTGGCTGTCGATTGGCTACGTAAACAACGCACTCTTTCCAGCCATTTAGTGTCTTATTATACAGCCGAGAAGCTGGAAAGAGTTGCAGAGCTTGCCGAATTATCAGTTGAAAGCCAAGTTGAAAAACAATTGTTGAAGGAACAGATTAAAGGAATGCGTGCAATTCTTTCTCAACAACAACTTCAATTGCTTGAACATTTTTATTGGCAAGGATACAGCTTAAGTGAGTTAGCTGCGTACTATCAGGAGCCTTTGGGCACAGTTAAAAGCAGACTGCACCAGACACTGAAAATACTGCGTAAGCACTTGCTTGCGGGAGGGGAAGAATGGTAATGTCGTCAACAACCGTCTGCTCATATATGCTGGAGTATCTATCTGATCCTTGCTCAGAGGAAGGCAAAGCTTTTGAACGGCATCTTGCTGCTTGTGAAATGTGTAAGATTGAATTAGAGCAACTACGGCTAGGCTGGGAGGCGATTCCAACGTATATAGAACAAGTGGAGCTGCCATCCGATTTAAAGCAACAGGTAATGGAAGCCGCATGGGGGAAAAGCAAAGGAATCTTAGCGCCAGATCTTGCAGAAAGTAAAAATAGTAGCAGAATCAAGCGCCTTAGCAGGCATTTTAACAATAGAAAAATGAATCTTGCAGCAGCTTCGTTACTTATTCTTCTTGGTGTTAGTTTGTTAGGAAATGTAGTTATGATTCAAGAGCGCATCGAACAGCCTGTAACATTGATGAATTCAATTGATTTGCCTACTTCAGAGATCCAAAAGGTTATAAAGCTTGAATCTCTAACCTCCGGGAGTAGTTATGGGGTAGCTTGTATTGTAGGAACCGGGATGAATCAGCAGTTTGTAGTCTACTTGTTCAATCCACCACAGACGGAAAAGAATGAGGTTTATCAAGTATGGTTGAATAAGGATCAGACGTATCAGAATGCAGGTAAGCTGAAAGTGGAGAATCAGATGGGGCTTGGTGTGCTCGCAATTCCTATGGGCAATCAGGCATGGAACTATGATTCTGTTGCGATTACGTTGGAGTCTGATTCGACAGGACTTGTTCCGCGTGGTCCACAGATCTTTCGTTCAAGTTAACAGGTTAAAACGTGATACAGATTTCTTTTTCGGATACATTGCCGGGCACTACTCTTCTCAAGTCAGATTAGTCGGGGTAGACGGAATTGTTATATGTCAAAATGTTAGTCGCATAATTATTTTGTAAAAACAACACAGAGGAGGACTTTGTCCCCTTCTGTGTTGTTTTTATGTTTAAACATAAGTAACATAAAGATTGACGTATAATTCTATTCGATATATTGTAGATATATTAAGTCTACAATATGAAAGGAAGTGAAGAAGCTGACAACTCAACCGTTTACAGCGAACTCGGATATACTATTTGACCTCGATGTGTGGGAACAAGCGTGGAAGAACCGCCCGAGAAGTTCAAGATACAAACAAAAAAGTGCACCGTTTGATACAGAGGAAGCTTTTGAGCGTTGGGCTCGGAATTATCATGCTCAGTCTTTTACAGAGGAAGGCAAGAATCGCTCGGCACGCATTATGGGCTGGATTGAAAATCAGGGTGTAACGTTTGAAGGAGCCTCGGTGCTGGACGTGGGCGCGGCCTCTGGTATATTTACGATTCCTTTTGCAGAAAAGGGAGCCAGAGTCACTGCTGTTGAGCCTTCTGCACTGCTCGTCTCCTTAATGCAGGAAACCATTCCTGCTGAGCTCAAAGATAACATCACGATTGTACCCGAGCGATTCGAAGAAATCTCTATACAGGATAAAGGCTGGGAGAAACAATATGATATCGTCTTTGCATCGATGTGCCCGGCGATGTCTGATTGGGAAACGATTGAGCAAGCCATCCATTGTGCCCGAAAGTATGTCTATGTTAGTATGATCGCAGGTGCCAAAGAGCATACGCTCATGGATGAGCTGAGAACGGTGCTTGGAGTGCATGCTCCTTATAAGGCAGGGGATATGGCATACCTCCAGCAGCTACTTTACCTTAAGGGATACTCATATACGATGATTATTACAAGAGAAGTAAACGATTTTGAGATTCAGACAGACGAATTGATTCAAAAGCTGCCTGAATGGCTGCATACCTATGAAATGCCAACGGATGCAGCAGCATTAAATAAAGCTGAAAGATACATCCGTGACACTTACCCAAACAACGTGGTCTCCTTCTCGCGAGGAGCAAGGTTTGGCAAAATGCTGATTCAGCTTGAACAAGCTCATATGAAAACAGTGCCTACAGTCAAAAGGTAATGCCACAAGCCGCAAGCAGCTTCCATTACTTGGTGTCCTACTCCTGCTTTATGAATTGGGTGGTCTGCGGCATGTCTGAAACTGGCATTGAGGCATTAAATTTTATGTTTCTGATGACTAATAACAAATTTCTCTTGCAATAGAACACTATCCTCTGACAGCCCGTTCGGGGTGTCTTTTACGCTCCCGGTATTTTCCGGGAGTCAACCCTTCCCATTTTCGAAAGGAACGGATAAAGTTTTGTGGATTTGTATAGCGAAGCCGTTCGGCGATTTCTTTTACCGTCCAATCACTTTCGTCCAGCCATTTTTTGGCGATATTCAGTCGATATCTAGTCAAATACTCACTAAATGAAGCGCCGGTTTCTTTACGAAAAACACTGCTTAAATAGTTGGCATTATAATGAAGCCGCATCGCACATTCGTCCAACGTCAAGTCTTTGTCATAATCTTGCTCGATAATGGCGATTATCTTCTCTGAAATATGCTGATATTGTGCAACCTGTCTTTCTTTGAAAATGTGAATGAGAGGCAGAATCACCTGATGAGTTAACCATTGCTCGACCTCGGCTGCGTACTGTAAAACATACAACTCATGGAATAGTGAGCGGTCGTTCTGGCAGATCTGTCCGAGCCGAATACCGGATTCCTGAGCGAGTTGCAAGATATGCGTCAGTAGTCGCATTAAAGCAACCTGATATTCTTCCGGGGTACACTCAAGTGAAAACAGTGTCTCCAGTAACTCGGTCAGCTGTGCAGAAGCAACAACTTCGTCTGCTTGTTGAATAGACTGAAGCAGTGAATACTCCAGTGTTTCTGGATATGCCATCGCCCACACGGCTGAAGCCCAATCATGCTGTCCATATTGAACGATAATGCCTGTCCCAAGCCGCATGCGATGTTTCAATGAATTTATGGCTTCATTGTAAGCCTGTGGAATATGCCTCATTAAACGATGTGGCTGACTCAGACCGATACTTACCTTCAAATCCAAAACCTCACTGATCTGCTCTTGCAACTGTTCTGTTAACGATGAAAGCCACTCCGAAAACAGTGTAGGATCTTCCTGATTACTGCCAATCACCGTTACAACATTCTGTTCCAGTACTATAGGAAGTAATTGTTGATAAGGTTCAAGAGTCTCTTCAAGGATGTTTTGGATGGCAAACAAGAGCAGAGAACGATCTTCCATGGTGTATCTGGAGTGGTTCATCAGTTCAGGCTGAAGAGCAATCACGGCAACTTGTTGCCAATTTGAAAGCGCGGTGGCATAACCCTGTTCTCGCAATGTGTCTAGCAATGTATTGGAGCGGTTTCTGCCCTGAAGCAATTGCATCATAACGGTTGTGCGAATTTGTCTTTGATGCTGATTTAAAGCAGATTCCAATTGAGAGCGTGCATCGGATAACTGAGTGACACCCATTTGAATTAATTCCAATTCATTAGGAGAACTCGCAGGTTGTTGCGGCAATGCAGAATGACCTTTGATGATGATATTGTCGCCTAATTGAGCAAGAATCTGCCTGATTGGCGCGAGCATTCGTCTTGAACCCAGCCATGCGAGCAGCAGAGAAAGCAAGAGCATTGCAATACTGATATACAGCGTATGGAACCCGATTTTGATATAGTCTTTGATCAATGTATTCTCAGGGGATATGAGAATATATGTCCAACCTTTTAATGTAGCAGGACTGTAGATTAACGAATAATCGGCATTGGCAAACTGTACTTCACGTTCAGCATAAGCGTCAGAGTACATTACGGGGGCTAATGTCTGGATGCGTTCACCGTTATTCCGATCAAACAGACCCATGGCAGACAAAGGTTGTCCAATATAGGATGCGTCCGGGTGAGCAATGACCCGTTGTTCCCGATTTATAATGATCAAACCTGAGACCGAGGCCTCTATGGTGGAAGATTGCGCAAGCGGATTTTGCATGGCGCATGCCGGGATTCCTGCGATCAGCGCTGCATTGGACGGTGTACTCGTACCCTGAATTGTTCTTGCGAGTGTAACATGATAAATGCAGTTCTGATCTGAAAAACGTTGGTTGGTCATTTTTTGCTCGTTATCATCTTCATTACTGAAAATGGACGAGGGCGCAAGTTGCCATCCGGAGGTCATTGTATCGGCAATCAAATCTTTCATCGGCAGTGATAACGGGAAGCGAGTATTAGCATAGAAGCCCGCATGATTGATAAGCCAATTTTTAGAATGATTGACTAGGATAATATCCAGTAGAGGCTCCCATGACTTCATATGCTGGAATTCTGTCTGTAAGTCGCCGGCTTGCAACTGGCTGATCCGTTGAAGCGAATTCGAGTCTGCAAGAGAACGAAGTGTGATCGGAGAGCGAACAGCCTGATCCAGCATGTAACTGACTGTAGCAAGCTTATGCTCTACGTTGGACTGTAACTGTTCGAGCAACTGTTGATTCGTATGTGTTCGATGTAGCTCAGTCTGGCTGGAAGAATAAATAAAAGCAGCAATTCCCGTCAGCAGGATAGGCACTGTACTTAACAGAAGCCCGAAGATAATCATTTTATGGAGATAGCTTATCGTTCGCACATGCCCACTCCTTGATGGAAGATAGATTCTTTCTTCTTTATTTTAGTAAACGCTTTCAAATAGAACAATCTAAATTTTGTTTATTTGGATAAAAAAGTAATTAAAGAAACGTAAATTGTGTGATGTACGTAGTACTAAGATAACGACGTCTTTCATAATTAGCAGACAGGACTTCGGTGAAGTATTACCGATTTACGGGTAATAACAGGTAGTCGGAGTGGCGTAATGCGTTGAGAATATTCAGGTCTAGCCTATGGACAGTCGTAGGTCTAAGCAGTCCCCCGACCTGAGTCTAGGATCAAAAACCGTCCGCAGTCTGTTTTGAAAAGTCACAGAATCCCCTAGAATAAGGACATAAGGTTAAACAAGAAACACGGAAACAAAAAACAAGCAAGTATTCAACAAACGAATGAAACGGCTCATTGAACAAATGTAGGAATTAGGCTAACAGCGATTAGGTTGAGGATTTAAAAAATTAAAGTCGGGAAGGGCGGTGAACAACAATTATGAGAATGAACAAGGGGAATGGCTTGGCGATTGTATTGATTGTACTCGGTGCACTAATGCTCTTCGGAAAATTAACACCATTGTTTGGACATCTGATGGGTTATCTGATTCCGGTCCTGATGATTGCACTGGGGTATTACGGAATTAAAAGAGGAAATGTAACGCTTGGATGGATCGTTCTGATCATCGGTATCGTATCTCTAATGGGCAAACTTGCTTGGATGATCGGGCCGATTATCGCAATCGGATTGATTATCTTCGGTATCTCGATGCTAAGCAACAATCGCAATTCACGTCGTCG
Organism: Paenibacillus sp. G34; assembly: GCF_056856875.1. Taxonomy (NCBI): domain Bacteria; kingdom Bacillati; phylum Bacillota; class Bacilli; order Caryophanales; family Paenibacillaceae; genus Paenibacillus; species Paenibacillus sp. G34. The sequence continues at coordinate 5,254,467 of NZ_CM166469.1, read as the reverse complement.
CTATTGAGTAAGGTCACGATCAAGTAAAAGGAGGGACAGAACATAATGAGTGTATTTCGTCGAATGCGGGATATCACCGTAGCTAGTCTGAACGAACATTTGGAGCAAAGTCAGGATCCGGTTAAACTGATTGATCAGTTCCTGGTCTCGACCCGCCAAGACATTGGAGAAGCCGAGAAGCTTCGACACCAGTATGCGAGCCATACAAGACAAATGAAACAGCAAGCAGATCAAGCATCTGCTATGGTTAACAAACGAGAAGAGCAGGCATCCATGGCATTGAAAGCCGGTGAGGAACACCTCGCCAAGCTGGCTCTACAGGAGAAAATTCTCCATGAGGAAAAAATGGATCAATACAATGAATTGTACACACAAAGCGCTGCCGCATTGCAGGAACTTGATGAGCAGATCAATCAGTTGAAGGCAGAATATCAGAACGTGTATAGCAAACGCCAATATTACTACGCTCGCATGCAAACAATCCAGTTGCAACAACGAATGAATCAACGTGGAAACTACAGTGGTCAAAATGTACCCGGTATGTTCAATAAGCTGGATGACCAAGTCTCCGATCTTGAATACGAGGCGCAGAGTCTTCGGGACATCCGGCGAATGGGTCAAGATGGTTCCGGCTTATCCGGTAACATGTCTTCCTCTGCACTGGACAAAGAGCTGGAGCGCTTGAAGCAAAAGCTCAATAACGATAAAAAGGAGTAGTCACATGAATAAATTATACCGCTCAACGCGTAACCGTATGCTGACAGGATTGATCGGCGGCATATCTGAAAACCTAGGATTAAGTACCACGCTGCTACGGATCATTTTCTTCATCAGTATTTTCGCAACGGGTGGTACATCTCTATTCATCTACTTCATCGCAGCATTAGTTGTACCTAAGGAACCTAACTACGGAGATCCGTACGTATATGGTCCCGATCACAGTAGAGGTTACAAGTAAACGAAAGGAGCAAGCACATGAGCAAACTATACCGCTCAACGCGTGACCGAATGATGACCGGTCTAATCGGCGGCATATCTGAAGCCATTGGAATGGATTCTACGCTGCTGCGGATCATCTTCGTCATCAGTATCTTTGCAACTGGGGGCACGACGTTGTTAATCTACTTCATCGCTGCTCTCGTCGTACCCAAAGAGCCGTTTCCGCCATATGATCCATATGGTTACGGTCCAGGGGCCGGTTCTGGCAGAGGATATGGTGGCTATGACCATCAGGCACCTAGAGATCCTTATAACAACAACCCTAATCAACCGGGTCCCGGCTTTGGTCCTGGCCCAGGATACAACAGCAGACCGCATTCCGGCCCGCGTTCCTATGACAATAACACTTATGGAACAGGAAGCCAGCACGAAAGTGAACTGGATTCCATGATGAAAGATATTGAGAAAAAAGCACTGAAAAAAGAAGTGGAAGAGCTTCGCCAAAAATTATCTCGTTACGAGAAGGGAGAAAAGTAAAATGGGAGTATTTAAACGGATTAAGGATATGACGAAGGCATCGGTAAATGATATGTTGGATAAAGTAGAAGATCCGATTGTAATGTTGAACCAGTACTTGCGTGATATGGAGGCAGAGATTCATGAGGCTGAGGTGACTGTAGCTAAACAAATGGCTAATGAGCGCCGCATGAAGCAACGTCTGGACGAAGCAGAACGTACTTCGGTACAACGGGAGTCCCAAGCTGAAGCTGCTCTGTCCAATGGTCAGGAAGAAGTAGCACGCAAATTGCTGGAAGAGAAAATTTACTTTGAACAAAAAATTGAGGAATACCGTGAACTGCATGCTCAATCCGAAGCACAAGCGAAAGATTTGTTGCAACAGTTGCATGATATGAAAGATGAATTCTACAAAATGCGCAACAAACGTAATGAGCTGGTATCCCGTGCACAGATGGCTAAAGCGAAGAAACAAATGTCTTCGATCAACAGCTTGCATTCCATTGAGAGCGGAAGCGCATCCCTTGGATTCCACCGCATGGAAGAAAAAATCATGCAGCTTGAAGCTGAGGCAGATGTAGCCCGTGCACCATACCGCAATACTGGAGCTTCTTACACCAATCCGGTTGATCTGGAGAAACAATTCAAAGTAGATCAGCAATTGCAGGCGCTGAAAAACAAAATGGGCAATAGTTCCAAGAACGAAGCGACCGATACTTCTAAAGAATAACTGTTCGCTTGGTGGACAATATGATATTCTATAGATCGTGTAACCTATACGATTCGTAGAACACAAGTTAAGCCATACAGGATTTCATTGCCTGCTATGGCTTTTCCGTCGGAATGAAGAAAATCCAGATCGTAGTTGAACTTACAGAGGAGGTGCGGTACAGATGAGTAAAAAAAGTCATTGGCTTGCAGTCATTATTATTGTGGTTGGTTTTCTGATGCTCTTTAACCGGAATATGAACTTGCTGACGGCTGCCGCACTGATTCTGTTAACGGTTGGAATGCTTCAGATTCGAAAAGGAGAAACCAAAAAAGGGTATCGTTATCTTGGTGTTGGCGCAGCCTTGCTGCTGCTGGATAACTTGATGATTGTCTTTTTGATCGTACTTGCATCCCTAGCTTATTTTTATTCCAAGAACAAAAAGATGCATCTTCATGATGATGTTATAAAAAAACAAAATTTTATGGCCCGTTATTACTGGGATCAGTCCTCCTGGAGGCTGCGCAGTATGAGTCTGTGGCACGCCATTGGCGAGGTCAATGCGGACTTGTCTCTTTCTATTCCTGAAGAGAAACAAACTATTATACTGCTGCAAGGTGTTATGGGGAATGTACGTCTGACCCTGCCTGAGGATTATGGTGTAGAGATTGAGGCGTCAGTACTATTTGGCCGAGTAAATCTGCTGGGCGAGCAGGATAGTGGCATGATGAATAAATTGATGTGGAGAACTCCTGGATATGAATCCAGTGAATATAAAGTAAAATTTGTTATTTCGTATATTGTTGGCGACTTAAATATTCATAATCCGTAGTACTAAGAAATGGATGAGGAAAAGGAGGACTCCTGGATGAAGGACAGAAAACATACCGATATGGTTACCCGAAGTATGCGTGAAGGGATCCTCCTTGTTTTCATTGTGTTTGCTGTTATTTTATATGTGTTGTATACATATGGTTATCTGGCTCCGTTTGCAGGCTGGCGTCATCTGATCCAATCCGGTCTGGCTCTGTTGCTTCTACTGATCGGAATCGGTGCCATATTTGGATTTTATCAGAGTTACAGGGTGAAAAGGCGGCTGGAATTGTTAACGGAAACGTTACTGCAATGGGAAAAAGGTTCACTCTCCCGAACGGTACCTGACCTCGGGCAGGATGATGTTGGCCGGCTTAGTGAGCAGCTGGGTCGCATCGGCAAAAAGTGGGAGGATCAGGTATCTTCTCTCCAGCGGTTGTCTACTAACAATGCACAGCTGGCCGAACAGGCAAGAATTACAGCTATTGTAGAAGAGAGGCAACGGCTTGCAAGGGAATTGCATGATGCGGTATCACAGCAGCTATTTGCGATCTCGATGACAGCAACGGCGGTAGGTCGGAAGATGGAGAAGGATTTTGAACGGGCACAGCGCCAAGTTGCTTTAATTGAGGAAATGGCTTCGGTGGCTCAGTCCGAGATGAGGGCATTGTTGCTGCATCTTCGGCCCGTCTATCTGGAGGGAAAACAGTTGGAGCAAGGGCTGCGTGACCTGGTGATGGAACTGAAAACCAAAGTGCCCATGGAAATCGTACTGGAGATGGACGAAGATATTCATCTGGTCAAAGGAATCGAGAACCATTTATTTCGGATCATTCAGGAAGCAATGTCGAATACATTGCGTCACGCAAAAGCGGAGAAGATGGAGATCAGGTTGCAGCGCCGTATAGACGCCGTTCGGGTTCTGATTCGAGATGACGGTCAGGGCTTTGATCTGGATGAACAGAAACAAGCTTCATATGGTTTGGCGAATATGCGTGAACGGGTTACAGAGATTGGGGGAGCTATCCAATTTGTTACAGCACCTGGTAAAGGAACACGGATTGAGATTACGATCCCTCTGATGAACGAAGAAAGCGAGGTAGAACATGTCAATGGAACCGGAAGTCGAAACGGAGACGGAAACGTCGATCAGAGTATTGCTCGTGGATGATCATGAGATGGTACGTATAGGTCTTGCTGCGGTTTTGGATACGGAAGACGGCATCGAAGTGATCGGTGAAGCTGGAAGCGGGGAGGAAGGCATCAGGCTAGCTCAGGAATATAAGCCAGACGTTGTGTTGATGGATCTTGTCATGGAAGGCATGGATGGCATTGAAGCAACACGTCAGGTTCTCAAAATTAACCCGGAATGCAAAGTCATTGTACTGACCAGTTATCTGGATGATGAAAAGATGTATCCGGTCATTGAAGCAGGGGCCTTCAGCTATCTGCTGAAAACGTCCAGAGCCAATGAGGTAGCTGACGCCATTCGTGCCGCTGCACGTGGACAGTCCGTTCTGGAGTCACAGGTGGCGTCTAAAATGATGAATCGGTTCCGACAGCCGCAAGCGGCAGCACCTTTACATGAAGAACTGACCGATCGTGAGATGGATGTTCTGCGTTTGGTGGCGCAAGGCAAGTCCAATCAAGATATCGCGGATGAGCTAATTATCGGTATAAAAACAGTTAAGTTCCATGTGACCAATTTGCTTGCGAAGCTGGGTGTGGATGACCGGACACAGGCTGCAATTTACGCGTATAAGAACGGATTGGCAGAGTAGCTTATGAAGCAGAAGCAGGGTGTACGAGGGTATACGTTTGAAATATAAAGAATTATATGTTTCAAAGAAATTTTGAAAACAGGAAATAAATAAAGTTTTGAAGATAACGAAGATAACTGGAAGCCTGGTCTGCCCTAAGATGGTGGATGGGCTTTTTTTGTTTTGTATTCATAGAAAGAGTCTCGTAATGGGTTTAGGTCAAGTTGGAAGGGGGCATGCTGTTGATAGATTCATAGAATAGAAGATTGAATGGGGGAATTCACATGCTAAAACGTTGGATGAATACAGGGGTCATTGCCATAGCCATTATAATTCTAATCGGGGTTACGCAGGTATACGCTGAGAATGTAAAAGTAGAAAAGAAAGGTTCTGGTACCGGGGTGGCAGGACTGGAGCAATTGTTACATACCGCAGATTCAGTCATGAAAAATGCAGATCAATGGGTGATCAAATGGCAAGCTGGAGGCCACGGGGATGCTCGTACGCAAGCAGTGAAGCTGGCAGCAAATCTGGGACTTGCAGCACCCGTTCAGGATGTACAAACCGGACATGATGTCTATCGAAGCGAGAGGATAGTTGGGAGTTCTGGATCTCCAGTAGGTTTGCTGCTTAATGTGGCAAGAACAGAACAAGATGGATACTATGTGATCGTGCAGCTGTCAGGAGGAGCAGAACTGGAGCACCAGACATTGCTTGCTTCACATGAACAGGTGGGAGAGGCAATGAATAAACTCGGCTTGCAAGCAAGCTGGAATATGTCCGTGCAGGGCAAGTTGAGTGAAATGAGTGAAGATGATGGGAATGACAACTCATCCACAATAGATGTATCCAATATGGCTCAGGCTGGTGTAGCAAGAAAAGCCGGTGAACAGTTAGCCGCGCTGGAAGCGAAGCTCTCTCGTGAACTGGATGTGACGGAAGTTGAGCGTTATGAAGATGGGGCTACAGCCAGTGTTTCATATCAGGCGACAGCGTTACCGCTGGAGATTCTGAGCGGCTCACACCTGTTAAATATGCAGCTTGCGGTACATCAAGTTAGTGGGCAGGATGATGCGCGTGTTACTGTCGGTTTTCCGGTGATCACGATTGAATATTAAACGATGGAGGTAATGATATTGTAGCTGAATCCTGGCAGGTGATATGCTAAAATAGCATCACATCCAAGTTGGGACTTGCTGGTAATTGTCATTTGGTTTAATTAGGTTGACTGAACTGAACACTATTACATAGCTCGGGAAGCGAATTAGAAGGTCTTCCCGAAGGAAAGAGGGGCCTATGGACAATCAGCAGATGCAAAATGAAGTACAGACACCAGGTGCAGTATTTTTCATTTTTGGAGCAACGGGAGATTTGGCCCGCCGGAAGTTGTTTCCGGCTATCTACAGTTTATACCGTGAAGGCAAGCTTGCTGATGACTTTGCGGTTATTGGCGTAGCCAGGCGTCCGAGGTCACAGGAACAGTTCCGGGACGATCTTCTGGAATCCATCCAGGAGTTCTGCCGTTACCCGGCAGGGGATTCGCGGGAGTGGAACGCTTTTGCCGAGCATTTTGAATATAAATCACTGGACATCAACAATGTGGACGGGTTCCGGGAACTGCGGGAGCAGACCGAACTGTTGGAGGCCAAGTTCAAAACACCGGGAAATCGGTTGTTCTATCTGGCACTGGCACCTGAGTTATTTGGCAGTGTGTCGTACAGTTTGAGAGATGGCGGCATGCTGGAGGGTAGTGGATGGAATCGTCTGGTGATTGAGAAGCCGTTCGGATATGATCTGCCATCGGCCGAGAAGTTGAATGAACAGATCCGCGAGGTGTTTAAGGAAGAGGAAATCTATCGGATTGACCACTACCTGGGCAAGGAAATGGTACAAAATATCGAGGTGATTCGCTTCGGGAATGCCTTTTTCGAACCGCTCTGGAACAATAAACACATCGCAAACGTTCAGATTACACTGGGGGAGACGGTGGGTGTTGAAGAGCGCGGTGGATATTATGACCACTCCGGTGCACTCCGTGATATGGGACAGAATCATATGCTGCAGATGCTGACGATGATTGCGATGGAGCCGCCAAGCCGTCTGTTCCCGGAGGATATCCGGGATGAGAAGGTGAAGGTGCTTCGTTCCCTACGCGAGTTTATGTCGGATGAAGATGTGCGTAACAACGTTGTACGTGCTCAGTATACAGAAGGAGAGTCCCGCGGCAAACCGCTTCCGGGCTACCGTCAGGAAGACAAGGTTGATCCGGAGTCCAATACGGAGACGTACTTTGCAGCACGCGTATTTGTAGATAACTTCCGCTGGGCCGGTGTGCCGTTCTACATTCGGACAGGCAAACGTCTGCCGGTGAAAACAACGGAAATTGTGGTTGAGTTCAAATCGATGCCGAACAACGTATACCTCGGTAAAAAATATAAATTGGAGCCGAATCTGCTCGTGATTCGGGTAAATCCGATGGAAGGCATTTATATCAAAATCAATGCCAAAAAGCCGGGCTCGGATTCCGAGATTCAGCCCTTGGCGATGGACTTCTGCCAGAGCTGCATGATCGGAATCAACTCGCCCGAAGCTTATGAGCGTCTGCTGCATGATGCAGCAGAAGGCGACTCCACATACTTCACCCGCTGGGATGAAGTGGCGACCGCATGGTCTTTTGTTGACCGGATCGCGGCCGCTTGGGGGCGCAATCAAGGTGAACTGCACACGTATCCCGCAGGAACGTGGGGCCCGGAGGCGACAGCCAAGTTGCTCGAGCAGGATGGTTTCCACTGGTGGCCAGTGAATGGGCAGGATGAGGATAGCGTCATTTGGCATGTAAATAGTTAAGGGCATGAGGAATGGACCATAAAGGAATTTAAAAGTTATTAGGGGATAACGCGAATGTTCATCGAATGTTCAGGTGGTTTGCCATCGGTGATCTGTGTAACTCCCTTTAGTTCAACTAGTAGTGTTAGTAAAGGGCCCTTGGAAGATCGCATGAGAGATGCGGTCTTTCGGGCTTTTTTCTGTTGATAGTGAATCAAAGTCACGGACATAGAAGTAGATCCTAAGAGGCTCCATCAAAAGGAAATAAATAATTTAAATTAAGTTGTTGACAAAAAGTAAGTGAATAACTTATACTCAACACATGAGTTAAAGAGTTAAGCAAAAGACCTGCTGAGTTCGGGCAAAACATAATATATAAATCCGACACAGAGGAACATTCATGAGATAAAAGGTAAACCAGTTGAAGGGGTTTGCGGATAGACAGAATCATGAAAAAATTTTCGCATAATATCTTTAATCTAAGAATACTATTTTGTATATATCGAATGGAGGAAAGAAAATGATGTTGGATGTAGGATTGTTGTTAATTCGTTTGGTGATTGGTTTGTCGTTCATGGCGCACGGGGCACAGAAGTTGTTTGGATGGTTCGGAGGATACGGCATCAAAGGTACAGGCGGCTGGTTTGAATCGATGGGCATGAAACCTGGTGCACTCGTTGCTTTACTGGCAGGACTTGCTGAATTCGGAGGCGGATTGCTGCTCGCGCTGGGTCTGCTGACACCGGTAGGCGGAATCCTGATCGCACTGACTATGGTGATTGCTATCGTTAAAGTACACGGTGCTAACGGTTACTGGTCTACACAGAACGGATTCGAGTATAACCTCGCGATCCTTGTGGTGGGCGTAGCTCTGGCTCTGACAGGCGGCGGGCAATATGCGCTGGATGCACTGATTTTCTAAAATCGAATGATCTGTAAGACATGAGAGGAACCCGGATGCCAGTTACATGGCGGAAGGGTTCTTTTTTGCGAAGAAAAGTGTTGAATTGGTGGAACGTAATCGGTTATTTTCGGCACAGATTATGGTACAATAGGAGAGTTGAATTGAGAACGAGGGAAAAAGCATGAATGGAAGCACTGATCTGAAAGGATGAACTCCATTGTAAATGTGTAAAATGAATTTATCGTGTACCTCTGTTGATGAGGATGACATGCGAGTTTATAATCAACCGGCTTAGCCGGGTGGCATAAAGTTTTAGATTTTACAACTACGTTTGAAAGTTTACCAAGTGACTCTATGGACGACCGGCGCTGACCGGATTAACGTGAATGAACGGATGAAAGGGATAGACGCTATGAGCAAAGCTGCAAATAACATTCTTCAAAAGGAAGTGGACAAACGCCGGACGTTTGCCATTATCTCTCACCCCGATGCGGGTAAAACGACTTTGACCGAGAAGCTGCTGTTGTTCGGGGGCGCGATTCGCCTTGCGGGAACAGTTAAAGCCCGGAAAGCAAGCAAACACGCGACAAGTGACTGGATGGAAATCGAGAAACAGCGGGGGATCTCGGTTACATCCTCTGTCATGCAGTTCGATTATCTGGATCATCGGGTTAACATTTTGGATACTCCAGGTCACCAAGACTTCAGTGAAGACACGTATCGTACACTGACAGCTGCCGACAGCGCGGTGATGTTGATTGACGTGGCAAAAGGTGTCGAGGCACAGACGATCAAATTGTTCCAGGTATGTGCGAAGCGTGGCATTCCGATCTTTACGTTTATCAACAAACTGGACCGTGAGGGACAAAGTCCGTTTGACCTGATGGAAGAACTGGAAAACGTATTGGGTATTCGCTCCGTGCCTATGAACTGGCCGATTGGTACAGGCCGTGATCTGTGCGGTGTGTACGACCGGATGAAAAATCAGGTGGAGTTGTTCCAAGGCGACGATCATTCGACGATCAAAGTGCAAAAAGTCGATGGATACAAGGATCCGATTATCCGCGAGATGGCGGGTGAGTACCTGCATGATCAGCTATGTCAGGAGCTTGAGCTTCTGGATGTAGCAGGTGACCCATTTGATATGGAAAAGGTACAGAAGGGTGAACTGACACCGATTTTCTTCGGCAGTGCCATCAACAATTTTGGTGTGCAGACGTTCCTCGAAAATTTCCTGGAGCTTGCTCCGAAGCCAGAACCACGCCGCAGTACCGCTGGCGAAATTGAACCAACCAATGAGAAGTTCACGGGTTATGTATTCAAAATTCAGGCGAATATGAACCCTGCACACCGCGACCGGATCGCGTTCTTGCGTATTGTGTCCGGTAAGTTCGAGCGAGGCATGAGCGTGAAGCATAATCGTGTAGGCAAAGAAATTAAGCTGTCCCAACCGCAGCAATTCCTGGCACAGGATCGGGATATCGTCGAAGAGGCTTATGCTGGCGACATCATCGGTCTGTTCGATCCGGGAATTTTCCGGATCGGGGATTCGCTGAGTCAGGGCAGTGAAGTGGTATTTGATGAATTGCCAACATTTTCGCCTGAGATTTTTGCCAAAGTGACGGTTAAAAACGCGCTGAAACACAAACAGTATCAAAAAGGGATCGATCAGCTTACGGAGGAAGGTACTATTCAAGTATTTAACACGGTGAGCTTTGATGAGACCATTCTGGGCGTAGTCGGTCAGCTCCAGTTCGAGGTATTCGAATACCGGATGAAGGGTGAATATGGGGTAGATGTGCAGTTGCAACGGATGCAGTATCAGTTTGCCCGCTGGATCGTGGACGAGAACTTAGACCCGAGTAAATTCCGGATTAACTCTGCCCTGGTAAAAGATAAAAAGGGCAATTACGTTGTACTCTTCGAGAATGAGTATGCGATGAGAACGGCGATCGATAAAAATCCGACAGCGAAGTTCCTTGAAACTGCGCCTTAATGAATATGATCCCGAATATAAAGATATAATTAAATCCCTCCGCCGGGTGGTGGAGGGATTTTTTGCTTCACCTTACCTATAGGCAGAATTTATCCTGCCGGATTAGGGGAGCTTTTTTTGCAGACAGAACAAACGCTTTGATGGTTTCCTTCACCCGTCAGTGCTTCGATTATCGAAGCGGTTGTACGGGAATGGTGTGCAGATGCTCCTGCGCAATTTGAATCAGTTCCTCCTGCTTGGCAGGCTCTGTGTTCTTCCAGATCATCTCGAAAATGGCGCCAAGTCCAGGCAACGCTGCTTCAGGTCCGTCCACTGAACCTTCGATCATCTCCCGGAGCTGGTCATCACTTTTGTCATGAACCTTATGAACAATCGCTTCACGCAGGCTTAATGTAATGGGCATCGCAATTCCCTCCTCGGTTTATTCGGCTGCTGTATTACTGTTCCCTGTGGAGGGTGAGCGCATTCAAGTTTTTCCGTCTTTGTGGTATACTACGAAGGATTATTTACGTTGGCATCGTACAGGAATTGGTACGTCTTGCCGTAATGCAGCGGGAGGTTAAATACCCTGATGGCGAAGAAACAGTATGCTGTAATCGGTATGGGACGATTCGGGTCAAGTATAGCGAATGCACTGAGCGGTATGGGGTTTGACGTGCTGGCGATTGATGCGAACGAGCAACGGACGCAGGAAATGTCCAATGTGGTGACCCATGCGGTATCGGCAGATTCAACGGATGAAGAAGCGCTGCGAGCGCTGGGCATACGTAATTTTGACGTTGTTGTTGTAGCGATTGGCGAAGATATACAGGCGAGTATTTTGACCACATTGATATTGAAAGATATGGGTGTGCCCGTACTGATTGTAAAGGCTCAAAATGAGTTACATGGCAAGGTGTTGCAGAAGATTGGTGCGGACAAAGTCATTTACCCGGAACGGGATATGGGTCTGCGTGTAGCGCATCATTTAACATCACCCAACATTCTGGACTATATTGAATTATCCGAGGATTACAGCATTTTGGAGATTAGAGCATCCGAGCAGATGATTGGCAAAAACCTATTGGAGCTGAACATTCGGGCGCGTTTCGGCTGTAACGTCATGGCCATTAAAAGCGGGGGTTCTATGAACATCTCCCCTTATGCCGAGGATCGGATTGCAGATGGAGATGTACTGGTTATTGTCGGGCACAAGGATCATCTGACCAAGCTGGAGCTGGCCTATCCAAAGTGATTAAGGAACATAGGACATTTAAATGAAGAGCAGGCTCGGGGAGTTTGTGAGCAGATTGCTGTAGATTGAAATAGTGAACCCGCAAACGGGAAGGATGGAACGATGGATATTGTATCACCGCAAAATACACGTGTAAAAGAGTGGGCACAGTTGCTGGAGAAAAAGCATCGAACCCGTCAACATAAATATATAATCGAGGGCATTCATCTTGTACAGGAAGCGCTACGTGCCGGAGCTGATCTGGAGTGTATCGTATACGACGGTGAGCAGGGAGTGCCTATAGAGCTAGCTGGACTGGAGAATCCACTGAAGCGAGTCGAGTGGGTCAGTGTGTCTCCTGCCGTGATCGCCAAATGTACGGATACGATGACCCCTCAGCCGGTATTTGCAATCGTGCGAAAAAGTAAAGAGCCGCTGCAAAGTCTGATTGCAGAGCCGCAAGGTTTGGTGGTTGTGCTGGACAATGTGCAAGATCCCGGAAATGTGGGCACGATCATTCGCAGTGCGGATGCTGCCGGAGCGGCAGGTGTGGTTCTTGGCGCTGGCTGTGCGGATGTGTATAACCCGAAGACAATTCGATCAACGATGGGCTCTTTGTTCCATTTGCCCATTGTGGAGGGAGAATTGCAGTCGTTGCTTCCTGAGGCAAAAGCCGCAGGTGTGAGACTGGTTAGCACCTCTTTGCAGGCAGAGCATTCGTGTTACAGTTATGATTTTACCAAGCCGGTATGGCTTGTCATTGGCAATGAGGGCAAGGGCATCTCGGACACCACGGCACAACTCGTGGATGACGCAATTACGATTCCAATGCAAGGACAAGCCGAGTCGCTTAACGCCGCGATGGCAGCAACGATTTTGTTGTTTGAAGCGATGCGGCAACGGATGTTTATTAACTAATAATTTCTGACCAAAAATTTCAAGTTTTCTTTTACTGACTAAAATTAACTGTCCCCAACTCACCAAAGACTGGAACTTGGTTGCCGCTATTCCCCAACCATTTCTCCAGTCTTTTTCTCGTCCATTAAACCACCACAGCAGGGACTTTTCGTCTAAATCCCGAATAGGTAATCAAGCAGAAACCCAGGCAAATCAAGACTTTTAAGGATTGCAAGTAGTTTACCCAAGCTTTTAATCAGGTATTTCTCTATCTCTTCAAGGACACGAAATATTAGTCGTTTTCGTTCACAATCAAACCAGTTTATTTCCAGTTTCAAAGCTATAAACTGTTGCTGTATGACCATTAAAGGAGGTTGCGATTGTCTATGAATCAAATCCGGGCAGGGATTATTGAAATATTGTATAAAAGTAAAATAATCATTTTTTTAATTTTGTTGTTCAATATTTCAGCCTCACTAGTTTCCATCGTGCAACCACTCCTTTTTAAAGATTTATTTGACGATATTTTACCTGGAAAACATATGGGGACGGCTACATTATATATTATAATACTCATTCTTATCCCCATTGTTTATGCCGCATTAAACAGTGTTACCACGTATTATAACAATGAGTTAGGCAACCATCTATCCAAGAACCTTCGCCTGCGCTTGTTTGCTCAACTGCTTCAAATCCGACCAAGAAATGTGGACAAAATCGGAAGAGGAGAAATTATTAACCGAATCACTTCACAAGTTGGAATGCTTTGTGAAGTTTTTGTAGTAGAAACCATCATGTCGATCGTAACAAATGCCATTTTGTTAATTGCCACTTTGTGGATCATGCTGTCCATGAGTGTTGAACTAACATTAGTAGCCATGATATCATTTCCTGTGTTTATGTATGGTTTTAAGCGCTTTAGGAACAAGACGGAGAGGCTGGATAAGCGTTATTATAATATTTTGGAACAGGGCATAAGTTATTTGAATGATTTCTTTTATAATTTGAAAGCGGTTCATATGTCTAATGGGCATCAAGCTGAGAAGAAGAGGTGGAACAACTGGAACGATGAAGCCTGGAAGATTTCAAAGCAGGCTCGGGTTTTTCATCATATGGTGTTAAACCTTGTTGCTGACACTGTGATTTCTTTGATTACGGGTATCATTTATGGTTATAGTCTATACCTGATTCTGATCGGTCAAATTTCACCAGGGACGCTGCTGGCATTTATTGTTATACTCCCAAGATTGTATAGCATTTTCAAGTCGCTTTTTACGCTGAATATCGATATGAGCCGTATGAAAGTTATCGTAGATAACTTGAATGAAATACTTGAATTAGAAAAGATCGAATCAGGAGCTAAACTTCCTGATTATACCCAAATCCCTTGCCTTCAGATGAGAAATGTATCGTATCGTTATGCGGCAGAAGACTCCTTTGGTATCTCGAACTTTAATTTAGATATTAAGCCAGGAACTTTCGTTGGTATTGTTGGTCTAAGCGGATCGGGGAAATCCACGATCTTTGAACTAATCCACAGGTATGTAGAGCCGGATGACGGGGAGATATTACTGGACGGCGTACCTATAAAGGAAATCGATCTTCATGAATTAAGAAAATATATTGGCTATTCTCCACAAAAGGGAGTGTTGTGGAATAAGTCTATTTTAGAAAACATCATTTATCCGCTAGAAAAAGAAGAAATGGATGAAAAGGCATGGGTGAGATTCAATTCTGCTGTAAAAATAGCTCATGTTCAATCATTTGTTCAAGCCATGCCTGAGCAATATGAGAAGAAGGTGGAGAGCCATGGAGATAATCTCTCTGGTGGAGAAATTCAACGAATTTTATTAGCTAGGGCATTCATGAATGAATTCCGAGTTCTGATGCTGGATGAGTATACCTCTGCTCTGGATGCTATGACGGAGAGTGATTTGAATGATACCCTATTGAACCTAAAGGGGAAGCAAACTATATTGGTCATAGCACATCGGCTCTCAACCGTGAAGAATGCCGATTATATCCTAGTGATTGAAAATGGGCGCATTATAGAGCAAGGCAGTCCAAGTGAATTGCAGTCTCGAAAGGGGAATTATTACAGGATGGTGGAGAAACAGCAATTGTAAGACTGTATTCATGGATTAAAGCTCTTGAGTAACCAGACTGTTTAATAAAAATCCTGTTCAATTCCTAATTGATTTGGTCTGGACATACTCGAAGACTGGTTGAAATGTATGCATTCAAGCTAACATTTCCCAGTCTTTTTAGGCATGTGATTTAATACATCAATGGATACTGATAATAGTATGAGATGAGAAAATCTATAACATCAAATTAACATTGATATAATGTCGTAAAGCCCGCAGTGGCCATTTAGATGCAAAAAGACACTAAAGCATGGAATTCTTAGTTTACATAGATATTTTATTGTTAAATCAAAAAATGGGATTAATAGAGAAACTTCTTACATTCAAAATAATGGACTCTGTCGAAGGATGAGAGATTATTATCTTGAAGGTGTTTTTCATTTTAGAAATTCAAATATGAAATAAAATCGAACGATATCTAATGTTTAAACCAATATATAGTATCAGCAGAAAGGGGATGGAAAATGAGTGAAGAGAACGAGTACATAACATTGGTGCGGCTGACCTTGGCTGGAGACCATGAGGCTTATGGAGAATTATATGAGAAGACAGTAACGGATGTGTATCGTACGGTTCGATTTCTGGTACATGATGCGGCGGATGCCGAGGATCTGGTGCAGGAAATTTACATTCAGGCTTATCGGTCCTTGGAGAGATATGATCTTGGACGCGCTTTTAGGCCATGGTTAATGGGAGTTAGCATGCGGCAGATCAAAAGTTATCGACGTAGGAAAATGATGCAATTACAATTCTCGCAACGAATGGAGCAGATGAATACCCAAACGGGTTTGGAGGCTGATTTCTCCTCTCATTTAATCCATAAACTGGCGAATCGTCACTTACTGGAGCAAGTGCATCGTCTGCCTTACAAGTTGCAGCAGGTCGTGACGTTACACTATTTGAACGAATATACCCAGGAAGAAGTCGCTGACATTTTAGATATCCCGCTGGGGACAGTTAAATCTCGAATTCACGCAGCACTCACCAAATTGAGACAGAAGCAGGAACTACACTCCGAACTTGCGAGAAAGGTGGACAACGCTAATGAAATTGGATGAACAGTTACGGTCGGCATATCAGGAGGAAACGAAAGATTGGATCATCTCGGATCAGATCAAACATAATGTAATGAATGAGACTCACAAAAAAAAGATTAATAGCCAACGAAGCAAAACATGGCGAGTGAGCATATTGCTACTTGCAGCGCTTCTTATCCCTACAGGAGCTTACGCAGGGTATACCTATCTGGCTGACAGTATATATGGTTCACGGGAAAATGTTGCCTCGTTAGGTGGGACAGCAGCAAATTACGAGCGATTGGAAGCAAAGCTACAGCAGGCCAAGGCTCATTTTACGGAAAGTGAATTTGGGCTGTATATGGGACTGCTCAAACAATTTGGAGAAATGGCAGTAACCCATGCTGATACCCAAGGAAAAATAAACCCGGATAGCTGGAGTATAGAGGAGCGGGAAAAGTATAATCAAATTACAGCAAAGCTGGAGCCTTTTTTTGATAAAATGAATTCGTTGGAGAACAAGTCATCCAAATCTCTATCTGTTTCACCGAGGTTAATGGACGAAGCTGGATTTTGGGAGGAACAGTTTACCCAGGCAGAAAAGTTGTTTACCAAGGAAGAATATGCCGACTTTAAATCTGTATATGAACAAATGAAGACGTACAACACAACAGTGGAAGGCACGGAAGACAGTTATGACATGAATCGGTTATCCAAAGATCAGCGGGCTGATCTGGATCAATTAACAGAGCGTATGAGTGTATATTTGGAAAAAATCGGGCTGGATGTGCGTTGATTCATGCTGTCGGTGGCTTAAACGAACAGGAGAAAATGGGCAAAGAGACCGCTGTATCCAACCAAGGATACAGTGGTTTTTTATATGAGGAACTGTTCAAGTACAGTAGGTTCTTTTCATGATATTATTAGTAAGGAAGAATATGTATTAGTAATGAATAGTGGATATCCTGCAATAATTATGTCCAAAAGATATACAGGTGTTTGAGGCCATTTTAAAATTGAATATTGGTGTTGATTATCTTGATTATCTCTGCCAATGAAAGGAGCAGGGTATGGATAGCGAGCGCAATGCGGATTGGAACAAATCGTTCAGAGAGATCAATGATTTTCGCGGTTTAGTGGATGTGATAGAAAATTGGGGGAGCTTATATGAGGAGTGGGAAGAGTATAACATCTATGGTATGATTGCCATTTTAACTGCAAGTTTAGACAATATTGAGAGAAATTTTTTGGATGATGAAATCGAGAACTTGCATGAACATTTCACTGACAAACATTTGCAATTTCTAATTAGGCTAGGGAAAGCAGCTGAGAAAGGTGTTATTCGTAAGGAGGGCACGGATGGAAGTTTATGATTTGGGTAATTTCACTAAGGCGGTGGTCTGGAAGGGAACGACTCCGATTGGTTTTAATCAAACGGCTGACGAGTTGAAAACCGTAATACATTTAAATCAGAACTCAGTTTCCAAGTATAACCAAATTGTGATGGAACTTAAATTGGCTAGAAACAGCTCTTACTATGCGTTGCTGGGAGTAGAATACATACCTGAGGAGACCTCGGAATTATTAATTAAAGTTGAAAAAAGTAAAAATGAACATGAATTATATCGCTCTGCATTGGGACCTAAGGAAATTATATACACAGGTATTCCAGATGAATATGCAGATGCAATTATGGTTGCAGCTAAGAAAAAAACACAAGACGCTAATTGGAAGTATTCTGGAAGTATTGTGTTTGGATTAGGTGCTCATAGTGTAGTGGGTTCCAGTGAATCCGTTTTCTCGAAGATTACCGAAATCCTCATGCTTTTATTGATGAATGAACTTGTTTTGGATTCCCCTTGGAGTGATGAAAATCTAATCAAAAAAGAGTTATTAGTACCTTGAAATTAGAAGCTGATTTGAATGGTACAGAGAGTAGTCTAAATAGGAGATGTTAAAAGCGTATGAGCAGGTTAAAAGCAGAAAGTGTCGTAACACTTTTGAAATATCTGGATCAGGATTTTCTTACAGAGGAACAGTACGATGAAATCTGCGAACTAGATATTAACGATAAGGAGCAACAAATGCAGGTCATACGAAGTGTGATCATACCAGGGTATAAAAGCTTGAATGTGAGCGAACAGAAGAGTATGAAAATCGTTTTAGCGTTATGCATAGATATAG
The DNA here is from genome assembly GCF_056856875.1 of Paenibacillus sp. G34. Taxonomy (NCBI): domain Bacteria; kingdom Bacillati; phylum Bacillota; class Bacilli; order Caryophanales; family Paenibacillaceae; genus Paenibacillus; species Paenibacillus sp. G34. Next base: position 5,236,547 of record NZ_CM166469.1, on the reverse strand, counting down.
ATAATGAAGCTTACTTTGGCGGGGTTTTTGTTTCTATTTCGCTGCCATTTGAGAATCAGATTAAGAATAAAAGAGATTTTTTTCGAAACATTTATAACGAAATTTTGAGAGAAGGGTAGGAGGTACCAAGCAGATCAAAATAAGAGACACGTGCGCAATGAATATGAAGAATATTAATTTATAAAGGAGGTGCGTATACATATCGGTTGAGAAGATAGAGGACAGGGATCTTTTAGATTTACGTTTTCTGCTTATTCAGCTAATAAAGAGAGTGATTGCGGGAGGTTATTACACCGATTACTGCAAAAAAAATTTAGTTAGAGGATTCGCTTCAACGTGAGAAGTTAACATAGTCATATCTTAATTAATTTAAGTTGATGTGGAAGTGCTGTAGATGGTTAGAATTAGGGGAGAAGCCCTGATCTTAGATTACTAGTGGAGGTATAATGATAACATTAGAGAGGAAAGGGAAGTACGCTCTTCATCTACGGTTTCAAATTAATGACATTAATGATTTAATAAAAGCCTTTCAGATCGCTTCAGAGGGAGGAACAGGGGAAATTAGATTGGGTGAACCTGCAGCTATTAATAATAGGATCGTACAAACAATTAGTATTACTATCAATAATGAGCAAGATAAACTAAGCCGCTCAGGCTCAACAGTGATGCTTGAATTGGAGAATGAAACAATACATTATATCTTGGATCGCTTCAAACAGTGTGGCATAAACCGCCATTTCTCTCCTGCAGAATTGTGTGAAGTCAGCTTTGGCAAACAGAATGTAACGATTTACGGTTTTCTGGATATTGGGAAAAAGAATAATTAGAAAATAGGTGATTAGGATTCACTTCGTTTGGCAAATGTCAAAGTATAAAAAGGACGAACTGCCTTTGTATCAACCAGGTAATAAAGAAACATGGACTTCGTTATCCGATATTGGAAAAAGGTCTGAAAGTGAATGTTGAAAATATGGAACATGTTGCCCGTTTGGCTCTAAGAGAATACATCTGGATTCAGTTAGCGTCAGAGTCCATGTTCGTTCGCTTCGATTATGATTATTATGTGGACGTTGGTACTATAGAAAGATGTGATGAAGCAGTTCAAAAAGTAATGGATTTGGAGTTATCCATAGATCTCTGGGATGAACCATATCCATTAGCATAGGAGTGGGAACAATGACTAGTCAATCGGAAGCATTTATGAGAAAAATGTTAGAGTTTTTCCCATCAACAGAGGCATCCTACAGAGAATCTATTGAGTTTAATGGTGAGGTGTTGGAGACGGTTATAATCGAGGATGTTTTCATGCCTGTAGTCATTGAACTTATAAGACGGGAGAAAAACATTGAGCTATTAGAACGGATATTTGAATATTTTGAAGAAGTTTCGAATGATGAAGATACTCACTTGATAAATATATTTTCAATTACCGCATTAGAAATTCTGGGTAATGAAAAAAATATTTTACGAACTGCACAGAAATACATGGGACCTAAAACGACAAAACTACAAATTGAAGCGGATAAAGCTTTGGGTAGAGAAGTTTAGCTGATAACGCTCCTGATCAACTGGAAGGTGAATGATGAGCATAGAGCCATTTAGTAACATATCGTTAAGAGGCAGAGTCGCCTATGCAATAAGCTGCCTGGAGAACATGATTTCAGCTTTGGAATATGACATTAATGATTGGGAAATCGTGTTAAGCTACTTATGGACATTTACTGATATTCGGTATTTGGACGATTGGAATGAAATTATTGTTGAGATCATCCCCGAAAATTTGCTTGAGTTTGAAACCTATGAAGAACAAGAGTTTGCTCATTTGAGCAAAGAAGAATATTTGTATTTGCGTAATTTATATAAAAGTTGTGACATATCGATACATGTTTTTATTAGAGAAATATTCGAATTGGGAATCAGTCATGCATACTCTGTCATTGAGGGACATGGAATGAATAGTCTGAAATGTATGGAACAAATCATTTTATTCATGGAAAAGAAACAATTTCCATTACCGGATGTCCATTTATTTCTGATGTACCCTTTAGATGAAAATAGAGGATGGGGCAACCGGTTTGATGGTAAGAGAATATCAAAATTGCTGGAGGGTAAGACGGGTGGATCAACATCTTTACGACTTAATATCGGAGGTGAAAGCAACACTTGAAGCTGAACCAAACAGTATTATTTACGGTGAATTAGGGGCGGGCCAGATCAATGGCTAGAAATAGGTCAAATACTGTATGAACCGTTAGTGATTAATAAGTATTCTGGACACATCTATTATTGCACACAGGATCATCAAGAAGTATGGAATAAGAAGAATTTGGGAGATTTTAATCACTTCCTTTATCATTATGTTTTTGGTTTGAAATATGAGGAAATTGAACCTGATGTACATCAGGATGATTGGTATTCATTACTCGATAAGATAAACCGGACCAGTTAATTCTGCTGAGTTGCTTGATTTTGGTTTGCACTGATTTACACTGTTCAGCAAACGAACAAAGGCAATGTGACGTGGAAGATCACTTAATTAAGAATCGCAAACTCCAATAAATAGTAAAATTTTCCGTATGAAATTAATAATAAATTGATATATTTTGTAAATTATTTGTAAGTGTTACGGGGTAACAAAGGAGATAGGTTGGACTTACTGTTGAATCTGTAATTTTTCATAAGAATCAGATCGATACGTATTAATGCATCAGTTGCGAATGGTGCATTGAATCTCAAAACAATATATTATAAAGCAATTTGCATTTATATGCATAACCATAGTTAATGGAAGGATATTGAGGTGTGAGATCTTACATGTAAATGCAAATGAAATACGAAATGCGTTTTTATGTTTTACAAAGGACTAATCATTTTTCTGTTATTTTGAATGAGGCTTCTACAAATAAAAGAAAAAATAATGCAATACAAAGACCTATTGTATCTGAAGATACAATAGGTCTTTGTATTGAAAAAAATAAAAACATACCCTTAATTATCCAAATATTAAAGTTGGTTTTGGAAATAAAAAAGGAAATTAAGACATGAGTCTGAAAATGACTAGGTCTTGTTACAGCAGTGAGGACTATATACTTAGTCATATTTGGTCATAAATAACAAAAAAATGTTGTAAAATTGCCGATTTGAGGCTATGATTTAAATCAATGTTACTTATTTATCCAATATATAGGTATTTAGAACCATATATTTATTATAATTCCATTCAATAGAACTGGGAAAAATGAAAGATAAATTGGAAAAAAAACACTGGATATTGCTTATTTTTAGGAAAGTGGGTTGTGGTAGAAATATGATTGATCTTGAAAGATTTACATCAGGCTTTTTATTATCTGTAAATTGTATTTTGTTTATTGTTGGATTATTCATGTACAGAAAATGGAGAAACCCGACATATTTGAAGTTTCTGGCTGCATTTTCTCTAATGTTGTTCTCCAGTATTGGAATGTCTCTGATGTCTGCTAAACTTTTTAACTTTAATATGTTCTTTATGTCTCTTTACGCCGCAGGACTAGTCATAACACAAATTGCTCTTTTTCGCCTTTACTATAAAAGTACAGACAAGTTATACGTTCACTTGGGCGGAACAGCGGTTACTCTAATCACTGCAGCGATGTCTCTGTTCTTACCTGTACAGATGAGTTCGTTTCTGTTGTTTCTAGCCGTTGTCAGTGTGACTCTTTTTACACTGGTTAAGCTTTTTCCGGATGTGGGTCTAAACCCTAAATATTTTATGGCAACAGTCCTTTTCTCTTTGCAATATTTGTTGCACTTAGCAGGAGCATTTACAGGATATGAATTATTGGCAGAATTAGGATTGATTTTTAGCACTTTTGCAAGCTTTATCATATTTGTAATGATCTTCGAAAAGATTATTGGTGTTATGCAAGCAGCTACATACACGTCGACTCGAGATGAAATTACAGGGTTATTCACACAGAAACACTTCGTACATCAAGCTAATCAAGCTTTAACAAGTGGTAAAACGGTAGGTGTGCTATACATAGAAATTCAAAATGTTTCAACACATATCTCGGAGGAAGAATCATACAGAAGAGCAGGTAGAGCTCTAGGAAGAGCTCTAGATGGGCTGGGATTTGCAGGGCGTTATCAAAATAATACTCTGATTGCTCTAGTAACAAGCGCTGGAATGCCGCTCTCGGAACTGGTTAATTCAATAAGAATGAAAATTGATGTAGAGGCCTCAACAACTGTTCTTGTTGGATACACGGATACTAAACCGGGAATGGCTTTGGATGAACTGATCTCTGAAGCTAGAGAAGGAGCGGTTCGAACGAAGCAACATGGATTAAATAAAATTTTTGATTTGGATCAAAGCAAAATATTAGCAGACTAATGGGGGCAGGACACCGTGAATGCAGTAATTATCTCCAATAAAGCTTCTGCACTGGTACATGAGGCTATAGGAAACACCGATGTTAGTTTTGAAAAAGCAGGCCGGTTTGAAGGCGCGCAGTTTGTTGAATATTGTGAAGCTGTAGCGCGAATTAATATCAATGCTTTTATCACAGATATCGATTGTACAGATGCACAGACTTTTCTAAGAGGCATTAGTCAGTATCGCGTAATAAGACCTAACACCAAAATTATTGTTATAGCTCTTGATCGTTATGAGGATGATGGAGTCGTTCATGAATTGGCTGATATGGGGATTAATGTGGTAACTACCTCACCAGGGACCAAGGCGAAATCCATTATTCCAGCGTTGCGCAATTTATTGCCACATTCAGATCAAAACGGCTCAGAAACGGGTCCACAAGGCGATTGGGATACAACAGATTCTGAATTGGAAAAAGTAAAGGATCGGATCTATCGTTATACAGCTAAGCTAACCTCTTCAGGGGGGTTCGACTCATCTGATGTGATGGACCTTGAGCTTCCAGACGTACCTATTCAAGAGAGAATTATTCTTAAGGATCGCATCATTGGCACCATTCTCGTTGCTGTTATGGGAGTAGAGTCCAAGGTAGGTTCAACCCACCAGAGTATATTGATTGCTAATTATTTGAAGCGAAAAGGCTATTCTGTAGGTTTGGTTGAAGCAAACGGGTCAAGCGATTTTACAGCTATTGAGAATGCTTATGAAGGAACACAGGATTTTAAAAGCAATCATATTCACTTTTCAATTGAGGGTGTAGAGTACTACAAAAATAATAGCAAAATAGACATGAATCACCTAGTCACGTTAGGACATGACTACTTGATTTTAGATATTGGCGGCTTTGAAGAAAGTGAATGGAGTAAGGAATTTTACCGAGCTAGTGTGAACATTGTAGTGGGTGCAGGCAGTGAATGGCGTCAAGGGAAAATCCGAAGATTCAGAGATATACATAAAAAAATGGATCAATCGAATTGGGTTTATTGTGTGCCTTTTGTTGAGAATCTGAGTATCCAGGATATACGTAAAGAGCTTCCGGGTAACCTCGTTTATCGTATTCCGCCACATGCAGACCCGTATAAACACCAGAGTGATACAGATTCGGTACTTAATAAATTGATGAAAAGCTACATGGGGGACAGCAAAAAGATATCCTCCAAATCATTGTTATATGGAGTTTTGGGGTTATGCATCGTGATTATTATCGTGCTGATCACATTATTAGCTGTGAAAATGTAATTGGATTTAACGATGTTAGAGTGAGAGGGGTTCATTATGTCAAAGATTCGATTTAGACAGAAGCAGCTGCTTCTGTCCGCTTCCATTGGAGGTGCAATTGTACTATTTTTATGTGTTGTTGCAGGGTATTTTATCATTGATTACATTCAAGGAAGATACGTAGAAAGAACGGTGCAGCTTGAACAGCAACTTCAGGATGCCCAGAAGAAATTAAACGAAGATAAGATGCGAGTGACTGTTCTGAATGATAATCATACTGCGGGTGATCTTATTACCGAAAATGATGTTACATCACTTGTTGTACCGGTTAGTACCGTTCCACAGAATACGGTTGAGCAAGCAGATATTGTTGGAAAAAGAATAAAAATAGATTTGCAGAAAAATTCAATGATCACAAACACCATGTTGTTTGAAGATGGTATAACGCCAAAAGATCTTAGAAATCAGGAATTTAGTCTGGTGAGACTTCCCTTGAAGTTGAAGAAAGATGAGTTTGTAGATGTTCGGATTCGCTTTGCGACGGGTCAGGATTACATAGTTCTTTCGAAGAAGAAAGTTGAAGATTTAAATAATGGGACGATATGGTACAAGATGAGTGAGAAGGAAATTCTGACGATGTCTAGTGCAATCGTGGATGCTTATATTAACGATGCATCAATCTATGCTTTAAGTTATGTTGATCCGTACATGCAAGACGCTGCAATTCCAAACTATCCATCAAATGCCAAAGTGCTGGATCTTATAGAATCCAACCCTAATATTGTGGGTATTGCAACTTCTGCTCTTGAACGGCAAGTAAGAGCCAAATTGGAGCAGGATCTGAAATCCATGAGTGATGAGGATCGCCAAAAGTATATTAGCGGACGTAATACAACAGAGCTGAATAGCGGTGAGTACATCACCGAAACAGAGGGTCAAGGAAAGAAAGCAAATGCGCAGCAGGATAATACATTGATGAATGATGCAACATCAGGATTGAATCAACAGGACATGAACGGCAATACATCTAACGTCAATTCAGACTCAGGAAGTGTTTTCAAGGATAGCAATACACGAGAACCTGGACAGTAAATAAGGAGACCGACATGAAACAAATACTTGTTATCGGCCACTACGATAAAACGGATTTTATGATGTACCTTGGAAAAATGTTATCGATGGACCACAAGGTTCTGCTTGTGGATGCTACGAGGCACAGAGACTATGAATATGTATTTCCTAAAGTAGATGACTCCCTCACTCTGCATACACATGATCAATTTGATGTTATGGAAGATATACATTCCTACGAGGATCTGCAGCACAATCTCAGAGATTCCGAGTATGATTTTGTATTGATTGATTGTAATGATGAAAACAAATTGGAGAGCTGGCCAACAGCGGATTTTGTCTACGTCGTCACATCATATGAGAATCCTGTGATTCAGAAAAATGTAAATCTGATCCGGGCTTATTTTCAAGGAGAGAAGTTATCCGCTATTAACTTGCCTGTAACAAAAGTAATCTATGAGGTCAGTAACCATCTGGATGAAACATACATGAATAGTCTGCTGGATGACTTGCCAATAACTTGGAAAGAAAGTTTGATTTATTATCCGGATGAACGCGATCAGACACTAAAAATCATTAATCAATATAAAAGTACAGTGATGGTTAAGCGGATGTCCAATTCCTATAAACTGGTGATTAAACAGGTAGTGGAATTCATTTTGGGCCAGGAAATGTCCAAGGTTAACGCACTATGGAAGCGGGCCGAAAGGAGTAATTAGTATGGGGAAAATTGCATTATGGGGTATGCAGCATGGGATCGGTGTAACGAGTGCAACCGCTGCATTGGCTACATTTATCGGATTTGAATACGATGTTCGAACACTAGTATCACAGCCGCAACGGACGGATGGTGATATGGAACGTTTCTTTAATAAAACGATCAGTCAATATAATCGGCAATTTTTTGCCATTGGTGGACTTGGACTTGATTCATTGGAGCGTGTAGCCAAGAGCAGTAAGCTTGAACGGGACAGCGTCAAAAATTATACGTTGATGGTAGAGCGGAATCGACTGGATCTGCTTTGGGGAAGTGAACGCTTGAATCGTCCTCAGCCAAGTTCCATAGAATCAGTTAACATGATCTTCCGCATGGCGGCGGAGTATTATGGGATTTCTCTTTTGGATGCCAGAAGTGAGCAAGAGAATGAGGTGTCCAATAGCTTAATCAAAGAAGCCGATTTGGTTATCGTCTGTGTTAATCAGAACGTGAGTGTTCTTGAGAAATATTTTGACGCACAACAAAGTCAGTGGCCGGAGGCTTTACAACAAAAACCACATTTGCTTCTGATGACACAATATGATCCGTTATCTAAATACAAAATTAAAAATATTGCGAACAAGTACAAATTTAAACATCCGATTCTAACGATCCCATACAATACAAGTTTCAAGGACCACATGAACGATGGAGATATTAAAGGTTTCTTTGCAAGGAATCGTTATATTAGCAGCAACAATGAAAATTATTATTTTATACAAGAAGTCGGACGCGCAGCAAAAACCATTTTGCATGAGATTGGGATTAATACCAAACTGAAGCGAATCGAAAGAGGGAGTTAGAGATGGGATTAGCATTCACCATTAATTTCCTTGTTATTATGCTCATTGTAGCTATATTAATCGCTTATTTATTTGTAAAACTGAACCGAAAGCCGGGTCGAAGTGTAACGAATAAAAAGAGTGAGAACCAAGAGAGGTTTGAATTTGATTATCTTCTTGAGTATGTAAAAACAATGATTAATGAGTATGTAAACAGTAATCTGCTGGACATGGGGATGAGCAGTGAGGAATACAATCGCCGTCAAGGGATCGTAGCTGAATTACGAAGTGCGATGAAAAATGCGACTTCGGGTGACATACAAGAAAAAATATATCTTAAGCAGTTCATCTCGGATCTGCTCGAACGAAATTATGGGTTCAACGATGATAACATCAATCGATTAATTCCATTTGAAGATGAGGATCAATTAACACAGCAGGACAAGTTTGATATTCTACTTCATTTGTTCAAGAAAAAACATGGCTTTCATGCATTATCTAAACTGATTGACAAGTATAAATTGGATGAGCCGAAAAAGGTTATTGAGGATGGAACTGTAGATTCCTATGTGATTACTGGTGAGGAGATCGACTCCATTTATGTAAAAGAAGCACGCGGTGGTCTGGAGTTTGACGACAAACTGGCGATTGTTGTACAGCGGGTCTACCAGCATTATAAGGGCTTCGGGGTGATTGATGAGATACGTGATATGTCTATTGATGGTATATCAGGTGGCGTATCTGGAGTTCCTACTCATATGCAGATGGTAGAAGATGAAATGTCACTATTGCAAGGAATGAAACAGTATAAGTACCCGGGATATCAGAGTGTGTGGATTTTCTTCCGAGGTAAGTCAATTCATATGTCGTTTCTGAGTTTTGGAACTGACTTGGAGTTGAAAAGGGTCTGTCAGAATATTTATAAGTATGATAATCCAGGTCAATTGACCGAGACGAACGGCTTTAAAGTCAATGAGATGAAAGACGGATCACGGGTTGTCGTAGTCAGACCTCCATTTGCAGAAAGCTGGGCATTTTTTGTCAGAAAGTTTGATCTTCCCAATATGAAGCTGGATCATCTAATTTCGTCCAAGGATACAGTGAATGCGGAGTTAGCAAGAGATATGATTAAGTATTTGATGAAAGGTGCGCAGGTTACTGCGTTTACTGGTCCGCAAGGGTCAGGTAAGACCTCCTTGGTTATGGCTTCTGTGAAATACATATATGCTACGTTAACTCTGAGGATTCAAGAGATGACATTTGAGCTTCATTTAAGAAGGCTGTACCCGCAGCGTAACTCGCTCGCTTTACGTGAGACGGAGAACATAACGGGACAAGCAGGACTAGATCTTCAGAAAAAAACAGATGGATCGGTAAACATCCTGGGAGAGGTGGCAACAGATCCTGTTGCAGCCTGGATGATCCAGATGTCGCAGGTAGCGAGTCTATTTACGATTTTCACACACCACGCGACTTCTGCACGAGAACTGGTCTGGTCTTTGCGTAACTCACTGCTCAAAACGGGTGTATTCCAAAACGAACGCATTGCAGAAGAACAGGTTGCCAATGCGGTACAGTGGGACGTTCACATGCGCAAGGAGATGAACGGTAAACGTTACATCGAGCGCATTACAGAGATTACGCCCGTCCGATTTGAATCGGATTCGCTGGAGCATGATGAAGCAATAACCAAGGGAGATTCTATTGAGAGCAAGCTTGATGCGCTGGTTAATCTGCAACGAGAAGTCTATCGCAGAAACAGTGGGAGAGTGTGGACGGCACGGAATATCATTGAATATCGAAACGGTGAATATGTCGCTGTGTCCCCCATCTCTCCTGAAAAAATTGAAAAGATGCTGTTTCACATGAATGAAGAAGACCGGGCAAACTTTAGCCAATTCTTGAACACACATTGGGGGCAAGCTCAATGAATAAGTGGATATGGATCTTTGCCATTTCGGGCGGTGCTCTTCTAATCTCGGGCGGAATACTTCTTTATCTCATCCTGAAAGATCGCAAACGCAAGAAAAATCGGGAGAATGTATGGCCTTCTTCCAAAAATGTAACGGGCAGAACTCCTCGGCAATTACTGGTGTTTTATCAGAAATCATATCATCAGCTGATCAAAGTGCCGATTATCAAATCACAGATATTAAAAATTCGCAAGCGTCTTACCGCGATCAATACGTATGATGAATACTCGTTACGTAAAGAAACCATGCGGATTACCTACTTAACCTTGGGATCCATACTAGGCGGACTCATTATTCTTGCGATCTTTAGTAAGAGCTGGATGGCATTATTTTTCGGTGCACTGGCTGCGATTGTGATTAATGAATTGTTCATTGATATTTTTGTTAATCGTGTTGAAGACCGCTTGTTGAAACAGTTTTCTAATGTTCTGGAGGATGACCGCCATCACTATCAGGAAGTTCGAATGGTGGACGAGGCTCTGTATCAGGCGGCTCAATCCTCACCACATGATATTAAACTTCAAACCGAGCGGATTCATGAAGTGTTGACGTCCAAAGATCCCGGCAGGGAACTGGAAAAGTATTATGCGGTTGCACCCAACCGATATTTGAAGGTGTTCTCTGGAGTCTCGCACTTGATCATGGAATATGGTGATCGGAATGTACAGAAGGGCTCCATGTATTTGAATGCTATCAACAAATTCGTGCAGGAGATCAGATATGACCTGATGAGAAGGCAGAAACTGCGCTATAAGTTAGGTGGACTCACCTTACTTGCGTTATTGCCGATCTTACTCTCCTTTCCGTTACAGCGCTGGGCAGAGAACTATTTTCCAATAACAACGGATTTCTACGATAGTAGAATTGGATTTCTGATTCGTATGTTTATCTATGCATCGGCTGTAATCTGTTACTTACTTATCCGCAAGCTGTCCGAAAATGATGAAGCCAAATATGTTCCGAAGGGTCCAAGAAAGGAATGGGAAAAGAAAGCTTACTCTTGGTCTTGGGTAAAGTGGATTGTGGATCGACTGGTTCCACCGTCCAATACAAGGAAGCATCATCGAACCAATATGCTGCTTAAAGAGGCGAATTCCCATTTGACGTTGGAATGGTTGTATATCCATCGAGTTGTTATCTCCGTTTCTGCATTTTTGGGTGTGATCCTGATCTCGGTATTCCTGCACTATAACAGTGTTCACCATATATTTAGCAAACCCACAACGGAAGAAACCAATATTCTGGGATATATGAATGCGGATGAATTGGAACGCGCGAATCAATTAACGACGATGGACAATCGAATTATGGAGGATCTTCGGAGCAATAAAGATCTGACTCGAGAACAGATTGTTCAATCGGTCGAAGCTCACACGAATGAGCCGCTGACGGATGTTGCGATGAATAATATCGTTAACCGGATTATAAGTAAAATCACTGTTGTGAATAACGAGTATCTCAAATGGTGGGAGCTTCTGATTGCAATTGGTGCAGGCGGTGTCGGTTATTACATCACAATATGGATGCTGCAATTTCAGCGCCGCTTACGGGCACTGGAAATGCAAAATGAAGTGGATCAGTTTCATGTGCTTATATCGATATTATGTGAGTTTGAACGAATTTCGGTGGAGACTGTACTGGAGTGGATGGAACGTTACAGTATTATTTTCCGTCCTGCCTTGCAGAAGTGTCTGCTCAACTATGACAGTGGCGCAGAAGATGCGCTGAAAATGCTGAAATCGGATGCTCCCTTCGATTCCTTTGGCAGAATCGTGAAACGTTTAATGCAGGCTGTAGAGAAGCTTTCTTTACGCGAAGCATTTGATGATCTGGAAATGGAGCAGGAGTATTACGCGGAACAGAAAAAAGAACGACTGGAGCTTCTGATTCGCAAAAAAACTTCCTATGGCAAGTTATTTGGATGGACGCCAGGAGCGCTGCTTATCGCTCTTTATCTGGTATTTCCATTCCTCTATATGTCCTTTAAACAGTTAAGTGATATATCTACGCAACTACAAACTATATAAGAGAGGAGCGATTTTTCCATGGAAGAAAATACAGGCGTCGGTATACGCGTCGCGGCAGGTATATTCCTCACGATTATGCTGATTACGATTGTCGTTATTATCACGATTTCATCACAGGATGCGGCAAAACAAGGGCAGACCAAGATGGCGGCTATAACAACACAACTGTCGGATACAGAGTATCAGACGTATAGCAATACGACACTATCAGGAAGTCAGGTATTGAATGCCGTGAGGCAATATATGAATCAGGAGCAGTTTGGAGTTCAAGTAATTACAGGGAAACAGAGAGGAACTGTGGGCACTTTCTACGGTGATGTATTTAATGACATAGGAGAGATAACTGGAAGCAGTAGTTCTAGTCTTTCCGCTGCTGAGAGACAATCTTCTGAAGAATATGTTAATCCTAGTGGGAAATTTAGATCTTCCATTGTGAGGGACAAAAACAATATGATAAGAGGCATTATCTTTGAACAGGAGTAGTAATGTTCAGGTTCAAATAAAAGAAGGGATTGAGTTATTTGGAAGAAAATACAGGCGTCGGTATACGCGTCGCAGCAGGTATATTCCTCACGATTATGTTGATTACGATTGTTGTTATTATCACGATCTCATCACAGGATGCGGCGAAACAGGGCCAGACGAAGATGGCGGCTATTACAACCCAACTGTCCGATACAGAGTATCAGACGTATAGCAATACAACGCTGTCAGGAAGTCAGGTGCTGAATGCAATACGGCAGTATATGAATCAGGATGAGTTTGGTATACAGGTGATAACTGGAAAGCAATATTATGCTGATTCTAAAACTTTAGGTACATTTTATGGTCAACAATTTAATTTGGATGACAGAGGAGTAGTCAAATCTCTTGAGAAATGGAAGAAAACCTCTCTGAGCAATGCTGAATTGCAGTCTTCTGTTGAATACATCAATCCGAGTGGGAAGTTCATCTCTAGTATCCTGAGAGATGACAATAACATGATAAGAGGAATTAAATTTGAACAACAGAGATAAGAGTTAATGATTTAGTGAAAATGAAATACAAGGAGGTCCTCCAATGAGCGAAACGGTAGAAAAGTTCATACTCGTGGCAGCTGAGATCAGTATTGTGCTCGTTGCCTGCATGTTCGCTCTAGGAGGCATCCAATCTCAGGATGCTGCTGTTCAGGCAGCACACAAAAGCGCAGTCAACGAAGATCGGAGATTATTTACCAGTCTCGAAATTACAGAACAAGTGACGTACACCGGTGCAGAGGTGCTTCATAGCATCAGGCAGATGAAAGCACTGGATGCCAACATTCGTGTAGTTAACCAATATTTCTATCGTTCAGATGATATTGAAAGTATTGATGTCTCAGGCATTGATCTGAACCGAACGTATACCGTGTCTTATATAAGGGACAGTCAAGGCAAGGTACAAACCATTGTTTTTACATAAAGGGTGAGCTTGTTTGGAAAACTCTTTCTCCAAAATATTAGGTGTTTTTATCGCTATCATTTTGTTATTCCTCTATCCGTTGTTCCAGCAGGCACAGCGGCAGGATGACCTGTCACAGCTTGTGGTACATTCGGCGGTGACTACATTTGTGGATTCGGCCCGGACTAAAGGGTACATCACACCTGAAATGTATACCGAGTTTAATCAGAAGCTGGGAGCCACAGGCAATCAGTATGAGATTCAGATGGAACATTTGCATAAGAAGTACAATCCGGATTACTCCGATCCGGCTAATGCAGCGACATTCCGTGATAGTTTTACAACGTATTTTGATGGTCACTACAACCAGGAAATCATGCAAAGATTATTTCCGAGCAGTCCCACAGCGGATCTCAATCGAAGATACGTGATGGCGGTAGGTGATTTCTTCACCGTAAAAGTAAAAAATGTGAACCGCACGATGGCAACTATTTTAAACGATGTGTTCACAGGGGGAATCACGAACGGGAATGTCAAGGTTTACGTTCCTTACGGAGGCATGGTAATCAATGAAGATTACTAATTGGGCGATTTTCTTTATCTGTATCTTTGTGCCGTTCTATCTCATTATGGATTTCCGAACTGGGGATCAGAAGACAGCACTTGCTTTGTCAGATCAATATTCTGCAACGCTTCATACTGCTGTTCAAGATGCTTCTCAGATGTTGAATACGAATGTTCTTCAAGAATATGAAGCGGGATATCAGTCGAGAAAGTTTTTCTTTGCTAACAAAGAGCGGGCATTGGATACCTTTTTCCGTACCCTCTATCTGAACTTTGATGTTGTGAATGATCTGGTTAGACAAGGTGCTCTTGCTGGATATATACCAGCCGTTGCGGTCATTGATTACGATGGTTATGACGTATACGCCATTGATGAGTATCGTGACGCTAATGGTGAGCGAGTGTTTAAGCATATGTGGAGACCCAAAAAACCATATTCGTATTCCGACAATCGCGGCAACAGCATAAGCTTCACGTTGGACAGTTATGTGTACGCATACGATGCTTATGCCAGAGCTTGGGTAGAAGGCTTCCGTGAAGATTTGGCGGGTACAACGAACATTCCTTTATTAGATAATGCAGCCGATTTTGAACTGATGCGCAAGAGCGTCATTGTGAAGAGTATTCAGCAGGATCTGGCTTATTACATAAACAAACATAATGAATATGCGACTAGATATGGTATTCACTATACGTTTAAGCTTCCACAGATTTCCCAAGAGCAATGGATTAATTCGATTGATGATATTGGTATTATGGCATTCATTCAAGGCATTCCCATCGGTGACCAATTTTATAATAACTACGCACTTGGCGGAGGGCGTCTAGTTAAGAAAACCGAGATCAAGGGTGCTGTAAATCCAGCAACTGGTATTAAATATTATTATCCAAGCACATGTTCTTACGGCTACAGGGAAGAGGAGACCTTTTCAAGTGAGAAAGACGCGGCAGCGGCTGGTTATTATCCCAAGGGTTGTATGAATCGTTAAAGAAGTTGCATGAAGAGGAGGTAACAGAGCATGTCCCATTTTTTCTATAAGAGATCGCCTAGGATTATTAAAGAAACGTCGGGAGAAGAAGTTGAAATTTTCTCGCCGCCTTCTATACCACAGCCTCCACAGTTGAATATTATTTCGATTATGGTACCAATCATGGTTACCGTTGCAGGTGGGGCAGCCATGATGACTTTTTATCAAAGCCGGGGAAACGGACAGTTTGTAACGGTACAGATGATCTCACTCTGTATGATGGTCGTGTCCTATTTCGTGCCTGTGCTTGTTCATTTCCAAGCCAAGGCGAAGCATCGCAAAAAGATCAAAGAGCGGGAACGGCTGTATGACAACCATATCAATGAAAATCGAGAGATTTTGCAGAACTGGAAAAATGAATTGATTCTAAACTGGCATCAGACGCATCTGGACCCACAATTTTGTATCAATATGGTGAAGGATCGGAGCTCTTCAGTATGGGAGAGAATCCCTCAGGACTTTGATTTTCTGAAAGTTCGTGTGGGAATAGGTACTGTGCCTAGTAATTTTGATATTAAAGTGCCGAAGCAGAATGGTGTTGAAAAGGACCAAATGCTTGAAAAGGCAAGAGAAATGACCGAAAAATTCACAACGATAACTAACGCTCCTGCTTTACTGGATCTGAACAAGTATCGGGTTGTCGGTATTGTGGGCGATGAAGAAGAGCTGAACAGATTCTGTCGTACGGTCGTGACTCAGCTTGCGGCGCACCATGCCCCAGATGAACTGAAATTGGCCGTATTCATGAATAAAACGCAGCGAGAAAACTGGGACTGGATGAGGTGGATTCCACATGTGTGGAATGATACTCGTTCGGGTAGATATTTGTTCGAGGAACGTGCATATCAGCCACAGCTCATGGAACAGCTATTCACTCTCCTGCAGCGACGCCAATGGTTGAATAAGGGGGAGAAAGCATTACCTTTTTACGTCTGCTTCCTGCCTTTCATTGAAATGTTGGAGCATGAGCCGATTCTCCCATTAATGATGAAAAGCTCAGAGGTTATTGGGGCTTGCAGCA
The DNA here is from genome assembly GCF_056856875.1 of Paenibacillus sp. G34. Classification (NCBI taxonomy): domain Bacteria; kingdom Bacillati; phylum Bacillota; class Bacilli; order Caryophanales; family Paenibacillaceae; genus Paenibacillus; species Paenibacillus sp. G34. Next base: position 5,220,273 of record NZ_CM166469.1, on the reverse strand, counting down.
TCGTACTGGCTCCTAGCAAAGATATGTTGCCGAAGGAATGTGAACTTGTTATTGATTTAACTTCAAATGAAGGGGTTATGCGTTCCACGAACGTCACAGGCGGCTCCGCGGGCGATAACACGTATGCCAAGCCGAAGGATGAAATTCCTTTTGTACAACCTTTCCAACCGGATCAAATGTCTCTGGAGCAAGCAGACCAGTTTGCTAGACAGATTGCACCATATCGAATCAAGCGAAATTCAGCAGATGAAATCGTGAACGTACTGACGCTTTTCGAATTATTTGGTATTCAAGATATTGATCAATTCGATGTGGAGAACAACTGGCAGAAGTCCCGTTATCCAAACACCCTTCCGTTTCCTGTCGGTGTTAGGGGAGGAAAAAAGCCTGTTCTTCTCAATCTTCATGACAAAATCGAGCGTAAAGGACATGGGCCTCACGGTCTCATGGCTGGAACTACCGGTTCAGGGAAAAGTGAAGTCATCCAATCCATTATTGCCTCGCTGGCAGTTGAGTATCATCCGCACGATATGGCCTTCATGTTGATTGACTACAAGGGTGGTGGAATGTCGAATATATTCCAGGATCTTCCCCACGTCATAGCTACCGTGACTAATCTCGAGGAAGAGGGGTTGATTGAACGCTCCAAAGTTTCGCTTAAAGCGGAGCTTAAGCGGAGACAGCGCCTGTTCATTGCTGCTGGAAACGTACAGCATATTGACGAGTATTATCAGACCGATTGGAAAGATCAAGATCCGCTTCCGCATCTATTTATTGTCATCGATGAGTTTGCCCAGCTCAAAAAGGACCAACCGGAATTTATGAGTGAGCTTGTTTCTATAGCGGCGATTGGTCGAACCTTGGGTGTGCACTTGCTGCTCGCGACGCAGAAGCCGGGCGGCGTCGTGGACGATAAAATCTGGAGTAACTCGCGTTATAAAGTCTGTCTCCGGGTTCAGGATGAGAGCGACAGTCGTGAGATGATTCGAATCCCGGATGCTGCTCATATTACAAATCCAGGTCGTGGTTTCCTGCAAGTGGGAAGCAATGAAGTGTTTGAATCCGTGCAATTTGCCTGGAGCGGAGCTCCATATCGGCCGGATCAAAATATTGTACAGTCAGACGATACGATGTATTCCTATGAACTGGATGGCCGGAAAACAAAGCTGAGAGATCAACTGGAGCTGATTCGGGAAACGGAGCCTTCTGAAGAGAAGGGCCTACGCAAAAAGCAACTGAACGTTCTGATTGATCATATCGCTATGAAAGCTGAACAGGAAGGTATTCGACGTTTGCCAGGTCCTTGGCTGGAGCCTCTGCCTACTCAACTTACGCTAGAGGATTTGGAGACCGGGGCGATGGAGCCGGGGAAAATATTGAACCCACAAGTCGGACTTATTGATGATGTCGTCAACCAGAGACAGTTCCCGCTTCGAATCGATATTGAATCAGGCCACTGGCTGATTTACGGTATGCCAGGGACAGGTAAAACGACCTTTATCCAGACCTTACTGTACTCTATCGCGAAAGACACAACTCCGAATGATGTGAACATCTATGCGCTTGATTTCGGAAGAATGCTGAAGGATTATGCACTGTTGCCTCATGTAGCTGATGTAATTCAGGATGATCAGGAAGAGAAAATGAATCGATTATTTAATTATCTGGAAGAAACGATCAATCAGCGCAAAACGCTCTTTGCCGAGACTGGGGTGAAATCCAGACTGTCCTATTGTGCGGAAACCGGCAACACATTGCCGGCGATACTCGTTATTATCGACAGTTATGTTAGTTTCCGAGCGCAATTTGAGAAACTTCATGAGAAGCTGGACCCGCTTTTGCGTGAAGGACCGGGACTCGGAATATACTTTGTTGCTACGCTTAACCGAATTTCGGATATGCTGGATCGGATTCGCAGTAATTTTCCAAATGCGGTCTCCTATATGCTTGCGGATACAGCGGATTATAACTACGCCGTAGGAAGGCTGCTCAAGGCTCCGACACAGTTGCCGGAGGGCAGAGCTTTTGTGAAAGGGGGCATTCCTCCTTATGAATTCCAGACCGCTTTATCTATTCAAGCCTTGAATGAGTCCACTCGTGCAAAACAGTTGCGTGAACAATTTGCAGCGATCGATGCTTCCTGTACAACGCCTAAACCGGAGTCGATTCGAGTGCTGCCTGAAGTCATCTCGATTCCAGAGGCTACAGATCATCTGAATCTGGCCTCCAGTCCTATTTTACCTGTGCACATGAACATTGACAGTTTGAACATGCTTGGTTGGGATATGGTGGCAGACGGCCCTTATTTCATGGTGGCAGGAAGAATGGAATCTGGCAAGACGTCACTACTTGTGACAATTGGCCTGATGTCAGCTGTGAAATATACACAGGATGAGCTTGAACTCTATCTGTGTGACTTTAGACGCACACCACAAGGATTGGGCGTATTGAAAGACCTTCATCATACCGTGGGATTTGCAACCAATGAGTCCACGATGGAGGAAATGATCGAAGAACTCCGTACCAAGCTGGAAGAGCGAGTGGCTGATCCGGATGAATTTGCTCCTAAAATGATGCTGATTATGGACGACGTTGATTTCATCGCGAAGCGTATTTCCCGAACCATCACAGGGCATCTGGAATACATCACAAGAAACGGACGGGAACATGGGGTGTATATCATCGTTTCGGGACAGGCCAACGCGATCAACCGTAACTATGATGATTGGTTAAAGGACATCAAATCTGCTCAGATTGGTTGGTTACTAGGCACAGCCGATTCTAACGATACGGAGTTATTCAATATTAAAGTTCCTTATACGTCAGGCAGTCGTGTACTGCCAGATGGAGAAGGATTTTATGTTAAACGTAAATTTGTAAATGTCAAAGTAGTACATGCATTTGCCAATGGTGTTGCACAGGTTGAAGAGCAAGTCTTAATACGAAATGGAAACGCGAATCTTGTCGCAAATTAAGGGTTATAAGGAAAAAAGACTCACAAATGAGTCTTTTTTCCCAAAAAATGTTTGGTAATTGTATAGTTCATTGTATACAATAGTAATTGGTTAAAATTTATAAAATTGGTATAAAGGGGAAGATGAGAATGGCAAGAATTAAAATTACACCCGAAGAAATGGATAAAGCATCTAATCAGTTTAGACAAGCTCAACAAGAAAGCCAACAGCTTACTCAGAAATTAAATTCACTCATGCAATCTATGCAACCCGAGTGGGAAGGTATGCAATCTAATGCATTTTATGTGCGTTATCAAGAGAATCAGAAACAAATGACCTCTTATATTGAAATGCTTGGGTTTGTTTCTGAAGAACTAACTAAGATTTCACAACGCTTTAGAGATGCAGACCAAACGTAGTTCGTTACATAAGAAGCCAGGTAAACTTACCTGGCTTTTTCTATATCTGGAGGATGAAAAGGTGAATTTATTCCGATGAGTTATACAATACATGCGACGGGAAGCACACCCGCTCTATTAATCTATTTAATTGATATCAGTGGCTCCATGACACTTGAGCTCGAAGGACAGCGGAGAATGGATATTGTGAATGAGGGATTGCAGACTATCATTCGACAAATTGTTTATCGGGCAACAAAAGGTTCTAAGGTATCCCCACGTTACCGCATTGCCATTCTTGCCTATAGTGATGAGGTATATGACCTGCTGGATGGTGTAAAATCCATTGACCGAATTGCCAACCGCGGCAGTCTTCCACCGTTATATCCCAAACGATTCACAGATACGGCGAAAGCATTCAAGCAGGCCGAGAAAATCATTCAGTCCGAGCTGCGCAACATGGAACAATGTCCTGCCCCGCTTATCTGTCATATGACAGATGGAATCTATACAGGTGAAGACCCTGAACCCATCGTTGATCGAATTAAATCAATGTCTGTACCTGATGGACAAGTGCTAGTGGAGAACATCTTTATTACAGAAGACGCTTCTACAAGCCGAATTCGGGATACACGAGCATGGAAAGGCATGATGCCAGATTCTTTTGTCGTCGACCCTTATTCCGAGAAGCTGAAACGGATGTCTTCTGTGATTCCGGAAAGCTATCGCGAAATGATGATGGAATCCGGATATTCCATTCAGAAGGGTGCCCTTATGATGATGCCTGGGACAAGCAAGGACTTAATTTCGTTAGGCTTGCAGATGTCTGCTTCAACACCAATGTAACCGATAGGAGGATAAACAGATGGATCGGACATTATTAACTTTAATTATTGAAGCAACCGGAAAAAGGACAGATATTGAAGTGCCTAATACGCTTCCGCTCAATGAATTACTTGAGCCTATGCTCAAAGGATTGAATGAAGGCATGGCTTTGACATTTCAGGCATCCAATTATCGTTACTCTCTTAGCAGTGATGGAAATGAGTGGAATAACATAGAGTTGCACCAGTCTTTGGCTAATGTAAAAGCGATGGATGGATGTTACCTGCGGATCGAGCAGGTGAGCTCATTTTCAACAGTTTAATCTCGAAATATTTTTCAGTGTAAAGGGGAGCAAGCATTGTGTTTCCACCAGAACTAACTACCGAATTACACATTAGAAACCAAGCCTATAGATTGGTGCCTCACCCTCAATTCGAAGGTATGCCTTATGGACAAGAGGGACGGGAAGGCACGGTCTATAAGCTGATCAACGGCGCGGGAGAGAGCAGTGCATTGAAGGTGTTCCGTCCAGCCTTCAGGAAACCTTCTGCAATGAAATTAACGGAACTTATGGCAGATATGAAGGATCTCTCCGGACTTCGTGTGTGGTCGAGAGCAATCCTGAATCCGCTAGAAGATATGGAGCTACTCGGTCAATATCCGGAGCTGCTATATAGTGCGCATATGCCTTGGATTGAAGGCAAGACATGGAGTGAATTCATGCTTGACCGAGAAGTGATTACTCAGGAGAAGTCTTTGAAACTAGCAAGCGTTTTGGTATCAACTATGGCTGTATTGGAGCAAGCTGGCATAGCCCATGCAGATTTGTCAGCTGCTAATCTACTGATCGTGAACGCGAATCAAGAATCGGAAGATATGTCTGTTGAACTAGTGGACGTAGAAGGAATGTATGCCAAGCAATTGGAGGAACCCGATAATTTACCTGAAGGTGCAACGGGATATACTCCATCCTTCCTTAGAGAATACGGGGATTGGAGTCCTCAATCGGATCGATTTGCTGGCGGAATCCTGCTTGCCGAGATGCTGGCTTGGTCGAGTACAGACATATGTAAGTATGCATGGGGAGACAGTTATTTTGATCCACAAGAAATGCAGCAGCCGAGCGAGCGTTACACCCTTCTTCAAGCAACGCTTGAACGACAGTATGGGCCCGAAGTAGCTGCTCTGTTAAGCAGATTGTGGAGTGCGGAGCAACTGCAGCAATGTCCGACATTCGGGGAGTGGCAGATTGCTTTGGCTTCAGCAAAACAGTTTGTAGAGCAAGCAGCCAAGGTTGTTTCTGATCCAGATACAGAGCTGCAGCAGCCAGAAGAAGAGACGGTGAACCTGCCAAGTGAGTATGCTGTAGATGCTTTAACGTCTGCGCAAGAGAATCAACTGGCGCGGGCACGCCAACTCGAACGTCAGGGGAATTTGACTTCGGCCTTCTGGGAATACGGGAAGCTGATTGAGCAGTTCAAGGAACGAACTCCATTTCATATTGAGATTGGCATTGCGATGGAGCAGGTGCAGGAAGGCATCGATCAGACCGTTTTTAATCCGGAACCCAAGCAAACTTTAGTCAAAAAGGGCTGGGCTCAGCTACTGCACCAGAATAAACAGTCCCATTATGAACGTTTGTGGATATATGTCATAGGTGGTTCCGTTGGGGCGTTAGTTTTTGCATTCATTATCTACGTCATAGGACTGTTTAAATAGAGCTATAGGGAGCGTGTGATTTTTGGAAAATGAGTTGCAGGAAGAGTGGGCTTTTGAGTTGTCCCCAGAGGAGTTTTTCTTTTTAACTCAGCTAGTAGGAGTTCGCTATATAGCCAATTTTGAAGATCCCTATCGTGGATATTTAGCTAAGGAATTGGAAGAGGAATATAAGCTTATCGAGAAAACATTTATCTCCAAAGGATACCTGATCCCGAAAGCGGATGGGTCGGGCTACGATATGAATGAAATGCTGGCTTATTGTATTGCTGCTTGCGGCAGTGCTGATGTTATGCATGTGAGTAAACAGATTGAAGGCAAGGGGAAATACGAGGGCCATTACTATTTTACACCTCGAATTGTTGTTGAACAGACCGTCACCGAGTCGGGCGGGATTCGGATTGTTCCTGTGGCAGACGCGAGCATCACCTTGGAAGCCATGAAAGGTTTTTTCCCGCTTACACTTCAATATCGAAGCCCAGCCAAGAAAGCAGTCATTAAGGAATGCACATGGGAACAATGGAATCAGCTTACGGAGGCTGATCGGTGTAACAGATTAATTCAAGCAGGTCATACGGAAGAGCAGGCCGGGCTTGCAATGGAGATTTTCAACAACGGTGAGCGTTCCGGGTCGATGATGTTTATGAAGAGACATGGGTTGATGTGGCATCAGGAGGGTTATCACTATGCACAATGGGGAGACAAGCTGTACCTGGCTGTGGAGCTAACCGAAGGTACACTTCAGTTGCAGCCTTATAAGCCAGCTATAGTGAAAAAAGCATTACTGCGTTTTGCAGATCAAATGGAGAAATTGGAAGGGAAAGGGGTTAAATAAATGGCGGACCGTATCAAAATAGAGCCTGATCGTATTAAGGAAATTGCCACCCGTTTTCTAGCGAGCAGTCAGGAAAATATTGCGTTATCCAGAGAATTGAAGTCATTGATTGATGGAATTACAGGAGAATGGGAAGGAAAATCTCAAGAACGATTTTATTCCTCTTATAAAGATGCACATGTTCAGTTGGAAAGTGTTTCTACTGTGTTGAAGGATGTAGGGGATGAGTTGAAAGCGATCGCGGAGCGGTTTAGTAAGGCAGACTCAACAAAGTAAGGAGATGTACATATGCCTATTCGGCCAGATGTCAGTAAGCTGCGGAGTATAGCCTCCAGATTACGCAGCAACAGCAGCAAAATGGAGAATGAACGCTCCAGCATCAATAGTAATGTGCAGGCCATGGTCTGGAAAGGTCGGGTGCATCAGCACTTTATGGATGATTTTCGTGATACAGCACAGCGGATGAGACAGACCGCGGATGAGATGGAACAATTTGCTCGGCGATTGGAATCGCTCGCCAACCAGTTTATGCAGGAAGATATTGAGGAAGAGCGCAGAGAGAGAGAGCGTCAGGAACGTGAGCGTCAGGAGCGAGAAAGACAACGAGCAGCTGCATCTGCGGCCGCAGCAGCTGCGAAGAAGAGATAAGGGGGAAGTCGTGTGAAATTGGAAGTCAGCCTATCCGACCTGAAACGGACATCAAGAAGCCTAGATCGGGCTGCAGATGAGATGGGGGATTTGCGAGCGGATCTGAACCGGTCGATGAACAGCCTAACCCAGAAAACCCTCAGCCAAGGCGGGGTCCAAAGTACGTTTACCCAGCTTATGCGGGAGCTGGATGGCTTGCAAACCAAGCTGGAGCTGCTCTCGGAGCTAACCCGTCGCAAACGGGACGAATATGAGCAAGCCGATCGGGCGGGGAAAAAATTCAACTGGGGGAAGCTGGCGAGCTTCCTCACCTTTGCTTTAGGCACCGTCCTGGACTTCCTCCCCGTGGTGGGGAATGTTAAGGGGGTAATCGAAGCGATTACTGGTCGAGATCTGCTGACTGGTGTGAAACTAGAATGGTATGAACGTGGTCTTGGTGTGCTAGGACCACTGGGGAAAGGAGTTAATAAAGCGACATCCCTTCTCAAGTTTGCGGATGAAGCCTTGGAGCTGACAGGAAAAGCGGTGAAGCATGCGGACGATGCGATCGATGCCGCCAAAACGGCCGGTCGGCACGCGGATGACGCGATTGATGCCGCCAAAACGGCCAGTCGACACGCGGATGATGCGATCGATGCCATCCCGACCAGTCCAAACAAAGCGGGAATGCCGGGGAATACGACCCGGGAAGCAGGAGAAGACATTGTGGGTACGACGCCGAAGCCAGCCAAGCCAGGTGAAGCTCCGGCAGGTGCCAGAGAAGCGGATGCTCCGATGACCAGTAATAAACCAACAGGCAAGGCCGACGATGTCCCTGGTGATGCCGGTCCTACCCGTCATGATGCAGGAGGTCTGACGGATGCAGAGAAAGCCGGGATAGCGGGGGTTACAGGAATCACGAGTGCAGCCGCAGCCAAGGCTCTGAAAGATAAAGCGGCCAGTGCAGGCGCCAAAGGGGTAGATGCGCCTGTCTCTTCATCCAAGGGAGGTACCGCTTCACCACACCAGCCATCACCGGGTCGGACGCCTGAGACACAGAATGTCACGAAGTCCAAGACAGAAAGTTGTCCGGGAGATCCGATTCATGCCGCGACAGGTCAGCAGTTTATGAACCACAATATCTTGACCCTACATGGGGCTGCAGACTGGCCGCTGACCTTGAGCTACAATTCCGGTCTGCTGCAGCGAGGTGAACTAGGCCTGGCTTGGACACACCAATATGGACTTCGCCTGGAGATCCAAGCTGATGCGGAGGGAATGGAGCAACCTATACCTGCCGTGGAGGTCTACTGGACCGCTGGACGGCACAACCGTTTTGTGAGTCAAGCCGATGGCTCCTACCGCAGCTCCGATCTCGACGTCTACTTTGACGTGCTCGAACGAGATGCACAGGGCTGGATCCTGACTACGCGCGAGCCGCTGGAAAGCTACCGCTTCACCGAAGCGGGTCAACTGCTCAGCCACACGAATACAAACGGCCTGAGTTTGGATATAACCTATAACGCGGTTGGTCGCTTGGCGGCCCTGACAGACCGAGCTACGCAGCGTGCGTTGCAGCTGGAGTATACGCCTACAGGTGAGCTGAAAGAAGTCAAAGATGCGCTGCGCCAGGTAGAGTTTAAATACAATACCAACGGCATCTTGGTACAGATTCAAGAGCCGGCAGGGGTGGTCACTGACCTGGTTTCGGACGAGGCAGGACGTTTGCTCGCCCTGAGCGAGAGTGGTATTCTTCAATTCACCAATACCTATGATGCTTCTTACCGGATCATTAAACAGACCGATGCCGCAGGCTATGCGTTCCTGTTCCATTATGATACCGAGAGTCATCCGGGGCAGACATGGACGACCGTGACGAACCGGCTCGGACAGACGCGGACCCTGGTCCATGATGAAGCACTGCAGCTCCTGGAAGTGCATGCGGAAGATGGCGGAATCACGCGCTATACCTATACCCCGCAGGGACAGACGGAGCGCGTCATCAATCCATTGGGTGAAACCACGACATACGTCTATGATGATGAGGGGCACCTGATCCGCGACATCGATCCGTTGGGTCAAGAGACACAATACAGCTATACCCCGCTTCATCAACTGGCGCGTGGAATCGATGCCGAAGGCGGCGTAACCAGCTATCAGTATGATGAACAGCAACGCCTGACCACCGTGACCCGTCCGGATGGAAGCCAAGCGCAGTGGAGTTACACTGAAACCGGACAAACAGCGTTGTATCAGGACTTCACTGGAGCGAGCTGGACCTATGTTTACAGCGACACAGGTGAACTGGCGTACACCCTGGATCCGGAGGGAAGAAAGGTACATGTTCGCTGGGATGAAGCGGGGCGTATGGTGGAACTGGAGGATGCCGCCGGAGGCATTAGCCGCCGAAGCTATGATGGCGCAGACCGCCTGACCTCCATCACGGACCCGATGGGTCTCACGTGGCAAACCCGATATAATGCCAGCGGACAACGGATTCGCGAGACGCGCCCATCCGGTGCTTCGATGCAGTATACCTATACCCCAAGCGGAGAAGTGGCGACCGTCACTGATGCGCTGGGCCATACGAAGCAATATACCTACGATGCCGAGAATCGCCTGATTGCCGAAACGAATGCCTTGGGCGATACCACGCAATTATCGTATGACCTTGCTGGACGATTGCAGGCCGTCACCGATGCGCTGGGACAGCAAACGCAGTATCACTATGATGGGGCTGGACGATTGGTGAGCGTGGTGGATGGTGAGGGCCGAACCGTACAGCAGCTGACCTACGATGCTGCGGGTCGCCCCGTTGCTTGGCAGGATGGACTCGGCCACATGACACGGCTGCGATTTAACGCTCTGCATCAGCGTGTAGAGGATACCGATGCCGATGGGCACACCCGCCGTTATCGGTATGATGCTGCTCATCGCCTCATGGAAGTCATCCAGGGTGAAGGCACAGACGAAGTCACCTATCGCCAGACTTGGGACGGAGAAGACCGCAATACGAGCTACACCGATGCCAGCGGCAATGAAACCCGGCTCGCGTATGACCGCAGCGGTCGATTGCTGCAGGAGACGAATGCCGCCGGGGCACGAACCGCCTACGCGTATGATGAACGCGGCTGGCTGCGTGCCAAGCTGGATGCCAAAGGCCAGGAAACCCGGTACGAATACGATGCCGCAGGTCGTCTGATCCGGGCCACAGATGAAGCAGGCGAAATCGTGCTCACCTACACACCGGACGGACAAGTGGCACGTGTTCTGGAAGCCGAGCAGCATGAGGAACGGTCCTACGATGCGGCTGGCCGCTTGCTCACCCGGACCGACGGGTTCGGATATTTGCTGCAATATGCTTATGATGCGGCAGGCCAAATGACTGCCCTCACTTATCCGGATGGTAAAGTGGTGGAGTACCGCTACCACGCTACGGGAGAACTGGCCGAAGTGAAGGACTGGAACGGTCGCCTGACCCGGTATCGGTATGATGCCAGCGGGAAACTCATCGACACCAAGCGTCCGAATGGCAGTCAGGAGCAGCGGGAATATGACGCGGCTGGCCAGCTCATTCGCCTGACCAATACGAGCGGGCAGGGGATTCGATTACAGCAATTCAAGTATGAATACAGTCCAGGCGGTTTGCTGCTGAAGGAAGAGAATAAACAGTATACGTATGACACCTTAAAACGCCTGCGCAGTGGCGCAGAGCCCGGTCGTATTGTACACTACACGTATGACCCGTCAGGCAACCTGACGAGCGAACAGGTCGGGACATCCCCAACTGAAAACCCGGGTAGTTTGCTGACACAACAGCAGCTACACTATACCTGGGATAATCGCCTACAACGGGTAGGGGACTATCCGGTCGAGATGGATGCGAATGGTAACCTGCTGTATGCCACGGATGGCAGCACCGCTTCCGCGTATGAATACGATGCCCGTAACCGACTGGTGAAGGCGGGCAAGCTGAAATATCGGTACAACCCGCAAGGCGACCGCATCGAACTCGCGCAGCGCGGCCAAGTGACTCGCTACGTCATTGACGATGCGCCTGAACTGAGCCGGGTGCTGATGGAGCTGGATGGCGAGGGCAACGTCAAGGCCCGTTATGTGTACGGTCTGGGGCTGATCGGGCGCGAAGATGCAGACGGAACGTATCTGAGCTACCACTACGATCTGCGCGGCAGCACAACTCTCCTGACAGACGAACAAAACCGGGTGACGGATCGCTATACGTATGGATTGTATGGCGAGCTGGAGCAGCATGAAGGCGTCACCTTACAGCCGTTTGCGTATAACGGCCGAGACGGTGTCATGACCGATGCAAACGGACTGTATTACATGCGAGCGCGGTACTATGATCCGAAGCTGAAGCGTTTCCTGAACCGGGACGTGATCCGCGGGGAGATTGAAGACGGACAGACCTTTAACCGCTATGCGTATGTCAACGGAAACCCGGTAAGCTACATTGACCCGTTGGGGTTGATGAGGTGTGAGACTGGCAGGGCGGGTAATGGTGATAATACGTACAAGGATGATTTACAACAGATAATAAACAATCTAGATTCCACAAAAGGAGGAACACTAGGTAATATTGATGGTTCGAAATTTATTAATAAATCATTTCAAACTAAAATATTTGATAATGTTCCCGACATTGACAATTATAAAGGTGGAACGATTGCGATTATTGGACATAGAGATTCAATAGTACCTTTTCAAAAAACTAAAGGTCTAGATAATAGGATCAATGTCTTTAAAGCGAATAATTTTGGCCCTGGTGGTTGGACTGCCGAGAAAAATTTTCAGTGGATTAAAGATATCGTAGAAAATAAACAACCAGTTTATTTTGCGTCCCAAAAGTTGAATGTAGGAGATAGCTGGACTAGAGAAGAAATAAAGTATCTACTAGACTCTGGATACAGGCAAAAAGGGAGTTACTTTATCCCCTTACTGACAAGGAGGAATTAGATGGAAATTGATGATGTGTTACCTAAAACCTATAAAGAGATAAGTGAAAAAGGGTATATCAAAAAGAGGGATTCTAAACAAAATGATAATGCTATACAAAACTATCTGTGGTTTATTAATTTAATATGGATTTCTAAAGAAGAACTAATGCAGAAAGAGTACGAGAGCTTTCATAATATAAATATGGTACCTTTTGCATATACCAATGGTGGCGATTATTGGTGCTTTGATTTAAATCAAAAAGATTACACACCAGTTGTATGTTGTTATCACGACGGAGCAGAAGGTGAATATTATGCCAAGACGCTGGAGGCTGCATTATTTAGGCAAATATTAGATTTTGCATGCAATGAATTTACTGATAGTGTGAATGAAGATGCAGAAAGTATAGTCGCGGGTAAACGTATTGTATTAAATTGGGTAAGAATGCTAGAAGAATACTTCCCTGATGAATGGATTTTGGATTTGGAAGATATTGTTAAGACTAATGATTATGTTGACAGTAGTCCAGGCTATGTACTTATGATCTCAGATAGTAAATATGATGAATTGGTAAAGAAGCACATTAACTTTGATTTGTTGGATAAACCGTTTATTTGGACTCAGGAGGATACTGCAAATTTTTTTGGTGGAGCTAGCCGTACTGAATAACGAATGACCTGACCAACAACATATTCATGTAATATTTGTATAAGAATGTCATCATCTTAATTGCACGCACATCAGAGGTTTTAGTTTCTAACTTTCACTATTCAGTTACATTGAGCAGGTCGATTATGGTCATATATCACCATGACTGGCCTGATTTTTTTTCTTGCTGTTAGAAACTGGACATTTTATCTAAAGAGAAAGTAAACAGAAATATGATCCTAAATACTTATATTTCACAAGTTTTTAGTGGTAAAATATTCTTATAAATGGCAGTTTTGATTGGCTTTTAGGATGATTGAAGACCTAGTTTTTATTCTTGAAAAATCATGAAGCAAGGTGAAATTACATAGCATTGAAGGTGATATTTTAGGAAGTTGTAAGATGTGAACGATTCAAGGTACATAGGTTTACCAGAGATTTTGCGAAGAGAATAACAATACTGGAGTGTGAACGAATTGAAGAAAGTAACACAATTACTACTAAGTGGCGCATTGGTACTGGGAATGCTTCCTTTCACCGGGAGTGCAAATGCAGCAGCACCTTCATTTAAAGACGTACCTGCGAGCCATTGGGCGAAAGCTTCCATCGATGCTGCCGTGTCCAATGGTTATTTTAAAGGCTACAGTGATGGAACGTTTAAGCCTGGAGCAACGGTAACACGTGCAGAATTTGCGGCATTGTTGTCCCGTGTGTCCAAAGCGACTCCTGAGATGGAGCAAGCGAATGTATTTCGGGATTTGACAGGTCATTGGAGTGAAGGAGAAGTAAACCGTGCGGTATCTCTCGGCTTTTTGAAAGCTTCGGATTATCCAAACGGATTTAAACCCAGCACGGCATTGACACGGGAAGAAATGGCTAAGTGGCTCAGTTCAGGGCTTGCCGCACAAAACGAGGATTTCAAGCAAGCGCTAAAGGATACAGACACAGCAAATACGTTAGTTCCTGTAGCTGAGTTCTACAAGGGTGGTTTAAAGAAAGCGGCCTATCCATACGTCTCGGTTGTATTAGGAACCGGGTTGATGGCTGGGTACCCGGATGGAACCTTCGGTCCCGGGAAGACGACGACACGAGCAGAGGCTGCTGTGATTTTGTCCCGCTATCAACAGGTGCAAGAAAGTAAGGCAGATTCGTACAGAGATTTAAATGAAATGCGGGAAGTAGGTCAGACGGGAAGTAACCTGACTACAGCGACCCTATATGAATATTTCACGAAACAGGATGTAACCCCAGAAAGCTTTGATCGTGTGATCGGGAAAAAGTGAAATTACGGAATAATCTCGGTACAATAACGGCCCATCGCATGATTGTGGCAGACGCATATTCCAAGACGAAGATACAAAATTTATATGGGAAAATGTTTATTGATACAAATTATTTAAATCCTGTAAGCGAACCTTATTATGAGGTGTTTATGGAAGTCACAGTGACACCGAATGGAAATAATTTAAGGAATTTAGCGTTCGTTCAAGCTGTTGGAGATAAATTTAGAACTGTGAGCAACTTCAATAGTGGAACTACTGAAACATATGGGATTAGCAACTTGCCAGTGGAGGAGTATGTGGATTCTGGATTTTTTAAACAAGGTGTGTCTCGCACATTTTGGATGAATTTTCTTTTAAGAAGATCTGCAGGCACGTCTGTTAGCCAATCTATGGCATCCTTTGTAGTGGATAAAGAAACAAGCACGTTTTTTAGAATTCCATGAGCTATGTATGTAGAGGGTTCAAACAAGGAGTGCTGCTTCTTTTCTTCATTGTTTTATTACTCAACACGTTAGAAAACATTTCAGTAGCAGCGAATGATAACGAAGACCAGGATTTAAAAAGGATTGTTGTCAGTCCTGATCCCGAGGAAAGAAAAAATTAGAAGAGTTTCCTAACCCGGACCGGAGGGACCAACGGGTTATCAAAAAGTAGTGAGGGTGTTTGAAGGGGTCAAACAGGCTAATCCTGGGGTGTACTGGTACCAGTTGATAGTCTCAAGTGGATCGCAGAAACGTCATTTGGAAATATACCAGCGAACAACGTCGAGGACGGAAATAAGTATGCGCCTGTGAAAACATCGGTTCGAGATCAAATCCAGATGGCCAATAACCCAGTATATATACCAGATAAATATATTGATCAAACTGGAGCAGACGTGCCCTCAGATGTCTCTGTTCCCAGTCCACATATTGCAAAAGTCGAGACAACAGAATTTCAAGGTAAAAAATCTATTATTACCAAACTGGAATTGGATCGGACCAAAACAATAGTGACTTTGATATCGAAAACTTGATTCTGTACGATAAATTTGGAAATAGTTCGAAAGCTAACCCTGAGTTCAGGAAAATACTATCCGAGACACCGGGCTTTGAAGGGCTAAAGCCAAATAAAAAAGGTTTTTCAATAAAATTCAAACCATCAAGCAAGTAACTAGGAGGTTATAATGGACAATTCAGACAAAGTGCATGGTGCTCACGCAAAGGTGTTTATTCAATACGATGGCTCTCTGCAAGACTTAGGATCAAAAATTGAAAAAGCGCTAAATATACCTGCATTAAGATTCGAAAATATGGAAGATGAACCATATGATTTGGTAGGCTACGCTGAGATTTTTGGCTTTGAAGTTGAATTAAAAGAATCCCTGCAAAATGATAAGTGGTCAAATTACCAGTATTTATTGTCGGCGATTACTACTGATTCATTCGAAGAGATTTTCAATGAGCGTATGTTTGATATTTCACTTTGGATGGCACGCTACATTTCACTTATGTGTGAATTAACCACCTTGGCAGAGAATTCAGATAAACGAACAGGTCAATCATTCTATTTGAACACATCAACAGCAAAAAGAGAAAGTAGTTTTGTTGATACAAAGATATAGTTTGCCAATGCATCAAGAGAAAGTGACTTTCTATGGTTTTTCTTTGGTGGGGCAACCAGTGTTGAATGAGCCTATCATTCAACCAATAACACAAATAACCTATGTAATGCCTGTATAAAGATTTCTCCATTTTGTTTGTACGTACGATGATCAAATGCTTTAATTTTATAACCTAAATAACGATACTCCGATACAAAAAGCAGGTTAATTATGGTCAGATACGACCATAATTAACCTGCTTTTTGTTATTTTCGTTTTCTGGAATTTTGTCAACTTCTAATTGTATAATACGCCGCCCCGATAGAAAAGCCGTCTAAACCATCCCGCTTACGTATGACCGCAGCGGCCGATTGCTACAGGAAGCGAATGCAGTCAGTGTGCGAACCGCCTACGCTTGAGTCAATAACGCAGGTACTAAAATATTATCTCAAGCGGATGTACGCCAGCTTAGGAATGCTGGATTTGATGGTTTGTATGCTCCAACAAGTAAAAACCCTTATCATGTGAGGATCATTGCTAAAGATAAAAACTTTAATGAAGAAGGAATCCAATTGTTGGATGAGATATTTAGAGAGGTAGGAAGATTGAAAATTAAATAAGAGGTGTAGAAAATGAATAATCAAAATAGCTCTGAATTGTACTTCCTAGTAAGCCTCATACAAATAAAACAGAGGGTCATTGGTTTGCAAGTATGAGAAAAGCAGTTGAGGAAGCAAAAAAGAGTGAAACCACAAAGGTATATTTGAACAAGGGATTGCAAAATGAGGTTCCTGGAGCAAAAACTAATAGACCTGATGTTATGGTTGTTAAATCTGATGGTAAAATAAATCAGTACGAAGTGCCGAGCAAAACAGATGACCCTGCTAAATTGATACAACGAATGATTGAGAACCAAAAACATTTGGGTGATAGGGCTGGTAGTATCTAAATACTTCCTATAAAAAATAAAGGTAGAGGTGGTAGTTTTGAGAGATAGATTAATGACATCTATTGTCTTGTATGGTTCAATTAATATTCGAGCAATGGAGATATGGAATTGTTATCAGTATTTTTTGAAATTAAATGAAGAGTTAGGATACACATCGACCCATATAGGTGTTATTGGGGATAGTTTCAAGTCAGGAAAGTTAACCACCATTAAACGAACAGAAGCAAAGTTAAAGAAGGCATGTGAAAATGGGGAGAGTATTGAGACTGTATCTATCTATGCTCTACCGCAAGAATTTACCCAAGCAGCATTTGATTATTGTTCTTTTATCAGTATTAATAAAAGCTTTAATAATCAATTCATAATTGTTACAATCCCTAGTGAAGATTTAAGAAAAATTAATACAGTTAACCTAATAGATGATTTAGAAAACTTTATTGAACGTAAAGAGTGTGAAGTGTTTGAATTGTCAGTACTCGAAAGTCCTTTAATTTATTCTTCCAAGGTAAATCAGCCAACTGACTTCAAAAGTTTAAAAATAATAGATAAAATTGAGTTTTAGTTCCTCTAACCTTGATTGGCTTAATGCCTTTCAAGGTTTCTTTTTTTGTGGGGGCTACCCAGTGGGGAATGAATCCATCATTAAACCAATAATAAATGTAACCCATGTAATACCCGTATAAAAGTTTCGTTATTTTGTTTGTACGTGCATAAATGCTTGAATTTTATATCCTAAATAATGCTATCATTCTACAGGTCGATTATGGTCAGACAATACCATAATTAACCTGCTTTTTGCTATATTCGTTTTATGGCATTTTCAACTCGTAATTGTAGAATTTTGCACCCCAATAGAAAAGCTGTCTAAACCATCCCGCTTGACGTACGACCGCAGCTGGGTGCGAGCCAAGCTAGATGTCAAGGTGTATTACATGCGAGCGCGGTATTACGATCCGAAGCTGAAGCGTTTCCTGAACCGAGACGTGATTGCGGGGAGATTCAGGACGGACAGACCTTTAATCGGTATGTGTATGTCAACTGGAACCCGGTAAGTTATATTGACCCGTTAGGGTTGATGAGGTGTGAGATTGAGGGTGCGGCTAATGGCGCGGATAACATTGCTCAATTTGCTAAGTACAAGGAGTTATTAAAAGTAGAAGAAGCCGCAAACCCCGTAGTTGATAGCTTAAGACAAACAGGTCAATTGCCTTCTAACTATGTTACAAAATCTGTAGCTGAACAGAGTCGCTATAAACCAGGTAAAGCATTAAATAACTACGTTCAGGGTGGTTTAATTGGGGGAGATGTATTTGAAAATACTACCTGAAGCACCTAGCAGGGTGTGGTACGAGGCGGATATTGGTTTAAGTAATACCGTGTTTAGAAGCAAACAACCTGGAACAAGACTGTTGTATTCTAATGATGGACAAATGTATATTACAACTGACCATTATGAATCAGTTAACTTCATCGGTACTTATAAGTAAAGGAGTGAAGTAAGTGAGCATACAAGAAGATGATTTAAGAAAAGAAATTGTGACCTTACAAGTTGGTAATATTCAAGATGCAGGGGAACTTCATCTACTCTTAAAAAGAGAGCTTGAATTTCCTGATTTTTACGGAATGAATTGGGATGCTTTTTGGGATACGATTACAGGGTTAGTTGAATTACCTGAAACTTTGAGTTTTGATGGGTGGGACCAACTTACAACTGCCCTTCCTGATGACTCCCAAACCCTGAGTGAATTATTACACAAATTCAATGAAAAACATCCTTCTTGGTACTGTAAGGTAGTTCACAAATAAGATTCGCTGAGCCTTGAGGTTTTCTCAAGGCTCTTGTTTCGGAGGGATAGCCCGAAAATTATACTGTCAGTACGAAACTGAACATTCTACAACGGAAAAGTATACTTGGGATAATCGTCTACAACGTGTAGGGGACTATCCCGTCGAGATAGACGCGAATGGTAACCTGCTGTATGCCACGGATGGCAGCACCGCTTCCGCGTATGAATATGATGTCCGTAACCGACTGGTGAGGGCCGGCAAGCTGAACTATCGGTACAACCCGCAAGGCGACCGCATCGAACTCGCGCAGCGCGGCCAAGTGACCCGCTACGTCATAGACGATGCGCCTGAACTGAGCCGGGTGCTAATGGAGCTGGATGGCGAGGGCAACGTCAAAGCCCGTTATGTGTACGGGCTGGGGCTGATTGGACGGGAAGATGCAGACGGAACGTATCTGAGCTACCACTATGATCTGCGCGGCAGCACGACGTTGCTCACGGATGAGCAGAATCGAGTGACGGATCGCTATACGTATGGACTCTATGGAGAATTGGAGCAGCATGAAGGTGTCACTTCGCAGCCGTTTGCGTATAATGGGCGAGACGGTGTCATGACCGATGCGAACGGACTGTATTACATGCGAGCGCGGTACTATGATCCGAAGCTGAAGCGTTTCCTGAACCGGGACGTGATCCGCGGTGACATTCAGGACGGACAGACCTTTAACCGCTATGCGTATGTGAACGGGAACCCGGTAAGCTACATTGACCCGTTGGGGTTGATGAAGTGTGAGACTGGGGGGGCGGGTAAAAATGATGATTTTGCTAAAGAGCCATTTTTACCAGATGAGTACTATCAAGGTGAGAATGGTAAGCCAGGTAAAAATATAGCATCAATTCAAGGGACACCAGGAGAAAGAATGGATCTCAGGAGATTAGGTTCAAGTGGAGAGGTAGAGAGATCTAGAGTGATATATGATCTAGGGGGTAAACAAAAATATAGAGTTGATTTTAGCGATCATGGTAATACACTTTATCACCCTAACCCCCCACATTTACATGAGTACACATATCAAGACGCTGGGAAAAGTATAAAAGAAAAAATACTGTATACTCTAGATACCTCTACAGGTAGAATGAGAAGAAGTGAAATTGATCCGAAATTAAATAAAATTGTTTATGGCGACTGAGATTTGGAGGTGTCAATAATATATTATGATAAATGAAGAATTAATTCTAAATACATTTAAGGATTCTTGGGTATATAATAGAATTATAAAAGTAGTTTATGGTATTGAGGAAGATTTTGAAAATAATTTTATTGGGAATCTGGATCTGACTTTCAAAGTAACTCTTTTAAGTTCAATGGAACCTTTTAAACTAAAAATTCGATATCATGAAATAAATGATCTGACAATTCACAAAGCCTTAACTTTTCCATTAACCAAAGGTCTGATTATTCGAGATTTGAAAAAAGAAGGGATTGTAAGTTGGCAAGAATACCATGTACATGATGATAGCGGGTATGGTGAGAACGATGGATTTCAATTCATTGATTTCTATTGTAAGGCTATTGAAGTGATTTCTGTAAAAAAATTCTATGAATTAGATTAAGTGTGTTTTAAGAAGAAATAGGCACTGTTGAGATAGTAGATAAAACTAATTCAGAGCACACTATAATACAAGGAACGAATTTCAAGAAAATAGTTTGTAAGTTCTGAATTTTACCAGGCATTCATCATTTAGTTAGAAATGTAGATTACAAATCGCATGTTCTTCTATTTGATGATCTTAAAGAGCTGTTGGAAAGAAATAATATTAAAGGGGTTCAATTTACTTAGAATTAAAAACAAAACCTTGACTGGCTTTCCGCTTTTCAAGGTTTTTTTATTTTTTGAAATATTTATGTTTAAACATTTGAAAATTGTAAGCCACGGATGCAAATACTGCTTCCACCTAAGAATACGATACTCGTAACCGTCTGATGAAGGCTGGTAAGCTCAAATACCCGCAAGACGCCCGGGTTAAAATGGTGCGACGCGGCTAAGTAACCCGCTACGTCATTGACGATGCGCCTGAACTGAGCCGGGTGCTGATGGAACTGGATGGCGAAGGCAACATCAAAGTTTGAGTCTGATTATGATACAGAACATGAATTAGGTTAATCCTAAAGAAATCAGATTCATGCAAAGTTCTATCAGTAATAAAACTGGTCATTATACGCTACTTGATAATGCAAAGGCATTTTCAGAAAACCCTTCTAAAATATTTGAATTAAACCCGATAATAGTCTGGCAGGAGGGGAAGGGGAACATGTGGACACTCGACCATAGAAGGTTAGGGGCTGCTAGACCTGCCGATTTAGACAAAATTCCAGTTCAGTGGGCTTCTAAAGCAGAAGTTTATCAGGATGCATGGAAATTTTCTATAAGGGTCGATAGTAAATCTATTTCTTTAAAAATTGGCAAGGGCTTGAAGGAAGTCATCGAATAGGAGGGCTTAACTTTGAATATTCACGATAAATTGGCAAATGTAAAAGACGTGGAAGGTTTAATAAGTTTTATTCATGCATTAACTGAAGATTTAGAGCAAAATCCAAGCCAGTGGGCAAATACAGACCTCACAGATTACCTGAATGGAATTGCATCATGGGTTGAGGATAGATACGAACTAATTGAAGAATCAAAGGAAGAGTTTTCGGAAAATATTAATTGGAATTCAATAGCTACAATTTTATTTGTAGGAAGTAGATACGAGTGATTTTTTTCTTCTTTCAAAAGATCTTTCCCACTTGTTTTATGAGTAGGAATGAGCTTTTTTTGCATGCCCAAAATCAAAGGAGGATGAAAGTTTTATAATGTCATAGGAGAATGAAAAGCGATGAGTAGTTTGAAACCAGAAAGTATAGTCACCCTTTTAAAATATCTTGATATTGATTTTCTTACTGAAGACCAGTATGAGGAGATTTGTGATTTAGATATTAATGACGAAGAGCAACAATTAAAAGTAATTAAGGCAGTAATCGTTCCGGGGTTTAACAGCTTAAACGAGAGAGATCAGCAAGATATGATAAAGGTCTTAAACATGTGTTTAGGAGATCATATATCGTTTATTGGAGTTTTTGTAGCGATCTCATTACCTTTTGAAAATGAAATAATCGATAAAAAAATTTCTTCAGAAATATTTTGAAGGAAATATCCAAGAGTTATAATAAACCTTTTCATTTATATTATTAGTGACAGTCAGAAAAGATAGATCAATTATACACTTTACAAAAGATATTTAATCAAATAGAGATTAATCTAATGTATTCACATCGGGCTAAGTCTTAGGTGTAACCGTTTATTGTATTGACAGATTTAGACATCGAAAAATTAAAAATCAGATGTGAAAGTACTATGAAAAAACTTGAATTTACAAAAAACCTTAGTTCGTTTCAAATAGAACTAAGGTTTTTTGGGCCTAGATATAATAAGGTAGTAGAACGGTACAAGACGACTGCAATCTACGTGGCAGTACAACTCTCCTGACAGATGAACAGAAGCGAGTGACGGATCGCTGGATCGCTATACGTATGGATTGTACGGCGAGCTGGGGCAACATGAAGGTGTCACCTCGCAGCTGTCTGCTTACAATGGGCGAAACGGGGTCATGACCGATGCCAACGGACTGTACTACATGCGAGCGCGGTACTATGATCCGAAGCTGAAGCGTTTCCTGAACCGGGACGTCATCCGCGGTGACATTCAGGACGGACAGACCTTTAACCGTTATGCGTATGTCAACGGGAATCCGGTAAGTTATATTGACACGTTGGGGTTGATGCGGTGTGAGACTGAGGGTGCGGGTGAAGGTAGTTGGTTGTCTGGCAAAACTGGAGAGGTGAACTGGAAGAGTAAACCTAACTTTGGGCATACTTTTGATACACATGGAGCGGGTAAGAAGAATTTAGAGTCATTAAAAGGACGCTCAAGAACTGTCAATGGAGTTGGGGAAATGACAGAACAAGGTCAATGGCTTGATAATCAGAGGGCAGCAGAATTTTTAAATTCGAATGGTAAAGTTAATAAACCAACCATAGTAGACATACCAGAAGGTTTAGGACAAGTGATAAAGCCTTCTTGGGAAATAGTACCCGTGACAAGAGCTGTTATTATTCCTAATTCAAAAACAGGAAAACTAAAAACTGCGTACCCTGTTAGTGGCACATTCAAATTGAATGAATAAAAAGGTGGTGAAATCGGTGTTTAGAATGTATCTACAGCATAAAAATATCTTTGATAAAGTTACGATTGAAGAAAAAGAGTATGATGATGGTCTTGATAATCACACAAGTGTAATATATGACATTTGTGGATATTTGCATCAAACTGGAGAGATTGATTTTATTGTTTCAGGCTTTGGAAGTGAGCGTTGGCCTGTAGATTGTAAATTTGATCTTCCCCTAATAATTGAGGAATTGCCAGATATAATTCAAAGTTTCAATAAAAATGAATTTAGTGTGTGCTTGGGTTTTTATGAACAAAATGTGATGAGAGAGATAGCTTTTAGTGAAAAAGAGGGGAGGCTACATCTAGCTTGCAAAAGTCTAACGCAAGGATGGTCACCTTCTCCAACATATTTAATAATGGAAAAATTATCTGTAAAAAAGATGTTGGAAGAATTATTCAGGGATTTTATTTTTTGTAGTCAAAAAGTATGTCCAGAACTACTAGATGAAAAGCTTTTTAGGGATTGGATTTCCTTATATCCAATCCAAATATGTGAACAATAAAATGTGGTAATTATAAGAAAAAGTTATTTTTGGTGGGGGCTACCCACTACGGAATGAACTTATCACAACACTATAGCGTTACATCTAGCAGGTCAATTACGGTACAGGTAGTACCATGATTGACCTGTTTTATCATGCTCGCTTAAAATCAAATCTAAATGCCTATATTTTACAAGCTTATAGCGGTAAAATATTATTAAACATGGCAGTTTTGATTGGCTTTTGGGATGGTGAAGACCTAGTCTAACTGATCTCCTAAAGGTCAATCTTTTTGCCTGCTCAAGCAACTGATTTATTTCTGTCATCATCTGAGAGTCGGTTCGTCCCGACTGTTCCAGCTTTAAAAAAGTTGTCTGATCTAATGTTGAAAATCCATTACAGAGAATATAATGGGAAGATTGAAAGATCGACTGTGATCTATGATGGTGCTGGTAGGCAGAAATATAGAGTGGATCATGAAAACCATAGTATGCCAAATGATCACTCAATTCCTCACTTGCATGAACGTGAATTTAAACCAGGATATTCTGATAAGGGTAAGGAGTTTGATTACAACTTCTTTTAATGAGTAGGGGTGATAAAGTGGAGTTCATAAAAAGTTACAACTTGATTCTTCAAAAAATTCCAGTACCAATCAGGGAAAAGGACTTCAGACTTGTTTCAAGTATTCGTTATTATATGGATTATAACGAACATTTTGAAGAAGTATCCTTTTTAGAGGTTGGATATATTTTAGAAGCGAAAGCAGCGAATAAGTCATACCAAGTGCTGTTAGGTTTTAACGAGGTTACTTCTCTAAAGCTATCGGATTTTGGTGGTGCGTTTAATCAAATAATAGGATTTAAAATAACTGATATGAAGGACCGTTGCTGGGAAAGTAGCAAAAGATATTACGTTCATGATTATGAAAATGATGTCATGAGTTTCTATTGTCGCTCGATTGAAGTCTTATCCGTAGAAGAAAAGTAACGAATCAAACATCTTGGTAGGGTTCTTGCCTTTCAAGGTTTCTTTTTTTGTTTAGTGAAAAATGCACCTGACAGATGCATAGGCAAAGCCTATGTCCCGCTTCACCTTGACGTGTAAAAGATAACCTTTGGCTGAAAATAACATAAGAAAAAGTCTATTGTCATCGGTTTATAAAGGGGACGGTGTTTGATTGATGAAAGAAGAAGCGAACTATGGATCGACGGCATGTATGCTATTTTCTAATGAAGAACTTTGGAATTTTCTTATAACTAAATTTGAAAATAATTCAGCTGTATCTATAAGAACATTGACTGATGATGATAGAGAGATTGACTTAAGCTCACATATACCAATTCAATTTATATGTTTTGATGGTGAGAAACGAGATTTGTTTATTAGCTTCAATGGAACTCAAACATCGATTTTTGTTTGTGATTAAGAAATAATGTTCATCGATGAAAATGTAAAAGGTATATACATCAAGTGATGCTTTTGGAAATGTTGTGTACGAGGGGCATTTGCGTAATCTTTCACATGTTGAGATACTATCTTTATTTGCTGATGTCATTTCATGTTTTATTGGTGCAGAAGAAGTTGAAATAGTTGAGGAAGAAGCTCCTTACGATGAAGAAAATAAGCAATACAACTACTATAAACCTCTTAATTATAAAATAAATGTAAAAAATAAAAATCCGAACAAACAGATTGAAACTTTTGAAAATATCACTATAAGTTTTTAATTGAGTATTCCACATAGGTCTGTCAGGGTTCTGGATGAATCTATGTACAAGCTCTCCCGGTGTGGGTGTATGAGGGAGATTACTAAGTAGAGTTTCGCAACCTTGCGGAAAATGCACCGTCTGACTAAAGTATGCAGTCGGAAGTCGATGCTCAGCTGGATGCGAATACCAACCTGTACTACCACGTTGCATCGGACGAAGTATCCGTGGAGGTCATTGGCCGATTGTAACTGGGAGCTCGTTTCCCCCGTTTCAAGGACAGTATTGCCCCAACTTGGTTTAGTTACTGGACAAGTACGCAGGATATTGATGGAGATAAGCGAGGGAATTTTCCGCAGTTTACCGTGCCGATCCGGCCGGGAAGCCATCCGCTGCAGGGATACCAGAATATGGGAGTGGAAATGGGATACCACTTCAAGTTTGATTATAAAACGAAAGGCAATATGTTTGGCCCGAGAGACGGGATTCGTCTCACCCCGACCTTTTATTTTGTCAGCAAGGATGGCTGAACCCGCGTGCCGGTGGATTTGTATTATTCGACCAATCTGCGGAACTTTATCCGCGTAGGCACCATGCCCCACTCATGAACCAGTGGCTGCTAGAAGGATTCCAACGTCAGGTGCAGGATAGTTATGGGAACTCGTTCTCGTTACGAGATGGAGATGTGGTGTTCTATCACGCGGATCGTTCGAGTCGGGACGATTTAGTGCCCAGGTGCCGCATTAGTTGGAACATGCACAAATATGAGAAATAGAGATGTGATTTAAATGCGGTATCCCTTATGGGGTGCCGCATTATTTTTACAGTAAAAATAGCACTAGGTATAGAAGTATCTATTTAAAAATAAATCTGAGAACCAAATCCTGTCGAGATGGATGCGAATGGTAACCTGTTGTATGCCACGGATGGCAGCACCGCTTCCGCGTATGAATACGATGCCCGTAACCGACTGGTGAAGGCGGGCAAGCTGAAATATCGGTATAACCCGCAAGGCGACCGCATCGAACTGGCCCAGCGCGGCCAAGTGACTCGCTACGTCATTGACGATGCGCCTGAACTGAGCCGGGTACTGATGGAGCTGGATGGCGAGGGCAATGTCAAGGCCCGTTATGTGTACGGTCTGGGGCTGATCGGGCGGGAAGATGCCAATGGAACGTATCTGAGCTACCACTACGGTCTGCGGGGCAGTACAACTCTTCTGACAGATGAACAGAACCGGGTGACGGATCGCTATACGTATGGATTGTATGGCGAGCTGGAGCAGCATGAAGGTGTCACCTCGCAGCCGTTTGCGTACAATGGGCGAGACGGGGTCATGACCGATGCAAACGGACTGTATTACATGCGAGCACGGTACTATGATCCGAAGCTGAAGCGTTTCTTGAACCGGGACGTCATTCGCGGGGAGATTCAAGACGGACAGACATTTAACCGCTATGCGTATGTCAACGGGAATCCGGTAAGTTACATTGACCCGTTGGGGTTGATGAAGTGTAATACTCGCGGGACGGTTGATCTTCCGAAGGTAAATATCGATACCGGAACTGCTAATGCATTTATATCTGAAGGTTCTCCTATCAGACATGAGTTAAAAGCATATGTAAATGGAAAACAGATGGTTATGACTGACACTGCTGCAAGAGAATTTAGAAATATAATAAACGGAGTTGCAGGACCGTTGGAGAAAGCACGCGCGGAAAGATTTATGAATCGCGTTCAAGTCATCCCTGATAACCCGTCCTCTAGGGCTATGAATCTAGTAGAAACCAAGAAAGTCGGAGCGAATGATAAGATTATTTTTGGTACGGGCGATAATTTAGGAATTACAACTATGACTGGTGATGCTAAATTTGTAAGAGGGGCTTCTGCCCAAGGAGTGGATTTTGATGCATATATACACTCACCAGTACCTTTAGGAGGTAAGTAAATTGAGTGACACGTTGATGCCAAAACACTTGGAAAGCACATACAAGATGTTAAAACATGCTTTCCCTAATGGTATTGGAAACGATGATTATTTTCCGCTCATGTCCTTGCTCTACGAATATATGTCTGACAGGAACTTGGCTGAAGTTATTTCGTCAATTACAGGGAAAGACATAGCTATTACTCTTAATGACATTCAAAAATCAGTATTTTTTAACCTGTCAAGTGATGAAGTCATACAGAATATAAGAAAAAAACTTTTACCATATGGTTTTGAGAAATGGACAGAAGAAGAATAAAGACAGTGGACCTTGATTGGTTTCATGCCTTTCAAGGTTTCTTTTTTGGTGGGGCTATCTGGTGCCGAATGAACCCATCTTTCAACAAATAACAAATATAACCCAAGTAATACCGTTATAAAGATTTTATCATTTTGTTTGTACGCACAGTAAATGCTTTAATAACGCTGTTCCCTTACATTAAACAGGTCGATTATGGTCAGATACCACCATGATTGACCTGTTTTGTTATGCTTTCATTAAAATTGATTGTAAAAAATTAAATCTAAATACCTATATTTTACGTGCTCATAGTGGTAAAATATTCTTATAAATGGAATTTTTGATTGACTTTTAGAATGATTGAAGACCTAGTGTTTATTCTTGAAAAAGTATGAAGCAAGCTGAACATTTACAAAGAATTGAAGGTGGTATTTTAGGAAGGTCTAAGATGTGGACGATTTAAGGTACATAGGTTTAGCAGAGATTGTAGAATAACAATACTGGAGTGTGAATAATTTGAAGAAAGTAACACAACTACTACTAAGCGGTGCGTTGGTCCTTGGAACGCTCCCTTTTTCTGGAAATGCAACTGCAGCAGCAACACCTTCATTTAAAGATG
Organism: Paenibacillus sp. G34; assembly: GCF_056856875.1. NCBI lineage: Bacteria > Bacillati > Bacillota > Bacilli > Caryophanales > Paenibacillaceae > Paenibacillus > Paenibacillus sp. G34. Next base: position 5,192,401 of record NZ_CM166469.1, on the reverse strand, counting down.
TGCCTGCCAGCCATTGGGCGAAAGCCTCCATCGATGCTGCCGTGTCCAATGGGAGGGATATGATATTGGATACAAGAAGAGGCGAGGAAATTACGAACAATCATAGTTAGAATCTTCTCAGTTACTGAGGGAATGAAGTATTCGATTTGTTCGGAGGGTCACATGTATAACTTACTTGTAATTACAGAAGAATGTCCCTAGATGCGGGGAGAAAGGCCCCTGGACGGAAGTTCAACGGGCGAAAGATATGTTTGTTGTCCTAATTCTGGTAAAGATTTTTGGATATTTATAAGAGTCGAACATGATACTGTCTTCGATGTATAAGTCCACCAGTGTCAGGTACGGGATAACTATGATGGGGCAATTTCGTTACGCGATGGGATGTGATGTTCTCATGCGGATGGATCGAGCTGAGATCATGAGTTTTCTTCGATTCGTCTCATTTTTTATGGAGAAATTCAGAGTAAAGTGAGGGATAAAACGGTGTCACGGATTGTCAAAAGTTTTCTTTTGATTGTTGTAATCATTGGAGTATTAGGTGGATGTTCAGGAGTGAGCGAAGAAGATCAGGAGATTATAGATCGGTCAGAATCCATAGCAATTAAGTATTTGAAAGATACTTATGATCTAGTTGATGTAGTGATTACAAGAAGACAGTTGCAGCCCAGAATGGCTATGGCTCGTGTTACTATATATGGCTATGTATCAGGACATGAAGAGCAGCATTTCAATATCTCGGTAAACTATGAATCAAATAAGGCAGAATTACTTTCGTTTAGCAGAGATTTTCGCAATATGCTTAGTGAAAGGGGTTCGCCCCCTATAAAAAAAGAGTAACAAAATTTAGGATTCGAGGGATTGTGAAGCCATGTGTGATACTTCTAATGAAAAGGATAATGTGAGGGATGAAGGTGTCACGGATTGTCAAAAATTTTCTTTTAATCGTTGTTATTATCTCCTTATTAGGGGGATGTTCAGGAGTGAGCAAAGAAGATCAGGAAGTTATAGATCGGTCGGAGGCCATAGCGACTAAGTATTTGAAAGATACTTATAACTTAGATGTTGTAATTACAGAAAAACAAATGCAACCTAAAATGGCAATGAGTTGGGTTACTTTTTATGGCTATGTTTCTCAGCATGCAGATCAATCTTTTAATCTCTCAATTAATTATGAAGAAAACCGAACTGAGTCATTTAGTTTTAGTCCAGAATTAAAGAAAGTTTTGATAGTTAACGGCTACGATCCGTACCAGTTGAACGAATAAAAACTTTTGTTTGAAGCAGCCGGATGCGTTTGGTGAATAGTATGATGTACAAGGCTCGATTCTATACATAGGTAGCAAAAAAACGGGTCAACGAAGTTTGAATACAAACCCAAGTGCTGCTTATTTTTTGTATGAAAAAGGGGCAACACTTGGATTATATATTTTCATCATCCGGATAACATATATTCAAGCATATACTACAAAATATTAATTTTATATTAGGCGAATATTTTAATTTTCTTTAAAGCCACTTCTCCGCCCATTTCTCTACCGCGCTTAACGCGCGCCCCAGTTCGCTTCCTTTGCGAGACAGCATATATTCAGTCCGAACGGGACGTTCAGTAACGACATGCCGCACGACCAGTCCCTCTTCTTCCAATTCCTTCATACGTTCATTCAATACACGTTTGCTCAGATCGGGAATATAAGCATGAATTTCACTGAAGCGTTTGGGTTCTTCCATCAACGCATGGATAATTAAAGCCACCCACTTTCGGCCAATGATCTGATAAGATTGTTCCACTTTTGAGCACATTTGCTTAGCATTCTCATCATCGTTCATAACTGTACTCCTTTGGTTTAGTATCCCTTGTACTATACTTAGTATACTTATTGTAACCTTCTTGTCCACAGGGTATATGTATAAAATGTCACAATCCAATTGCTATTAAACTTACCACATAAAGCGTTAACATTCAACAAAACCCCTGTAAACACTGGAGTTCACAGGTTAGACACGAATGTTGACGAATTGTGACGACAGGTGTAATATGGGTAACGTTAAATCTTAAGGTTACAATTTATAACCTGATCAAAGTTGATTGAGGTTATGGAGAGAAGGAATGTTCCCATGGTTGGATTGAGGCAACGTTAATAAACGGAGGCAAGGCGGGCGACGTGCCCACTTATTCCGTCTTTTGTCATGCTTGGATTTGACCATTTTGCAACATCATATACTATACTGCACAGATCATAGGAGGCACTCCAATGGATGCAATGACATTTGTCCTGTTCGGGGCAACAGGCGATTTAGCCAAACGTAAAATTTACCCTGCATTATACAATCTGTACGTAGATCAGAAAATGCCGAAGGCATTCTCCGTTATCGGTTTGGGCCGTCGTGAACTATCGGATGCAGACTTCCAAGCGAATGTGGAAAAGTCACTACAGGAATTCTCCCGTCAGAAGCCGGAGGAGGCATCACAGGTACGCGATTTCATCGGAGCTTTCCGTTACTGTTCGCTGAACAATACGAAGCTTGAAGATTACACCCGGTTGCTTCAGCTGGTGCAAGAGCGTGAACAAGAATTGAATATCCCGGAAAACCGCATGTTCTATATGTCGGTTGCACCTGAATTTTTCGAGCCAATCGCACTGAATATTCAAGAAAGCGGCCTGGGTAACACAAAAGGCTGGAAGAAACTGATCATCGAAAAACCATTTGGACATGATTTGCAGTCTGCTCGTGAGCTGAATGAGAAGCTGAGCAATACCTTTGCGGAAGAAGAAATTTATCGGATCGACCACTTCCTGGGAAAACCAATGGTACAGAACATCGAAACACTGACGTATGCCAACCCGGTGATTCAAGCACTTTGGTCTAACCGTTACATTGCGAACGTACAGATCACAGCAAGTGAAACCGTAGGTGTTGAGGAACGTGCTGCGTATTATGACCAAAGTGGTGCGCTCCGCGACATGTTCCAGAATCACATGCTTCAACTGCTGATGATGATTGCGTTGCATTTGCCGAAACGTTGCACACCGCAAGAAATTCAGTATAAAAAGAAAAAAATTGCAGAGTCTTTGCGGCCTTTGACTAAAGAAAATGTGACTTCTGAAGTGGTTCGTGCCCAATATGGTGCAGGCGAGCTTCAAGGTTCAGCAGTTGTTGGTTACCTGGACGAGCCTGGTATTCCTGCTAACTCACAGAATGAAACATATGTAGCCGCAAGACTGTGGTTGGATGATCCGTTCTGGGACGAGGTTCCCTTTTATATTCGCACAGGTAAACGCATGGCTGAGAAATCAACCCGAATCGTCGTTGAATTCAAGGCGCCGCTCAAAACAGGACATGAGTCTGAAAACACGATGGCTCCAAACCTGTTGACGCTGGAAATTGGTCCTGGCGAAAGTATCTCTCTTCAATTGAATGCGAAGAACCCACTGAACCATGGTGAGGTAGAACCGATGCATATGACCTTTAACTCAGGAGAACGTAACGTTCCTGAAGCGTACGAGAACTTGATCTTTGACGCGATGCGTGGAGACTCCACTTTCTTTGCACACTGGAACGAAGTTGAACTGGCATGGCAGTGGGTACAACCGATTCAGGAGGCCTTTGCGGCAGGTACTATTCCACTGGATACGTACAGTGCAGGTTCGAATGGACCTGAAACAGCCGATCGTCTGACTGCGGAGAATGGATTCCGTTGGTGGTAAGAGAGGAAACATTCCTCAACTATTTTCTAAATATTTCATTGCTTTAAATTATACCGTTCCAATTTTGCATAAGACCTTCTGACTCATTCAGCCAGAAGGCCGCAAACATTTTATATATAGATGATTGTTCATTTTAAAGTGTTTCGTTTGACAGCAAACAGTGCTCGAAGGAACGATTCGTAACCGGAACGGGAATTTGCTGCATGGGCAGGAACTGCTTTCATTGAACAATTTGAATACTCAAAACATTTGCATAAATAGGAGGATTTTATCATGAAACTTGGACTTATCGGACTCGGAAAAATGGGCTTGAACTTGGGCAGAAACCTGATTGATCACAAACACGAAGTGGTTGCCTTTGACCTGAATGCAGAAGCGGTTAATGAAATGAAAGAATACGGCGCTCAAGGCGTTTCCTCATACAAAGAAATGGTTGAATCCTTGGAATCTCCGCGCGTGCTGTGGATCATGGTTCCTCATAACGTTGTAGATGCAGTGCTGGCTGAAGTGAGCCCGCTGCTGTCCAAAGGTGATATCATCATCGAAGCAGGGAATTCCCACTACAAAGAGTCCATCCGTCGTTACGAACAGCTGAAACCACAAGGCATTCACTACATGGATGCAGGAACTTCAGGCGGTATGGAAGGTGCGCGTAACGGTGCATGTTACATGATCGGTGGAGATCCGGAAGCTTGGGCGATCGTTGAGCCTGCTTTCAAAGACACTTCAGTGGAGAACGGTTATCTGTATGCAGGTAAAGCAGGTAGCGGTCACTTCCTCAAAATGGTGCACAACGGAATCGAGTACGGTATGATGGCTTCCATCGGTGAAGGCTTCGACGTATTGGAGAAAAGCGGATTTGACTTCGATTTCGAACAAGTTGCGCGTGTATGGAACAACGGTTCCGTTATCCGTTCTTGGCTGATGGAATTGACAGAGCGTGCGTTCTCCAAAGATGCTAACCTGGATGAAATCAAAGGGGTTATGCACTCCTCCGGCGAAGGCCGCTGGACCGTTGAAACGGCATTTGACCTTCAAACGGCTACACCTGTTATCGCCCTGTCCCTGTTGATGCGTTACCGTTCCCTGGAAACCGATACGTTCACGGGTAAAGTCGTTGCGGCACTGCGTAACGAATTTGGTGGACATGCGGTGGAGAAAAACTAATTTATTCTTTTGAACAAACCTAAAGATTTCTTATTTGTGAAAAGTAAACCTTTCGCCTGTGCAGATGGTATCTGCTGCGGGCGGAAGGTTTTTTTGCGCTTAGAGTAGTCTGCTTTGTGCATCCTGCGGATTATCGGCGATCAAACTACTCCAACGTGACATGCGGAGTGCTGTCCTTCTTTTTCAGGACAACATTGCATATGCATAACATATAAGCCTATGGCTCATCCCGCAGGGGAGGGACGCTCCGATGATGCGAAAGAGATGGCGAAGCCGAAGACGACGGCCGCCGAAACAACCTAGTGGCAGGCGCAAAATATGGTTAATTGCTTTGCTCGTAGCGATATTTTGTCTGATGCAAGGTTTTGCATACGTGGACAAAAAGATGAAGCCGCCCATTATGCACTTGGCTAAGATCAGGGTAAAGCAGATTGCAACTGAAGCGATTAATAAAGCCATTACGGCTCAGGTTGCTGAAGGCAAGACAACGGAAGGTTTAATCGATTGGAAAACCGACACGGCAGGCAAAGTTTCGGGTTTTATGCTGAACTATAACGAACATATGCGCATCACGGCAAGTACGATGAATGTGGTGCAGTCTACCCTTCAGAACGTGCATATGTTGAAAGAAAAAATTCCGCTTGGTCAGGCGCTGGGAAGTCCCGTATTGGCCTCGTTTGGCCCTAGCATACCCGTTCGCATTGAACCGCAGGGGGCGGTCAAGGTTGACCTGAATACCCGTCAGCAGAATGCAGGCATTAATATGATTCTGGTCGAGGTATACATCCACATTATTGCCGAGGTCGCCGTGGTTGTGCCTTTTGACATGGAACCAGAAACCGTTGATACGGAAATCCCGATCTCCTATCTGCTCGTTGTTGGTGACGTACCGATGTATTATTACGATAATCAAGGCAAACCGGTTGGCAGCAATGGCAGTAATGCTCCTGCGATTGCACTGCCTTCGGGGCAGGCAGGCGTATCAAATGGCGGTAATGGCCACACAGGGAACGGTGGTGGCGGTACTAATAGTAACAACGGGAGTGGTACAGGTACGAACCATAGCGGCGAGACATCTGGCAATCAGCCACAGATCCAAAGTCCGCAGCAAGCGCCGGGAAACAATAGACAGTCCAACGGGCTTGAAATTGAACTGGATCCGCCTGATCTGAACGGAAACTTCCAGTCTGGACAGAATGGCCATCCTTAGACATAAAACGAATGGCATCACTAGATATGCGAAAGAAAATAGCAAATAGCAATTGGCAATAGTAAGGGATGTCCGGTAAAAATGGACAGTAGGAGCATGTGAGTTGTGTGCATCAAGCAAGCAAGCAAGCAAGTAAGTAAGTAAGTAAGTAAGTAAGTAAGTATACAAAAAGGGGGACCTCCGCAATTACAGAGGTTCCCCTTATTTATGTCTAGTTGTGTCTTGGAACCAGTGGAAGTGTATCTTCTATTTCCTTTTCGCCGCCTGCTGCGTGCTCTTTACTTACTCTTTTTCTTCCTCAGGCCGCGTTCTTCCTGTTCCCAATGTCTAAGCAGTGGATAGGGATCGAATGACCATTCATGCAGACCGCTGTCACGATAAATTCCATAATGAAGATGCGGCGGGAATTTGCCCTGAGTTCCAGGTTTGCCGTAGCCTGAGCTGCCAACCCATCCGACTACCTGACCCGGAGTAACCACATCACCGATTCGCACCCCTTTATCAAAGCCAGATAAGTGAGCGTAATAATGATAATGATTGTTCAAATCCCGGATACCAATCCGCCATCCACCGAATGGGTTCCAGCCTTTAATTTCAACAATGCCGTAACACGTACTGCGAACCGGCAATCCATGTGGAGCAAAGATATCCGTTCCTTCATGAATGCGGTATCCACCCCAGCTGCGTTTCGTTCCCCATGTGCTACGATAGGAATAATTGGTACCTAAAGGAACAGGAAAGGCATGTCCGAATAGATCGAGATTGTCAAAATGCTCATATAATTTCGCAAATTGCTGGATTCGCTGCACGGCTCTCGAATTGTGGTAGTACTCCCAGAGACCAATGCCAAAATCCTCTGGTTTATTTCCATATTGCTGTATGATCGATGCCATACTGTAAAGCACATCCAAATCATTGTTAGAGTCCGCAATTCCGTCTCCTGATCCATCTCGGCCTTTGCCATTGAAGAAAAGAATGGATTGAGAATGCTGGTCTGTCTCATCCGGATTCAGCCAGCCTCTCCAGGCCGGAGAGGTCATGAAAATACCCGTTAAACGATCAGGATGTTTACGATCCTTAGGGTGCGCGCGTGTAATGGTTCGTTCATACTGATCAATTGCGGCCAATCTGTACCATGGTATTTGGGTCATCTGGCCAATACTATCATATAGATGACGGCGTGCAGCGAAAATGTCAGCTGCTTTTGGCTCCATAGTCTGTGCTTGAATATCTTTTTGTTGGAGAGATTCACTGTAAACATCAGCAGGCAGGAACGGGAGAAGCAGAGCGCCTGCGAGTAAGGTTTTAATGCAAAAGCCGTAGGTGTTACGGAGTGACCAGTGCTGTTGCACAGGGAAGCAGCCCCTTTCCATTGAGATGATGCATGTATGCCCGATAAATCAAGCTATACCTTAGCGTTCTTCAAACGTTCTGTTTTTATCCATTTCGCTGTGCATGCACAAGATGTGACAAATGGGGGTTTTTCCAAGCCTTTCATGGTATAATATGTTCCGAGCAACAGCCTAACTTCAGTAGAAAGAAGGTTTATGCATTGGCTAAACGTGTTAAAGAACCGAAACCGGACTGGATTCGGATCAAATTGACAACCGGAGATAACTATCAGGAAATTAAAAACATGATGCGTTCCAAAACATTGCATACGGTATGTGAGGAAGCACGTTGTCCGAATATTTATGAATGCTGGGCGAATCGAACAGCTACTTTTATGATTTTGGGCGATATTTGTACAAGAGCATGCCGATTTTGTGCGGTCAATACCGGTCTACCAACGGAACTTGATTTACAGGAACCGGAACGTGTAGCAGAAGCAGCAGAGCAGATGAACCTGCAACATTGCGTAATTACAAGTGTAGCTCGGGATGACTTGAAAGACGGAGGAGCCACAATTTTTGCTGAGACGGTGAAAGCAGTACGCAAACGTTTGCCGCTGTGCAGTGTGGAGGTGCTTATTCCGGACTTTATGGGCGATCGGGATTCGCTGCAGATCGTTATGGATGCCAAACCGGATATTTTGAATCATAACATCGAAACGGTTGAACGGTTGTCAGATAAAGTGCGTGCCAAAGCAAAGTATAAACGTTCACTGGAATTGCTTGCTCGTGCCAAAGAGATGCAGCCTAACATCCCAACGAAATCAAGCATTATGCTGGGCGTAGGTGAAGAATATAACGAAATTTTAGCAACGATGGATGATCTTCGTGCGGTGAACTGTGATATTATGACGATTGGTCAATACTTACAGCCATCCGAGAAACATCTGTTTGTTGAGAAGTATTATCCGCCTGAAGAATTTGCAGCATTGAAACAAGAAGGATTGAAGCGTGGATTTAGTCACGTCGAATCCGGTCCGATGGTACGCAGTTCTTATCATGCACATGAACAGGTAAAATCAGCGAACCAGCATACGGAACAGGCGGCAACACACGCGTGATGGAGGAATCCGGATTGGAACAGAATAAAAACACGGAAGAACAGCTGGAGAATGAGCAACAGAACGAGCAACAGCCGCAAGAAACGGAACAGGAGTCTGTACAGGAACAGGAACAGCCTAAGGCACCCGTCATTGTACAGGTCGGTACTAAAAACTACGAAATTGTTCAGAACCACAAGCAGGGCTGGAACCCTGAAGTGTTTCGTGACCGTTACAGCGAAGTGTTGGAGCGTTACGACTACATTATTGGGGACTGGGGATATAGTCAGTTGAGACTCAAAGGTTTTTATCGGGACAATCACCCCAAAGCAACGAAGGATTCAACCATCTCTTATTTGGTGGATTACATCAATGAATACTGTAACTTTGGCTGTGCATACTTCGTACTTCAGAAGTGCAAAGAGCAGGCACAAGCCAAAGCAAAAAGCGGTTCCTAAAAAGGACCGCTTTTTTGGTGTGTATTGCGTTTAGTCAGATGTACTGGCTTGGCCTAGTCAAGAAAGGCAGTGCGTACCCGGTTCCAGAACGGATAGGGCCGAAAACGCGCAAAGCTGACCTTTTGCTCGGAGACCTGACAGCGAACGGAGATCAGATCCTCTACCATCACATTGACATGATCAATGGTCAGCAGTAGACGCTGATCTTTACGTGAGAAAATATCACAATGGTGATGCTTGGGCAAAATGACAGGTGAACCAAGCGTCCGGTAGACACGGTTGTTAATGGAAGCAATCTCAGCAATCTGAATCGCATCAATGGTTGGATGCACCATGGCCCCGCCGAGTGCTTTGTTGTACGCCGTACTACCTGAAGGAGTGGAAACGCAGATCCCATCCCCCCGGAACATCTCAAATGTAACGTCGTTGATGTCCACTTGTGCTACAACCGTACCATCTACCCCTTTTAATGTGAATTCATTCAGGGCGATGTAAGAGGCGTTGCCTGACTTTTTACGAATCTCCAGTTCCAGCAATGGATACTTCACAATACGCGGTTTAAGGAGATCAGGATCGCCTTTACCGCTCATAAGTCTAACCAGTTCCCGTAATTCTCCCTTCTTCCAGTCGGCATAGAAGCCAAGATGGCCTGTATGAACCCCAACAAAAGCAATATCCGGAATGCGGTCGATGAAATTGTGAAAAGCTTGAAGCATCGTTCCGTCGCCTCCGATGGAGATGACAATCTCCGGCGATTCTGCATCCAGCTTGAATCCTTCTTCCTTCGCCAGCGCATGAAACTGCTGACTGAGATCAATCGATAACTGGTCTCCGCGGTCTTGAACATAGTATCTCAAGATGAAAGCTCCTTTGTGGTCATTATACTACCGATGATAATCAATTCCGCGCCATAACACAATGTCCGATTCAACTTCCGGGCAAACTATTTGCACGAGGCTCTAATTTTTACCCCGTTTTGGCGTCAGATACGAATGAATCCAGGCAAGACATAACAGAATGAAGAGTATGCAAACGAACACCATTATTCCTGTTGTCCCAATGAGCATCCATCCTGGTGTATATGCAGAGTGTGAAGGGATATACGTGGTATTCAAAAATGCAGGTAGAGTAATTTTTCCCATGAAAAGGGGCCATAACGCGATAACAAGTAACGGTGCAATTGCGGCATGAATCGCTCGGGCTAGTAAAAACGGACCGTACCGCATTGGGGTATTACTTAAGACGCTCATAATCTGCGCATGGACGGATAGTCCACCCCAGGAAAGTACAAAGGAAGCAGCAGCAACTTTGAAAACAAGAGGTACGGTGCTAGCTGCAACTCCGGCTTCCTTGGATCCAAGCGTCACCTCAAATAATCCGCCGACGAGGCTATGGGACAAGGAAGGTGGTAAACCGGCATGTTGAAGTCCTTGTTCCGTCACGGTGTATAATACTCCAAGCCATCCGGTCTGTACCAATAATTCCATTATGACGGAGAAGAATACAACCAGTCCTCCTACGATAATAATAAGCCTGAGGGAAGAGGATACGGCGTGCCGTAATAACTCACCAAATGCCCGTCCATCTGCTTGCCTTGCTTCGTGCATTGAATAGATCGCGCGCATGAAACGGCTGCGATGCTCTCCGTGAGCAGGAGAGGATTCGGAGGACAGATCTGTAGCGGAACGACCATGAAATCGCATGAGCACGCCTACAAGAAAAGCAGCTGAATAATGCGATGCCACAAGAATTGGGGCGATGGATGTATTGTGAAAAAAACCAACAGACACCGCTCCAATCATAAAGATCGGATCAGATGACGTGGTGAATGCGACCAGCCGCTCACCTTCTTCTCGTGTGACCAGTTTCTGTTCCCATAATTGTGCCGTCAGTTTAGCGCCGGTGGGATAACCTGAAGCACAGCTTACTGCAAAGACAAACCCTCCGCTTCCAGGAACGCGGAATAGCGGGCGCATGAGTGGATTAAGCAATGTACCCAGAAAATGCACAATGCCAAAACCGAGCAACAACTCGGATAATACCAGAAAGGGAAACAGGGAAGGGAACAGAACATCCCACCAAATCGATAGCCCCCTCACGCTGGCATGCCAGGTCTCGGATGGATACAAAGCCATTAGCACGCAAAAGATAAGGAGAGTGAGAATTACCGAAGTTTGCATAATGCGCTGAGGAACGTTCATGAATTTCTCTCCTTTTATGATGAAGTTGCATGATCTGCAATCCGTGATGTAGCTATGCCATCAATATATGAAAAACAATGGACAAACAGTACAAAATAATATATGGAAAGCGCTTGCAAAGATGGCTGTGTTTTTGAATGATGTATGCTAAAATGGTAAAAACGCCTGAACGTCACCTAATGGTCATAAAGGTGGAATCAATAAGGATGGAGTGATGATCATGAGTCTTGTCGCCGGAGTCTTGGTCTGTGCATTTGTGTATGTGATACGTGCCTCGCTGGTGCGTACTGAAGAGGAAGATTGGCGAAGTTATTAATGAAATATGTGATGCGCCAGCCCTTAAGGTTGGCGCTTTTTTTGTCATTTTTAATCCAAAACTCCTTGGTACATAAGGCTCTGGTCAAATCTGATCTTTCATGTAATATAGGACTTTTTGGTTTTTTTTGATAGAATGAAGATGCTGGTCTTTAAGGGCCAGGTTTGTTGATCTGTTGTTGAGCATGTTTAAGTGACATGTACTATATTACAAAATTCGACATATGAAAGGGGGAAGAAGCATGAATCAAAGTTTAAGTATTTATGACAATCTTGGTGGTGAGCAAGGCGTTCGTGCATTGGTGGAGGCTTTTTATCCAATTGTAATGCAAAATGAAAAGCTAGCACCGCTCTTCCCGGAAGATATCAGGCCGGTGATGGACAAGCAATACATGTTTCTGTCTCAATTTTTTGGAGGTCCAGCGTTGTTCTCAGAAGCTTTCGGACATCCGATGATGCGTGCTCGTCATATGCACTTTGAAGTGACGGTAGAGCGAGCAGAGGCGTGGCTTGCATGTATGAATCAAGCGTTAACACAAGTTGGCGTGGAGGAACCGTTGCATTCGTTTATTTTGCAGCGTTTATCCGGACCTGCTCACCATTTTGTAAATACGCCATAGTTCCAAATATACGATAAGCCTTACGGGAGAGGGATGGAACAAGTGGAATTAGAGCCGTTGTATAAGGTGAAGGTGACATGTAATTACTGCGAGAAAGAGTTTGAAACGTCACGAGTGAGGCCGAGTTTGAAACGGCCTTACCGAACGGATTCTGATTTTTGCGCGTATTACAAACAGGAGAATCCGGATTTTTATGTGGTCCGAATCTGCCCTTCGTGTGGGTTTGCTTCAACCGAAAATTCATCAGTTAATCTGAATGAGATGCAGCGCAAGGCGTTTATCGAACAGATCGGAAACCGCTGGGTTAAGCGGGATTATAGTGGGGCAAGAAATCTGGAGCAGGCACTTGCTACTTACAAATTAGGTTTGTTGTGTGCTCAGGTTATTCAGGAAAAGGATCGTGTCGTTGCTGGCCTGTTGCATCATATTGCCTGGTTGTACCGTTATATGGAAGATCATGCGCAGGAGCATCGTTTTCTCGAATTCAGCCTAGAGGCCTATGTCAAGGTGTTTGAACGGGAAGGAACAGGCGGCAATGAAGCCAAATTGCTGTATCTTCTGGGAGAGTTGAATCGCAGAGTTGGAAGGTTCCATGAAGCGGTCCAGTGGTTCGGCCGAGTCATTCATGACAAGCGAATTATGGATGCAGCAATGATTCGTGCTTCGAGGGAACAATGGGCACTACTGCGTGAACAGATGATATCGGGGAAGATGGAATTACCTCAAGAGATGCTGGAAGCAGACAAAGGGACTGCAAAGCGCAGCCCCCTTTAGGCTTAAGAGCTAACATGTTTAGCGGACAGGGCGACTGGACAACAGGTAATCGTTATCGGTATCAATGACGGTCATGCTGCTATTACAGCACGGAAAGACAAGCAATTTCTTTTTTCCTTCACGGATACGGATGAGTTCTTTGGGTTTAAGGGGGAGAAGTACGTTGTTAGCACCGCAATAAGGGCATTGCTGTACATAAATATCCCCCATAATCACATCGTATGGCCAACTATTTTCAAAAGGGATCATTCGGACTTGTCTTCCTGATCAGAAGGCTTAGCTGCCTCTTCCTTGGCCAGTTCTGCAATCTTCTGCATGAGAATATGTTGAGGCATATGCATTAAATGTTCCAAAGGCACGCCCAGAGATGCTGCTAATTTGACGGCTGTTTCGGCCGATACTTGTAAAGGTTTCATACACTTACCTCCTGAAAAAGTTGCTGCATTATTTCTCTAGTATAGAGATACGTTGCGTATAAAACCAGTTTTTAATTCAATTCTTTATATCGAATCTATAGAAAGAGGTGCCTTATTAGATGAAAATGCCATTACATCCTGTATGGGATCTGGAGTCCATCTTTAGTGGAGGTTCTTCTTCCGAAGCATTCGCTGCATATCTGAATGATCTGGAAACGGATGTACGAAAGCTGCAAGAAACATTGAATCAGACGGCTGCTCCAACGACACTGGGAGACACGGAGGCTTTTGACTCTATTCTCAAACTGCTACAGAGCTGTTATGTCCGAATTTCTGAAGGTTCTGCATTTGTATCCTGTTTGTCCGCTCAAAACCAGCAGGATAAAAAAGCGGCTCAACTTCAGGGGGCTGTAAGTTCTATTGCAGCGATGCTCAGCAGCAGTAAATCCAAATTCGACAACATACTTAGCCTGATGCCAGAGGATGTATGGACTAAATGGCTTGAACGTCCGGAAATCAAACCGCTGTCCTTTGTGTTAAACGAGAGTCGTACACAAGCGAAAGAAAAATTGTCACCGGATCTGGAGGGGCTTGCTCTAGATCTGGGCGTGGATGGTTATCATGGTTGGGGCAAATTTTACAATACGATTGTAAGCAAAGTGAATATCCCGTTTGAACAGGATGGAGATACGGTTATGCTGTCCGCAGGACAAGCTGCTAACAAGCTTAGTGACACCGATCGTGGAGTGCGTGAGCAGGTATTTGCGTCATGGGAGCAGGCCTGGACAGATGTGGAGGATTTCTGCGCAGATACGTTGAATCATCTCGCAGGTTTCCGCCTGAAGCTGTATGAGAAGCGTGGATGGCATGATATCTTGAAGGAACCTCTCTCGATTAATCGGATGTCACGCCAAACGCTGGATACGATGTGGGAGGTCATCAACGGAGCCAAGCCGGTACTTGTAAAGTATTTGGAGCGAAAAGCCCAATTGCTTGGTGTCGATAAGCTGAGCTGGAGCGATGTAGAAGCACCGGTGGGCAAGTCTGTTGGCAAAGTGACCTATGACGAGGCAGCCCAGACGATCGTGGAGCAATTTGCCAAGTTCAGTCCTAAACTGTCGAGCTTTGCAGAGATGGCTTTTGAGAACCGATGGATTGAAGCCGAAGATCGTCCGGGCAAGCGTCCAGGTGGATTCTGCACTTCATTGCCACTAAGCAAAGCAACTCGGATCTTTATGACCTTCTCTGGAACGGCGTCGAATGTGTCCACACTCGCGCACGAACTTGGTCATGGATACCACCAGCATATCATGGAAGAACTGCCAGCGCTGAATCAGCGTTACGCGATGAATGTGGCTGAGACGGCTTCTACATTTGCAGAGATGATTGTTGCTGATGCATTAGTTCAAACTGCGAGTGATGAGCAGGAGAAGCTGGCGTTGCTTGAAGATAAAATACAACGCAGTGTTGCGTTCTTTATGAACATACATGCTCGTTTCCTGTTTGAGAATCGTTTCTATGAGCAGCGTAAGAAGGGCCTGGTAAGTGCGGATGAGTTGAGCAGATTAATGGTGGAGGCTCAAGAAGAGGCGTATTGCGGTGTTCTTGCGTCAAATCATCCACATTTCTGGGCATCTAAGCTACATTTCTATCTGACCGGTGTACCCTTCTATAATTTCCCTTATACCTTCGGGTACATGTTTAGTGCGGGAATCTATGCTCGGGCACAGCAAGAAGGTGCCGCTTTTGCGGGGAAATATGATGATTTGCTACGTGATACTGGACGAATGACTGTTGAGGAACTGGCTCAGAAACATCTGGGTACAGATTTGACACAAGCGGACTTCTGGCAAAATGCTGCGAATCTGGTTATTGCCGATATAGAGCAATTTTTAGAGATGACCTCAGATATGCAATAGCAAAACATTTGAATTCGAATGAACGAGAAAAGAAGCTATCATTGACTGTCTAATACATCAATGGTGGCTTCTTTTTCATTTTCGTATCTCTTTTGTGGTGTATGTATTTTTTGTCGTAAATAACGGAAAAAGCTCACTTTTAGGAAGGGGTGTGGCAATTAATTGTGCAAAACATAGGGATAATTACCCAAAAATGTTTATATTTGTTGAGTAAGCGTATATGATGTCATATAATGAGTCGTAAGTCCTTGTGTTATAGGACTTAAAGCATAAAAAACATAGTAGGAGGAGTGTTAACGTGAAAGCAGAGCAACTTTCATTAGCAAGACAGTTGGATTTGGTGTTCAAAGAACTAGATCAGGAGTTATCAGGATTAGATTCAGGAGTAGTTTTTGTGCAAATACGAAATAACGTTATTGGAAAATTTGGTATTCGACATAATCCGATAACGGGGAGAGAGGGGCGGATTGAGATGGAAAGTGATGGACTTAATCATGCGCAAAGGACTTCTTTTCGCGCCATGGCATTGGAAACGCTGAAATTCAAACGAAATTGGACACATGGTGAAATCAGCTATGACTTTACGGTAAGACAAGGCATGATTATGATCGATGCCACGATGGAATCCAACTACAATATGGCGAACTTGATGATTCGCTACCCTAAGACAAATACATATCTGGATTCGGGTATGGGATCTGGCTCATAATGTACCATAACTAGATATTGCGTTGTTTATTACAAATAGAAATAAAGCGGCACCTCCGAAGAAGGCCGCCATTCATTTCAATTCATTTCAAGCAACACTCAAGCAATAATTACGAGCTTACGAACGACCCGATAATTGCTGCTCAGCGATTTGTACCAGACGTTTCGTGATGTATCCGCCCAGAGATCCAGTCTCACGGGAAGTATAGTTACCGTAGTAACCATCTTGCGGGATTGTTACACCCAGCTCTTGCGCAGCTTCCATTTTCAATTGTTGCAATGCTGCGTTCGCTTGAGGAACAACCAGATTGTTGGAGCGGCTTCCGCCACCTTGGTTTTGACTTCCGTACATATGTCTCACCTCCTTGTGGGTTGGTGATGTTAGTATGGATCGAGAATGAGGAAATATACATGATATGGCGTAAGGGAATATATGGATAATCAAACGAAGACATGTCAACTCAAAAAGCCGATCCAGTGCGGATCGGCTCGTTTTGTGCAGCGGTCAAAATATCAATAGATGAGATTTTACATAGCGTAAAAATAAGGCTTGCCTATTCGGTTGGTGATATAACCTCGATATGTGTAAACAGCTCTACCGGTTGCTCGGGTTCAAGTCGGATCAGTCCGGTCACACCGTCGGTCATCGGCAAATTCGGTGCATCCGGCAACCAGGTATAAGGTTCGATACACAAAAATTGATCGGACTCCCCTTTGGTATACAAAACCCAGTGCTTAAAAAAAACTTCATCCACTGAATATTTCAGAGTATATCCATCTTTTCTCCGCAGATGAGCAACTGCAGGTTGGCCTTCCGCAGCACGAAGCAGCGTGTCCCAGTTCCGTCCTTGCATGCTGATTCCTTCGCTAATGGAGGACCATTCATCATGTAGCGCCTCGATCTCACCCGTAGGCAGTTGCTCTTCATTTTGTGCGTACAATCCAGAAACAGGTAACTGCAATGTCCAGTCAGCAGGTTTACCGTCTAGCAAAAACCATGTATGATATCCCATCCCAAAGGGAGCAGGTGTTGAACTCAGATTAGTGACACGTAGTCGCTGGGTTAATACTGAATTTTGCAAACTGAACGTCATTTCAAGTTTCAGAGGAATAGGGAATTGTTCCATCCAATGCTTTTCATTTTCGGTTAATAATTCAGTCGTGATTGCACATCCGTCTTCATCTTCTTCAATATCACTGACACACCAGGACTGGCTGCGATGGAGCCCGTGAATATGGTTGCCATTCGCCGTATTCTGATCGAACTGATAACGTACACCTTCATATTCGAATTGTCCCTGATGGATACGTCCTGGCGGTATGAGCAACGGGACTCCAAAGTGATAAGGCTTCTGTAAATAGAAAGCCAGATCGTCTTCGTCGGGACGACGAACGATATCCCTGTTATGCACCAAATCGCGAATCGAGATGATGTTATTTCCTAGACGAGGTAGCAGGGTGATTTCCAATTCACGGCTATGTAGGATATACGTGTCGTAACCATTCCATTGACCTTTGGTCACTTGTTTCATATCGATGCTCCTTTTCCCACTTGAAATCTGTCTGCAGGCAGTCAGGCTTGCTGAAGCTGCTGCAGGCGTGTCATTGTAATCATGCCAACTTTTTTTGTGATTCCTGCAAATCTTCTTCAAAGCCTTCACAGGATAAGCAATACCATCATAACAGATTTTCATGCATCGGGAAAAAAACTCATTCCATTTTGACATTCAGGCTTGGGCGGATTAAGATGGAATTCTGGAAGTCTTTTATGAACTGAATGATATCAAAGCGATGACGGGGACAAGTAGGCAAAGAGTATTCTCTTCAGAAAGCCAGTGGTTGATGCGAACTGGCGTGAACTCTTTTTTGAATGGACCCTTGAGTGTATAGCTGAACCAATCGTGCTTGTGCAGGCGATTCCAGTAGGTTATACCGGTTATTCCACGTTACGGAACAATGAAGGCTTTTTCTTTTCTGCTTTCCTGCATGTCAGGGCTAGCGAAGATGAGGCGAATAAGGGTGGCACCACGGTCTCACGTCCCTTGCGGATGTGGGGCTTTTTTGCGTTCGCAGAGTGGGAAGGTTTTATGTTCATGCGTTCAAAGTTTAAAATTCTAAATTCTATATAAGTTGAACGATTCATTTACACCATAATGGAGAGGACAGAAACTAATTCTGTCATCGAAGTGGGTTGTATAAAATCTGGATTTCAATTTATATAGGGTTGAAGTGATTAGGGAGGCGTATTCGTATGAAAACAGTATTATCAGGTATTCAGCCGAGCGGTAAGCTTACATTGGGCAATTATATCGGTGCAATTAAAAATTTTGTGAAATTGCAGCATGACTACAAGTGCCATTTCATGGTTGTAGATCTGCATGCCGTCACGGTGGCACAAGAGCCGGCAGCACTGCGTGAGCAATCCGAGGCTGTAGCCGCATTATTTATCGCGGCCGGAATTGATCCAAGCAAGTCAAATGTATTTCTGCAATCGCATGTACCACAACACGCTGAACTTGGCTGGTTGATGACAACGCTGACCTCGATGGGTGAGCTGGAACGGATGACTCAGTTCAAAGACAAGTCTTCAGGTAAAGATTCTGTAGGCGCCGGTTTGTTTGTATATCCATCTCTGATGGCAGCAGATATTTTGCTGTACAATGCAGATCTGGTACCTGTCGGTGAAGATCAGAAGCAGCATCTGGAGCTGACGCGTGATCTGGCAGGGCGTTTTAACCATCGTTACGGAGAATATTTCACCATCCCTGAGCCTTATATTCCACAAGTCGGTGCTCGTGTCATGTCACTGGATGATGCCTCCTCGAAGATGAGTAAAAGTAATCCCAATGCCGGCAGTTATATCGCTCTCTTAGATCCGCCGGATGTCATTCGCAAAAAAATAAGCCGTGCCACAACGGATTCTGGTCGTGAAGTTGTCTATGATCCGGCAAATAAGCCGGAAGTCAGCAATTTGATGAGCATTTATGCGGAATGTGCGGGGATGACATTGAATGAGGTCGCAGAGCGTTATGAAGGCAAAATGTACGGTCCATTCAAAAAGGAACTCGCTGAAGTGGTTGTCTCTGTAATTGAACCGCTTCAGGCTAGATACAACGAAATTCGTGAGTCTGGTGAACTTGCCGATGTATTAGAGAATTCGGCACGTCGTGCTGAAGAGGATGCTGCGAAGACACTGGATGCGGTGAAAGAGCGCATGGGCTTTGTTCCTAGACGCAAATCATAATGATAAATCCAGTCCATGGGTTAGAAACATGTGATTCTGGCCTGACGTGATCTTGATTGTTTTTTATTATTTATGATGAAGCTTGTGAATGGTTCAGGATGTGAACGAAAGAGGAGACGGATGAATGCATCCGTCTCCTCTTTTTTTGAATTTGTAGCTATTGCGAATGCACCACTCAGGACGTTGACTCGGAAGCCGAGCGGGCTTCCAGACGTTCTTTTTTAGACCGAATGACAAATCCCCAAACGATATTAGCCATGGACAAGACAAACAGCAGGGCGGCAAGCCAGCCATTGTATGAGATCGAGATCGCTGTAATCGTTAACAAAACAATGGAAGAGAATGCAAACCACAAGGATAAACCTTTGCTCATTGGGAAAAACCTCCATGTACAAATTTAATGAATTCTCGTATAACCTGAAGCGAGCGAGCCATAATAATCTTGCAAGCTTGCAATACATTACAGACACAGATTGAAAGGAGATTTTAAATATGGCTCAAGGATCTCGCTCTTCTAACAACTTGGTGGTACCTCAAGCGACAGCAGCCCTGCAACAATTGAAAATGGAGGCTGCACAAGAACTGGGTGTTACCATTCCACAAGACGGATACTACGGTAACTACACTTCCCGTGAGACTGGATCTTTGGGTGGATATATCACCAAACGTCTGGTACAAATCGCTGAGCAGTCTCTGGCTGGGTCTGGCAAATAATTTATATACCAAAGCAGTGAAAGCCCGGAGCGATAACGCTCCGGGCTTTTCCCGCGCAATCATTCCTATATCTGATTGTGCCCTCAATCCATACCTGCGTCAAGGGCGAGCAGATAAAAGTTTTTTATCCATTTTCTCGTCACTCAGCCAGCCCACATAGGTATCAATCGTTTTGAAATTCCGATCCATGACCACAACGGCAACAAACGGATATTGTTTCCGGTGTCGATACCGGACATCGGCCCAGCGAACTTTATATCCGGCGGGAAGCTCCTCCACTTCTGCTACGGCATACGAAGTGAAGTACAGGAATGCACTAACCTCTGGTGCTTTGCGTGAAGCTATAACAGCTGCATGTGTAGAGGATGTGGCATGAAGACTCCATGTCAGATCAGATCCATCGATTTTCCCGAGCTCGTAACTTCCATCCTTATTCGTTTTGACCACATGCCACCGGCTCCAGGAAATCGTTGGAATGACGATGTATTTGGCTGGTTCCGGACTGTTATCCATACGTCTCACCTTGCGAACCACCATCGCACGAGCAATGGTACGCCATATATAATATATTCCAATCAGAATATACAGCGTCGTAAAGAGTGGGGCAGGTGCGATAAGATCAAAAGCCCATAACAGAATCGCAATGACATGCGTTGTGAACAGGAACGGGTCAAAAATATGAATGATGTTCCAGGCAATCCAGCGTTCTGTAAAAGGGCGTGCGGCCTGTGTTCCATACGTATTGAACAAGTCAGTGAATACATGAACGCCTACAGCTACGGCTGTCCACAGGGCGACATGGCCTAGCGAGACTCCCGAAAAAATTAATCCAATTACACCGGTAAGCAGCAGTACCCATAACAGCAGAAACGGCAGCGAGTGGGATAATCCCCGATGATTTCGAATATAGAGCGAATTGCTTTTGAAACGCAGTGCAGTATCAATGTCAGGGGCCTGGGAGCCAGCGATCGTACCCACCATGACTGCGGCTGCGAGCATCGGATCGGCTGCAACGACAGGATCAACATAGGCGAGACCCGCCAGACCAATGCCCATGACAAAATGTGTAGAGGTATCCATAAATGTCTCCTTTGTAAGGTGTATCGTATTTAAACATTAACCTTCTCTATCTAGGTGATACCCATATCTAGTGTATATTATCCACCTGCATGGATGCAAAACATGCGGAGCCCTGGTAACAATCTGTCCATTTCCCAACAAATGTACGAACATTGTCAAACTATTCTCCGAGTTCCTGTGATAAACTTTATATCGGAAGTGCTGTGAGAAGATTAAATATTCCTCGATGGGACTTTTTTGAAAACATCATCCATGTTAAAACCGAGGCAAGTTTGGCAATGAAGGCACTATTTTATACATATGTATCACTGAACCGTAGCGATAACGCAAATTGAAGGTAAACTTCAACGGATTTCACGGTGTGAAGAGGCAAGTGGTAAGCAATCGAACAGAGGATTAATGTGCATCACATATGTATGCGCATTCACCAGTATATTGTTGGGGGGAAAAAGGATGCAGGTCATGAAGAAGTATAAATGGACATGGATATTGCTTGGAATAGCACTGATTATGGCAGTTTATTTAATGTGGAACACGGCATTTGCCAGCAAGGAGAAATTACCCGAGATTCGGGAAATCCAATCCTTCTCTATGGAAAATATAGACGGACGTAATGTATCTCTTGCGGATACCCAAGGCAAAGTGCGGTTGTTCTACTTTTATTTTACCAGCTGCCCTGATGTGTGTCCGATTACGACATTTACACTGTCGCAGGTGCAGGACTTGTTGAAAGAGGATGGAACTTTTGCAGACAAAGCCTCTTTTGTATCGATTTCCTTTGACCCGAAGGTGGATACGCGTGAGAAGATCAAAACATTTGCCGACCGTTTCCACGCGGATTATTCCGGCTGGTATTTCCTGCGAGGGGATATGGATAAAACCAAACAGTTCGCCAAAGAATCTTTTCAGATTCTGATCGAAGGCGAGAATAAGGATGATTTTGCCCATATGAACATGATTGGTCTGGTGGATGAGAATAACCAGCTTCGCAAGGTTTATAACGCCTTTAATACAGAAGATGTGCAACCAGAAGCCATTGCAGAGGATATTCGCAGGCTGATCAAAGAATAATTATAAACGAAAGGCTGTCTCCGGTAGATTTAACTGGAAACAGCCTTTATTTTCCTCATTTTAATACGAAGGTTGGTCGGGATACTGGATGTACTCCTCCAGTCCGGCCTTTTCCAATTGAGAAATGATGTATTCATCAGGTGTACCTTCAACCCCTGCATAGCCACGCCTTGTATACATTTGTACCGCATCTGGGAAAGCGTCACGCAGTACACCTCTTATTCTTTTACCTGAGCTGTCATTGTCCATGAATAAATAAACTTCATCATACCCCACTTGCTTGCGCAGCGTCTCCAGTTTAAGGGAGTTCAGCGTTCCAAACGTGCACAAAATATTGATTTCGGGTCCAACCAAACGTTTGAGTTTACTGCGATCATTCTTACCTTCCACAATGACATGAATAGGCATCTTATTCACCCCTGATTCGAGAGCTGATGTCGACATTCCCCGGGAAATGTTACAGCGAAAATCGACTGAATGTACTTATAGTGTATCTGGAAATGGGGGAATGATGCAAAGTTTGTTACCCAAGAATGCTTTTCGCATCGGAAGATGAGAGTGAGGCCGCGTGTCTGGATGTATAATATGGCAGCAGCAGAATGCCAACCATTAGCAAAATAAAAGCAATGAAATAAGGGGATACGCCGAGCCTCAGTTGTCCCGCCGTAATCGGACCAATGAATGAGCCAATAGAAGTCGCAATCGATTGCAAAGAGAAAATACGCCCAAGCTTGCTGCCGCCACTTAAGTGAATAAAAAGTGTAGCCATCGCTGGGAAAATAATGCCTTTGGACATCCCGAGCACAAATAATACGATGGATATTGAGATTTGTGGGATGGCTGCCATAACGAAAAAGCTCAAGGACATCAGAAGCACACCAGCAACAAGACGTAGTTTGGGTGAATAACGGTTAAGGAACAGCATGCTGAGTGTGAACAATGCGCCGATACTAATGATGGAAAACAGTAAACCCGTCGACATCATGGAAGAATGCCCGCCTCCCCGCAAAGGGAGTTCAAAGAATAGAATACCTTGAGCGCAGGCAATGACCAAAGGCAGCATGAAATAACGCCAGGAAACGGGCAGGAATGCTTTGGATGCGTCTGCTCGAATACGGCCGGAATGGGTCGAAGCTTGGTCGGATGATCCCGACGCCGGCTTCGCTGGTTCTGTCAATGGCTGCGGCTGGGGAGTAAGGCCTCGGGGCATGGTCAGTAGGGCAATGACACCAGTCAGTATGAGCAAATAGCCGAGACCCGAGAAGGTCGAGGAAAAGCCCATAGCGCCAACAATTACTGCACCTGCAGCTGGTGATACAACGGAGGCCAGCGTATGAACAACACCATGACCCGACATATATTTGCCCTGTTTCACCGGATCACTGGACAGCTGTGCCAGCAGCGCCAAACATGCGGGGGACAGAAAGGCTAATACAAATCCGCTGATGGAACGCAGTGCGAGCAACTGCCAAGGAGTATGAATATGAGCCTGCAGGAGAAGGATGATGCCCGCGCCTACCAGACTGAATACGATATATCTGCGGCTGCCATGTTTATCGATCTGTGTCCCGGCAATTAAGTTGCCAGGCAGATGGGTTAAGGAATATATGCCCATCATCCAGCCGATAAAAGTGGGTGCTGCACCGAGCGATATGGCAAACGGCGTCAGGATGGGATATTGAGCATGCAAATCGAATACAGCTAGAAACAAAAACAGGTATAGCCAGATAGCCGTTTTCACTAGAGCCCCTCCTTGTTAGGCGATGCATGTTCATTCACGGGTCTGGAACGTGTCCACGTTCGCTTTACGAATCCTCATGGTACTACTTGTACGCCCCGAAGGACGAACTTAGACCGTTTATTTTTGCCGGAGAGGGCTTAGCTGACAGCAGGATCGGAAATCATGTATAATATTCGGGAAGTCATAAATGAACTCTAATACGGAAGGTGTAATCATGAACATAGACGTAATCAAAGAGTTTGTGATGCAGAACTGGCTGGTGATCGTCGTTGCATTGATCATTTTGTTCTTTGTTCTGAATGTGGTCAAAACGATGTTAAAATGGGCGATTGCCATCATCATTATTGCGGCTCTGCTGATATACAGCGGCATCTCCATTGAACAGATCAAACAGACTGTCACAGACGTGCAATCCAGCACGATGGACACACTCAAAAAAGAAGCAACAAGCATCATGCTCAAGGAAGCTTCCAAAGCAACCTATTCGGCCGGACAAAATGGTGAATTTACGATAACCAGTCCTAACGTTGAGCTTAAGGGTAGCACGAAGTCGGATAAAGTCGATGTGACGTTCCGCGGTATTTCTGTTGGTGAGTGGAAACTCGACAACGATACGATCCGTACATTTGTCGAACAGGCACAAAAAAACAAAACAGCACCTACTTCGCAGTAGAGGAGGAATGAAGACGTGCTGCAAACTTGGCTGGACAGCCTGAAGGAGTTTAATGGGATTACTATTTTACTGCTGCTGATCGTAGCGGCTTCCTTATTGCAGGGTTGGGCCAGAGGGGCTTCACGTTCTGCGGGGAGACTCTTTGGTTTCCTAATGGACGGTATTATGGCGGTCATTGGTATTTTGTTATCCATCGGTTTAACGTTATGGCTCGCACCATATGTGCAGCAATGGTTGTCTGTACATGCCGGGGCCATGCCTAATCGTGAGTTAAACCGTTGGGAGCAATTGTATTATACGTTGGTAACCGCGATTGCGGATTTCCCGCTCATGCGGTTCGCTGTATTATTTGTACTGAGTTACGGCGTGATTCGCATGATTCTTGGGTTTCTATCATCCTTCCTATTCAGAAGAAGACACATAGGAGATGAGCAGGTTGCACCCAAAGGTTTCATTAGCCGCCTAACAGGCGCTGTGATTGGAAC
Source organism: Paenibacillus sp. G34 (assembly GCF_056856875.1). Classification (NCBI taxonomy): domain Bacteria; kingdom Bacillati; phylum Bacillota; class Bacilli; order Caryophanales; family Paenibacillaceae; genus Paenibacillus; species Paenibacillus sp. G34. The sequence goes on along the minus strand of NZ_CM166469.1, from coordinate 5,167,467 downwards.
CGTGATTGGCTCCGTCCGCGGAATGATTGTGATCGCAGTATTATTCATGATCGTCAGTCTATATCCGGGCAGCATGTTCAGCAGATATGTGGAGGCTTCCCCGATCTACATGCAGGGGGCCAAATCGGTCATTGAACCTTTGTCTGGTACTTTTATTAAAGACAAGCTTCCCGTATTTACAAAGGCTGTACAGAAGGAACTCGGAGGTATTCTGCAGCGGAAATACGAAGTGATTGATCACAATATTCCGGCAGATATCGAGCAAGCTGCGCAGGAGATTGTCAAAGGTAAAACTTCGGATGAAGAAAAAGCCAGAGCTCTGTATGACTGGGTCGGGAGCCGGGTTCAATACGACTATGGGAAAGTGGATGATTATGAACAGAAGGGAATCTGGCATGAACAGACCCCGCAGAATACGTTTGATACACGCAAAGGGGTATGCATCGATTATGCTCGTCTATATGCGGTGATGGCTCGTTCCCAGGGGCTTGATGTGAAGGTTGTTACAGGTCTGGGATATAACGGTCAGGGAGGCTACGGTCCTCATGCGTGGAATGAAGTCTATTTGAGTGATTCCCAAAGCTGGGTTCCGCTTGATCCAACGTGGGCCATTAGTGGGGACTGGTTTAATCCGCCTAACTTTGCCGACACCCATCTGAAAGATCAGTCAGCTTGATACTACACCGGACACGGACAAGGTTCGGAATATGACGACGTTGCCAGGTTATCATGCCGGGAATCGAAATTTTTCTGCGGTATGCATCAAGTCATGAAAGAGGTAGGATGAATGAAAAAGCATTCCAATGAGAAGGATGAAATTGCGGACAAACGGCGCTTTAGTTACCGGATGAACGTATTTTTCTTCGCTTCCTTTGTTATTTTTAGCGTAATTATTGTGCGTTTGGCCTATTTACAGTTCGTCGAAGGGCCTGAACTCAGTCAGGAAGAAGCAAGTAACATTACGAAGGATGTGCCGCTTGCTCCTGTGAGAGGAACCATCTATGACTCTACAGGCACCGTGAAGCTGGCTTATTCCAAGCCAATTCAATCGTTATATCTTACATTGTACAAAAACTATGGCGATGTGGATGGTAAGCCCAACCCCAAAATCGGGGAAGTTCAGGAGATAGCCGGGCATCTACATGATGTGTTTGAAAAGTATAAAGCCCCCAATTCTGAATCTTTGACCGTGGATCAGATTATGGAGGAAATGGATTTGAATTCACGCAAGGCGAATGGTTTTATGCCGCGTCTGATCAAGAGTGATTTGTCCGAAGGCGAGGTTGCTTATTTTCTCCAGCATAAGGATGAATTCAAAGGTATTCAGATTGTAGAAGAAAGTGTGCGTTACTATGATCCGGATACAGTGGCTGTTCAATCCATTGGCTATTTGAAAAAATTCAAAAGCTCTAAAACATTGAACAAGTATAAAGAAGTGGATGAAGCGAACAAAACACAGACTGATCCTGGCCTGATATATACGGAAAATGAGTTTGTTGGATTTGATGGACTTGAGTTACAGTATCAGGATAAGCTGCGAGGCAAAAGTGGATATACGTCGGTTGACGTTGATCTGCGTAACCTTCCTGAAGGTGTAGCGGGTACAACTCCGCCGCAAAAAGGGTATGACCTGATCTCCAGCATCAACAAAAACGTACAGGTGAAAACCGAACAAGCGATTATGGATCAGCTCAGCTGGCTACATCGCAATCCGGTATCCGGTAAATTGCATCCCAATGCCAAAACAGGCTTTGCCGTAGCGATGGAAGTGGATACAGGTAAAGTTATAGCTGCAGCGAGTATGCCTGATTATGACACCAATGTGTGGAGAACGGGCAGCATCAGCACAGAAGAATACGATAAAATCAAATATATTTACCAGAATGGTACGATCCGAGGATTCTTGCCTGGTGAGTCCAGAAAAAGGGCAGAATCTGTCGTGTTACTCGGTTCGACGATTAAGCCACTGAGTGTATTGATCGGTTTGAAGGAAGGTTTCTTTACCACCAATTCAGTGTACATCGACCGAGGTTCAACCACATTTGGCGGAGATAACCGCCGCGTACAGAACTCATCGGGACATGTCTATGGTGCGATGCGCCCGCATGATGCCATTCGTCATTCCTCTAACGTATTTATGATTGACGAGGTTGGTAAGAAGCTGTACTCGCGATATGGTGCCAAGGGTGTTGATAAGTGGGACCAGTATATGGAACAGTTTGGTCTGGGTATAAAAACAGGAGTAGATTTACCGAATGAATACGCAGGATATAAAGAGTATATCAAAAGTGAAGAAAGTTCCTTGACCAAACTAGCCTATGCTTCTTTTGGACAACAAGGGAAATATACTACCATGCAACTCGCTCAATATACAGTAATGCTCGCGAATAAAGGAAAACGCATGGAACCGCAGCTTGTTAAAGAGTTCCGTGATTCGGAAGGCAATGTAGTGGAGAAGGTGAAACCGAAGGTACTCAGCACAGCAGATTTCAATGATGCGTACTGGAATGAAGTGCAGCGTGGTATGGCCACTGAGGTTTCTGCCTTTGGCGGCTTCCCTTATGATTTTGCCAGAAAAACAGGTACTTCGACACAGAATATTGGAGGGAAACTGGTGGATAACGGGGTATTTATCGCTTATGCACCCCGTAACAATCCAAAGCTGGCTGTTGCTGTCATGATCCCTGAAGGGGGCTTTGGTTCCAACAGTGCCGCTCCGGTTGCACGCGCGATTTTTGACGCTTACGATCAGGAATTCGGTCTCGATGGTATTCCGAAAAAGGATAAAAATAAAGACACAGAAACGAGTACGCCGTAATGAAGTGATGGAGATCTTACACGCCATACACCAAAAGGCCCCGAGAACGGGGCCTTTTTTGTTGTACTTTATGGAACCCAATCATTCCTCTTACGTTATATACATAGGGAAGAGGGTTAGCCAAGAGCTAGGGAAGGCAATGTTGTTTTCTTTATGGTTGGATCATATTACGAGAATGTAACCAAAAATAGAAAGACGTTACAGTTAGCTTTTGCTAAAATTAAGAGGTGAAAGTTTGCTAACGAACGGAGAGGGGCATTACATGTTTAAACGACTGAAGAATAAACCGCCGAATGAGGACGAAAGAGCGGTAAATACAGCTTCCAGCGCCAGGCTGAATATATTTTTTTTCGTGGCTTTTGTTATATTCAGCATTTTGATCTTTCGGCTGGCATTTATTCAGTTTGTCGAAGGGCCTGAACTGACTTATATGGAATCGACACGCAATACTAAAGATATTCCGTTAGCCCCTGTGCGCGGACCGATCTATGATGCGACCGGAAAAGTAGCACTTGCTTATTCGGAACCGGTTCAGTCACTCTATGTACTGCTTTATGAGGATTATCGTAATGATGACCGCAGACAGGAAGCGGAGGAACTGGCTCGTGAACTGGCGGATATATTCAAACGATTCAATCCGGGAGACGAGAAGCAGCCGGATGCAGAGGAGATCGTTAAACGGCTGGATCTGGATCACCAGAAAACATTCGGTTATGTGCCAAGACTGGTCAAGTCAGATCTGACAACCCAGGAAATTGCTTTTTTTCTAGAGAAAAAAACGGAGTATCCCGGTGTTATGGTGCTGGAAGAAAATGTGCGGAGATATGATCCCGATCGTGTTGCTGTGCAGGTTGTTGGTTATACACGGGAATTTAAGGGAGCAGGTGCATTAAGGCAATACCAAACGATCATAGAGCAATCGGCATCGCAACGTGATCCGGGATTGGTATACTCACAGGACGAGAAGGTTGGTTTCGATGGGTTGGAGTTACAGTACCAGCAGGAGCTTCGAGGACGAAGCGGATATCATTCCATTGATATTGACTCTCGCAATTTACCAACGGGCACAATGGAGCTGACTCCACCAGAGAAGGGTTACAGTCTGATCTCCACCATCGACAAGCAGGTTCAGCTTGCGGCACAAAAGGCCATTACGGATGAATTACGAAAGTTGCCGAAGGCTATTACAGGTTACGCCGTAGCTATGGAAGTGGACACAGGCAATGTGGTAGCTATGGCAAGTATGCCAGATTATGATCCGAATGACTGGGATTATGACAAAATCAAGTATGTTTTCCGTAACGGGACGACGGAATCTTTCCCTCCTGATGACTCGAGGAAACGGGCTGAATCGGTTGTGCTTCTTGGCTCGGTCATTAAACCGCTGAGTGTTCTCATCGGTCTGAAAGAAGGACTGTTCACTGCGGGGAGTACTTATCATGATAAAGGTTATGCTGTACTCGGCAAAGATGGTCGGCAAGTGAGAAACTCACACTCGGCGTATAACGGGAACATTACGGCACGCAGAGCGATTGAAAAGTCGTCCAATGCATTCATGATTGATATGGTGGGCAAACGTTTGCTGAGCAACTATGGTGCCACAAAAGCCCTTGCTAAGTGGGACGAATACATGAAGGATTTTGGTTTAGGTGTCTCGACAGGCATTGATCTGCCCAAAGAATTCCTTGGTCAGTTGGAGTATAATGCAAAAAATGATGAGTCTGCCCTGACACGTCTTGCATTTGCGTCATTTGGTCAGCAAGCCAAATATACGACGATGCAACTTGCCCAGTACACCACTATGCTGGCAAATAAGGGTAAGCGGTTGGAGCCACACCTGGTGAAAGAAATCAGGGACGCAGAGGGCAATGTGGTGAAGAAATTCAAGCCAAAGGTGCTTAATGAAGTACAGTTTGCCGATGCACACTGGAACGAAGTGCATAAGGGTATGGTGACCAAGGTGAGTGCCTTTGACGGGTTCCCTTATGATTTTGCCAGAAAGACAGGAACATCCGAGCAAGGAACCGGGCCGAATAAAAAGGAGAACGGTGTCTTTATCGCTTTTGCTCCGCGGGAGAATCCAAAGCTGGCTGTAGCAGTCGTCGTGCCTGAAGGTGGGTTTGGTTCGGTGAGTGCTTCGCCTATTGCACGTAAAATTTTCGATGCTTACGATCAAGTATATGGATTAGACGGCATTCCGAAGGGCAAGAAAGATCAGAATCAGGAGCAAAATTAAATACCGGAGCTTTTAAAACAAGAAGAAAAAAGGCAGGATCATAAAAACGTTTGATAAACTGCATCATACTCTACTTTATAAACTTTTGGACAGGCGAGGGAAAATATCCCTTGCCTTTTATTTTTTCATCGGATAAAATTTGCACAAGGGAAACATTATTAGACGAACTTAAAAGTTAGTACCTTGTACAACTTAATTAGTTGTGGACAAATATTTTAGGATAGGGAAAGGAGAGAGTTGAATTGCTAATGGTAAAGATGAGGAGCATTCATCGTGGATTCATTACGATGGCATGTATTGTACTTATTATTGTGCTTACCGCTTGCTCTAGTACTCCGGGAACAGATGCTAACGGCAAAGTGCAGGTCACGGCAACAACAGGCATGATTGCTGATGTAGCACGAGAGGTGGGCGGAGCATATGTTGAGGTTACCGGATTGATGGGACCAGGTGTAGACCCGCATTTGTATAAAGCATCCCAAGGAGATATCCGCAAACTGGAACAAGCCAAGGTCATCTTCTATAACGGCCTGCATCTGGAAGGAAAGATGACAAATATATTGGAGAAAATGTCCAAAAGTAAACGGGTCACTGCGGTTGCCGAAAAAATTCCGGTAGAGGAGTTACATTCCGGTCAGGCGACGGGCGGTACGGAGTATGATCCGCATGTGTGGTTTAACGTCAAGCACTGGATGCGGGCTACTGAAGCTGTCCGTGACACGCTGATGGAAGCAGACCCGGATCATGCACAGCAGTACAAGGCACAGGCGGAAACGTATCTGGAGAAGCTGGATGCATTAGATAAGGAAGTGCGTGAGAACATTGGACAGATTCCTGAAGCGAGCCGTGTACTGGTGACAGCGCATGATGCATTTGGCTATTTTGGTCAAGCCTACGACATTAAAGTAATGGGGCTTCAAGGCATCAGCACAGCAGCGGAATACGGAGCCAAAGATGTAAGTGAATTACGGGATTTTCTGGTAGGAAATCAGATCAAAGCGGTATTCATTGAATCAAGTGTACCTGCTAAAGCGATGGAAGCAATTATTGCTGGTGCAGCTGAGAAGGGCCATACCGTGAAAATTGGCGGCGAACTGTTCTCTGACGCTATGGGTGCTGAGGGAACCGTAGAGGGCACCTATATCGGAATGGTGCGGCACAATGTCGAAACGATCGTGGCAGCTTTGAAGTAATAAACGATTTGGAGAGAGGAGCGCTATGATGATAAACAATACCAATACAACCAAACAAGCGTTAGGAAATATAGACAATGATCTGCCCGGACAAGGAATAGAAATTGCCTCTTCGCCTCTTCGTGTAAGCAATTTGGCGGTGGCTTATCACAAAAAGCCAGTGCTTAGCAATGTGTCCTTCGATGTACCCGAAGGACAACTTATTGGCATTTTGGGTCCGAATGGGGCAGGCAAGTCAACCTTGATCAAAGCGGTTCTGGGGCTTGTACCCAAAATGCACGGTGAGGTAGAAATCTTCGGACAATCTTATCGTGAAACACGGCGGCGCATCGGCTATGTTCCACAAAGGGAGTCCGTCGATTGGGACTTTCCGACCCATGCTTTAGATGTTGTCATGATGGGGCGGTACGGACATCTGGGCTGGTTCCGACGCCCAGGCAAAAAGGAAAAGGATCTGGCCGCTCATTGTCTGGAACAGGTTGGCATGGGGGATTACATGTATCGGCAGATCAGCCAGCTATCTGGTGGACAGCAGCAACGTGTTTTCCTCGCTAGAGCGCTTGTACAGGATGCAGACCTCTATTTCATGGATGAGCCTTTTGCAGGAGTGGATGCTACAACGGAGAAAGCAATCATTTCTCTGCTGGAGCAATTGAAGAGACAGGGCAAAACCGTGCTGGTAGTTCACCATGATTTGGCTACGGTGGAGGAGTACTTCGATCATGTACTGCTACTCAACGGGCGTTTGGTTGCCGCTGGACCAACAAGCGAAGTGTTTGTCGAAGATACATTACAGGAAACCTATGGAGGCCGGATCGCGATGATCGGCAGCCGAGCGGGGAAAGGCCAGGTGTAGCACATGTGGAACTGGGTTATTTCTATTTTGTCAGACCCGAACACACGTTGGATATTACTTGGCTGTCTATTGCTCGGATTCAGCAGTGGTATTATCGGTTCGTTTACATTTCTTCGTCGTCAAAGTCTGATGGGCGATACTCTTGCACACGCGGCATTGCCTGGAATTTGTATCGCGTTTATGTTGACGGAAACCAAATCGATTGCATTGTTCTTATTCGGTGCACTCATCGCAGGCATTGTAGCAACTTTCGGGATTTCGTGGATCACCCGATTTTCAAGGATCAAGCAGGACACAGCGATGGGCATCGTGCTGACGGTATTTTTCGGTATCGGTGTGGTGATGTTGACACGTATCCAACATAGCGCCAGTGGAAGCCAGAGCGGACTTGACAAGTACCTGTTCGGGCAAGCGGCATCGATGGTGTTAACGGATGTGTATGTGATGGGCGGAGTATGTCTTGTACTATTGGTCGCTTGCCTAGTTTGGTTTAAGGAATTCAAGCTCGTGAGCTTCGACCCGGGCTTTGCGAGAGGTATGGGACTGCCAGTTGGCGTATTGGAGCAGCTTATTCTGTTACTGACTGTCATTGCCGTTGTAGCCGGAATTCAGGCAGTTGGTGTGGTGCTCGTTGCGGCATTACTGGTGACCCCAGCAGCGGCGGCAAGGTGCTGGACCGATTCGCTCGCTCTTATGGTGCTACTGGCTGGATTGTTCGGCGCGTTAAGCGGTGCAGTAGGAACGATTTTCAGCACGTTTGTTCCTAACCTGCCGACAGGGCCAGTAACGGTGATTGGAGCTACGGTGTTGTTTGCGATATCGGCTCTGTTTGCACCGAGACGTGGATTGCTCGCCCGTAAGTTGCGGAGCATCCAAGCGAAATCGACTTATATGCGTGAAGAACAGGCCGCGTTGCAGGTACATTCAGCACAGTCTCAAACACAGAAGCAGGGGGAGATGTAGATGGCAACATTTTGGATTATTCTAACCGCAATACTTGTCTCCTCTGCTTGCGCTATTCTTGGTTGCTTCCTGATTCTGCGGCGCATGGCTCTGGTCGGAGATGCGATTAGCCATGCGGTATTACCCGGGATTGCAATAGCTTTTCTGTGGAGTGGCTCCAGAGAATCCTTGTGGATGTTGCTGGGAGCAACGGTGTTTGGACTGTTGACGGTGTTCTTCATTCAGACCCTCCAGGCTGGAGGCCTGTCTTCGGATGCTTCGATTGGCATCGTATTTACAGCACTCTTTGCTGTAGGAGTCATTCTGATCAGTCTGAATGCACAGCATATCGATCTGGATCTGGACTGTGTATTGTTCGGTGAAATTGCCTATGTACAGTGGGATACGTTAACGTTGTGGGGCATGGATGTCGGGCCAAGAGCAGTCTGGATGCTAGGGATTACGTTACTTGTCATTCTTGTCGTTGTCGGACTGTTCTACAAGCAATTCAAGTTATGTGCTTTCGATCCGGCACTGGCGGCAGCTTGCGGCATTCCGGTGGTTTTGTTCCATTATGCGCTCATGGGACTCGTGTCCATGACGTCTGTTGCTTCTTTTGAAAGTGTAGGCTCCATTCTTGTTGTAGGCATGTTGATTGTACCTGCGGCTGCAGCTTATCTGCTCACGGATCAGCTCGGCAAAATGATTCTGTACGCTGTACTGATCGGTGCAGCTTCCTCTGTTGGCGGTTACCTGATGGCTTACGCGATGGATGCTTCTATTGCAGGATGCATGGTGGCTGTAGCTGGTATTCTATTTGTACTCGCGCTGCTCCTGTCACCCAAACATGGAATTGTGCTGCGGTATGTCCGCCGTAAATATGCGGCACGGTGACCACTGGTAATAAGGATCATTCATGGCATATCATATTAGGGATGATTTGTACTTTTGAACTTGAACAAATCAGTCGATTAACCAGACCGCCTGCTCTGCTGGCGGTTTTTGGTATTTCCGATTTCTAATAATAAATGATATACAGCGTCAAAGATTCAAATACAGGTTACTTTGTTGCATATGCGTGATCTGTGGTAAAATGTCGTTAGCTGTGACGTCCGGGGCGTCTGCGATTTCGCGGATACCGGGCGATCTTGTTGTTTTATAGGAGAGAGAGAAATACTGGAGGAGGATTTACAGCATGAGTGAACTGAAATATAAACTGCTGGCCTTGGATATGGACGGCACGTTGCTGAATGATAATCATGAAATTACACAGGAGACGGCCAAGTGGATACAGATTGCTATTCGTCGCGGAGTGCATGTGTGCTTGTCTACGGGGAGAGCCGTATACCACGCTATGCCTTATGCAGTACAGCTCGGTCTGGAAACGCCAATGGTTACGGTCAACGGTAGCGAGGTTTGGAAAGCTCCACATGAGCTTCACCTGCGCCATCTGATGGACCCAGCTTTGATTCGCAAGATGCACGAGATCGGGGAGAAATATAACAGTTGGTACTGGGCATACTCCGTGGAAGAGCTGTTTAACCGGGATCGCTGGACGGATAACATTGAAGCATTAGAATGGCTGAAATTTGGATTCACTACCGAGGATGATGAGGTTCGTCATCAGATCATGATGGAGCTGCAGGAAATGGGCGGTTTGCAAATGACCAATTCCTCTCCTGTAAACATTGAAGTAAATCCGGAGAACGTATCCAAAGCTACCGGTGTAGCCGAAGTATGCCAGTTGCTGGGCATCAACATGTCCGAAGTGGTCGCTGTGGGCGACAGTCTGAACGATCTCGCTGTGATTGAAGCGGTTGGTTTGGGTGTTGCGATGGGCAATGCACAGAAGCAAGTGAAACAAGCGGCAGATTTGGTTATAGGAAGTAATAATGAGGATGGCATTGCCCATCTGATTCGCGAACATATTTTGAAGGGGGAGTAACCTTTGCTCGCAACCGTTGGCTGGATTTTAATTGTACTGCTGTTTGCAGTAGGTATGGCAGGTACGGTGTATCCGATCTTGCCGGGTGCAATCGCGATTTTCTTCGCGTTTCTGGTCTACGGCTGGTTCTTCAGCTTTGATCCGTTTGGGGTCTCGTTCTGGATTATTCAGATTCTGATCGTGGTGGTACTGTTTGTGGCGGATTATGTAGTGAGTGCTTGGGGTGTCAAAAAGTTCGGCGGTTCCAAGCTCTCGACAACGCTGAGTACCATTGGTGTAATCATTGGCCCGTTTGTGATTCCGGCTTTTGGACTTGTCCTGGGGCCGTTCATCGGTGCGTTTATCGGAGAGCTGATCGGGGGTTCCTCGCCTTCCAAAGCATCCAAAGTCGGATTTGGCTCTGTCGTCGGGCTGTTTACCAGCACGGTGATGAAAATTATTTTGCAACTCGTGATGATTGTTCTATTCATTATTTGGGTGGTTCGATTCGCCTAGATTGTCAGGTTAGCTAGCTTAGGGCCGGAGAGGTCCGGTGTGGGGGAAAGAAGGGGAATTCGTTTTGTCTAAGAAGGAAACATTTATCAAAGGTACGCTCATATTGGCTGCTGCCGCATTGATTGCAAGGGTACTCGGTCTGGTGCAGCGCGTGCCGCTGGAGCATATTCTCGGGGATATCGGTAACGCATCGTTCACAATCTCCAATACGGTGTATTTAATGCTGTTAACTGTCGCAACGGCGGGCATACCGAGTACGCTGAGTAAAATGGTTTCGGAACGCTACGCACTCGGACGTGCGGGTGAAGCGCAGCAGATATACCGTGCAGCCTTGATCTTCGCGGCCGTTGCCGGTGTGGTCATGTCTGTTTTGTTATGGTTTGCAGCACCATTCTATGCTACCCATATTTCCAAAGTACCGGAATCTGTAAGTGCGATTCGGGCATTGGCTCCGGCCTTGCTGCTTTTCCCGGCTATTGCGATGATGCGTGGTTATTTCCAGGGACGCGGTAATATGACGGCAGGCGGTATCTCGCAGATCGTAGAGCAGTTTGCGCGCGTAGGCGTAGCGATTGTTGTGGCCTATGTGATGTTGCAATGGAATTACGATGATCAGACGATTGCAGCCGGGGCATCCTTCGGTGGTGTGTTCGGTAGCATCGGTGCATTTGCGGTAATGCTGTACTTCACATTGAAGCTGCGCAAAAGTGATCATGCGGCACAGCTACATTATGAGCGAGCAGAGCAACTGCCGATGCGCGGTATTTACACGGATATTTTCAAGCTGTCGATTCCGATTGTTTTATCTTCGCTTGCTGTTCCGGCAATCAACTTTATTGACTCTTCTCTCGTCGTTCCCCTGCTTAGTGGACGAATCGGCCTGGAAGAAGCGACAGGCGTACTGGCGATTCTTGGGGCCAAAGCCCAGAGTATAGCTGGTATCCCGCCGATTCTGGCCATAGCGCTCAGTCAGTCACTTGTTCCTGTCATTTCTGCGGCTTTTGCCCGTAAAGATGAATTGCATCTGAAAAATCAGGTGACGCTGGCGCTGCGGATTTCCATCCTGACGGGAATGCCGATTGTGATTACCCTGTGTGCGGCGGCTTATTCGGTAAACGGTTTGCTGTTCACAACTCCGGATGGCACGCCGATTATTGCATTGCTTACGTTCGGCACCATTTTCCAGATTACAATGATGACAACGAACTCCATGCTCCTCGGGGTAGGTAAACCACGAATTACGATGATTAGCGTAGCTGCAGGAATTATCGTGAAGCTGATTGCGAGTCTTATCCTGGCGCCGATCTTTGGTATTTACGGGATCATTATTGCAACAGGATTATGTTTCTTGGTCATCACGTATTTGAATCTGCGTGTACTGCGCAAAATTGTGGATTTCTCAATTATGGGGGATCGCTGGGTTGGATTTATCATCACGGTACTTCTCGCAGCAGCTGTCGGCTTTGCGGCCAATTGGAGCGGAAACCAGATCTTTGGTGCGTTCTTGCCTGCACGGGTATCCTTCCTGTTAACCTGTATGGTCGTGGGTGTGCTGGTCGTTGTCGTATATCTCGTACTGATGGTGGTTCTTCGTGTGTTGCGTAAGGACGAGCTGGGGAGTTATCCGCGAATTCTGCAAAAAATTCTTCGTCCGCTTATGCGTCTGCAACGCGGCGCTGGACAACGGGGATAAATGTAGGTGAAAAAAGCGCGGTCTGCACTTATAGCAGACGGCGCTTTTTTATTGTTATTGCAAAAGAGGCTGGTTCACGTGACGGTGAACATTATCCTTACTTTGGCCTTACATAGCAGAATCTGCTCGATCTGCTTTAGTGACGTTAAGATCCTGTTAAAGCCGTATTCGGATACCGTTTTTTCTTTTTCTCCTGCCAATTAGTGAGTGATTGTCTGCACATCATGAGCGAGAGCTGTTTTTAACATGCCGTACCGATGCTCATGACTCATTTCAAACAGCCAAGGTCTGCGTGGCGCGGTCAGGTATCCAAGGCAATCGCTTGTCTCAAGCCAGTCATGTCTTGTAATCGGTTCATAAGGTGTGTCCCCCCAGACAGCGAGCAACTCAGGTGAGTAAAGACGCTGACCTTCCGGAAGCCATTCCTCATTCATTAAAACTTCCGTGTACAGATTATGATCTGCGGGGCCCTCGTGATGCTTGGTAAACAGGCCAGGCCAATATTCCGCCCGTGAGCCGCCGTGAGGAACGGTGCGTGCGAACTCCAACACTTGCTGGAGCACTTGCTCCACACCGAATAATAGGGCATACAGCCCTTTGCCGAACTGGATGCGTTCATTCAGTTTGCCAAAATGTTCAATGACCCGCCCGGCGAGGCCACCTCCTTGTCCAAGAGGGAAGACAATGTGGTTCAGTCCGGCCAGATTATGCAGATGAAAAGCAGGTTTGGAGAGCACTTCTTTCTGAAAATAAGGATGCTGCACCACTCGTGTCTCTATATAGTTCTGCTCATTAATAATTAATGCCACACTCAGTATGGAACTGCAGCGTTCCAGCCAGAAGCGCTCCCAGAACGGGGTCATAAATGCCGATACGTGAAAATGGGACAACAGATGGAAGCAGCTTCGGCCAAGCCGCCGACTGTGCATATACAGCTGCAACTGGGGGTACGCATCTTGGAAAATAAGAGCATTGCAACGCTCCAGCAGGCGATACATATGTTCACGATCCTCATGGTTTTGCAAATTATGCATCAGGTCGCTGTGCAGATCGGTCATATGATATCCGCCGTTGCGGGATACCATGTGCGCCAGCAGAGCCCAGTGCAGTTCGGGGTACTGTTCATAACATTCCAGATAAGCAGCCGTGCGGGTCACATTACTGCGATTCTGCTGTTGCGTTAATGTTTTGATTTCTTCGAGAATGATACAGTCCTCCTCACAAACCAGTGCACTTTGTGCCTGAATGTTGCGAGTGGTAGATGACCTGCCCGCTGTGGGTAGCAGCCGCTCAACCTCAGCCTGTAGAACAGCAGCAGTATCTGCGTTCCAGTTCAGGTCACGTGCAGGATGTCTGAGCTGGGAGGAAGCATGCCAGGCAGCCTGTTTACCGCGCCATACTTCCAGGGCTGCTCCGGGAATGGAGCGAATGATCTGCATAATGGAACCCTGGTGATGCGTTTCCGAAGAGTCGTTTCTGGTGGAAGTCATGAATGGAACATCCTTTCATGAAAAACTTTGTTTGATGAGCCAGAACTTGTGGTTATTCTAAGTATGCGCCGAACATTTGACTTCCAATCACCAATTTGCTTCACTTAGATGTAGATAAGGTACAGAAAGGGAGATGTTGACAAATGGAACAGATTACATCCAAACCGGAATTTGATGTGGCGATTCAATCTCCACGTTTGACGGTAGCCGTATTCAAGGCAGATTGGTGTGGGGACTGCAAGTACATCGATCCGTTTATGCCTGAGGTGGAAACCAAGTATTCACGTGATTTGACCTTGATTGAAGTGGATGTTGACCAAGTAGGCCCGGTAAGTCAGGAGCAAAATATTTTGGGTATTCCAAGTTTTGTAGCCTACACGGACGGACGGGAATTGGTGCGTTATGTGAATAAGCTGCGTAAGTCCAGAGAAGAGATTGAGCAGTTCTTGGATCGCGCTGTTGAGGTTTATAACACGATTCACAAGTAGATACGAAGCAATAAGGGTGAGCAAAGTAATGCAAAGCACAGCAGGAATGAAATATCCCAAGATAGGGAAGAATGTGAACTAAGTATGCAAACACAAGGCTGTCGGTTGAGCCACATTTGGCTTAAGACTGCCTTGTTTTTATTTTGCTTGAGGTGAGAAGAACTAGAGGCTACAGGTCGGATTCGGGAAATTTCTTTATCAATGATGCTGTGATATGTTACACACCAACTCACTCTTTTTCGCAGACATTGCACGGTAACTCATGCTCTAACGATCACCAGGAACGTTATTTGCTCGAATATAACTCATAAAAAAATCTAACGATCTCCACATACGCTATTTGGGACCAAAATGCGTATATGCAGCAATTGTTGCCGTGTTACTTAGAAATAAGCTCCATGGTGATCGTTAGGTTCGGAAAAGGGGCTATATTTTCAAAATAAGCTTTGTGGTGATCGTTAGAATCCGAAGTGGGGGGAGTTGATGATTGAAAACGATAAACGATAAACGATAAACGATAAACGATAAACGATAAACGATAAACGATAAACGATGAACAATGAACAATAAACATAAATAATAAATGCGGAGTTTTAGGCTACCGAGTTTGTTCATGGCTTACATAATAAGATTCGAGAATAATGACCCGCTGGTCAAATTTTTAATAGACGTTAACATTTTGTCACAAAGCGCGGCGTCAATGATGATTTTATCCGGTATAATGAATTTAGTTGTGAAATTAGTGTCAAAGTTAAAAACAAGCGGTTGTAATGAGCTCTTATGAATGCAAAGTTGTAAGGTAAGGCAATTACATCGTTTTAAAGTAACCAAAGAACACTAGCACCATTAATGAAATTAGCATGATTATCAAGCGAAGACTTTCTTCGCCATCTTAAACCAACAGCGGGTGAGAAAAAATTGAAGCACTTAACATTGTTTAAATGGTTAACTGTATTAACCTGTCTTGTCATGTTCCTGGCTACCTTTGGGGGCGGAATCGTGACCAAAACCGAATCCGGCCTTGGCTGTGGAACCGAATGGCCTTTGTGTAACGGAAAGCTTGTGCCAGCACATACTGTTGCCTCACTGATTGAATACTCCCACCGTGCCGTCAGTGCACTGGCAGGGCTGCTATCCATTGCTTCGTTTGTTGCTTTCTTACGATTTGGCAAACAGCGTCGTGATCTGCAATTGTTCTCGTTGCTAACTCTTATATTTGTGATCATTCAGGGAATCATGGGTGCATTTGCCGTTGTCTTCTCGCAGTCTTCAGCGGTTATGGCACTTCACTTTGGGTTCGCGCTCATTGCTTTCGCCAGCTCGTTGATGATGGCTCTAGGCATTCGGCAGGAGGCGAAACATGGCGGCTTGGAACGTCTGAATCAATATCCTCGCGTCAGCAAAGGATTCCGCAACCTGGTCTGGTTCTCAACGATCTATACGTATCTGGTCGTGTATACAGGGGCGTTCGTAAGCCATACGAATTCAGCCGGCGGTTGTTCCGGATTTCCGCTCTGTAATGGGCAGATTGTGCCTGAACTCTCTGGCGGGGTAGCTATTGCCTTTGCCCACCGCCTGGCAGCTGTGTCGCTCGTGATCGTAATTGCGATCTTAGGGCATTTTGCTTATCGCAAACATCCGGATAACCGTGAGATGCGGACACTCGGAGTGGTATCCGTCGTTTTAATTCTGTTGCAAGTGGTTATCGGTATGTTCATGATGTGGACGATTAATCAACCAGAAGTTTACATGTTTGTGGCGCTTGCACATATGTTGGATATCGCTGTACTCTTTGGTATCTTGACCTATATGAGCTTCCTCGTATACAAGCTACACCGCCCGGTGAACCGTTTCTAAACAGATTACGAACTTTGGTATTTACAAAGGAAGGTTAGTGCATTGTCCTGATGCTGCGCTGGGCCTTATTGGAAAGTCCACCATCCGGTGATGTAGATCATTGGAGAGGTGGACTTTTGTTTGATGTGAGAGGTAGCAGGGCAACCTAAATCAAGTTGTTATGATTAAAGGCGTAGATGTTAGAACGTTGCTAAAACTTCAGCTTCTTCAGCTGTTTAACAGTTGTGATAATATATATTTGCCGTCATCAGTGGAAAGAGGAGGCCATCTATGCTGCGTACTTTATTAGGGGAAAAGCCACGAGTGAATCAGGGAAAATTGAAAGAGGCTATGGATACCATGGCGTTTACCCTGGATTCTTTTGAGAAACAGATGTATGTCGACCATGATCCGAATCATGATTATCGGAAGTTATATATATGGACACAGGGACTTATTTCCTCGTTGGATGAACTGGAGCAGAGTTATTTTGCAGCCGCATATTTCCGTAGAAAAGTAGTTGCTGGTTCAACGGGAGATATGAGTTCTGCTGAGAAGGCGGAGTATGCGCGGTATGTTTATTTCTACAAAGATGCATTTATTCGGTGCTTCGCTATTTTGGACAAACTGGGTACGGTTTTAAATGAAATTTTCCAATTAAATACATCTAAAACGAAAGTACATTTCTCCTATTATACCGTACTAAGGCAATTTGATTATTATCGGGACCATCATGAACTCGCACAGCAATTAATTAAAATCAAGGAAGCTTATAGGGAACCGATGAGCAAACTTCGCAAGCGGCGGAATATGGAGATCCATTATATGAATTCAGAAATGCAGGATGATCTGTGGCAGTTACATCAGACGATGCGTGGAAAAGTAAAGCTGGAGGATCTGGATCAGCATCTTCTGGAGATGCAGCAGGGTGTGGATATGGTCTGTGAAACGCTGCATATGGCTTATCGATACATCAATCGAATCTGGCGTAAACAGATTGCGAAACGTTAAGTATATCCATGCATTTGAAATAATACCATTTGACAAATCGGAATACTTTGGATTATACTGAGTTCCAGATCGAATCTTACATGGATTCATGTCTACAATAAAGCATTTGATGTAGTTTGGTCATTATATATGACGAACTACATGAACCTATATAATCCTACAACTGTATATTTCTCTTATCGAGAGTGGCGGAGGGACAGGCCCGATGAAGCCCGGCAACCGATCAACGATGATGGCACGAATGTTCTCATTGTTGATGTTAGGTGCTAATTCCTACAGAATCATGTTGCACATGATTTTGGCAGATGAGAAGGTCATTTCACGTGAAGAGCCATCTTTGTATCTGCAAAGGGCTCTTTTTTTGCGTAGAACGGGGAGTTTTCTCTTCCTTCGGGTAAAGATATATGTAGGTGATGGGGAAGGAGCAGTACTAGTGATTGAATTGGTTGGATTAACCAAAACATATGGCAGACGTACCAAGGCAACGACGGCGTTGTCACACCTTGATCTGAAGATTCAGAAGGGTGAGATTTTCGGCGTGATTGGTCACTCAGGTGCAGGGAAAAGTACATTGATCCGATGTATTAATTTGCTTGAGCGCCCGACAGAAGGTGAGGTCTGGGTTGATGGCATTAACCTGACCGAACTTAGCAAAAGTGAACTACAGCAGCAACGACGAAAGATCGGTATGATATTTCAGCATTTCAATTTGTTGTCTTCTGCAACGGTATACGACAATGTGGCTTTCCCGTTAAAACTGGTCAACACACCTAAGGATGCGATTGATCGCAAGGTGAAGGAAATGCTCGCTCTGGTTGGATTGGAGCAGCACAGCAGTAAATATCCGGCTCAGTTGTCCGGTGGACAGAAACAACGGGTAGGGATAGCGAGAGCTCTGGCAAGTGATCCGAGTGTACTTCTTTGTGATGAGGCAACTTCGGCACTTGATCCGCAAACAACCAATTCCATTCTGAAGCTATTGCTGGATATTAATGAAAAGTATAATCTGACCATTGTGCTGATTACCCACGAGATGCATGTCATTCAGAACATCTGCGACCGGGTAGCAGTTATCCATCAAGGTGGTATTGTGGAGCAAGGGCCAGTGACGGAGGTATTCATGAAACCGCAACATGCGATCACGCGGGATTTTGTCTCACGTGACAGCGAGGGTGGACTGGCACTGGAGGAGACGGTTATGGCGAATGCCGAAACAGAACTGCCAGCAGGAATATCCTCCAAGTTAGTGAAGGTTTCATTTCTTGGAGATAAAACCTATGAGGCGATTCTGTCGAGAACGGTTCGCAAAACAGGTGTGGATTTCGCTATTCTGCAAGGTACAATCTCTACAATCAAGCAGGTTCCTTATGGTCAACTGACGGTGCGTTTTGAAGGTGACTCCGTTGCGATCGAGCAAACCTTGTCAGAACTAACCGCAGAAGGACTTGATGTGGAGGTGCTCCGATAATGGATTTTTCCAAAGTACGCTGGGAAGAGGTCGGTACGGCCTCCATTGAAACATTGCAAATTCTTGCCGTATCCGGTTTGTTTACTGTTCTCTTGGGTTTGCCGCTTGGTGTCATTCTGTTTATGACAGGCCGCTCGGCTTCACCTAGTTCAAAACTAACCTACATCATATTATCTATTATTGTTAATATTTTACGTTCGGTACCTTTCATCATACTAATTGTTGCTCTTATTCCGTTTACACGTACGCTTGTGGGGACAGCTACAGGTGTGCTTGGTGTCATTCCACCGCTTGTGATCTCGGCTGCTCCGTATTTTGCACGTCTTGTTGAAAATACATTGCGTGAAGTGGATCGGGGTGTGATTGAAGCAGCTCAGGCAATGGGAGCATCCACAGGACAGATTGTTAGAAGGGTTTTGTTACCTGAAGCTTTACCGGGCTTGCTTGCCGGGATTACGATTACCATCGTAACGTTGGTCTCTTATACGGCCATGGCGGGTATGGTTGGCGGTGGAGGTCTGGGTACACTTGCAATTAACTATGGATACTATCGATATCAGAATGAGATCATGATTATTTCTGTGGTATCCATGATTATTCTGGTTCAGCTTTTGCAGATGATTGGCGATCGTCTGGTCATTTATTTCACCCGGAAATAACAGATAGATGAAAAATAAAATGCGAAGGGGTTTTACAGATGAAAAAGTGGTCTATTATTCTACTCAGCTTGATGATGATTGCCGTGCTCGCAGCATGCGGCAACAACAAGAAATCCGACAGTGGTGCAGATAACTCAGCAGGCGCTCCACGTACGGTTGAATTGAAAGTCGGTGCTTCACCTACACCACATGCTGAGATTCTGGAAAGCATCAAACCCGAACTGGAAGCACAAGGCATTCGTTTGCAAGTGGTGACGTTTAACGACTATGTGCAGCCTAACCAACAGTTGGCAGATGGCAAATTGGATGCAAACTTCTTCCAGCATCAGCCTTACCTTGATACGGAGAACAAAGAGCGTGGATTCAACCTTGTTGCTGTGACTCCAGTCCATGTAGAACCTTTCGGTGGTTACTCCAAAAAGATTAAATCCCTGGATGAACTGAAAGATGGCGCTAAAGTGGCTATCCCTAACGACCCATCCAATGGTGGACGTGCACTTTTGTTGCTCGCTAAAAAAGGTTTGATTACGCTCAAAGACGATACAAACATCGCATCCACTAAACAGGACATTACAGCGAATCCGAAAAACCTGGAAATCATCGAACTGGATGCAGCCATGATGCCTCGTCAGCTGGATGAAGCTGATCTGGTGTTTATCAATGCCAACTATGCACTGGAAGCAAACCTCAATCCATCTAAAGATGCGTTGTTGATCGAAGACCTGCAAGGCAACCCATATGCTAACATTCTCGTGTCCCGTGAAGATAACAAAGACGCAGACGCCATCAAAAAACTGGCAGAAGCTCTCCACTCCGAAACGGTGAAAAAATTCATCAAAGAACGTTACCAAGGTGCAGTTGAACCTGCATTTTAAGTTGTTAAAACGAGCGCATAATTTTAAATAGCTGAAAGCCCCGCACGATCTCTTCAAGAGGTCTGCGGGGCTTTACTATTTCTGAGTCCTTGACTTCCGCCGAAGCATTATGAAGATGAATGCAGTAAAACACGCAGTAACAATGTAGATCATGCCTTTTTTGATTAGAGTCTGCCGTTCCTCTTTTTTGGTAGCGGCTACCCCATCACCGCCCGGAATAAGATGCATGAGACCAAGCTCCGATTTTTTATCAAGGGAAGCATTAAATTCCTGGTATGTATGACCGTTGTTGATTTTAATATTTTGGAGTACCATTTCTTCAAACTGTTTTCGACTTTCTTCAAAATAATAACTTGGGGTTACAAGTATGACGCTAATATACCCTTCACGTGTTAACAAGTTTACTTTATAATATACGACTCCTCCCTGTAGGGGATCTCGCAAACCTATGGAATAGCGTAATTGATGTTTACTTTCTTCATACACAGGTTCAACATCCCAACGTAGCACGGAGGATTGATTTTCTGCGCTCGCTTTCTCACGCTGTCCTTCAGGACTCTGCTTGTAACTTTCCAGGAGTTCATCGGCATCTAATTCATTTTTGTCATGATCGTCGACATTTCCTATGTCGTGGTATTCAAAAATGACGTTCCAATATAACTGCATGTTCATGTTATAAAGAGAGCCAATTTCAGTACCGTTCGGAGGAGGAGGATTTTCTTTCATAAACCTCTTGGTATTTTCTTTATCAAAAAAAGCGAGATTTTCCGGTACGTTTACTGACGCTATATCCTCCAAAGATACTGCTGTAGGGCCACTCTGCCATTCAAATCCATCGGCTGAACCAAAATTTTCTGCAGCAACTTTCATGGTTGAAAATGGAAGTGAGGTAAGAAGAAGCAAGATGAAGACGAAGGGGATACATAACTTTTTCATTTCATTAATCCTTTCAGATGATGTAAGCAGCAATTTACACCTTAGTATGTCATGTCGTTATTATCATAAGGCACAATGACCTACTGAGATTATCATAACAATTCAATTTAGATCAAGGCATTTCTGGATATGAAGGTATATTTGCACAGTGAAACAACTGGAACAGATTGTGAAGAGCTACAAGTTGTGAGAGGCGGATAAATCTTTTATACTGGATAAGTGACTGCTCTTTGAAGAGGGGGATGAACGTGAAGGGAAAGATTGCCCTCATAACGGGAAGTGCCAAAGGCCTGGGTAAAATGACAGCCCTCAGTCTGGCGGATCAGGGATGTCACATTGCCCTTAATTATGTGCATAGCAAATCAGAGGCTGAATTGCTGCAAGCGCAGATTACCGCCAAAGGGGTACGTTGCATTGCCATTCAGGCAGATATATCGAAAGTAGAAGAGATGCATGCACTCGTTACAGCGGTAGAAACACAGCTGGGTCACGTAGACATTCTGGTGAATAACGCCGGTCCATTTGTACGTGAGCGCCGGGTATTCGCAGACTATTCTGAAGCAGAAGTCCAGATGTTGGTTCAGGGTAACCTGCTGGGGCCGATGATTCTGGATCAACTCGTACTGCCCGAAATGCGTCGCAAACAATGGGGACGGATTATTCATTTTGGCTTCAGTCATGCGGGCGAAGCAAGATCCTGGCCTCATCGCGCCGTATATGCTGCTGCCAAAGTAGGTCTGGTTTCGTTTACCAAGACCCTTGCGGTTGAAGAAGCACCCTACGGGATTACGGTCAATATGGTATGCCCTGGAGATATTCGTGGTGCGAATAAAGAGAAAACGATTGATGAAATTGCAGACATACCCGATAAGGAGACGCCGAGAGGGCGGCCTGGCAGTGGAGAAGATATTGCGCGAGTGATCACGTACCTGTGTTTGGATCATTCCGACTTTATAACGGGCAACATCATGGATGTATCCGGAGGGCTTGATCCGATCAGGCCTACCATCTGATGGAATTAAAAAAAGAGCCTCTCGCTTCTTGCGAAGCGAAAGGCTCTCTGAGGTTTATTTCGTGAAGGATTGATTAGAATACTTGTACGACTTCTTGTACACCCTCAACTTCTTCAAGAAGGGCGCGTTCAATCCCGGCTTTTAAGGTAATGGTGGAGCTTGGGCAACTGCCGCAGGCACCGACCAGTTTCAGCTTAATGATGCCGTCCTCCACGTCGACCAGTTCCACGTCACCGCCATCGCGTTGCAGGAACGGACGAAGTTTATCAAGCACATCAGATACCTCATCATACATGGTGCTTTGTGCGTTTTCGCTCATATTGTTCAACTCCTTTCCTTCCTATATTATATTACAAATGACCATAAATTAAAATGGTCAAACAAAGCAGGTGAACTGAAATGAGACCAATTATTGAATTTTGTGCTAACAATATGCATTTTGGCACCGATGAAATCATGGATCAGCTGGATGAAAATCCAGACTATGATGTGATCGAATACGGATGTCTGACCAATTGTGGCCAATGTTATATGACACCTTTTGCCCTGGTCAATGGTGAAGTCGTCACTACAGATAAAGTAGAAGATCTATATAATGCCATTCTAGCCAAAATTGCCGAAGCGGACGCCTGGGACGCGCTGGATCTCGATTAACCTTAATTAACCGAGATGGCGTTTCGACATCCAGAGCACGCCGCTTTTCAAAATACGAGGCACTCGTCCCATCATGGACGTTTTGCCCATCAGCCCAAATCCAGCTTTCTTGCCAAGCGCGCCCAGTGTGCCGCGAAGCTTAAGAGGCTGCGGATTGGGTTTTTCGCCTTTCCAAAGGGCATGCTGAATATGAGCGATCTGTTCACCCTGAACCTCCGCAGCCTGACCACTTGGTGCATAAGGGACACTAGCACAGTCACCTACCACGTAAACGTCGGTATACTCCGGAATTTGATAGTACTCATTTAATACGACACGACCTTGGGGATCTTTCGTTACATCGAGATCTTGAACTACTTTTACCGGTTGAATGCCTGCCGTCCATACGACAGCATCGGTTTGTATCTGTTCGTCGCGGTTGTAGATCGCGTTAGGCTCCACCCGTGAAATGGCGATATGTCCTCGTGCTTCAACCTGATGTTCGCCGAACCATTCGTGAACATAAGAGGAGAGACGTTGAGGGAATGCGGATAATACACGTTCACCGCGATCCAGAATACTGATATTCAGATCCGGTCTGCTTTCGCGTAATTCGGCAGCCATTTCAACACCACTTAAGCCACCGCCCACAATGTGAACATGACCATAAGCTTTAACTTCATTAAGACGCAGATACGTCTCGCGTGTTTTGCTGAAACTTTGAATGGTACAGCTATATTCTTCAGCACCAGGTGTATTATGAAAACGATCCGTACAACCTAGTCCAATGACTAGCTTGTCATATTCAAGCGGTTCCTGACCTTCGAATTCGATCTGACGCTGCTCCAGATTAATGGCAGTTACTTCACCGAAACGGTGTGTCACTTTCTCATTCACCGGAAAATGGATACGCAAGTCGTAATCCGATACCGTTCCTGCTGCGAGCGCGTAATATTCGGTCTTTAATCCCTGAAAAGGACTCCGGTCCACCAGTACAATCTGGGTGTCTGCCGGAATTTTGCCTTCCAAAAGTTCCTTGATGATGGTGAGGCCGCCATAACCGCCTCCAAGAATGACGAAATTTTTCATGACTCGGCTTCCTTTCTGCATCAGTCCCACTGCTGGGGCTGCAACCTGTAGAGCAGCCATGAACTTACATCGCTGCTCCGCTTGTTGTTTTTAGTTTAAATAATTTGAATAATTCATAATGAGGAGATGAAAATTTGAAATATGTGATCACAGTTAAGCATCACTCTGATCAAACGTCCCCCCTGATTGAAGAAAGTATCGTTCTTTGATGAGTGATGCTTCTGCTGTTGTAGCCTTTGCCTGGATCGATGAAAACAATTAGAGCTATTCGTAAACTTGAATTTCATTGTAGAACGTATCACGTTCTACTGGAATACGTCCTGCACCTTTAATAAGCCATATGAGCTCTTTACGTGTAAGGCCTTCAGGTGTCAGAGCACCTGCGGCATGACTAATCCGTTCGCGAACAATCGTACCATGTGCATCTGAAGCACCGAATCCAAGGGCAACTTGAGCCAGCTGTGGACCGATGTTAATGAAGTATGCTTTGATATGATCGATGTTATCCAGCATCAGTCGGCTGATCGCTATTGTTTTGAGATCTTCATAAGCCGAGTTACGACGCATAATGCTTGCGTTTTTACTTTTTGGCTGCATGGAAAGCGGAATAAAGACCATGAATCCGTTGGTCTCGTCTTGCAGTTCACGAATCTGCACCATATGATTGACGCGGTCCTCATAGGATTCGATCGATCCATACAACATCGTCGTATGTGTACGCATGCCTAGCTCATGAGCTGTGCGGTGCACCTCAAGATAACGATCCACGTTGGCTTTGTCTACACGCATTTTTTTGCGGTATTCATCCGAGAGAATCTCAGCGCCGCCACCAGTCAATGTTTTCAGACCTGCATTTTGCAGCTCTTGCAGAACTTCTCTGATACTGAGTCCGCTAATCCGGGTAAAGAAATCAATCTCTGCCGCAGTGTAAGCTTTCAGCGTGACATCCGGATATTTTTCGTTTAAAGCACGCAGGGAATCGACATAATATTGAAAAGGAACATGATTGTTATGTCCACCTACAATATGGAACTCACGCACGCCTGGATGAATATGCTGTTCCACATAATCGATCATTTCCGGACCCGATAATGTATAAGAGCCTTCCTCACCCTGGTCTTTGCGGAAATTACAAAATGCGCAGCGAGCTTCGCATACGTTGGTGAAATAAAGGCTCATGTTTTCAATAAAATATACTTTCTTGCCGTTCTTCCGCAGATTGGCCTCATTGGCCAGCTGGCCCAAAGTCAGCAAATCATCTGTTTCATACAGATATACGCCGTCTTCTACGCTCAGCCTTACGCCGTTCTGCACTTTCTCAACGATTTCGGCCATTCTTTTGTCTGTGAACGGTGTTACCAATGTAGACATGCTGTTTCCTCCTGTTCTTTACCGGAATACGAGTTGTGTTGTGTAGAACTTACCAGCAGAACTACATAGCAAAGATGCGGTCAACTACCGCCTTCCTGTGAAAGACTAACTCTTATTACCCGGTGCAGCGTGTGCTGCAATCGAAAAGTTTATTTTTTCAAAAGGAGCCATGTGACTCTATATGCATTGGGGACTGAGAACCAGTCTCGAAATGTGAAAAAAATTACAACTCCATATACGACCATCATCCGAATAAGTCATGGCAAAATATTGACAATTTCAGAGTGATCACCTATCCATTATAAACCTCGTGCCGCAGGGGTTCAATACACTGGGAAGAAAAAGGAGTTCAGGGGGAACGCGGAAGCGGGCAAACATGACTTGAGCCACTTGACGGGGTGGAGTATAATTTAAGGAAGAGTGATGAAAAGGAGAGTGACCTGGCATGATTAATATCAGCGAAACGGCTGCTGACCGATTGAAAGAGATGCTTGCACAGCAAGAGACTCCTGGAATGTTCCTTCGTCTTGGCGTAGCACCGGGCGGTTGTACCGGATTTTCGTACGCCATGGGCTTTGATGATAAAGAGTCCGATGAGGATATATATATGGACATTCAGGACATGAAAGTCGTTGTGGAGAAAGAAAATGTGAAATATTTGAATGGACTCGAAATTGACTTCGAAGAATCCGGCATGTCCGGCGGCTTCACCATCCACAATCCGAATGCAGTAGCCACTTGCGGCTGCGGCTCGTCCTTCCGTACACGTGAAGAAGCAGGGGTACCGGATAAAGATTGTTAATCGGGTGACGAATGTTAACCATCCTTGAATGAGTATTTTGATGTTGAAAATAAAGGCCTCTATAGCGTGTTAGTCTCGTGCTGACAACGTTATGGAGGCCTTTTTGTCATAGAGTTTCACTCGTGTCTCACGAATCCTGAGGCATAATGAAGTTTTTATTCTTTTACTTAAGGTCTGAATCCATGTTTCGTTGACATTTGCAATTGAATTTATATATTTCATAAGCATTATGGTTAAACGTATTGATAAAAGGATTAACCGTAACAAGTTGACAAGAATAGTTGTAACTTGTATAGTTACATTATGAAGTTTAGGAAAACGTTCCTAGCACAAAGAAAATGAACTCAAAATTAAAGGAGAGATTTTGAATGAAGATCGCAATTATTGGTGCAACAGGCAAAGCAGGTAGTGTTATTTCGAAAGAAGCAACAGACCGTGGACATGAAGTGACTGCAATTGTGCGTAATGCATCCAAATTAGAAGATAAAGGTCTGAACGTACTGGAAAAAGACGTATTTGATCTGACTGCTTCAGATGTTCAAGCCTTTGATGTCGTTGTGAATGCGTTTGGAGCTCCAGCGGGCAAAGAAAACCTGCATGTCGAAGTAGGACAAGCGCTTATCGGCATGTTCAAAGATGCCCCTAACACTCGTCTGATCGTTGTGGGTGGTGCAGGAAGCTTGTTCACCGATGAGTCCAAAACGCTGCGTGTTGTTGATTCCCCAGGATTCCCTGATGCGTACAAAGCAACAGCTACTAACCAAGGCAAAAACCTGCAAGATTTGCAAGCATCCTCCGGCATTCAATGGACCTTCCTTAGTCCGGCTGGATTCTTCAATCCGGAAGGCGTGCGTACTGGAAAATACCAGTCTGGCAACGATGTAATTATGGTGAACAGTGAAGGTAACAGCTACATCAGCTATGCCGATTACGCGATTGCACTTGTGGATGAAATTGAGAATCCACAGCATAAAAATGCACGCTTTACTGTAGTTGGCGAAGCGAAGTAAACTGAAAATTACGTTTCTATCTAGGATAAACGTTAAGCATTCCAATCAAGAACGCTGGTCGAAACAGATCAGCGTTTTTTTATTGTAACTAAGTTCCATTCTCTAACGTTTAATTTAAAGAATGCCAATTTTATCGAAAAGGGTGATAAAGGATGCAGAGAGGAATATTTAAACGTTTTAAATTAGCCCGAGTGGGCTTAATACTTGCCGTCAGTATCTTCTGTCTTCCTCATGTGCAGGCAGAAGGATCTACGAGTGAACAAGTAAAACGCTTGTCTGATGTTGCTGTCGTTACTGCAGGTGAACGATCCGTTTATGCAGTTAAAAAAGATGGAACAGTATGGGCTTGGGGTGGATCGCAGAGAAGCGGCTTGTTGGGTAATGGTTATCCTGTGCAATCAGAGTCTCCGGTTCAAATGAAAATTGACAATGTATCCGATGCTGCTGGCGGGACACGACATGCACTTCTTTTAAAAAAGGACGGCACGGTATGGGCAGTGGGATCGAACGAGGACGGGCAGTTGGGACTCGGGACGGCTTCTAATGATCTCGTTTTAGCACCTGTGCAAATAGAAAGTTTGAGTGATGTTACAGCAATCGCTGCTGAAGGTAATCAGAGTCTGGCCTTGAAATCAGACGGGACAGTATGGCAGTGGGGACGGACGGATCGAGTAAGCATGCCCTCATATAAGCCGGTAAAGGTAGAAGGGCTTCCAGCAGGCGCAGCCATAGCGTCGGGTTATGGGTCAGCCATGATGCTGGATACCGGAGGGAATGTGTATGTGTGGGGCACAGTGCTTACAGAGACGAATCCCGACAAGTTAAGGAAACCTACAATGGTAAGTGGGCTAAACAAGAAAGTTACAGCCATTGCGGCATCGGGGAATAGAGCTGCTGCGTTAGCGGAAGACGGAACCGTATGGACATGGAATAACTCCAAAATGTATCCCACACCTGGACAGTTACTGCATCCAACGAAGGTGCTTCAGGCAGAAGACGTGCAGCACATTGCTGGGGGAAATGGCTCTTTCTTTGGTCTGACTAAAAAGGATGGAACGGTATGGATGTGGTACAGTCACTGGGATCAGCCTACCTACAAGGCTGTTCAGATTTTAGGAATTAACGATGCGTTACATATGGCGAGCAGCCGATTTTGGGGAAATTATGCACTGCTCAAGAACGGTACGTTGATGGCATGGGAAACGGATACGCTGGGGGGATTTTCAGAGCCTAAGCCTGTTCGAGCACCAATTCAGATCAAATTAAATGGTGAGATCGTCCCTTTAGTTATCCCGCCCGTTATTATAAATAATGTCAGCTACGTGCCACTGAGAGGTGTGTTTGAACCTATAGGTGCGAAAATCGAGTGGAATCAAGGTAACTTCACAGGTATTGTTAAAAAGGGAAAAACAGTCATTGAAATATATGCTGCAGCAGAGAAGCTTCGATTAAATGGTCAGATTGTACCAGATAAGTTCAACCCTAAAATGCTGAATGGTGTTACGATGGTACCTCTTCGTTTTATCTCTGAATCATTGGGGGCGGAAGTAAGATGGAATGGTGCCGATAATATCATTCATATCAATATTCCCTAGAAGTACTCCTTTACTTATGTAAGGAACGAGGCGTATAATCCGTTTACACAACAGAGATGAAAAAGAGAGGGCACGTTTCATGAATAACGGATTAATCAATGCCATTATTGCGTATGTCATGTGGGGAATTCTCCCGCTTTATTGGAAGCTTTTTAACGACGTACCTGCTGGCGAAATTTTGTCACATCGGGTGGTGTGGTCATTTGTATTTATGGGGATTTTAGTAGCCATTCAGCGCCGCTGGAGTGATGTAAAACGAATCTGGACCAGTCGCTCGACACTATTGTCACTCACGGCAAGCGGACTACTTATTGCAATCAACTGGCTGATCTTTATCTGGGCAGTGAACAACGGTCATGTGGTGGAGACTAGCCTTGGGTATTACTTAAATCCCTTGCTGAACGTGTTGCTTGCCGTTGTTTTCCTGCACGAGAAACCCAACCGGGGGCAATGGCTCGCGATTGCAATTGCAGCGGTTGCGGTGTTGATCATTGCAATGGACTACGGACGTTTTCCGTGGATCTCCATTTCGCTGGCTGTTTCTTTTGGTTTATATGGCCTGGCGAAGAAAAAGATCAAGCAAGACGCGTCAGTGGGTTTGCTATCCGAGACAGCCGTTGTCCTACCTGTTGCATTAGGTTACTGGATTTATCTTGGTATTATAGGTAAAACAACGGCCTGGACGTTGCCTGCGCCCATGTTTTTGGAATTGCTGCTTTCCGGCGTTGTAACCGCATTGCCGCTACTGTTCTTCGCACGGGCCGCTGCTCGCATGTCGCTGTCTACGCTCGGATTTGTTCAATACATTGGTCCAACCATTATGTTAATACTGAGCATATTTGTGTTTAAGGAGTCCGTTTCACCTGTGTTACTGGGTGGCTTTGCCTTGATATGGACAGCGCTTGTCGTCTATGCTGTTTCCTCCATACGCGCTACTAAACTGGCGAAGTCGATGTCATAACAGCAGTCAATGTCATACTAGTCCTTTCCATCCATGGGATGGGAGGGCTGTTTTTTTATCAACATCTAAGATGAAGAAGGTAGATTAATTTATTCTTTTATTTACAAATTAAGGAACGTATGTTCTAATTATAGAAGTTGACTTTTTGAACGGTGGTGAAGTTGAAGGGATGGAGCAGCAGGGAATTATACTCGTTGTGAGTGTTTCGATCTTACATAAGGACAAATTACTGATTATCCAAGAGAACAAAGCATCTGTACGAAATACATGGAATTTCCCTTCAGGTCGAGTGGAGTACGGGGAAGATATACTGGATGCGGCACGTCGGGAAACCAGAGAAGAGACGGGTTATGATGTTAGACTGACTGCTACAACAGGTATTTACAATTTTATAAGCAGTCTTCAGCAACAGGTAGTTTTGTTCCATTTTATCGGTGAAATTATAGGTGGTTCTCTGCAACGGGATGCTGTAGAAATTGCAGATGCGAAGTGGGTCAGACCCGAAGAATTGTCTAACTCGGATGTACTGGATTTACGTGATCGGGAAGTGATGATGCAGATTACGGATAATGTAATGTCTAAAAAAAGAGTATCCTTTAATGATTTTTCACAGCAAGCTATAGAAATGGAGAAAGATGTTCATGAAGCCCTCGTATTTAACTCGTGCTTTTTATTATCTGTGGACAACCCAAACGGCAGCCAATGCTGCGGATGTTTTATATATTATGGCTCTTACAGTAATGGTGTTGGATCGTACGAACTCGCTAGTGTCTGCGGCGGCGTTACCATTGATCCGTAGTGGAGCCCAACTATTAAGCAGTCTTGTTGCACCGCTCCTAATCCAGCGCTTTAAGTTGTCCAGCTTGCTCTTTTTGTCACAGACCGGGCAGTTTTTATTGTTTATCTGTCTGGCTATGTACATACAGCTTAACGGAATAGAGGCTTCATTGGTGCTTGTGTTCTCGCTTATATTCGTGATGTCTTTTCTCGATGGATGGACAACGCCAGCTCGTAATGCACTGATTCCACGACTGGTTACTCATGAACAAGGTCTACTTAAAGCCAATGGATTTATGAGCGTCAGCGATCAAGTTGTACAATTTGCAGGTTGGGGCCTGAGTGGCGTAATTGTTGCATTAATTGGATCAAGTTCTACCTTGTTAGTCACAGCCGTTATTTATGGTTTGGCTGCGGTGTTTACACTTGGCGTCAAGGAGCAAGCCCATACGGAGATGGCGGAGAGACAGGTCAATGCGTCATCTGACACTACACCTGACCTTGCCATAAACAGATGGCATACGTTAACGGAAGGCTGGAAAATGATATGGAAGACTCCCCGTCTGCGGGTACTTACATTCATGGATATGATTGATATGCTTGGCGGCTCCATTTGGGTAGGTGCCTTCACATTGGCCTTTGTTCAAGTCGCACTTGGTCAAGGAGAAGAATGGTGGGGCTTTATCAATGCAGCTTATTTTGCCGGAACCATTGGTGGTGGTTTGCTGGTGCTTGCCCTAGCTAGAATCATTGGACAGCGTTATTTTTCAGTTATGATGATAGGGATGGCAGGGTACGGAATATTAACCGCGGTTTATGCGTTAAACTCACAGCCTTTTGTTGCGTTGATTTTAGTCATGTTGATGGGACCGTTTGCTGAGCTTGCAATGATCAACCGGCGTACGTTAATTCAGAGTAGTGTGGCTAATCTGATGCTGCCCAAGGTTTTATCGGCTCAAGCCTCGATGATGCATCTCGTGTTTTGCATATCTTTGCTAGGCATGGCCTGGCTTGCTGAATACATTGGCATCGTCAACCTCTATTTGTTTGCAGCTGTATTGACGATTTTAGCCATTGTAGCTGGTTTACTGAATTACCGGGCTTTTCAGGATCAAAATGTTCATCGTCAAATGATGAATTAGGGGGAGAATGATGATGGTTAATGATGAGTTACTAGAGCGAAAGCCTGATCGTTTCAGGCTACCGGGAAATAGAATTCGTTCCATATCTCCGTTTCTTTTTTCAGTAATCATCGGGATGATGTACACATGGTTAGTCGTTAATGAACCGACAAACGGATATCTCAGAGCAATATTGCCAAGTACAGATGGAGCCGATCTCCATCAATATCTTCCGGTCATCTTTCCTGCATTTGTATTTTCGTATGTTGTACAGAGAAAACACATGATTCTGATCGAAAATATATCGTTTAGCTGTATTCAAGCGATTATTGCCATCCTCAGTCTTTTTGTATCTCTTATAGCTGTTATGGTGTTCATGTAATTTCGAACAGGATCATTTGAAATCTCCCCCGGAATACTCAACCGTTGTTCCCTCCAAGTAACTAGTATATAAGAGGGCCATAATGCTCTTTAACATCAAAATGCGCTATCCCTAAGGGGAAGCGCATTTTGTGAATATTTTTTTACTCCCGTGAAAAGACTAGGCAGGTTTTTAGAAGCCCTTCCGTAAGGAGCAGCGCGTAGTGGAGGGGGCGGGATCGATTCTGTAGAAGCGAAGTGTTCGCGTTTGTCATCGGATTTTCCCCTATGGAGGGGAATTCAAACAGAAATCCGAGGACAACCAGCGATCGAAAGAACGCCCCGCCCCCGGAACGTCCACTCGCAGTCTCCATCCTTAATGTTTTTATCTACTCCCGTGAAAAGACTAGGCACGTTTTAGAAGCCCTTCCGTAAGGAGCAGCGCGTAGTGGAGGGGGCGGGATCGATTCTGTAGAAGCGAAGTGTTCGCGTTTGTCATCGGATTTTCCCCTATGGAGGGGAATTCAAACAGAAATCCGAGGACAACCAGCGATCGAAAGAACGCCCCACCCGCGTAACGTCCACCGCAGCTCCCTCCCGCGCACAAGGCTTCTAACCTCCGTGCTTAGTCAATGAACCCTTCCATGGTAGCGGTCGGCATCATATTGGACTGCCAAGCGCCTTTGGTGTAACCAGCATTATAACCTGGAGTAGCTTGTGGCTCCCAGTAGAATACACCTTTTCCTTTGCCACTTGGCAAATTGCGAATCTGATTTTTCATCGCTGCGACAAAGCTTTTACCTGCCGCTGCCTGATTGTTGTCCATGCCAATTTCGGAGATCATGATTTCTTTGCCATAACGGTTGATCATATCCTTTGCATTGTTGACCGTCTTGGTCACCGCGGTGTTCCAGCCAGAAGCGGAAGGATAGAGAGACATTGCAATCATGTCAAAATTGGCCCCATTGTTGATTAGTCCGCCGATGTTCCAGACAAACAGGGCATTATCGTCTCCGTTTGCAAGATGCACCATCGTTTTGGTACCGCTGCTTATGGATTTTACAGCATTATGTCCTGTGTTCACGAGCCAAGCATAATTTTTCATATTAACGGAAGCTTTACCATCATCCCACAACATACCGTTGCTGGTTTCGTTACCGATCTGTACCCAGTCTGGAGTGACACCTTTACTCTGCATGGTCGTCATAACGTCACGGGTATAGCTCCAGACAACATCCATCAACTGCTGGAAGGTATAGTTTTTCCATGCGGCTGGCTTAGTTTGTTTGCCTGGGTCTGCCCAGGAATCGCTGTAATGCAGTGTCAGCATGACACTCATACCTGCATTTTTAGCACGTTGTGCGAGAGCAGCAGCGCGATCTTTATTCATGTAACCGTTACCATAATCATTCGAAGGATTAACGAACACCCGGATGCGGACGGAGTTAATCTGGTAATCCTTTTTCAAAATATCAATGATGTCCCGTTGTACGCCGTTTTTATCTTTCCACTTGTAGCCTTGAGCTTCCATGCCGGGAACCCAGCTGATGTCGGCTCCTTTAGCAAAACCCGGTGCAGCGCTGATGTGCTGGCCTGCAGGTAGCAGGACAGAAGTAAAGAACAAAACAAATGCCAATAAAAATCTCATTTTGGAACCCCTTACATTTCTAAACATGACAACATGCCTCCTCGGTTATAAGTTGAGATGCATCCTCATTATAGCCTTGCGAAATCATGCTCCTAAAGGGTCCGTTTCCAATATTTTGGTTGTTTTCTTAACTTCTCCTCTTTTTCACCCGTTACTTCTCTATCTATTATAAAAAAAGACAAAACAAAAAGCCGTCCGAAGACGGCTTTTCTACCCGTGGCGCTTTTTTGAAACATTGATCCGTATCCCGCGCCTCCATTACCATCCAATTTTATTTGGAAGTAGTGGATCGGGTAAGGGACACGTTCAACATGTGATTAGAAATGTTGACGCACCTCCTTTCCTTGTGGCAAGAGTATACAACACTCTGTTTCAGAAAGCTAGTCTTTTTTCATATTTACGCAAAATTATTTTTCGGTTTGAAACATCGTCGTTTCCCGTGCATAATGGCTCTTCGTTCCATTATCATTGCGAATCCGTACACTATCATCACTGATCTTCTCCACAATGCCGCGACCGACTTCACAATATACACCTGCCGGATCTTCCTGCCATGCGGTAACTACACATTGGGAAAGAGCGGCAGTGAAAAACTCGATGTTTTTTTGTAACGTTCTAGGTTTATTCGATTTCATGAGATACTCCTTTAAAATAACGTAAATTTGGGATGATAACGACAGCCGATCAAATCACACTGTTATTCACTTTACCTTGTCTATTGTGCTTTGTAAAGGGATGGAAAAAGTTACGGTCATGAGTTATCATTTACATAAATTTAACACTGCGATAACATTCCGATGACGCTTGGAGTCGATTACGAATAGTACAATTACAAAAGAGGTTCGAAAGATTCTATGAATAGTAGAAGTTCAAATAAGAATTGACATGCATCACATTCGGAGGCCATACATGCATAAAGATATTAAAACAGGCAACTATGTTAATCGTGATTTGAGTTGGGTTGAATTTAATCGGCGTGTGCTTCAGGAGGCACAGGACACCACGACGCCTATGCTGGAGCGGATGAGGTTTCTTGGCATCGTTGCCAGCAATCTGGATGAGTTTGTCAGTGTCAGGCTCGCAGAGACCAAGGAGAAAATCAAGGCTGGATTCACGCAAAAAGATTTTACTGGCTATACCCCTTCGGGGTTGTACCGCAGACTCATTAAACGAACCGGGGCCATGGTCGCGGAGCAATATAAAACGTACCGTGAGCTCATTCGCCTTCTCGCCAAGAAAGGCGTGCACATCCAGGAGTATGTGGATCTTAATGTGACGCAGCAACGGGCAATGGATCAATATTACCATGACATTATTTTTCCGGTGCTTACGCCGATGGCTATCGACCAGAGCCGGCCTTTTCCGCTAGTGCACAACAAGTCCGTTTATCTGTCCGTAATGCTGCAAAAAGAAGATGAGCAGGATGGCGAGCCATTTATGGCGATCGTGCAGGTACCTTCCAATCTTCCTCGCATTGTGAAGGTTCCTCTGAGGGCCAATAGCAAGAAAAAAAGTTTCATTCTAATCGAAGACTTGATTAAACAGCATGTGCACACCTTGTTCAGCGGATATGTATCGCTGGCTGTGCAGGAGTTCCGGGTAACTCGAAACGCAGATCTCTCCATTAATGAAGAAGAAGCGGAAGACTTGCTGGAGGCCATTGAAAAAGAGCTGCGTCGCAGACGTCGCGGAGCCCCTGTCAGACTGGAAGTGTGCAAGGATTTCCGTAGTGACGCGCTACAGGAGCTGCAAGAGGAGTTTGAAATTCAGGACCCGATCTTTGAAATTGATGGACCGCTGGATCTCAGCTTTTTAGCTGGATTTGTGGATAGCCTCGAAGGTTTCTCACATCTCAAATATGGTCCTGTACAACCTGTATATCCGCCTGAGTTCCTGCCGAGAGAAAGTCATTTTGAGCTACTTCGCAGACAGGATGTGCTGGTTCATCACCCGTATGAATCGTTTGAACCGGTGACAGATTTTATACTGGAAGCTTCAGAAGATCCACAGGTTCTGGCTATTAAAATGACGCTTTACCGAGTCAATGGTGACTCGCGTCTTATTCCAGCGCTCGCGCTCGCTGCAGAGAGTGGGAAGCAAGTTACCGTTGTTGTGGAACTGAAAGCTAGGTTTGATGAGGAACGGAATATTGCATGGGCTCGGAAGCTAGAAAAGGCAGGCTGCCATGTCGTTTATGGTTTGGTCGGTCTGAAAACACATGCAAAAATCATTCTCGTTGTACGCCGGGAGCAGCAGGGGCTGCGCCGATATGTTCACGTTGGTACGGGGAACTACAACGAAAGCACCGCCAAAGTGTATACGGATGTAGGTTTGTTCACCTCTAACCCGATCATTGGTGAGGATGCATCTGAACTGTTTAACGAGATTACCGGTTATTCCGGCCCGAAGGCACTGCAAGCATTCCGTGTTGCGCCAGATGGCATGAAGGACGAGTTGTTCACATTGATTCGCCGAGAAACAGAGCATGCATTAAAAGGCAAACGTTCCCGAATCATTGCCAAGATCAACTCTTTATCACATCAGGAAATGATAGATCAATTATATGTAGCTTCGCAGGCAGGGGTGCAGATTGACCTGATTGTCCGCGGCGTATGTTGCTTACGTCCAGGTGTAGAAGGGCTGAGCGAGAACATTCGAGTCATTAGTATTGTAGACCGTTTTCTTGAACATTCCCGGTTGTTTTACTTTGAAAATGACGGTAACCCCGATGTTTTCATTTCCAGTGCAGACTGGATGTCACGTAACTTAAATCGACGTATTGAGCTGATGTGTCCTGTATTTGATCCTTCATTGAAAAAAATGCTGGTGGATATCCTCAATCTGTCATTGAATGACAATGTGAAGGCCAGAGAACTTATGCCAAACGGCAATTATATATTTGTAAAAAATGAAAAGCCCCCGCTGAGAAGTCAGACGGAGGCGATGGGAATTATCCCTTGGAAGCCCGCACAATGGAGTGTTTTAACGTAACTCCCCAGGCTTCTTGCAAATCTTTGACGGCATCTTCCAGGCCGTTGAGTTCCAGTAAAGGCTCGTCTGTACAGGTCAACGTGACCTGCAGCGAGTCTTTTTCTTTGACTGCGTGAATGGCAGCAATGCTCTCCGCACGGTTGATCGCTTCGGCTGCTCGGAGCAACGAACCGATGCGGTGGGCATGTTGTGTATCCGAATCTTTCAGAATGTCCTCATGCTTCTGTAGAAGTTGAGGCGTTCTTTTTTTCGGATGATAGTCGGCTGCAATGGCACTTAAAATTGTTTCCCTATGGGACAGACCGTAAATGCTTGCATTCATAATCCAGTATGCCGAGTGTTGCGTGTACCGGAAAAAGTTAATTTGTTTGCCAGCCATGTGCAGCATGGAGCAGGCGTACAGAATTCGTTCATCAGACTCATCAGGTGCAGCCTCCTGTAACGCGGTGTACAAGTGAACCATATCCTGATAAATTCGGTTCAGACGTTTCTCTGGGATCGGCGGGCCATAATGAAGGAAATTGCGGATACTGTCCTTCAGTGCATCCGGTGCGGCAGGTTGACCAGATGCGAGATAGTCTCTCAAGAGGCCATCACGAAGTCCTGCTCCGCTCACCACATAACGATCTCCCTGGATGATACGGAAGATGGTACGCAGGATCAGTACGCCAGGTACGATAATGTCGGCCCGATCTTTGGCGAGACCTGGCACCTTTTTGCGTTGGGCCGAAGTAAGATAAGGCAAGGAATGAGCGATATTTTCCATCGCTTCCTCTCCAATCTCATAATGATGCGTGACTGGCAAAGAATATTGCGTCCGTTTCTGTTCTACTTTTGCGAGTGTACGCATCGTACCGCCTAGTCCAATCAGTGGCAAACCGGGATGTTCCCGAATCCAGTCCTGTCCCTTTAATGCCTCGATAACGTTATTGCACAGTGCCAGTTCATTGGCTTCGGTCCATTGATCCTCGCCCCCATAACGGGCATGTGAATTCACGGCACCGATCGGCAATGAGACGCTGTGCAATCTTTCGCGATTGCGGAATACGGTGATTTCCGTACTACCGCCCCCGATGTCCACAACATAACCGTCCTTCAGATCAATGGACTGAATCACGCCCAAAAATCCGTAATAAGCCTCTCGATCTCCCGAGACACATTCAATTGTAAGTCCAGTCTCACTTTCTAACCATGCAATAATCTGCGCGGCGTTAGTTGCATTACGGATAGCTGCTGTCGCAGCTGCCCGAATCAGTTCGGTTTGATAAGCCTCACAGGTGGCCTTGAATTGCCGCAAAATAGTCATCGCAGTTGTTAAAGACTGCCTTTGGATGCTGCCATCCGGTTCAACAACTCCGCTTAGTCTGGCAGCATATTTGTCTTCATGAATAATGCGGTACGCTCCATCTTCACTCACCTCATAGATCACAAGACGAATGGAGTTTGAGCCAATATCAACAATTCCAAGTGTTTTATTATTTCGTGTCATAAGCATCTCCTTCTACAAAGGTCAGTTACCCGTAATGCAACAGGGCAGCCATGGCTTCCGGTGAGCCTGGAGGCGTGGCAGAGAAGGGCGTGGTGAACATCACGACGATGATAAAGACGATGAAACAGGCAAATAAAATACAACTTAGGGCAAAGCCACGATTGCGTTTTTTGATAAACAGACGAATCCCGATTACGAAAAGAAGTACAGTCACCGCGACCAGTACAATCGACATCGCGAAGTAGGCTACACCATAAAGTGATTTGAAAAATGCTTCCATGTCTTCTGAACGCTCCTTAGAACCTCATTT
Source organism: Paenibacillus sp. G34 (assembly GCF_056856875.1). NCBI lineage: Bacteria > Bacillati > Bacillota > Bacilli > Caryophanales > Paenibacillaceae > Paenibacillus > Paenibacillus sp. G34. Next base: position 5,129,356 of record NZ_CM166469.1, on the reverse strand, counting down.
TTAGCCAATACAAGTCATTCTTTAGTAGCATACGACAGATTGAACCGTTTGAAAAGTAAACCGGCGTTTGTCCCGGAATCCGCTTAGCAAAGCAGGACATGTTCCACAGAAAAGGGGCCCCTGCCTTGGACAATCATCCAAGAAAATCATCCATGGGTTGAGTATGTATAAGGAAGGAGCATTGTTTCAGAGAGGAGATCAACCTATGTCGAGACAATTAGCAAGCAAATGGCGGAAGACGGCTGCATTAATAAAATATCCGGTGGCTGCTGCTCATATTCCGCAGACAAAAGCATTTAATTCAGCTAATTTGCTGTTTATGTTGCAACGTTATGGAATGGTATACATTAAACCCGTTGTTGGCGGCGGAGGATATGGCGTGATCCGAGTATCAAGCAGTGGTGGTGTCTACAGGTATACACATATGAAGGTTAGTCGTTCATTCGCCAGCTTTAGACAGATGTGTCGTTCCCTAGTGCGCGTAAAGGCAAAACGAAGATATTTGATCCAACAAGGGATTCATCTTGCAACCATTCACGGAAGACCTGTGGATTACAGAGTTAAGGTGGTCAAGACTGCGCAGGGATGGGTATTTCGTTCTTTAGTTGGAAGACTTGCCCGTCCGGGATTGTGTGTGACGAATCTGAGCAAGGGAGGAACGATGCTTTCAGGCAAAAGAGCACTCGCCTTATCACTGCCTCACATCGCTAATGCGCATAAACGGCACGAGATGCGTTCATTGACACTGACTTGTACACATATTATGGAAACGCAGTTCCCTGGCATAGGTCAGCTGGGATTTGATTATGGTTTGGATCACTCCGGCAGAATATGGATTTTGGAAGTGAATACCAGACCTCAATGAAAATTGCTGGAAAGTCTAAAGAAAACGTAGGGAAAACCGATAGTATATACAAGAGAAATCGGTTGAAAAGCGTTTGAAAATTTTCGGTTTTGGGTAATACATTCGGAGCATCGGTGGAAAATATGAAAATAGCTCTAAATTTTCTGTTTATCCTGAATTTCATAGAGATGCTATTCATCCTGTGTATAATTAATGTCCACATTATCCACCCTTATACATTCTATGTTTTTTCCAATTATCAACAAACTATGCACAGGATTTCCACATGTTGTTGTGGATAACAAGAACGCTTGTTCTCTTCCGTGATCTCTGATATGATAGTTTTGAGGAAAATAAAGGAAAGGTTGTGGCGGGAAATGGCTATGTTATCCGATGAGATGTTGTTGGATTCCTACCATAAAGCGATCGAACTGGATCTCGAAAGAGATTTCATCGCGCTGCTATTGGCAGAAATCCATAAGCGCAAACTGGGTACTGACGTATCTGCCATACTTCACTAGAGATCCTCATTGCAGGCAATGTTACAGGTTTCCGGACAAGTCCCATAAAGAGACAGGCAACAGTGTGCTTGTTTGACAATGGTGACAATACAACAAGTGATTGCAAACGCTCTCGGTTTCGTCTGCCATGTCAGAGGAAGCCTGAAGTTCGTAGGGGCTGTATGGTCCGGTGTAGTCGTCTAATTTGCCGCATTCTGACAGTCCCTGAAGGCAGTGGGGACAAGCCTGCTCCGGTACAACCAGACCGTTACACAGCGGGCATATATAAGACAAGGGTATCCCTCCTGATTATGAGATTGCTCAGGAGTAAGATACCCTTTTTTGTGCCATATTATGTGATTTCTCTTATAAGGTGAAGTCTTTACATTAACGTTTCATGTTACTGCTGTGTCCAGGAGACAACTTGGCATCTGGATCGAAGTATACTTTTGCATTATTCACTGCAGTAGGAGCTTCTCCAAAGCCTACAGCAATCAGTTTCAGCTTGCCTGGATATGTTGTGATATCGCCGGCAGCAAAGATGCCAGGTATAGATGTTTCCATGCGGGAGTCCACAACGATGGAATTGCTATCAATTTCGATACCCCATTCGGCAATCGGACCAAGGGATGAGACGAAACCAAAGTTAACAATAACATTATCCACTTCAATTTCTTGTGTTTCTTTTGTTTTAACATGTGCGAGAGTAACCTTAGTAATCGTGTCCTCTCCGTGAAGTTCCGTAATTTCGGTTGGTGTGACAACGTTGACTTTGGAATTCATCAGGTTTTCCACACTGTGCTCATGTGCGCGGAACTTGTCCCGGCGGTGAATCAGAGTAACTTGCTCCGCAATTGGCTCAAGCATAAGTGCCCAGTCCACAGCAGAATCTCCGCCGCCGCTGATCAAAACTTTTTTACCTGCAAAAGCGTTTAAATCACTGATGAAGTAATGCAGATTGGTTTTCTCAAACTTTGCTGCACCTTCCAGTTCAAGACGTCGAGGTTCAAAGGCTCCGACACCAGCTGTAATAATAACGGCTTTAGCATGATATTCATTCTCATCTGTCTTTACGATGAAATGCTGTTCTTCTTTTTTCTCCACCGATACTACTTTTTCTTCCAGACGGATGTTCGGGTTAAAGTGGTTCATCTGCTCGATCAGGTTGTTAACCAGTTCCTGAGCAGTCACTTTTGGGAAGCCGGCTACATCATAGATGTATTTCTCTGGATATAAGGCAGCTAGCTGTCCGCCAAGCTGAGGCATACTTTCTACCAGCGTAACAGATGCCTGACGCATACCTCCATAAAATGCAGCGAACAGGCCCGCAGGACCGCCGCCGATAATAAGCAAATCGGTCATTTCATGACCGGATGTCTGTGCAGTCAACAATCAACAACACCTTTCTTATTTTAATAGGTAGAGACCAGTCAATATTTTTGCAAATTACGTCATATAATCTGCATGGGTGCCAAACGGTCTTTCCTATTATAAACGGTGTAATCTGGGTTGCAAAGTTAGCTGGATCACTTATTCGAGAATAATTGATGAAGATCTGGTGAGAATAGGATGAAATTGGAAATGAAAGGTTATGAAAAATAACAAAAAAAACCTTGATCTTTGCGTCAAATACAGATATCCTTGACCTGTACTATGTGTTTTTTTGTCAAAATAAGAGTGATATAATCGGGTCGAGACACTCCTTGTGTTTTGTGGAAACTTGTGGTTAATTTCACAACTAAAATCGATGATATGCGTATAGAGTTTCAAAACCATTCATGAAGTTTACATTTGTCGTCATAATGGATAAGACCTGAGCAATACTTGTAAGTAAGAGCATTTTGCATTCCACCTATGAAAGGGAGGGTGCGAGCGAAAGCGGAAGGAGTACAGATATGAGCAGCATTCCCAAAATCGTCATTCTCGGAGCGGGATATGGCGGCATTCTGACAGCCCAGCGGCTGCAGAAGGAACTGAACTATAACGAAGCCGACGTCACCTTGGTGAACCGGCATGATTATCATTATATTACAACCCATCTACATATGCCGGCAGCTGGCACGGATAAGATAGAACATGCGCGAGTTTCTATTTCAAAACTGATCGATGAGTTCAAAATTGATCTTGTGAAATCATCGGTGAAGGAGATTCGTCTTCAGGACCGTAAAGTGATTCTGGAGGACGGTACGTTGTCCTACGATTACCTGATTATTGGACTGGGCGGAGAACCCGAAACTTTTGGTATCCCCGGTATGCTTGACCATGCGATGACGATTCGCAGCATCAACTCTGTAAGGTTGATTCGGGAACACATCGAATATCAATTCGCGATGTACAAGAACGATAACAAACGAAACCGTATTCGTTTCGTTGTGGGTGGAGCCGGTTTCAGCGGGGTGGAATTTGTCGCAGAACTTGCAGACCGTATCCCGCAGCTATGCAAAGAATTTGACGTGGACCCAAAACATGTACACATCTATAATGTTGAAGCTGCACCTTCGGCATTGCCGGGATTCGATCCGGAACTTGTAGAGCATGCAATGAACGTACTGAAGAAAAAAGGGGTTACGTTTAAAATTGGTGTTCCGATTAAGCAATGCCTTCCTGATGGCGTAATCGTTGGTGAAGGCGAAAAAATTGACGCAGCCACAGTCGTGTGGACAGGAGGCATTCGAGGGAATTCCTTACTTGAACAGGCTGGGCTTGAAGTGATGCGTGGCCGTGTAAAGGTAGATGAATATTTGCGTGCTCCTGGGCACGAACATGTGTATGTGATCGGGGACAACTCCCTTGTGTTTAACAAGGAGGGCAGACCGTATCCGCCAACAGCACAGATTGCGATGCAGCAGGGTGTAAACTGTGCGAAAAATATTGTCGCAGCCATTCGCAACAAGCAGCCTCAGCCTTTTGAATTCACAAGCAAAGGTACCGTTGCCTCTTTGGGTAAAGGGGAAGCGATTGCTGTCGTTGGGGATAAGAAATACAAGGGCTGGAAGGCAGCGCAATTGAAAAAATTGGTGGATATGCGCTATTTGTTTATCATCGGAGGTATTCCGCTGGTCCTGAGGAAAGGACGGTTTTTCGGATGAGACATTGCAGTGTGCAGGTACGCGGTCTGTTAACCCGTGAGGAACTGGATCGCTATAACGGCCTGATGCAAGTGGGCGGTTATCTTGAGGAACAGAATCAATATGACCTGGCTTACATCGTTCAGAAAGAAGTGGACATTCTCATCCTGCCGGCGATTGAACGGCTGAAGGAAAAGGGTCGTGACCGTGACCGTGCGACTGCTGAGTTTCTCGAATCTCTGAAAGCGGTTGATGAAGAGGAGCAGGATTAAGACCTCAGAAAGTTAAACAAGATGAGTTTACACCGAACACTCCGATGACAGAATAACCTTTCAATCGCTGTTATCCCCGAATTTTTTGATTCCCTTTTTTAAAGGGGAAAATTCGGTGATAAAGGCGAGCGCTTCGCTTTTCCAGGTTTTTTCTGTCCTCTCCGTTTTTGTGTAAACAATGAGTTTAACTAAAATAAATCTAAATCATGCTTGAAGTGAAGTAATAGGTGTGGAAAAAGCACCGCGGAGTAATCCATCCGGCGGTGCTTTTTATGCTGTATTGAAAGACTAAAAAAATCACCGTGAAGTAATCCTTGAAGGATAACTCCGCGGTGATTATTTTATGATGTCTTGAAATTCAAAAAAACGTCCAGGCTGTCTCAATTAAAGACAAGCTGGACGATTCTTGCATGTATGAAACAAATTACAGCTTCAGCATCTCTTCCAGCATGCTTTCATTCAGCAAGCTTCCTACATAGAAGGAGCCGAATTCGCCATAACGTGCGCTGACTTCATCAAAACGCATCTCGTACACGAGCTTTTTGAATTGAAGTGCGTCATCTGCAAACAGGGTAACGCCCCATTCCCAATCATCAAATCCGACAGAGCCGGTAATGATTTGTTTAACCTTGCCTGCATAGCTGCGACCGATCATGCCATGACTACGCATCATAGTGCGACGTTCGTCCATGGACAGCATGTACCAGTTGTCGTTCAGTTCACGCTTTTTGTTCATCGGGTAGAAACAAATGTATTGGCGCTGTGGCAGAACTGGCTTAAGACGGGCGATAATTTCCGGGTTTTGCATCGGATCTTCGCCTTCTTTGCCAAGATAGTTACTCAGTTCAACTACACTGACATATGAATAAGCCTTGGTTGTGTACTGGGCAAACGTTGTTTTGTTGAAAGCGTTCTCTACTGCTTTCAGATCTTCCAGCGTTTCCCGCAGATGCATCATCACAAAGTCTGCCTTCTGGCCGACGACCGTATAAACAACGGTACTGCCTTGGGAAGCCTCCTCGACATTTTTCCATTCGTTCCAAAACTCCTGAAGCTCGTCCAGGGCAACAGCACGCTCTTCATCATCGGCTGCTTTCCAGGCGGTCCAGTTCATCGAGCGAAAATCATGCAGGGCATACCAGCCCTCCAGGGTTGATGCGGCTTCGTTCATGGATTTTGTTCCTCCTGCAGGTTATATTTCCAAATCCCGGTAAGGGACGGTTCAGTGCTTTATCCTTATATTGTATCCCAACATGAAGCAGAAGGGCAAATGATCTTCTTGTGAAGAATGGTGAAGTTGTCCAGAAAGTTCGTTGCTTCGCCACATTTTTTGCGGTAAACTTACTACTATCCAGAAGGCAAAACCGAAAGTGTGAAAGAAGAGGTGAGTGTTGGCCGATGCAGTTCATACCTGTGCTTGTATTAATGGTATTATTTTTCGTTATGATGTTTGGTATCGGTTTCATACTGAATATGCTTATGAAAACCACCTGGTTTCCTTCCTATTTGTTCGTCATCGTTATTTTACCTGTGGTGGTATACTCCCTATGGGATCATTCGTCTACGCTCGTATCACATCTGGGATCTTTCCAGATCGTTGATTACATGACAGGGGTTGCAGGTTTGGCGGGGGCGATCATCAGCGGCTGGACGATTCAGAAGCTTCGTCTGGGCGGCTATCGTATGTTTTGATGGCTGGTAAGTGAAGGCAATTGCCACGCGGAATGAGAAAAAGTCTTGTCTTTGACGCAAACGCTTACGCGTACAAAGGGAGGCTTTTTTTGTTGTGCTGAACGGTGTTAAGCAATATTTGTCCGCTTTTTTCATATACATTAATTGAGCAGATTTAAACTATTTCCCTTGTAATCTTGGACTGCAGCTTTTATAGTATTCTAGCGACTCTTTGAAGTGACTCACTTGAAAATTCGCCCAATTTTGCGAAAACGTGAACGATGTCGACCTAGGACGAAACGGAGTGAGAACGGGTTCGTTTTTTACCTGTTTTTGAACATTTGAGGATCGGACATTTATGATAGAATAGAAAAACAACGTTTGGGAAGAAGGAGATCAGGCTATGCGCATGAAGAATTTGCATCATTATACGGAACATCATCGCTACTGCGTATACAGGGAGTTTGGATTAAGCGCCCTGGACGACCGCATGCTCACAGGAGCTTACCAGCCTATGGTAGGTGCTTTTGCGGTTGGCTTGTATCGGCTGTTATTTCAGCATCTTCCCGGAGAACAGGTCGGTTATTCCCCACTTGAGCAGCAGCGTAGGCTGTTCATGACATTGGGGCTGGAACCCAGCGAGAAAGGACGTAAATATCTGGTTGAACAGGCATCGAAGCTGGAAGCCGTGGGTCTTCTCCAGACGTCGAGGGTCTATATTCCAGAAAATGATGATTATATCTATGAGTACGAACTGCAACCGCCGCTCTCGCCGGCAGAGTTTTTTCGTACACAGCATCTGACACTGCTGCTTCGGGACAAAATTGGCAAGTTTGCTGTATTGTCGCTGCGAGCTGGCTTTTCAGCAGTTGAAAATGGGGATGCACCTTACGTTGTAGCTAATAAAGAAAATATTTCAGTTCCCTTTTACGATATATTTGAGCTCAATACACATGTGATTGATTATGAGCTGGAGCAGGCATTATCCGAAGTGTCCACCTCGGCGCAGCGAACAGGCACGAATGATACAGCCGAGGAGAATACGCTGAATTATGCTGATATTATTTTACGATTCCCGCGTGAGTCTGTGAACCGTCGTTATGTGGAACAGCTTCGCTTCGATCATGAACAGCTTGGGATCGTCAATTATGTGGTGAACAAATTTAATCTTAGTGTGCAGGATGTGTGTCGTCTGCTGGATGAGGATGGTGTGTTCAATCCCCAAGGACAGCTGTTACTGGATGATCTGCAGCACAAAGCAAGCATGCAATTCAGACAGACCAAGAAACGTCAGGAACAGCAGACGGTACAAGCCGCCAAGGTAGTTGCACTTCGGCAGCATATGGAGGAGCCACAGCCATATACCGATTCTGGGGAACCGCCGGTGGAGCATGTTGTACAGATGGAGTATTATGTCGAGGTGCCGCCGCAATTTTCAACCAAATGTGATATTCATCAATACAATATGATGCTGCGTAACGAGCCGTACACAAGGTTGCTGCAGACGTTCTTCCCGGGGGCTGTACCGGATAATCTGGTTGATATTTTTGAGAAAATTGACCTTAGTTACAAGTTGCCTGGCGAAGTGATCAATGTATTGATCCATTATTTGATGGCATTGCTTGTATCCGGTGGTGAGCAACGGATTAACCGTAATTTTGTAGAGGCCATTGCCTCCAATATGTTGCTCAAGCAGGTTAATACGTATGAGAAGGCCGTGCAATATATTCGTGATCAGGCCAAGGTGAAAGGCAAGCAGGCTGCAGGAGCAGCTGGAACCCGTACCCGTACATACGGCAAAGGAACCAAAGCCAAACCCGAAATTCCGATTGTACAAGACATAAGCCATGATGGGGATAACGTTTCGGAGGAAGAGTTCGAAGAGATGATGCGGTTTGCCCAAGAGATGCAGGCGAGTAAGCAAAAAGGAACATTATAGTTGTATGATACATGCGGGTTCCTTGAAAGAGGTAACTCGCTTTTTTACATAGGCGTGCAGCAGTACGTCATTAGAGGAGCGCAATTCAATTGGAAGGGAGAGCAACTCCGTTGACTACGAATCAAAAGGCCATTGAATGCCTTGAAAATAATGATTATGATGCAGCTTTGAATCTATTCCAACAAGCGTTGAATGAATCAAGAGATGTCCAATCCTTGACGAATCTGGCTTGGATCTATTATCACGAAGAGGGTGATACAGAAGTAGCTATTGAATTGGCTCAAGAAGCAGTGAAGTTGAACCCGACCTCCCATTTTCCGTACAGTCTGCTGGGCGAATTGCTCGTGGTGAAGGAGAGATGGGAAGAAGCCGCGGTTGTACTATCAGACTCTATTGCTGTGGAGCCTTCCAAAGAGGCATACAATAACTTAGCAATTGCCAAATATCATCTCGGAGAGTTGGAACAGGCTTCAGCTTTATTTTTGAAAAGCGCTGGGCCTTCTGATTACGCCATGTATAGTCATGTTCACTGTTTAATTCGGCTGGGACATACGATTGAAGCAAAACAAAAACTGGATGCCTTCTTGGAAAGTGATGATGATTTTGTCGGAGAGGTACATGTGGCAGAACTGTACTTGGAGCTTGCATGTTATTCCGAAGCGGTGCACTGGTTTGAAAAATCATGGGACACATATTATAATTCGCCCGACTGGGTGTGTAGATATATTTATGCTCTAGTTCAGACGAATGCAATGGAACGTGCGGTTGAAATTGCAGAAGAATGCATTCGGTTAAAACAAGATGACATTGAGGAAGAGCAGGCAGAAGAGTGCGATGAGAATTGGACAGAAAGTGACAAGGTGGCATACCTGATTCGATTGCAAAATGAGATGCGGGAATACGAACAAATTATTGAACAAATTTCTTCGGGGTTTGCTCCGCCATTTCAATTCACGACGTCTTCAAGCTCCGGATGTTACTTATTCGGTTGCACCAGACATGGTCATTCGGAGTATACGAATTAGAATAGCCATGGAGTCATTTGATGCTGTAGTTTTTCCAAATGTATCAGTTGAGTTATTGTCCGCTTTTCTATAGAATGAACAGTACGAATGATTGAACATCAAGTGATAAGTATGTCCCATTATTCAATAATATAGATACTTTCAAAAGGGGGCTTGAAGCCATGGAATCCTTGGGAGGACTGCTTCAGCAGCTGAACCCTTCCTTTCGTGAGCAGTCGCGGCGAATTATGGCGGATTTGCTGGAAGACCCGTATGTGCGCGAGTTCCGCGCAGGTCATCCTGAACTGAAAGATACTCAGCTCATGCCCGATCTGAGCAAGCTGTTTCAGTATGCCAAAGATTCGAAGAACTGCGCGAATTGTCCGGGACTTGACAACTGTCCCAACGATTTTCAGGGTCATTTTTGCAAACTGGAAGTAGAGAACTTCAACGGTAAACCCGAAATTATAGATATCAAAGCACCTTGCTCGAAACAGATCGCCCGGCAAAATGAACATATCATCAAGCAGCGGATTCGCAGTTTCTATGTGGATGAACGTGCACTTAGTGCTGGCTATAATGATGTGGAAATTATGGGTAAAGATCGCATGCGTGCACCAGCGGTTAACCGGGTGCTTCGTTATATCAGCGAGGCCAAAGCTAATGGACTTTCAACGCAAGGGTTGTATCTGGAAGGTTCGTTTGGAACCGGCAAGACGTTTCTGATGTGTTATCTGCTGCACGAGCTTGCCGTTGCAGGTCATACGGGCGTTATCATTTATATGCCAGACTTTGTGGAAGATCTGAAATCCATGATCAGTGAAGGACAGAAGCTTAAGGAAATGACGGATGTTCTGAAAAGCTGTGACCTGCTCATCTTTGATGATATTGGTGCAGAGAACCTCAACCCATGGGTACGAGATCATGTGATGGGCTCGATTCTCAATTATAGAATGAATCGCAAGCCAACGTTCTATACGTCCAATTACAACCTGGAAGGGCTGGAGAAACACTTGAGCTTTACCAACCGGGATGGTGAGGAAACGAACAAAGGTCAACGTCTGATGGATCGCATTCGTCCATTTGTGGATGTTATTCAGGTTCGGGGCGAGAATCAACGGGGGAAGAGCTAGGATACTGATAACCCAAAAAAGCCTGGCTTTCGCAATATGCGAGAACCGGGCTTTTCTGGTCTGTGGGAGCCTGAGTACTGACTTGAACATCCTATTCGGTCAGGAATTTGAAAATTACCATACCAAAGAAGATGACAGTCATCAGGCCGCCCATACCGACAACGCCCATAATCAGATCGAAGAGATCGCTTCGCGGCTCCTCGTTCACATGTTCACGTGGGTCGGTCATCCGAATATTAGCGTCCATTGGTTTGCCTCCTTATGAGGATTGACAGCTTGGCCTGCAAGCAGGGCTGGGGCTCCAATCCGGAGTAATTTTAGTATACTTGGAAAAGAAAGCGTTTGTAAAGATTTTGCAGATGGGCTGTTGCACCTGTAATTGTGAAGATTTCATGTTGGGAAGATGAACATTACCTGTTCATTTCACATGTTTAATGCACATGTGTTATACTGGAAGTGTCGTTCACGACGTTACAGGTTAAAATAAACCGTAAGTATATATAAGGAGGACAATTTCATGGCTATTGTTAACGTATCCGATCAATCCTTTAACACGGAAGTCGAAGGAGAAGGAACGGTTCTGGTAGATTTCTGGGCGCCTTGGTGTGGTCCTTGCAAAATGCTCGCTCCAATCTTGGAAGAACTGTCCACTGAAGTTGGCGATTCCGTAAAAATCGCTAAAGTAAACGTGGATGAGAATCCAGAATCTGCTTCCCGTTTCGGCGTAATGAGTATTCCAACATTGATCTTCTTCAAAGACGGTCAACCGGTTGATAAAGTGGTTGGTTTGAACTCTAAAGAAGCTCTCAAAGGAATCATCGAAAAACATCAATAAGCAACAAGCCAGAACACGAATAAGTGCAGGCTGACACATCGCCTCCGGTTTACATGCCGGAGGCGTTTTGCGTCGAAAAGCTTGATACAGGACAATATAAAAGTAAAATATAAATGATGTGGTAATTTATTTATATTTTATAATTGAATAAAAAATGAAACTGGAAATTTACATGAATAACGGAGAGGACAGAAATGAACAGGAGAAACGAAGTGGGCGCGTTTATCACCGGATTTTTCCTTTGAAAAGGGAATCAAAAAAATCTGGGGATAACAGCGATCGAAGGTTCATTCTGTCGTCGGAGTGAAACATGTAAGGTGAAGGCTTCAATTTTTTCGGAAGGGAGGACCCACCGAATTATGGATCCATTTATGCAGGAGCTAAACGAGCAGGAGAAGGCACTGGAGCAGATTCGCCATAAGCTCGCATTGCTTCCTGATCTGCCGGGCTGTTACTTGATGAAAAACAGTGAAGGCACCATTATTTATGTTGGTAAAGCCAAAGTGCTCAAAAACCGCGTGCGCTCTTATTTTATTGGCAGTCATAACGGAAAGACACAACGTCTTGTATCCGAAATCCGTGATTTTGAATACATCGTGACCGGTAGCAACATGGAAGCACTCATTCTGGAGTGTAACCTGATCAAAAAACATATGCCGCGTTACAACGTGCTACTCAAAGACGATAAAACATTTCCTTATCTTAAAATAACAAATGAAAAGCATCCGCGGCTCGAAGTGACCCGCCGGGTGCTGAAAGATAAAGCCAAATACTTCGGTCCCTACCCGAACTCCTATGCGGCACACCAAACGAAAAAACTGTTGGATCGGATGTATCCACTCCGCAAATGTGGTGTAATGCCTAAAGAAGTTTGTCTATATTACCACATGGGCCAATGCCTTGCTCCTTGTGTGAAGGAAGTTGGCAAAGAGCAGTATGACGAGATTTCGCAGGAGATCGGATCATTTCTGAGCGGCGGGCATGAGGAGATCAAAAAGGACTTGCAGCGCAAAATGCAGGAAGCCGCTGAAGATTTGTATTTTGAACGTGCCAAAGAACTGCGTGACCAGGTTATCGCGATTGATGCGATCATGGAAAAACAGAAAATTACGATGGCGGATGCCAGAGACCGTGATGTCTTTGGATTTGCGATTGATAAAGGCTGGATGTGTGTCCAGATTCTATATATGCGTCAGGGGAAAATGATTGAACGTCATGTGTCTACCTTCCCATTTTACGGTGAGGCCTACAATGATTTCATGTCCTATGTAACACAGTATTATAGTGATAACCCGGCTTTGCCACAGGAAATTTTGCTACCGGAGATGCCGAAGGAACTGCTCTCTGGTCAGGAAACAAGCGATTCCGCAAAAGTGGATCAAGCGAATACATCCGAGGATAAACATTCTGAGGGAACGGTTGAATCCACGCAGGAGGAATTACAAGTCGGGATGAACCAGACCGCCGCTTCGATGCCGCTTGTTGCCGAGACACTTGCGGCTTATGGGTCGGAGGTAACCGAGGAAGAAAAGAGCAATGCTGCCGAATTGCAGGAAACATCCAATGCCAAGCTACCATCCGAGATGGATGATCCGTCGCAGATGGCTGCTTCTCTGCAAGAATGGTTGGACATTAAAGTGCATATCCCGCAACGCGGACTGAAACGCCAGATGATCACGATGGCACTCGACAATGCACGGGTGGCATTGGAGGAGAAGTTCCGCCTCATTGAACGTAATGAAGAGCGAACATCTAAGGCTTCCGAGGGATTGGGACGCTGGATTGGACTGGATCAGCTACGCCGGATTGAAGCATTTGATAACTCGAATATTCAGGGGACGAATCCGGTCTCGGCCATGATTGTATTTACCGATGGTAAACCGGACAAAAAGGAATACCGCAAATATAAAGTGCGTTCTGTCGAAGGACCGGACGATTATGAAACGATGCGTGAAGTCATCCGCCGCCGTTATGAGCGGGTGCTTAAGGAAAACCTGACCCAGCCTGACTTGATCGTGGTCGATGGCGGTAAAGGGCAGATTTCGGCTGCTGTGGATGTGCTTGAAAACGAGCTGGGATTATTTATTCCAGTGTGTGGATTGGTGAAGGATGCCAAACACAAAACCTCACAGCTGATGATTGGCAATCCACCAGAGGTGATTGCTCTACCGCGGGATAGCCAGGAGTTTTATCTATTGCAGCGGATTCAGGAAGAGGTTCACCGATTTGCGATCTCATTCCATCGCGAGCAGCGTGGTAAATCGATGGTTACGTCCCGGCTCGATGCTATTCCAGGCATTGGAGAGAAGCGTCGCAAGCTGCTGTTGAAGCACTTTGGCTCTTTACGCAAAATCAAAGAGGCCAGTGTCGAAGACTTCCGGCCTCTATCTATTGGAGATAAACTAGCAACTCAGATTATTGCAGCACTTCGTGATGAGGAGTCGTGACATACGGCTTCTCTTTTTGTTTTGGATTGAAACGGTAGACCACATATCCAACAATAGCCGGCAACACAATCCAGAAAATTCCGGCGCCCATGTTTAGTGCGTCTCCCATGAAAATCAAGCTGAGTCCCATCAATAAACTGTCAAAGATGACATGGGCAAAAACAACAGCAATGAAGCCGTGACGCAGCATGATCAGGCTGAACAACAGTCCAATAACAGTCAGTTCGATCGGTCGTGTAATAACCGGATAGATCGGATACAAGGTGTGTCCAAGTGCCCAAATAATTGTAGGAATCAGACAGGCGATAAACGTGTTACGTACAACCTTTTGCATCATTCGAATACCAAACAGCCGGTATACCGCTTCTTCGCCAATACCGGCCATCCAAGCCATAATCGGGAAGATCCAGGCATACGTCATGTTATACGTTGATTGATCTGGCGATGTTGTAGACCATGTGCCAATGCTGCGTTCCAGAATAAAGAACAGAACGGATTGTACACCAAGCAGAATGAATGCCCATAGATAACCGGCATACATACTGTGTAGTACGTATTTGCCGTAACCTGGCTCCTTGGCACGAGGCCATGGATTCAATCCGATTTTGCGCCACATGCCGTCCCCGGCTACAAGTGACAAATAGATTGTGGCACTCATCACGATTGTTATGCCCGTTTGGATGAGCATAAGGAACACTAACATGAAGCTTGAAAGCCCTTGTGCCTGGAAGAGAGGCAGCATGTTCAGTGTACCAATCATAGAAGCCGCAAAGTAAACCAGTGACAATACCACGCCTCGTTTAAACGATGTATTTGCACGAGCCAGAATGCTGTAAATGATGGCAAGCACTCCGAGGACAAATGTCAGAAAGGCGTAACCACCGTAAGTTAACCAGTTGGCTAATTGGGTCTGGTCTTTAACATAATCCGTATGAGATTTCGGTACAGAGAATCCTGGATCGAACGAACGGACAGCCCCATTTTCAAATGTAAAATTCAATTCTAGCTTGGAGTTGCCGATCGTTTTACTTGCATCCGTGTATTTGAGACCTGGCTCGCCATCTCGTGTATCCAGTTGGAGTGTCGGGATGTTATAACCGAATTCTTTCAAAACTCCAGCGGCTAGTTCTTCTTTCTCGCTCAAAGGCATATGACCTTCTGCAAGCGATTCTGACGTGCTTTGGATACCTTGTTCTTTTTGAGTTTCAACGGCCGTATAGAGTGAGGAAGGCAGCACGCGTTTGAAAGCGACCACTTTACCTGTTTTCATATGTACGTCAACGTTAAGGTAACCGCCTCTGTCCTGATCGAGCAAACGCACACGGTATACATCGTAAGGATAAACTGTTTCCCACTTCTGATTGTATGTGCTGAGTTGCTTGGTCTTCGCCATATAACCGTAAATATCGGAATGGGTCTGATAAGTTACAAGGGGTTTACTGGCATTGCTGGGGAGCGTATAGTCATCAACAGAAGCCGCGAATGAACGTGCGGATTGGATCGCTTGATCCTTGTTAATAAAGGATGTTGACGAAATTTCGGTCGTTTGTGATGAAGTCGCAGGAAAGATCTGAAATACAAAAAATAAAATCAGTCCAATCACCGCAAGCAACCCCAAACGCTTGAAGTTAGCCTTAAGCTGCAAAGGCTGCCCTAAGGGATTCATGGAATGGTGTTCCTCCTTTTTCAATTACATCGTAATGTAAAGATAGCATAGGGCGTGTACTCAATGCCAATGACAGGACGAAAACGGGTGTAAATCTTTGAAAATGAATGAAAATGATCGAAAAAATCTGATCTTGCAGTCCGGGCCTAGATGTTCTTCCCGTTTTGAACGAATTCGATGTTATTTACACAAAAATCGTTTTGTGTGCATTCGCCGCAACGCTTATAATTTTGAAGCAAATATGCAAAAATCCGCATGTCTAACTTGCAACAAGGGAACGAATAGAACGAAGAGTGCTTAATGGCCGAAAATAGCTACTATAATGAACAGGTTGTATACCAACTCCAATTATATGTTGCTTTTTTATGAATCATACATGGGCTCCACGGGGTGGAGTTATTTTCTTTTTAGCAGAGGTGATGATACTGAAGTGAAAGCAAATGTTCAATGGATGCGATTATCGCCGCCACGTATTCTGGTGTTAGGGTTTGCCGGCATTATTATGCTGGGCACACTGCTACTGATGCTTCCGGTATCCAGCCGAAGTGGTGAAAGTCTGGCTTTTGTCGATGCACTGTTCACGGCGACATCGGCTGTCTGTGTGACAGGCCTGGTTGTTGTGGATACAGGAACCTACTTTTCCGTACTGGGTCAGGTGATAATTGCTATTCTGATACAGATCGGCGGTCTTGGCTTTATGACGATGTCTACGCTGGTTGCGATTGCTTTCAAACGAAAAATATCGCTCAAGGAGCGATTGATTTTGCAGGAAGCGATGAATCAGAGCACGATGGAAGGCATTGTGAGACTGATTCGCAAGGTTGTGATCTACTCGCTGATTTTGGAGGGGATTTGCGGTACGTTGTTCGCACTGCGCTGGTCATTGGATATGCCGTTGGGACGGGCGATGTATTATGGCTACTGGCACGCGATCTCAATGTTTAACAATGCCGGGTTTGATATGTTTGGTCATTTTAGCAGTCTGACGAGCTACGTCTATGATCCACTTGTTAATTTTACAGCCATGTTTCTGATTGTTTCCGGAGGAATTGGGTTTGTCGTGCTGTCCGATTTGGTAGATTATCATAAAACAAAGAAGCTGTCGCTACATTCCAAAGTGGTCCTGCTGATGACGACCTTGTTAATTGTGTTTGGCGCACTGGTCATCTTTGTGTTTGAGTTCAGCAACCCGCGAACGCTGGGCGGCCTGAATTGGGGCGGTAAATTACTCGGTTCGTTCTTCCAATCTGTGACACCACGTACAGCTGGAGCTAATACGGTAGATATTGCCGGACTAAGGCAGGCAACGCAATTTTTTATGATTATATTGATGTTTATCGGTGCATCGCCAGGTTCAACGGGAGGTGGCATCAAAACAACAACATTCCTGATTATGGCCGGAGCGGTCATTGCGATGATGCGCGGACGGGAGGATATCGTTTTTTTCCGGTATCGGCTTGTGCAGGAGCGCATTTTCAAGGCACTCACGATCACGTTGCTGGCTTTATTATTCATTATTACGGTCACAATGGTGCTGAGTACAACAGAGGACAGTAATTTTTTAATGATCTTATTTGAAACGACATCTGCTTTCGGTACCGTAGGGCTTTCACTTGGTTTGACGCTGAAGCTGACCACATTTGGCAAGTTAATGATCTGTATTACGATGTTTGCAGGACGGCTTGGACCGATCACACTGGCGTATGCATTGGGTCAGAAAAAGGGTAAGGACTTATACAGATATCCAGAAGGTAAAATGATAATTGGTTAGTGATTATTTGGACAGAGGGGTTCGTGAAGAACAATGAAAAAACAGCAGTTTGCGGTGATTGGACTTGGCCGATTCGGCTCTAGTCTGGCGCAGGAATTAATGGAACTGGGTTATGAGGTGCTTGGCATTGATAAAAATGAAGAGCTGGTCGAAGACATGAGTGATCTGGTCACTCATGCCGTCGTGGCGGACGCTACGGATGAGGAAGTGCTTCGCTCTCTGGGCATTCGTAATTTTGACTGCGGCATCGTTGCCATCGGCGACGATATTCAGACGAGTATCCTGACCGCCATCCTGCTCAAAGAGCTGGGTGTCAAAACGGTTGTAGCTAAAGCCATCTCTGTTCTTCACGGACGTGCACTCGACAAACTGGGCATCGACCGTGTTGTTTATCCTGAACGGGATATGGGCATTCGGGTCGCTCACCAACTGGTTACACCTAACCTGCTGGATTACATCGAGTTGTCCAATGATTACAGCATTGTGGAGATGAAGGTACCTGCATGTCTGCACAATAAAACACTCTCCAGTCTTAATGCACGTGTGCGATTTAACTGTAGTATTGTAGCCCTGCAAAAAGAAGCCGGGGTTATTATTGCCCCGACGGCGATGGATTCCCTGCAAATGGGGGATATTATGGTTATTATTGGTAATAATAATGACATTGACCGTTTTGAAGAAGAAGTTATTAGTCAAGAGAGCTGAGCAGACAAATTTATTTTGATCGTCAACTGGTGATGAGGTTAACCCTATAACCTTTACCCCTCTTCACGCTCTTTAAAAGCTTGTCTCAATAATGGGATAAGCTGCCCCATCTTCATGAAATCAAGGCGTTGTTGTCCTCCGTGAGGGCAATGACGCCTTTGCTGTAAAAAATGCAGCGGTCTCCCTGACCCATTGTTTGGAGGTTTCGCTGAGGTTTTCCTTTTCCCCGTAGATCATGCAGGTTGTTCTTCGGGTCTGTTTCAGCTGGGGCAAATGCACCGCAACGAGATCATTATCTGCTAACAGTTGAGGACGAAGATAGGATTTGGGAAGCAAGGCAGCAGCTTTGCAGGTCGGCAGGAGACGGATAATCGCCTCAAACGAATCGATCTCCATACGAATGTCAGGCATCACAGTGCAGCGTTGGAACAGATCATCTGTCAGTTTGCGATACCATGTTCCTTTGGAGAACGTAATCATCGGCAGATCCTGCAAATGCTCCATCCCAGCTTCTTTGCCAGCAAGCGGGTGCGTGAGCGGAACGACCAGTTCCAGGTGATCATCAAATAGCGGTACACAGTTAAGTCCTGTTTCACTAATGGAGGAGGCCACAATGCCTACATCGGCTTTTTTATCACGTACAAAAGAAACAATCTCATGTGTCTTGCCAGTCAATAGCTTCAATTCTGCATGAGGATGTTTCTCCATAAAAGCGTTGACCAGCGGAGGCAAGGTGGTCTGAAGTGTTGTCAGGCTCGCACCGAGTGTAATAATGCTCTGTTCCTCATCCTTGTACTGAGACAGCATGGTGAGGAATTTCTGCTGCTGCTGTTTCTGCTCGACGGCGAAGGTGTAAGCGAATTGACCTACACTAGTTAATTCAAGACGTTTGCCACGACGATGAAAGAGGGACACGCCCAGCTCATCCTCCAGTTTGGAAATTTTACGAGAGAGTGCAGGCTGAGACAGATTGAGTAATTTGGATGCACGGTTTAGACTGGATTGCTCCACGACCGCTGCAAATGCGTTTAATTCTTCGAACATGAACACAAACCTCTCTTCTTATGAGTGTGATCCTTGCCCTTGATTAATCGTTTGCTCTGTTGTATAGCATTGAAACCGATTATTTTAATATGGTATAGCCTAATAAATACGTTGTTGATGTTTTATAACCCCAACAAAACCTTTGTTTCAACCCTTATACCTATAGGTTATAACATTTAATAATTATATTGCAATTCCCTTATAAGAAAAAAAGGAGTAACATGAATTGTGACACAAGTTGTTCACACCTGATCAAAACGGAACAATTTGTCGAACCTTCCCATGTAAGAAGGATTCGTGTCATGATATAAGAATGGATTTATGAAAACGTTGTATTTAGCGAAAGGGGATCGACATTTTATGAAAGGGTTTTACTCCAGAAAGCTGCACTCCTTGCTTGGCGTTATTCCGCTCAGTCTGTTTTTTGTCGAGCATTTGGTGACAAACTTCACGGCTGTGGAAGGCGGCAAAGAAGCTTTTTATGGTGCCGTTGCATTTCTGAACGGTCTGCCTCTTGTTATTGTGATTGAGGCGCTCCTCATTTGGCTGCCGCTTTTCTATCACGGTGTATATGGGCTTTACATTGCCTATCAGGCCAAGCCTAATGTGGGTCGTTACGGCAATGAGCGCAACTGGCGCTATACGTTGCAGCGAATCAGTGGTGTTATCACGTTTGTCTTCGTGATCTGGCATGTATGGGAGACTCGCGTACAAATTGCCTTGGGTAATGTTACACATGAAGAGATAGGCGGCGTTATTCATAATGCTGTGACGAATCCGATAACCTTTGCTATTTATATGGTTAGTGTGGTTGCGGCGTCATATCACTTTGCCAATGGACTCTGGTCGTTCCTCGTTAGCTGGGGAATTACAGTCGGACCTCGTGCACAGCGCGTATCTTCGTATGTCTGCATGAGCTTGTTTGCTCTTATTTCCATCATGTTTATCGCTTCATTGTTTGCTTTCCGGAATGTAGATTTCCAGACAGCAACTTCAATGATCGATGCGGTAAAATCCGTTTTGGTCTAAATTAGACGAATTAGCACTTGTTGATTTATGTTTTCTGATTAAAATTCACTGATTTAATTTTTGTGATTAACGCTTACTGATTAACCTTAGGATTAATGCTTATCTATAAAGGGAGTGAACTAGCAATGGCATCATCGAATGTAATTATTGTGGGCGGCGGTCTCGCGGGATTGATGGCGGCGATCAAATCGGCTGAAGCCGGAGTCCATGTTCATTTATTTTCACTGGTTCCTGTTAAAAGATCCCACTCCGTATGTGCCCAGGGCGGTATCAACGGTGCGGTAAATACCAAAGGGGAAGGCGACTCCCCATGGGTTCACTTTGACGATACGGTTTATGGCGGAGACTTCCTTGCCAACCAGCCACCCGTTAAAGCGATGTGTGAAGCAGCACCTGGCATCATCCACTTGATGGACCGGATGGGCGTTATGTTCAACCGTACACCGGAAGGTTTGCTCGATTTCCGCCGTTTCGGAGGAACGAAGCATCACCGTACAGCATTTGCAGGCGCGACAACAGGACAACAGCTGTTGTACGCACTCGATGAGCAAGTACGGCGCTGGGAAGCAGCCGGTCTCGTGACCAAGTATGAGAACTGGGAGTTCCTGCAAGCCGTTGTAGACGATGAAGGCGTATGCCGCGGTATCGTGGCACAGGATCTCAAAACGATGAAAGTGCAGACCTTCCCTGCTGAGGCTGTTATTCTGGCGAGCGGTGGTCCGGGTATCATTTTTGGTAAAACAACAAACTCTGTTATCAATACAGGAACGGCTGCAAGCGCGGTATATCAGCAAGGCGTGAATTATGCTAACGGCGAATTCATTCAGATCCACCCGACTGCGATTCCAGGAGATGACAAGCTGCGTCTGATGTCCGAATCTGCGCGTGGTGAAGGTGGACGAATCTGGACATACAAAGACGGCAAACCTTGGTATTTCCTTGAGGAGAAATATCCATCCTACGGTAACCTTGTTCCGCGTGATATCGCAACGCGTGAAATCTTCAGCGTTTGCGTAGACATGGGACTTGGTGTAAACGGCGAGAATATGGTGTACCTCGACCTCTCTCACAAAGATCCGAAGGAATTGGATGTCAAGCTGGGCGGAATCATCGAAATTTATGAGAAATTCATGGGTGATGATCCGCGTAAAATTCCAATGAAAATCTTCCCGGCAGTTCACTATTCCATGGGCGGCATGTGGGTAGATTATAACCAAATGACAAACATTCCAGGCTTGTTTGCAGCCGGCGAATGTGAATATCAATATCATGGTGCGAACCGTTTGGGTGCAAACTCACTCGTATCCGCAATCTATGGCGGTATGGTGGCAGGACCTAAGGCAGCTGAATATATCAAAGGTCTTAAGAAATCATCCGCTGATATCTCTTCTTCTGTTTTCGATGGTTACACAAAGCGCCAAACCGACAAATACGAAGGCATCATGAAAATGCAAGGTACGGAAAATGCTTATGTGATCCACAAAGAGCTGGGCGAGTGGATGACAGCCAATATGACCGTGGTTCGTTACAACGACAAACTCGAAGCGACTATTGGCAAAATCAAAGAATTGAAAGAGCGTTATAGCAAAATCAACATGTACGACAACTCCGGCTGGAACAATCCGGGTGCGGCATTTACCCGCCAGTTGTGGAACATGCTTGAGCTTTCTGAAGCGATGACACTTGGAGCATTGCTGCGTAACGAGAGCCGCGGAGCGCACTACAAACCGGAGTTTACAGAGCGTAACGATGAAGAGTTCCTGAAAACGACCATCGCGAGCTGGTCGAAGGAAGGCCCACAAATCTCGTACGAGCCAGTCGACGTATCCCTGATTCCACCACGTATTCGGGACTACTCGAAAGACTAACCCGCAATATGTATAGTGTTAATCGTACAGTTGCTGATCGATTAAGCTCTTAATGATAATGACAGCAATCCAGCATGAATGGATTGCAGCTTCCAGCAAAGCAGCATGAGGTGTACGGCGTAGCGAAGGGAGCGGAAATGCCCGAAAGAAGCGAAGCGTTCGCTTTTGCAACCCCATTGTATTCATTGTGGAGATTCATTCCGTACAATGGGGGAGCAATGGGCGATCCAAAGGGCATTCTGTGACCGGAGCGTCTACCCGAGCACTAAAACAGCCAGCTTTGCGCACCTTCATTCATTTCAAGGAAGCTTGGTATTAGAGGCTTCCACAACAAATGACAGCAATCCAGCATGAATGGATTGCAGATCCAGCAAAGCAGCATGAGGTGCACGGCGTAGCGAAGGGAGCGGAAATGCCCCAAAGAAGCGAAGCGTTCGCGTTTGCACCCCCATTGTATTCATCATCTAGATTCATTCCGTACAATGGGGGAGCAATGGGCGATCCAAAGGGCATTCCGCGACCGGAGCGTCTAACCGAGCACCAAAACAGCCAGCTTTGCGCACCTTCATTCATTTCAAGGAAGCTTGGTATTAGAGGCTTCCACAACAAATGACAGCAATCCAGCATGAATGGATTGCAGCTTCCAGCAAAGCAGCATGAGGTGCACGGCGTAGCGCAGGGAGCGGAAATGCCCGAAAGAAGCGAAGCGTTCGCGTTTGCAACCCCATTGTATTCATCGTGGAGATTCATTCCGTACAATGGGGGAGCAATGGGCGATCCAAAGGGCATTCCGCGACTGGAGCGTCTAACCGAGCACCGAAACAGCCAGCTTTGCGCACCAGCAATACAATCATCGTCACCAGAGGAGGGGACAACGATATGGCGGAACAAGCAACAGTGAGTAAAACCGTCAAGTTTATTATCACCCGTCAAGACAGCCCGGAGTCATCTTCGTATACCGAGGAGTTTGAACTTCCGTACCGTCCGAATATGAATGTGATCAGCGCCCTGATGGAAATTCAGCGGAACCCGGTAAATACGGATGGTAAATCCATTGCGCCGGTTTGTTGGGAATCCAACTGTCTTGAAGAAGTGTGCGGGGCCTGCTCCATGGTTATTAACGGCAAACCTCGTCAAGCGTGTGCTGCCTTGATCGACAAGCTCGAACAACCGGTTCGTATCGAACCGATGAAAACATTCCCGGTGGTACGTGACCTTGTCATTGACCGTACGCGGATGTTCAACGCTTTGAAACGTGTTAAAGCATGGATTCCTATCGATGGCACATATGATCTTGGTCCTGGACCCCGGATGCCTGAGAAGAAACGTCAGTGGGCTTATGAGCTGTCCAAGTGTATGACTTGTGGCGTGTGTCTCGAAGCTTGTCCGAACGTAAACGAAAAAACCGACTTTATCGGTCCAGCAGCGCTGTCCCAAGTACGTCTGTTCAATGCTCACCCTACTGGTGAGATGAATGCAGAAGAGCGTCTGGAAGCGCTGATGGAAGATGGCGGTATAGAAGGGTGCGGTAACTCGCAGAACTGTGTGCGTTCATGTCCAAAAGGCATCCCGCTCACGACGTCTATTGCAGAGATGAATAAACAAACGACCAAGCACATGTTCAAACGTTGGCTGGGTGTATAAAGGTGTAGTGTAGAAGAGAGATCTAACTCTGCTTCTCGAAGAAGTCGTGATTCCGTGCGGTACTAAGCGGAACACGGCTTCTTTTGTTATCAACCGAAGGAAGCGGGCATCCCATGTAGAATATGGTATACTACAGGGATGGATATGGCTTATAACAACTTTCAAGAAACAAGATCCGAGGAGGGAAGAGATGGGAAAGACACCTCGTTCAAACAACGGTAGTTCGCCGTCCTCGCACCTGAACAGGCCAAACGGATCGAATGAACCTCTTTTCCCTGGAGAAGAAAAGGATCACGACCCTTCTCGTCGAATGTTCCAACTACGAAAAAATATCATGACTTTGGTAGCTGGTGTCCTGACATTAGGATACGCGCTTTGGGAGCCTAAGCGTTTACAGATCAATCACATTGATCTCAAGCTCCCTTCATTTCCTGAATCGTTTGACGGACTACGTATTGTTCATTTCAGTGATGTGCACCTTGGTTTTCATACAGGACAGAAAGAATTAAGCAAGCTGGCAACACAGATCAAGGATCAGCAGCCCGATCTCATCTGTTTTACCGGAGATATCGTTGAGAGACAAGCGGAGCCAATGCGAGAGTGTGTACCGGTTTTGGCTTCCATGGAGGCAAGGTACGGAAAATTTGCTGTTTTGGGGAATCATGACTATCGAGGGCGGCAGCAAAAGGAAGTGCAGGACATGTTTCGTGAAGCAGGTTTTACGTTGCTGCGCAACCAGCATGTCGTCATAGAACAAGGACGCGAGAAACTCGCAGTAGCAGGTCTGGATGATGCCTTAACGGGCAAGCCTGATCCCAAAGCAGCGGTTGCAGGGCTGAATGAGTGTGTATGGAAGTTACTGCTCATGCATGAACCGGATTATGCCGATTACGCTGCTCCGTATGGATTCGGGCTACAACTCTCAGGTCACAGTCATGGTGGCCAGGTTCGTTTTCCCTGGTTCGGTGCAATGACAACTCCACGGGGGTCACGCAAATATGTACAGGGATTGCACTATACCTCTAAGCTTCAAATGCCGGTTTACGTAAATCGAGGATTTGGTATGACGCAGCTTCCTATTCGTTTTCTGTGCAGGCCTGAACTGACCGTGCTTCATTTAAGCCGGGATGATGTGAGTAAATGATAAAGCTTAATAAACATGAATGGAGGTTAAACAGATGGAACGAATAGCGATTGTATCCGACATTCATGGCAACATGACTGCTTGGGAAGCTGTGATGAAAGATATTAAGGACCGCGGCTTGAACAGAATCTTTTGTCTGGGTGACCTCGTAGGCAAGGGACCGCAACCCGCTGAAGTGGTGGAGCAGGTCAGAGCAGCATGTGAAGTAGTTATTCGTGGGAACTGGGATGAACTTGTCGCAGTGAATCAGGATGTCCGGGATTTCACATGGCAAGCTGAGCGGCTGGGAGCCGAGCGAGTGGCTTATTTGGCGAGTTTACCCTTCAGTCATGAATTTAAATTAAGCGGGCGTACTGTTCGATTAGTTCATGCTTCACCGCAAAGTGTATATCACCGTGTACAGCCATGGGATGAGATGGAGAAGCGACTGGCGATGTTCGATCCACCGACGGACGAATCAGAGGCTGGACCGGCTGACGTGGTGGGGTATGGCGATGTGCATAATGCGTTTCTGCAATATTTAGACGGAAAAATGCTGTTTAATACAGGCAGCGTAGGAAATCCACTCGATCTTCCACAGGCTTCATATTGCATTCTCGAAGGGGAGTACGGCGACGATAGACAGAAGCCGTTTAACCTTCAGTTTGTTCGGGTTTCTTATGATATTGAAACTGAAGTACAGATCGCGCAGCAAGCACAAGTACCGGCACTTGATGCATATATTCGTGAGATACGTTTGGGCATCTATCGCGGATTACAAGAGTGAATGTAATATCGTGACCGAATAAAGCCGAACAGTTACAGGACATACTACAATTT
Source organism: Paenibacillus sp. G34 (assembly GCF_056856875.1). NCBI lineage: Bacteria > Bacillati > Bacillota > Bacilli > Caryophanales > Paenibacillaceae > Paenibacillus > Paenibacillus sp. G34. The sequence goes on along the minus strand of NZ_CM166469.1, from coordinate 5,103,953 downwards.
ATGTCATTCGATCAGTAGTATCATGCCGGATCATCCTTAGAGCTTGCTTGTCTTACCGGACTAAAGCCCGTTAGGCAAAGGAGTGATTGTCATGCTTAACCGAAACATGCTGATTCAAGGCCTGCCAGCCTTATGGACAGACCGCCTTGTACTTCGGTCATTACGTCAGAGTGATTATATCACGTTATCTGAATTATTATCCGATCCTCAAGTGATTCGATACGTCAATCGAGGAAGCCAGCCTCCACCTATTCGGGCGAGGAAATTGCTAAACCAGATCCGGAGCAGCAGTGCCAAGCTGGATTCGTTGCATTACGGCATCTGTTGGAAAGGTAGGGAGCAAGTGATCGGCATTACCTCTTTTCAGCACTGGAACGATCAAAAAGGGACTGCACAGATCGGTTATATTCTGGACAGATCGTGCTGGGGAAAAGGCGTGGCGACTGAGGCCGTTCATCGCCTGCTGACATTCGGATTTAACGAACTTCATCTATGGCGAGTTGAAGCACGATGTTATGAGGCCAACGGTTCCTCCGAGCGGGTACTGCTTAAAATGGGCATGACATACGAGCGCAATCTTCCATCCTATGGTCTAAATGATGGGAAGGATCAAGCATCTGAATCCTCCATGGATGTTAAGGTATATGGTGTGTATCGGGAACAGTTTCAGTATTGAAACGAACTTCAATCTTTTGTTACACAATTGAAATATAGCTGCAATTGAACTCTAACAGACAAGGGGTAAACTTATCTCATGACCCCCTTTTTGATAATAGATAATGCTGTTGGGACCCGCGATGAGCGGGTTCATTTTTTTTAACAGAACATATAACCTACTAGAGTGTGTCTGAAAACGTTGGAAAAAGCCAAAGTTGCTGAATTTTCGTTCTAAGCCAGTGATTTTCCCGTTGATATGCTGGGGTACATTAAGGGAGAGTGACATAGGATGAGGTAAAAGGCGGTAAAGGATGCACCACAGAAAGTTTCAAGACACACCTTGTTTGGAATTTATGAATGCTGGATAACTCTGGAATTCTAACGATCTCAGAAAACCTTATTTGCCCCCGAACAGGCTGCCTGGAAATGTAACGATCCCAGTGGAGCTTATTTTGCTGAAACTCGGTCAAAATTCTATTATTTACAGCAAATTCACCCAAATAACGCTTCTGGTGATCGTTAGAATGTAAAACTCGCCAATAAATACGAAATAAGGTTTCTGGTGATCGTTAGAGTATGAGGGGAACCAGAAACAGGGTGTGAGTTAGATATGACGAGGAGCCTTACCAAGGGAATTAGATAAAACAAGAAAATAAAAAAATCCTCACGTATAGTTGTTATGCTACGTGGGGATCTTTGTGTTTTATCAGCTTTTATAGAGGGACGATCTGCATTTGCTTCTTCTTGAAATACACCCAATCCGTGAAACCGATCTCCCGCAGACGTATGCGTACCAAGTCAAGCTCATCTCCTACCCGGCCGGGGATATGCGCATCTGAACCAAAGGTGACTTTTACACCGAAATGATTGGCACGTTCCAGAATGGCATCGGAAGGGTACCAGCCGCCACTAAGCTTGGTTTTGCCCGAAGTGTTGATTTCAATTGCAACGTTGGCATCGGCTATTACCTTGAGAGCTTCGTCAATTGCATGGTCTGCGATAATCTCGGAGAATGGGGGATAATTTCCTTTCATCGCATCGATATGTCCAAGAATCTGGAACATGCCGCTGCGGGCCGATTCTGCGATTAACGCATAGTAACCTTCTTTTACTTCAATTTTGCGAGCATTGCTTAGTCCGTTCCAGCGGGTTTTGTTGAAAATACTCACATCTTCCGTGTGATGAACGGAACCGATAATATAATCAAACGGATATTGCCCGAGCGTTGCCCGGTACAATTCAGCATGAGGTGGAAAGTAGTCGGATTCGATCCCGAGCAAAACATCAATCTTGCCGGCATATTCTTCTTTTAACGCGAGCACTTCAGCTACATAATGTTGTAATTCAGATTTACCCATCGCAATTCGTGGATGCGCCTGCTCCAGTTCACTGCCAAAGTAAGGGGTGTGATCGGAGATTCCTATGGCTTGTAGTCCTGCCTCAATGCCTGCTTCAATGTAATCCCTGATGTTACCATCCGCATGACCGCAGCGGAAATGATGTGTATGAAGATCAAATTTCATATGGAATCCCTACCCTTTCTTTTCATCTGTTTAAGTTGAACTGAAGATTTTACACAATCCACTCCGATGACAGAACAACCTTCAATCCCTGTTATCCCCAGATTTTTTTGATTCCCTTTTCGAAGGGGAAAATCCGGTGATAAAGGCGAGCGCTCCGCTTTTCAGGTTTTTTCTGTCCTCTCCGTTCACGTGTAAAAAGAATAGTTCAACTTATCTAGGCTTATTCTGAGCTAATAAATTGTGTTTCCGGCATGCCCTTGAGATCACTCAGGAATTGATGCATTGCCGAGTTGAGATAACGACTGGATTTATAGATGACCCCTACGGGATGGCTGACCTCCAGCTCACTTAAAGGAATCATTCGCAATGTACCTTGCCGCAACTCCTGTGCAACGGATTGTTTGGAGATAATGGCTGCACCGAGATCAATCTCCACCATTCGTTTGACTTCTTCACTACTCGACAGTTCCATAACCACGTTGGGTTCAATATTGTATTTTTTGAAAACCGTTTCTGTAAACCTGCGTCCAACCGTATCGGGGGACAGAAGAATCAGAGGTGTGCTTCGTAGGACATCGACTGCTGCATGTTTTTTCTTTGCGAGCGGGTGAGAAGGTGATACAACAAGTTCGAACGTATCATAGTACAGCACAGACGTACTGAGGTTAGGGTTCCGCTCGGTCAGATATCCGATCCCGAGGTCGACCAGGCCGTTCTCGACCTGTGTATAGATCTGAGAGGAGGGCAGAGACTGAATACTTGTTTTGATGAGTGGAAATTGATCCTGGAAGTAAGAGAGTACTCTTGGCAAAATTTGAATGGCAATCGACGTTGTTGTTCCAAGCACAATACGTCCTTGCGGTGTTTCATCCAGATCGGACAGCTTCTGTTTCAACTCGTCCACAATATCAAGCATCCGTTCAGCATGTTCCAGAAAAACCTGTCCGCGATCTGTGAGGGTTACGGGCTGGTTGCGATCGACAAGAACCGTGTTGAATTCATCCTCTAGACTTTTGATCTGGGCCGAGACAGCCGGCTGGGTCAGGTTAAGGAGTTCTCCCGCTTTGCGGAAACTCATCGTTTTGGAAATAGTAATTAGCGTTTCCAGTTGGCTAATGTTCATATACGGCCTCCTTGCAGCAAAATATCCTCTGTATGTCATGTGTCATGCAGCGAATTCCGTGACGGATATGTTTCTTATATCTTAAATTATAGGGGATTACGGAGAACAGAGCAATGAAGGGCACACGCCTATTTGAAAGTAGACTAACGTACTAATAAATAGAATAATTCTGAAAAGAGATAGAAATTAAAATTTAAACTATATAAAAAACGGGATAAAAGTCCTATGCTCCTTTTATAGCTTGAACGAAGGAATAATATTTCTTTCAAGAAGTGAAAAGCGACAAAAACAGCTATAAACATTTGCTATTCGAATGACGATAAATTATAGTACACAAGGTTTAACGAATTCTTAATGAATTCTCGTACGTGATAAAGTATAATAAATTTAATGAATATGGGACTTTTGGTATGTGACCAATAACCCAGTGTGAGGAGGACATACACAGTGAAAGCGGAAGTAATTAACCCATTCCTGGAATCTGCACGCAACGTATTTGAACAGCTCATCCAGGTTTCGCCTTCCACCGGGAATCTTGGCGTGAAGAATGTAGAATACATTGCTGACCATGTCTGGATCGTGATTGGAATGACGGGACAGTTGAGCGGTAATATTGTTTTTGGTATACAAGAAACAGTGGCATTGAAAATTGTTTCAGCCATGATGGGTGGTTTTGTCATCACCGAGATGGACGATATGAGTAAAAGTGCGATCTCCGAGCTCGGTAACATGATCAGCGGCAATGCAAGTACAATTCTGTCCAACCAAGGCGTTGTTGTGGATATCACCCCTCCTCAAGTTATGCAATCTGAAATTTTAGCCACATTTACTGCAACGAAAGCGCTCAGCATACCTTTGTTGATGGATGGGATTGGCGAGATGGATATTCAGGTGATGATCTCGTAAAATAGAAGCATAGGCCTTAATAAGGCAAATGTGTTTTATTAACGGGAGGACATCAACCATGCTGAAAGATCAGGTTGTTTTTATAACAGGAGCATCGAGTGGAATCGGTGCGCTCTGCGCGCAAATGCTGATCGAGGAAGGAGCCATCCCGATTTTGGCTGCCCGTTCGCGGGACAAGCTGGATCAGATTGGTGCTTCACTACAGGGGCGGCATGAACTGCTTACACTGGATGTTACAGACAGTGAGCAGGTTCAGACGGCTGTAGATGCGATGTTACATAAATACGGACGAATCGATATTTTGCTGAATAACGCGGGATACGGAAAATTTGCTGCCATGACAGACATGTCTGTACAAGAATTCGATGAGATGATGGACGTGAATTATATGGGCATTGTCCGCTGTACGAAAGCAGTGCTTCCACACATGCTGGAACGGGGCAAAGGCCAGATTGTAAACGTTGCTTCGATGGCAGGCAAAATTGGAACGGCCAAATCAGCCTCTTATACGGCCACAAAGCATGCCGTACTCGGATTCAGCAATGCACTACGTCAGGAACTGCGCAAGACTGGAATTACCGTCACGACGATTAATCCGGGCCCTATTGATACACCGTTTTTTGATCGGGCAGATCCTTCAGGGAATTACGTAAACAATGTGCGCTGGCTGATGCTGACACCTCAGAATGTAGCAGGCCACATGATTCGCGCTATGAAGAAACGCAAGGAAGAAGTGAATCTGCCGCGGCTGGCATCGGCTGGCATTTGGCTGTATCAGTTGTTCCCGCGACTTGCCGATCGACTGTCCCACGGAGTAATGAATCAGAAGTAGCATGTAACAAGTGCACCATATACCGGATGAAGAAGGGCTCCGCCGAGGGGCTTTTCTTTTTTTTGCGCAGACTTGAACATTTCGGGAATAAGATTTGGTACGCGGGCTTTTTTCGCATATAATGAAAGGTAATGTGATGACAGGCTTTTGTTTTAAGCGTACAAGCAGGTTTATAGGCGAAATGATATATTTACACGATAACGGAGAGAGCAGAAAGAACCTGGAGAAGCGGAGCGGTCGCCTGAAAGCTTTCTGAAAGAAAGCTGTATCGGAAGCATACGCATATCACCGGATTTCTCCTTAATATAAGGAATAGAAAAAATCTGGGGATAACAGTGATCGGAAGGAAATTCTGCTATCGAAGTGTTTAGTGTAAAAAGAAAAAAATTGAGCCTGTAAATCATCAAAACGAATAAATTTAAAGGATGGAATACATGACGAATCAAACTTTTACATCAATAGGCGTGGCACAGGATCTGGAGGCACTGCTGGCTCAGCATGGCATTAACGAACCTTCTCCGGTACAGGCGCAGACCATTCCGGTTATATTGGAAGGCAAGGATGTCGTATCCAAGTCCCAGACGGGAACTGGTAAAACACTGGCCTATCTACTGCCACTACTGCAATCCATCAAGAGTGACATTAAAGGAACCCAGAAACTGATTATCGCGCCAACGCAGGAACTTGCAATGCAAATCGTACGTGAGGCTCAGCGTTACGGCGCGGATCGCGGCATCGGTGTGCAAGGTCTGATTGGCGGCGCTGCCGTGAAACGTCAGATCGAGAAATTGCGTGAACATCCAGAATTGGTTGTTGGTACACCTGGACGGTTGAAGGAACTGATCACACTCAAAAAGCTAAAAATGCACAACGTATCCACCATTGTTATCGACGAAGCGGATCAGGTGTTCCAGCTCGGCGGTGTAAGTGACGTGGAATTTGTGCTCAAAAGTGCGCTGCGCGACCGCCAGTTAATCTTCCTGTCCGCAACAATTGACGAGCATACCTCTACACTCGCGAAACGCGAGATGAAGGAGCCTGTGCAGATCGGTATCGAACCGGATCGTGCAACGGCTGCTGGACTCGAACATTATTATTTTGTAGAAGAGAGCCGTAACAAGATTGATATGCTGCGTCGTCTCGTTCGACAATATAACCCGGATCGAGCGATTGTTTTTGTGAATGCAACGGAGGACATCGGTGAGGTTGAGGCAAAAATGAACCACTTGGGGCTGAACGCAGCTGCACTGTACGGGGACGCCGACAAAGTAACACGCAGTAACGTACTGTCTGCCTTCCGTAACGGTAAAATTCAATTGCTGATCGCTTCGGAGGTAGCAGCAAGAGGACTGGATATCGAAGGCCTGCCAATGGTCATCAACTATGACCCAGCCTTTGACTCGGAGCATTACGTTCACCGTGCTGGCCGGACAGGACGGATGGGACGTTCAGGTATTGTGCTGTCTATCGTGGATGAAACACAAATTTTCATCATGCGTAAATTCGCACGCGAACTTGGCATCGAATTGCAGGAGCGCACACTCTTTGGTGGTAAAGTGCTGGTGGCTGATCCACGGCCGGATACTCGTCCTGAAGGACATTCTTTCTCGCGGAAACCAGGACAATCCCGTGATCGTAAGCCAGCTCAGGGGAACCGGAAACCGGGAACGAGAGCGACGATTTCGAATTCAAGTCAGCGTCCTGCAAGCGGAAATACAGGTCGCACAGGTAGCGACCAGAACCGCAAAAACAAGGGAGCACCCAAGTGGAGCAAAGACAGAGCGCCGCGCTCTGAGGAATAATCGGATGAAAGGGGTGCAGGGATAGATGGAAAATGTTCAATCGCCTGTGCTGCAAATCAGCGGGCTTAGCGGAGGATACAGTGCCAAACGGCCGGTGCTTCATGACGTTGATCTGGAAGTTGGACGCGGGGAAATGGTCGGACTGATCGGATTAAATGGTGCTGGCAAGAGTACAACGATGAAACATATCCTGGGCCTGATGACTCCGCAGCAGGGAGAAGTTCGGGTGATGGGCAAAAAACGGGATGAGGATGCACAGATCTACCAGTCTGCGATGGCCTTTGTCCCAGAATCTCCCGAGTTATATGATGAAATGACGGTTATGGAGCATCTGGAGTTTACGGCGAGAGCTTACAACGTGTCCGAAGCAGATTTTAAACATCGGACAGAGAAGTTACTCAACTTATTCCGCATGAATGAGAAAAGTACAAGTCTGTCTACACATCTGTCCAAAGGTATGCGGCAAAAGGTCATGATCATGTGTGCTTTCGTGGCAGGGCCACCGCTCTACATTATCGATGAACCTTTTCTGGGACTTGACCCGCTGGGCATTCGTTCACTGCTTGATTTTATGCTGGAGATGAAAGCTGCCGGGTCTTCCATTCTGCTCAGTTCACACATTTTGTCCACGATTGAAAATTATTGTGACCGTTTTGTTGTATTGCATCGTGGGCATGTCATTGCACAAGGAACACTGAATGAATTACGTACAAAGTTCGGGGAGCCTGACACAACGCTGGAGCATATGTTCTATTCCCTCGTGCAAGGCAGGGATTAGTATATGGATCTCACGCTGTTATGGAAGCAACGTCGGACAGGTTTCTGGAATGGAATTCTTCCTTATGTGGGCTATGTCATCCAGAGCGGTGTAGCGATGGTCTTTCTGTTTCTCGTCATCGCTTTCTCTGCCTGGTATACATCGTTTGTACAGAACATTCCTGCGGGATTTCCGATTCGCTGGATTGCTTTATTATTGCTGGCTCCGCTTGCCCTGTTTAGCAGTTATCGTACATATCTGCTTCCGGCAGATATTGTTTTCCTGCGGCCGCAGGAGTACCGGATGCAGGATTATTTGAAAAACAGCTTTGTTCGTGGCGTTATTTATAAAATGCTGTTGCTGCTGTTCGTATTTCTTACGTTGTGGCCGCTCTATGTAAGGGCAGATGCCAATGCCAAGCCGCTGGGCTGGTCCATTCTGTTTCTTGTGTTATGGAAAGTACTGTCCAGTTATGGTGCATGGCAAGAACTGAGGATGGTCCAAGCAGGGGCGTCCAAGGGATATCGGATACTTCGATGGGCACTGGCTATCCTTGCCGTTGCCGCCTGGTTATGGCAGCCGCCGCTGCGTAGTCTGTGGTTTCTGTTGCTGCTTGCTGCTGTTTATGTCGTTGCACTACGTGTACCTGTTAAACATCGAGTCGCTTGGGAGCGTCTGATTCAAGTGGAGCAGACGCAGGCAGGCAGAGTGATGCGCACATTAGGCTGGTTTGTGGATGTGCCATCGTCTGGAACGAAAGTAAGCTCCCGCCGCTGGCTTAGCAGATGGGGGAATGGCCTTCCATGGAATGCCGGGCAGGCTTACCGGTATCTTATGACCAAAACGTTTATTCGAACGGAAGTATTCACCATTGTTCTGCGTCTGATCATCCTGGGTATGTTGCTTTCCTGGTGGACGGCAGGCAGTTACTTCGGGATCGGGGTATATCTGTTCTTCCTGCTACTTACAGGCATTCAACTGGGGGTACTGCGCCGCAGTCACGGTGAATCCTTCTGGGTCATGATCTATCCGATCTCAGGAGAGAGCCGCCGTTCACAGGTGCTCGGTTTCATCTTCCAACTGCATGCTATAGCCGCTTTGCTCATGTGGTTGCCGATGCTGGCAGCGGGAATGGAAGGACTGAGTATAACAGGCATTGCACTCATACTCGGTGTACTTGTCATCGTGCTGATGCGTCGTTCGCAGGGGAGCAAATGGCTCAAAGAGGAAGAGGACGAGTAGAAGAACCAAAGTAGCCTAGGCTTTCGCTGAGCCGTAAGGTTTATTCATCACAAGTGAAATGTGCATAGGAGTAAGAGAAGAAGTGTATTTCGGATTGTATCCCGAAATACACTTCTTTTTTGATGTGTGGTATACACTCATGATGTCATGCTAGATAAATAGCGAAGGCGTACGTATTAGTACAGGAAGGATTTTGTGATGATTACGAGCAGGATGAACAGTACGAGAATGGCACCAATGTTTGTGAATCCTCCAACGCCACAGTATCCGTATCCGCCTCTTGTATCTTCAACTTGGGACATGGGTCATACCCCTTTCGAGTGATGGTTTGGCACGCCCTTGCGTACATCGTATATTATGTGCCATGGGGTTAGGCTGATTGGGCCTCTGCCCGTGCGTCCTTGTTTTGGGCATCTGTCCAGTAGGGGGGCGGGCAGAGGTACTTAGTGGACGCTGATTGAAATTTTCTGAAATTGTGAATGTGATAAAACGAAAGAACCCTTTGGCGCTGACATTAGCTTTCGCAATGTGCTCCAAAGGGTTCTAATTATATAAATCATCTAGGTTAAGCGGTTATATTCCATATTTTAAGTCGTTTGCAAATCCTGCACGCCGCGATAGACCGTATCAAACAGCTCTTCCAAACCACTTTCTTCAATACATGAGAAGGCAATCCGTAGATCAGACTCACCCAGCGCGATAGTGCCTACACCATATTGATGCAAGAGATGGCTGCGAAGCGCTTCAGCACCGACTTGTTTCAGCTTCAGACACATGAAGTAACCGGAGTTGAACGGATAATAATCCCATACGTCTCCATACTTTCCACTGTCGAGAATCGCTTTAACTTTGTTGGCGCGGCCTTTCATAATCTCAAACTTTTCCTGTTTCTGTGCTTCAAACTCCGGTGCTTTCAGCGCATCCAGAACAAAAGTCTGTGAAGGATGTGGTCCACTGGAGATCGTTGCACGGATAATACCAAGTGTTTTTTGCTCCAATGCATGCAAAACAGCAGCATCTTCATGAGCAAATGTAATGAATCCAACACGGAAGCCCCATACGAATTCTTCTTTCGTTGCACCGTCGATTTTCACCGTTAATACACGTGGATGAATATTGGCCAGTTTACCAAAAAGAGACTCATGAATGGAATCTTCAAAGAACAGACCAAAGTAAGCATCATCTGTAACCACAACAACATTTACACCCGCTTCTGCAGCTTGACGAATGGCATCTACGATGGCACCTGCTTCTGCGCCGCCTGGCGTGTAACCTGTCGGATTGTTCGGGAAGTTAAGCAGAACAATGGCTTTTCCTTTGTCCTTCTGAGCAAGCAACGCCTGAAGCAGTCCATCGCTGTTAAAGTTCATTTGATCATCAAACAATGGATAATGAATCAACTGACCGTGTCGACGAATTCCGAAAGTCAGCTCGTAATTCTCCCAGTTTTTATCCGGATATATAACAGCGTCCCCTTCTTCAGTGAACAGGTCGGCTACGATGCTGAGTCCATGAGTCAGTGCGTTTGTTACAATTGGATTCCCAAAAGATTTACCTTCCAGGGAAGGGGTTTCTCTTAGCATCTTCTCTCTCCAAACGGTACGCAATTCAGGTTTGCCTGCAGGCGGCGCATAAGGATACAGATCCTTCGGCTGGAATGCGGACAACTTATCCTGAATTACCGGAAGGTGCATCGGGACACCACCCTCCAAAGCGATACCAATGGTTGCATTATAGGTCTTGGCCAGGCTCGCTGCTTCCGCAGATTGACTCAAGATACCTTCTTTAGGAAAATAAATTTCTTTGCCGAGTTGTGACAGCATGGAGTAGACGTGACTGCTGCCGGCCTGAATACTTTCGTTCAACTGTTCAGCCAGTGGATTCATTTTTTTCATCCTTCCAAGTCTTTGTGATTCACTGCCTAACATTATAACACCTTGACATGGCCCCGTCACGGAAATTACGCAATATGACAGTTATATCACTTCACCGCGTTGTTGCGCAGGGTAAGAATGCAATATTAGTATGAATCTAAAGCCGGATCTGGCGAGTTATTCTTGATGGTACGGGCAATATTTTCGCATCATTTCAGTCGTTTCATGATCCCGGCCTTCGTTTCGTTTACTCAATTCACCGCTGATATGATCAAATCGTTCGGGAGTCAGATTCTGCCCGAATTTAAACTTGGCGCTAATTCGCTCCGGTACGATTCGAACGACAGCAACCGCTTTGAGTCGTCCGGTGTAACGAGGATCTTCGGCATCAATCGGTATGTAACCTCCTTGTGGCTGCAGTTTTTCCATAAAGCGCTGCAGCACTTTGCCTTTCATCTCAAGTTCCTGCACAGGTTCTGCCTGACCGAAAGCCATCACACTTTTGAAAAAGGAGGTGGCTGGACAAGCCAGTTCAGGATCGCTGAAAAAGGAAGGAATCAGCGAAAATTCCTCTGCCACAGTAAAGCTGACGGATGTGTGCTGCTTGATCTGTTTCATTTTTTCTCCGGCTAAACTTCCATGAAAATAAAAGCAGCCATCCATATATACAAAATTCAGCGGTGTCACTCTCGGTTCACCATCCGGGCTGACGGTTCCCAGAAACCCGAAGGAGCACTGATCCAGAAAGGTGATGACTTCCCGTTCTTCTTCTATTGAAAATTCTTTGCGTCTCATTTGATTTCCCCCATTATTAAGAAAGTGTTTGGACATGTCTGAACGCAGAAACGATTAGAACATGTCTGCAAATTGGATTGCAGCGTTGTTTTTCCTAGAGATAACCATAAAACGAATATTGACAGTAAAATAGATCCAATTTACATTCATTTTTATAGGCCAATTGGGATGAGAGATCGCAGTTAGCTAAAAGTGAGGATTTGAAAAAATGAAATAAGGGTCATTAAGGAGCGTTAACGAAGGGGGAGAATCACATACATGGAATTGTGGCTGCCACTTGATTCGTACGAGCTTCAGCACCGGTACAAATATCAAGCGTTATATCACGCACTGCGAGATGCGATTCATTCGGGTACACTGGAGGCAGGAACACGTCTGCCGTCTACACGTGTACTGGCGAAACAGTATGATATGTCGCGCGGTTCTGTAGCTCAGGTATACGATATGCTGCTTGCAGATGGGTATGTCCGTGCTTTTCCGGGGAAAGGAACCTATGTTACGGAATCTTTGTCTGCATACGATAACGATCAGACTGAAGCCGTGCTGTCCTTATCTCCTTGGGGAGAGCGCCTTCGTGTACTAACCGCAGAGCACAAACATTCCCGTGAAGAGGTTCAACCCGCGCAGGAATCCGTCATTGATTTTCGAATGCAGCGTTTGTTGACAGAACATTTTCCAGCAGCCGAGTGGAAAAGTGCGCTTGCTGCAGTTCACCGCAGCGGCTGGCCAGAGCCGGATGATACCGCCGGAGACGTGGAACTGCGGGAAGCGATCGCCTCACATCTTCGCTGGACACGTGGCATCCAGGCAGAGGCTTCGCAGATCGTACTCTTTAGCGGGTCGATTCAGGGTATAACCCTGTTGTCCCAGTTGCTGATTCCGGAGGGGAGGCCTGTAGTTGTGGAGAGTCCGGGTTATCAGGGCATCGTACATGCAGTCAGATCCTGCGGAGGCCAGGTAGTTCCAGCGGAAGTGGATGAGGGAGGCATTGTCCCGCAAGACTGGCAGGCACAGACGTTGTTCGTCACGCCGACGCGTCAGTTCCCGACAGGAGCCGTGCTTGGACTTGAACGAAGACGAGCGCTGCTGGCTTGGGCATCGAAACGCAATGCCGTTATTGTTGAAGATGACTATGACAGTGAGTTCCGGTGGGGCGGGCGGCCAATTGAACCGCTTAAGGTGCTTGACCGCGAGCAGCGTGTAATCTACATTGGTTCCTTCTCCCAAACGATGCCAGCTTCGTTCCGGCTAGGCTTTGCGGTATTACCACGTAGTCTGGTGGAGCCGCTGCTAGCCGCGAAGGCGTTGTATGAACCGGTATCACCTGCTCTGCTGGAGCAGCGTGCACTCGCCAGATTCATGACAAGAGGAGGGTATATGCGGCACTTGCGGAGATTAACCCGGTTATACGGGGAGCGGCATGATTTTTTTGTAGAGGAGATGAAGCGTTGTATGCCGCAGGCGTTCACCATGCAGCCCGGGGATGCCGGGCTTACAATCTATGCGGTCTGGAACGGGGACTCTACGAGTTATGAACGGTTCACCAAAGGGATTCAGGAGCAGGGCGTGTTGTTTCGGGATGTAGAACAGTACCGGTTAATACCAGGGCATTCAGCCATTTGTTTCGGGTTTGCACATCTGGAAAAAACGGAGATCCGCGAAGGCATTGAGCGAATGAGAACAGTGTGGGAGAAGTGTACATTTTCGTTTCAGTGAATTCCGCTGTATAATGGGATAAGTGTGTAAAGAGATTAACTGTCAAGGGGGAGTGGCGACATGCTGCAAGCATCGCCATCATCATTTGTAATTTTGCCCGCAGTCGCCAAAATAGTCTGTGAACCGGGCTGGAAATGGCAGAAGCGGGAAAAACCGATGCAAAATTATGATTTATTTTACGTGTGGAGCGGCGAGGGCACGGTTATTTTGAACGATCAGCCTTACGAGGTTGGCAAAGGAAGCTGTTTTTTGTTTCGTCCGGGAGATCATACCAGTGCAACGCATAACAGGCAAAAGCCACTTGTGCTGACGTATATTCACTTTGATGTGGACGGGCCCGTGATTGATGTGCCCCAGTCTTATCGCGAAGTGCAGGAGACTGTGGAGTTCGAGCATTTGTTGGCACGGTATGTGAGGTTGTTTTTATCGGATGTGTATGGACGTGATGAGGAGAGCAGGCTGATTCTGAAGCAGTTGATGATTCATTTGCTGCGTGCGGATACGGAAGAGCCAGTAGAGAAAAAGGTAAGTAACCAGTTATCGGATGTGATTCAGGAGGTGGCGAATTATGTTCGTCAGCATCCCGGAATTACGCATCGCGTAGAAGATCTGGCAGCACGCGCCGGTCTGTCGCCGCGTTACTTTTCAATCAAGTTCAAGGAACTGGTCGGATCATCGGTACAATCCTATATCATTCGTATGCGCATTGAGCGGGCAGAACATCTTCTGGTACATACCGGCATGAACGTGACCGAAGTTGCGGATGCACTGGGGTATCGTGACATCTTTTTCTTCAGTCGTCAGTTCAAGCAATATACTGGAAAAAGTCCCTCAGAGATTCGTTGAAGCGTACTCCTGAATACTTGCTCCGATATCTCACAGCGTTTCAATGTTGGATGCCTAGGGTAAGTAACTAGCATTCCAGATGACCTTACAAGGAGGAACATGTGATGATGAACGGAAAACGACGGGTTCGCAGCCGCAGAAATTCCATTAAAGGATGCAGCATTTTTCGGAAACGTCTGCGCCGGCTTAAACCGGTCGAGGAACTGCAGGATGTGTGGTTCTAACGCCTGGTGATATGGTTTTTAACGTTTAGTGAACAGTCTATTCAGGCGAAGTGAAACTTCGCCATGCATGTATACATGAAATGATGTTTATTAATCAATTGAGAATCAATTCAGAAATTCAGAACGATAACCTTTCATATGATGAATCATAGGTATGGAAGATAACGAATAAAGAGGATGGCATAACACCTGATTGCAGGTGCCGCGCCATCCTCTTTATTCTGCATATGAAATTATAGACGTTTAGGTTTTAATCGACCCAGTAAAGCCCCCATTTTAACCGAGTCTCCGGGTTTCAGATCAGGGCGCGGTTCGAAGGTGTCGGTCTGCATAAGCAGTACAACCGTAGAGCCAAACTCGAAATAGGCGAGGTCATCTCCCTGAGCCCAAGCTTCGGTGTCGCCATCTGCATATTGAATGCTGCTGACGTTCATTGCTCCGACTTTGACGACAGCCACTTCACCATAATCATGCTCAATATACGTAATGAGTCGTTCATTGCGGCTGAGCACGGATTTCATATGGGTGAGTCCGAAATCATTCACGGGATAAACTTTACCTTTGATATGTTCGCTCTCCATCTTGCGACCGCTAACAGGTGCATGAATGCGGTGATAGTCGCGCGGGCTGAGATAGAGCACAAAACCATAACCATGCTTGTACTTCTCCAGGTGTGGAGAGTGGTTTAACAATTCAGCGAGTGTATAATTTTGTCCCTTTACATTCAGAATGGTTCCTGCAGAAATCGGGCCAGCTGCCGTAATTTTCGCGTCGACAGGGCTGATTAGTGCATGTTCCGAAAGGTCCAGAGAGCGCATCCCGGGTTTTAATTTGCGAGTGAAGAAATCATTCAGGGAACGATATTCTTTCCAATCTTTCTCGGCTTCCTGTACAGGGATGTTGTAGGTCCGGACAAAATAAGGAATAAATGCCTTGCTTCCCCGGCTTTTGGAGAAAGCTCCCACGGTCCGGGAGATCCATTTGCGCGAAGAAAGCTCAGTCATTAATCGCAACAGCGTTTTTGCCATGAATATCCCCCTTAGGGTTAATACAAACTTCAAGGCCGCAAATGCGGCCATTCTGCATAATATTGACACAAATCACGAATGAAATCAATACAATCCACGATCATAGGTTTGTGGCTGTCTTGGAATGCTGGAGTTGTGATTGACCAGCAGGCGTCCGTACGCCATTGGTTTGTTATATGTCATCTGCCAATGTTCCTGCATGCCGGCCTTACGAAAACCATATCTCTGATCCCTGCCATTGCATTCAATAAAATAAATTCCTCCGTCTTGGGTCACGCCAAGGTCGAGGCCCAGATCAGCCAGATGAGGCAGGTTTGTTGCCAGTGTGTGGGCAATACGTAGCGCAACTATTGCAATGCGGGTCTCCAGTTGGAATAGATCAGCACTCGGTGCGGTCAGACCAAGGGCTTCGTGAACGGTCATGACTTTACCACCCTGAGCGATGTTGGTTACAAACGTATGCGCCGGAGCTGCCTTGGCGAACATGCCAGTGACACTCCATAACCCATCTCCCCCGCGCTGCACGGATACTCTCAGATCAACGGGCCTTCCCTCATACCGGATTAGTGGAATCCGTTCTTCAATCAGATAAGCATGGCGGAATATCCGCCTTAGCGTAGCGGAAGGCAGCTGCCCACGGTTCAACCTGAAGGTTGCCCAGCCTTTGCGTGCGGCTCTGGTTTCACAGGTTAGTCGCCAGTTTCCGTCCTGCTGGTACAGCCGCATTATGCCATGACCAATACTGCCGCTGCACGGTTTAATGACGAGATCCTTATGATGTTCCATCATATAATTGAGGGATTCGGGCGTTGCTTTGACTGCATGTGGCAGATGATCTTTTAAAAAAGGATCTTGCCGCAGCATATCATGCACATGATCTTTGCGGTAGCGATTCCGCAC
Organism: Paenibacillus sp. G34; assembly: GCF_056856875.1. Classification (NCBI taxonomy): domain Bacteria; kingdom Bacillati; phylum Bacillota; class Bacilli; order Caryophanales; family Paenibacillaceae; genus Paenibacillus; species Paenibacillus sp. G34. Next base: position 5,087,728 of record NZ_CM166469.1, on the reverse strand, counting down.
GTTATATACCTGGATGCCTTGCAGCAGCAAACGGGTAATCTGTCGCTGCTCTGCACTTCGAAGCTGGAGCGAGCGGTTATGGATGACAGAAGGAAGCGGCATACGCTCACGGACGTATCGACCTTCTTTTTTCACATAAGCGAGGCATGTTTTGCGATCCAGATTGATATCCTCCAGCCTCAAAAAGCAAGGCGTTAATCCGTAACAGGCTGCAGCCTGCTCATAATTTGCGAGTGATTCCTGACCGGTCCTTCCGGCCGGTATCCCCCGGTACATGCGTGAATCGAACATAATGCCGATCGTTTCTTGGAGCATGACCGTTCCTCCTTCGTTGTTATCGCGCAACCATGAATCTTTTTTCAGCACGCCGACCTGTCAATGCATGGATTTAACATCGCGATAACGCAGACCGGTGTGCAGAGGTGCTTCTATACATCCGTTGATGTTCAGACACCATATCTTATGAAAAGAGCGGAATTGGGGCGTGGACAGCCGCCTTCTCTCTTCACTTCAGACAGCCTAATTACACCAGGACAGGGATCTTGTTCGCCTGAATAGACATAAATCTCATCATGGATATGCAAAAGTAGGGTGAAGAAAGTGGCAGATGCCCAGGTTAAAGCATATGATGCCGGAGATGAACGTTAGGGGAAGGAGCTGGCCTCATGAGTAAAAAAGGCAAAAAAAAGGTAGTGACGCCTAAACTACGTCATATCAGTCCAAAATTCAGGGAACTGGAGCTAACGGATCGGCGAATGGAATTCGCCAAGCCGGAAAAAACAGTGAAAAAGGAAGAGGTTTCGAGTTCGTACACGGCTGTTCCCAAGGCGGTTATTGCTGATACAGCAGCAACATCCGAACAAATCACGTCCGATTCATTAAATAATAAACCCGAAGTGGTTGTGGAAGTGCAAGATGTGAAGCATAAGCAAGAACGGAACCAGGTGAAGGAGCAGCAACCAATGTCTCCGGTGAGCGAAGAAAAAAACAGTATGGAACAAGAAAGCGTAGAAAAAGAGCTTCAGATCAGAAGTGTGACCCAGCTTCCACTGAAAGAACAGAATAATGAAGGCCGATTAACAGATGAGAAGCGGCTGGAACGATTGAATCAGAACCAGATGCCAGGTCATACAGGACATTACATTTATACAGACGACATCAGCGAATTTGCTATTACCGAAGGTAAGCTGGCTCCCTTTTCGGTGGATGCTTCCAAGCTGAAATCGGGCGCTGTAGGCAGTGAGGCTCTCCAAGATTATGCAGTGACCAGCATTCATATTGCGGACGGTGCCATTGTATCTGCAAAGCTGGCGGAGGCTTCGATCGCAGAGGAACATCTGATTGACGGTTCTGTGTCAGGTCACAAAATCAGAAATGCATCCATCGCTGGAGACAAAATTCGGGATGGGAGCATTACCTCACAGAAGCTCGGCAATCAGGTCATTGATTCAGCCAAAATTGCGGATGGCTCCATCGGTACAAGGCATTTGAGTCGCCTGCTCGTCACAGAGGAATTAATTCAGAATCAAGCCGTTACTGGTGAAAAAATTGCGATTAGCGGGATCGAGACTCGTCATTTAGCCGGCGGTGCTGTCCATACCTCGAAACTGGCCGATGATGCGGTCACCAGTGCCAAGATTCGCGATGGAGCGGTGACGGGCAGCAAGCTGGAGGAGCAATCGGTTGATTCAAGCCATATTCAGGCCGGTTCGGTGAAACAGTCTCATTTGGCTGAAGGGTCCGTTGGACGTAATCAACTGCTGGCAAGCAGCATCGGCAGTGAACAGATTGAGGACGGTTCGATTCATACACGGCATATTGCGGAACATGCCTTGAATGGACGACATCTGGTGGATGGTTCGATCGGATCGCTACAGATTCGAGCTGCTGCTATCGGCAGTGAACAAATCGGGAACGCCGAAATCGGCAGTGAGCATCTGGTTGATGGAGCCATCATCAGCAGCAAGCTGGCGGATCAATCGGTGGGGACAGCAAAATTGCTGGAGCAGGCGGTGACGGCCTCGAAACTGGCAGACCAGAGCGTTGTTGCGTCCAAAATATCAGATGAGGCCGTGCTAGGGAAACATCTGGCCAAAGGTTCGATTCGCGGGGAACACATTGTCAATCGTGGTATCACACCGGTTCATGTGGATAATGGAGCTATACATTCCATACATCTGGCGAGTGGTAGCATCGAGACAGCACATCTATCCGAGGGAAGTGTATCTGCGGATGCGCTGGCTTCTGGTGTTGTGCTGGAGAAACATCTGGCAGAGTCTTCTGTAGGATCATTCCAATTGCAGGATGAAGCTGTCACAACTGCAAAGCTGGCGTCAGAGAGTGTAACGGCTGAAAAGCTCGCTCCGGCTGCCATTACAAGCAAAGCCATATCCCCAGGTACGGTCAATTCATCCCATCTGGCCAAAGCATCCGTATCTACTTCTCATCTGGCTCCGGGCAGTATTGACTCTGCAGCGTTAAGACCATATGCAGTGAAAGCCGAGCACCTGACAGAACATGCCGTAGGCGCCCCTCATTTGCAACCAGGTAGCGTTCAGTCCGACGCGATATCTCGCGCAGCGATTACCACAGACAAAATAGCTCCGGGCAGTGTGACTTCAGCACTGATGGCAGGCGGTTCCATCTTTCCACCACACCTTACAGATCATGCGGTTACATCACCTAAACTTTCACCGGAAAGTGTCTCTACAGATAAGCTGGCTGATCTATCGGTGACCTCGGCTAAACTGGCGGACGGCAGTATCACTTCTGCCAAAATTATGGCCGAAAGCATTGTCGCAAAACATATCCCGGCTGAAACGATTCGTGGATATCATCTGAAGCAGCACACGATCTCGCTGGAGCATCTGTCCGATGAGGTGCGTACGCCAGAATTATTTGCAAACGGCAGTATCCCTGGTAGCAAGCTCCGTCAAAGAACAGTGTCGACAGAACATCTGGCCTCCGACTCGGTATCTGGAGAGGAATTACAGTATGGGGCAGTAAGCAGCGAACATCTTCAACGAGCTTCGGTGGATTCCATGCATCTCGCAGAAGGAAGTGTTAAGGCAGACCATTTGGCTGCACAGTCTGTGGATGGTGCTCATCTGAGAGAAGAGGTCATTCGCAGTGAACACATTACCGAACAGGCGATATCTTCCCGTCATCTGACAGCTGGTTCGGTACAAACAGAACATCTGGCTCCGCTCTGCGTAACGGAAGCACATCTCCAACCGGGACTCATCAGCGGACTACATCTGCAAGGGGAATCGCTGGGTGCTGCACATCTGCAGCAAGGTGCCGTTCAATCTCGTCATATTCAGGATAGCGCTGTTCTTTCTTACCATATTAAGGAGAAAAGTATCGGAACAGAACATCTGGAAGAAGAGTCTGTCCGTTCGGTTATTTTACAAGATGGTGCAGTTACGGTATCCAAACTGGCGGATGGCAGTGTGGACGGCAGTAAACTGACCGAAGGTGCGATATCCAGCATTCATATAACCGAAGAGAGCGTGCAGTCTGCGCATATCGCGGAAGGTGCAATCCGTGCGGATCATATAGAGGATGGCAGCATCACCTCAAGTCATTTGAGCGAAGAAACCGTAAGTACAGCCCATCTGCAAGATGGTGCAGTTACTGCGTCCAAACTGGCGGATGGGAGTGTGGATGGCAGTAAACTGACCGAAGGTGCGGTATCCAGCATTCATTTGACCGATGAAAGTGTACAGTCTGCACATATCGCGGAAGGTGCAATCCGTGCGGATCATATAGAGGATGGAAGCATCGCGGCAAGCCATTTGAGCGAAGAAGCTGTAAACACAGCTCACCTGCAAGATGGAGCAGTCACGGCGTCTAAACTGGCGGATGGGAGTGTGGATGGCAGTAAACTGACCGAAGGTGCGATATCGTCTGTGCATCTGGCCGATCGTGCCATTGATGGCAGCAAGCTGAGCGAGCAAAGTATTACATCCAGTCACTTAAATGAAGGGATTGTTGGCACGGCTCATTTAAGCGAAGAGATCTGGAATGCAATTCGTCAGGTCAGTGCAGAGACACTCGAACAGCTTGCGGAGTTCAAAAGGCAGGAAGCGATGCAGGAAGTGCAGCAGTTCATACAGTCAGTAGGCTTGCCTAATGATGGACTGTTTGCATGGGGAGATGATGCAGAGGATTCGACTGATACGCCAATTGAGCTCCAGGCAGGAAGTCTGAATCTTCAAGAACTGCTCGGGTTGCCCAATAATCTGGAAGCAGAAGCAGCGCCAACGGAAGGCAAGTCTGGTGTGGAAATCACTGAATCGGGGAATGTATTGGACGCAGAAAATACGCTATCGTCTGATGAAGCTGGCCCTGAGTTCTCTGATTCTATTGCTCCTGAGTGGTCTAATAATGAGGTGCCCGTTAGCTATACACCTGAGTCCCAGTCGGTGACACAAGAGCATTTGTGTAATGGTTCTGTAGGTAGTGATCAATTGCAGGCTCGTGCCGTTCAAGTCGAACACTTGGCATTCCAGCCGGTACGTAGTGTAAGCAAACAGCCCGCTGTGCAACAGTTTGGCATGGAAGCTTTTGTTCTCCCAGAGAATGAAACGTGTACGGAAGTGACGATTGTTTTTGAAGAGTCATTTGTCTCGGAGCATTATGTCATTGTAGCGATGAGCAATGACCGTGGATTCCAGGTATCCCTGTTATCCCAAAGTGAAGATGAAGCGGTACTGGAAGTAACGAGAACAGCAGATTGCAAGCATACGTATGGTCTGTTGTCCTGGATTGCAGCGGGGCCATCGGCATAACAAATAAACAGAAGCGGTGCCGGCGAATTTGTCCCGGACACCGCTTTTGCTTGGCAAGCCTGACCGTTCGGACATGAGGGGTGTCGGAACGAAGCTATTTTTTTACCAAGATTCCTGAAAATAAATGAGTTTGGTTTTAATTTGTATTCATGGAATCAGGCATTGCACATGATTGGTTAACGATTATAGTCCTACAGCTTGATAAGCTTTGGTGATGGCTGTTGCCTCGGCAGAATTCGCACCGTAGAGGTCTTTGGCGGCCTGGATCGTTGCTGTTTTGGCAGCTGCGAATTTCGATGTTGGTGTCAGGTAATTCACCAGCGTGCTATAGAAAACACGTACGGCCTTATCCCGGCCGATGCCGCTAACCGTTACACCGTTATGTGTACCACCTTGGGCTGCAAGGTAGAACGCTTTGTTGATAATACCGCTGTTGGTATGCACACCGCCGTTATCCGCACTGCCTGTGTAGCGGTCGCTATATTTGTCAGGCTGGTTGTACAGCGTAGGATCTGCTAAAGAGCGCAATGCATCTCCTGGAATGTTAGGGGTATAGATGCCGTCACCCAGCAGCCAGTTTTTGCTCTCAATGGTGTTACCCATAATATCAGCAAACGCTTCGTTTAATGCTCCTGGTTCGTTGCGATATTCCAGATTGGCGGTGTACTCGATCACTCCGTGTGTCAACTCATGGCCCACAACATCGAGATCCCCGGAGAAGATACCAAACAGTGAGCCGTCTCCGTCACCAAATACAATCTGTGCCCCGTTCCAGAAGGCATTGTTATACTTGGAGCCATAATGTACGGTAGAGCGAATCAGAAGTCCGTTGCCATCGAGGCTGTTACGATTAAATTTATTTTTGTAAAAATCATAAGTGGCAGCAGCATAAGCATGCGCATCAACAGCTGCACGGTCCGTCCACACGTTATTGGAGCTGGTAGACAATGTGCCTGGTAAGGAGGAACGATTGTTTGCAGTATAGGTTTGAATGCCTTTCCCGCGAGTGGTATCTTTCAGCTGGTAGGTGCTGCCCGATTGCGTTGTGGTCAACGTTTTGGTGTCACCAAACACCCCCGTACCTGTTCCTGTAGCAAAATTGATAATATCAAACTGGGATACGATGCTTCCGTCCACGGCGTTAATAAAATATTTGGTTCGTAGCGGGGCAGGTTCAAGCACGTTCACTTCGGTAATGTAAACCAGATAGGTCTGACCGTCATCTTCATGATGATATATTTGGAGTTCAGCCTTTGGCTCAAGCTCCGGCGCACCTAACTCACCGATCCGGGAGGTCGCTTCTTCCGAAGCCACTTTAATTGCGTCCTCTGCACTGATGCCAGGGACTCCGTCATTAGGAATAGCTTGTTCTTCAACAGGTGGAAGCTCACCAAGAGCGGAAGTTACAGCTCCAGTCTTGTCCAGATGGAGGGTTTGCTCAGCACCGTAAACCGGAATGCCTTTGATGTACTGTTGCAGACGGAAGTGCCTTACGCCGGAAGTATCCGTGTTACGTTTAATAATTTTGAGTTGGCCTTGAACATCGGAGTTCAGGAACTGTTCCTGTTGTCCAAGATAATTATAGATCGTTTCGTCGGGATTGTTGTTCAAAAGGATACTCTCCTCGGAGGCATAAGGGGCCTCAAGCGGAATGGATGGATCAGATGGCGCTGCAGCAGCAGAGGATACAGAAGCGAGCAAAAGAGCTCCTCCAAGAATGGTTGGCATAACTTTAGCAAATTTCATTGTTAACTCTCCCGTTCTCATATAATTTTTTGGAAAAAGGATATTATGCCTATCTCGGCTGGGTTTCCGTCTGCATCTGGCAGGGCGGAGTGAGGGGCTGAAACAGAAGTTTGTTTTAGAAGCAGGGGTTGTCCCCCTAGTGATTGCGGCAAACTGAAGGTTCTACGGAGAACCGGGATGTTTAATCCGCGTGTGGCGTGCCGAAGAAGAAATTTGGATTGGGATTGTGAACGGCATCACTCCTTTCAAGTTCATGGTCTGTTTGTGTACTAAACGGAGGAGATCAAACGTTTAAACTAACCGAAGGTCAATAAATGAGTAGAAAGAGGTTTTGGGAACATTAGTTCCTCGTTAGGTTAAAAATGTAAATTATACGGCTTGAATCGTATAGTATCACAGTGTAAAAGTTTGGAAAAGATGCAATTTGAATTTTTTGTGAAAATTGTGTCTAAGGACAGGGAAGAGATGTCTTTTTTGATTTTCTTGACGAATATTGTCGTTTTGGAGGGAGGGGGGATAAGTATTATCGCCTAGAACCTACATGTGATAAGGACATACGCCGTTTCCACTGCTCCACGAATACATAGAATAACGTGTACTCCCTTGGTACGTTCAGGATGGGTTGTGGGAGGTGAATTTGTTGCGGAAACAACGTAATAGAGCACGTTTTGCAACGAAAACAAGTAAAAAACACACCAGAAGGATTCCTGGAAAAAGAAGAATCCATTCGCGAAGAAAAAAGGGTATAAAGGCCTATGCCTTCGTTATACCACCCCATCTTTCATTTCTTTCAAACGATCTTAGAACGGTACCTGAAATGGATGGAGAAGCTTCTCAACAAGATAGAGAAGTTATCCGGCAGCCTGTGCTATCGGTAATTATCCCAGCAATGAACGAGGAGCGCACAATCGCTGCTGTAGTCCGTGAAGTCACACGTATATGCCTTGATACAGAAGTGCTGGTCATTGTGAACGGATCAACCGATGGCACAGCGAGCGAAGCTGAACGGGCAGGGGCACGTGTACTCCAGTATCCCGAAGCGCTAGGACATGATGCAGGACGAAGAGTAGGGGCAGCAGCAGCAAGAGGGCAAATTCTGCTGTTCACGGATGCAGATATTCGTATCCCGGCCGTGCATCTTGCACCTTATGTGAAAGCCGTGCTGAATGGTATCGATGTTGCACTGAACGATTACAACGGTCCGGTGACACGCCGCCCTGTTCATCCAGTCGTTGAAGCGAAACATATGTTGAACAGTCTGCTTTCCAGACCTGATCTCGGCGGAGCTTCCATGACAGCTATTCCTCATGCTCTCAGCCGTAAGGCACTTGAGGCGATTGACATATCTTCGCTGGAGATTCCGCCGCTTGCTCATGCCAAAGCGGTACTCGGCGGACTTCAGGTGAAAGCCGTTCATCATGTGCCTGTAGGCAAATGGAATGCTGTTCGCATCAAGAAACGAATCGGTACAGATCCGCTGAGTCAGGTGGTATTACAGGATCATCTGGAGGCGATCCGCTGGATTACAGATACACAGGGACCACGGGGTGGTTATCCTGATCTGCAGCGTGTTCGCAGTCTGGCCCAATAGGAAGATGAACAGTCAGAGAGGTATGACATGAGATCGGTTAAGGCGGCATCATGCGGGAGGTGACAGCAATGAAAATACGATCAGGAGCGAGGGCTCAGAGGACCGGAGCCAAGCGAATGGCGACGAGCAGACCACGGAGCAGACGGCAAACTGGGGGCAAACGCGCACCACGTGTGAAGCGTCTCGGACGGAGCCAGCGGAATGTTCGGCAGGTGATGCCGGATCTGCGTCCATATTGGCGAGCAGGCCAGCTTGCGGGCAAACAATTCAGGGCAGATGCCGACATCCTGAATAAGCATGCTTCTGATGCGTGGCTAGTATACGCTGCGGCGAATCTGCCGGAACAGATTAGCTACGGATCTGCATTGCAGGCAGGCAGAATGTTTATTCAAGGCTATGCGAAGTCCTCGGGCCGTACGCCAGAGATTGTACCATTGCCTCTCCGACATGTTGCTGCTGCCGTAGTCTGTGCCTGCAATGAGGAACGCACAATTGGGCAAGTGCTGGCACAGCTGAAACGTCTGCCGCTCCGTGATATTGTGGTTGTATTAAACGGCACAACGGATAACAGTTTGGAGCGCGTGCTGCAACAACCGGGCATTACACTTGTATATGAACCGGATCGGGCTGGTCATGATGTGGGGCGGGCACTTGGAGCCAAAATGACAGATGCAGAAACGGTTTTGTTTGTGGATGGAGACATGGTTGTGCCTGCTGAACAGCTCGCGCCGTTCTTGTTCGCCATTGACAGGGGGCAGGATGTCGCATTAAACGATCTGACTTCTTTGCTTCCTCCTTTTGCCGAGCAGGACGAAGTCAGCCGAATCAAGGCCTATCTAAATCACACATTAGGTCGGCGGGACCTTGGCTCGAATTCGATGACTGCTGTGCCTCATGCTCTATCAAGGAGAATGATTCAAGCGGTGAAACCTGCTGCACTGGCTGTTCCCCCAAAGGCACAGATGCTTGCGATCCAACAGGGACTGAGGGTATCCGCTCCATGCCAGGTAGACGTCATACGCTCTAATCGGTTGCGTCCAGGCAACACAGGCAGTGGTAATGATGTGGCCAGACTAATTCTTGGTGATCATCTGGAAGCTCTGGCGGCGTGGATGGATACGAGTGAACATGTGCTTCGGGCCAACCTTCCTTCCCGCGCAGAGATAGCGTACAGGAGGAATGTGAGATGACGCTGACAAGCATCATTATACCGACCTATAACGGACTCTCACTGCTGAAGCCTTGTGTGGAGGCCATCCGAACATACACGGGAGAAGCGACATCGTACGAGATCATCGTTGTGGATAATGGTTCGACGGATGGTACTGCCGAATATTGTGCCAAGGAACGCATCCGGTTTGTTCGTTTACCCGAAAATCGGGGATTCCCTGTTGCTTGTAATGCTGGCCTTCGGGTGGCGTGCGGAGATGAGCTGCTGTTGCTGAATAACGATGTTACCGTTACATCATGCTGGCTGGAAAATATGCGCAAAGCACTATACAGTGAAGAGCACATTGGCATCATAGGACCGGTTACGAATTATGCCAGCGGAATTCAGCAAGTGGATATGACGTTTCGGGATGTGCAGCACTTTCAGGAACTGGCAGCCGCCAACAATGTTTCGGATGTGTCAAGGTGGAAGGAAGTGCACCGAATTGTCGGACTGTGTATGCTGATGAGACGAAGTGTACTGGAGGCTGTGGGGTGGCTTGACGAAGCATATTCCCCGGGACACTATGAAGATGACGATTATTGTTATCGGGCAAGGCTGCAGGGCTTCCGTTTGCTGGTATGCGGGGATGTCCTTGTACATCATCAGGGTAGCGCGAGCTTTCAGAAGACAGATCAAGCCGAATGGAAACAATTGCTGGAACGTAACCGTTCGATTTTTATGAATAAATGGCATGTCGATCCGCGTGAATTTATGGACATATCCGATGAAGGAGGGAACAAGGAATGAAAGGTGTAATTCTTGCTGGTGGCACAGGGACCAGGCTGTACCCTCTGACCCGGCTTATTAACAAACATCTGCTTCCCGTCGGTAAACATCCGATGATTATGTATGGCATCGACAGGCTTCGTCAGGCAGGGATTGAGGATATTCTGATTGTCATCAATAAACATTCGGCCGGTTTGTATACGGAGTATCTTGGTGGCGGAGCAGATCATGGAGTCAAATTAACGTATCGTATTCAGGAGAAGGCGGGCGGCATTGCCGAAGCGCTTGATCTGGCATCATCGTTTATTCTTCCGGGCGAAAAATTTGTGGTGCTTCTTGGTGATAATCTGTTCAGCGATGATCTGAAACCATATGTAGATCGATATATGCAGCAACCTGCGGGGACCGCGCGTGTACTGCTTAAGGGGGTGGACGATGCACGTCGCTACGGGGTTCCTGTCTTTGATGAACACCATCCGGAACGTATCGCGTACATTGAAGAAAAGCCAAGCCAGCCGAAGACCTCTTATTGTGTAACGGGCATATACATGTATGACGACCATGTATTTAGCCTGATTCATAACATTGTACCGTCCGCACGTGGGGAACTGGAGATTACCGATGTAAACAACCATTATGCATCCGGCGGCGGACTGGAGTACGATATTTTGCAAAAATATTGGAGCGATGCGGGCACATTTGAATCACTCCAGGAGGCAGCTGTACGCATGAAAGGGCAGCTGCCTTAACCGGAAATAACACGATACAACTTCGGTGCTGTGCGTGATCGAAGCAGATGAACAAAGCAAATGATTGAATTAGATCATTGAGCAGATGTTTCAGACTGATGATGAGGTGAAACTTGCGCCGGAGCTTTCTTCAAGGCTCCGGCGTTTTGTGCAGTGACAGTAGCCATCCCTTTTCTATGCTTGAGGGGAATGGTGTGAAATGAGTGGTTTGAGATGAGTGGTGTGAGATCAGTAATTTCTTGTGGGAGTGAAGTGCGCCGCGCAGGTAGGAGAGAAAGCGTGTGAAGCATTGTGGGGCGCTCAGGAAGGAAATTGAAAGGAAAGAGTTCAGGAAAGTGCGGAATGTGAGAGGTACGGTGAGAGCAGAAATGGTCTTCTCGGTCATGCAGATAGTGTGAAGTGTGGAGGCAGAGCTGTGCAATTGAATAATGCAGGGAAGTGGGGCATGTGAAAGGTACAGCAGTAAGAGCAAGGAGCAGGAAAAGTAGAGGCAAGGCGGATCAGGCTGGAGTTGTATCGGGTTTGAGTAAGACAGGTAGAGCTGGCAGGGGTAGAAGCGAGATAAGAGATGGTAAGGCAGGCCGGGCCAGCCGTGCAGCGCTGGCTGGCGCAGCACAGAGGCGCCTGCGCCAAGGCTCGGCCCAGCGCAGGCAAGCCTCCGCGCAGGGCCGGCGCGCCGCGGCCCGCGCCAAGCAGCGCACGGCGATGCGCCGTGCGCCCAAGCCAGCACCGCACGCAAGCTCGCCACAGGCGATGCCTGCCAGCGGTGCTGGCCTCGCCCCGCGCCAGACGACACTCCCGCAGGGTGTCGTCCTGCCCGCGGGGCGGGAAGGCGCTGCCGCGAGTGCGGGCAGCGCAAACGGCGTGCCGCCGCCGGCCGCGGAGCATGCTGTGCAGGCGGCAGGGCCCGGCGGTTACGCCGCGGGTTACCGCGACGGCGTATTCGCCGGGGGCGAGGCGCTGGTGGCGCAGCACATCCCGCCGGATCATATTCTGCCCGCTGTGGCGGCGGCCGATTTGATCGCGGCGGGCTTCCGCCAGTATGCGCCCAGCCTGACCCGGCTGACCAGCCCTCATGAGATGGCTGGTCACATCATGGCGGCGCTGGATGCGCAGCGCCCCTTGTCTGTCGTTCGCCTCGGGGATGGCGAACTGCTTACGCTGGCAGCAGATACGGTGCTGCCAGCTGCCGAAGTGCAGGAGCTGGCACCGTTTCTGCCTTATGCAGGGGTGCCATGCTCCACTCCTGACATCCGCGCGATGCTTGCGGAAGCGATTCGGGGTGCAGACTGGGTGGGGGTGCCCATCTCACGTGCTCCGACGTTTCAGGGACTATTATTCCCAGTGCTGCGCCATTTCGGAATCGATTGGTCCCATCTGAAATTGACCAGTTCCACCATCAATTACAGTCTGCATCAGTCTCGTCTGCTGCTGCCAATTCTACAAGGACGGCGCGTGCTGCTTATCGGGAGCCAGGCGGTAGAGCTGGGAGCCTTGTTACAATTGCATGGGGTGCAGGTTACAGGCATCATCCCTGCAGTAGCAGGCATGGCAGATATTCCGAGAATAATGCAGCTGACGGCCGAGCACACCTTTGATATCGCTCTTGTCGCAGCGGGCATACCAGCGGTGGTGTTATGTAGGCGTATCGCCGGAGAACTGGGCAAAGTCGCTTTTGATTTTGGACATTTGGCAGACAAATTGGTAACAGGGGAGCTTCAACTCTAGTGAATCGTCTGGGGCAGGATATCCGGAACCCTGCTGCTGGCACGAGTGGAATGGAGGAAGCAACATGACGAAATCGGAAATACAGCCTCATCGTGTACGGAAAAATAACCAGAGGAGCTCGCAACTGAGCAGTCAGTTTAAGAATAGAGATGGAGCAGGATCAACGGGTAGCCATCCTCAACGTATGGGAACATCGACTAAGGTTCTTCTTCATGCAGCCGGTAGTCGTAAACGACGTCATTCCCTACGGAAAGGCTCAAAAAGCAAACGCGTTCTTCGAAGTAACAAGTTATACAAGCAGGGATATAACCGTGGTTACGAAGACGGTGTTCGTCAGGGACAGAATTCATTCGGGATTGTGTTTGAAGGCGTCAGCATCATCATTCCTACCTATAATCAGCGGGAATATGTGCTGCAATGTGTCTCAAGCATTGAGAAAAACACCCCGGCACCTTATGAAATCATCGTTGTAGACAATGCTTCTCAGGATGGTACGGCCGATGCTCTACTTCGCCAAGGCGGTATGGTGAGGGTTGCTGCACTGGAGAACAATCGGGGATTTGCCGGAGGAGTCAATCATGGATTGATGATGGCAAAGGGACGGCATATCGTTGTGCTAAACAACGATACCCTGGTTACTCCAGGCTGGCTTGAGAATATGATGACGTGTCTGAACAGTGATCCGCAGATCGGTGTAGTCGGCCCTGTGACGAACTATATTGGCGGGGATCAACAGATTGAGGTGCCATATCATGATGTGCAGAAGATGTGGTCTTTCGCTGCCAGTCAGAATCGTCCAGACCCGGAGAAACATCGGATGACGGATCGGCTCGTTGGATTCTGCTGGCTGTTTTCCAGAGATTTGTTTGAGCGCACAGGTTATCTGGATGAGGGTTACGCCGTAGGCAACTTTGAGGATGACGATTGGATTGTTCGGGTACGAATGCTGGGATACAGGCTTGCTGTAGCAGGTGACGCCTTTATCCATCATTTTGGAAGTGTCAGCATGAAAGCGCTCGGAGAACAGGACTTTAACACAGTAAATAAGGGCAATGAACAATTTTACAGTCAAAAATGGGGAGATCCGCAAGCGCTCATCACTGAAATTTCCAGGTTGGCACAGACCCAATATGCAGACCCTCAAACTCGATCTCAAGCGAACGTATCTTCATCAGCAGCAAAAGGGGATCTACGTCGGCAGGCTAACGGTTCCTCTTATGAAAAAAGTCACGTAACATCACCGTTCAGACGAAGCAGTGATTTCTATCCCGAAGGTGCATTCCTTGTTGATCTGAAGGGGGATGTCTATGTACTAAGAGGAGGTCAGCGCCACAAGCTGAACATTCCTGTTCCGCGCGGTATCTCGCCGGTGCTGGTCGCCAAACCTGATCTGCTGGGCATACCTGAGGGTGAACCGCTGTTGTCCGCCGGAGACATACCGAACGGATCGCATGAACCTGACCTACCTCTTGCTGCGATACCTTCCGATCCCGGCGTGGCACCTACTTACATGAGCACTGTATCTGCTGCTGATGCACCCGAATGTTGGTATCTGGTTATCAGAGGCGAACGTAGAAAGTTTGTGTCCGCTTATGCAGCGGAACGTTGGGGAATACGTTCCAGTCATGTGCAACAAATATCAACCGAACAACTCCATTCGATCCCGGAAGGGTGGCCGATTATTGCTCCGCCTCAATTGCTGAACCAGGGTTTGTAATGACCGCCGTTCGGGGTTTGAAGCAACATGTTATCATGCGGAATGAACACCACAGTGCGCTACGCAGCTTTTAAGCTGAACGTTTGCACGAATCTGTTTATTCCGCATGAGGTGTCCCATCAAAGGCTACATAGTTAAGTTGATGACTTTAGGCAAATCAAGATAAGTGAGAATATAGTTGTTGCAGAATCATGGAGAAACTTTGAAAAGATAATGAAGGCATGAGTACTTTACAACGCTTAAGTAAGGCGCTGAGCGGATGAGAGATCTAGATGTTTTCCCTTTTTTTATTTTAAATTACATAAGTTGGGTTTTAGAATGGGTAAATGAATAAATTCCCAAAATAGGTATATGGTAGAGTTATCGTATACTGTAAGATAAATAAAGGGGAATGGGGACGTTTACCCATGTTAACAAGTTTGGAGGCGGAAAATGAAAAGAGCACTTTTTATTCCTTTTCTAATCTTATTCATTCTTTCGGGGTGCAATACTCACGAAAAAATAGATATTAAATCACCATCTTATATGTTTAGCGAAGACTCCGGGATCGCTAGTGAGGTGAATTTAAGTTTAAATGGAATCTTTAACAAAAACGAAAATGCTTTTGAGGGATCTTTGTCTATCAATGATATGGCTTTCGAAAAGGTAATCTTCATGCATAAATCTTTACTAATATCTTATGAAGGCCCGAAGAGAACAGTTTTAGGAGATATTTATTTAGATGAACAGGCTAATCAATTTGCAATTATTATTACGGAACCTGAACTATACACGAAATTAACGAATGAAAAATATCAGAATGAAGGGTTAGTTATAAGTGCTCCTGCATTAAATCTAGAAGAAGCAAAGACGATTGAGGAGAAATTAAAAGCATTGGAGTGAGTCTAAACTCCTCCTTTTTTTTGAATCAAAAATGATACTGAATGTATAACTCAAAATTTAATTTTATTTTTTCTATTCTGTTATAGGATTGTTCTATTAGCAAAACCATTGACGATGCAAAGGGTCGGGAGTACATTTATAGCCATAATTCTTATTTAACAGATGGGAATTGGAGGTCTAAAGTGATCTGGTATGTCCAGGTTGTCTAATCTCTTGGATTACAATCATGAAACTCAGGAGGTATGTCGATGTCATCATCCAAAAAAGTGGTGTAGGCGGGATGGCAAATGGGAAGCTTTACTGGTGCCTGATCTAGAAAAGTTGGTCAAACTTCTGGTACGGCAGGATGAGATTGCTGCTGTCTGACGGAATAAGTTATACTCTGCCAATGCTACACCAGCAGGACACATTAGCGTTATTTTACATGGACAATATGGGTGAACCCCTTATTTAAACTTCTGATAACGTTATAGAAAAAATCTATTAGAAGCACGGTTGACCGGTTCGGCGGGGCAGTGATAAGCTGTGTGAAATTAAAACAAACCAAACTCATAGGAATAATCAATTTTGAGGGTTTACGATGCTTGCTTATTGATCTATATACACTACATTTTGGTTCTATCAAATCACCTTATTTCAGGGAAGGCGGAGTGTACATGACAGCAAAACGGAGTTTGAAATTTGGAGCCATCATTCATGGTGTTGGTGGAAGCAATACGACCTGGAGACACCCGGAGGTTCTATCCGATGCGAGCGTAAACTTTGGATTTTACAAACGTCAGGCGCTGAAGGCAGAGGAAGGCAAGTTTGATCTGGTATTCATTGCAGATGGCCTGTATATTACGGAAAAATCCATTCCTCACTTCCTGAATCGCTTTGAGCCGATCAGCATTCTTTCCGCTCTTGCTGCAGTAACTTCACACATTGGACTTGTAGGCACACTCTCCACATCCTATAGTGATCCATTTACAGTAGCCAGACAGTTCGGTTCGCTTGATCTGATCAGTGACGGACGTGCAGGCTGGAACGTGGTCACATCCCCCTTGGAAGGTACAGCGAAAAATTACAGCAAAAGTCATCATCCAACACATCCGGAGCGTTACCGTATTGCTAAGGAATATTTACAAGTGACCAAAGGATTGTGGGATTCGTGGGAAGACGATGCATTTGTAAGAGACAAGGACAGCGGAGTGTTCTTCGATCCTTCGAAACTACACACTCTGAACCATGAAGGGGAGTTCTTCTCTGTACAGGGGCCATTGAACATCGCTCGTTCACGGCAGGGACAGCCGGTTATTTTCCAAGCAGGTTCTTCAGAGGATGGCAAAACACTGGCGGCACAGGAAGCCGATGCCGTATTCACTGGACATGATAACATTGAAGATGCACAGGCGTTTTATAAAGACGTCAAAACACGGGCAGCTTCCTACGGGCGTTCAGCACAAGATATTGTTATTTTGCCAGGCATTAACCCGATTGTGGGACGGACGGCCGAGGAAGCGGAACAGAAATATCAGGAGATCGCAAGCCTGGTAACCATTGATAAAGCATTGGACTACTTGGGACGTTTCTTTGAGCATCATGATTTCTCCCAATATCCGCTGGATGAACCGTTCCCTGAACTGGATGGCATAGGCAGCAACAGCTTCCGCAGCGGAACAGACAAGATTAAAAAAGATGCCAGAGAACAGGGGTTAACGCTGCGCGAAGTTGCTTTGCGGGCTGCAACACCACGAAGTCAATTCCTGGGCACGCCGGAGCAGGTCGCAGACAAGGTTCAGGAATGGTTCGAGGCAGAAGCGGCAGACGGATTCATCATTGCTTCGGAGTTGCCTAGCGGATTGTCCGACTTTGTGGAGTTGGTGGTGCCGATTCTACAAGAACGCGGCCTCTATCGTACGGAGTATGAGCATGATACGCTGCGTGGCAATCTGGGTGTTCAGGTGCCCGCAAACCGTTATACAGTAGCTAAAACGCAGGAAGAGTCGAACGTCATCTAATCGAATGTCAAATGTCATTTAAATCGAACATCATTTAATTGTTGTAATTCATGTTAACTCAAACGCGGTGACTCTAACCTGTACTCAAAATTTAATACATTCGGATCGAATACAAGTACAGTCCATCGTTAAAATGAAGCACAAATGCATCTGGATCATAGAATTAATAAACTCAATAAAGTCTTCTTGCCTTAAAACCAACTTTTCTCATAGGAAATATAAATTATAAATAAGTTCGCTTGGCGTAGCACATTAATGACACCTGTATACACAGAGGGGGAAGCGATATGAATAGGTCTATCTCATGGACAAAAGTGGTGGCATTGGCAGTAGCGTTGGTGATGGTTTTGTCCGGATGCGGAGCAACATCGGGAGGCAAAACCAGCGGTGCGGCACAGGCTTCCGCCGGCGGGGCTCAGGCTGGTAAAGCGGAGGGGGGTAACCTCACCTTTGCACTGGCGACTTCACCGGATACACTCGATCCGCATCGTAGCGGTCTTGCCGTAGCCGTACGAGCGATTCGCACGATCTACGACAATCTGGTGGTTCAATTGCCCGATGGTTCCATCAAACCTTGGCTTGCCAAGGAATGGAGTGTATCGAAGGATGGCAAAAGTTATACGTTCAAGCTACGTGAAGACGTGAAATTCCATGATGGAACCCCGTTTAACGCCGAAGCGGTGAAGTACAATCTGGATCGGGTCATTGATCCTGCCACCAAAGCTGCCAATTCACTTGCCCTGATTAGACCTTATAGCTCCTCCGAGGTCATTGATGAGTATACGATCAAAGTTAATCTGAATGCACCTTCGCAGGCGTTTCTCGGTAACCTGAGTCAGGCATTACTAGGAATCGTGTCTCCAACGGCTGCAAAGAAATATGGGGATCAACTAGGCAAAAATCCGGTAGGCACAGGTCCGTATACCTTTGTGAAATGGGATGGAAACGCGGATATCGTAGTGGCCAAAAACAAGGATTACAACTGGGGCCCGGAAACGGTCGAAAACAAAGGGGCTCCTCATATCGATACGATCACATTTAAAATTGTACCGGAAGAAGCAACACGCATCGGAAGTGTACAGAGTAAGCAGGTGCTTGCCGCAGAGACCGTACCGCCGCAAAATATCGCTGCGCTGAAAAGTGATCCGAACCAGCAATTGTTGCAAGCCAACACGGTTGGACTGCCATACACCCTCTTTTTCAATCTGCGCAAGGCACCTTGGGATGATGTAAAAGTAAGGCAAGCGGTACAATCCGCTGTTGACATCGAGTCCATTGTGAAAACCTTGTATCTGGGTAACTACGAGCGCGCATGGTCTGCATTGTCTCCAGGCATTCTTGGCTATGACAAGGCACTTGAAGGGAGTATCACCCCGGACATCAACCGAGCTAACCAACTACTGGATGAGCAGGGCTGGGTTAAGGGAACTGACGGGATTCGTGTGAAAGACGGGAAGAAGTTGACTCTGAAATATGTGGATGGCTCCCCGAACCGGGAGAAGCGCAATGACATTGCTGCCATCATCCAGCAACAGCTGAAACCGCTGGGCATTGCGGTAGAAGTGGTGATTACCAAAGACATTGCTACTGTGATCTATCAGAACTGGGATTATGATCTGTACGGCAACAGCCAGGTCAACTCCGATCCAAATGCCTTGTACGCCTTCTATCATACCAGTGCGGAAGGGGAGCGTCCGACATTATCCGGTTTGTCTGATCCCAAGATCGACCAACTTCTGGAGCAGGGAGCGGTAGAGACGGATTCGGCAAAAAGGGTAGACATCTACAGTCAGATTCAGAAATATCTCATTGAACAGGCGGTTATTTTGCCAATATACGTATTTCCGTATACTGTGGCTGCATCCAAAAACGTTGAAGGCATCAAGTTCGATTCACTCGGTTATCCACTCTTTAATGATGTACGTATTCAGCCATAATACAAGTTGTTTTATCCATTCATCATTCCAACACGGCGTAAAGCCTGTTCCGGTTTCAGAAAGGAGCCATCCGGTATGATTCAACTGATCTTGTCACGGCTAGCAACGTCGCTTCTCGTTATATTTGGAGCTTCGGTGCTGGTGTACTGCATCATGTATCTTCTGCCGGGTGATCCGGTGCTGCTCATGCTGGACCCGTCCTCGGCTACCCCGGAGATGATTGCCAATCTCCGGGCACAGCTTGGGCTGGATCAACCCTTTTATATCCAGTTTGCGAACTATTTTGGCGATATGCTGCGCGGGGATTTTGGTCAATCCATGGTCAACTCCGATCCGGTATTGCCCAAAATTGTGGAGCATTTCCCGGCAACACTGGCATTAACGGCACTCAGCTCGCTGATTGCCATCACCATCGGAATTACACTTGGTGTTCTGTCGGCCATTCACCGGAATGGTGTGATTGATGTTGTGGCTCGTCTCGTTGGTTTGTTCGGCATCTCGATGCCCACCTTCTGGACCGGTATTCTGCTCATTCTCTTGTTTTCCGTGCAACTCGGCTGGTTCCCAGCGATGGGTTCGGATGGATTCAGTACCTTGGTGCTTCCGGCAGCCACACTAGGACTTGTCGGTGCAGGATTTATTGTGCGGATGGTGCGTAACAGCATGCTTGAAGTGATCAATGAACCGTTTATCGTTGCTTTACGGGCCAAAGGATTGTCTGAACGGGCCATCATGTATGGTCATGCACTGCGTAATGCATTGATCCCCGCCGTTACGGTCATCGGTATGTTAATTGGGGATTTGCTGGCAGGAACCGTGGTGGTAGAGACGGTATTCTCCAGACAAGGAATTGGTCGTATTATTGCTGATGCGCTAATGGCTAAGGATCTGCCGGTGGTGCAGGGCGTTGTATTTTTTACATCGATCATCTATGTCGTATTGAATTTGCTTGTAGACATCTCGTATTCGTACATTGATCCTCGGGTTCGGCGTGCTGTCCGTACATGATACAGCAAGGAACACCGCATCAGGAGGTTGCAAAACGTGAAGCGGCAGGAGAAGGAGGCGTTAATTTTATGAGCATGAAACCTTTGACGGGGCACAAAAAGGCATGGACAGCAAGTGCAGGAAGCGCAGGAAGTGTAGGGAAAGCACGCCTGTGGAGATGGAATCGCCTGCCTTGGCAGCGCCGTGTTTCATCCGTAGTATCGCGGTTATTTTTGTACACGGCGCTGCTCATCGTCATCTTCACTGTGGCCTGTGCCATCGTGCCTGGCTGGATCGCGCCTTATGATCCAACACAGATGATGACGGATGCCATTCTACAGGCTCCTTCTGCTGCACACCTATTCGGTACAGACTATTTCGGCCGGGACATCTTCAGTGTGGTTGTGCATGGCAGCATGGATTCCTTGCTGATCGGTTTTGCTTCCGTGCTTGTGGGCGGTCTCGTCGGCAGTGCTCTTGGCATCCTTGCGGGATATGCGGGAGGAATAGTTGATACGGTAACGATGCGGGCGGTGGATATTCTTATGGCCGTACCAGGTGTATTACTCGCCCTATCTGTTGCTGCGGCGCTTGGGCCAGGACTGCTGAATATTGCACTGGCTGTTGCAGTAGCTTCGATACCAGGTTATGCAAGGGTGATGCGCGGTCAGGTGATGTCCGTCAAAAATCTCCCCTTCATTACAGCCACACGTTCACTGGGCGGTTCCAATGCCCGCATTTTCTGGAAACATGTCCTGCCACACTCTTTGTCTCCGCTGCTCGTTATGGCAACGCTAGGTGTAGGAACATCCATCCTGACTGGTTCTGGACTCAGTTTCCTCGGGCTCGGAGTACTGAAAGAAATTCCGGATTGGGGTGCATTGCTGTCCCAAGGGAGAGGTTATTTGACGGTAGCCTGGTGGATTTGCACATTCCCGGGTCTGGCCATTACATTGTTTGTTCTGGCTGTGAATCTGATAGGGGACGATATTCGCGACAGGCTTGATCCCAAAGTAAAAGGAGCGGCTTAACCGCTATTTCAAGGAGGAAAATAATATGTCACATGTTGTCATTATCGCCGGAACCCCGTCCAAGCGTTCACGATTGACAGGACTTACGGATTATAGCAACCATACGTTAAGCAAAGCTGGTATTTCCGTTGAAGTGATTCAGGTGACCGATTTGCCGGCTGAAGATCTGGTGCAGGCCAAGTTCGATAGTCCGGCCATTCAGGATGCACTTGCCATTGTCGATGGAGCGGATGCCGTTATTGTGGCTACTCCGGTATATAAGGCAGCCTATTCGGGCGTGCTTAAGCTGTTTCTCGACCTGATTCCACAAGAAGGACTCCGGGATAAGGTGGCTCTGCCACTCGTCATTGGCGGTTCAATTGCACATTTGCTCGCCATTGATTATGCTTTGAAGCCTGTGCTTACCGCGCTCGGCGGACGACATATCCTTGGCGGTGTATACGCAGTGGATCAGGGGATTGAACGCAATGAGGATGGAACATTTACACTTGCAGCAGATATTACCGCACGTTTAGATCGGTCTCTGGAAGAATTACGATTGACACTGGAAAAGGATGGGATTACGATATCCTAAAACCAAGTTTTTATATAGGAAAAATAAGTAGATACGGAGGCGCCCATGAATATAGAGAACATTGAAGCGTTTGTATATATTAATCACTACGGAAGCTTCAATAAGGCGGCTGAAGTACTCTTCTTGTCCCAGCCTTCGGTTACGGCACGTATTCAATCATTGGAAAGGGAGCTGGGATGCAAGCTGTTTGACCGACTAGGCAAGCAGATCGTGCTGACGGATGAAGGGCGCAAATTTTTACCGTATGCGCAGCAGGTGCTGCAAGTGATCCAGAAGGGAAAACAGAAAATTCAGCAGCGGAGAACGACACCTGAGGCACTGCGCCTCGGAAGTACTGTGTCAGTGTCCAATTACGTCATCCCCGATTTTCTGCCCAGAATCAAGGAGTCGTATCCCGAAGTCAACATTAAACTGACAACAGCAACAACGGATCAATTGATTGCCAAACTGCTCGGTCAGGAGATTGATCTGGCGTTTGTACGCAAGGTCATGCACCCTGCGATTCGTACCGTTGCTTTTTACGAAGATCCGATACAGCTATACGTGTACAGAGGGCATCCTTTCATTGAAAGCGGACATGTCAGCATGGAGGCGATCCGGAATGAACAGCTGGTCTTTTTTGAATGTGGCTCACTGGACTGGCTTCGCATTCACCGGGCCTTCGACTCCCTGGAGTACCCGCCGGATATTACATATCATGTCGATAATTCGGAAACAGCGAAAAAACTCGTCATGCAAGGTGCGGGCATCGCTTTTCTGCCGGGGTTAACGGTGAAGAAAGAGGTACAGCGTCAAGAACTGTTCCCGATTCAAGTCCATGAGGTGGCAGGTGTGTCGCTGCAGATCAGCGTGGTGACTTTAAAAGAAGAATATTCGCCATTTGCAGAGCCTTTTGGGGAACTGCTGCGGCAATTATAGATGGAAATGACAAGGCGAATCAGAGTATATCGTTATCATTGGACAAATGAAGTTTGAAAGGAGGGCCCAGGATGAAAAGTGATCTAGAGCAGACGAGAGGACAGCTTGTGCAGCCGGAGGAAGAGCAACAACAAGTGGAGCAGAACGAGCAAGAGCGGGAAGCAGCGTGGACTTTAGATCACCCATATGTGTCGCCACAGGTACAGGATGCTGAGCAAGAGCAGGAGTTCGCGGCACATCTGACCGCAATTCGGAGGCATCTTCATCGTAATCCGGAGCTTTCTGGTGAGGAAAGGGAAACAACAGCAGCTATTCGTAGCTGGCTGGAAGAGGAAGGCGTTCGCCTTGCCGATGAGTATAAACTGCGAACGGGGCTTGTCGCTGAGATAGGACAGGGAAGTGGCCCCGTCGTAGCGCTGCGAGCGGATATTGATGCCTTGCCTATTCAGGAGGAAACGAAGCTGGAGTTTGCTTCACAGATCGCGGGCCATATGCATGCATGCGGGCACGATGCGCACACAGCTATTTTGATTGGAGCCGCACGGTTACTGAAACAGCGTGAATCCAGTTTACCCGGAAAGGTGCGATTGATTTTTCAACCTTCAGAGGAAAAAGCAACAGGTGCACGCCAAGTCATCCAGAGCGGAGCACTCGCCGATGTTCAGGCTATATTTGGTTTGCACAATAAACCGGATCTGCGAGTAGGCACAGTGGGTATTCGCGAGGGAGCGTTGATGGCAGCAGCGGATGGATTTGTCGTTAAAGTGCAGGGAGTGGGCACCCATGCGGCTGTACCTGAGGCAGGCATCGATCCGATTGTGGTTGCCGCACATATCGTTACCGCATTGCAAGCCATTGTCAGCCGGAATGTAGGTGCTCAGGAGAGTGCTGTACTCAGCGTTACGAAAATAAACAGCGGTACAGCCTGGAATGTTATTCCGGAGGAAGCGATACTTGACGGCACAGTACGCACTTTCGACGAGAAGGTGCGCGCCCGTATCCGTGAACGTTTCAATCAGGTCGTAGCTGGTGTGGCTGCAGCCTACGGCACAACGGCGACGGTACGCTGGATTCAGGGGCCACCTGCTGTGTTCAATGATGCATCGCTGGCATTGGATGCGGAACAAGTCGTGAGTGAACTTGGGCTGAACCTTGTCAGACCGCTGCCTTCGCCGGCAGGAGAGGATTTTTCCTTTTATCAAAAAGAAGTGCCGGGTCTGTTCCTCTTTCTCGGGACATCGGGACCGCACGAGTGGCATCATCCGGGCTTTGATGTAGATGAGCAGGCTTTGCCAATTGGTGCACATTTGCTAGCAGGGCTGGCTGAACAAGCATTGAAACGTCTGCAAGTTTGAAGTGTCTGTTCAAATACGTAATTCAGGCAAAAAGACATTCCTTGTGGACTATTGAGCGTATGTTGGGCATAAATCTCATTCAATTGTAATTCCCCGCAATATTTTTCAGGGCTGGCGCCGAAGCGTCAGCCTTTCCTCTGTTTTCGTTAATCTCATAACATCAAAACGTTTCAGAGAATAGTTTTGAATTTGGAAATATTTGTTGACGCCCCCCAATGAGTGTGCTATATTTTTCTCGTCCTTTAATCGTAATAATTACTATTAAATGCATAAGTTGACCTATTTATTTACACAGAAACGGAGAGGACAGAAAAAACCTGAGAAAGCGTAGCGGTCGCCTAAAAGCTTTCTGCAAGAAAGCTACATCGGAAGCATACGCTTATCATCGGATTTTTCCCTTTGGAAAAGGGAATCAAAAAAAATCTGGAGATAACAGCGATGGGAAGGTTATTCTGTCATCGGAGTGCTCCGTGTAAACTTTCTTAGTTTAACTTATGTAGAGCAAGCAACGGAGAACTTCAATTCGAATCCAAAGAACAGGAGCCGCCGCCGCGATGAAACAAGAGATTGGTTTTATTAAATGTAATCCGACACAGAACATGACCCTTCTGGTGAGAACGGATCACGCATCCGAACAATATAGTGATATCGCTTCCAGCCTGATGTCTTATGATCATGTTCACGCTGAACAAGTCGGGTTCATCAAGCAGACACGAAGACCAGAAGCCGTTGCACGCCTAGAGATGGCGGGAGGAGAGTTTTGTGGCAATGCTTGCATGGCGCTGGCAGCCCATATTGCAGCAGAAGCGGGCCTGAAGAAGCAAGCGTCCATGAATATCAAGCTGGATGTTTCAGGCACAGAGCGCTTGATCAGCTGTCAGGTGAAGCGACGAGAGCATCGGTATGATTGCCGGGTTACGATGCCTGTTCCCGATCAGATCGAGCGGCGGAAGATTACGTTTGAAGGTATGGAGCTGGAGATGGTCATTGTCCGGTATGTCGAATTCATTCATATCGTGATTGAAGTGCAACACGTTGATGACCTGATGAAGGGAAAGGCAGAACACCTTGCACGGTTACTTGGACTCACGATGGGAGACAAAATGATCGGTGTGTTGTTAGTTCACCCTGCTACGCAAGAGATGGCGCCCCTTATTTATGTCCCGCAGCTGGATAGTCTGATCTGGGAGAGAGGGTGCGGATCAGGTACGGCCTCTGTAGGCGCTTATCAGGCCTGGCTTAGACAGAGCGAAGTCACCCAGTTGGTCAAGCAACCTGGAGGTGCAATTAAGGTGACCGCTCAGTGGGGGAGCCAAGGGGTGAAGGCCATTACGATTGAGGGAACTGTTGGCATTGTTGCCTATGGCACGGCTTTTATTGATACCTTACAGGAGCAGAGCAGGAGCGTTGTAGAGGTCTGAGCAGGTACCTGAGACTGAGATGTATGATGGTTTCACCATTACAAAGTGCAGGAGGAGAGGTAATGATCACGTTGATCCACTTGGAGACCAGACTTCGTGCATTTGCCGAACAATTTGGCAAGCTTGCGGCCGGATATGATCAGACGCTTGAGCACAGTGCGGAACTGGAAGCGGTCATTAACGAGTATTCACGGTTTGTGACCGACCCTGATCACAAAATCGCTTGGGGGATGTTGAGGCAAGCAGAACTGGAGGAGCTTGACCCGTTAGTTCAAGCGTTAAGACAAAAGTCTGCTCAGTGCGTCGCGATTATGGAGAAATATCGGGCATTGAAGCTGCAGGATGGAGAAGTGCAGATTGCGGATTATTTTAAAAATATCGAAGAGTGCATCGACAAAGAGTTTGGCAGCTTTCAGGTGACGCCTGACTCTAAAGTGCTGCTGGTGGGTTCCGGTTCATTTCCGATGACCCCTTTACTAATCGCTAAACGTACCGGAGCCGAGGTGGTCGGCATAGATATCGACACAGAGGCAATCGCGCTGGGGAGAAAAGTTGTGGAGACGCTTGGGGCAGGCTTGAACATTCGTTTGGAACAGCAACTGCTGGAGGATCTGGCGTATACCAGGCAGGCGACACATCTTATTTTCAGCTCCACGGTGGCTAACAAGTATGACTTGCTCGATCAATTATATGCATTGACCAATGAACAAGTCGTTGTAGCTATGCGGTACGGCAATGAGTTGAAATCACTGTTTAATTATCCCATGAAAGAGACGGACGGTAGTAAATGGCGGCTCGCAGACAACATTTTGCGCCCGCATGATGTGTTCGATATCGCGTTGTACCAGAAGGCATTCAAGTAAAGGCTGTAAATAAGATCGCCTTGAATTCGATATCGCATAAAATTTTTTCGTGTGCATGTACGTAAAGTTTGTATTTGTTCACAAGGGAGGTATATATGAGCGGCGTTGAAAGAGTCCTGTTATGCGGCACTGGCCCGGCATCTGTCCAGCTTGCGGTAACCTTGAAAATACATCTGGGCTGTCACGTGGGAATGGCGGGAAGGGAATCGGTGCGGTCAGCATCGTTCTTTGCATCACTGGAACAGAGCCAGCAACAGGTTCAGGTGACGATTCAAAATGAGAAGCATCGACCTTTGGCAGGGAGCTGTAAGGTGGATCAGGTGTTTAGAGGATACAACACCCTCGAAGGGGAGTGGGATACGTTGATATTGGCAGTCACCACCGATGCTTATATCGATGTACTCCAAGAAATCAATGATGAATTCGTTAAACAACTGAAATTCGTTATTTTGGTTTCCCCAACCTTCGGTTCCAGTCTCCTGGTGAGCCAGTATTTGCTTGAGCGGAATGTATCCCCGGAAATCATCAGCTTCTCCACCTATCTTGGCGATACCCGCTGGGTGCATGAACAACCGTCTAATGAAGTGATCACCACGGGAGTCAAAAGGAAGGTTTACATCGGCTCCACGGTTCCCTCTTCAACCTATGTACAGCAATTAAGCGAGTTATTCGAGTGGTTGCATATTTCACTCGCCGTCATGTCTTCCCCACTGGAAGCCGAAACAAGAAATATTTCGCTGTACGTTCATCCACCGCTTTTTATGAATGATTTTTCGCTAGAAGTGATTTTTGGTGAGCAACGGGTTCAAAAGTATGTTTACAAGCTTTATCCCGAAGGGCCGATTACACCCGCGCTCATTCGCAGTATGCGGTCACAGTGGCAGGAGATCCGGCAGATTACAGACAGACTTCATATTCAGGGCGTAAACCTGCTGCAGTTTATGACGGATGACAATTATCCGGTTCGATTAGAGAGTTTATCACGTCAGGATATCGAGCAATTTGATCAATTCGAGGCCATCCATCAGGAGTTTTTATTATACATACGGTACGCCTCATTATTGATTGATCCGTTCTCGGAGCCGGATGCTACCGGCACATATTTTGACTTCTCCGCTGTTCCGTTCCGCCGAATATTTATAAACCGCGAGGGTGAACTCGACGTTCCGAGAATGCCCAAGGAAGACTATTACCGCATAAAAATGATTCAGGGCATCGCGAGACATGTGAATGTCGCCTGTCCAACGATAGATCATTTCATTGCCACATATGAAGCAAAGCTTCAGGAAGTGACGCGTACACATCCAGATCAGCGCCTGTCGACCGCGTTTGTGATCCAGTCGTTTGGGCAGGATGTTCGCATGATCTGTAACGGACTTACGGGCGGTAAGGTCTAGTTATATCTGAAGAAGCAGAGTTAAAAGTTTTCTGAAAGAAAGCCGTATTGCGAGATGGTACTGCAATCGAAGTGGCATGGAGTAACAAGCAATGATCTGCTTGAATCTTATTTGTTTATCAGGGGGAACTATGGTGAGAAAAAGGCGTACTTTTACACGCATTATAACACTGGTTGCTGTCATTGCGATGATATCGGGCTGTGCTCAGCGTGCCACAAAGGAAAATACCGAAGCGGCATCATCAGTCGGTAGGATCAATAATGAAATTATCTATGCTTCCGCGAAAGATATTAACGATATGAACCCGCATCTGTACACAGGCTCGATGCCTGCGCAAGGCATGGTGTACGAATCTCTGGTCGAGAACACGGCTGAGGGAATCAAACCATTGCTCGCTGAATCATGGGACATCTCCAAGGATGGCAAAACGTACACCTTTCATCTGCGCAAAGGGGTGAAGTTCCATGACGGCGAGCCATTTAACGCCGAAGCGGTCAGACAGAATATCGAAGCGGTTCAGGCCAATGCCGAGAAACATGCCTGGATCAAGCTCTCCACGAAGCTGAAGGATGTCAAAGTGAAGGATGAATACACCGTGGAGTTGGATCTTTCCGATGCCTATTATCCGACGCTGGTAGAGTTGTCCATGACCAGGCCGTATGTCTTCATCTCACCAAAGGATTTCAAAAAGGGTGGAACCAAGGACGGGGTGAACGGTTTCCATGGGACTGGGCCGTACAAGTTGACGGGGCACAAGGTCGAAGAAAACGCCACCTTTGAAGCCAATACGGAATACTGGGGTGGTATACCTGCCATTCAGAAAATTACGGCCAAAGTGCTCCCCGCTGGAGAAACAACCTATTTGGCACTGCAAAAAGGGGAGATCAACTTTGTCTTCACGGATGACCGCGGGGCTGACAGCATTGATGTAGAAGCGATGGATCAGCTCACTGCATCCGGCGAGTATCAGGTGGTGCGAAGTGATGCGATGAACACGGCGATGATTGTCGCGAATAGCAGCAAGCAGAACAGCCCGGTTCATGAAAAAGCTGTGCGGGAAGCGTTATGGATCGGTATCGATCGGGAGACGATCAGCAAGGATATTTTTAATGGCACGCAGACGGTAGCAAACACCTTGTTTTCATCCAATGTGAACTATGCCAATGTCGATCTAAAGGTTCGCACGTATGATCCGGAAGCAGCCAAACGTCTGCTGGATCAGGCAGGCTGGACTTTGGCAGAGGGCAAGAACGTACGTACAAAGAACGGCCAACCCTTAGCGATGAAGCTTTACTATGACAGCAACTCGTCCTCACAGAAAATGCAGGCGGAGTTCATCCAGTATGCAATGAAAGAGATCGGTATGGAGCTTGATCTGACAGGCGAGGAGTCCTCTTCCATTGCGAACCGAAGAGCGACCGGGGAATATGATCTGTTGTTCAACCAGACCTGGGGACTTGCGTATGACCCGCAGAGCACGATCGCCGCGTTTACGTCGGATTCAGCATACAAACATACGACAAGTGGTATCGCGGAAGCAGATGAACTGTATCGGAAAATCGATCAGGTGATGAGCTCGACCGACGATGACTCAACAACCGCATCTCAACATGGAAAATCGAGAAAAGCACTTTATGCGGATATTTTAAACATCGTACATGATGAAGCGGTGTTCATCCCGCTTACGAACGGGCGTGTCACCATTGTTGCTCCGAAACGTCTGCAAGGCATTACCTTCAAACAGACACAGTATGAATTGCCGTTTGAAAAGATGAAATTCGAGTAGAGGGGAGAGGGCTATGGGAAGTTATATTGCCAAACGACTGCTGCTGACCATCCCTTTGCTGATCGTTATTTCATTGATTACTTTTTTACTGATTAATCTCTCTCCACTCGACCCGGCAGTCGTTGTTCTGCAGGCTCAGGATGTGCCGCAGATCACCGATGAACTGATCGCTCAAACGAATGAAGCGCTGGGTTTTAACCAGCCTTTCTTCATTCGTTATATGGACTGGATGGCGGCCGTTGTACAGTTTGACTTCGGATATTCTTACGTGTCTGGTGAATCGGTGTGGTCTTTGATCGGGCCGGCTTTACTGAATACGTTAAAGCTTACGTTGGTATCATCTGTCTTTATCATCCTTTTATCCATATTACTTGGCGTACTATGTGCTTTGAAAGAAGGAAAGATGCTGGATCAATCGGTCAGAGGCATTTCCTTTTTCCTGACAGCGATGCCGTCGTATTGGCTTGCGTCCATCCTGATCTGGTATTTTTCGGTGAAACTGGACCTGTTGCCGACCAGCGGCATGGACTCTTATCGCAGCTACATTCTGCCTGTGCTGGTGATCACGGTCAGCTATACGGGCATTTATTTCCGGACGGTACGCAGTGCGATGCTGAGCAACATGAATGAGAATTATGTGTTATATGCGCGCGCGAGCGGCCTTAGCGAGCGAAAGGTCATGCTGCACATTTTGCGTAACTCCTTGCAAGTCGCGGTGTCCATCTTCTGCATGGCGATTCCGATTGTACTGGGCAGCACCGTTGTTATTGAGAATGTATTTGCGTGGCCGGGGCTAGGCCGGTTAAGTGTAAAGTCGATTCTGAGCCGGGATTTTCCGATCATTCAGGCCTATGTGCTTATTTTGGCGGTAACGTTTGTGGTGTTTAATATGCTTTCGGACATGATCAATGCCGCGCTTAATCCTCGTTTAAGAAAGGAAATCTGATGCGACTATTCAAAAGTCTGAGCCGTGACAAACTCGCCGTGGCCTCGCTTGCCGTTATTGTCGTGACCCTTATTCTGGGGATCTGTGCACCTCTCGTTGCCCCTCATGACCCTGGAGCCGTCAACATGAAGCTACGCTATGCCTCACCTTCCTGGCCTTATCTGTTAGGCAATGACCACCTTGGTCGATGTGTCTTATCCAGATTGATCTACGGTATCCGTTCGAGTGTGTTATGGGTGCTGGCGGCACTCGGTTTCTCGGTACTGATCGGTGCGGCGGCGGGATTTGTCGCAGGGTATTTCAAAGGTAAAGTGGATGCGTGGTTGATGCGAATCTGTGACATTATGCTGTCTTTTCCCGGTTACGTGATGACGCTGGCGGTGGTTGGTATTTTGGGGGCGGGACTGGAAAATATTCTGATCGCCTTTGTCTGCATGAAATGGGCCTGGTTTGCGCGTGTCATTCGTACATCTGTGATGCAATTCGCAGACATGGATTATGTGAAATTCGCTAAGGCTTCGGGTATACCCAGTTGGATTATTATTACACGTCACATCATTCCGGTAACCTTTGCCGATATTGCCGTCATCTCCAGTGGCGCGATGTGTTCCATGATGCTACAGGTGTCGGGGCTATCCTTCCTTGGTCTGGGCATTCAGGCACCCCATGCAGAGTGGGGCATGATGCTGAATGAAGCGAGAGAAGTCATGTTTTCCAGACCTGAATTGATGCTTGCACCGGGGCTTGCGATCGTTGTGGTGGTATCGGCTTTTAACTTTTTATCAGACGCGCTTCAGGTGGCGTTAGACCCTAAATTAATGACCTCTCCTGGCAAGCGGGATAAATCGCGTGAAAGAGAGGTGAGAAAGGCGGCCTATGAATATAGTCGAGGTTGAGCATCTGAAAGTGTGGGATACGCGTACAGATCAGGCCATTGTTCATGACAGTTCATTTTCGGTGCGGCAGGGGAGTTGCATGGCGATTGTCGGGGAGAGCGGCAGCGGCAAATCAGTCACATGCAGGGCGCTGATGCGGCTGAATAAGCCCAATATGCGCCAATCGGGAAAGATGCTATTTCAGGGCACAGATTTGAATCAGCTCTCCGAAAAGGAGATGCGGCGGCGAAGAGGCAAGCAGTTGTGTATGATTTTGCAGCAGGGCATGAGTGCATTTGATCCTTCCTGTGTGATCGGTGTACATATCCGGGAGACGTTGCAGACGCATTACCATTGGAATACCCGGGAGCTGGAGCGGAGAATGCGGCTCGCAATGGAAAGTGTTATGCTTCGAAATCCGATGGACATTCTGAACAAATATCCCCATCAACTGTCTGGCGGCATGTTGCAACGAATGATGATCGCGCTCGCCCTTGTGCTCGAACCGGATCTGATTATTGCGGATGAGCCAACCACGGCGCTGGACACCATCTCCCAGTACGAAGTGCTGGAGCAACTGATTCAGCTACGTGAACGTATGGGCTGCTCCATGATTTTTATCTCCCATGATCTCGGCGTTGTACAGAAGATTGCCGATGATGTGATGGTTATGAAAGACGGCAAGGTTGTGGAACAGGGTAACATGCAGTCTGTTTTGCAGGAGCCTACCCATGCCTATACCCGTTATCTCGTATCTACACGACTGGAGTTGAGCAACCATTTCAAAGCATTGATGCAGGAGGGATCATAGATGCTAACGGTAGATCAGGTTGAGAAATCATATGTCCAAGGCGGCCTATTCTTAAAGCATCGGCAGCAGGTGTTGAAAAAGGTGACTTTGGAATGCCGTCATGGTGAATGCCTCGGCATTATTGGCGAAAGCGGCAGCGGCAAATCCACACTGGGTCGGTTGATGCTGGGACTGGAAAGCCCGGATCGCGGCGCCATCCGGCTGGAGGGAAAAGATGTGAAAGATCGGCGCGTGCGGATGGGCCGCATCAGTGCGGTTTTTCAAAACTATACCTCCTCCATCAATCCGTTTCTTACCGTGCAGGATGCGATTATGGAGCCGATGAAGGCACTCCAAAAGTCAGGACAAGGACAGCAGATTAACGCAAAAGTAGATACACTGCTTGCCCAAGTTGGACTGGATTCATCGTACCGGCTCAAGTATCCACATGAGCTGTCCGGCGGGGAAGCACAGCGAGTCTGCATCGCGAGAGCAGTGTCGACAGAGCCGCAGTATCTTGTACTAGACGAAGCGGTCAGCTCGCTGGATGTGTCGGTCCAGCTTCAGGTTTTGCAATTGCTAAAATCGTTGAAGAGCTTATACAAGATGAGTTATGTCTTCATTACGCACGACATTCAGGCGGCAGCCTATATCTGCGACAGGTTCGTTTTTTTCAGAGAAGGCCAGATTGAAGAAACGGTTTCGGTTGATCAGTTAAAACATGTGCAGTCCGACTATGCTCAACAATTGTTGAGCCATCTCATTTCATTGTAGCGTGGAGAAGTGGGGGAGCCACGTATGTAGCCCATGAAACGATCTTGAGTTAAAGAACAATGAAGTGTTCCTAGTGGAAACGGTTAGAATCACCTACGTGTGTAAGTTGGGAGAGCATTATAAGTAAGGGGGAACAGTTGTTGTGAGTGGAGCAATGTCATGGCCTTTTTTGCGTTTGTACATTTTGGTGCTGCTCTACTTCAGTGCCAATGCCATTCTGAATGTCATTATTCCATTGCAGGGGGCATTCCTCGGTGCGAGCAGTACGACGATCGGGCTGATTATGGGTGCGTATATGTTTACAACGATGTTTTTCAGACCGTGGGCAGGCAAAATTATTCAAAAGCACGGGCCGATCAAAATCTTGCGGATCATTCTGATTATCAATGGATTTGCGCTGATTCTTTACACGTTGACAGGACTTGGCGGTTATCTGATTGCCCGTATTTTGCAAGGGGTATCGACGGCCTTTTTTTCCATGGCGCTACAGATTGGCATCATTGATGCACTACCGGAGAAAGACCGTTCTCAGGGCATTTCCTATTATTCGTTGTTCAGTTACATTCCGGGCATTGTTGGCCCGGTGCTGGCTTTAGCCATTTGGCAGACCGGAGGCATGGATTATTTTACAGTGGTGCTGATCGGGATCGCGGTCTGTACAGGAGTGTTCGGCTATACCGCCAAGATGGAAAAAGATAAGGAGGGGACGCAGTCCGCTGCAGATGCATCCGGGCAGAACGTGAGTATGTGGGAGTCCTTCGGACAGCTGGTGAGAAATCCATTGTTGTTCCGCTGCAGTGTGCTGATGCTGAGTGCATCGGTGGTATTTGGCGCGGTCACTACATTTATTCCGCTGTATGCAAGTCAGGTTCCTAGCGGCAATGCTGGCATATACTTGATGCTGCAGGCGGGTATAGTGGTGCTGGCGCGAATCGCACTCCGCAAACGCATTCCTTCGGACGGGAAGTGGCATTCACCGTTTATCATGACCACGATGCTGTTGCTGGCAGTTGCGGCACAGTGTGTGAGTTTTTCCGTTACGGGAGGCATGGTCTTCTTTTATTTGGGTGCAGTTCTGATGGGGATTGCTCAAGCGATTTTGTATCCAACACTCACGACCTATCTGTCCTTTGTTTTGCCTCAGCTGAACCGCAATGTACTCATGGGTTTGTTTATTGCGACGGCTGATTTGGGCATTTCGCTCGGAGGTGTGATCATGGGACCGATTGCTGATCTGTCGTCCTATTCATTTATGTATACGATCTGTGCTATTCTAGGAGCGGTAATGATCGTTTTTGCCTATGAACGGCGTAAAGCGACTACCGGAACCTCATGAGCTGACGGCCAGAGAACGTGGGTACGTGTTAGAGAAAGCAGGTATGAACGATTGAAAGATTCTATAACGACAACATCCAGTGGAAAATTAAACCCGGTATCGTTTTCCTTTATCGGGTTTTACATACTGGCTTTTTTGTTTTTTGCGGCGAATGCGGCGTTGACGATTATTTTACCTTTGCGCAGTGAAGCGGCCGGGTTAAATCAGGCTGAAATTGGTCTGATGATGGGCAGTTACATGTTCACCTGTATGCTGCTCCGACCATTTGCTGCACAGATGCTGGGCAAATATGGACCACTACGGGTCATGCGATGGCTGTTGATGTTACATGCGGCGACGTTGCTACTGTTTATCGTGTCCGGGGTGGACACGTATCTGTGGCTGCGAGCACTTCAAGGTGTAGCAACGGCATTTTTCTCGATGACGATGCAGGCGGGTATTGTGGAAAGGCTGGAAGATAAGGATCGTGCGCAAGGGCTGGCGATGTACACCTTGTTTACGATGGTGCCTTCGCTAGTCATCCCGATTCTGGCCGTGCAAATCTGGCAAAACGCCAGTGAGCTGGCGTTCACGCTGTTGATGATTGGACTGGCGGCACTCCCCTTGTTACTCGGATACAAGGTGGATTTACCACAGAGTACGGTGCAGAACAAAACGTATACGCTGGGGGATATGCTTCGCTCGTTCAGTGGCATCTGGCGCAGTACACCCCTGCTCGTCAGCAGTGTGGTGATGCTGTTTGCATCCTGTGTATTTGGTGCGACAGCGACCTTTCTTCCGCTATATATGGTATCGACTGGTATGGCGAGCGCGGGTATCTTTTTGACGATTCAGGGTCTCGTGGTGATCCTGTGCCGATTCATTTTGCGCAAAAAAATACCGTCAGACGGCAGCTGGAATACGTGGCTTATGGCAGGTCTGATGTTATCTGCGGCACTGGGGACACAGCTGCTTAGCCTGATGGATATGCTGGGGCCATTTGTGTATATCTCTGCGGTGTTTAGCGGTTTTGCCCTAGCTTTATTGTATCCAACGCTGACCACGTATTTGTCCTTTGTATTGCCTGCGGATTCGAGGTATGTGCTTATGGGCATATTTATGTCCTCGTATGATCTCGGTTTTTCACTGGGCGGGCTGGCGATGGGCGTTGTGTTACAGATCAGCTCTTATTCCGTGATGTTTACCGTTTGTACATTGCTCTCTGTTGCCGCATTGATTGTTGTGGTGTTTTTCAGACAGCGGATGGAAGCCGGGAATAAGTCTATTACTGCGCCAGTAAATTGAGTTGGAAGACAGAAGGAAAGACAAGGGAACGGCGTAGATTTAGATAAAGGTACTGGAGAAGGTAAAGGAAGCGGTACAGGTCGCAAGCAATAGGGTTATACAAAAGGAGCTAGAGATGAAGAGGAACAGCTCAAGAGTTACAGATGAATAGTTACGAATAAAGAGTTACAGGTAAAGCTTATGGTTGTTCTGCGAAGCGCATCACGAATGCGAATGTGCAGGGGATTGATAAGCTTTTTTATTATTTTTTGCATGAAATACGAAAAAAGATTTGACAACGGCGCTAAGCAGGATTATAGTCATTGTTGTTAATCGTAATAATTACTATTAAACCGAAAAACCATCGATCAAGGTGAACTGTACCTATAAGGAGTAGATCATATGACACAAAAGCAAATACCGGTGACCGTTCTTAGCGGTTACCTTGGATCAGGTAAAACAACGGTTCTGAATCATGTGCTACACAATCGGCAAGGGCTGAAAGTTGCTGTGATCGTGAACGACATGAGTGAGGTCAATATTGATGCGGCTATGGTGAAAGGGGAGGCAACACTCTCACGTACCGAAGAGAAACTGGTGGAAATGTCTAACGGCTGTATATGCTGCACTCTCCGTGATGATCTGATGCAGGAGATCGAAAAGCTGGTGAACGAAGGCAAGTATGACTACATCCTGATTGAGTCGACAGGCATCAGCGAACCTGTTCCGGTGGCACAGACATTTACATATGCCGATGAAGAGACAGGCATCGATCTGACACGACTGGCGAAGTTGGATTGTCTGGTCACTGTCGTTGACGCTAACCGTTTCTGGCATGACTATGCTTCCGGACAAAGCTTGCTGGATCGGAATCAGGCGACCGGGGAAGACGATACCCGTGATGTAGTGGATCTGCTCATCGATCAGATCGAAACCTGTGATGTGTTGCTGCTGAACAAGTGTGATCTTGTAGAAGAAGCAGAGCTTCACAAACTGGAGGGTATTATCCGGAAGTTGCAACCGAGTGCCAAAATCATTCGTACGGTGAACGGAAAGGTGAACCCCGTGGAAATTTTGAATACGGGACGGTTTGATTTTGAGAAAGTGAGCATGTCGGCTGGCTGGATACAGGAGTTGGAAAAAGAGTCCCACACGCCAGAGACCGAAGAATACGGTATCGGATCATTTGTGTACCGCCGCAGGAAGCCGTTCCATCCTTCCCGTCTGGCTGAATTCATGAGCTATTGGCCGGAAGAAGTTGTACGTGCCAAAGGGCTGGTATGGCTTGCCGCTGAAGGAGATGTGGCTGCCAGTCTGAGTCAGGCAGGGCCATCCATTCAGTTTGGGCCTGCCGGACACTGGGTTGCCGCGTTGCCGGAAGCGGACAAGGAAGAGATCTTGCGGACCGAACCGGATGTGCTTGCAAAATGGGATGCCGAGTGGGGCGATCGCCAAACGGAACTGGTCATGATCGGCATGGATATGGAGCGTTCCATCATTGAGGATGAACTGGATCAATGTCTGCTCAGCGATGAAGAGATGCTGGCAGATTGGGGGCATTTTGAAAATCCGTTACCGTGGCCTGTCGAGGTTATGTAAGAGAGATTTGAGGTGTAAGAGAAGATAGGCTGGAGATAGGGGCTATAGGTGATCTAGGCGTTACAGCGGGACAACCTTATGGAGTTCGTGGATCGATAAACATTTCATACATCATCAAAAAATATTTAAACCTAACAAAGGAGCTGTAGAAGATGGCTAAAAAGTCAAAGGTTGTGCGTGAGAAACAACGGCAAGCGGTCGTAGCGAAGTATGCGGAACTGCGCCGCGAACTGAAGCAAAAAGGGGATTATGAGGCGCTGCAAAAGCTGCCCCGTAATGCGTCACCAACCAGATTGAAAAATCGTTGCGAGGTTACTGGCCGTCCGCGTGGATATCTGCGCAAATTCAAAGTATCCCGGATCAAATTCCGTGAACTGGCTCATCAAGGTCAGATTCCAGGAGTGACCAAATCTAGCTGGTAAACCTAAGGGATAATATGTTTACAGCAAGACAAATATGTGATTACAAGCAAGACGGAATAATGTGATTCTTTGCAAGAATATGTTTTTAGAACGGGTAGGCATTTCGAGCGAAATTCTTGACAAACGTACAGGCTCTCATGCTCCTGGGAGCGGTTAACACAAAGTAGCACGTGCATCCGTCCAAGAAATTGAAAAGGTGTGCAGAGTTAAGGCATGGTGGGTTTGTTGACTGTAACACTTTTGCTGGCTCCAGCTTGATGATAAGTGTTATTTTTCGATAAGGGAGGCCGCTTTCATGGTGGATGTGTTTACGCAGCGCCGAATTGTATCCTTGATGAACGGTTATATTCATGAGAAAGTACCAGCAGAGTTACGGACGATGGTGAAGTTAACCTACGAGATGAAGGGTAATGAGTTGATTCTGAGCGAAGAACGCCCTGCTGGACACCGATATCAGTGGGAGCAGATGCCGATCGCCCGTTTTTACTGGCAAGATGACCAATGGAAAGTATACGCTAGCGATGAGCAGCACAACTGGAGTCCGGCGGATATGGTTGTGCCATGTTCCGATTTTGAGGATGTATTGGAGCAAGTGGAACGAGATGACTCTGGAGTGTTTTGGCGTGAACGTGATTGAATATAATAAAGGTGCGTCTGGTGATAGAACTGAAATAACTAAAATAACTGGAGAAGCGCGCGTTGACTATATGAGGATCGGAATCGTGAACAACGATTAGGGTCCTCTTTTTGTTTTGTCGTGAAAGGTTTAATTGGGTGGCGCGAATAAGTGGAGTAACTTGGTGGTGAGAGTAAAGTGGTGCGCATGGTAAGAGGAAGCGGGAGTGGAATGGTCGAGTAAGTGAAGTAACCTGATGGTGCACTATAGTTTGCGAGTGGCTGGATTAGCTTGGTAGTGGGAGAGAAGTGGTGCGAGAGGGTAGAGTAACTTGGCTGGAGAGAAATGTGGTGAAGGTGAAAGAAACTACTGCAGTAGGCTCGGCTCGTGCCCCTAAAAATCTCTAGTACAAATTCTAACGATCTCCAGGAACGCTATTCACCCCAAAAAAGCGGATTTGAAATTCTAACGATCCGTAGAAGCGTTATTTTGCTGAAAATAGCGTTTTTGACAGGGAAATCGGTGATTTTCGGCCGAATAAGCTCTCTGGTGATCGTTAGATTTTTCAAACCGCGATATGTGGCTAAATAGGCTCGCTGGTGATCGTTAGCGTGAGGAGTGCAGGTGGAGAAGCGCTCATTTGTTGAAGAGCAAACAAACTGCTGAAGAGCAAAATTGGATGGAGTGGAGTATACTGGCTCCCTGCCCCCGTAGACCGTTCAACCGTGCAGCTCTGGACCAAACCAAACAGCCCATACACCGTGAAACCTGTTACCCTGCTGCCATCCTCACTGACGCTCCTAACCCTTTCCCTCCGTTCACATCGTCCTTCTCTCTATCATCTCGTACACACTCCAAGCTACTCAACTCTACTACGGCTAAGCCTCGAATAAAACCTCACCCGTGCGTGATACATCATAGCCTTCGAACGCTCTCAGCTCTTGCCTGAACTCCGAAGACCGGAGGATGTGCAAAACCGATTCAATCCAGGCTTCATTCCCTTGCTTTCGCAGCATGACCAAGTCGTAGCGCTCCTGCACGAGCGGAATGAAATCAACTTGTCCGACAAGGCGAGCGGCCTTCTCAATGCCTACACCTACATCGGCTTCTCCGGAACTGACTTTCGCTGCCACACCCATATGACTTGTTTCTTCCGTATCATATCCGAGTAGTCCAGCAGTGGATATCCCGTGCAGTCGCAACTGCTCGTCCAGCAGCACCCTGGCGCCAGAACCTTTTTCCCGATTGGCTAGACGCAGGTCTGGTTGGTTTAGGTCTGTCCAGTTGTTTAACTGACGGGGGTTACCGCGTGGAACATACAAGCCCGCAGGGCGGGACAATAGATTGACTACAATATAGGACCAGCCTGTTAAAATTTTGCGAATATACGGTAGATTATACTCTCCGGTGTCCCCGTCCAGCAGATGGGTGCTAACCAGATCGGACTCTCCCCGATACATCGAGATCAGCCCATCCAGACTACCCATAAAAGAGCGTAGCGGACGAATGTCTCGGGATTGCTTCTCGATATGACGCATCAGAATATCCAGACTGACATCTTGTCCCGTAATAACCAGATGGCGAGCCGCACCCGGGATGTTTTGACCGTAGCCAGCCAGAGAACTTGCGAATGCAGGTGAAGCCGTTTGAGAAGCGGATGTGATCCTATTATGAGATGTCATCGCATGCTGCGGATCTCCTTGACCCATCACTGTGGATGAGCCAGCAACCGGGCTAGCCTCGGTTGATAGTTGCTCGGTTGTCAATCCAGGCACTGCATTTGGCTGCGCCTGTACTGGTGACTGGAGCTGTTTGGAACGGCGTTTGTAGGCTTCCAGATCGGTAGCGTCAATGCGCATCTGTTTGCCCACACGATAGGCGACCAGGTCTCCCTTTTTGATCAGGTCATAGACGGTCAGTTTGGATATTTTAAGTAGCTTGGCAATTTCTTCGGTTGTGTAGGATTGCTCCTCCGTCATTGATGAAGAACCTCCCTCTATAATATAAAGGCCGTAAAACCCTAAACTTCTAATCTCATATAAAAAGGTGTTTCTTGTACTATACCATTATTTGAAGATAGGCATAAACTTGGGAACACACAATTAAAAAGCCCTAATGCTGTGTTGAACCTTGAATGTGATCAATATGACCTTCCTATTTTATTTGTTCTGTGTATAATTAGTTATAGTCAATTATATCTATTTATAACTAAACATAACGTCAATCATGAAATTTGGGGGAGAACAAATGAATAAAAGAATCGGATATGTGCTTGGAACGATGTCACTGGGACTGGCGCTTGTACTGGCTGGCTGTGGTGCAAACGCAGATACGAATAAGCAAGATGCGGCATCTTCTGCAAATCAACCAACAGCCTCTACACCAGTAGCATCCGGGGAGAATACAACGCCAGCAACGACAGAGCCACAGGAAAAAGTCGAGCTGATCGTTTCCGCTGCAGCAAGTCTGACCGATGCAATGAAGGAGATTCAGACGAATTTTGAACAAGCCAATCCCAATATCAACCTGAGCTTTAACTTCGGGGCGTCGGGTGCATTACAGCAGCAGATTGAGCAGGGAGCACCCGCAGATCTATTTGTATCCGCCTCCGTCAAAAATATGAAGGCATTAGTGGATGAGAATCTAATCGCATCAAGTGACCAGAAGAACTTACTGCAAAATTCACTGGTAGCTATTGTACCCGCAGATGGGACAAGTACAGTAACCAGTGAGAAAGATCTGACAAGTGACGCCATCAAAACGGTAGCCATTGGCATTCCCGAGAGTGTACCTGCAGGTACTTATGCGAAAGAGGCTTTGACTAATGCGAAACTTTGGGATCAGCTTGAGAAAAAGTTTGTTCAAGGTAAAGATGTAAGGCAAGTTCTTCAATATGTAGAAACAGGTAACGCGGATGCCGGATTTGTATATAAAACAGATGCGCTCACCTCCAGCCAAGTGAAAATTGCGTTTGAAGTAGATAAGAACAGCTACAAACCAGCCAATTATCCGCTAGGTATTATTGAAGGTACGAAACATCGCTCAGAGGCTGAACAATTCTATGCTTATCTGCAAACACCTGAAGTGCTGGATATCTTTGCGAAATACGGATTCTCGATTCCGAAATGAACATGACGATGATCGACTGGTCTGCATTCTGGCCTCCAGTGCGTTTATCCCTTCAGGTGGCGCTGTTATCCAGTATTGTAGCGGTCGTAGTTGGTGTAGCGGTTGCCTGGAAAATGTCACGTACTTCATTTCGCGGTAAAGTTTTTCTGGAAACCGTCCTTATGCTTCCGCTCGTTCTGCCTCCAACGGTGGTTGGATTCCTGCTACTGGTTATTTTGGGACGCAGGAGCTTGCTCGGACGCTGGATCGAGGCGATCTTTTCGGCACCTGTCATTTTTTCGTGGTGGGCTGCGGTCATTGCTTCTGTCGTTGTGGCTTTCCCGCTGGTATATCAGACGATGAAATCCGGTTTTAACGGAGTGGATCGAGACCTGGAGGATGCAGGACGGTCTATTGGAGCAAATGAATGGCAGGTGTTCCGTTACATTACGTTGCCAATGGCAGGTAGAGCGTTGATGACTGCTTTTATTTTGGGCTTTGCCCGTGCGCTGGGAGAATTTGGCGCAACACTCATGATCGCAGGCAACATTCCAGGCAAAACACAGACGGTGCCAACGGCCATTTATGTCGCTGTGGATTCAGGAAATCAGACGATGGCCTGGGCCTGGACGATATCGATCATTATTATCTCTTTCGTCATGTTACTTATGACGAGACAGCAGCGAGATAGTAAAGCATCCTTTTAGGGCGTGTCTTGAAACCTACTGAAGTGCATCTTTTCCCCCTTTTCGCCCCCTGCTACGTCACTTCCCCTTGACGTGCCCCGGCACGCCTGCGGGAAACTTCCTTGCTTGGAACGAAAATTCGGCAAAATCATGTAAAACCCGCTTGGAGAATTTATTCTCGCATAGCGGGTTTTTATTATGAATCAGCTGACATATGTCCTCAGGAGGAATGAAAATGATCATAATGGAAAAGTAAAGCCCTTTTCGGCGAAAAAAAACAAATTTTTTTCCAAAAATGTACCATTCAGTACTCGCTTTCCGGGGGCTTGTTCCTG
Source organism: Paenibacillus sp. G34 (assembly GCF_056856875.1). NCBI lineage: Bacteria > Bacillati > Bacillota > Bacilli > Caryophanales > Paenibacillaceae > Paenibacillus > Paenibacillus sp. G34. Next base: position 5,045,564 of record NZ_CM166469.1, on the reverse strand, counting down.
TAAAATAGGAGGTAACTGATTCCAGCCAAGCATTGAAATAAGGAGAGACGACGATGAAGACTAAACTTGATTGCGACATAACGTTGCAAATCGATGATTATCTGGATCTTTTGCATTTTGCCATCCAAATTCAAGATCAGGAATGGCGCCAGTCCCTTATCCAGCAACTCAAAATATTTCAAACGGCAACGGAGCAGCAACATACTCCTGAAGAAGAATTATGGATGAGATTTGATTATATCAACAGTAAATTGACAGGTCTATGTCATCAGATTCATGCCGCTCACTCTCTGGATGAACGTAAAAAGTTCGAAGAACGTGTTGGTGTGTTGCAATTACAGCGGGTGGAAGTAGCCCGGAAAATCAAGTGGGCGAGTCGCAGATAGAAGTGGTCATGAAACAGCACGGATCATAGTTCAGACTTGCGTAAAATTCATGATCCTCTTCGCTTGCCCAGATCGTGTGCTCACATTGAAGTTACACATTGAAGAACAAAGCTATTCTCCAGTGCTAAACGGGGAGTGGCTTTTTTGCTTTTTAAAAGCTAAAGCTGCTTCCCTCTGGTAACACGGTGCCGTTGCTTTTCGAATTGGAGCTAAGTAATTTAAAGGTATACAGGAATGATGTGATTTCAACGATATAGGCGCAAGCTGGAGGAACTGACGCTCCCGGCCCGGCATATGCTGTAGCAGGCAAATGCTGATAGGCCGGGTTTTTCTATGGGTGAAGCAGGCCTTAACCGAAAGGAGGAGCACCATGCAGAGCAAAATCGATGAAATTATTACCCATATTGCACATTCCCACCAGCAGATTGCAAGGGTATTGGATGCCAAACGTCAGGTGGCTGTACGCATGTCGGAGATCATCCACCATCTGCCGGATAACGAGCCGGAACTGGATGGAGTGGAAGGTTTGCTGGACAGCTCGGGACAGATTAACAAAAGCATTATCTCCTACCTGGGCGGGCTTGCTGACCTGGAAGAAGCTGTGGCCGAAACACTGACCCAGGTTATGCGGGAGATCGCGGTACAAGAAGAAGAATAAGCCCGGAAGGCGGGTGATGAAACATGAGCAGAGAACAAAGCCTTATTCTGATGCTGGATGCAGCGGCCAAGATGCAGTGGAATATCGCGCTGATTCTAGAGGCCAAAGCCATTGAGGCCGAGAAAGTACGGAACTGGACACTGAATCATCTGAATGGGGATAGCTTTTTAACCCATGGTGACCAGGTGGGAGAACCACTTAAAATGCATGAACAACTGGTGGAGCTGCTGGAAGGACTAACTCGTATGGAAACGGGACTATGCAATAACCTTAAAGCGGTGATGGTCCAGAATGACGGCGAAGATGGCAGCGGAATGGACGGGGGCATGTTTGGCGGCATGGATCTCGGGGATATGGGAAAATGAGTCTGTTGCAGCGTGAGCAGGAGGTCAAACTGGCGCTGATCGAATCCATCGCACACAGCCAGCAGGCGCTCGCCCGCATTCTGGACAGTGTAGCCAGTGTATCTTCTCATTCGGAAGTATCCGCCCGCAGTCTCGCGGAGAACATACGTCTGCTTAGTCGTTACCAGGAAGAGATGTCTCGCATGGTCACGGGGATCAGGCTGACCCGAATTCGTCATGGGGAACCAGGTCTGCCTTGGCTCAAAGATCCCGGATGTGTCGTACGTACTGCCGGGGACCTACAGGAGGAATGCTGATATGTTAAAAAAGAAATCTAGGCTGAAAGCCAAACGGGCTTTAGTAGCCCGCGGTGCCCGTTTGCGCAAAATTCGCAAGCTGCGTGCGCTGAAATCCAAGCGTGTTGTTCACAAACGTATAGGTAAAGGACGCAGTGCGTGGCTGAAAAAAAAGAAACGTACGGTGCAGAGGCACCGGAACAAGAAACTCGTGCGACCTGTCGCCCCGGTTACCCCTACCGATCCAAACCCGGACAGCGCGTACAGTCAGGGGTACAACGAGGCGTACAACGAGGGATTCAACGCGGGTTTCGCCAAGGGATTCGAGGACGGACACCAATTGGCATACAAAGCACAGTAATAAATACAGCCGATCAAGAAACAGCCATGAATGAAACGGTTGTCGAAGAAACAGCAAAGCGCGACGACGTATAAGTTATACCTATGATTAACATACAGATCAAGGTTACAGCCCGGAGGGACAGATCCCTCCGGGCTCTTTGCATGACCGCAGTAGCGGACATGCCCGTGCAGGCGAATATGGAGGGCAGACGCCAATTTTGAGCCTTGCAGGACACCCGTCCATGATGCATCTGACCCCGAGGCATATCCTTTAGAGGGAAGACCAATCTCGTGGAGAGTCAGGAAATGAGATCTCCTTGAAGGAAGACAGGGTGAATAATGTGGCAAAACGAAGAAACCGCCCGCTGACTGAAGCGGAGGCGGCCTACCGCGGCGGATATGCAGAAGGCCGCAGGTTTGGCGGCTGTCAGGCCATCATGGAGCGGATGCAGCCGTTTGAACCGACCTTGCGGGACATGAAGGTACTGTATATCCCGCAGGGATTCGATGCCATTGATCAGGGTGTCATTCTGGCACTGCAACAGTCGGTCCGAGAATGCGTTGTTGGATCGCCAGCAACGATGTTGCAAGAAGCCAGTCAGCACCAACCAGATGTTGTTCTTGTGATGAACGGCCTGCACGTATTTCCCGAGAATCATCTGGAGCAGGTGAAGGGAATACGTGAACTGGGGATTCGGACTGCAGTATGGTTTGTCGATGATCCCTATTTCACGGAGGATACCGCGACGATCTGTCAGCATTACGACATCGTGTTTACTCATGAAGAGGCTGCCGTGCCCTTCTACACAAACCAGGGAGCAAGGCGGGTCATTTACATGCCACTGGCAGTAAATCCAGGCATGTATCATCCGCGCCGCACTGAGCCGCAATACCAGTATGATATCTGCTTTATTGGCACTGGGTTTTGGAACCGGATTGATCTGTTTAATCAGCTTGCGCCTTACCTTGCGGATAAAAAGGTGTTCATTGCCGGAAGTCAGTGGAATCGGCTTGCAAGGCTAGATGTACTGGGGCAGTTTATTCACGAAGGATGGATTGACCCCGAGGCAACGGTTGATTATTACAATGGCGCCAAAATTGTAATTAACGTACACCGAACCTGTGAGAATGGTGAGGATAATCGAAACACCCATCAGCTCCAGGGGAGATCGATTAATCCGCGCACCTATGAGATCGGTGCCTGTGGCACGATGCAGATTACCGATACTCGTGGAGATTTGCCCCGTTATTATCAGCCCGGATATGACATCGAGACATTTAGCACAGCGGCAGAACTGCAGCGCAAGATCCACTATTATCTGCATCATGAAGAAGAACGCCAGAATATCGCTTGGCGAGGTCTGCTCACCACCATGAATCGCCATACGTTTAACCGCCGCATTACCGAGTTGTTAGGACATCTGTAGTTTCCCTTCTGTGAAAGGGCAGCATCAGGAAGCACGTTATCCCAAATAAAAAGGAGTGGCCGTATGTCTCTCAAACATCGTAAAACGAGAAAGTTTCATCAACCACCTGTAGTCAGTCTGGCAGATCAGGCTCGAAAAAACGGGCAGCGTGCCGGATTTGATGCAGGTAAAGAAGAAGGATATCTGCGTGGCCGCGCCAACTATATTGTGAATTGTGCACAAGAGCCCCTGCCTTTCCGGCAGCTTCACGTGCTCTATGTTTCTTCGGGAAAAGGTTTCCCATACTCTCCGCTGGATGAAGCGATTATGGCTACACTTCAGGGGATGGTTGCTCAGGTGACGTTGTCTGATCCACGTCAGCCGGTATCTCAAGTTGCGCTCGAAACCCGTCCTGACCTGGTGTTAGTGCTGGATGGCATGGATATCCCTATCGAGCACATCGATGCCATACGCCAGGCGGGAATTCAGACGGCAATCTGGCTTACAGACGATCCGTATTACACCGACATGACGCTGGAAATTGTGAAGCATTATGATCATGTATTCACACTGGAACTGAATTGTGTTGAACTATATCGCCAGCATGGCTGTGCATCCGTGCATTATATGCCTTTTGCCGCATTCACCAACCACTACTTCCCGATCACAACCCCTTCCCCGCTCAAAAGGGATGTTAGCTTTATCGGCTCAGCATACTGGAACCGCGTGTATTTCTTCAATCCAATCATGCCGCATCTTATGACACACAATACCGTCTTTAACGGCATCTGGTGGGACCGTCTGCCTGACTATACGGCCTATGGCGAGAAAATCGAGCTGGGTCGCTGGATGAGTCCGCAAGAGACCAATGACGTATACAACGGCACCAAAATCGTCATCAATCTGCATCGCTCCCATGAGGATGATTCAGTCAACAATAACCAGATCAAAATTCCGCCAGCCTCACCAAACCCGAGAACGTTTGAGATTGCCGCTAGCACAACACTGCAACTGACCGATGCACGCGACGATCTGGCACGTTTCTATAAACCGGGGGTGGAGATCGAGACGTATTCTTCACCTCAGGAGTTGCTTGAGAAGGTGGATTATTACCTTGCACATGAGAAGGAACGGCGCGAGATTGCCCTGCGAGGGCTCGAACGGACGTTGAAAGATCACACGTATGGCAGAAGAATCAATCAATTGTTAAGCATTGTATTCCCTTAATCTCGGCCAGGAGGAGGTGTGCACAGTACCCTGTATCGGTTTGTCTGTATGCAGGGTCCGTGTGCGGCCATGGCAATGAAACCAAAACTGATGCTGTTTTCCCATGTATGCAATACCCGCAGTATTACAGGGGCGGAGAAGCTTTTGCTTCATTTTATGCGAGAAATCGGTGTGATCTTCGAATGTGTGCTCGTCGCCCCCCAAGAAGGGAAACTTACCGGACTCGCACGAAGGTTTGGCATTCAGGTTCACATATGTAATTTGCCGATGCTTCACGGTGTGTACACCCCTTATCAGGGCATTGCGCAAGATGCAGAACATCTGCGGCACACCCCGGCATTTCAGGATGCACTTTGGCTGATTCGAAGTCACGAGCCGGATATGATTCTAACCAATACCTGTGTGAATGTGATGCCCGCTGTGGCCGCAAAATCACTGGGAATTCCGGTCATCTGGAAAATTACCGAGATTATTCAGGCGAATGAACACACAGCCGAAGCGATCCAGATGATCGGCCAGTATGCGGACTGGATTATCGGGATTTCCGAGACTGCAGCGGTACCGTTCAAAGAAGCAGGTATGGGTGACCGGGTAACCATTATTTCCCCGACATGGGAGCCTTCCCTGCCTGCACCGGATCGCTGGCTTCATCTACGTGAGCGAAAACGCAGGGAGCTTGGCTTCAAGTCTTCGCATACCTGTATCGGTTATATCTCTTCCTTTATATATGATGCCAAAGGTTTAAAACCCTTTGTAGATATGGCACTGAAGCTGTGTGAGACACATCCTCGCTGCCGCTTCTGGATCATTGGCGCACCGTCGGATAAAAAGTATTACGACGAATGTGTATCACGGGTGAAACGGTCTGGGTACGCAAGGCGCTTCATTTTTACCACGTTCGAGGAAAATGTATCTCTGGCCTACGCTGCGATGGATATCGTGGTCATCCCCAGCATGGTAAAAGAAGGATTCGGCATGACTGCGCTGGAGGGACTTTATTTTGCCAAACCGGTCATCGCCTTTGCCCAGGGTGGTCTCAGTGAATTGATGGAATCCGTAGGGAGCGGTGCATTTCTGGCGCCGCCAGGGGACAGTGACGCACTTGTTACATTGGCGATGACGCTGCTGAACGATTCTGAGCTTGCTTCCGATACCGGATGGCGTAACCGGACAGAAGCGGAAAAGCTGTATGGAATCGAAACCTACCGAGTGAAGCTGCATACGATGGTCACACAGTGGTTGCTCCGTTTTCCCGGATGGTTCAAGTATATCCAGCCACCGAATGGTCCTGTGTTGACTTGGGGGGATGGTGGACTTCGTACAGTACTGATTTCCGATCCATCCCTCATACGGACGTTGCTGTTCCCAGAAAACATTGTGCAGCTTCTACCTCGCTCTTCGTTGCCGCCAGTAACCGTGACAGGGCAGGGAGAGGGAACCGGAAAACCACGCGAAGAAGATCAACGGATTGAACCGGTAATTCGCGTGAGAAAACGCCGCCGCAAGAGAAGTGTTCCGACTTCTCGCCGTAAGCTTAACGCGGTGAAACGGACGATTCGAACCGGGAAGAAGAGCCGTACGGCCCGTAAAGTAAAAAGCCGGCACGCATCTGCTTCGAAATTGTTTACTCGCAGACGCTCTTCCAGAAGTAAGGGACGCCGACGTACGACACGCAAAAGTTCCAATACACGATAAGAGACAAAGTTCCTAATACACGTTAAATAGAGGGACTCCAATACAAGAAAAAAGGGGTTTCTAATACACGATAGAAGGCAGGGATAACGATGAAGATCATGACGGTGCTGGGTACGAGACCTGAGATTATTCGGCTCAGCCTGATCATTTCCAAGCTGGACCAGTATGCGTCCAAACATATTCTGGTACACACGGGACAGAACTTCACAGAAAGTCTCAGCGGTCTTTTTTTCAAGGAAATGGGTCTGCGTGCCCCGGATTATGTTCTTCAGGATGAAGCCGCCTCATTGGGGCGACAGCTGTCCTCCATGTTTACACAGATGGAAGACTTGATCCTGCAGGAGAAGCCCGACAAGGTGCTTTTGCTTGGAGACACGAACAGTGCCTTGTGTGCTGTACTCGCTGAACGTATGGGCATTCCTGTTATTCATATGGAGGCAGGGAATCGCTGTTTCGATCTGGATGTGCCGGAGGAGAAAAACCGCCGCGTGATTGATGCGATCTCCACCATTAATATGCCTTACACCGAACAAAGCAAGAAACATCTTGTCAGTGAAGGCGTGCCCAGCCGCCGCATTGTGCTTACGGGCAATCCGATCTACGAGGTGATGGAACATTATGGTCCGCAGGTCAATGCCAGCAAAATTTTGAAAAAACTCAAGCTGAAGCCCGGACAATATTTTCTCGTCACCGCTCATCGGGCTGAAAATGTCGATCACCCTCCTCATCTGCTGGGGATTATGAAGGGGCTGAATCAAGTCGCGGAGGAACAAGGGCAACGCGTGATATGCAGTATTCATCCGCGAACGGCGATTCGCATTGCCGAACATCTGCAGCTGGAGATGCATCCGCTGGTGGAATTCCATGAGCCGTTTGGATTTTTCGACTTTGTCATGCTGGAGCGACATGCACGTTGTGCGCTCACAGACAGCGGAACGGTTCAGGAAGAATGTTGCATCATGGGAGTGCCTACCGTAACGATGCGTCGCACGACAGAACGTCCGGAAACGGTAGACTGTGGCAGCAATGTGGTCTCCGGCCTGGATGCCGCACGCATTGCGGATTGTGTGAACGTGATGACCAAACTGCCAAATGATTGGGATTGTCCGCAAGGTTACAAGGCAACAGATGTGTCCAGTAAAGTGGTCAAATTTCTGCTTGGAGGGAAAATGCATGTTTGAAAATAAGCGTATACTCGTGACTGGCGGTACGGGATCATGGGGGTATGAGCTTGTCGCTCAACTGTTGCCCCAGCAGCCAAAAGAAATTATTGTGTACTCTCGCAACGAGTCCAGCCAGGTAGCGATGAGTCGTGATTTTGAAGACCCACGACTTCATTTCCGCATTGGGGATATTCGTGACAAAGACGCCTTGACGGCGGCCTGCCAACATGTGGATTATGTTTTCCATCTGGCAGCACTCAAGCATGTTCCGGTATGTGAAGACCAGCCGTATGAAGCACTCAAAACAAACGTGATCGGCACACAGAATGTCATCGAGGCGGCGATTGAAAATAAAGTGAAAAAAGTCATTTATATTTCAACTGACAAAGCCGCCAATCCTTCGAACTTCTATGGAATGACCAAGGCGATCGGTGAGAAGTTAATTGTTTATGCGAACCTGCTTCATAGTGATACGAAGTTTGTCACGGTACGGGGCGGCAATGTGCTCGGCACCAACGGCAGTGTAGTGCATCTGTTCAAAAACCAGATTCGCCAAAAAGGTCAGGTATCCATTACGGATATGGGCATGACCCGGTTCTTCCTTACACTCAAGGATGCGATTACACTGTTGTTTAAAGCTTCGGTAGAAAGTGTTGGTGGAGAGATCTTTGTCATGACGATGCCAACGTGCAAGATTGTTGATCTTGCCGAAGTGCTGATTGAGGATTCCGGTGTGGAAAACGTAGCGATTGTGGAACGTGGCGTTCGTCCGGGCGAGAAAATCCACGAAATACTAATGAGTGAATTCGAGAGCATGACGACCGTTGTCTACGACGAGCAGTATCTGGTCATTTTGCCTACGCTCGGCATTCCAGGATTGCGTGAGCATTATACCAACTGCCCACCGGTGCCATACAGCAGCTTCAGTTCTGAGCACCAACTTATGACCAAAGAAGAGATTCGTGAAATTCTGAAGCGCGGAGGGTTTCTGTCATGAAGCTGCTGATTCTTGGGGGAAACGGAATGGCCGGCCATATTCTGGTCGACTATTTCCGCCGTCAAGGTGTGCACAGTGTCTTCTACACCACCCGGGATGTGACTGACCCGAATGGTTTGGTCCTGGATGTGAATGACAGCTTTATGGTCGACAGGCTTGTAGAAGCGGTGCACCCGGACGTTATCATTAATGCAGTTGGTGTGCTGAACAGCTTCGCGGATGAGGATAAAATTGGCGCTTATCATATCAATGGCTTTCTGCCGCATCGTCTGCGGCGGATGGCAGATTCCATCGGTGCACGTCTGATCCACATTAGCACAGATTGTGTGTTCAGTGGAGATCGTGGGGCATATCGGGAGGATGATGTGACAGACGGTACATCATCCTACGCGATTACAAAAGCACTCGGTGAAGTACGGGATGAAGGACATTTGACGATACGTACGTCCATTATTGGACCTGAAATCCGGCAGGGTGGTATTGGTCTGATGCAGTGGTTTATGTCCAGTACAGGTGAGGTTGGCGGGTATACACGAGTCTTCTGGAATGGCGTGACAACACTGGAGCTTGCCAAATGGGTAGACCACTATCTGGATTCTCGAGTCAGTGGCCTGATCCATCTTGCTCATCCAGCACCGGTCAGTAAACATGACCTGCTTGTGCTGTTCCAGCAGGTCTGGAACAAACAGGATGTGAAGGTTGTACCGGATGATAGCATGGTGCAGGATCGCACGCTCGTATCCACCCGTGAGGATGTGAAGACAGACCTGCCGGACTATTCAACTATGCTGAAGGAGCTGGCATTATGGATGGAGCAGAGCTGACGGGTAAAAAAGTACTGATTACAGGCGCCTCCGGTTTTACAGGACGACATGCTGTAACCTATTTCCAAGGTGCCAGTGCGGATGTTGTGGCCGTTGTGAGGCGGCCGGATGTGTATTCGTTTGGTAAAAACGTGGGCGTATATGTCTGTGATCTCAATAATAAGGATCAAGTTCGTGAACTGATTCAGGAGATTGAGCCGGATTATGTGCTTCATCTCGCTGGCAAAAACTCGGTTCCGGATTCCTGGGCTGATCCCTTGTTAGTGCTTGAAACCAACGTGATGGCGGTGCTGTACCTTCTGGATGCTCTACGCATCTGTCCGAAGGCGCGGACGGTGATTGTAGGGTCCAGACTCAAGTACACACCGGAACCTGGAAGAATACCTCAGCCGCCGCATCCTTACAGCTTGAGCAAAGCGCTGGAAGAGATGGTGTCGCTGTCTTGGATGTCCCTGTTCGGTCAGCAGATCATGCTGGCAGAACCGGGTAATCTGATTGGTGCCGGGCCCTCTACGGGCATCTGCTCTCTGCTTGCCCGCCATGTGGTTGCTTGTGAGCAGACGGGCAAAACCGAAGCGTTTCGTTTATCCGGGCGAGATAATACACGTGATTTTCTGGATGTACGGGATGCGGTTCGTGCGTATGCTACCTTATTGGTACATGGCAGCAGTGGTACAGTGTATCCGGTGGTGTCCGGGGTGGAACGGAGCCTTGGAGAGATCGCTGATCTGCTGATGTCAATGACAGAAGCCAAAGTACCGATCCGCTGGGATGGTACTTCATCTGGGCCGGACGGAGCAGGGAAACAGGAGTTAATGTCGGAACTACGCCAATTGGGCTGGCAACCGCAGATCTCATTTGAGGCATCACTACGCGATATTTTGAGTGATGTTCGTACCCAGCACCAGCAAGGGAGGACGACAGGATGAATCCGCGTGTATCCATTGTGATTCCGTTCTACAATTGCCATTACGTGCCGATGGCGATTCAGAGTGCGCTGGATCAAACCTATCCAGAGGTCGAGATTATCGTTGTCAACGACGGCTCCACAAGACATGCGGAGCTGCTCCAGCCTTATCTTCCGCGGATTAATGTACTTGGCAAAAGCAACGGCGGCACCGCCTCTGCACTGAACCACGGCATCCGGCATGCCTCGGGTGATTATGTGGCTTGGCTGAGCTCGGATGATTTCTTTTATCCTGATAAAATTCGTTACCAGCTTGAATTTATGCAGCGTGAACATGTCCTGGTCTCGCATACGAATTTTCACTATATCAATGAACATTCGGCGGTTACCAAAATGCATGGTGGGCCTGAGCCGATGTCTGAACTGGATTGTTTACGCCGTTTTAATGGCGGTAATCCGGTCAACGGATGCACGGTCATGATCCGTAAGGATCTGTTCAGCGGCGTAGGGCTGTTTGATGAGCTGCTGCCTTATACGCATGACCTGGATCTCTGGTTGCGAATACTGCTTAATGGTCATCGCTTCCCGTACCTGAATGAGCCGCTAACGGCGTATCGCTGGCATGGGGGGATGGGGTCGGTACGTCATGCGGACGTGATCGGCAGAGAAGCGTCCATGGTCTGGTCCAGGTACCGCGAACCGTTGTTGCAGCGTATTGCTGCGCTTGGCGGGTAGCGATTGAGGCCGTTATGAAGCCGCACTGCGTGCTGAATAGCGGCCTGTTTGGCGTAGCCTTTTGCGAGGGGAATAAAGAGATTCCTAACCGGATGTGTGCCATAAGTTAGTTTTAATGTCAGAAGGGTCGGCTGCTCGGTAATACAGTACAAAAGGTATAAAAATGTACGTTTATCATACCGCGAATGCCCGATACCGTTGCTTGGAAGCTTCATATACTGGAGGAGACGCATGAGTTTGCTTTGCAGAGATTTGTGGAGGAAGGGGATGCCCGGATGGAGCCGAAGGTATCGATCGTGATTCCTTTTTATAATTGTCCATATATTGAGCAAGCCGTTCACAGTGCCCTTCACCAGACGTATCCCCATATTGAGGTAATCGTGGTGGATGATGGTTCAACCAAACATGTGGAACGACTGCAGCCGTTTATGGATCAGATTCATTACATTCGCAAAGAAAACGGCGGTACAGCGACCGCGCTCAACGAAGGCATCAAACATGCGACAGGGAATTATTTTGTCTGGCTCAGCTCAGATGATGTGATGTTGCTGAATCGGGTGGAGAAGCAGTTACAGTTCATGCTTGATGTCAGAGCATCGTTCTGTCATGGGGCGTATCATTACGTGAATGAAAATGGCGAATGGTTAGATACGGTACAGCCCGAGGTGGGAAGCCGTCTGGAGATGCTGCAAGTACTGATGGAAGGCTGCCCGATTAACGGTTGTACGGTAATGGTGGAGATGGAGGCATTTGAGCGCTTTGGGGTATTTGACACCGATTTTCGGTATACGCATGATTACGAGATGTGGCTAAGGCTGTTCCCGTTGTATGAGTTGTTTTACTTCAATGAACCGCTGATGTGTTATCGATTGCACGAGTCGATGGGCACCAAGCGACATTTCAAGGAACTGGTTGCGGAGATGGAACGCGTTCAAGAGAAGCACCGTCCGACCCTGCTTAACTTGCTGCATGTTGGCGGGTATTGGAAGTAATCAATGATTGACGTCTACAGAGCAAAATGATGGAGCAAGATGAGAGGGATGAGCAGGATGAAATCTGAACATTGGGAGCGAACACCTAACCAGCCGCGTTTCAGATGCTGTAGGGTGCACGCTCTTCTTTTTTTAGAGATGAGATAGGATGGGGTGGAGTTAAGAAGATTAGATTAGGGCGAACAAAACGGAATATAAATATGGAATGGAAAACTACGGGTAGCAGGTATGAAAGGTGAATTTCAAGTATAATGAGTGGTGACTTGTACATAGAAGGGACTGAACGATGCGCAGATGTCAATATTGGATAACCAGACTATTAAACTATGATTAATGGAGGTTAACGTATTGATTACCGAATTACACACGACAAGACTGCATTTGCGGCAAATGAAGGAATCCGACTCGGCTGACCTGTTTCAGGTATGGTCCGATCCGGAGGTAGCCCGGTTTATGAATATTTCACCTTTCTCCGATGAAAAACAAGCGCTAGAGATGATCCAGTTGCTTGCTAATCTCGCTGAGGAAAAGCAGGCCATCCGGTTCACCATCATTGAAAAGGAGTCAGGTGTGATTCTGGGTTCCTGTGGTTACAATGATCTGAACTTCGAACAAGCTAGAGCTGAGATCGGGTACGATCTTGCCAGAGCCCATTGGGGCAAAGGGTATGCGACAGAAGCTGTTTCTGCTCTGTTAACACATGGCTTCACGACCTTGGCATTATACCGAATTGAGGCCAAAGTTGATCCTCGTAACGTGAGCTCTATTAAACTGCTGGAAAAGCTTGATTTCACACAGGAAGGAACCCTGAGAGGTTACGAGAGAGCAGGAAGTGGAGCAGAATCAGGTTCGAGGGACACGTTTAACGATCTGTATATGTATTCGAAGCTGGCTTCTGATTAAGGCAACAGGACGGATAAATAAACTCCAAATATGAAAAAAGAAGCTGCAGATTGAAGTCTGTGGCTTCTTTGTGTTCATTAGTCTTTTTCATTCAAAATAACCATGGATACCGGATCGGGGAAGACATATCCTTTCGGAAGTTTTTGCATAAGTGCATTCATCGCCTCGTAATCCACCTCAATGTGGGGCGTGGAGACAGGAACGGTAAACCAGCGATTATACAGATCACTTGGAACAAGCAAGGTCATGCCCGGAGCCCTCCTCTATAGATCGCTTCTTGATATACATCCAGTGTACGTAACCCCATTTCTTCTAGGGAGCGATGCTGTTCAGCCCACAATTTGGCGGCTGCTCCTACCTTTTTGCGGGTTGCATCGTCTTCAAGCAGTGCATTTAGCAGTTCGCTGAGAGAGTCCACATCCTGCGGAGGGACGACCCAGCCGGTGCGACCAGGTTCAACCATTTCGGGCATGCCTGCTGTGCCGCTGACGATGACGGGGACACCGGCAAGTTGTGCTTCGGTAACAGAAAAAGGTTGTGTGTCTTGAAGGCTTGGCTGCACATAAATATCTGCGTGTTTGAGAAAAGAAGGGATGTTGTCCAGCTTACCCCAGAATACGATATCTTCAGTAATACCAGCGTTAGAAGCCTGACCACGCAACTCATCGAGCAGATTGCCTTCTCCTGCAATCCAGCACACCCAATCTGAACGTTTTTTCTTCAGGCTGGCGAGTGCCTTGATCAGCACATGCACCCCTTTGATATATTCAAGTCTCCCGGTAAAAGCAATGACCTTTTTATCGGCAGGTGCACGATGAGGGAACCTGGCAGCCGCAGCTTTACGATAATTCGGCAGATCGACAGCGTACGGAATCTGTCTGAATTTGGACTCAGGAACCGCGAGTTCAGTCACCGTGCTTTTGATCCAATGGCTCGACACGAGAATCAATTCAGATTGCGCGGCGCTTCGCTGCTCCAGGGAGAGGAAGTAACGTCCTCTTTTGGATTGCAGATATGCAGGCAATGTTAGTTGAGGGTTGGAGTTCTGCGCATCATAGAACGCTTCGCGGGCGAGTGCTCCATGGTAACTCGTGACGAGAGGAATGTTTCGCTTCAAAATGCGTTTGATTGCAACGGCTGCAACAGGGTCTTGTGCATGAATTACATCATACTGTTCTACCCCCAGAAAAGCCGCAGCCATCTCAAAGGCATATCTGTTCAACTCGTAATAAGCAAGCAGAGGGTCGGCAGTGAATTGTGGCAGGTCGGTTGGGTTAAGCTTGGCTTGAAGCATGGGCCATACCAGGTCTTTCGAGAATGAACGATTGAGATTACGGACATATACTTCATTTCTAGCGCTGTTTGTGCCCATGATATCCACTTCGACACCGAGGGCAACGAGTCTGTCGGCGAGTTGTTTAATATATGTCCAGATGCCTCCCATATGTGTAAGTTCCCAATACGTAACGAGCAGAACTCTCATAACGACCTCCTTGTCGCGGCCTGCACAGGCCGAACTCCTATCCTGTTATTCTATGAAATAAGCAAGTGGGAAGGTCGGGCATTGGTTGCATATCTATAAAATTGGGTGACCGTACATGCCACTGGACGAGAAGATGCATATCCTGACTACAGGGAGAATATTGAAGGATTTAGGCTCCGTAGGAGGGATACGAGATGGCGGCTTATACCATTCAGATGCATGAGAATGTTCTTCAGACGTTTATTCCTGTGAAATACATGGATGTGGAGGTTGCTTATGTTGGAGACGGCGAAGGAACAGATGTATTCGTTGGAGTAGGCGGGAATTACGGAGAATTGTACCGAAACTTATTTCATGTAAACCCGGGCTCCGGGTCGGTAGCAAATAGTTATGTCATTCATAATCTGAATGTGCCTGCCGAGATTTGTGAGCTGAAAATCATAAGTAATAATTCAGTGCCGAATCATCTGGTGATTCGAATCTATTGTCGCAGCGGGGAAGGACAGCTTATCGGTGTATTGTCGGAGCATCAAATGATAAAACTTGCAGATTGATGAGTAATCAACGATAGGAGCAGGCGAGAAGCCTGGTCCTTTTTTTGTCGTTACTTTTGCAAAATAGCCCCTTAAAAAATAGCTTGACAGTAAAGGTATTTTCATTAAAATTAAACCAGTATAAAACGAAAGTTTAAAACAATGATTTAAAACGATGGTTTGAAAAATCGTATTTATAGGCAGTCCGCAGGCCGGTTCATTCTGATGCCATGGCGACGCCGGAAAAGAGAGTGAGTTCGTGAAACAACAAACAACAGTACCGCAGGAGACCGAGGCATTTTCACTTAAGACGATCATCTTGCCCCTTCTATCGATTATCGTCGGAATGATTATGGTCATTCTGGACAGCACGGTCGTTAACGTCGCTATTCCGAATCTGGTACAGTACTTCGAGACTGACCTGAAAACGATTCAATGGACGGTTACAGGGTACACGCTGGCTTTGTCTGCCGTAATTCCACTAGCCGGATGGCTAACCGACCGTTTCGGGGCCAAAAGAGTATTTCTATTCACTATTGCCATGTTCACCCTTGGCTCCGTATTGTGTTCGATTGCTCAATCACCTGAGCAGTTGATTTTATTTCGTGTCATTCAAGGACTTGGAGGCGGCATGGTTGCTCCAATCGGGATGGCGATGGTGTTTCGTCTGGCTCCGCCGGAACGCAGAGGTTCCATTATGGGGATGCTCGGTATTCCGATGCTGCTTGCTCCTGCGCTCGGTCCGGTATTGTCCGGCTGGTTTATTGAATCGGTCAGCTGGCACTGGATTTTCCTGATTAATCTGCCGATTGGTATTGCGGCTTTCATTCTCTGTGTTCGCTTCTTACCGGATACCGACCGCGGCCTTACACCTGCTCTGGATTTGCTGGGTATGATTCTAGCACCCATTGCTTTCTCCATGCTGGCGTATGGTGTAAGTGAAGGCGGCACGAGCTGGACGTCTGCGACAACACTTACGGGTGTTATTGTTGGCGGAGTAGCGCTTATCCTGTTTATTATCGTAGAGCTTCGTCAAAAAAATCCGTTGCTTGAGCTTCGTGTGTTTACCTCTTCCGATTTCTCCAGAGGTATCGTCCTGGCCTGGGTAGCCCAAGTGGCATTGTTCGGCTCCATGATTCTGATCCCGCTCTACTTGCAGCAAATCAAAGGATACACGGCACTCGAGACAGGACTTATCCTGTTGCCTCAAGCTTTGGCTTCGGGGATTTCGATGCCACTGGGTGGTCGACTGTTTGACAAGATCGGAGCAAGACCACTGGCCTTTGTAGGTTTGGGTATTATTTCAGGTGCGTTGTTTATTTTGTCTACGATTACAGCAACGACAGGCCTTGGTCTTATTATTACAGCTTTGCTTATGATGGGATTTGGCATGGGCTTGTCCATGATGCCTTTGAACACACATGTGCTGAATGCAGCACCGCGTAAACTGGTGGCACGTGTGACACCACTGACTGCTGCTGCGCAGCAGGTTGTTGTATCTTTCGCGGTAGCGGGTCTTACCGGTTTTCTTACCTCTCGTGTGACAAGTAACACAATGGGCACGGAGAAAGCGGATATCGTAAACGGACTGGTGAGTGGATTCAATGATACGTTTTTACTCGCAGCTTGCATTGCGCTGTTCGGTTGTGTGCTTAGTCTGATTCTGCGCAAACCGAAGCGTGTAGCTGAACCGGAACCGGAATTGCAGACAGGAGAGACTCCTGACCCTGCGATGATGATGGGACATTAATAGGTATCTGCCTGACAAAGGCAGTATGCAATAAATTGAGGGGCTGTCTCAAAAGCCCCTAAAATCACACATCGGTGAAGAGATATAACACCGATACGTCCAAAAAGGACAAAGCAGAAGCTCATCCTGCTTTGTCCTTTTTTCGTTTTTCCGTCAGTGTAGCTTTTTTAAGCAGATTGTGAGCAAGGCAAAGCCACCCGACCTCCAGGCTTACTTTTTGCAAGCCGCGAAGCAGGAATCTTCGGAATCCCCGATTGTTTTTGAGCTGTCCAAACACACTTTCTGGCTCGATCATGCGCCGAACGGAAAGCGTATATCCTTCCTCACTACGCAACCGCTCTCGCATCTCGTTTTTTTGCCGCATGTAGGTCATGCTGACCGCAATCTCTCGGTTACCTTGAGCCTTGGTGCATGTCGATTTCAAGGGGCACTGGCTACAATCCTCACTCCGGTAATGACGGGTTCGAATCGTGTAGCCGCTCTCCGTTTCCGATCGGTTTTCAACCCGGAAATGCAACGTCTGTCCTGCCGCACAAGTCCATGTATCTGACGTTTCATTGTAATCCCAGTTGTCGACTTTACCAATGGCTTGCCTAAAAGCCTTTGTTTTTTCTTTGTGATACGTCCCGTATTTGACGATCCCTTGGATATTTTTTTCTTCCATATAGCTGTAATTTTCCTCACTACCATACCCAGCATCGGCAATGACGATCTTGGGTCTTTGGCCAAGCATTTCTTCCAGATGATCCAGATGGGGCTTCAGACATTTGGTGTCCGTGGGCCGCTGATGCACACTGTAACCCAAAACAAACTGATTTTCTGTTCCGATCTGCACATTGTATCCCGGTTTCAATTGACCATTTCGCATGTGGTCCTCTTTCATTCGCATGAAGGTGGCGTCCGGATCGGTTTTACTGTAGCTGTTTCGCTCACCAGCCGTTTGGATTTGATGCTCGTATTTGTGCAGCCGGGGCAGCAAGTCCTTTCGCAACTGGCGCACCGCTTTCTTGAGTGTTTTGTCCTTGGTTTTTTCGCTGAGTTTTTCCTCCAATTGCTGGACGGCTTGCTCCAGCTTTTCCGCTGTGAGCGCCGAGGTTTCACCAAGTTCAGGCAGATCCGCCCCCGTGTGGAGGGCATCTTCTTCGTTTTCTGCTTCTTCGATGGCTTGAAACAGGGTATGTACTTTTTCTTGCAGCTTGGCCTGATGCTTAACGACGGCTTTTTTCCATACAAAGGTGTAGCGATTCGCACTCGCTTCAAGCTTGGTTCCGTCCAGAAAATAGTGATCCAAGGATACATATTGCTCCTGAACCAGCAGCTCCAGTACATGGGTAAACACAGTTTCCAGTACCGTTTTCATCCGCTCGGAACGAAAGCGATTAATGGTACGGAAGTCTGGCTGCTGTCGCCCGGCGAGCCACATGAACATGATATTTTCGCGAACCGCCTTGGCGATTTGCCGGGAAGAATAGATGCGCTGGGTGTAGGCGTAAATGATGATTTTAGTGAGCATTTTGGGATGATAGCTGTGGCGACCACCACCAGGGTATGCGGCGTTGAAAATGGAGTCGCTCAGGCCATGGACGGCCTCATTCACAACACGGACGAGGTGATTTTCGGGGATATCTGTCTCCAAATCCATTGGCAAGAAAAGTTGATTCATGGTATATTGAATGTACAAAGAAACCGTCTCCTTTTGTAAATGGTGGGTCGCACTTCCATTTTACCAAAGAACGGTTTCTTTTTGTTGTATAATTTTGGAGAATAGGGCTATCCCAAGTTTTTTTTATGACTTATGGGACAGCCCCTTTTGAATACCCATCGTGCTCAATGGAAAATCCGCAATGCCGTCATCATTTCGCGGAAAGAGGCTGCGTATCGGTCGGGTGAAAAGGACAGGCTCAGATGTTGTCTTCCCTGGATACGAATATATTCTCGCAGTTTCTTGTTGTTCATCAGCTCCATTGCTTCGTCTACTGCGGCATGCACATTGCCGATTGGATAGAATTTACCCGTTTTGTTGTGAGTAATAAATGAACGCACGCCATCCGAATCTGTGCTGAGTACAGGGCAACCACAGCTAATGGCTTCGGCTACGGCATAACCGAAACCTTCGAGTAAAGAAGTGGATAACATAATCCCCCCTGAAGCAGCAATCATGGAGTAGAAGGTTGGCATCTCCGAGTGGGGAACGTTCACAAAGATCCCGATGCGATCTTCTAAACCATACTCGGCGAGCAGATGCCGAAACATGACCTCATCTTCGGGATTAGCCAAGGTGGGATCGTGGAAGAGCCACAGCCTGGCTTTTGGTTTCTTTTTAATAATCGCATGGGAAATTTCGAGGAACTCACGCCAGTTTTTGTTGTGCTCCAGACGTCCGACCCACGCAAGAACCGGGTAAGGCGGAGTGTCCACAGCGAGTGGGGCAAAAGCATCCGTATCCAGCATGTTGGGAATGACAAAGCGATGAAGCCATGGACAAATATGAATGAACATATCCAGCAGGTGATCGGTTGGCGGTATTACAGCAGCATCGCAGTGAGCTTGAAGGTAGGGAACAGCCATTTCAATGGTCTCCAGTGCTTGTTCTCGCGTACCCAGACCTTGTGCTTCAAAAATAATCCGACCTTTGTAACCAAGACCTCTTAAACGGCCAGGCATGGCAATATCTGAAGTGGTAATAATGGCATCATAGTGCTGACTGTGAATCAGATGATGGATATCCTGGTCACTGGCGGCGGTGAAAATACGAGTATCGCTGTTGTTCTGCAAGCCTGAGCCTGTATTCAAATACAAAAGATGAGCCTCTATGCCATGACGTTTCAATACAGCGGTTCGCAGTCGATTCAGTGTATCCACACCACCGCTGGGAACGTAAAACGTGAACAATACTTTCACACGATTCACCCTCTGACTTATGGTCAGGAGCTCATTCTCCTGTACTGTATGTTACGTATGACACAAGGGCGGGGTGTGGGTACAATGTTGAAAGTTCACAATTTAGACAAAAAAAATTAAGCTTTATTTTAAGTGATCTTAAGCTGACACTAGCGTACATCTCCTATGATACAAATAACTTCCCGTGTTGTGTCTACTAGCGCTGCATGGGTATTTTTAACGGGAAAGGATGAAGGACGTGCTCGAAGTGAGACAGGTGAGCAAAGTGTACGAGGGCCAGCGCGGTGTGCACCATTTGAACTTCACCATGGAGCGAGGCGAGATTGTTGGATTTTTGGGACCCAATGGTGCTGGCAAAACGACGACGATGAGAATGATTACAGGGTATCTGCATCCAACAGAAGGTTCAGTTCTGGTCGATGGTGTATCGGTTCATGATCAGGGACGGAGCGTTCGCTCCAAAATTGGATATCTGCCCGAAACGCCGCCGCTTTATCCGGATATGACGGTGCAGTCATATCTTAAATTTGTGGCCAATCTGCGGGATGTGCCTGCGCGTGAGGTCAAACTTCGGATTAGTGAGATGGTCAGCAGGTTGGGATTGCAGGGTAGGGAAAAACAGTTGGTGCGCGGATTGTCCAAAGGATACAAGCAGCGGCTGGGGCTAGCCGGAGCGATCATACATAAGCCAGACCTGCTTGTGCTGGATGAACCTACCTCTGGACTTGATCCGAACCAGATTATCGAGATTCGGGATTTGATTCGGGAACTGGGTGAAAATCATACCGTGTTACTTAGCACGCATATTTTGCCTGAAGTAAGTACGCTCTGTAATCGCATGCTGATCATTAATCAGGGAAAACTTGTATTGGATGGCTCACCGCAGGATCTTGGCTCTGCGATGGGGGATCGTTTCAAGGTATCGCTTGAAGTTAAAGCAACGGAACAACAGTTGTTGCAGGTATTGTCACCTTGGGAAAAGGCCGAAACAGAGATTATTCCATCTGTAGTTACATCTTCTTCCACTCCTCCTGAAAGAAGCTTAGAAGGAACGTCAAGTGAATCAGGAGCCTCAGCATCAGGAGAAGCCGTTTCTCTCGCACCTTCCACCGTACATGTAAGGCTTACCGGGGAAACGTCCGAGGATTACCGGGAAGAGCTGTTTTATCTGTTGTCTGGTGCAGGTTTGCCTATTCTGGAGATGAAACGTGAGAATCTTAGCTTGGAGCAAATCTTCCTGAAGTTAACAACGTCGGAGATTACTGAAACCGAGGCAGCATTAACCCCCGGGGAAGACGTACAGGATGCGGATGATGCAGGGCCAGAAACTTCTTTGGGTTCAACTTCCGATGAAGGGGAGGGAAGCAAATGAGACGAATGATGGCCATCTGTAACAAGGAGCTGCAGGCATATTTCCTGTCACCAACCTCTTATTTTGCTTTTGCCGTATACGTGCTGATGACAAGTCTGCTGTTCTATTCAAGTTTTGTATACTATCAGCCGAGCATTGTAGACTACCGCCTTGTCTTGGGTGATACGTTGTCTATGCTGCTTTTTGTCGTGCCCTTGTTAACGATGCGACTCGTTGCAGAGGAGTTCAGACAGGGAACGGACGAGCTGCTACTGACTTCACCGACACGGGTGAGCGAGATTATTTTCGGAAAATATTTAGCTTCACTCGCCATTTTGCTCGTGCTCATTTTGTGCAGTCTGGTGTATCCGTTTATCATGTCTTTTTACGGGAAGCTGGATCTTACGTCGGTCTGGTTATCTGCCCTTGGTTTGTTCTTCCTCGGTGCCAGCATGATGGCAATCGGACTCTTTGCTTCCACGTTGTCTCAGCATCAGATGGTGTCTGCGGTGGCGGGTTTTATTATGTTGCTCGTTTTGTGGATGCTTGATTCATTTGCAGGCAATACGGGGTCTGCTTTGCAGAAGTGGCTTGATCCGTTTGCACTGACAAAGCACTTTGATAACTTTACCAAAGGTGTGCTAAGCGGACCGGATGTTTTGTACTATGTAACACTTTCGGGTTTGTTTTTACTGTTAAGCATTCAAATTGTGGAACGGAAGCGGTGGAGGTGAGAAGATGAAAAAATGGTTAAGTCATACCAATAGTACCGTCTTGTCCGTCGCGGTGATTGGCATTTTTATTTTGCTAACCCTGTTCCTGAATTCGCTTGGCGGATTCCAACTCGATCTGACCTCAAATAAACAATATACGTTATCTGACCAGTCACTTACAGCGATCAAAAATGTCAAAGATGATGTCAACATTCTCGTATTAACGGTTGAAAATGCAAACAATACCGTCCTGAACCGCGAAGTAGCGGATATGATTGAAGAGTATACCAAACGCAGCGGCAAGCTGAAAATGAAACAGTACAACTTGACGCAGGAACCTGCGCTTGCCTCCAAGTACGGAATCACGGGCAGCTCGATTGTGCTGGAGCAGGGAGACCGGCATAAGGTCATCGACATTGCCAGCCTGTTTACCGCAAATGGAGACGGGAGCGATGGATCTTATCAGTTTACGGGAGAGGAGAAATTAACACAGGCACTGATGAACCTTTCCTCAACGGAGACGAAAAAAATGGTGTTCCTGACTGGACATGAAGAATTGAGTCTCGATCAGATGGGGGCTTTGCGGTCTTCACTGGAGCAGAATAATGTCACAACAGAGGAGTTGCAACTGAATCAAGCTGGCAAAGTACCTGAGGATGCCGATGTACTCGCTATTATTGGGCCACAGCGTGATTTGAGTGATGCTGAGCTTAAGGCCGTACGGACATATATGAGCAATGAAGGTAAGCTGTTATTATCCCTCGGTTTTGCAGAAGATATGAAGTCCAGTTGGAAAAATATCGACGCATTGATCGCGGACTACGGCGTAGTTGATGAGCATGCGGTTATGGTGGATAACAATCAAGCCAGTACAATGGGGCCGCTGTGGCTTGCACCTGAGTACGGAAGTCATGCCATCACAGACAAGCTAGCTCAGAACAAGCTGTACCCGATGCTGTCTCTGTCGATTGCACTAACTAGCAAGGAGCAAGACAAGTATAAGCTGTCTCCGTTGATGCATTCCTCGAATGAAAGCTACGGAGAGACCAATATTAGCGGTTTGCTGCAAAATGAAACGAATAATGATAAGGATGTGGACATCCAGGGGCCTGTAGATCTTGGCTATGCCGCAGATACGAATGATGGCAAGCCCAAAGCGGTCATTCTGGGGTCGTCCATTTTCATGCAGGATTCGGAAATTGTAAATGGCGGCAACCGGGATTTCATTTTGAACACTGTAAATTATCTGAGTGAAAAGCAAGACGGTCTGACGATTCGTCCACGCGTACAAGCTGGTTATGAGACCGCATATCTGAATGGTCAGCAGGCCAGAGTCATATTTTTTGCAGCCATTGTAGCATTCCCGCTTGTCTTTGTGATCATCGGTGTACTCTTATGGTGGAGGCGCAGACGAGTATGAGAAAATTAATTCCAACAATAGTGGTCGTTGTTATATTGATTGCAGGCTGGGTGTATGCAGCCAATCAGAATTATTTTCGGGAAGAAGAGGCAGTGCAGGCCAAACTTCTTGGTATATCATCATCAGATATTCAGGCTATTACGCTGCATGAGGGGACTGGAGATAAGTCCGGTACAGGTGCGGGTACAGATTCAGATGCGGTGTCAACGTTAGAACTAAAAGATGGAGTCTGGCACATGACGGAGCCGAAAAACTATCCGCTGAATGAGTACAGTGTTGGCAGCTGGCTTGAAGCCGTGAGTAGTGCTGACCAGGAGATGATTGTCGAAGAGTCGCCAAAGGATGTAGAGAAATACGGCTTGGGGAATTCGGCTACACGTCTGGATATCAAAGTGAAAGACGGGCGTGAATTCAAGCTTGCAATAGGTAGCCAGTTGCCTGCGGGAGATACGCACTATGTGCAAGTGAATTCAGGAGCGGTAGTTGCTGTGAAAAATGAAGCGGTCACCAATATGGCTCTCACACGCCGTGGATTAATGGACACCACCCCGTTTAACATGGATGAGTCTAATGTGCGTACGCTGGAATGGGAAGGAGAAGCGGCGAGCTGGATGCTAAGGGCATCGGCAGAAGGGGATACAGCGTCTGAACATACGTGGACGATCAATGGAAAATCCATTAAGTCAGAAGATGCAATATCGCTGATCGGTCAAATTAAAAATCTGACTACTGCCGATGACGTTCGTAAGGCATCCGATTTAAAAGATGCGATTCCTCGCTCCACTTTGTCAGTCCAGCAACAAGTGAACGGGAAAGAGGCGACTACGGTTTATCGGTTGCTGACGACCTCTTCGGAGCCAGATACGATCTGGGTCATTACCCCGGATGAAGAGTGGGCCTATGCGATGGATGCGGCTGGTCTGAAAGAAGTGGAGAAGTATTCGGAGAAACTCAAAACATCCAGTGCCATTTCGAAGTCTGGGGAGAAATCTACAGAATCCGAGAAGGCACAAGCTTCTACAGCTTCTGCACATTCAGCTGCATCTGAAAAAAATTCAACATCATCTTCGACTTCTTCCAGGAAGTAAGTCGGGAAAAAGAACAGTACTGTTGTAATGCAGTACTGTTTTTGGTTTGTTTTAACGAAAAAAAATCCGATTTGAACTTCCCTACAAGCAACAATAATGTGCCAACTTGGTAAGTCAAAGTGCCATATCCTTTCAGCATATCGATCACAGCAGACGCGCATCCTATCTATGTGAACCAAACCAACCACATTGGAGGATGAACATTACATGCCAACAGTCAAAAAGGCAACAGCGATTACGTTATCATTGTCTACTGCAATTTTTGTAATGGCCGGCTTGACGGGTTGTGGGAATCGCGATAATAACATGCATACACAAAGTGTTCGTGAACAAGCACATGGTATCAATCGTTACGGCGTTGAAACCAACGGTATGGATGGTATTCGTGCGAAAAGTTACCGGATGCACAATGTCACCGACCTGAGATCCAGCGATGAGCTGGCGAAGCGTATTAATGAGATGAAGGAAGTCGAGTCCGCTCACGTCATGTTGACGGATCGTAACGCTTATGTTGCTGTGCGTCTGGCTCATGGACATGCAGGCAAGCTGGGTAGCAAATCAACAGGTCAACCGAGTGGTCGTCTGAATGGCACGATGCGTAACCATGCCAGCGATACGATGCGTGGCGGGTTGATGAATGAGGATATGGGTGGGATGCGCGTTCATGGCGGATCGGGCACGAATTCACCGTACACTACAAGCGGAATCGCTCCGGGGCTTAATACGGGTACAGCAACAGACCGCAGCCATATGGGCAATGACCGCGGAATCTATGGCACGATGGGCACGGGCACAATCGGTATGATGCGCGGTTTGACGGATAGTGGCAAGGCGCGTCCGATGGACGAAAGTCAGTATGGCACAAGAAGTGAGCGTCCACGTATGATGGATAGTTCGGATGACAACACACCTGAGGAGATCAAAGGTAAAATCTCCGCCAAAATCAAGCAGTTTGCACCAAACGTGGAGAACGTATATGTGTCGGCTAACCCCGATTTCGTAGGCCAGGTGGAGAACTATGCAGCCGATCTGCGCAACGGTAAGCCAGTCAGCGGCATGATCGATACGTTCCAGTCGATGGTGGAACGCATCTTCCCAACGAATGCGGGCGATACCAATCACCGGGACGGAATTTTAGGCGATGGTGTGATGAACCGCAATCATGATGGTTTAATGAATCGTAACCATAATGATGGCGGCATGATGAACCGTATGAATCGGTAGGACGGTGAAATGAACAATTGTGCCTTTGCGGAGGTGCTTATCCACTGCAAGGGCATATTTGTTTCTACATAAGTACATTACTTGGTCAAAAAACACTAAATATCTATCTAAGATTCATGAATACTAATTAATTGTTGTAAGAATTGCTTTAACTCTTTGGTCGTTCCGTTCAAGTGCTTAATCGTTTCCATAAATTCGCTTAATACTGCTACAATCTCGTTAGCGACATTTTTGACAGGGATAAAAGCAACATCAAAGGGAACGCCAAATATCTCCTTCGGAAAGTGACTGTATGTCGTTGTTGTGCCGTTATTCTTTCACAATGAAAATGGAGCAAGCAGTGATTGTTTAAATGGAATGTTATGTGCTGGCACACCCGAAATAACCATTCAACTGCCCATTTTTCTTATAAAACTGAACCAACGCCCTTGAACTGACATAAGATGAGTTGACTGTATCCCCTTAACCTTGTTACACCAACACAACCCGAGCAAGGAGGGGTGAACATTGAAGGGTATCGATCATCATAAAAGCAAATTTTTGTTAACCCACCGTGAACGCGAAGTATTCGAATTATTGGTTCAGGACAAAACAACGCGTGACATCGCAGGGCAGTTATTCATCAGCGAGAAAACGGTGCGTAACCATATCTCCAATGTGATGCAGAAACTCAATGTTAAGGGTCGTTCGCAGGCAGTTGTAGAGCTTATTAAGCTCGGAGAACTGAAGATTTAGCTGCGAATTACAGTTAAAATGAGGCAACACAAAAGCCTTTCTCTATCCTTCAGTATGAAGTATGGGGAAAGGCTTTTATGTTTGTATTTTGGAGCGGTAGGGCTCTCATTTTAGCTGCAACACACGACAACTTTTTCGTCGTATTTTCTTTTAATCAGCAGTTGCCCACGTTTATCAATCAGATACGGAATATCGTTTTTCTCTAACGTTTGCGTCATATGTTCGGAACTGTTCTCCATAAAAACATAATACTCATTCTGCCTGTCGTTATAATCCATATACGCGGGTATCGTCAACACAACAACAATTACAATGGAAGCAACAATCCAAATCCACCTTTTGGTCACTTCAATTGAACCTCCTCTTTACGCTTATGTTCCTTCATAAATGCTCTCCATCTTTTTCTCGAAAATGGCTGATAAAATAACTGCTCCAATTCCTCAAACTCTGCATCATTTAAGTCTAAGTACAACGCCTTTTTGGCAATTTTAGCGGCAGGCTGTGATGAGATGGTGCGTCTGTCCACTTTTCGTTTGATCGGCACGTGAAATTGCAAAAAGTCTACGTAACGTTCCCAACCTTCCCAGCTCAACCTGGCTCCACGTTTCCAATCCATCGCATAGAGGGCAATATAATTGTTGACGGTGTCACTACGCTTAGTGGCAATGATCCAAATGTTTGGAACGATTTTATTACGCTGTCTGCGGTTCATAAGCAGTACTCCTTTTTTGATCACCGAATCATCCCGTATAGACGCATCACCTGTTCTGTTCCTATTACTAAGGAAAAGGTAAGAGTAAAAGTAAGAGTAAGAGCTAAGAGCAAGAGCGCAAGTACAGACGAATGAATAACAATTACATACGATTAACTTTAGCAGACTGTGAAAAAACTTCAAATGGACTGAAGGTGTGACTAAGCCTGATTGATTAACATAATGGACTTATATCAACTCCAGCGAAAATCCTCTTGATTTGCCAGAGCGCCTTGATTAAAATAAAGGTGTAAAAACTATTTTCTTTATATTTATAAAAATAATAAAAAAAATTTTCATATTAAATATAAAAGAGGTGCTTATGGCAGCCATCTTACATGCATTGCAGCAAGAATTAAACCATCTGCCGTCTCAGGAAAGGCGGATCGCCGAGGTGATTCTACAATCGCCGTCGGATGTTCCGGGCATGACGATTAACAAATTGGCTGAACAGAGCGGGACAAGCGCGGCGACGGTAACTCGTTTTTGCAAATCATTTCACTTCAAAGGTTTTCCCGATCTCAAAATGAAACTTGCCGCCGAACTGTCGCACGCACCGAATGAAACAGCCTATCAGGATATTGTTGCGGGCAACCCTTTATCCAAAATCGTCGAGGCTATTGAAGGGAATCATCTCGCATCTATTGCGGATACAACACGGTTACTGGATTTGGGCAGGTTAGAACAAGTCGTGCAGCTATTATGTCAGGCCCGGCGTATTGACCTGTACGGTGTGGCGACTTCGTCCATTGTTACACAGGATTTTTATCAGAAGCTGGTACGGATCGGTAAAAGCTGTACTGCCTTTTCCGATTCCCATATGCAGATTACATCCGCTTCCTCGCTTGGGCAAGGAGATGTGGCGCTGGCCGTATCGTATTCAGGTGAAACACCGGAGACGATCGATGCGCTGACTTGTGCCAAACAGGCTGGAGCTTCCACGATCTCGCTGACGTCATATGGCAGTAACTCACTCGCTGCCGTATCGGATATCCCGCTTTTCACATCTTCTCTCGAAGAAGGGATGCGACGCGGCGATATGGCTTCACGCATTGCGCTGCTGCATGTGATTGATATTTTGTTTACAGGCATGGTCAGTGCAGATTTTGATCAATTTATACCTAAACTTGAGCAGTCGTATCACAATGTGCAGTCCTATCGTTTCCATCACACCGGAGGTGCTTGACAGATGAATATTCGTATTTTTGAAAATGAAGAAGATTTGAACGCGACGGGTGCAGGCTTGATCGCCAGCTTGCTGCAAACGAAACCTCGTGCCGTACTTGGACTTGCAACGGGAAGTTCACCTGTGGGCATTTACAAGCAGTTAATTACGATGTATCAAAAAGGTTTGGTGAGTTTTGCGCAGGCCTCTTCTTTTAACTTGGATGAATATGTAGGTTTACCTACAGAGCATCGTGAAAGCTACCGCAGTTTTATGAATGAGCAGCTGTTTAATCATATCGACATCGATCTATCCCGCACAAATGTGCCCAATGGCGAGGCAGTAGATTTGGAGGAGGAATGTGCGAATTACGAGCTACGTTTGGAGGATCGTGGGCCTGTGGATCTGCAACTGCTCGGGATCGGACATAATGGTCATATCGGTTTTAATGAACCTGGAACGGAATTGACGGGGCGCACCCATGTGGTAGGTCTGAAGGAAGAGACCAGAAAGGCGAACGCCCGCTTTTTTGATAGCATCGAGGAAGTTCCAGCGCAAGCGATTACGATGGGTGTGGGTTCGATTTTAAAAGCGAAACAGATCCTGCTCATTGCCCGTGGAGAAGAAAAAGCGGAGATTATTCGCGAAGCGTTCATGGGTCCGATTACCACATCCTGTCCTGCATCTTTGCTGCAATGTCATCCGAACGTCGTTGTATTGCTGGATCGAGCGGCAGGGAGGCTGGTTAGATGACCGAAACCAATCCTAAAGTCAGTGAGGCTGAAGGGGAGAAAAACATAACCTTGCTTCGCGGCAGACTGTTGCTTGCCGATGAACTGTTGGAAGACGGTCTGATCGCCTGGCGCGCTGGGAAAATCGTATATGCCGGCATACCAGAAGGTTTACCTGAACAGATTCGTCGGGAAGCTGGATCACTTCCTGTAAAAGGGGCAGGGCTTATTGTAGCTGGATTTATCGATATCCATGTGCATGGTGGTAACGGGGAAGATTTCATGGATGCCAGCCCTGACGTGTTGGACAAGATCACTTCATTTCATAGTTCCCAGGGCACAACGGCGATGCTGGCGACGTCCATGACCGCTCCGAAGGAACGTCTGGATCATGTTTTGGCTGAAGTAGATCGCTACCGTTCGGGGAAAATGCCATATGCTCAGCTGGAAGGTGTGCATTTGGAGGGTCCCTTTTTTAGTCCAAAGTGGCCTGGCGCGCAAAATCCCGATCATATCGTGCTTCCTGACGTTAGCTGGCTGCAAGGATGGGAAAAGCAATATCCTGGCCTCATTCGCCAGGTGACGCTGGCACCAGAACGTGAAGGGGCATTGGAGGTCATCTCCTGGCTGCGGGAACAACGGATCACGGCTGCGCTGGGTCATACCGATGCAACTTACGATGACGTACAGCGCGCAGTGGAGGCCGGATTGCATCATGCCGTGCATACGTTTAACGCGATGACACCGCTACACCACCGTGAGCCGGGAACAGCAGGAGCCGTGCTAAGTGATCCGCGTATTAGCGCCGAAGTCATTGCCGATGGCATTCATGTGCATCCCGCCGCGATTTCAATCCTTGCTCAATTGAAGCAAGGCAATGACCAGCTTGTGCTGATTACCGATGCGATGTCAGCGGCAGGGCTGGAAGATGGCGAATACAAGATCGGTGATCTGCCCGTTATTGTAAAGAACGGCGAAGCTCGTTTGAAAGAAGGCAGCGCTCTGGCAGGAAGCACGTTGACTATGGTTCGTGGGTTCCGTTATCTTGTGCAGGAAGTAGGGCTGAGTCTAATCGCTGCTTCTAGAGCAGCCAGCTTGACGCCCGCACGTTTGCTAGGGATCGACCACCGAACGGGTTCCCTGACGAAGGGGAAACAGGCAGATATCGTTTTGCTGAATGAGGATTTGGAAATTGATACGGTGTGGGTGCAAGGCAGAAGGATCGGCAGTTGAGAGGAAATACGTTGAACAATATGTTAAAATAGATCTCAAAAATGAGATCTGCGGATCATTAACGGAGGCATGAACCATGGAACGAAACGCCATGCTGGAACATGATCCGTTTATCCCCGTGCTGGCGGAGAAGCTGCACATTCACGGATACTATGCTTTTTATGGCGAGCATTACAATGAGACGGATATGGAGCAGTACTGTAAACATCTGTTCACAACCTTTAATAACATCGTATGGATTGAACTGGATGAGCGTAAAAAGTACATGATTGTGGATCATCGTGGACGTAATACGGTCATGAAACTCATCGAAGGTATGTTAAATACGCGCAGAACGCTACGAGCTAATCAGGCAATGGCGGGAACCGATACGAGAGGGGTAGATCAGGAGATCGCTCATTTCTCTAAGCAGGTGCACATGCTGAAGTTTACTACGTTTCGCCCGTAAAGTTAGAATAAAGACGGAGTTGGTCAAGGATGGATGGATGCAGGCAGGCCTGTAACTTTATCCTGACGAATAGTAGAGTGGGGAACCCAGTAATAACCCAAATATATTGAAGAAGTATCGAATTATGCTTAGTCGTGGCTGACCACCTCGTTATGAAGCAGGGCACTGCGTGCTGTGAGTGCCCACCCTCATCATGAAGCAGGGCACTACGTGCTGGGAGTTGTCCACCCTCATCATGAAGCAGGGCACTACGTGCTGTGAGTTGAACGCAGAACGCAATGCGAATAGTTCACACTATAAACCGTTACGGCAAGTGACGAGTAGCGAGCCAGACTGTGACAATGATGCTTGAAGCTCTAACGATCCTGAGGGAGCTTATTTGCCCTATTTTGCAGTGTTTTCGATTCTAACGATCACCACACACGCTATTTCATGTAAATGAGCAGTTTTAGGGTGTAAAAGAGGCGTTCCATCGCAAATAAGGTCTCTGGTGATCGTTAGATTTCTGAAAGACTCTAAAAGTGTGAAATAAGCTCTCTGGTGATCGTTAGAGCATCAATTAGCTAGTTTTTGTCTATGTTTTTTAGTTTGCTCTATGTTTTTGGTTTGCTCTATGTTTTTAGTGTGCTCTTTGTTTTTTTGTTTGCTCCTTTCGTGAAGGTGGTGTACCGCCCAGCATGGCACTTTTATTTATGGGGTCTGTTCCTACATACTTTACAGCTTTACAAAAGATACATTTCAAAAAAAGAGTCCTGTCAAAGAATCAAAATGTCCGTTACCAAGGGTACATTTTAGATCTGACGGGGCTCTTTTGATGTTTTCATTTGATTTTTTATAGTAACAGTCATAGAAATGAATCAATTCAAATCACATCTAAGTTTCAGTATTAATTACTATCTAAACGAAGTCACGAAACTGCTGAACAGCGTTCGCACGTCGTATTGATATTGATGGATCGGCTCAACCGGACGATTGATGCCAAGCAACGTATACACAGCAATCCGTGCGGCGCGTACTGAATATTCCTCCGTAAACACCACATCATCTGGAATCTCGCAAAATTGACTGATAAATGCCAGATTCGTTGAACCTTCCGGCACGACTTGAGGGCGGTCACTGTTCAGCCTTGGCATAAATTGCGCAGTGATATACGGCATCATGCAAGGAATACAGTTGGCCGTTGCCATGATCTCCTCTTGATGCTCCTGGAAATGAAGATGGCCAATCAATTCTTGCATAATCTCTTCCCCGGTGCAATCACACATTCTTTTTTTCACATAGTCCCCTACATTATCAGGATACAATCCATAACCCCAGAAGACTTTGACGTGCTCAGGCTGATTGCGGAAATGGGGCTGAAAAGCCAAAACAACGGACATAAACCAGCTCGAGTCTTTGAATGTCACAAGTGCTCCTGTACCTGCACGGTTACGTGTGAATTTTTCCATCAGATCAAAGAAAACGGAATCCTGGAAAGTGACGGTGAATGATTCCCATTTGGACTCATCGATATGATCATCGAACGAAGAAGGGGTGCCCAGCATCGGTTTTTTCGCCGCAATGTTCTCCCACAGCTTCCAAGAGCTGCCCTTGCCATTCAGTTTAGGAGCGGAAGTCATCGAACCCAGATCTGCACCTTCGGTCATCGATCCGTTCGTAACAATAACCAGATCACCCTCATGAATGTCGATCACTTCCTGGGCACCGTTCCGCCGTACATGCATACCTGTGACTGTAATTCCGTCGTCTTCTTTGAAGTCCAAATCCGTAACAGTGCATTTCAGCGTGAAATCTACGCCGTACGGCTCCAAATATCGGTGCAGCGGCAGAATGATGGAGTCATATTGGTTGTAGGGTGTACGTGTAACCCCTTCGAGCGTTTGAATTCGTGGAAACTCGTGAAAAAAGCGAAGCATATATCGTTTGAACTCCACCGCACTGTGCCAAGGCTGAAAGGCAAACGTCGTTGCCCACATGTACCAGAAGTTCGTTTGGAAAAAGTGGGGTGCAAACCAGTCGTTGATCCGCAATTTACCCAGCGTCTCTTCAGGCGTAATGATGAGTTTGCCCATCGCCAGCCGGTCGGCCATATCAAAACCCATGGATAATACGTCTTCCACCTGACCATCGCGGTTAATTAACCGTGCATTGGAATGTGTGGGGTTAGCGTTATCAAAAGCCGTAATCTCTTCTCTGACCGATATACCCGGATGTTCAATAGAAGGGATGGTCTCCAGCAACTCCCACAGGTTTTCATATGCCTCATCATTGAGCATCCGTCCACCGCGAATGACGTAACCTTGTTCCGGATTACCTGCACCGTCATTACTCCCCCCGAGAATCGGCATTTCCTCGATGATGTGAATATTTCCGCCGGGGAAATCACAGTCTCTGACCAAATAAGCCGCTCCTGCGAGAGATGCAATACCGCCGCCTACAAAATAAACCTGTTTAGAGCCATGTTCTTTTTTCACGATCAATCGCCTCCAAAAGATGGTGTATTCTTCACATTTCCAATGTAAACCTGCACCGGAAAAGAAGGTATGATCAAAAGAAGACAGCTGTCTGTTTTTTAGTCACTTTTGGAAAAATGTCTAGTTTTAGTCGGGAGATCTAGCGATGACTTGATGCTAATTGTGTATACCGTATTCATATGAATAGGGCAGAATCTCTGAATTCCTGGTATAGGGTAGTTCGCCCGAAGATGAACACGATGATAGAAAAAAAGCTGCACATCCTTAACGGGATGGCCGCTTGTAATCTGCCTTATATGCCTTTTCTAATTTATGTGTTGCCACTGCATTAATCGTACCTCTATTTTGTTATTCCAATTTTTGTTCCGTTATCTGCACTCTTATTCATTTTTTGTTCTTCAATCCGTGCTGATACTTATGCTCATACTTATGTAGTGCTCTTAGCACATTGCCCTCAATAAGTTCACTTAGTCGATCGATAATCTGTTTTGGCGGTTCTTTCATGTCATTTCTCATCCACTGAATAATCATGCCTGTGAAAGCCAGTGTATAGAAATTAACAACAAACTCTTTATCCTCGCCACGAACCTTGATTCCGCAAGCCAGTTCATCAATGACACCCATAATCAGATCATGCGTCACTTGATAGAGATAACCATCCAGATGAGAACGGCCAAGGGATTCAAGTGTATTGCAGCAAAAAGCTTTATTGTTCTCGATGTAACAGAAAATTTTGTAGAATCCTTCTGTCCACGTATCATAACTGCGGTATTCATGGATACTTTCTACCGCTTCCGTTTCGTAAATCCACCCGAGCAGGGCGTATATATCCTGAAAATGATAATAAAAGGTTTGCCGGTTTACACCGCAGTCCTGCACCAGATGTTTTACCGTAATTTTATTGAGCGGCATGTGTTCCATCAGGCATTTCAGCGAATGAGCCAGCGCGGTTTTGGTCAAGTGGGAAGCAGACATTACCGTTCACCTCATCATTCAGATTGTAGTCATCATACGACATGAGTTTACTACTGAAAACGTACATAAGAAGGCTACCACATTTTACCTAAATATGGTATTGCAATGATCACTGCAAACACAGAAAAATAAAAAAACGATGACCGTGTAGGCCATCGTTTTTACGTTATTACATTATTGAAGCGGAAATAACAGCGAAGGAAAGAACGATTCGCCACCGGAACTTCTGCACAAGCGGGCCCTGTGTTATTCTACTCATCCCCGTAAAAGCTAGATTACGTTTGTAAAACGACTTATAGGAACGCGCATAACGTAGTGGAGGGGGCGAAATCGATTCTGAAGAAGCGAAGCGCTCTCTTATAGATTATCCTCTACAGGGGTTAAATAAAAATTTACACGTTAAACGGAGTGGGGAGAAAAAAGCTGTAGAAGCGAAGCGCTCGCCTTTATTACCGGATTTCTCCCTTTAGAAAAGGGATCAAAGAAATCTGGGAATAACAGCGATCGAAAGCTTATTCTCCCTGCGAAGTGACCTCCGTGTAAGCGTGTTTTTTAACGATTATAAGCTTTTCATAAATTCCACGACCGTCAGCAACCCTTTATCAAAGTTCTCCAGGTTAAAATGTTCGTTTGGTGCATGCAGATTTTCGTCTGGCAGACCAAAGCCCATCATTACGGCAGGAACGCCAAGGACGCGGGAAAGCTTCTCAACGATTGGAATGGAGCCTCCATCCTTGGTGAATAGAGCACGTACGCCATATACTTTTTCGTAAGCGTCTGCGGCTTTTTGCAGGATAGGATCAGTCGGATCGGTATTGAACGCAAAAGCCTTCTCGATCTGTTTGATCTGTAATGTTGCTCCTGGTTGAACATGTGAACGCAGGTGAGCCTCGATGCGATCCAGTACATGCTGCGGATCTTGATCTGCAACAAGACGGCAAGTGATTTTAGCGTGAGCTTCCTTTGGAATGACCGTTTTGCTGCCTTCGCCCTGGAAACCGCCCCATACACCATTCAATTCGAGTGTTGGGCGCGCCCCAACACGTTCTACAAAGGAGTACCCTTCCTCACCATACAATTGCTCCAGTCCAAGATCTTGACGAAGCTGTTCTTCATTGAAGCCTTGCTTCACGAATTCTTCTCTCATCTCGGGGGACAATGGCAGAACGCCGTCATAGAATCCATCTACGCTCACGCGACCTTGCTCATCATGCAAAGATGCCAGCAAGGAAACGAGGGCATGAAGCGCGTTGGGTACACCGCCGCCGAAGGAACCGGAGTGCAGGTCGGTATTGGCGGTGAACAGATCCACATGCATTGAGCACAGGCCGCGCAGGCCCGTGGAGATGGCTGGTTTTCCTTTTTCCAAAAGGGACGTATCCGAGATCAGCACCATGTCTGCACGCAATTTGTCGGTGTTATCATTCAAATAAATCGGCAGGTTCGGGCTGGAGATTTCCTCTTCGCCTTCGATGCAGAATTTTACGTTGACTGGCAGTTCTTTATTTTCCGCAATCAGAGCTTCCACGGCTTTGATATGTATAAAAATTTGTCCTTTATCATCCGTTGCGCCGCGGGCGTACAGCTTCCCATCACGAATCGTTGGTTCGAAAGGAGGGGTTTCCCACAGATGAAGCGGATCAACGGGCTGCACGTCATAGTGTCCATAGATCAGGGCTGTCGGTTTACCCGGAGCATGCAGATGGTCTGCATAAACAATCGGATGACCCGCTGTTTGGATAATCTCGACATTTTCCATACCCGCACGTGTAAGTGCATCCGCTGCCCATTGTGCCGCACGTTGAATATCTTCTTTAT
This sequence comes from Paenibacillus sp. G34, assembly GCF_056856875.1. Classification (NCBI taxonomy): domain Bacteria; kingdom Bacillati; phylum Bacillota; class Bacilli; order Caryophanales; family Paenibacillaceae; genus Paenibacillus; species Paenibacillus sp. G34. Next base: position 5,009,896 of record NZ_CM166469.1, on the reverse strand, counting down.
GCTCAGAAATGGCGGAAATACTTGGAATGGATAACCATTCGTTCAATTCTGCCAGATGTTTATCCCGATTCTGCTCAAAATATACTTGTTCTTTCATTGAAAAAGGCCTCCTTCAAATCTGCTTTCAATCTATTGTAATCCATTTTGCCCTGTTAATAAAACATTGGTTAAAAAAATGATCCCCCACAGGGCAGCATGATCAAGCTTAGTATTTATTCTAAAATAACTCCAGCTGCTCGGGTCCTTCTTCCTTCTCAGGCTCGGTGCGGTCGGGGAATGGTTTGATAGGCTGACCTAGCAGTTCCATCATCATCTGGGCGTTGGTTGCTGCATCTCCGGCAGAGTTATTGTTGAAAATAACAAACACATCTTCACTCTGCTCCTGCAATTGTTCCAGATAACCTCTCCACTCTATCAATTCCTGCTCGTTGTATCGATACAGATAACGTGTCTCACGCCAGTTTGATGCGCCGTTTTGCTGCCAGCCGGATCCGTTGCGTCCATGCATACGGACGAGTGTCATCTGGGAGTCGGTTGCGACGGGCACAATAGGAATAGAGCCTGTCCCAGCCTGTGGTTCGTCACAGACACTATGAATCCATCCTTGCTCTTTCAGAAAATGAAGCGTGCGCTGACGCATGTTGTCTGCATACCAGCTTTGGTGACGAAATTCAATCGCGCATGGAATACCCTCCATACGGAGCTTCACTTCCCGCAGTTCATTGACGTTGTCCCGATTACACTCAAACCAAGGCGGATATTGAAACAAGGCAGCCTGCATTTTGCCTGCTTCAATCACAGGTTCAAGCGATTCACGAAAAGCTTTGTACATCTCGGATGTGCTGGTAAAGTACGGCTTGCCGCGTAGATGTCCCGTCATTCCTTGATAAGCTTTCACGATAAATGAGAATGATTCAGGCGTTTCCGCAGCCCAGCGGGCCATCCGGTCGCGAGGCTGCACGGCGTAGAAGGAACTATCTACCTCCACCGTGGAGAAATATTGTCCGTACAGACGAAGCTTGTCTTTCGCTTGGGTACGGTTTGGATAGAGGTCTTCCTGATCGCCCCATCCCGTAAGTCCAATACGAATCATAAGAACACCTCCTGTTGTATGTATTTAACCGATTCGCAGGAGCATGATATGTCTAACATTATATCGTGCGTTATAAAAGCGTTCAATGAGTGACAGCAGAGGATTATTTTGAGTTTGAGGCATAAAACGTTACAATAATTTGGAATGATACATAGAGCATAACCAGTCTATATTCATTGGATAACAGCGACTGCTCAGGCTGTTTGTCATTGGAGTGTAAGTCTTAGTAATATCTAGTCCAAAGTATAGTGCTAGCTGTGCGAATGATGATACGGAGGGCGAAGATGACCATGACGGCATGGTACGAAAAGAGTTTTGGCGAAGATTATCTGCTCGTATACAAACACCGGGATGTGCATGGTGCTTATGAGGAAGTACATAAAATGATTAACTGGCTAAGGCTCCATCCTCATGCAGAGGTGCTTGATCTATGCTGTGGCATGGGCAGGCACTCTCTTGCGCTTGCGGACGCTGGTTTTCAGGTGACAGGAGTAGACTTGTCGGATGTGCTTCTGAACGAAGCCAGGGAACTCGATACCGATCATCGGGTCAGGTGGTATCATGCCGATATGCGCAGGCTTCCGCCTAACGCTCGTTTTGACGCCGTAGTTAACCTGTTCACTTCATTTGGGTACTTTCCTGAAGATGTCGAGCAATTGAAGGTGCTGCATGCAATGCATGATGTATTGAGACCGGGAGGCAGCTTCATTATTGATTTTATCAACACAGCTCATGTGAAGAAACATCTGGTGGCACACTCCGTTCGTGAAGATGAAGGGCAGCGGATTGAAGAGTTTCGCAGGATACAAGACGGATTTGTGCAAAAGGAAATTCGAATCAAGGACATCGCAGCCGGAACGGAACCGCGAATTTATAAGGAAAGTGTCAAGCTCTACTCGCGTGAGCAACTCAGTGAAATGCTGGAGGCTGCGGAGCTTCAGGTTGATCAGGTTCACGGGGGTTACGATGAAGAGAAGTATGATGAGCAGACTTCGCCGCGCATGATTTTTGTGGGACATCGTCCTGCGGACTAAAAGCAAAAGCATGCTCAGTTTAAATATCTTTAGTTCACTTGTGAATGAGAGAGGGGAGAGACCATGAAACGTACAAGAACCGAAGAGTTATCGATGCCAAAAGGGATGCACCGTATCCAAATCACGATGTCTTTTCCGCTTCGTTGGGTGAACAGTTATATTTTGACCGAACTGAATGGAAAGGTAAGCATTATTGATCCGGGACCAAGATCAGCAGGGACGGAGCAGGAGTGGCAAGAAGCGCTGGCAGAGCGAGATTTGACCTTTGAGGATGTTCATCAAATTGTGTTAACTCATCATCATCCCGATCATCTGGGATTATCCGGATGGATGCAGCAGATGTCGGGTGCACCGGTGTTAATGTCAGCACGCTCCCGCCAGGAAACAGATTTCATGTGGGGAAACGGGGCGAGTATTGAAGAGAGGCTGCCAGCGTATTACCTGCTTCATGGTATGCCGCAACAAAAAACGATTGAAATCAAGGAACACATGAGAACGTTTATCTCGCAGATTACACCACTTCCGAAGGCAACCATCATTGCGGATGGTGATACTATCCATATGGGTGGAAAAGCTTGGACCGCTGTGGAAACGGGGGGACATGCTCCAGGCCATCTGTCGTTCTATGCTCCCGAATTCAAAGAGATTTTGTGCGGAGATGCGGTTTTACCCCAGATTTCACCCAATATTAGTTTGCAGCCGGGCAGTGACCCAGAACCGTTGCTATCATACATGGAAGGATTACGGCGGTTGAATATGTTTGAGGTGGAGCGTGCATATCCAGGCCATCGAAATCCGTTTACTCGTTTTACGGAACGCACAACCGACTTGCTTGCTCATCATGAAGAACGTCTGGCAAAACTGACCGAGCATTTGCAGAAAACCCCAGCTCACGCGTACGATATCTGCCTGCATCTGTTTGGTGATCGGCTCGGCACACACCAGTTGCGCTTCGCCATGAGCGAAACACTGGCTCACTTGCAGGAATTAATCCGGCGTGGCTTAGCGAAGCAGGAACAGCAGCAGGACGGCATCATTTATTTTTCAATCGTTTAAGTAGCTAGGCGTCATAATCCGCATAAACATCTTTTTGCAATTTTAATAATATATCTATATTTCAATACCAATTTTATTGTTGATCGTTGTCCCCGAGCAGGAAGTACCTGTTCGGGGCTTTTTTTTGTGAGATCATATTAAAAAGCTTTAGGCACGCTTAACTGTTTATTCAGCTTCCTTTAAGCCTGCTTGCCTATCATACAACTATGAACTTTGCTATAGAAAGCAGGGATAAGCGATGGCAAGACGTAACAGGAACCAATGGAGAAAATGGCAAGCTTCGGCTGCAGCAACGTTGACGGTGGCTGCACTCTTTCAATATGTAAGAACCTCGGATGCATTTGATGCGGCTTATGCGGCTGCAAATGGAACAGACACTGGTGTGACGGCTTCAACACAGGTTGATTCACGCGACGATGTGATGGATGAATGGTCTCCAGATCGTAAAGATCAGTATAGCTGGGATGCAGATGGAGACTCGGTTGATCAGAATCAGAATCAGAATCAGGATCAGACAAAATTGTTTCGCTCAGGCTCGGATATCAATCGTGGCCATTATCAGTCACACATAGGTGTATCATGAGCCGCACAGAGCAAGCTGTAAGTCCGCTCCGATTTTGTTTCTACGCGATGAACACGGAGGTGGAGGTACAGCTGTTGGCAGATAGAGAACAAGCGGAACATGCAGCCTGTCTCGTGAAGAACTGGTTTGAAACACAGGAGCAGCGCTTCAGCCGTTTTGTGGCTGACAGTGAACTGAATCGTCTGAATAAGAGTGAAGGATGGGTACCTGTGTCGGCTGCGATGGATGAGGTGCTCAGCCTGGCTTACGGATATATTGGACAGACGGAGGGCATTTTCCAGCCAGGCATCTCGCAGGCCTTGCGATCTGCGGGATACGATATAAGCTTTGAGAAGATGCAGCAGAGAGGATTCCAGCTGCCTTTGCTGGCGCGTCTGTTTCGTACAAGAGAAACGGAATCTTTTAGTATGAGCGAATATGATTATGATTACAGTCGTCCGAACTGGATACAACGGGAAGGTAGCCGGATGGTTCATCTCGATCCGGGAGCCGAACTTGATCTCGGTGGAATCGTGAAGGGCTGGGCTGTAGAACGCATTGCAGACTGGTTGCAGAAGACGTTGAAGATTACTGCGGGCATGATTAATGCAGGCGGTGATGTCCAGGTATGGGGAACGAAAGATCATCAACATTGGACACTTGAGATAAAAAGTCCATTCTCACAGGAGCAAGGTATGAATGGGGCGGTAAGGCTGCAGCGAGGGGCTGTCGCGACTTCAGGCATTACACGCAGACAGTGGCAGGATGAGCATGGTCTTACAGCACATCATCTTATTGATCCCCGGACGATGGAACCCTCACATACAGACATTTTGCAATGCACAGTGGTTGGTCAGCATGCTTCGCAGTGCGAAATTATAGCCAAGACCGTATGTATCTTGGGAAGTGCGGAGGCAGTGAATTGGCTTAATCGGCATTATGACCGACATGATGCTCTTTGGATCACTAGGGACGGAAATGTATATTTTAGAGGCAATACTGCAACGCTTGCTGAGCGCTGGCCTGGATTCGACCCGGATCATCGGTTCAGCTTGATCGAATAGGAACGGGACAAATCCAGTAGATTTGGGGGAGCCGGTTATGGCACAGTGGATTGTAGATTACCTGCCAACGTGGAACATTATTCGAATAAGTGGAATTGCGGCATATTTGCTGCTTTTTATCGGGGTATTTCTAGGTATTGCTCAAGGGATGCCTATGGCAAAGGGGAAACCAAAAGCTGTTATGTTAACGTGGCACACAAGAACAACCTGGCTAGCCTTTGGACTTGGCATAATACATGCGCTCACATTGGTTGTTGATCACTATAGCCCGTTTACCTGGAGTGAATTGTTGATTCCTTTTACAGCATCGGTGCACCCAATTGGTACGGGGCTGGGCACGTTAGCTTTCTACGGCTTGGTAATTGTGTTGTTGTCCAGTGATCTACGAAACAAGCTGGGACGCAGATGGTGGTTTATGTTCCATATGTTATCTTATCCGGTGTTCGCCAGTTTATTGGTTCATGGCATGATTACCGGCAGTGATTCGAATTATGTCATCATGCGCCTTATGTATGTATTTACGGGCATAAGTATTATAGGCATAACGGTATTGCGTGGGCTGTTACGGGAGCGCAAAGGACCGGAGATTACGATTGGACCCAAACGAATCGAATCAGAATCCATCCGGGATCGAAAGTGGGCAGAAGCCTATGGATTAGCTGTACCGCTCGGACAAGAGCAACTCAAATAGGCGTGTTAGTATACCGTGTTAAGTAGAGATTCTCTTGTTTGAGTATGATTTTTCATCATTTACAACTATATATTATTTTAATTTTAATATAGAAAAGCGGCCATGGAGGCCGCTTTTTTTCTGAGACGTTTGATTATGATCAACGTATATTAGGCAGATATGTATTCACTCGAAAACGAATCCATTCCGTGCCAATTCATCATCAGTTACTGGTACGCTAATAAGGAACTAAATTTTATCGTCACTAACCGGTTTTTCTCCCAGCGCCTCTTCCATCTCGGACTGTTTACGGTGAGCAATACGACTACTGGCGGCTGATGCGATGGCCCCGACAATATCGTCGAAGAACGTATGCACAGGCCCAAGGCTTTTGTCATTGAGACGTTCCAATACCCCGGGTTTTAGCTTGTCCACATAACCGTAATTGGTAAATCCGATACTGCCATATACGTTCACAATGGAGAAGGCCAGAATTTCATCTACGCCATATAATCCTTCATCGTTCTCAATCATCTCTTGCAGGGGAGAGATCAATTGTCCCTGTTCGGCCAGAAGATCAAGCTGGATGCCGGTTAACACCGCATTTTGCACTTCGCGTTTTTTCAAAACCATCTCTACATTTTCAATGCATTCTTCCATCGTCAGTCCAGGATAGTACTTCTTCTGAAGCAGCATAACCAGTTCTGCGATCTCAGGGATCGTGACGCCCCGTTTGTGCAACCATTCCCTTGTCGCTTCGGCGACTTTACGGCTATTCAGACTGTAAGGGATTTTTTCCTGCTCCGGATGTTCCATGGGCGGTTCCTCCTCTGGTGTCTATAAAAGCTGAACTGAAGGGGTTTACACGTACACTTCGATGACAGAAGAACCTTCCGATCGCTGTTATCCGCAGATTTTTCGATTACCTTTTATCCAAGGTGAAAATCTGCGGATAAAGGCGAACGCTTCGCTTCTTCAGGTTTTTTCTGTCCTCTCCGTTAATGTGTAAAAAAATCATTCAACTTATATATCGATGATTGTATAGATCTTACTTACATACGTTATTAACCGTATCGCGTTGCTTTTATGTTTGTTTCACATAAAGATCGTCAGCTCGAGTAAGGGCTTGTGCAAAAAGTAGTTATTTTTTGATCAAAGGCTCGTATACATGGTAGTACAAACTGTAAAAATGATGAGGGGGAACGTGATCATGAGAAAAATCCCATCTTTACGTAAGGCATCAGCAGCGGCTTTGCTAAGTATTCCTGTAGTTTTGACTGGCTGTGGTATGTTTGGTGCCCAATCTTCAGAAGCTATTGATCCGCCGCCGCGCATTCAGGAAGCTGCTATGATTCAGGCTGCCGAAGGGAACGGAACGCTAGCAACACTCCCGCTGACGACCGTCTATTTGCAAGACCAGCAGGGGCTGCTCGCTCCAGTCTCTTTAACACTTCCATCTGGAACGGATGTGAGTAGTCCGAAGACTGCATTAGATACATTAATTACGGGCGGAGCTTATGCCGGCATGTTACCAGAAGGTTTCAAAGGTGTACTGCCACAAGGTACGGTCGTGCAAAATGTAACGATTCATGCAGACGACAAGCTGGCAGTTGTCGAGTTCTCGGGTAACTTTGCCAAATATGATGCCAAAGATGAGCGTAAAATGCTGGAAGCGGTGACGTGGACACTGACGGGTACGCCAGATGTAAACAATGTACAGATCTGGGTGGATGGCAAAAAGCTAAGCCAAATGCCTGTGAACAGTACACCGCTACCAGAGCCGCTGAATCGTGCAGTAGGCATTAATCTGGATCTGGGCGAGTCCTTTACAACGAACAGCAGTCCGGTGACGGTTTATTTTTCAGCCGCTTCTCCTGCTGGTGTACAGTATTATGTTCCTGTTACACGTCTCGTAACTCCGGGTGGAGACCGGGTTCAGGCAGCATTAAATGAGTTGATCAAGGGACCAGCCAAAGGCGGAGAACTGGAAGAAGTCATGACAGGTGGAACCGAACTCCAGTCTGTTAAAGTATCTGAGGATGGAACGGTAACGGTTGCGCTTAAGGACGACATGTTTACTGAAGGGGATGTTGTACCTAGTGAACTTTTGCAGTCCGTTGTCCTGACAACCGCGGAGAACACAGTCAGCAAGGATGCCAAAGTGCAGATTGAATGGAACGGGCACAAAACGGTCAAAGGTGATGATAACCGGGATTACAGTACGCCTGTATCAAAGCCGGAGTATATCAACGAAATTCCGATTTAACAATAAGAAGGGCCTGAGGGTGCTTTTAACTGAACTCTTTGGTAAAATATAAAGGATGGCTGTAAGAGATAAGAAGTTCAACATTACAGGATGCTTAAGTCGTAGGAGGCAGAAAATATGAGATCTAACGGACGAACTAGCGAACAGCTGCGCCCGATGAATTTAACAATTAACACGAATAAATACGCCGAGGGCTCTGTATTGATTGAAGTTGGTGATACAAAGGTAATCTGTACCGCAACGGTGGAGGAACGTGTTCCGCCTTTTATGAAAGGACAAGGTAAAGGCTGGGTTACAGCAGAATATTCGATGCTTCCGCGTGCCACGCACACTAGGAACCAGCGTGAAGCGAATCGGGGTAAACTGACGGGACGTACGATGGAAATCCAGCGTCTGATCGGCCGGGCTCTTCGTTCGGTTGTGAACCTGCAGGCACTCGGCGAGCGTACCATTACGCTGGACTGTGATGTTATTCAGGCGGATGGAGGCACGCGTACAACGTCCATTACCGGTTCATTTGTTGCATTGGCACTTGCGGTGAACAAAATAGCACAGCAACACAAACTGCAAGTGTTTCCGATTACAGACTTCCTCGCTTCCGTGAGCGTAGGGGTTGTTGGAGAACAACCAGTGCTCGATTTGAACTATGACGAAGATTCCAAGGCTAAGGTGGACATGAACCTGGTGATGACCGGCAGCGGTAAATATGTCGAGCTTCAGGGAACAGGTGAGGAAGCACCATTTGATCGCCGTGAATTAAACGCGATGCTGGAACTTGGTGAACAGGGAATCTTGGAAATGATTGAGCGTCAAAAAGAAGTGCTTGGACCGATTGCGCTCAAAATTGGCTCACGCGGATTAGGTGAGGCATAAGATGAGCCTGGACAGCCCGGTTATTATTGTTGCTACCCGCAATGCAGGGAAAGTGCGGGAATTCGCACATGCCTTCGCTTCCCTGGGTAAAGAGGTTAAAAGCATGTTTGACTACCCGGAGCTGCCGGATGTCGTGGAAGACGGCGTTACCTTTGCTGAAAATGCATGGAAAAAAGCAAAAGCAGTTGGCGATGCGCTTGGGCTGCCCGTTCTGGCAGACGATTCGGGACTTTGTGTTGAACTGCTGAACGGAGAGCCCGGTGTCTATTCGGCAAGATATGCAGGTGAAGGTGCTACGGATGCACAGAACAACGCCAAGCTTCTGGATGCTCTCGCTGCATTGAAGTCCGGAGAGGATTCGCAGCAGCCGTTGCTAAGCCCGGCACAGTTTGTCTGTGCACTGGTGTTGTACGATCCGGCAAGCGGAGATAAGTATGAAGCCGAGGGTACGGCAGAAGGCTGGATTACAGCAGATGCGGCGGGTGAAGGTGGCTTCGGATATGATCCACTCTTCTATGTCCCGGACTACGAGAAAACGATGGCTGAACTTTCCTTGGAGCAAAAACAAGCCATCAGTCATCGAGGTCAAGCGCTGCGAGCACTTGTTTCTCGTCTGAAAGCATAAAGGTTGAGGTAAGCTGTAAGCTTCCCTCTAGTGCTGATCCGATGGCCCTTATCACGTGGAGGGAGCAGAAGAATCAGCTTTAAGTCATAAGGCGTTAATGGAGAACACAACGATCATTCCTGCGGAATATGTTGTCTTCCCATTAACGTCTTTTTTATATGCCTATATGTTAAACGTAACTGATACATCAATATACCTAAATATTGGGACCAATTTGGGATGATCAACACGGGAACGTGTGTTCTTTTTGCTATGCTGAAAATGAGATGTTTGCATGATTGGGAAGAGCGTTGGGACTGGGGTTGGAAGAAGTTGCAAGTCAGGCCGGGTATGGGTTAACATTCAAATTAGTGAATGATGATTGAACCTTAAACGGGAGGGATTAGGCATGCAAGAAGTGAAGCTGGTTGTAACTTACGATGACTATGAAGACGGTGTTCGGATGGAGACGCTTCTTCGAGATTTGGCAGCGAAACCGGAAGCAGCAACGCTGGACAGCCTGATCATTGGAGATTGGGGACAAGCTTATGAAAATTCACCGCAGGAATTCAAGGATACGTTGATTGAACTTGCACCAAGTTTCCCCGCTTTGAAACAATTATTTATCGGAGACATGGAGTCTGAAGAATGCGAAGTTTCTTGGATTGTTCAGACGAATCTTGCGCCGATTTTGCAAGCTTTTCCGAATTTGACCTCGTTTGTGATTAAAGGCAGCAGCGGACTTGAACTGGAACCTCTCCAGCACGGCAAACTGGAGGAATTAATCATTATTTGCGGCGGTCTGCCCAAGAAGGTCCTGTCCGCCATCACTGCGGCAGGGCTGCCTGAATTGCGCAAGCTTGAACTCTATCTGGGGGTTGAAGATTACGGATTCGACGGTTCATTGGACGATGTGTTACCTTTGCTTGAAAAAGGACGTTTCCCTAAACTGGAGTACCTCGGTTTGAAGAACAGCGAAATTCAGGATGAGATTGCAGAGGCTGTTGCAAACGCATCGATTTTGGATCAGATTCAAGAGCTTGATCTCTCCGAAGGCACATTATCCGATGAAGGCGCAGAGGCGCTGCTTGCCAGCGATAAAATTAAACAGTTAAAACATTTGAACCTGAGCTATCACTACATGACGGATGAAGTCATGAAACGCTGGAACGAGTCAGGCATGTCCGTGGATGTTAGTGATCAGCAGGAAAGTGATGAAGAGGACTGGCGTTTCCCGATGCTGACAGAGTAACCAATGTTGGATCAAAAGCCTTTGTTATTAATTGGTAACCCGGATAATCGACGTACGGTAGGGCTGCAAGAAGCCAGAAAACAAATGGGCATGAAACCTGCGACCGTGTTGTCTTATGAGAACCTGCTACGTAGTTGGAGACAGGGGGGCAGTCTGGCTGAACTCGTGCAGTCAGACTTTGCGGCGCCGCTAATTCGACTGGATGCCCCAGGGGAAGATTGGGAGGTTGAACGCGGACTGTTACATCTCGGAGCAGCGGATTATGGCGGTTTGGGCGATAAAGTACTGAATAATTATGAACCGATCTGTAAGGGATCGAAAAACCGCGTTACAACTGATCTGCCCTCCTCCTTGCAAAAGGTAGAACGCGAGTCTTTCTCCGCCGAAGAAGCGCTCACATTAGAACAGCAATGGGGTAGAATTTATGCGCCTGCTCAATGGTTCTCGGGCTGGAAAGCTTGCCTTGCTCGAATTGTACGGGAAGCCCGAGAAGTGTGGCCTGATGTGCAATACTGGAATGATCCTGCCGAGATTGGCGTGATGTTTGATAAAAGAGCATGCCAGTTGCATCTTAGGCAACATGGAAATTCAGTGCCGCCTTTACTACCTTCCTCGGAGCCTATAGAGTGCTGGGAACTTTTGCGTGCAGCAATGGACGCTTCGAGGATGCATCGTGTTTTTGTCAAACTGGCCTATGGCTCGGGTGCTTCTGGAGTTGTTGCTTATCAGGTGAATCCAAGAACGGGTGCGGAAATGGCGGTAACAACTGTGGGTATGGAGACCCTCCAGGGCCGAACGATTTTTTATAACGAAGGTAAACTCCAGAAATATACTCGCCATGAGGAAATTCGTACGTTGTTGGACTGGATCTGTGCTGAAGGTGCACAAGTGGAGCGATGGATGCCCAAAGCCATGTTGGATCAACGGGTTTATGACATTCGTCAACTTGTGATGGCAGGACAGGCTGGTCATGCGGTCATGCGTCTTAGCCATACACCAATCACAAATCTTCATCTGCGGAATGAGCGGATGTTACCGGCAGAAGCGGGTCTCAACGAATCTCATCTGGACATGATTCAGGAGGCGGCTCTGGATACGATGAGAGCGTTCCCGAATTCATGGTCGGCAGGCATTGATGTGATGCTGACTAGCAGCATGAATCCTCGTGCGTACGTGCTGGATGTGAATCCGTTTGGAGACTTGTTATATCGAGTCAAACATCAAGGAATGAGCCCTTATGAGTGGGAAATGAAGCTTTTGCGAAAGGAGCCTGTTAGACATGCCTGATATGAACACCATTGTAGGCTCCCATGATATTGTAATGATTACACTGGATACGCTGCGATATGACGTTGCCAAGCTGGAGGAGCAACATTGCCCTAATCTGTGCGGCTCGGGTTCGTGGGAAAAACGGCATACCCCCGGCAGCTTCACATATGCTGCGCATCATGCCTTTTTTGGCGGTTTTATGCCTACACCTGCGAACACGGACAAGGCGTCTCACGTTAGATTGTTCCATTCTCGAAATACCGGACTTCAAACCCATCCTCATACCTGGTTATTTGATACACCGGATATCGTGTCGGGATTTGCTGCTGAGGGATACCGGACAATTTGTATCGGCGGTGTCATTTTTTTTACGAAAAAGAATCCCCTCGCCAAAGTGCTGCCTGGTTATTTTCAGCAAAGTTATTGGCGGATGAATTTTGGAGTCACTAACCCACGATCCACAGAAAATCAAGTAAACCATGCGTTAAAGGTGCTTCAACAGACTGCTTTAGATGAAAAGCTGTTTCTCTTCATAAACGTTTCAGCCATTCACGGCCCTAATCGCTATTTTGTGGAAGGCGCCCGGGAAGACTCGGTTGAGACACAGCGTGCTGCACTGCGATATGTCGACAAGGCATTAGGGCCGTTGTTTGAAGCGATGAGAGAGCGAGAACGGCCAGCGTTTTGCCTTGCTTTTTCTGACCATGGTACCGCCTACGGTGAAGATGGATATCACGGTCACCGTCTGGCACACGATGTGGTTTGGACAGTGCCGTACCGTGAATTTATTTTATAAGGAGGGAAGCCCGATGAGTGAGTATGCAGAGCAAACTACAGCAGGTGCCGCACAATCTGGCTCCGATTCAACAGCAACTCTTCGTGAAGTGCTGAAATTCCCTTATCGTTCTTATCTATACTCCTATCCGCATAAGACAGCGTATCGTGAGCTGAATCCCCCGATTTCATTGCAATCTTTGTGGGAAAAGGAGGATACGGAAACTTACTTTTTATACATGCATATTCCTTTCTGTGCCGCTCGTTGCGGATTTTGTAATCTGTTCACATTGCCGGACAAAAGGCAGGATAGCCATGAACAGTACGTGGGTGCACTTGAACGTCAGGCAAAACAGTGGGCGCCGATTACGTCGCGTAGACCGTATTCACGGTTTGCCATTGGCGGGGGAACCCCAACCTTGTTGAATGAGTCGCAACTCAGCCGATTGTTCGACATTGCCGAGCATACGATGGGATTGGATTCGTCGCAGGCTTCCATTTCGGTGGAGACATCCCCTGACACGGTTACGGATGGGAAACTGGGCATTTTGAAGGAACGACGAGTGGATCGAGTAAGTATGGGAATTCAGAGCTTTATTGAGGCGGAGGCCTCTGCCATCTATCGGCCGCAAAAACCGCAGGAGGTAGAGCGGGCACTGGAGAAGTTGATTCGTTATGATTTTCCGCTGTTGAATCTGGATCTGATCTACGGTTTGCCAGGTCAAACCGTGAATACGTGGATCTATTCCCTTGAACGTGTGCTGGCCTATGATCCGGGTGAAATATTTATTTATCCGTTGTATACGCGGGAGAATACAATTGTGAAGCCAGAAGATATACAACGTCAAGGGCCCGATATCCGCATGGAGCTGTACAAAGCTGCACGTGAGCTGTTAAAAAGCAAAGGATATGTACAATATTCCATGCGTAGGTTTGCGAAGGAACAGTCTTCTGCCAAAGTACTGTTACCCTACAGCTGTCAGGAAGAAGGTATGGTTGGTCTCGGATGTGGTGCTCGATCCTATACGAGCGAGGTGCACTATGCCTCAAAGTATGGTGTGACTTATAAAGCAACACAGAGCATTATTGCCGATTATGTAAACGCTGAACGCTACGACATTGCCGATTATGGCATCGTATTAAATCTTGAAGAGCAGAGACGCCGATTCATATTAAAAGCATTGCTGCATCGGGAAGGACTCCTATTGTCCGCCTACCAGGAGAGATTTGGAACTGATGTTATGTCTGATTACCCTTGGCTAAACGCATTGCTGGCAGAAGAGATGGCAAGTTTCGATGTTGATGCTGGAGGGCGAGTGCTGCGTTTGACAGAAGAGGGGCTGGGATACTCCGATGCCATAGGAGATTGGCTTATCTCTGCGAAGATTCGTGAGCAGATGGAAGGATTTGTTTTCTCATGAAAGCGACCTTATATTATCGGGGGAAGTTGTCCTCCTGTAACTATGATTGTCCTTATTGCCCGTTTAGTAAAACAGTGGATTCCAAAGAAACGCTGAATGTGGATGAACAACAGTTGCGGCAATTTGTTAACTGGGTGAGGGAACAGGAGAGTCATGGGCATCGTTTTTCTATATTTTTCAACCCCTATGGAGAAGCCTTGGTGCGGCGATGGTATCGGGAAGCGATGGTTGAATTGTCACATATGGCCCATGTGGAAAAAGTAGCAATTCAGACGAACCTGTCAGTCAAACTAGACTGGGCACGTGAGTTGCATGTGGGCAAAGCCGCCTTCTGGGCAACATATCATCCCCGTGAGACCAAAGAGACATCCTTTGTAAACCAATGTATGACTTTACGTGAGATGGGACTGTCTTTCAGTGTAGGTACGGTAGGCTTGCGCAGTGCATTTCCAGCGATAGAAAGCATGAGAAAAGCTCTGCCGGACGATGTGTATATGTGGGTTAATGCGTTCAAAGATCGGCCCGATTACTACACCCCGGACGAAATAAAGTTTCTCAAGGGAATCGACCCGTTGTTTGAGGGGAATTTGCAGGACTATGACAGTTTGGGCAAGAACTGTGCCGCAGGCTCGGATGTATTTTACGTGCAAGGCTCGGGGCATGTGAAAAGGTGTTACAAGGATCGCCGCATCATTGGTCATCTCTATCGTGACGACTTACAGGCTTTGGCGAAAGACCGACCTTGTAGTATGAAAAAATGCGGTTGTTATATCGGTTATATTCATATGCAGGATTCCCCGTTTAGAGAAACATTTGGCACAGGACTGCTGGAACGGAATCCAGCCTTCATCCATCAATAAAAACATCTTTCAGTAAGTACTTGTTCTCAAACCGAAAGGTTTGCGTGCAAGTGTACTGAAAGATGTTTTTTTGTTTTTTTTTGTTTTGTTTCGATGGGAAAAATCATGATTCTCTACTTTCAAATAGGTCTTGACTTTTTTGTTTACAAATTTAAAATATTTTTTGATTCAAGTTTGGTTCAATTTGGGTTAGTATAAATTAGGAACAAAGACCTGTTTGGTAAATGATATTAGTGTTTATAGTATCGATATATATCATATTATAGGTCTTTAGTCTTAATTGTAGGAGGGGTAAATACGTAAAAGA
This sequence comes from Paenibacillus sp. G34, assembly GCF_056856875.1. NCBI lineage: Bacteria > Bacillati > Bacillota > Bacilli > Caryophanales > Paenibacillaceae > Paenibacillus > Paenibacillus sp. G34. Next base: position 4,994,791 of record NZ_CM166469.1, on the reverse strand, counting down.
TATTTAGTTTTACAACATTTCATTGAACCTCAGGAGGAATTCAAAGTGAAAAGAGTATCCATCAGTCAAAAATTGCTTATCGGTTTTTCATCCGTTCTATTGTTGTTGATAGCGGTTACAGCTATTTCATACTTTCAATTTGTAAGCTTGGAGAAAACGTTCACCGATTTAATAAATGATAGAACTAGCAAATTGCTGAAAATCAAAAATATGACGATTGATCTTAAATCACAACAAGTTGCTTTGAGGAATTACATCATGCAACCTAGTCAGGACAATGAGGACGCATTTCAGCAAGCATATGAAGATTACATAAAATTGAGCGAAGATTTAAAAGCGACAGTTACAAGTGCCAATATGAAACAATATCTGGCAGACTCCAGCAAATTGATGAGCCAATATTATGAAATTTCAAAAAACATAATGTCTATGACCAAGCAAGGGAATGTGGGAGAAATATCTCAGTTAATGGAGAATACAGTCCCGCCGCTTATAACTGAATTTGAAAACATTGTTGAGTCTATGGAAAACCATCAGCAAAAAGCGATGGATGAGGGGATCTCTGCAGCCAATATCCAAACCTCTAGTGTTCTTCGTTTGATCACTATCCTTGGTATCGTTTCTATTCTTATTGGCTTAGCAATTGCAATCATTATCGGTCGAGTGATTTCCAAACCTGTTCAGGCGGTTGCACAAGCTGCTGGCCGAATCGCCGAGGGTGATCTGACAGGTGAGTCGATCAAGGTCCGTAACAAAGACGAGATTGGGGAGATGGCTGAGGCGTTTAACTTGATGTCAGTTAATTTACGTGCGCTGATCCATCAGGTGAACGATGGTGCTGAACGTGTAGCAGCTTCATCGGAAGAATTAACGGCAAGTACAGAACAGACCGCTATAGCTAATGAACAAGTTGCTACGACAATGGGCGAGATTGCAGCAGGAATGGATTCGCAGGTTCGTATGGTCAGTGAAGGATTCCAAACGATGAATGAACTGGCAACCGGTTTCAGGCAAGTGGCTGAAAATACAACCGTTGTTTCGGAGCAGGCTGCAGAAGCATCTTCCCAGACGATCTCCGGTAGTGAATCCATTCGCTCAGCAGTGGGGCAGATGAATTCCATTCAGAACACGGTTTCGAGCCTTGCAGGAGTTATTGAAGAACTCAGTAAGCACTCGACAGATATTGTGAAAATGGTAGATGCAATCTCGGAAATATCTGCGCAAACGAATCTGTTATCACTTAATGCAGCCATTGAAGCAGCGAGAGCCGGGGAGCACGGGAGAGGGTTCCAGGTTGTGGCTACAGAAGTTAGGAAATTGTCAGAGCAGTCTGCACAGTCTGCAGGAGAAATCGTCGGACTTGTTTCTTCCATTGAGACAGGCATGAGAAATGCTGCGCTTTCAATGAGTGTGGTATCATCTGAGGTGCAAGAAGGAATTCAATTAGTGCATCAGGCAGGATCTACTTTTGACGAGATTCGATCTTCCGTGAGTGGAGTTGCAGGGCAGGCACAGGAGGTATCCGCTTCCATTGAACAGATGAATGCTGGTGTAGAGCAGATTAATGCCTCTATGAAATCAATTATGGACGTAACGGAGAACGCGGCTGCGGGTACAGAAGAGGTAAGTGCAACAACCGAAGAGCAATTGTCTGCAATGCAGGAGATTGCATCGGCTGCGAATGATCTTTCATCTATGGCGGAGGTATTGCAGCAGTCTGTTGCCCGTTTTAAAGTCTCTTAATTGCTCAATTTAAAGTCTCTTAACTGAGGAAAAAAATATGTGAAAGTGCCCCTACGCCATATTAATGGTTTAGGGGCATCTTTAGTTGCTAAATTCATGTCGGTGACCATCATTGTTCTGAATAGGTGTACCCTGTGTTCGAAAGTACAGATGAACTGAGGGTAAGGTATTTATCGGATGGCGACGTTGTAGGCCCTCAGCCAGCTATTGATTTGGGTCAAATAAGCAAACAATTGCGGCCCTGACATTAATTGTCCAAACCAAGGCAGATTGGAAGAGGCGTCCGGTGAAGAAGCGAGATTTCGAATCTGCACTTTGTCGATTAATGGCAAAATTGGCGATGATGGATCATCCAGTATTTCAAGCACCTGTTGCTTAACGGCTGCAAGATATTGAGGATTATGTGTCTTGGGATAAGGGCTCTTTTTACGATATAAAACATCATCAGGTAGCACACCTTCAAGTGCTTTTCGCAAAATGCCTTTCTCTCTTCCACCGGTAATTTTCATTTCCCAGGGAATGTTGAATACATATTGGATCAGACGATGATCACAATAAGGAACACGTACTTCTAATCCGGCGCCCATACTCATCCGGTCTTTGCGATCCAGCAGTGTAGGCATGAACCGAGTGATATTTAAGTAAGACATCACACGCATCTGTGCTGTCTTTCCAGTTTCACCCTTCAGTAACGGAACCTCGGCAACGGCATCCGAATATCGATCTGCAAGGTAGTCAAGTGGTCTAATCCACTCGCGAATGTCTGGAGATAACAGTCCTGCCCGCATATCAGGTGCTACAGACCAAGGGAATGTGCCTGAGTTCAGCATTTCATCCCGATGAAACCAAGGATAACCCCCAAATACTTCATCAGCAGCTTCACCAGAGATGGCGACGGTGGCTCCCTTTTTGATCTCTTTACAGAACAGGTACAAGGAAGAATCTACATCTGCCATGCCCGGCAGATCTCTTACCAGCATAGCCTGAGTAAGTGCGTGTACAAGTTCTCCATTTTCAATCTCGATCCAGTGGTGATCGGTTTTGAGCTCATCAACCATTCGCTGAATCCATGGACCATCGGCCCCGGGCTGGAAGGAATGTGCCTGGAAATGTTTGGCGTTATTCACATAATCAACCGAATACGTACTGACTTGACCTTGCCCCGTCCGGTTGTAATAATCAACAGCCAAAGCAGACAAGGCACTGGAGTCAAGGCCGCCGGATAAAAGAGAGCATACAGGAACATCGGAAGCTAACTGGCGTTCCAGCGTGTCCTGTAACAGACGACGTACTTCAGCTGCAGTCTCTTCCAGATTATGTTCGTGTTTCACGGACTCGAGTTTCCAATAGGCATAGGTTTTAATCCCGTTACGGCTAAAAATCATGGCATGGGCAGGCTTCAGTTCATGTAATGAAGAGTAAACGCCATGTCCTGGTGTTCGTGCAGGGCCCACAATAAATACTTCTGCGAGTCCCTCCGGTCCTACAGTAGCTTCCACATCCGGATGCAGAAGCAACGCTTTGGGTTCCGAACCAAAAACGAGGCTATCCTTTGTATTACTGTAGAACAGAGGCTTCACGCCAAGGCGGTCACGAGCGATGAAAACCTGTTCTCTTCCGCTGTCCCAAATGGCAAAAGCAAAGATGCCGTTAAATTTTTCTACACACACAGGACCCCACTCGATATAGGAGGCAAGTAGAACTTCGGTGTCACATTGGGTACGGAAATGGTGCCCACGCTGAAGTAACTCTTTTTTCAATTCGGGTGCATTGTATAGTTCTCCGTTATACACAACGGTATAGGAGGTATCTCCCTGTAACGCATGCATGGGCTGTGCCCCGTTCTCTGGATCCATTACGCTGAGGCGGCGATGTCCAAAAGCACAGGGGTTGGAAATCCATGTACCTGAAGCGTCGGGGCCGCGGTTCGATAAGCTATCCGTCATTCGGACGAGCAGCTCCGATTCCTGTGTCAAATCCCGATTCCACTGTACGAAGCCGGTTATACCGCACATGGTTTGTTCATCCTTTCTTGGTCGAGTCATTCATCCGTATGCTGCTAAAAATCGTAAGCAACTAGCAAATGTTGTCTTTTTCGTCAGAGGTCGTAACAAATATATGCCGAATGCAGGCATAAAATGTCTGTCCTCTTCGGAAACTACATCTAGGGATAACAGCCTTTAGCTGCCTCTGAAGGGGAGAACATGTAATGGACAGAATCAACTACTATGTGTCTGTCATGGGCCGCTCCGTCATACCCGATCCAACTACAACGTCGTATGAATGGGTGATTCAGGCAACACCGCAGGAAGCCGAACATTTACTGGGATTGCTTTATCTTATGCAGGAAAAGGAAGAAGAAGCTTTTCCCGGAATGGTATTTCCATGGCCGGATACGCCGGAACATAATGTGAACCGTGCTTATGAAGCCGTTTTGCAGCAAGTGTATCGGGAAATTTACCGCTTGGGGACACCGGAGACTAAGCATCAGATCGAACAAAGTACTTGAACAGGCAAGCTAGATGATTGGTATGAAGCAAGTGAAAGTGATCAGAACAAAAGGAGAAGATAACGATGTATGCCATTCAGGATGCTAAAATACGTAGATTAACGGAAGTGGATGGAATGTCTTGTGCTGAAGTGGAGGTACAACCGGGTAATACAGGCGATCCGTCTTTACTTGTATATGTAGCTAGGGCTCAGCCGGGGAATGAACTGCAGGTAGTGCGCATTGTGCGTAATCACTCAGATGGCGCTATCGACTGGTATAACAACAATATGCATACCGCTTTTGAAGATGCTACAGAAACAGCATTTGAAAATAGTGAGGGCATCACAGCAGAAGAGGACAAAGCACAGTTTCAAAGTAATCTGCTTGCCTTTGGTTTGCTTGGCCCAACGCTGCAGCGATATTTGATTGGTCAGGGGTAAGCAGCTAGCTTAACTTGCACAAGTGATTGTGTTACTGCAATCAGCAGCAATGGAAAGAACAAAAGATCTGAAAGATCTGAAAGTGAAGTAGGGTACAGTGAAGGGTCGAAGGACAGTAAGAAACAGGAAATGAAGTAGAGAAGCGCAAGTACAAGAGAGTAACGAGATGTATTGTGGAATTCAAGAGTAGTGATGGAAAAACCCGCCGTAGCATCACGGCGGGTTTGTTGATGAGTGAGTGCATATTTTGTTTGCGGTGGGTTAGAATGATTCAGTAATTCAGTAATATTCACGCAGAACCTGAATGCCTTTCACCACATTGTATACAAAGCTCAGGCCATAAATGATAAAGAACAAAACTACGAACCCGATCGCTGATCCCAAACTTTGGGCTGTCACAAAAAAATATAGTAACGGAATCGCCGCAAGAAACGGGAACACATGGGAGAACAGAGCACGCTTCGCGTGTCCGGCGATGTATTCATCCCTGGCCACAATCCATACAATAATGGGGAACAGGAACGGGGCAAAGAAAATGCTAAAATAGGATAGGGACGATAAAAGTTGTCTCATAAATGTTCTCTCCTTTGATGAAATTTCACATGGGTATGTATGCAAACCAATTACCCAGCTTAAGGGCTGCTGAATAAGTATGCATTTCCTATCGGTACACGTACACGTGTGCAGACATAAGTACAGGTAAAGACACAGTACAGGTACTGCTGCAAGTCCAGAAAATGTGGCAGGCATAGGATTTACATCAACAGAAATGCATAGATCCATATAGACCTAGTGTTAACAAGATGCTGTTGCGTACTGTACTGCTACTCTCTCTGAAGGCTGCAGGGACTATTGGTAGTACCGATCGATAGTACTGATTGATAGTACTCAATATTACCTCAATATGATTACCTTATTCGGCTTTTTGTTTTAGTATACATACTTATACGGTACTGGTTGTTATTAGGCTGCATTATTAATTTTTAATAAAACTATTGCTAAAAATAGAAATCGGAGTATAATAGAGATCGTGCCGAATTTTATTATACATATTTGTCTCAGTAGCTCAGCAGGATAGAGCAACGGCCTTCTAAGCCGTCGGTCGGGGGTTCGAATCCCTCCTGGGACGTCAAACAAGAAGCTTCCTTCGGGAAGCTTTTTTTGCGTTCTGGGGATGAGAACCCCGAAGGTTCGTCGGAGCATCTACATCGATAGCATTCACTTCGCAGTCTCGACTGGAAGGAGAGTATCCCTCCTGGGACGTCAAACAAGAAACTTCCTTCGGGAAGCTTTTTTGCGTTCTGGGGATGAGAACCCCAAAGGTTCGTCGGAGCATCTACATCGATAGCATTCACTTCGCAGTCTCGACTGGAAGGAGAGTATCCCTCCTGGGACGTCAAACAAGAAGCTTCCTTCGGGAAGCTTTTTTGTGTATAGGGAATGCTTCCCACACAGGGAGAATGCCGTTCTTTGGAGACAATAAGCCATTTTACAGTGAGATCGACCCTCGCTATCGTGCCGATAAAATTCTAACGATCACGAGAGAGCTTATTTGCCTTACTTTAGGCGTTTTGAAATTCTAACGATCACCAGAGAGATTATTTTCTTGATTTAGGGCATTTATTATGCTTTCTCGTGTTGATTTAACTGAATAGCGTTTCTGAGGATCGTTAGAATTGAAAAAGATTTTTTCTTCACCAAATAAGGCTTCTCGTGATCGTTAGAAAATTCAGTTCAACAAAAGGAGGTAGGATACGCTGTCTATTCCTCCGTTTAATATATACTACAGATAATATATACTACAGAGCAGTCTTCTTCCTTCTGTAAGCTCATCCTAAATACTTGATTTACACATCCTATCTATTTTTGCCTGGCTGTTGACAGGTATGGAAGCATGAAATGTAGAATGTTCTCCTTCATCGAGCGGATTTTTATGTCTGCTGATAGCGTCGCTTGATTGTTTTTTCCTATAAGTTAAATAGATTATATATATTTTATCAATAAAGTAATTTGTGCCACAATGAGGATATCAACAGTGAAAGCGACGGTGAAACAGATGAAATCAATCAATCAGTGGCAGGCAGAAGAGTATGACAATCAGCTGGCTTTTGTATCGGAGTATGGAAAAAGCCTCATCCCTTGGCTTCATCCGAAAGCAGGAGAATCCATTCTTGATCTTGGATGTGGAACCGGCGATTTAACCCATGAGATTTCCCAATTCGGCGCGGAGGTGGCAGGCATAGATGCCTCTTCTGACATGATCAATCAAGCGAAGAAAAAGTTTCCTGGGTTGGAGTTTTGGGAAGCGGATGGCCAGCAGTTTAAGACAGAGCGCCAATTTGATGCTGTTTTTTCCAACGCTGCGTTACACTGGATGCGCAATCCACAAAATGTTGTAGACTGTGTGTGGCTTGCCCTGAAGCCAAGAGGGCGATTTGTGGCCGAATTTGGCGGTAAAGGGAATGTGCAGATCATTGTGAATGCGATAGAGGAAGTACTGGAACGGCACACAGGAATCAAGGCTGCGGAGCGTAATCCATGGTATTTTCCGACGATTGCACAATACAGCACACTTTTGGAAAACAGAGGCTTTGTGGTTCGACAGGCCTATCACTATGACCGGCCTACCAAACTAGCAGAAGGGGAGGAAGGAATCATAGGCTGGTTGGCTCATTTTGGTGATGACTATTTCGAGGGGTTCAGCTCCGAGCAGGTGGAGGAATGGTGCCGGGAAATCAGCCGGATCGTGACTCCAAAACTGTGGAAAAATGATGCGATCTATGCGGATTACAAGCGCATTCGAATTGAAGCGTTTAAACCCGAAACTTAATGGGAGAATAACTGAGAAAGATTGTTATATGAATGTAATTCTCTTATTTCTCATAACTAGCAACAGCTCTTCACTACTCTCATCCCAATAAGGGTAGGCTAATCCCAATGAATCCTGAACCCCCCCAATATAAATTATCCAAAACCATGCCCTTCTTTTGTTCAGAAAAGCATGGTTTTTCCTTGTTTTTAAACTGAATATTTAAAATTTAAATATCCAAACGACAAAAATATACAAATGCGAATATATATCGTCCTAAAGACCCATATAAGTAATTTCTATATCATAATGTAAGTATTTAGAAGGAATTTGTGATATTTTGGTAGAATAATTTACCAGGGGTCAAACATCTTGCAGATTGGCGGTGAAATGGTCGAAAGTATTGCAGTACTTCTGGCAACGTGATCCCATGTGGTGAGGCATATACACGAAGAAGGAGGGCATCGCCTTGAATAAACGATTGATATCTATGTTAATGAGTTTCCTTATGGTTTTTTCCCTTATCCTGCCTGCAGCCGGAGCCGCTTCCGCGGATTCCGCAATTGAACTTGATAACACATTAAACAGCACCGAAGCAAAGCAAATGAGAGAGCTGCTTGCCGGTCGGGAAGCTCGAATTGCTGCAGATCCCTTTCTAGATAAAAGTCTGGAAGGTCTTGGTGGAGAGAACACACGGGTCATCGTTGAACTTTCCAATAAACCTGTTGCTGTAGCACAAGGCGAATCAACCCTCTCAGGAAGATCATTCACCTCCTCGATGGAAACCAAGGCTGTGACTCAAGTTGAAGACCAACAACAGTCATTTGTACATAGCCTCACTCAGAAAAAAATCAAACACGAAGTATTGGACAATTATGCATATGCCCTTAATGGTGTATCCCTTGAAGTAAAAGGGAATCAATTGGGACAATTGCTTCAAATACCAGGCGTAGTGAGTGTATACCCTGACTATGAAGTGACGCTTGCGCCAGACACAGGCGAGGTTAATCCGCATATGAAAGATACAGCGCCTTTTATCGGAGCTCCTGAAGTATGGGATCTGGGGTATAAAGGAAGAGGTGTGAAAGTCGGCGTTATTGATACCGGTATTGACTACAATCACCCGAATCTGCGCGATGCTTATAAGGGCGGATGGGATTTTGTAGATAACGATGATGATCCTTATGAAGCGACCTATCAGGAATGGAAAGCATCAGGTCAGCCTGAGCTTAATGAAAGAGGAAGCTCTTATTATACTTCTCATGGCACACACGTTTCAGGTACGGTCGCTGCTCGTGAAGCGGGAGACTATGGGGTCGTCGGGATTGCTCCTGAAGCGGATATTTATGCATACCGTGTTTTAGGGCCTTATGGTAGTGGACAGACGTCTTGGGTACTCGGCGGAATTGACCGTTCAGTAGCGGACGGAATGGATGTCATCAACCTGTCGCTTGGTGCCGAAAATAATGATCCAAGCTATGTCACTTCGGTAGCGTTGAATAATGCAATGCTGTCTGGAGTAACTGCGGTTGTATCCAGTGGTAACAGTGGGCCTAACCGTTATACTCTTGGTTCACCGGGTGCATCTGCAATGGCGATTACAGTAGGTAACTCTACAGGCCCTAGCCAGGTCATTACGGCGAACACACATTTCTGGATTGGTGAAGCAGGCGAGAAAACGGCGCCTGAGCAACAGCCAGTTCCAGAAAAGGAGCAAACTCCTGAACTGGGGAATGCTCCTGAAACACAGGAGCCGGCTGTTACACCGGTAACCGCACCAGAAGGTGAGGCGGAAGCCGCTACACCTGAAAGTGAAGTAGGAGAGGTTGCACCTGCTCAGAATAGCGGCAATGAGTCTGATGCTGATATAACGGATGCAACGTCATCTGATGAGTCACAACAAACTGCACAGCCTGAAAATGATCAAGCTTCAGCACCAGAAGCGAATATGGACAATGAAATGACGGATGAAGGTACTGCTCCAACGTCAGAGGTGGCAGAGACAACTGCACCAACATCACCTTCGAATAAGGAACAAACACCTCAGTCATTGGCCGAATCCGTGTACCGTCTGGATGTGATGGGCTGGAGTCTTGCGGCTGATCCTGAAGCAGTTTTGACAGATCGATATGATGTTGAATTTGCAGCTCTGGGTAAACCTGCAGATTTCGAAGGTAAGGATTTTACAGGCAAAGTCGCTTTGATCCAGCGCGGCGAACTCGCCTTTGTGGAGAAAATTGCCAATGCCAAAGCGGCTGGAGCCGTGGCGGTCATTGTGTATAACAATATTCCAGGACCGATTGGTGTTAGTCTTGGAGACAACTTTGATCTGATTCCGACACTCAGCATGTCGAAGGAAGATGGCGAAGTGATTAAAGCTGAACTGGATGCGGGTCAAGCAGTTGAAGTCAATTTCAGTGATATTGAACGCAGTCAGACACCTGGGGATGAGATGAGTACTTCCAGTTCCCGCGGACCTGCCAAAGTAACATTGGATATTAAACCGGATGTCGTTGCACCGGGTGCCAACATTTTGTCCACCATTCCTGCCTATGGCAAAGATGAACCTGAAGCAGATTATGCGCAAGCGTATGATCGCAAAAGTGGAACAAGCATGGCTGCACCGCACGTAGCAGGTCTCGCTGCACTCCTTCTTGAAAAGCACCCGGACTGGACTGCTTTTGATGTCAAGGTTGCTCTGATGAATAATGCCAAGATCATGGACACAGTCAAATATGACGTGTTTGATCAGGGTTCAGGGCGCATTCAAGCGGTGAAATCGATTGATCCAGCCGCTTTTGTCAAAGTTATGGATGTGACCCAGTATACGGAGAGTGGTTCCGTAGTTGAAAAAGAAAACATCACGGGAAGTATCAACTATGGCAACTTTATGAGTACGGATGAAAAAACAGTAACCAAAACGATCAAGGTTCAGGCCTTGAACGGAAGTAACGGCGAGTATACGGTGAATGTGAATCCGACTCGTACGGTGCCGGGGGTTTCTGTTGCCGTTGATAAAACTTCATTCACCTTGAATGGGGAGGAAGAGCTTGCTGTGACCATTACTGTTCCTCGTGGTGTTACAGCGCTAACTGAGGCGCAAGGTTACATTGAAATTACGAATGGAACAAATTCGTTTACTGTACCCTATGTGGCACACTTTAACGTGACATCCAGCGGAGTGAAGTACATTGAAACGGTCAAAGGGACTGCCAAAAATCCGTTTTACTATCCGTTGAAGGCAGACGGTTCACTGGATACGTTGAACGTTGCAATGGAATTCTATAATCCAATGACATTTGCACTGATTGAAATTTATAACGGCCTTGATCCTGAGGGTGGCCATTATCAAGATGGTTACATCGGCTCTATCTTTGGAAATTATTATAATTTTAATGCAAATACAAAATACACGCTGGCTTGGGATGGCCAGTATTCGGATTACACTACGGAAGAAGTCACTGATATTGCGGACGGATTGTATACAGTGGATATCACGACGATCGGTGCGGACGGAAAGACTTATAAAAAAGATACACCTCCGTTTTTGGTTAAAAAGACAGCCCCGGCAGTAACTGCTCCAGAATCACTGGAGTTCAAAGCGGAGGACGCGGTTGTGATTAACGGTACGGTGGATGATCTGTATTTCCGCGCTGCACCTGCACTGGCTAAAGGGTGGAGCATTACCCTTGATCCGACGAAAGCGCTGGAAGCTACCTACGTCGTGAAAAAGGAAGATGGCTCCACATTGAAAGAAGGCACATTTAATGTTCAGGCAGATGCCAATTTCGAATATACCTTGGAGGGTGTCGAAGGTGGTACGTATACTGTTGAGACTACGGTAAAAGACGAACAAGGTCTTAGTGGTACGGCTAGCACGACCATTACAGTGGAATCTGCGCAGACTGAACCTGAAACACCAGCTACGAAAGCACCTGGCACACCAATGTTGTCCCACAATAACGGCTTTGTGAACGGTCTGTTAGGGGGCGACTACACGGTGTCCATGAACATGTGGTGGGGTGAAAATGCAACGAGCTACAAGCTGTATGAGGATGGCGTATTGGTTGATTCGCAAAAATTGACCTATAACGCGCCTTGGGCACAGTTTGCTCAAACGAAAATTAAAGGCAAAACCAATGGCACCTACACTTATGTTGCCGAGCTAGCCAATGATAAGGGCGTTACGCGCAGTCAGACGCTGACTGTGCGGGTGACCGATGCACTGCCTGGCAAAGCGGTACTATCCCACGATAACTGGGATGTGGACGGCAATTACAAGGTGATGATGAACTTGTGGTGGGGAACGAATGCAACCGAGTATCGTCTTTATGAGAATGATGAGTTGATCGATACACAGTCACTCAAAGCGACAACACCGCTGCCCCAATTTGCTGTAACGGCAGTGAAAGGCAAAACATCTGGTACGTATACGTACCGAGCCGAGTTGGTTAACGCTGCCGGAGTGACAAACACCAATACCATTACGGTGAAGGTGAAGTAAACGCGGTAAGAGCTTGTTGTGTGAAAAAGTAAAACCTCGCTCGATTCGGCGTAAAGCCGGTGACTAGCACGACAGCGAGATATGAGAAATGGCCTCCCCTGTGCAGTGTACAGGAAGAGGCCATTTCTTGTTGTTTACTTACAGGGAGGGATGATGTTTATTTATCCAAATATAATTGGTGAATTGCAGCATTTGTCCATTCATTTCAAATTCTTCATCACTAGTCACCGTATGCTTGAACCCGTTTTGCATTAGAACTTTTTGAGATGCTATATTGCGGGTGGTCGTTTTTGCATGAACTTCTTTTATATCTAAATCAATGCTTGTTTGGAGTAATAATTTTAATGCTTGTTTCGCGATACCTTTCCCAGTGTTGATTTTTCCTACTCTATAACCGAGAAATCCTATTTTATTAGAAAAGTTGATATCCACTAAATTTATTCTTCCAAGAATAGAACGATTTTCATCTTTTATTAAATAAAAATATGAGAGCCCTTTAGCTTGCTCATCAAGCAACATTTCAGTTTTCACTCTAAAAACCTCAGGTCTGTAATAATCATCTCCTCGAGATGGTATCATTTCCTCGAAAAAAGTTCTGTTTTCAATTTCAAATTCATATAGGTTTTCAAAGTCTGTGTCTTTTAACTTCTCAATGACGAGTTTCATGATTCCTCCTCCAAATAACTAAAAGTAAATACTACAAAGTTGCTTATGTAAATCAGATTGAAGCTATGGTTCGAACGAATATATGTTGACCTCGCAACTTCTATTTTATTGCAATTAAGTTTTATATAGCTAGTATAACACTTATGTTTCGGTAAGGTATTTTCAGGGAATGGCTCCTGTAAAGGAGTCTAATCAGATTTTGTTTTCTGGAAAAGTAAAACCCTCGCTTGTCCGGCATAAAGCCGGTGAACAGGGCGACAGCGAGATATGAGAAATGGCCTCCCCTGTGCAGTGTACAGGAAGAGGACATTTCTTGTTGTTTACTTACAGGGAGGAATCCAGAACCGTTCTCCTGGTGGTATATTTTCAAAACTAAGAAACCGTTCGGTTTTTGCTCGCCTGGAGTCCTGTCATGAGCAGAGCAATCGCAAGCAGAACCTGTACGAGCAGCGGGAGAGTCCATCCGTTGGTCCAGTCATGCATTAAACCAAATAGTAATGGACCTCCTGCGGCAAGCATATAACCGAAGGATTGAGCCATCCCGGAAAGACTCGCAGCCTCTCGCGCATGATTGGTGCGAAGAACAAAAAACATTGTAACCAGACCAAATGAGGCTCCGGCACCAATACCGGCTAGAGCAACCCCGATTGTGACGAGGGTAGGTACATCGCTGAAAAGTAACGCATATCCGATAATGAGACACAAACACGTTATGGTGGTTAGTGTTCGCTGATCTTGTGTTTTTCCGGCTAGGATCGGAACAATAAAAGTAGCAGGTACGCTAATCATCTGCATCAGAGACAACATCCAGCCAGCCGAAGCAGCACTGAATCCCTGATCCGCGAGAATCTCGGGAAGCCACGTTATCGTTGTATAAAAGATTAACGACTGGATGCCCATGAAAAACGTTACGAACCAAGCGAGAGAAGAGGTGCGTAAGCGTGCGGGTGCGTTTTCGCTCTGAGAAGTAACATATAACATCTGTTTGCGTCCTCTCCCAGCCCGTGGAAGCCATAAAACAATAGCTAGCAGGGACAGAATGGCCCACATCCCTAATGAAGCCCTCCAGCCAAGCGGGGCGGTTGTTGCCACGGGGACACTGAGGCCTGAGGAGATCGAAGCAAACATGTTCATCGACACTGAGTACAGTCCGGTGACGATGCCAACACGTAACGGGAAATCGCGTTTGATCAGACTCGGCAGAAGTACATTGCTAAGGGCGATACCACATCCCAAAATAGCTGTCCCCGCATATAGAGCCAGAACGGAAGGAAGTAAGCGTAAAGCGATTCCGCCAGTAACAATAATTACAGCAAGCAGCAGGGCGGTCTCCAGCCCAAAACGTTTCGCAAGACGAGGAGCAAAAGGTGAAACAGCTGCAAAAGCAATCAAAGGCAGTGAGGTTAGCAGACCCGCCATAGTATGGCCAATCCCTGTGTCGGAGCGAATCAAGTCCACGACAGGGCCAGTGGCTGTGATGGGTGACCGCATGGTAGCGGCGATGACGATAATTCCAGCGAGTGACATCCCGAGTTTTTGAGAGGTTTGTTGGGAATGTTTATCTCCCCCGGAAGCGATGGAATGCTGCTGTTGTGTAGGTGATGGCATAATTAATCTCCTGTTTCTAGTAAGTTGAGTGGATGGTGCTTAAGTTTGTTTTGTTGGGATAATCCGACGAACACTTTAGTCCAATGGAATAAGAGCAAGAACGGATGCACAATTAGATCTCACGTTAACAATTAATTGTTGATTAGGAGTCGAACTGGTGTAAGCAAGCAAAAAACCTGGAACGAAAGGATGATTCCAAAAACCTCATTTTACAATAACTTGCTTTTACGTCGATGGAGATGACCATGGATGTGGTGAAAGAGATAGATGGAACTTATTAAAGTGAATTATTTAGAACGCCTTAGTATGTGTCTGAATTTAGATAAAAAAATCAAATAGTAAAAACAATGCAAAGATGTACAGGTGAACAATAAGTCACAATGAAGTGAAGATATTAGTCGTCAGCCAGTCACTAAGTATAACCTTAAAAGGGATTGATACGTGAAGTAATATGTATGGATTGGCACAACATCCATTAAGTAAGCATAACATTGTGTGTCAATATGGGGCAATGAAATGTAAAACTTAACAGATGTGTGTCTCTAGCTCAAGTCGAATGATATATAGTAGAGAATTAGTGAAGTAGAGAATTATTAGAGGAATGTTCTGGCTGGATGAATAAGAGCACGCGTGATTTTAGTGGGTCAGTGGGGCGAAAGAGTGATATAAAGTGGGAAGATGCGATTAAGACTGGATAATGAAAGATTAACTGGATAAAAAAATAGATAAGAGGTAATGAAAGAATAAAGGTAATAGAAAAACGCAGGTGTGAGTTAGCAGAGGGAGGGGCATCAGAAAGAGAGGAAGGAAGAAGAAAAGAGCAGGGTCAGCAAGAATAAGCGTGTGGAGGCCGTGTGTGGAACAAATACTGTATTCGAAGAGTGTGTAAAACTCTCGGGAATTGAAAGATAATCTCTCAGCGTACTTAAATCTTAAAAAAGATATACAATGTACAACGCATTCTAGAACAGGGCATGACATCCTATAGCTTCAAACTAGGTGCTGAATTCTAACGATCACGAGAAACCTTATTCGGAGGAAAAAGAGTCTTTTCCAATTCTAACGATCCTCAGGAACGCTATTTAGTCCATATCGCACGAAAAAGTACAAAAAAAGCACGACATTTAGGGAATAAGCTCTCTGGTGATCGTTAGAATTTTAAAGTGGTTAAAATGAGGCAAATAAGCTCTCTGGTGATCGTTAGAGTTTTCTGGAACGACGATGAGAGGGGGGGGGGGGGCGATCTCATTATATACTGGACTATTTGCTATCAGGAACGGCATTCTCACTTTAGTTAAAGCTAAGAGCTTGAAGTTTATAAGGCAGCAAAGCAAGTCCCGCAAAGCTAATGATTCAAAAGAACATTGTGCGGATACTCTCCTTCCAGTCGAGACTGCGAAGTGAATGCTCTCGATGCGGATGCTCCGACGAACCCTTGGGGTTCTCATCCCCCGAACGCAAAAAAGCTTCCCGAAGGAAGCTTCTTGTTTGAACGTCCCAGGAGGGATACTCTCCTTTCAGTCGAGACTGCGAAGTGAATGCTCTCGATGCGGATGCTCCGACGAACCCTTGGGGTTCTCATCCCCAGAACGCAAAAAAAGCTTCCCGAAGGAAGCTTCTTGTTTGAACGTCCCAGGAGGGATACTCTCCTTCCAGTCGAGACTGCGAAGTGAATGCTCTCGATGCGGATGCTCCGACGAACCCTTGGGGTTCTCATCCCCAGAACGCAAAAAAAGCTTCCCGAAGGAGGCTTCTTGTTTGAACGTCCCAGGAGGGATTCGAACCCCCGACCGACGGCTTAGAAGGCCGTTGCTCTATCCTGCTGAGCTACTGAGACATGAAATTTTTCAAGCAAAAATGATTTTATCATAAATAAAAAATAATATCAAATGTTTTATTTCAGGCTCATTTTCGTATATGATATTTGGCGGCTGCAACGTTTTTTTCTTTCTAATTAGGGTTATGTTAGAATATCAGAAGAACTCAGACAATAGATCCATATTTCGTTGATATATATCTATTCATGGTCGATTCCAGCTGGAGATTCAGGAAGAGAGGAGGTGCCCCTATCAAGGAATCCAGGACCCCGGAGACTGAACAAAATAACAATATTGTACTGTTTCCAAAAACGCTTGACTATTATCAAATACAACTGACGGTTATGCTTGAAAATGAACGTTACGGTGAAGCAATGGAATTGCTTCGCTTTTTGTTGCAATGCCAAGGACAGGAAGAACGTCATTATGATGAGTGGAGAGCATTACTCGAATGGCTACAGGCAGCATTTCCTCAATATGAAGAGATGGAAATGCCGGCAATTCGTCAAGAAGAGGAAGAGGACGTCAGTGAGGAAGACATGGCAAGGCAGCATGCCAAGTTGAAACTTGCACAGGACGATGGTTATGTTGATAAGCTTCTTCGTACCGTTATGGAAGGGCCACTGTCTGAGCAGACGATGCTGGCACTCGAGCAACTGGCCTTTTTGGACGTTCCAAAAGTGGATGAAGAACTGATCCAGTGGTTGCAAAATAAAGCACTCCATCCTTTATTACAGTTCAGAGTGATGCAAACCTTACGTCGCCGAGGGGTGCAGGATATCGTACGGTTCACAAGAGGCGAGGAAGATGTAGAAATTGAAATCGCTGATGTTCCGCTTAAACCGGAAGAATTCCCGCTACAGATTGTACAGATTTTGGAACGAGTGGCAGACCAGACGGAGGTTCATGAACCTACGCTCTTTTATTTTGCCCAGGAACTGTGGATACAGTATGTTATGGCAGTATATGGAACACGTGATTACCAGTCTATGCTGGAGCAAAATGATGCTATGGCCGACATTTGGGCTGCTGCGCTACATATGACGGTGGCAGACAGTCTTGGCGGATCGCATGATGAGGAAAATACGCGTTCAATGTATGCTGTGACTGGTGCAATGAGGTTTCGGCTTGAGCAGGCATATCGCTCTATGAAACAGTTTGTTTCTGCCGGTTTGGACGGCCATTAGAGGGCGGAAACGTTTACCTCAAACCGTATCAAGGGATTCCCCTTGAAAAAGAATGCAAACTTGTTTATACTAAAATGGTTATTTTGTACGTGATTGCCTACGTGAACATGTGAATTTTGGAGGGGAAAGTATACAATGAAAGCAACTTGGGAAAAGATAGAGAAGAACCTTGGGGTTCTTGAGGTTGAAGTCGGTGCAGAGCGCGTAACGGAAGCACTCGACAAAGCTTTTAATAAAGTGGTTAAACAAGCAAACGTACCTGGATTCCGTAAAGGTAAAGTGCCACGTCCAATCTTCGAAGCTCGTTTCGGAGTAGAGAGCCTTTATCAAGAAGCAATCGACATTTTGCTTCCTGAAGCTTACACAGAAGCGATTGATCAAACGGATATCTTCCCGGTGGATCGTCCTGATGTAGACATCGAGCAATTCGGTAAAGGACAATCCTTCAAATTCAAAGCGAAAGTAACTGTGAAACCAGAAGTTACCCTGGGTGACTACAAAGGTATCGAAGTTGCTGTAGCTAAAGGTGAAGTAACGGATGCAGAAGTGGCAGAAGAGCTGGAGCGTCTGCAACAGCGTCATGCTGAACTGGTTGTTGTTGATGAAGGTGCTGCAGCGAACGGCGATGTTGCTGTAATCGACTTCGACGGTTCTGTTGATGGTGTACCTTTCGAAGGTGGACAAGCAGAGCGTTACTCTTTGGAACTGGGTTCCAACACATTCATTCCTGGCTTTGAAGAGCAAGTAGTGGGTCTGTCCACTGGCGACTTCAAAGACGTAGAAGTAACTTTCCCAGAGAGCTACCATGCAACAGAACTTGCTGGCAAACAAGCGGTATTTAAAGTGAAAGTTCACGAAATCAAACGCAAGCAGCTTCCAGAACTGGATGATGAGTTTGCTAAAGATGTTAGCGAATTTGATACTCTTGAAGAGTACAAAGCTGATCTCAAAACACAACTGGATTCCCGTAAAGCAGACGAGTTTAAAGCTGCTCAGGAAAATGCAGTTGTAGAAAAAGTAGCTGAGAACGCTGAAGTGGACATCCCTTCTGCAATGGTTGACAGCGAAGTACAGAACATGATGCGTGATTTCGACAACCGTCTCCGCAACCAAGGGATGAACCTTGAGATGTTCTTGAGCTTTTCCGGCCAAACTCAAGCTGACTTGAGAGCTCAAATGAATGATGATGCTTCGAAACGTGTTCGTAATAACCTGGTGCTTGAAGCAGTAGGCAAAGCGGAAAACATCGAAGTTTCCGATGAAGAAGTGAACCAAGAACTCGAGAAAATGGCTGAATCTTACAAGCGTCCTGCTGAAGAGATCCGTGGCATCCTCGAAGGTAACGGTTCCCTGGACAGCCTTCGCGATGAAGTTAAATTGCGCAAAACAATCGATGTTCTCGTTGAGAACAGCAAAGTTGTTGAGCCGGTTGAAGCTCCAGCCGAAGAAGCTGCTGCAGAAGCTGACGAAAAATAAGACAAGCTGTTTGAATTTGACAGCTGTATAAACGATAAGGCACGTGAGTCATTGCGTGCCTTATTTTTAAATTATGACATCCATTTTATAGAAAAATGAGTATTGATATGGATTCTCATTAATCGTATTGCTAGGTGCCCGTTTTCCGTTGATTTCATACCTTTGATGTTGACTTGAAATAAAAAAAGTTAATACGGCATAGGATGGGTGTAATTTGCACATACATAGAAAACATGGTTAAATATGATCAGGCTAAATCGTAAACATGCCTAGGATGACGTGATTTCTGAAAAATGACATTGTCACAGGAACATGTTAAAATGATTTTGGGTTTGCTTTACATTTAGCAATGTCTAATTACATGTAGAAAAGAGGTTGGTCTCATGAGTCTGGTGCCAATGGTTGTTGAACAAACCAATCGAGGCGAGCGTTCTTACGATATATATTCACGTTTGCTGAAAGATCGCATTATTTTTCTGACCAGTGCGATTGATGACGATGTAGCCAATCTTGTCATAGCTCAGCTTTTGTTTTTGGCAGCCGACGATCCTGAGAAGGATATCAGCTTGTATATTAATTCACCTGGTGGTTCTGTTACCGCAGGGATGGGTATATACGATACGATGCAATTTATTAAGCCAGATGTATCGACCATTTGCGTAGGCATGGCAGCGAGCATGGGCTCTCTTTTGCTGACCGCAGGCGCTCCTGGCAAAAGATATGCGCTTACGAACAGTGAAGTGATGATTCACCAGCCGCTTGGCGGCGTTCAGGGACAGGCTGCGGATATTAAAATCCACGCAGAATGGATTATTAAAACTCGTCAGAAACTAAATCAAATATATGTTGATCGTACAGGTCAGCCCCTTGATAAAATTGAGCGGGATACAGACCGTGACTTTTTCATGAGTGCTGAAGAAGCGAAAACGTACGGCATTATTGACCAGGTGCTCAGCAGACCGATCAATTCCTAAAGGGGTGGTTTCATGTTTAAATTTAACGATGAGAAAGGGCAACTGAAATGCTCTTTTTGCGGTAAATCTCAGGAGCAAGTTCGGAAGCTGGTCGCTGGACCAGGCGTATACATTTGTGATGAATGTATCGAACTTTGCACTGAAATTGTTGAGGAAGAACTCGGTCACGATGAAGAGTTAGACCTGAAAGATATTCCGAAACCGAAAGAAATTCGTGATATCCTTGATCAATATGTTATTGGTCAGGAACAAGCGAAAAAATCATTGTCTGTTGCAGTGTACAACCACTACAAACGGATCAATACTCAAAGCAAGATTGAGGATGTTGAATTGTCGAAGAGTAACATTTTGCTCTTAGGACCTACGGGTTCCGGTAAAACGTTGCTTGCACAAACGATGGCGAAGATCCTGAACGTTCCTTTTGCTATTGCGGATGCAACTTCATTGACAGAAGCTGGTTATGTGGGTGAGGATGTCGAGAACATTCTGCTTAAATTGATTCAGGCGGCTGACTATGATGTAGAAAAAGCAGAGCGCGGCATTATCTATATTGATGAAATTGATAAAGTTGCACGTAAATCGGAGAACCCGTCTATTACTCGTGACGTATCCGGTGAAGGTGTTCAGCAAGCTTTGCTGAAAATTCTTGAGGGTACCGTTGCTTCCGTGCCTCCACAAGGCGGTCGTAAGCATCCACATCAAGAGTTCATTCAAATCGATACAACAAACATTTTGTTCATCTGCGGTGGTGCTTTTGATGGCCTCGAGCAAATGATCAAACGCCGGATCGGTAAAAAAGTCATTGGCTTTAATGCGGCTACGGAGCAAAAAGATTTGAAACCAGGTGAATATCTGGGTATGGTATTGCCAGAAGACCTGCTCAAATTTGGTTTGATTCCGGAATTCGTGGGCCGTCTGCCAGTGATCTCTACTTTGGAGCCACTGGATGAAGATACGTTGGTACGGATTCTGTCCGAACCGAAAAATGCACTGACGAAGCAGTATCAAAAACTGCTTGAGCTGGATAATGTCAATCTGGTGTTTGAGCCGGGTGCATTGCTAGCGATTGCCAAAGAAGCAATCAAACGTAACACGGGTGCACGTGGTTTGCGTGCAATCATTGAAGGTATCATGCTGGAAATCATGTATGAGGTGCCTTCACGTGAAGACGTAACCAGCTGTGTCATTACCGAAGAAGTAGTTGAGAAAAAAGTTGTGCCTGAACTTGGCCAATCAAAGGATGATAAGCAAGAAGAGAGTGCTTAATCAGCACATCTTCAGCTAAGCTTTGAAATATAGACTTGTCAGTTCTCCACTTGGGCAGAAGGCGTATATATGGTCTTTTGTCAGAGTGGAGCTTTGACGTTGTGGGGAGAGAAATCACTCATGTATTTAAGACAGGACACCCGTCCCGTAAAAGTAGGGAACTTGACAATTGGCGGCAGTAACGAGGTTATTATTCAGAGTATGTGTACAACCAAAACAGCAGACGTTGAAGCGACAGTTGCAGAGATTTTGCGATTGGAAGAAGCTGGATGCCAAGTGGTGCGTGTAACAGTGAATAATGAGGAAGCTGCAGCAGCGATTAAGGAAATCAAGAAGCAGATTCATATCCCGCTTGTAGCTGATATTCATTTTAACTACAAGCTCGCTTTGCTTGCCATCGAGAATGGCATTGATAAAGTTCGGATCAATCCGGGCAACATCGGTAAACGTGCCAAAGTAGAAGAGGTTGTCAAAGCGTGCAAAGAAAAAGGTATTCCGATTCGGATCGGGGTAAACGCGGGTTCACTAGAGAACCATCTCCTTGAAAAGTATGGCTATCCTACAGCGGATGCTATGGTCGAAAGTGCGTTGTTCCACATTGGCATTCTGGAAGAACTTGATTTCCACGATATCATTGTGTCACTTAAAGCATCCGATGTACCAATGGCTATCGAAGCTTATACAAAGGCAGCTCAGATTATTCCTTATCCGTTGCACCTTGGCATCACTGAGGCAGGAACACTGTTCTCGGGCACAATTAAAAGTTCTGCGGGTATGGGCGCACTTCTTTCTATGGGGATTGGTTCCACGATGCGTATCTCGCTTAGTGCCGACCCGGTAGAAGAGATTAAGGTTGCACGTGATCTGCTCAAAACCTTTGGCCTGATTTCTAATGCGGCTACACTGATCTCTTGCCCAACTTGCGGGCGTCTTGATATCGATCTTTTCTCCATCGCCAACGAAGTGGAAGAGTATATCTCTAAACTTAAGGTGCCGATCAAGGTGTCTGTGTTGGGTTGTGCGGTAAATGGTCCAGGCGAAGCAAAAGAAGCGGATATCGGCATTGCTGGTGCCCGTGGAGAAGGGCTTTTATTCCGTCATGGACAAATGATTCGTAAAGTGCCGGAAGAGATCATGGTAGAAGAATTGAAAAAAGAAATCGATAAAATTGTCGAAGCATATGAAGAAACAGGTGTCATCCCTGGACGTTCGCACTAATCTTATAATGTACAATTGTTCCGAAATGAATTGGATCTTATCTTATTCAAGCGATAGTGTTATGTTTAAATAGGTGAAATATGAAGGCCCGCCATACTTGGCGGGCTTTTTGCATGGCTACATACAAATTCTCTGATACAAAATCCTCTTCTTCCGTTTACGTCTCGTTGAAAAGGCTATACTACCAAGTATTAGCATGATCACAGATGAGATGAAAGACAGAACAGGAGGATGTTGAAATATGGGTGACTTGGGCATGGTATTCATGTTGATACAGTTATTTTTTGGCGTGGTAATCGGGTTATACTTCTGGAACTTGCTTCGGGGCCAGAAAACAAACCGTACTGCCGTTGAGCGTGAATCAAAGAAAGAATTGGAGAAGCTTCGCAAGCTGCGTTCTATCTCACTAACCAAGCCACTGGCGGAGAAGACACGTCCGGCTACCATTAACGATATTGTCGGGCAGAAAGATGGACTTCGTGCACTCAAAGCAGCATTATGCAGTGCTAATCCCCAGCATGTGATTATATACGGCCCGCCAGGAGTGGGGAAAACGGCTGCTGCAAGGGTCGTGCTGGAAGAGGCGAAAAAAAATCCGACCTCTCCATTCAAAGCCGATGCCAAATTTACAGAGCTGGATGCGACAACGGCTCGTTTTGATGAGCGAGGTATCGCTGATCCGCTAATTGGTTCTGTCCATGATCCGATCTATCAGGGAGCAGGAGCCATGGGCGTGGCGGGTATCCCTCAACCGAAGCCGGGTGCGGTAACCAAAGCGCATGGCGGTATGCTTTTTATTGATGAAATCGGAGAATTACATTCTATCCAGATGAATAAGCTGTTGAAAGTACTGGAGGACCGCAAAGTCTTTTTGGAAAGTGCGTACTATAACTCGGAAGATACGCATACTCCTGCTTATATCCATGATATTTTCCAGAATGGGTTGCCGGCCGATTTTCGTCTTGTTGGAGCGACGACACGTTCCCCGCATGAGCTTCCCCCAGCTTTACGTTCACGGTGTATGGAAGTTTACTTCCGTCCATTGTTACCTGAGGAGATCGGGGGAATTGCGGAAGATGCGGTACAGAAAATCGGGTTCAGCCCTTGCCCGGATGCCGTAGATGTGGTCAAGCGATATGCGACTAATGGACGCGAAGCAGTCAACATCATTCAGCTGGCTGCTGGACTCGCGCTTACCGAAAAGCGCGAGACACTTCAGGCTTCCGATGTAGAGTGGGTTGCGGGGAGCAGTCAGATTCAGCCAAGGCCAGATCGCAAGGTTCCTTCGAAACCGCAGGTCGGTTTTGTCAATGGGCTTGCCGTCTACGGACCAAACATGGGCACGATTCTGGAGATTGAGGTATCAGCTGTTCCTACTCCGAAAGAGCAAGGCCGCATCAATATCACAGGTGTCGTGGATGAGGAAGAGATTGGAGGCGGTTCCCGTACACTCAGGCGGAAAAGTATGGCGAAAGGCTCGGTTGAAAATGTGTTAACCGTATTAAAAGCTATGGGTATCCGCACGAGTGATTACGATTTACATGTGAATTTCCCGGGAGGTACGCCAATCGATGGGCCATCGGCCGGAATTGCTATGGCGACAGCGATTACTTCAGCCATTCAAGGACTCACTGTAGACCATGAGTTGGCGATGACGGGCGAGATTAGTATCCACGGTCGTGTTAAGCCGATTGGAGGCGTGCTGGCGAAGGTGGAGGCAGCTTTCCAGGCTGGGGCGAAGACGGTCATTATACCGGCGGAAAACTGGCAGTCCATTTTTGACAATCTAGATGGTTTGCGGGTGATTCCTGTAGATACGGTTCAGGATGTGTTCCGCGAAGTCTTTGGCTGGGAGCCGGGGGCGCAACAAGTGGAGCAGCAGCTGGCGGCAGAAGAGACTGTGACACCGAAACCGGAGATTTTCCCACCGGCCTCCGCCTCTTTCTTAAGGGCAGAGTCACCTCGTCAAGGGCGAGTTACAGATTCGGGGAGCTGCTAAGCGCTTCCCTTCATTGGTTTTTTATGTGAACATTTGATAGAATAATGGATGACTACAACCTGAGAGCCATTGGAGGTGCGAAAGCGATGGGACCGAGCAAAGCGAAAGGTCGTCGTTTTCCTTTACTGCCTTTAAGAGGACTTCTCGTCTACCCGAGTATGGTGCTGCATCTCGATGTGGGCCGGGAGAAATCGGTCAAGGCTTTAGAAAAAGCGATGGTAGAAGAACATTTGATTCTCCTATGTTCCCAAGCCGAGGTAAATATTGAGGAACCTACACGAGAGGATATATTCCGCATTGGAACCGTAGCTAAGGTAAGACAGATGTTGAAGCTGCCCAACGGAACGATTCGAGTACTTGTGGAAGGCTTGGAACGGGCTGAAATTATTGAATATACGGACAACGAAGAATATTACGAGGTACTGGCGCAAGAGCTGCCTGAGGAAGAGAATACCCATCCAGAGACAGATGCCCTCATGCGTACCGTTCTGAACCAGTTCGAGAATTATATCAATTTGTCCAAAAAAGTAACGCCTGAAACTCTGGCCGCGGTGTCCGATATCGAAGAACCGGGGCGTCTTGCGGACGTGATTACAAGCCATCTGTCCTTGAAGATCAAGGACAAACAGGAAATTCTGGAGACCATCGACGTTCGGGAACGTTTGGAGAAACTGCTGGACATCCTGAATAATGAGCGTGAAGTGCTGGAGCTTGAACGCAAGATCAGCCAACGTGTGAAGAAACAGATGGAGAAAACCCAGAAAGAGTACTATTTGCGTGAGCAGATGAAGGCGATCCAGAAGGAACTCGGTGAAAAAGAGGGCCGTGCTGGCGAAGTGGAAGAACTTCGTAATCAGATGGAAAGTCTCGGCCTGCCGGACAAGGTGAAAGAGAAGGTCGAGAAAGAGATTGATCGACTGGAGAAAATGCCGGCAAGCTCTGCCGAGGGCGGCGTCATCCGTAACTATGTGGATTGGCTGTTAGCTTTACCTTGGAGCCAGATGACGGATGATGATCTCGATATTCAAAAGGCTGAAGAGGTGCTTAACGCAGATCACTATGGTCTCGAGAAACCCAAAGAGCGTGTACTGGAGTATCTGGCCGTGCAGAAGCTTGTCAAAAAGCTTAAAGGCCCGATCCTCTGTCTCGTTGGCCCGCCAGGGGTAGGTAAAACCTCTCTTGCCCGTTCCATCGCCAGATCGCTGGGGCGGGAGTTTGTCCGTATCTCGCTCGGGGGCGTACGGGATGAAGCAGAGATTCGTGGACACCGTCGTACCTACGTAGGTGCGATGCCTGGTCGGATTATTCAAGGCATGAAAACAGCAGGATCACTTAATCCTGTATTTTTGCTCGATGAGATCGACAAGATGGCTTCCGACTTCCGCGGAGATCCTTCCGCTGCATTGCTAGAGGTGCTTGATCCAGAGCAGAACAATACGTTTAGTGATCACTTTGTAGAGCTGCCTTTTGACTTATCCAACGTTATGTTTATAACTACAGCGAACACGGTGCACAACATTCCGCGTCCGCTATTAGACCGTATGGAAATGCTGAATATTCCAGGTTATACCGAGCTGGAGAAGTTGCAAATATCCAAAAACTATTTGCTGCCCAAACAGAAGAAGGATCACGGTCTGGAAGAAGATCAACTGGAAGTTCCGGAGGACAGCCTGCTTAAAGTTATTCGCGAGTATACACGTGAATCAGGTGTGCGGAATTTGGAACAGCAAATGGCATCGCTCTGCCGGAAAGCAGCTAAAAATATCGTATCCGGTGCTGAGGGCCAGATTGTGATCTTGCCAGATGATGTTAAGGACTATCTCGGTCCGGGCAAATTCCGCTATGGCATGGCTGAGCTGGAAGATCAGATTGGTACCGTAACAGGGCTTGCATGGACTGAGGTCGGCGGAGACACGCTTGTGATCGAAGTAACCGTGGTGCCGGGAACGGGCAAGCTGACCCTTACAGGTAAGCTGGGAGACGTGATGAAAGAATCTGCTCAGGCGGCTTTCAGTTATACACGTTCGAAAGCTGCACAGCTGGGCATTGCTTCGGATTTTCATGAGAAAAACGACATTCACATCCACGTACCGGAAGGGGCTATCCCTAAAGATGGCCCATCTGCCGGTATTACGATGGCAACGGCCTTGATCTCGGCTCTGACGAATAAACATGTGTCCAAAGACATTGCCATGACTGGTGAAATTACGCTGCGCGGACGGGTGCTGCCGATTGGCGGTTTGAAAGAAAAGTCACTGGCGGCCCACCGTGCGGGTTACAAAAAAATATTATTGCCTAAGGATAACGAACGAGATCTGCGCGACATTCCAGACAGTATCAAGGAAGATGTGGAATTTGTGCCAGTAGCTCATATGGATCAGGTGTTGCAACATGCTCTAGTGGAGCAGGCGGGCATTCATCTGTAATCTACACGTGTCCGCAGGGATCGTATGGAGAGTAGACCGTTCTGCGGAAGCTTCGGCGTCCGCTGGAACGGTTTTTTTGCTATAATCTGTTGTGAGTTGGTCAAAATCGTCTTTTTTCGAGTACAATCGATGTTTTTTGGGTACAGGAGAAGTTTTTTTTGATATGATAGAAGGTATGATGGCATAATACGGGATGAAAATGTAATCGTTATGCTCGCAAGACAGGTGTTCAAGAGAGGAAAGATGCAATTTGAAAGTCAATCAATCTGAGTTTATTATTAGTGCCGTTCGGCCTGAACAATATCCAGATGATGGCCTGCCGGAGATTGCCCTGGCGGGGCGCTCCAACGTGGGTAAGTCATCACTGATCAACCGTTTGATCAGCCGTAAAAATCTGGCGCGTACAAGTGCTACGCCGGGTAAAACCCAGCAACTTAATTATTATAAGATCAATCAGGATCTGTATTTCGTCGATTTTCCGGGTTATGGATACGCCAAAGTATCCAAAGAGCAGCGTTTTGCCTGGGGTAAGATGATGGAGAAGTATTTGCTGCAACGTGATGAATTAAAACTCGTCATGCAGATGGTGGACATGAGACATGAGCCGTCCAAGGATGACAAAATGATGAATGAATGGCTGCGCCATCACGGTTTGCCACTGGTCGTTGTGGCTACAAAGATGGACAAGATTCCTAAGACTCGCAGAGCAAAACATATTAAAGTCATCAAAGAAGCACTGGGCCTTCGCTCAGGTGACTTGTTTGTCCCTTTTTCATCCGAGGAAGGTTTGGGCAAGGAAGAGCTTTGGGACATTATTACTCGCCATGCCCGGATAGACAAATACGCACCAGTTGAAGAAGAGGCCGATAACGAGAGCGGAGCAACTGTTCAAACAACTGAAGATAACAATCACTAACCTAAAATATTTGAAATACACATCATGTTTCCCGCACCTAGATAGTCATGGAATGATTCCATGGCTATTTGTTATAAGCAGTCTTGAATCGGCTTGCAAAGTCTTCGTTTTCTCAAATGTTCATCGTTCCTATTCAATAACGCATAACGGTGAACATTGGTGAGACACTACAATAAATGACAATGCATATGATAATCATCATGTGGATTTCATAAACATTTCATAAAAATGGGCGAGTGGTGGACTTGATGTGTGATATAATTAACTATGTCATTCTGAATTGGATAGAGATATACAGTAAACACTTTGATTGGAAATTTATTAGGCAGGTGAACTTGCAATGCACATCGTTGTTGTTGGTTTGAATTATCGCACGGCGCCTGTAGAGGTCAGAGAACGATTCACATTTGCAGAAAAGGACTTGTCTGAAGCGCTGCAGCAGCTCAAGCTGACCAAGAGTGTATTGGAAGGTGTAATCGTAGCCACTTGTAATCGTACGGAATTGTACGTTGTGGTCGACCGTCTTCACATGTGCGGTTATTTTATAAGAACATTCATGGAGCAATGGTTTAACGTTCCACGGGAAGAATTTACGCAACACTTATATATATATGAGGATGATCAGGCCATGCGCCATCTGTTCCGGGTCATTTGCGGGCTGGATTCGATGGTCATTGGAGAGACTCAGATTCTCGGCCAAGTGAAACAGGCTTTTTTCAAAGCACAAGAAGAGAAAGCGACCGGAACTTGGTTTAACAAATTGTTTAAACAGGCAGTTACCTTGGGCAAGCGGGCGCATTCGGAGACTTCCATCGGGGAGAGTGCCGTTTCTGTCAGCTATGCTGCGGTTGAACTGGGCAAGCGGATTTTTGGTATGTTCACAGACAAGAAGGTGCTTATCTTAGGTGCCGGCAAAATGAGTGAACTTACAGTTAAACATCTGTATGCCAACGGGGCATCTGAAGTTATTGTGGCCAATCGGACGCTCGCCAGAGCCGAGGAGTTGGCCAGCAAGTTCCGAGGAACGCCGTGTACGATGGAGCAGGCCCTTACTAGACTGAGCGAAGTAGACATTGTCATCAGTTCTACAGGAGCAGAACGTTATATTCTTGATGCAGGAATCGTTCGGGAAAGCATGAAGCGCCGGCAAGCACGTCCGCTGTTCCTGATTGATATTGCCGTACCGCGCGATATTGATCCGGCGATTGGCGAAATCTCTAACGTATTTCTCTACGATATCGATGATCTTGAAGGTATTGTGGAGAGCAATCTGGAGATGCGTAAGGTGGAAGCTGCGAAGATTGAGAGAATGATTGAGCTGGAGATGGAAGATTATTACCAGTGGCTTAGAACACTCGGCGTTCGTCCGGTTATTCGGGCTTTGCAGGAGAAGGGTGTATCCATTCACGAAGAAACGATGGATAGTCTGTTCAACAAGCTGCCAGAGCTGGATGAGCATCAACGTAAAGTCATTCGTCGTTTGACCAAGAGTATTGTGAATCAAATGACAACAGATCCGATCAACCGAATCAAAGAAATGGCAGGTACGAAGCAAGGTGATGAAGCACTGCGCATGTTTACGCAGATTTTCGCGCTGGAGGATGCAGTGGAGATGGCTGCTGAAAAAGTGAATCAGAGTGATGCAACAGCTCTGGGCAAACCAGCGATTCACCTGAACGAAAACCGGCAAGAACCCGTGTCGGCTTATGTTCCGGCAGGCGTATAAGGCAGGTGGGCAGCTTGACCCTTGCTGAACAAGTCTATGAAGCTTTAATTTATATGTATGCCCTGAGCCTACTGTTCTATTTCTCGGACTGCATTCGACGCAATGTGGGGGCGAAGCGGACAGGCACAGGGTTTCTTATTGTTGTTTGGGGATTACAGGTAACCCATGTGATTCTGCGGATGTGGATGGAAGGTCATTTCCCGATCTACACTACATTTGATTTTCTGTTTATTTTCTCTTTTAGCATCGTATTGATGTCATTGATTATGACCCGGGTTCAGCGTTCGGAATTTGTCATTCTGCTGCTCAACGTTGTTGGCTTTTCGGTGACGGTGCTGAACCGACTATGGTTTACAGCAGGGGAAATTTCACTGCATAACTGGCAGACGGTTCATGGGTTGTTGATTATGCACATTACGCTAGCAAACCTGGGATTCGCGGCTTTAACGGTTGCTTCAGTGTTTGCTCTGCTATATCTATTTCTTCATCACAAGTTGAAAAACAAAAAATGGAATGATACGGTGCGGCGTCTGCCGAGCCTAGAGGTCATTGGCAAATACATGGATGGTGCAACATTGATTGGGACGCCTCTTCTAGGGGTATCCGTTGTGCTGGCTGTGTTGTCGATCGTGGCGGAAAGACGATGGCATCTACTGCTAGATCTGAAGGTGATTGCAACAGGTCTGGCCATTGCCATCTATGTTGGATATTTTGTCGTGAAGAGAAGAAAGCAGTTTTCAATGATGGTTATGTCCAGATGGACATTAATTGGATATGCACTTGTCATCATCAGCTTTTTATCCAATGCGTATTCGGCGTTTCATCGCTGGACGGGAGAGTGAAGAGTATGGAACACTACACGCCGATTTATGTCAATATTTCAGATAAATCCGTCTTCGTGATCGGCGGTGGACGTGTTGCTGAGCGTAAAGTGAAGGGGTTGTTGCAGACTGAAGCCCGAATCACGGTGGTTAGCCCTGTGCTTACGTCTGCTCTCGAACAATTGCATCAGGAATCCCGAATCGAGTGGATAGCCCGGTCCTACCGCAATGGTGATTTGCGGGGGGCCTTTCTCGTATATGCAGCAACGGACGATCAGCATGTTAACCGTGCTGTAGTTCTAGAGGCTGAGGCGGGGGCAATGCTAGTGAATGATGCGATGTCTTCCGGCAATAGCAGCTTTATTACGCCGAGTGTGGTCAGACGAGGGCGGTTAAGCATCGCTATCTCGACAGCTGGTGCAGGTCCTGCGGCGGCAGCCGAGATTCGTGCTTTGCTTGAACAGCAGTTTGGAGATGAATACGAGACGTATCTTGATTTTTTACACCAGATGAGAATGGAGATCAAGTCCCGTGGACTGTCTCCAGTTGCGAGAAGAACATTGCTACGGCGTCTGACGGAAATGGATATGCTGGATAGGATACGTGCGGGGCAGTTTGAGTGGTGGACCGAAGAAGAAATCGGGAACTGGATATCCCGTAATCAGGAGGAAATGTAGATATGCGTACAATTAAAGTGGGCAGTAGACAAAGTGCTCTGGCGTTAACACAGACCGGATATGTGATTCAAGATTTACGTGATATTTGTAAGCGGGAAGGTTTAGCTTTTGACTTTGAGGTACATAAGATCGTGACAAAGGGAGACCTCATTCTGGATGTTACGTTGTCCAAAGTAGGCGGTAAAGGGTTATTTGTCAAAGAAATCGAACAGGCGATGCTTGACCATACCATTGATATGGCTGTGCACAGTATGAAGGACATGCCTTCCGAGCTTCCAGAAGGTCTCGTGAACGGTGCAGTTCCCCGGCGGGCAGATCCTCGGGATGCGCTTGTATCTCGTGGCGGCCTTACACTGGATCAATTGCCAGAGGGTGCACGGGTTGGGACAAGCAGTCTGCGCAGATCAAGCCAGTTGAAAGCCTATCGCCCAGACCTGCAACTGGAATCTATCCGAGGCAATATTGACTCACGCCTGCGGAAGCTTGAGTCCGAAGGATTGGACGCCATTATTTTGGCAGCAGCAGGCTTGTATCGGATGGGCTGGGAGGATCGGATTACGGAATATTTGTCTGAGGAAGCCTGCCTTCCGGCTGTTGGCCAAGGGGCTCTTGGCATTGAGTGCCGTGAAGATGATGAGGAATTACTACATCTGCTATCTCTCTATAACGATCCGGCAACAGCTTCGCCAGTCATGGCAGAGCGCCGTTTCCTGAGCGTGTTAAACGGAGGTTGTCAGGTACCGATTGGTGCACATGCGGTGTGGATTCCGGAAGATGCAGATTCCCTGAACAGTGAAAACAAGTTACAATTAACGGGTATGGTTGGTACGCCGGATGGCGGACTGATTTTGAAGGAAACGTTGAGTGGTAAAGATCCGGTTCGCCTTGGAGAAGAAGTGGCTTGGAGATTAATTGATCGCGGGGCTGAACAGATACTGGCAGAAGTTAGGGGATGAAGGCATGGCGGGGAAAGTCTTTTTGGTAGGTGCGGGTCCTGGAGATGCAAGACTGATTACGGTAAAAGGGTGGGAGAGCATCGGCAAGGCAGACGCCGTTGTTTATGATCGGCTCGCAAGTCCACGATTGCTGAAACTAATGAAACCCGGTGCAGTTAAAATTTATGTGGGGAAACGACCGGACCGACATACGATGAAACAGGAAGAGATTAACCAGCTACTTGTCGATCTGGCCCTTGAAGGCAAAGTGGTTGTGCGTTTGAAAGGCGGAGATCCGACGATATTCGGACGGGTAGGGGAAGAAGCAGAATTGCTGCACAAAAACGGTATTCCGTTTGAGATTGTACCAGGTGTAACCGCGGCAATCAGCGTGCCTGCGTATGCAGGTATTCCGGTGACACACCGGGATTATGCTTCCTCCATCTCGATTATTACCGGACATGAGAGCCCCGACAAACTGGATCGCAGTATTCATTGGGATAAAGTAACGAATGCAACGGGCACACTGGTATTTATGATGGGTGTTGCCAAAATTGGTTATATTAGCGAGCAGCTTATTCGTCATGGTCGTCCAGCTAGCACACCCGTGGCGCTTGTACGTTGGGGAACTCGGGCAGAACAGGATACGATCACGGGAACGCTGGAGGATATCGAAGCCAAAGTCATTGCGGCAAATTTTCAGCCACCAGCCGTAATCGTCGTTGGAGATGTAGTCAAACAGCGGGAGCAATTGAAATGGGCAGAGGTGCTGCCGCTGTTTGGTAAACGAATTCTGGTTACCCGTGCCCGCAGTCAGGCAAGTGAACTGGTGAATCGTATTGAAGAACTCGGTGGTGAACCCTATGAGTTCCCGGTCATTGAAACGGTTATGCCGTCCAGCGAATCTTCCAAACAAAGTGTCAAAGATGCGCTGCATGCGTTAAATACATTTGATTGGGTCTTTTTCACAAGTGTCAATGGTGTGGAGTTTTTCTTCCGTCATCTGGAAAACGAAGGCAAGGACATTCGCTCGCTTCATCTGGCCAGAATCGCAGCAGTGGGACCATCGACGGCAGAAGCGCTGCGCAAGCACGGGATCGCGCCTGAAGTTGTTAAAGGGCCTTTTCAAGCAGAAGGCATGCTCGAAGCGTTTGAAAGTGAGTTGAAGTCAGGCCAGAAGGTGTTGATCCCTCACGGTGATCTCGCGCGGTCTTGGTTACCGGAGCAGTTGAAAGAGCGAGGATTGCACGTTACCGAGGCAATCATATATGATACCATCCTTGCGGGTGAAGAGGATGATGAATTACTCAAACTGCTTGAAGAGGGCGGTATCCATGCGGTGACCTTTACAAGCTCATCTACGGTGAAGAACTTCATGAAGATGCTGAAACGAATGGGTGTGGAAGATCCGTTGCCGCTACTAAAAGGAGTAGAGGTTGCGTGTATAGGGCCAGTTACCGCTAAGACCGCAGAGGCTGCCGGGCTGGAGGTTACTCTTATGGCGAAGGAAGCCACGATGACCAGCCTGATCGATGTTTTATGTGAATGGAAACGAGCTGCCGCAAGTGTTGGTAGCAATTAAGCTGGACTAGCTGTGCTTAAACTTATGAAGCGTGCTGAATTCGTGAAGAACCGGCGCGCTTCCCTTTTTGCCAATGAAATTCAGGGAGGTAATGATAAATGGGTTTTCCAATCGTACGTCATCGCCGGTTACGTCAATCGGTAGGCATCCGCAATATGGTGAGAGAGACACACTTGACTGTGGATGATTTTATTCAACCGATCTACGTCACATACGGTAAAAATGTAAAGTCTGAGATTAAATCAATGCCAGGCGTATTCCGTTTCTCGCTGGATCGTCTACAGGAAGAAGTCAAAGAAATTGCTGAACTGGGTATACCGGCTGTACTGTTGTTCGGTATTCCGGAAACAAAAGACAGTGTAGGTTCATCCGGTTTTGCAGAGGATGGCATTGTGCAGGAAGCAACGAGATTGATCAAATCCTGGTATCCCGAGCTGTTGGTGATTGCAGACACTTGCCTATGTGAATTCACCGACCATGGTCACTGCGGCATGGTGCATACTACGGAGATTAATGGACATATCTGCGGTGATGTTCTGAATGACGAGTCTTTGGAGTTGCTGGTGAAAACGGCAGTATCGCAAGCTAAGGCAGGCGCAGATATTATTGCACCATCGAATATGATGGACGGTTTTGTGCAAGCGATTCGTGCAGGCCTGGATGAGAATGGTTTTAACCATATTCCGATCATGTCTTATTCCGTTAAGTATGCTTCAGCATTCTACGGACCATTTCGTGAAGCAGCAGATTCCACACCGCAATTCGGGGATCGAAAATCCTATCAGATGGACCCGGCAAATGCTCGGGAAGCACTACGCGAAGCTGAAACGGACGTGCTGGAAGGGGCAGACATGTTGATGGTCAAACCATCATTGTCCTATCTCGATATTATGCGGACCATCAAGGATCAGTTTGATCTTCCGCTCGTGGCTTACAATGTAAGCGGAGAGTACGCAATGGTGAAGGCGGCCGCAATTCAAGGATGGATTGATGAAAAAAAGGTGGCTATGGAAATCCTGCTCAGTATGAAACGTGCCGGGGCAGATATGATTATTACGTATTATGCCAAAGATGCATCCCGCTGGCTGGCTGAAAAGTAAATTTAATTTAAGGAGGATGTTCATGACTGCACAACAAGGCAATCGTCGCAATGATGAGCGCTCACGCAGCGCATTTGAGGAAGCCAAACAGTACATACCTGGGGGAGTGAACAGTCCGGTTCGGGCGTTCAAATCGGTCGGACTCACGCCGATCTATGTCGAGCGTGGGGAGGGCTCCAAAATCTACGATATTGATGGCAATGTGTTCATTGATTACGTAGGTTCATGGGGCCCGCTGATTATGGGACATGCTCATCCTGAAGTTGTAGAGGCACTCCGGCAGACAGCCCTGAAAGGCACGAGCTTTGGTGCGCCAACCCTGCTTGAGACGGAAATGGCAAAAATCGTGTGTGAGCGTGTGCCATCCATTGATATCGTGCGCATGGTGAATTCCGGTACGGAAGCAACGATGAGCGCCATTCGCTTGGCTCGTGGGGTAACTGGACGCAGTAAAATTTTGAAATTTGAAGGCTCCTATCATGGACATGCAGACAGCTTGCTTATCAAAGCTGGATCGGGAGTAGCTACGCTGGGATTGCCGGACAGCCCAGGAGTACCTGAAGGGGTGGCATTGAACACCATCACGGTTCCTTACAATGATTTGCAGTCCGTGCGTCTGGCCTTTGAAAAATTTGGAGAAGAGATTGCGGCTGTAATCGTCGAACCGGTTGCTGGCAATATGGGTGTCGTGCCTCCCGCTACTGGTTTTCTGGAAGGATTGCGCAGTGTCACTAAGGAGTATGGAAGCTTGTTGATCTTTGACGAAGTCATGACGGGGTTCCGTGTAGGGCTTAACTGTGCACAGGGCCGATTTGGGGTTACACCGGATCTGACATGTTTGGGTAAAGTTATCGGCGGTGGTCTTCCTGTAGGAGCATATGGCGGTCGCCGAGATTTGATGGAACAGGTTGCGCCTACAGGCCCAATCTATCAGGCTGGTACATTAAGTGGTAATCCGCTCGCAATGGCGGCAGGTTATACGACGCTGAAGCTTTTGACGCCGGAAGTATATGATCGTCTGGAGATGTTGTCTGCACGTTTGCAAGCGGGATTCGAAAAAAATGCAACAGAAGCAGGCGTTGCGGTGACGATCAACCGTGTCGGTTCAATGGTATGTCCATTCTTCAGTGACGTGCCGGTAACGAACTATGATATTGCGAAGGAAAGCAATCTGGATCAGTTCCGCCGTTATTTTGCAGCGATGATTGATCATGGAGTTAGCGTGGCGCCTTCCCAGTATGAAGGGATGTTTGTGTCCGGTGTGCATACAGAGCAGGATATTGAGGATACCATCGAGGCTAACCGTAAGGCTTTGCAATCGCTATGAGTATAAAAAGCTGGAAACGTCGCGGTCAATGGCTTGAACTGATGCCAGGCAAGGCGGTGACTGGAAAAGAGGACAGACAAGCTGCTGCTGAACAGTGGCTCCTGTCTGAACTCGAGTTCCCGGAGAAGCTACTGCGTCAGCTCAAGGCAACCGAGGGAGTACAGCTAGCAGGGGACCGGCTTCGGCTGGCCCTTTTTGCTGTGCAGCCGTTAGATGTGGAGCCACGTTGGACTGATCTGGATGTGTTGTACGAAGATGATTTCTGCCTCGTTGTGCACAAACCAGCTGGGATGAAGCTTCACCCGGATGGCAGTCGTGAAGAACAGACCATAACGCTGGATCATGCGGTGGCTTCGCACTACCAGATGAATGGAATCGAGACCCGTGTGCGTCATGTTCATCGTCTGGATGAAGATACGACCGGCCCTGTTTTATATGCCAAAAATGCTTTTGCGCTCGCCAAACTTGATGAAGCGATGCGCCGCAAAGCCATCCATCGTCAGTATGTTGCTATTGCAGGCGGCCAAATAGCGAGTGATATTCGCAAGATTGATGCGCCGATCGGCAAGGACAGACATCATAAGCAACGCAGACGTGTCTCTGAAGCGGGACAGGATGCGGTCACTCATGTGGACATCGTAAACGTATGGGACAGGGCAACACTCGTACGTCTGAAGCTAGAAACGGGGCGTACACATCAGATTCGCGTGCACCTCAGCTATGCTGGTCACCCTCTGATCGGTGACAAATTGTATGGGGGACGTTCTGACATCATTGGCAGGCAGGCATTGCATGGCGAAGTGCTCAGCTTTAAGCATCCTCTAACGGGAGCCTTAATTGAAGTACAAGACCCGTGGCCAGCGGATTTTGAACAATTGGCAGCGAGGGAGAGTCATAGCGTAGAAGGACAGACCTGATATAGCAGGTCTGTTTTTTTAATTCTTGCTTCTTCATTCTCCAAAATGGATGAAACCAGAACGGGCTTTTTCAACAAAGGTGGCATGCCCACCCCGGTTCAGGCATATAGATGGGTAACGAAGGATTGGACCATGGATCAGTCCCATGAGAAGGATCATGGTG
This sequence comes from Paenibacillus sp. G34, assembly GCF_056856875.1. Taxonomy (NCBI): domain Bacteria; kingdom Bacillati; phylum Bacillota; class Bacilli; order Caryophanales; family Paenibacillaceae; genus Paenibacillus; species Paenibacillus sp. G34. The sequence goes on along the minus strand of NZ_CM166469.1, from coordinate 4,958,003 downwards.
AACATATGCCGAAAGGAGGACGCCACCTTTGTTGAATCAACCTTATGGTTTACGGTTCGATATTTATGAGCGCGTTCATTTGTCTGAGGGAGTGCCGGCTATTGAGGAACTAGAGGAAATTGAATTATATCCCCGCATTCAAGTGATTGGACAGGATGACCATGCTACCTTGAGGGGGCATCTGCTGCTTACAGGAACGTACCGAGGAGAGAGCGAAGATTCAGAGGAGTTAAAACATTTTATTCCTGTCGAGATTACCGTGCCATTGAACAGGGTGAGATCCATTGATGACATTTCAATTGAGATTGAGAATTTTGATGTAGACCTGTTATCTAGCCGGAGTTTGAATATTACAGGTGTATTGTCTTTGCGAGGTATTGAAGGTTTCCCGGTAGAGGAGCCACAAGTGTGGTCGGCCGACGAATTCACGGTTGTTCATTCTCCCGAAGTTCAGCCTGACAGCAGGGAGAGCGAACTGGGTCAGACAGATTATTCCGAGTTGTCGGAACAATCCGGGTTGCGTAATGAAGAGCAAGAGCTGGCGAATGCAGCTGAGCTTGCTGCGTACGGTTCCCCAGAATCTGCTGATTTGTCTCTGAGAGTTGAAGAGCAATCGGGGTATGAAGAGCTCTCGCAAGCCTACGGGAACCAGGCAACAGCCGAGCCGTTGACATCTGATGCTGCTCCTTTGGAAGAACCGGATGAAAATAGACAGCCTGATTCGGGTGAGGGAATTCTACCATCACAAGCATCGAATGAAATGATTGAAGCCCCTTCTCCAATCTCATCGTTCATGGCCGAAACGGCTGATAGATTGGCTTCTTATCCAGAATCCGAGCCATTGCTTCCGATAGAGGATGAAGCTTCGACATGGCCCGAACCTTCGGTAAATCATGCACCTGAGAGTTCAGGATCATGGAGTCCAGATCCGTCCGTGCAGGCCCGTTCTGAAACAACATCGAAGCCACTTGAGGAGACTGCACCTGATGTATGGCACTTTGAAGAAGCTCGGTCCGTGGGCTCACAAGCAGAGCAATTGATTTCGAATGCTCCAGTACAGGCTCAGCCGGAGAACTGGCAAGATGTATTTGCGACATCCGAAGCGGCTCAGTCAGAAGAGGAACGGCCATCTGTATCGGAAGAGGCTGCCGAAGAAGGAGCTCTTTTACAGAACGAGGGGACTGTTCCTGAACCGATCGCTGAGACGGAAGACAAGCCGGAACTGAAGGTTGCTTTTGGTAGTAAGAAGGAATCGTCACGAAGAGAAGAAGAGGGCGTGGGCATTTCTTCTCTGTTGTCTTCGGGCCGTGCTGTCCGTGAAGGTGAGGGCGAGCGCAGCGAGGAAATTTCAGATGGAGTCGTTCCGGAAGAGGATAGTCAGGCAGAAGATGTGGAATGGAAAAATCTGTTTCTGGGTACGATTGTGGATCAGACGCCTTTCCGCAAAGTCAAGCTGTGCATCGTACAGCGCGAAGAAACGCTCGATGCTATTGCAGACAGGTACCAGCTTAGCACCAGAGAGCTTCAGTTATATAATCGATTGACCGAACAGGTTGTTGAAGAAGGACAGATTCTATATATCCCTTAGTCATCCAAGTGAGGGAACCGTAGTTTAAGCTGCCCGTAATCCTTTGTCAGGATTACGGGTTTTGCTTGTTTTTCTACATTTCGCCTGTACAATAGTCTGGTTCCGCTGTTGCCAGGTTGACTATCAGGCACGAGCAAGGTATGATGTGTTTAGGTTTTTTTGAATAATGACGTGGATCGGGAGTAGTAGACAGTATGACCTTTCAGAGAGTGGGATCGATACGCTGTGAGATTCCGCAGGAACCAACTGATCGAAGTCGCCCGGGAGTTGCCTGTTTGAGTACTTGAGGTGGATGTGTTAATTCATTAACCTCGGAGGTAGGATGGGCCGGTCGCAGCCGTTATCTGCTTGAAGTGTCACGCCAGATACAGAGGGTAGATGGTTATCCTGCTGTCAGCGTGAAACAAAGGTGGTACCGCGAAAGCTAACCTTTCGTCCTTTGATGGATGAAAGGTTTTTTTTGTTTTTTTTACCCTAATAATGAGTTTAGGGGCTAAGATGAAGATGAAGTAACGGAGGAATGACACATGTCTGAACAAAAAAATGTAACAACCGAAATGCCGACAACATACGATCCGAAGGCGGCAGAAGACAAATGGTACTCCACCTGGACGGAGCGCGGGTATTTCCAAGCGGGTAAACGCAAGGATGCTGAGCCGTTTACCATTGTAATTCCACCCCCAAACGTAACGGGGATGCTTCACATTGGGCATGCGCTTGACTTCACCTTGCAGGATATCCTTATTCGCACAAAGCGGATGCAGGGATACGATGCACTTTGGCTGCCAGGCTCTGACCATGCAGGGATCGCGACCCAAACGAAGGTAGAGCAGAAGCTGCGTGAAGAGGGATTGACGCGGTACGATCTGGGACGGGAGAAGTTTCTGGAGAAAGTATGGGACTGGAAAGACCAGTACGCTACGACCATTCGTCAGCAATGGGGTAAAATGGGACTATCGCTGGATTATTCGCGTGAACGTTTTACACTGGATGAAGGTCTGTCCAAAGCGGTGCGTAAAGTGTTTGTGCAATTGTATGAAAAAGGCCTCATTTACAGAGGTAAACGCATTATCAACTGGGATCCGGTAAACCGTACGGCGCTCTCCGACATTGAGGTTGAATATAAAGAAGTTCAGGGGCATCTCTACCATCTGCGTTATCCGCTCAAAGACGGAAGTGGTCACATTACTGTGGCAACGACACGTCCGGAAACAATGCTGGGTGATACCGCCGTTGCTGTGCATCCTAAGGATGAGCGTTATGCTGACATGATCGGCAAAACCCTTGTGTTGCCAATCATTGGACGTGAAATTCCGGTTATTGCAGATGATTACGTAGATAAAGAGTTCGGCAGTGGCGCTGTGAAGATTACTCCCGCACATGATCCGAATGACTTTGAAGTAGGTCTTCGTCATAATCTACCACAGATTACAGTGATGGATGAGACCGGAACGATGAATGCTGAAGCAGGCAAATATCAGGGACTAGATCGCAGTGATTGCCGCAAACAAATTGTGGCTGATCTGAAAGAACTGGGTGTTTTAATTAACATTGAAGACCACATGCATCAGGTTGGACATAGTGAACGTACGGGGGCGGTTGTAGAGCCTTATCTGTCCACGCAATGGTTTGTTGAGATGAAACCTCTCGCAGAGAGAGCGATTCAGAAACAAAAAAGTGGAGACGGTGTAAACTTTGTACCTGAACGTTTTGAAAAAACGTATTTGAACTGGATTGAAAATGTTCGTGACTGGTGTATTTCACGTCAGCTTTGGTGGGGACATCGTATTCCTGCTTGGTACGACGAAGAGACAGGTGAGATTATTGTCACTGCTGAAGACCCAACCACGATGCCTGAATATGCAGGACGCAAGCTGAAACAGGATGAAGATGTCCTGGATACATGGTTCAGCTCTGCGCTCTGGCCTTTCTCCACACTGGGATGGCCGGAAGAAACCGAAGATTTGCAGCGTTATTACCCAACGAATGTGCTTGTAACCGGATATGACATCATTTATTTCTGGGTGTCCCGCATGATCTTTACTGCACTGGAATTCACCGATGAAATTCCGTTCAAGGATGTGCTGATGCATGGTCTTGTACGTGACGCAGATGGACGAAAAATGTCCAAATCTCTTGGTAACGGTGTAGACCCGCTGGATGTTATCGAGAAGTATGGTGCAGATGCAATGCGTTACATGATCTCGACCAGCAGTACGCCAGGACAGGATTTGCGTTTCCGCTGGGAGCGGGTGGAACAGGCACGAAACTTTGCCAACAAAATCTGGAACGCTTCCCGTTTTGCATTGATGAACCTGGAAGGGTTCACTTACGATGAACGTGACATCAGCGGTGAGCTCGGAACAGCGGATTATTGGATTTTGCACCGCCTGAACGAAACTTCCCGTGATATTACGCGTCTAATCGATGCGTATGAATTTGGGGAAACAGGCCGCGTATTGTACAACTTTATCTGGGATGATCTATGTGACTGGTATATCGAATTCGCCAAGTTGTCATTCTACGGAGAAGATCCGGTTGCGAAGAAGAAAACACAATCAGTTCTGGCCTACGTGCTGGATCAGACGATGCGCCTGATTCATCCGTTCATGCCTTATATCTCCGAAGAGATCTGGCAACATCTGCCTCATGATGGGGAGACGATTACACTCGCTTCCTGGCCGGTATACGACCCTGCGCTGGAGAATCCGGAAGCTGTTGCCGAGATGAACTTGTTGATGGATACCATTCGCGCCGTTCGGAACATTCGTGCCGAAGTGAATGTGCCGATGAGCAAAAAGATCGAATTAATGGTCAAAGCGAACAGTGATGAAACGTCCAGCATTATTGAACGCAACAGTCATTACATCAAACGCTTCTGTAACACATCCGAATTCGAGAGTGGATTGGATCTGAGTTCACCAGAAAAAGCCATGACAGCGATCATCACGGGAGCAGAATTGTACTTGCCGCTAGCAGGTCTGATAGATATTGAACAAGAAGTAGCTCGTCTGGAGAAAGAACTTCAGAATCTCGAAGGTGAAGTGCTCCGCGTGGAGAAAAAACTGGCGAACGAAGGTTTCGTAGCAAAGGCTCCCGCTAAAGTCATTGAGGAAGAACGTGCCAAACAAGCGGATTATTCCGATAAACGGGATAAAGTCATCGCACGGATCAAAGAGCTGAAGGGTTAATATCCAAAGGGTCGGATGGATTGCTTGCTGCGCCATCCGGCTGCTTTTTTCAATCTTCAATCAAACACAGAGAACCGAAGGTGAATCAGATGACGGAATTAAACGGAACAGATACAGCAACTCCTTTACAAACGTACGATGAGGCCGTGGACTGGATCAATGGCCTTATTCCTTTTGGTATCAGGCCAGGTTTGGACCGAATCGAGAGTTTGATGTCAGAGCTTGGCAATCCGCATCAACGGCTCAAATTCATTCATGTCGCGGGAACGAACGGTAAAGGTTCGACTTGCGCTTTTTTGACGTCAGTGCTGCTTCAAGCGGGATATGATGTTGGAACGTATACATCACCTTATATCACCAAGTTTACAAATCGTTTTCAATATAACGGTGAAGATATCCCAGAAGAAACGTTGTTAAAATTGTCGAACCGCTTACGTCCACTCGTGATGAAGATGGCTTCTACGCCGCTGGGTTCACCGACGATGTTTGAAGTGTCGACGGCTTTGGCTCTGCTTTATTATGCTGAAGAGTGTTACCCGGATATTGTAGTATGGGAGACTGGGCTGGGGGGAAGGATGGACGTAACGAATATTGTTACTCCAGTCGTGTCCGTCATCACTAATATCGGTATGGATCATACGGATTTGCTTGGAGATACCATCGAACAGATTGCACGGGAAAAGGCAGGCATTATTAAGCCTGGTGTACCTGTTGTGACCTGTGCGGTACAGCCCGAAGCCGTAAAGGTCATTCAGGAGCGAGCGAAGCAGCTAAAATCAACAGTGTATCTGGCTGGAAATCAATTTTCCTACCGCAGACTGGATAGCAGCAAGGAGGGGCAAAGCCTTCATTTTTCCGGCCCATTCCGTGATTTGAACATTCACATTCATATGCAAGGTATATATCAATGTGATAATGCTGTAGCCGCATTAATGTCTCTCGAGTTACTAAGACAATATATGGCATTTATGCTGGATGAAGACGATATTAAACTTGGGTTTAAAAATGCCTTCTGGGCGGGTAGATTTGAGAAAGTCACTGAAAATCCTCTGATTGTACTTGATGGTGCTCATAATCCCGAAGGGGCAGAATCACTTGCCAAGAGCATTATCGACGTATATCCCCAAAAAAAGTTAATTTTGATGATGGGTATGCTGGCGAATAAGCATCACGAAGCATATTTGCAGCATATACTGCCACTAGTGGATACGCTGATCCTGACCGAGCCAGATTTCCGCCGTAAAATGGCTGCAACCGAATTGTTGCAGATTGTCGAACGGGTACGTCCCGCCATTGCGAAGCAGGAACTGGATATCATTGTCGAGCCTGATTGGGCAAAGGCACTTGATTTATTGAAGTCACGGACGGAAGCGGAGGATCTGGGGGTGGTTTCCGGCACGCTTTATCTGATTGCGGACGTGCGGGCAGCCCTTTTGCATCAAACCGATTCTGAAAAAGGTTGGTGAAAGTTTTGTTAAACACATCGGAACACGTTCATTTTATAGGGATTGGCGGTTATGGCATGAGTGCCATCGCCCGGGTTATGCTGGAGATGGGATATACCGTTACCGGATCGGATGTCGCTTCACAGGAGTTGACGGAGAAGTTGGCAGCCAAAGGGGCGAAAATATATATTGGACATACCGCAGAGCATGTGAATGGAGCAGATCTGGTAGTCTACTCTACAGCAGCTCCTGCGGATAACGTGGAGCGTGTCGCTGCTGAGCAGCTAAACATACCTATTCTTCACCGCGCGCAGATGTTAGCGCGTTTGTTAAACGAGCGCAAAGGCGTGGCCGTAGCTGGGGCGCATGGCAAAACGACCACTTCTTCCATGATTGCGCTGGTTATGGAGCAATGTGATACAGATCCGACCTATATTATTGGTGGAGAGATCATGAATTTAGGTACGAATGCCAAAGCAGGGCAAGGCGAGTGGGTTGTTGCGGAAGCGGACGAGAGCGACGGCTCCTTTTTGCAATACCATCCTTGGCTCGGCATCGTAACGAACATTGAAGCTGACCATCTGGAAAATTACAATAGTGACTTTGAGGAGCTCAAAAAAGCCTATGTACAGTTTCTGAGTCAGATTCGTCCAGAGGGTACAGCGATTGTGTGCGCTGATGATGAAAATGTGCAGGCCATTTTGCCGCATCTTAAATCCCGCATTACCACTTATGGCATTGATCAGGCCGCGGATTATACGGCTACAGATATCGTACTTGGGGACCGACGCATCTCCTTCACCATGAATCATCAGGGAAGTGCAATGGGAACAGTAGAGTTGTCAGTGCCAGGTAAACACAACGTCTATAATGCGATGGCTACAGTGATTACCTGTCTCGAAGCAGGCATTCCGTTTGAGAAGATTACAGCGGCTATCGTGCAATTCCATGGGGCTAAACGCAGATTCCAAGTGCTGGGTGAAGCGCGTGACATGCTGATCATTGACGACTATGCTCATCATCCTACGGAAATAGAAGCTACGATCAGTGCGGCGAAAGCAACCGGCAAACGTATTATTGCCGTATTCCAACCGCAGCGTTATACACGCACATTTTTCCTGCTAGATGCGTTCAGTCGGGCTTTTGCCGAGGCGGATGAGGTTCTGATTACCGATATCTACTCTCCTGCTGGCGAAAAGCAAATTGAAGGAGTGCATTCGGCTAGACTGGTTGAACTAATTGTGCAGAATAGCAATGCTACAGCAAGATACTTGCCTACCAAAGAGGAAGTTGTCGCTGACCTCCAGCCAAGGCTGCAACCAGGTGATCTTGTGCTTACAATGGGTGCAGGGGATATTTGGAAAGTGGGCGACACACTCGCCAAAGGTTTGAAATAACTGTTTAATTTTCAAAAAAATATTCAAGGTTGAACTCAGAAGATTAGAAATGCGGAAGATAACCGCTACTCACTAATTTATTCTGTCAACAGGTTCGCCTTGTCAATGTGAAGTTCTGTTTATATCGTACTCAAAACGTCTGTCTTCTTCATGAAGCAGGCGTTTTTTTGTTGTCACATACATGAGTGGATTACATGCAGGAAGTGATTTTTACCGATTCATGGAATATTGTCCTCATTGCAAGCATATAGCTGATATAAATGGGACAAAGGAGAGGGTACGGGTGAGCAATGCCAGAATGACGTTTCGCTTCGGAGATCAAGAGTCGGACAAGCCGGACAGCGGGGAGACGCCGACATCCAGTCCACTGGTCACAAGCAACGAAGAATTATCTAATGCATTCCAACCCCAGCGAAATTCTGAACCAGACACAAACCATATGACAGTACCATCATGGACAGCGGAGGACATGCCTGTGGACTGGGGAGGAACGATTCTGGCAGATGCTTCCCGTTCTGGATCGGATCGTTTGAAGTACACGGATTCGCTGAACTACCGGAATTCGGATCCGGAATTGGATTTTGCTCCTCGTACAACCGATGTAGACTCTCCCTCAAAGCAGAATGAGCAGTATGATCCCTATGAGTCTGAGCGAAGTCACGATCTGGATCAAGGACATAACTGGATGGTCGAAACAGAGAACTATTCATATAAACGAAATCGCCCTCCCAAAGGTTGGAAGATGATTGGGTCTATTTCAGGGGCATTGGTTACCGGAGCTTTGTTTGGGATGGTTATTTTGTCCTTCTTTAACAAGGAGAGCATGGTAAAACCGGATGAGATGCTTCCTGTGAATCAGACCGTTTCTGTTGAAACAGATCAGAAGGGGAGTGCTGGAACAGCAGGACAACTCGGAATTCCCTCAGTGGGCGGTACATATTATGCATTGCAATACGGGGTGTTCAGTTCCCCGGAACGAGCGGAGCAAGCGAAGCTTGAACTCACTCAAGCAGGTATCGCTGCTGGTTCAGATCCGGAAGATGGCAATCGTATCTATGCAGGCATCTCTGCTGATCGCGAGGAGGCCAAGCTTCTTAGTACCAGACTAAAGTCCCAGGGAGTTGAATTGTACGTAAAAGAGATCGTTAACCCGGAAATAAATCCGGCGATTTTCGGTAACAAACAGGAGGATGTCGCTCTTTTCTTCAACAGCAGCTCGGCTCTTGTCGATCAGTTATCAACCCTGTCGATCCAGCAACTGGGTCAATCGGTGCAAGCGGCTATTGTACCGGATATGATGGCGGCCCTACAGACTCAGCATCAAACATGGATGACTGGGATAAAGAGCCTCATGCCAGGAATGGCAGCCGATGTGCAACCGGTGATGTCCAACATGGAGAAATCCATGAACAGCGCTATAACAGCAGTGACCGAATATAACAAAAATCCAGATGTCGTTCACATGTGGGCAGTCCAGTCGGATTTGATGGAGTATGTGTTGCAACAGAAAAAGTGGCTTGAGTCGATTAAGCAATAAGAGAATCTCTTTCCCATAACAACGCCTTTAACTCCCTATCCGGCAAGGAACTGGAAATAGTTCCCCCTGCCGGATTTGTGTTTGTATTGACGTACAAAACCCCGTATAATAATGTGGGTGTCAAAAAATGGCGAGGGAAGATTAACCGATGAAAAAAAACTTCGGCGTGTTATTATTGTTTCTGCTGCTCGGCTGGATGGCTGGAGCGTGGATCGCCAAGGCACTGCAGCCTGTAAAGGCCGTAGCCTTTCTAACCAAGGTCACAACGATTAGTTGGTCGCCTCAGGCTGATCTGGATATTTTCAGTTATGACCTTTCATTTCAATTTCAAATGAGCCTCTTAAGTCTGATCGGTATTATTGCAGCAGTATGGCTGTATCGCAGACTGTAGGAGAATGACGAATGTTGACTAAAAAAATAAACTAGTGACATCTATTATTGTGATTCGGACAGGTGTTGCCGTAGTATAAGGAGCCGTTAATGTTGAATAACACAGAGCAGCGCCCGATTATTCTGGCCTCCACATCGCCGCGGCGCAAGGAACTGATCGCATCACTCCATTTAGCGTTTGAAATTATACCAAGTTATGCAGACGAGAATACACCATCGGACTGGACACCGGAACAGACGGTGCAGGAACTTGCTCTGCGCAAGGCGCTTGCAGTGTATCGCGGACTTGAAGGTAGCGGGCAGGATGCTATTATCGTTGGCAGTGATACCGTAGTCGTGCTGGATAATGAGATTCTTGGCAAACCTGTCGACGAGGCGGATGCTGAACGGATGTTGTCACGACTGCAAGGGCGGGAGCATCGTGTGTTCACCGGCGTCGCTTGTATTGATGCAGTCAGCGGACATTCAGTGGTGCATTATCGTCAGACCGATGTAACGATGAAGGAACTGTCTGAAGCCACGATTCGCGCTTATGTGAAGACGGGAGAACCTTCGGATAAGGCAGGATCTTACGCTATTCAAGGTATTGGCGCTTCACTGATCGACCGCATTGAAGGGTGTTATTTTAATGTGGTGGGCTTGCCTCTATCCTTACTTAGTGACATGCTGGAGGGGTTTGGCGTGTATGTGTTGCCACAGACTTAAAAAAACGGATGCTGTGAAAAGAGGGAACATATGGAGTCGCCTCAGTACATGATGCGCGACATCCCCCAGGAAGAACGCCCGAGAGAACGCATGATGGAATACGGGGCGGGCGCCTTGAGCCATGCCGAATTGCTGGCTATATTACTTCGAACAGGCACCAGACAGGAATCAGCGATGCATATGGCACAGCGGATACTGAATCAAGCAGGTGGCATACGTTCGCTGATGGATCTGAGCCTTGCAGAGATGACAGCTATGAAGGGCATTGGACAAGCCAAAGCGGTTCAGCTCAAAGCTGGCATTGAACTAGGGCATCGCATTGCCAAGAGCCGGCTTGTTGCTTCGACATCAATCCGTACGCCGCGTGATGCTGCGGATATTTTAATGGAACAGCTGCGTTATTTACAGAAAGAACATTTTGTGTGTCTTTTTTTGAATAGCAAAAATCATATCATAGCCCAGGAAACACTCTCCATGGGTAGCCTTAATGCTTCGATTGTACATCCGCGTGAAGTATTTCGTGCCGCCATCAAATGCAGTAGTGCCTCAATTGTGTGTGCGCATAACCATCCTAGCGGTGACCCAACGCCCAGTCCGGAAGATATTCAGATAACCAAAAGACTGATTGAAGCCGGCGCAATTGTGGGCATTGACGTTCTGGACCACCTTGTTATTGGTGATGGAACATACGTAAGTTTGAAGGAGAAGGGCTTGGTATAATATAATGGTTGGCGTTGATGTTTTCCTATGAATGATAACGGACGTGTCCGTCAAAGATAGGTTCACTCTATTTTTACAGATTTAAAATACGATATGCGAATATTAGCTCCACGGTTTCGTGGGAATAAAAGTTATGCTCTTGCAATGAAACAGGAGCAGCAATATGAGGCAGAAAAGGAGAATACGTCATGTTTGGTGGTTTTACGAAAGATTTGGGTATTGATTTGGGGACAGCGAATACGCTGGTTTATGTGCGTGGTAAAGGAATTGTGGTGCGGGAGCCTTCGGTTGTTGCACTGCGTACGGATACAAAAAGCATTGAAGCGGTGGGGGAGTCTGCCAAAAAAATGATCGGTCGTACACCTGGTAACATTCGTGCCATTCGTCCAATGAAAGATGGCGTAATCGCTGACTTCGATACTACAGCAACGATGATCAAATACTTCATTCGTCAGGCACAGAAGCAACGCTCGATGTTCCAGCGTCATCCCAACGTGATGGTATGTGTACCATCCGGAATTACGGCAGTGGAGCAACGTGCGGTGGAAGATGCGACGAAACAGGCGGGAGCACGTGAGGCTTACACGATCGAAGAACCATTTGCAGCCGCTATTGGTGCGGATCTGCCCGTATGGGAACCAACAGGCAGTATGGTCGTTGATATTGGCGGCGGTACAACTGAAGTAGCGGTCATTTCTCTGGGGGGTATCGTAACTAGCCGTTCAGTGCGTGTAGCAGGCGACGAGATGGATGAATCCGTAATTCAGTACATCAAACGCCAATACAATCTGATGATCGGTGAGCGTACATCTGAGCAGTTGAAGATGGATATCGGCTCAGCTATGCCACTGGAGCAAGTAGAAACGATGGAAATTCGTGGACGTGATCTCGTGACAGGTCTGCCGAAGACGATCACTATCACTTCTGATGAGATCAGCGAAGCTCTGGCAGATACCGTGAATGCTATTGTTGAAGCGGTAAAAGTAACACTCGAGAAATGCCCTCCTGAGCTTGCAGCAGACATTATGGATCGTGGAATTGTCCTGACAGGCGGCGGAGCATTGCTTCGCAATCTGGATAAGTTGCTTGCGGGTGAGACAGGAATGCCTGTCATTGTTGCAGAGAACCCACTGGATTGTGTAGCAATCGGAACAGGTAAAGCACTGGAGAATATTCATATGTTTAAAAGCAGAAGCAGTTCAGCAGTTCGTTCCAAGCGTTAATGAATTGCTTGCCGCCTAATCCCTGATTGGGCGGCAGCACTTCAATGTAGATGGCCCGGTTAACCCGGGAGAGCTATAACCCGCTTAACAGGGGAGGGTCGACTGATATTCTCGCAGGGACTTAAGGTCTGATGCCTCCCCGCCGGGCTGGGCTCGGAAGAGAATAATGGATGTTAGAGGGTGTTGGAACTGTTTAAACTGCTGGGCAACAAAAGACTTTTTGTTTTGCTGGTGGGCCTTGTTACATTTATCGCGCTGATGGGCTTTACGCTTAGTCCGCGAGCCAATTTATCCTGGCCGGAGAAATTCCTGAAGGATTCAGTTGGATTTGTACAATACGTATTTTACAAGCCCGCTTCTTATGTAGCGGGCTTTTTCAAAGATGTAGCGAACATGCGTGCGGTATATGAGGAAAATGAAGAACTCCGTATTGCAATGGGGCACTATACACGTGACCGGCTGAAATACAATGATTTGGAGCAGACAAATCAGCAGCTCCAAAAGGCACTTAACTTCACTGAAGAGCAGAAGAATCGATATAACTACGGCTCACGAATTGCGCAGGTTATCAGTGCGAATTCCGATCCGAACAGCAGAACGATTAACATTGATATCGGAGAAAACGCAGGTATTAAACCAGGCATGGCTGTTACTTCGCAGGAAGGACTGGTTGGGGTGATCAGCCACGTCAGCTCATACACATCAACGGTGAATCTATTAACTTCGATGGATGCCAATGACCCAACATCGAATGCGATTGCAGCTACGGCTGTAGGCAAAGAGAAGGTGTTTGGCATGATCGAGAGTTATGATCCGAAGAGCGGCACGCTGAAGATGACGAAAATTTCGGAAGACTCCAATATAGCAGAAGATGATGAAATCATCTCTTCGGGTATTATCAATAATTTTCCGAAGTACATGCGCATTGGTAAAGTGAAGAGTGTGGAGAAGAGCGAATATGGTTTGACAAAGACAGCTACCATTGAGCCCTATGCGAACTTCCTCGATTGGAAAGAGTTGATTGTAATCATTCCGCCTGAGGTTAAACAATAATGGTTACGCGCAAACAGGTTCTGTTTCTGTTACTGTTCGTTCTGTTCATTGCTGAAGATACGATTCTGCCGCAGATCATTCCTTCGGCTTGGCAGATGCGTATTTCAGTCAATCTGGTTTATATCGTTATTCTGTTTTTTGCTGTGTATCATCACCGGCATACGGCATTGGTACTGGGTATCATGTTTGGTCTTCTGCATGACGTCGTCTTCTACGGGGAGATGATTGGGCCTTACGGATTCTCAATGGGATTATCCGCGTATACGATGGGACTCATATTTCAAGCACCGCGTGCACCGATGCCTATTATGGTTTCGGTTGTCCTGCTCGGAAGTTTGCTGAATGATACGATGTTATTTTTCTTATACAAACTCTTCCAGCTCAATCATGTGACCTTTGACTGGGCACTGATCGAATACATGATCCCTAATCTGTTTGTTCACTTTGTGTTTACCTTGATCATTTATGTTCCTCTGCGTAAACAGCTGGAGAAGATCGGCACACCGAAAAGCAAGGCAGATGAAGCTTCCTGATGACATTTATGGAGCAAGAAGCAGGAACTCGGGGACCAGGGCACGAAATGTAATGAGATGGGAGGGACAGGCTTATGACGGTAAAATCGAATCACGTAACGATTAAAGGCATCCGAGACGGCTTGGTTTTCCTGTTGGACGATCAGTGTGAATTCGAGGAATTGCTCTATGAGCTCCGCTATAAGCTGGAACACAGCCATCAAAACATTTTGACCGGACCGATAGTTCATGTGGATATCAAGCTTGGAGCGCGAGAAGTTACAGAAGACCAAAAAGAAGAGATTCTGGATGTTTTGAAGCAAAAAGGCAATCTGTTGATCCGTTCCATTGACTCGCCTGCACTTGTTCAGGAGGTCAAAGGTCCACCGCCAATTGTGACGATGTGTGGCATGGTACGGTCGGGTCAGGTGCTTCATCATGAGGGAAATCTTCTGTTTCTTGGAGATATCAATCCTGGCGGCACAGTAACGTGCACTGGGGATATATATGTATTGGGTTCACTCAGAGGTATGGCTCACGCCGGAATTAGCGGGGACGAAGAGGCAATTATCGCAGCATCGGTGTTTGCACCGACACAACTGCGTATTGCAGACGTGATCAGCCGTCCTCCGGATGAATGGGAGAGTCGTGAAACCGGAATGGAATTTGCTTACTTGCAGGACAATCAGATGCAGATCGACAAGATGAGCAATATCGTTCGGTTGCGCCGAGATTTTAATGTGTTTAAAGGAGTGTAGCTCATGGGAGAGGCGATCGTGATCACTTCGGGTAAAGGCGGCGTGGGTAAAACAACCACCTCGGCAAACATCGGGACAGCGCTGGCGCTGCTTGGCAAAAAGGTTTGTCTGGTCGATACGGATATCGGCCTTCGTAATCTGGATGTTGTGATGGGACTCGAGAACCGCATTATTTACGATCTGTGCGATGTTGCAGACGGCCGCTGCCGTCTGAATCAGGCTTTGGTGAAAGACAAGCGTTTCGAAGAATTATACATGTTGCCTGCAGCGCAGACGAGAGACAAAAACTCTGTATCGCCAGAACAGGTGAAGGATATCATCCTGGAACTTAAAAAAGATTTTGAATATGTCATTATTGACTGCCCGGCGGGTATCGAGCAGGGATTCAAAAATGCGGTAGCCGGAGCAGATCAGGCCATCGTGGTCACTACACCGGAAAATGCAGCAGTACGTGATGCGGATCGTGTTATCGGTTTGCTAGAGAGTTCACACATCCAGTCACCGAAACTGGTGGTGAACCGGATTCGCAATAATATGGTGAAGTCAGGCGACATGTTAGATATCGATGGTATTCTACAAGTACTTAATATCGACCTGATTGGTATCGTGCCGGATGATGAACTTGTCATCAAGGCCGCCAACTCAGGCGAACCTACAGTGATGAACCCGGATTCACTTGCAGCCATTGCCTATCGCAATATTGCAAGACGAATTTTGGGAGATACCGTGCCATTAATGCAGCTGGAGCAGAAAAAGGGTGCGTTTTCCCGTTTCAAGAAATTTTTTGGAATGGGTTAAATCATACGAATCACATAAAAAGAACATAGTAGACCGTAATTTAACGCTTACAGCCGGGGCATTGTGCCCGGCTTTTTTGTTTTCATTTAATTCGTCTGTTTAACGTGTAGCTTTATTTAGAGTTCTGTAGAGGGGCTTGTTCATATTCTCCGCTGCTGTTTCATAGGATGTAGTAAACAAGCCTCGGCGGGAGGACATGGCATGAATACAAAACTGAGAATTAAACAGAGAAGAGAAGAGCGGATTCGGCGGCTTATGGATGGGGCAGTGCATGAAGTATTACAAGAACAAAAGCCAGTTTTTCATTGGGAGAGTGAAGGGGAAAGAGATCGAGGCAGAGAAAGAGATAGAAAAATAGACCAAAGTATAGATGACAGTAAAGATCAGGGCAGAAATAGCGAGCGTGTTGAACTGGCTCGGCAAAAGCCGTTTACTTTTGTAGAGGAACCATCGGAACGAGATCCGGAATGGCTATGGAAAAAGGAGAATGGACATTTTGGTCCTACAGGGCGTTCTGGTTTTAATTTATTTCGATCGTTGCTGCGGCGCACAATAGTTAGTGCCGTTATATTTGCAGGCGTGTGGGGACTGTTCCAACTAAATGCATCGTGGACAGTAGCACCCAAGACGGTCATTGCTGATATGCTTCATAACGATATGGATTTTGCAGCGGCTACGGCATGGTATGAACGGAATTTTGGTGGAACACCCTCTTTCTTGCCAGTGCTTGGACACACCACCGATGTAGTGAACGGCTCAGGGATGCGCCCTCTCTTGGGGAAACCAATCTCGGGAACGGTAGTGCAGCCGTTTGCGCTGAGCATGAAGGGGATTGAAATTGTTCCTGAGGCGGCGACAGCTGGAGGACTGGTGCAAGTAGTCAGCTCGGGCGCGGGACGTGTACTCGAGGTTCTCGGAGATGTTTCCACGGGGTATACCGTTGTTATTCAACACGCCGGCAAGGTAACAGCCATATATGGCCGGATGAATGAGATCGACGTCCAGGTGAGTGATTGGGTTGAAGCGGGAAATGCGGTAGGAAGTTTGAAGGCCGGAAGCACGAAACAGCCGGCAACGCTCTATTTTGCGATAAAAGAAGGAGAAAATTACGTGGACCCCGCGGAAGTGGTTGCCCTTGATTAGGGTCTGGGGTGTGCGAATCTCGCTTCACCCGTTTTTTGTCATTATTATGATGACCTCTTTGCTAACTGGACATTTTATTGAACTGATTACGTTGTTTGCTATCGTATTTATTCATGAATGCGGACATGCTGCTGCGGCAGCCCTTCTGGGCTGCCGTGTACTGTCCATACAGATGCTGCCTTTCGGAGGGGTGGCAGTCATCGAAGATGGCGGTAAACTCACAGCTTATCGCGAGATTGTAATTGCTTTGGCAGGTCCGCTACAGAATGTGTTAATGGTTGGCATTGTGCTGTTATTACGTCAGTTTCAGTTGGGTGATCCTGTATTTCTGGATTATATCATTCAGGCGAACCTGCTTATTGCCCTGTTTAATCTGTTGCCTGTGCTACCACTGGATGGAGGTAAGATTGTTCAAGCTGTGGTCAGCCTATGGGCTCCATACTATACCACGCTCATGTGGACTTATCGTATCAGTATCCTGTGCAGTACAGGGGTTATTTTGGCTGCGGTTATACAGTGGTTTTCTGGCGATTACGGGCTTCCGTTAAACCTTTTATTAATAGGCCTTTTTTTGTTTTACTCTAATTTTACCGATTATCGGAACGTGCCTTATCGATTTATCCGTTTTCTGATGAACCGGGAAGCTGTTTTCGTCCGGCATGCAGCTACAGGCAGTTTGGTCCAGCCAATAATCTCGTTTCCGGCGAAACCTTTGGACACAATTTTGCGTCTATTAAAAAGAGAGAGATACCACATGGTATACGTGATGAACAAGCAGGGGCGTATAATGGCAGTTTTGCCTGAGCAGCGCGTGATCGGTTCTTATTTTCAACAAAATACGGATAAATTGTGATAGCTGCTGATGAACCTGCTCTCAAACGGGGTAATACATTATTGATCAATATTGCCCAGAATATGAAATGGATGTGGATGAATTGAAGGGTCTTCTAGAGGTGAAGCCATGAAACAAATGATTTTACATAATGAACATAACCTCATGCAAATGGCGCTTCTGGAAGAAGGCAAAGCTGTGGAGTTCACGGCAGAGCGTACACGCGAGCGCGGGCTACTCGGCTCCTTTTTCAAGGGACGTGTAGTGAATGTGTTACCGGGTATGCAGGCTGCCTTTGTGGATATCGGTCAGAAAAAGAATGCGTTTCTGTATGTGGATGATGTGCTTCATCCCCATCTCGAGAAGCAGCCGAAAGTAAAACCTTCCATCTCGGAACTGCTGCGTCCGGGTCAGGAATTAATTGTACAGGTTCTGAAGGAACCGGTAGGAAGCAAAGGTGCCCGGGTGACTACGCATTATTCACTTCCGGGCCGCTGGCTTGTCTACATGCCTGTAGCGGGTTATGTGGCTGTGTCCAAAAAGATTGCCCGGGAGGGAGATCGTTCCCGTCTCAAAGCGATGGGGGAGCAGTTGCTAAGGGATGAAGAGGGCTTGATTATTCGTACCGTATCTGCGGAAGAACCTTATGAGGCGATTCAGACTGATTTGGAGGCATTGCGCGTTCAGTGGCTTCTGATTCGAGAAAAAGCAGACAGTTTGCCTTCTCCAAGCTTGTTGCACCAGGATCAAAGCATGATTCAGCGAGTGATCAGAGATGTGTACACGCCTGGTAGTGACGAGGTGATTACGGATAGTGAAGGACAGGCTCGCGTAATTCGATCCCTGCTTGAAGAGATCTGTCCAGGGCACGAGCCTCAGGTTCAAGTATATTCCGGAACGGAATCCATCTTTGATGCGTATGGCGTACAGGAGCAACTGAACAAGGATTTTGCCCGCAAAGTCTGGTTACCTGGCGGGGGATATATCGTTATTGATCATACCGAAGCGCTGACAGTGATTGATGTTAATACCGGAAAATATACAGGTGCAGGCGGAGACAGTCTGGAAGAAACGGTTACTGAAACTAACATGCAGGCTGCACTCGAGATTGCAAGGTTAATGCGGCTGAGAGATATCGGCGGTATGATTATCGTGGATTTCATTGATATGGAAGAGGCGTCTAATCGGCATGAAGTGGCTGGTGCACTGGAGCAAGAATTACGGAAGGATCGAACGAAAGCTTTTGTTCTGGGGTGGACCAAGCTGGGATTGCTTGAACTGACTCGTAAAAAGGTGAGAGAAGAAAGCACACTGCCCTATGTGGAGCCTTGTTCTTCCTGTCACGGGACGGGGAAAAGATATATTTCACCTTTGCATTGATTTTTAGTATGGTGCGTGATATACTAATCAAGTATGTGTTTAGCCTATTGGTCTTGCACATGCTGTAACCGCACTGGCCAGGTATAAGAACAGTTCCGCAAGGTACTGTCACCTGAGAACGGGCGAGTCTGAGACATGAGGAGGTGCAAGGCAAATGTACGCAATTATTGAAACAGGCGGCAAACAGTACAAAGTCCAAGAGGGCGATGTTCTGTTCATCGAGAAATTGAATGCGAACGACGGCGAAAGCGTAACGTTCGACCGTGTCCTGGCTGTATCTAACGATCAAGGTTTGACAGCAGGTACACCATTGGTTTCCGGAGCTACTGTAACGGCTAAAGTGGAGAAACATGGCAAAGGTCAAAAGGTTGTTGTATACAAATACAAACCGAAAAAGAACTACCATGTGAAGCAAGGTCACCGTCAACCGTACACTAAAGTAACTATCGAAAAAATCAAAGCGTAAGAAGGTGCGATAAGTGATTATCGTTCAAATCTTTCGTGATGAGGACGGGAACATCGAACGCTTTTCCATCGAAGGGCATGCCAATTTTGCCAAGCGGGGAGAAGATATCGTATGTGCCGGGGTATCTGCTGTTACAGTGGGTACAGTGAACTCGATTGAAGCATTGACTGGTGTCGAGATGGATGCCAAGATGAAGAATGGCTTTTTAAGCGGTTCTTTGCCGGTGCTTGCAAAAGGGGAAACTTTTTCTCAGGTACAGTTGTTGCTCGAATCCATGGTAGTTATGCTCTCTAATATTGCAGAGTCATACGGGAAGTATATTCAAATACAGCAACACCAATAAGCGAAGAAGGAGGAAAACCAATCATGTTGAAATTAAATCTTCAGTTGTTCGCATCGAAAAAAGGTGTAGGTTCCACGAAGAACGGACGTGACAGTAATGCACAACGTCTGGGTGTTAAACGTGCAGATGGCCAAACTGTAACTGGTGGTAGCATTCTCGTTCGCCAACGCGGAACGAAAATTCACCCAGGTACAAACGTGGGTATCGGTAAAGATGACACTTTGTTCGCGAAAATCGACGGCGTTGTTAAATTCGAACGTTGGGGTCGCGATCGCAAAAAAGTAAGCATCTACCCTGTTGACGTTGCTCCAGTAGCAGCTGCAGTAGAAGCTTAATATCGGCATTCCGCCTAAGGAGCCTTCGGCATTTTTGCCGGAGGTTTTTTGCATTCTGCGACTATTCGATAATGAACTGGCAGAAAAGACATGTTATACTTGGTTACGGTGGGTTGAAACCAACCGAGTTTTGTAGAACGGGGAGAAGCCATGAAATCCTGGAAAAGAGTGCCGTGGATTGCGGCATGTTCACTTGTGATTCCTTTGGTTTTCGTTATGCTGTATCCGGCGGCCTTGGCGAGCGTCGTTTGCGCATTGTGGTCCGTTGCGGCGATGTTCATTTCTGTATATGCACTGAAAAGGCAAGCGGAAGCGGAACGCAAAACCATCATACAATCCATGGAAAAAACAGCAATAGCCTCATTAAATCATCATAGGCATGACTGGATGAACGATCTTCAGGTGTTATATGGATATCTTCGGCTGGGCAAACTTGATAAATCTCTGCAGTGTGTGGAAAGAATAAAAGAGCGGGTCACGGAAGAAAGCCGGATATCCAAATTAGGCATTCCTTCTCTCGTATTTTATTTGCAGTCTTTTCGAGCCAGTGGAGTTGCGCTGGAATTGCATGTGCAAGTGGAAGAAGAGTTGCAGCTCAGTGCTCTGGTCTCTCCCGAGGATGGCGAGTCGCTTACGGGGGCGATTGCGGATGCAATTCGGGCCTACCAATATGGCGGTGGCCGGTCGTCTTGGGGAGAGGTTCGTAAACTGACCTTGAACTTCGGACAGGATCATGGAGATGTTGTCGTCAGGCTGGACGGTGATCAAACCCTTGATCCGGAAGCGCTGCGGCAATTAACGGCCGTACTCAAAGGTAAAAAAGTCAGAACGGAGCAGCTTCCGTCTGGGGATACGTTTGTACAATTCAGAATGCCTTGTGGAATATAGGAAGAAGGGGTAACCAATGTTTGTTGATAAAGCGAAGATTTATGTAAAAGCCGGAGATGGAGGGGACGGCATCGTCTCTTTCCGTCGTGAGAAATATGTACCGGAGGGTGGTCCTGCTGGCGGCGATGGCGGCCGGGGAGCCGATATTATTTTCCGGGTAGATGAAGGTCTGCGAACGTTGATGGACTTTCGCTACCAGCGTCACTTCAAAGCTCCACGTGGAGAAAAGGGACGTAACAAAAGCCAGCATGGTGCAAATGCAGAGAACATGATTGTACGTATCCCGCCGGGTACGACTGTTGTGGATGAAGATAGCGGAGAAGTGTTAGCCGATCTTACACGTCATGGGCAGCAGGTTGTTGTTGCAAAGGGTGGCCGGGGCGGTCGGGGGAACATTCGTTTTGCAACGCCGAGAAATCCTGCTCCTGAACTAGCCGAGAATGGTGAAGAAGGCCAAGAGCGTTATATTGTGCTTGAGCTTAAAGTCATGGCGGATGTGGGACTAGTAGGATTCCCGAGTGTGGGTAAATCCACATTGCTGTCCGTTGTATCTGCTGCCAAGCCAAAGATTGGGGCATACCACTTTACAACTATTACACCTAACTTGGGTGTCGTTGATGTGGGTGAGGGCCGCGGTTTTGTTATGGCCGATTTGCCGGGTCTAATTGAAGGGGCGCATGAGGGTGTTGGACTTGGACATGAATTCCTGCGACATGTTGAGCGGACACGGGTGATTATTCATGTTGTGGATATGTCCGGTTCAGAAGGGCGCGATCCTTTCGAAGACTGGCAGAAAATTAATGATGAGCTGAGACTATATAATCCACTCCTTGCCGAGAGACCGCAGGTTGTAGCTGCGAACAAGATGGATATGCCGGATTCCGAAGCTAATCTGGAGCAATTTTTGCAACAGGTTCGTGAAGTGAAGCCAGATATTGAAGTCATGCCTATTTCGTCTCTGACTCGTCAAGGTATTCAGGAATTGTTGTACCGTGCGGCTGATCTGCTGGATCAGATTCCGGATGAGCCTGAGGTAGAAGAAGTGGTTGATCTTTCCGAGCGTAAAGTATACAGTTTGGAGAAAAAAGAGGACGAAGGTTTCCGTATTGTGCGTGAGAACGATACATTCATTGTGGAAAGCGCCAAGATTGATCGTATGATGAAACGGATGCAGTTGAATTCACACGAGGCCATTCTGAAGCTGGCACGCACACTTCGTTACATGGGTGTGGATGATGAACTTCGTAAACGCGGCGCAGTGGAAGGCACGATTGTGCGCATTGGAGATTTCGAGTTTGAATTCGTGGAAAGCAGCAGTTACTATTAAGCCGTTAGGTTGCAAAATCAATACTTTAAACATCATCGGCTGATGATTGCTAAACAAAAATGAGAAACGCAGTAGAGCGGGAAGTTACCGTGATGCTGCGTTTTTTTGTTTGTTTTCTGACATGGGAGAGAGAAGCTTGTATAATGTGAGAAACAGTTTTTGAAAAATAGACATGTCACGTATTGCCCTTTTGTGATTCATCCTATATAATGTCCACTATATGAATACATGAGTCTTTGAGGAGAGGACGTTCTGTGAATGAACGCTATTACTTAGTACGGGAAGATATTTTACCAGAGGCTGTGGTAAAAACGATGCAGGTGAAAGAGTTGCTTGCTTCCGGTGATGTCAAAACAGTGCATGAGGCCGTCGAGCAGGTTGGATTAAGCCGAAGTGCCTTTTACAAGTACAAAGATGGAATCCATCTGATCAATCAGCTGGAGCGTGAACGAATCGTAACCATCTCGATCGACCTGGAGCATCAGTCTGGTATTTTGTCTCGTGTGCTTGGACATTTTGCGGGTTATGGAGCCAACGTACTTACGATTAATCAGAGTATTCCGCTTCAGGGAAGAGCCAATGTTGTCATTTCCGTGGAAACGACGCATCTGCATGGAGAGATTGGAGAAATGCTGGATCGAATGCAAGATATGCCTGGGGTGAAGCGTACACGGATCGTAGGCCAAGGTTAATCGGGCTTTGAGAATATAGGATTAGACAATAGGGGGTAGGTCGTTAGTGAAACCGGTAAAAGTCGGATTGTTGGGCCTGGGCACGGTTGGAACGGGCGTTGTCCGAATTGTGGAAGGGAATCAAGAGGATTTAAGCAGCCAGGTGGGATCGCCAATAATTATTGAGAAAATTGCGGTGAAGAACACGGAGAAAGAGCGTGTTATACCCATTGACCGGGCGAAGCTGACGGAGAACCCTTGGGATGTCATTCGTCACCCGGACATTGATGTTATCGTTGAAGTGATGGGCGGCATTGATCAGACGAAAGAATATATTCTTGAAGCACTGGAACGTGGAAAACATATCGTAACAGCGAACAAGGATCTTATGGCATTGCACGGTTCAGAGATTCTGGCTAAAGCACAGGAAAAGCAATGTGATGTGTTTTATGAAGCCAGTGTGGCTGGGGGCATCCCGATTATCCGCACGCTGATTGAAGGTTTCTCTTCGGACCGGATTACGCGAATTATGGGGATTGTAAACGGAACAACGAACTATATTTTGACGAAAATGAGTCAGGAAGGCGCATCTTATAAAGAGGTGCTAGCAGAAGCCCAGGCTCTAGGGTACGCGGAAACAGATCCAACTTCGGATGTGGAAGGACTCGATGCTGCTCGTAAGATGGCAATCTTGGGTACCCTCGGTTTCCGTACGAATGTGGAATTGAAAGATGTTGCCGTTAAGGGCATCTCTTCCGTCACACGTGAGGATATAATGTATGCCAAAAGACTAGGTTATGAGTTGAAGCTCCTTGGCATCGCAGATCGCATCGATGACGAGATTACGATTAGTGTGCAACCAACGATGGTGAGAAAGAACCATCCAATCGCAGCGGTAAACGGTGTGTTCAACGCCGTGTATGTGCATGGTGAGGCGGTAGGCGAGACGATGTTTTATGGAGCAGGAGCGGGTGAATTGCCAACAGCGACTTCCGTAGTTGCTGACATCGTTGCCGTAACGAAAAACCTCAAGCTTGGCGTAAACGGAGTAAAAGCGATCGTGCCATATAAACAGAAAAGACTGCAGAGTGATGAGCAGATTTTTTCGAAAAATTTTATATTACTGCACGTGGACGACAAAGCAGGGGTACTGGCACAGATTACGCAAATTTTTGCCGAGTATGAAGTCAGTCTCGCTTCGGTTGTGCAACAGCCGAATGAGCACAATCCAGATGCTGAGATCATTATCGTTACGCATAACGCAAGTAAGGCCAGCATGGACAAAGTACTGAAGCACTTTGAATCACTCAACGTGATTCGCCGGATTAAGAGTGTTTACCGCGTAGAAGGTTAGTTGTTAAGTCATCTTAAAATGAAATCATTATAAATTTCTATTGTGCAAGCAAGCCATAATCAATTATTTAGATTAATTAAACTTAAAGGAGTTTACCTACAATGAGATATCAAGGATTATTACAAACGTACAAAGAGAACCTTCCAGTCAATGAAAATACGCCACAGCTTACACTTCAAGAAGGAAATACACCGCTGATTCATGCAGAAAATCTGTCGAAAGAACTCGGTTTGAATTTGTATTTCAAATATGAAGGCTTGAATCCTACAGGATCTTTCAAGGATCGCGGAATGGTAATGGCTGTTGCTAAAGCAATGGAGGAAGGTAGCCGTACAATTATGTGTGCGTCCACAGGGAATACATCTGCAGCTGCAGCAGCATACGCCGCACGCGGTGGTCTGAATTGTATCGTTTTGATTCCCAATAACAATATTGCCCTCGGTAAACTCGCTCAAGCCATGATTTACGGTGCCAAAGTTATCGCCATCAATGGTAACTTTGACCGTGCCCTTGAGATCGTCCGTGAGATTACGGCTAAACACCCGATTACACTTGTGAACTCTGTCAATCCATACCGGATTGAAGGACAGAAAACAGCTGCTTTCGAAGTGGTTGAGCAATTGGGTGAAGCACCTGACGTTCTTGCCATTCCAGTTGGTAATGCGGGTAACATCTCGGCATACTGGAAAGGCTTTAAAGAGTATAAAGAAGCAGGTAAAGCGAATACGTTACCCCGTATGGTTGGCTTCGAGGCAGAAGGAGCTATGGCCATCGTTAAAGGAGAGCCAATTCTTGAGCCGGAAACCGTAGCTACAGCGATTCGAATCGGTAACCCAGCCAGCTGGAAAACGGCAGTGGCTGCAGCTGAAGAGTCCGGTGGTCAGATTAACTACGTTACAGATGACGAAATCTTGGCAGCATACCGCACCATTGCAGCACGTGAAGGGGTATTTGCTGAACCTGCTTCTGCTGCATCTGTAGCTGGTGTGTACAAATTGCATAGTGAGGGCTACTTCAAAGGCGGAGAAACCGTTGTATGTGTATTGACAGGTAACGGACTGAAAGATCCGAATGTAGCAATTAAGACGGCTGCTGTGGAACCACTGGTCGTTGAAGATACGGAAGAAGCGGTTATGGCAGCTATTGCCCAACTGGAGCAGCAGTCTGTATGAGCTTGCGTGAAAAAGTAACCGTCAAAATCCCGGCAAGCACTGCCAATCTGGGTCCAGGGTTTGATACCCTGGGCATGGCGTTGTCTTTGTATGCCTGGCTTGAGTTTAAACCTGCATCTCAGACGACATTTCATCTGTATGGAGATCATCTAACCGGTTTACCTACGGATAAGTCAAATCTGATCTATGAAGTCGCGCAAATGGTATTTGATGAGGCTGGGGTCTCTGTACCTGAGCTTGAAATTTCGATGTATTCAGATATCCCTCTTACTCGAGGACTTGGAAGCAGTGCTTCGGCAATTGTCGGTGCGCTTGCCGGTGCTAATGCATTGATCGGCAATCCGTTATCGAATGATAAGCTGCTAGACATGGCTACAGCACTGGAGAAACATCCAGACAACGTTGGTGCATCGTTATATGGAGGTATCATTACTGCAGCTTGGGACGGTCAGCATGTGGACTACATCCGTATTGAGCCTCACCAGGATCTGCAGTCTCTGGTTATCGTGCCGGACTTCCAGTTGTCGACTTCTAAAGCGAGGGATATTGTTCCCAAGCAGTTTGGAATGTCCGATGTTGTACACAATGTGAGTCGTTCTTCGTTGCTCGTTGCTGCATTAGCCAGCGGACGACTCGATATGATTCAGAAGGCGATGTCGGACCGAATTCACCAGCCGTATCGTGCATCACTGGTACCTGGCATGACGGAGATTTTGGAACATGCTACCGACCATGGCGCATTGGGTGCAGCATTAAGTGGGGCCGGGCCAACGGTCCTTGCACTGGTGGATCGTCACGATACCCGGAAGGCAGAGTTGGAGCAATACTTAATGGGGGTTATGAAGCAGGAGGGGATCACAGCCTCTGCTTTGTGGCTGGACCCGGATTTGGACGGCGTGGTTATAATGCCGGATCAAGATGAACGTCCTTTTTTGGACAGAATCAAAGGGGAAGTTAACGAATGAAACGAATTGCAGTATTACCAGAAGGCTCAGTCTCACACGAAGCAATCGATTTCCTTTTTGATGGGGAAGCCCTGGATTTGCGGCACTCCAAACTCATTTCGGACATATTTCGTGCGGTTGATAACGGGAGTGTACAGTACAGTGTGATTCCGTTTGAAAATACAATTGAAGGTTCTGTTAGCCTGCATATGGACTGGCTTGTAAATGAGGTCGATATCCCGATGCAAGCGGAGTGGGTGTACCCCTCCATTCAGAATGTTATCGGACATGGGAATGAATTTGTCACGGGCGATGGCACATATGATTTTGGTAAAATCACCAAGATTCTATCCCATCCTGTGGCGATCCCGCAGTGTCAGAATTTTATTCGGCAACATTCACCTGATGCAGATCTCGAAGGCGTCAACAGCACAGCTGAGGCAGTGGAGATTGTGAAGAAAAACCCAGGAAAGGGCTGGGTGGCAATCGGTACGAAGCTTGCGGCTCAAAAGCATGGTCTCGATATCATGGCTGAACGTGTGACGGATCATGACAATAACTACACCCGTTTTGTACTAATTGGCCGTGAACCGGTCGACATTCCGCGTCAGCCGGATCATGTGAAGACAAGCTTGCTTGTTACATTGCCTGAGGATGCACCAGGTGCACTCCATCAGGTGTTGTCGGCTTTTGCCTGGAGAAAGCTGAACTTGACTCGTCTTGAATCTCGTCCAACGAAGAAACGTTTGGGCAGTTACTACTTTTACATTGATGTCATTGAATCGTTGGATTCCGTATTGCTCACGGCAGCCATGGCTGAAATCGAGGCATTGAATTGCCAGGTGCGTGTTCTTGGAAGTTATCCATGTTATTCATACCCTTCACTGAGATAACCGGATTGTGGTTAGTGGTTGGGTAATGCAAAGAGGTCGTCCGGCTTCTGTGTGATATAAGAGAGTTTTTTCGTTATTTTTGTAGTACAATGGACAGGTTTATTATGTATCGGAAATATAGGAAATGTATATTTAATGGAGGTGCAGTTAGTCGTGGCAGAACAATGGATCTATTTGGATGGTCAGTATGTAACCAAGGAGAATGCAAAAGTTTCGGTTTATGACCATGGATTTTTGTACGGAGATGGAATCTTCGAAGGTATTCGGATTTACAACGGCAATATTTTCAGATGTAAGGCTCACTTGGATCGCTTGTATGATTCGGCAAAATCCATCAGTTTGAATATTCCGCTGTCATACGATGAGATGCTTGAAGTGATGGCTGAAACGGTGCGCCGCAATGATATGCGTAACGGTTATATTCGTCTGATCGTCTCACGCGGACCAGGGAACCTGGGCCTTGACCCGACGCGTTGCCCTAAAGCTTCCGTGATCATTATTGTAGAACAGCTAGCAATCTATCCGGAAGAAGCGTATCTTACTGGATTGAAGGCCGTCTCCGTATCCCAGCGTCGTAACATCCCGGATGCGTTGAATCCGAAGATTAAATCCCTTAACTACTTGAACAACATCCTTGTCAAATTGCAATCGAACTTTTCGGGTGCAGGTGAGGCTATTATGCTGAACTCCCAAGGCTACGTAACCGAGGGTTCAAGCGATAACATTTTCATTATCAAAAACGGTGTGGTGTATACCCCTCCTTGTTACCTTGGAGCACTTGAAGGCATTACACGTCAAGCGATTATCGATCTGTGCGTAGAACTGGGTATTGAATTAAAAGAAGTGCCTTTCACGCTTCATGATGTGTACATTGCAGATGAGGTATTCTTCACAGGAACAGCAGCGGAAGTTATTGCGGCGTGCGAAGTGGATGGCAGAACGATTGGTTCTGGTGTAGCAGGCCCGGTTACGTTGAGGTTACTTGAGGCGTTCCGCCAGATTGTGGATAAAGACGGCTACAAGGTGTGGGAATAATTACTACGTCGAATTGAATAAATAACAGGAATTCTCCTTGTCCGATAAAATGTAACATGCCTCGCGTATGTGGGATTTTAGAAGGCGGGAGGATTTTTTTTGTTCAAATGATGTCATTAGCCCGGTTGCTGCATAGGATGTAGTAACGGTATGGGCGAATGTACTGCCCAAGTATGACGTCTAGGAGGTTAGTTCCCTGTGAAAATACACATGGTGAAAAAAGGCGACACCTTATATCTGCTGTCACAAAAATACAATGTAGCGCTGGACAAATTAATTGCGGCCAACCCGCAAATTGCTGATCCCGACAAGCTGGACATTGGTATGAAGGTCAAAATTCCCGCACAACCAGTAACACCAAAGCCAGAGGGCGTACTGCACAGTCACAAGGTAGTTCAAGGAGATTCGTTATGGAAGTTGTCACAAGCCTGGGGTGTTCCGTTGAAAGACATGATCAATGCGAACCCACAATTAAAGAATCCAAATGCTCTTCTGGTTGGAGAAACCGTCTATATTCCTTCCATGCATACGCAAGGGAATCAGGCTGCGAATCCCAACATTGGTAATATTGGTGCGCAAGAAAAATTATCACCTGAAGGCAAAGAGTACACGGGCGTAAAAGAAGAAACGGCACCTGTCGTACCCTCTCCCCCTCCTCAGGCAGTTGAAAAGCCAGTTCCTGTACCAGCTCCAACACCTGTTGCCCCGGCTAAGCCTAATGTCATGCCTGAATTGGAGGCTTTGCCGCAATTGCCTGAAATGCCTGAAATGAAACCCGAGAAGAAAATGGATAAAAAAGAAGAGATGAAGCCAGAGGTTCAAGTCCAACCTGTGAAAGAAGCTAAAAAATCTCCATTGCCTAATCTTTCACCTGAAATGATGCCTTTACCGGTAATGCCTAACATGGAACCGTCTGTGAATAATGCACCAGCCACGAAGGCTCCTTGTGGTTGTGGTCAGAAAATGCTCCATGCTCCGATCGAACATCCTTATATGCAAGTCCCGGTGCCAGCACAAGAGGTGTATGCTACTCAGCAAAATAACATGTATACCGCAGGGGTAGCGAATAACTCTCCGTTCCCTGGTGTTCAGGATGTCGGTGCTTATAGCATGGGAGATGTGCCAAACAGCCCGTGGACAGGAGCGGAGCAGTCTTATAATCACAATAACGTCATGCCCAATTTGCCTAATGTATCTCCAGACATAGCAAACAATGCATTTCCAATTTCACCAGCTGGTCAGGTGAACAGCCCTTTCCCGAATCTTGCAGCTGCAAATAACCAAATGAATCATCAGCCGCCATTTATGTCTCCGTACTCGATGCTCCCGTATCCTCCATGCGGTTGTGGATCACATACACATGCACCTCAGTATACTTATCCTACGTATGGTTATCAGGAACCGGTTTGGGGCATGTATGGTCATCCGAATGGTATGCCGCCTGAAATGTCCACATCAGTTATGCCGAATCATCCGATGGAATATGCTTACCAAAATCCGTATCCTACTCAAAATATGGTTCCTCCGTCTCCGCTCGGTGCTTTTGGGGAGATGTACCCTTCTCAGGTCCATGGTGACAATAGTGGAAAAAAGGGAGGGCGTGACAATGCGAACTTAAGTCAGGCTGCTTTTGAAGAGGCAGATCCTGAATCTGAGGCAAAACCGAAATCAACACCACCTAAAAATGGGCTGGCAAAACGGAGAACGAGTAAGACGCCTGCGAAAAGTAAATCGAAGGCATCTGTATCTGGTAAATCTACCAGAGAAGGCTCAGCATCATCTAGTTCACAAAAAACTGCCAAGAAACGTCGCAACCCCTGGATTCAACATTAAAAGTTAACAGAAGAAAGTTTGATTGTGAAAAGTCAGTTCTGCTATGGAGAACTGACTTTTCGCTTTTATAGTTATAGCGAGTAAAGCGATTAAAAAAGACGTGCTTCAAACAGCGGCTGGTTGAGATAAATAGAAATATTGTGGATAATGTTTGAAAGCCTGTTTAGATATATGTTACAATATGAATGCGCTTTAATTTTTAGTTTGTTAACAGGGAAAAGTGGAGTGTATATGCCAAGTTTATAAAAAGTTAAACTATTATAGAAAAATATCTTGCATTAAATTTGGTGATATGATACATTATTTAAGTCGCCGCTGAAACACAGTGTTGACGAAGCTAAACAAGTTTGATCTTTGAAAACTGAACAACGAGTGAGTAAAACATTCTGCTTGCAGAATGAACGTGAAGGTTTTGGTACATGCCATGCGGCTGTATGAAAACTGGAACACAATTGAGATTTTTAATCTCGTCAGATTCAAAATGAGCTTATCGCTCTTATCAATACTTTATTGGAGAGTTTGATCCTGGCTCAGGACGAACGCTGGCGGCATGCCTAATACATGCAAGTCGAGCGGAGTGGATGGAAAGCTTGCTTTCCTGATACTTAGCGGCGGACGGGTGAGTAACACGTAGGCAACCTGCCCTCAAGCTTGGGACAACTACCGGAAACGGTAGCTAATACCGAATACTTGTTTTCTTCGCCTGAAGAGAACTGGAAAGACGGAGCAATCTGTCACTTGGGGATGGGCCTGCGGCGCATTAGCTAGTTGGTGAGGTAACGGCTCACCAAGGCGACGATGCGTAGCCGACCTGAGAGGGTGATCGGCCACACTGGGACTGAGACACGGCCCAGACTCCTACGGGAGGCAGCAGTAGGGAATCTTCCGCAATGGGCGAAAGCCTGACGGAGCAATGCCGCGTGAGTGATGAAGGTTTTCGGATCGTAAAGCTCTGTTGCCAGGGAAGAACGCTTGGGAGAGTAACTGCTCTCAAGGTGACGGTACCTGAGAAGAAAGCCCCGGCTAACTACGTGCCAGCAGCCGCGGTAATACGTAGGGGGCAAGCGTTGTCCGGAATTATTGGGCGTAAAGCGCGCGCAGGCGGTCATGTAAGTCTGGTGTTTAATCCCGGGGCTCAACCCCGGATCGCACTGGAAACTGCGTGACTTGAGTGCAGAAGAGGAGAGTGGAATTCCACGTGTAGCGGTGAAATGCGTAGAGATGTGGAGGAACACCAGTGGCGAAGGCGACTCTCTGGGCTGTAACTGACGCTGAGGCGCGAAAGCGTGGGGAGCAAACAGGATTAGATACCCTGGTAGTCCACGCCGTAAACGATGAGTGCTAGGTGTTAGGGGTTTCGATACCCTTGGTGCCGAAGTTAACACATTAAGCACTCCGCCTGGGGAGTACGGTCGCAAGACTGAAACTCAAAGGAATTGACGGGGACCCGCACAAGCAGTGGAGTATGTGGTTTAATTCGAAGCAACGCGAAGAACCTTACCAGGTCTTGACATCCAACTAACGAAGCAGAGATGCATCAGGTGCCCTTCGGGGAAAGTTGAGACAGGTGGTGCATGGTTGTCGTCAGCTCGTGTCGTGAGATGTTGGGTTAAGTCCCGCAACGAGCGCAACCCTTATATTTAGTTGCCAGCACTTCGGGTGGGCACTCTAGATAGACTGCCGGTGACAAACCGGAGGAAGGTGGGGATGACGTCAAATCATCATGCCCCTTATGACCTGGGCTACACACGTACTACAATGGCCGGTACAACGGGCTGCGAAATCGCGAGATGGAGCTAATCCCACCAAAGCCGGTCTCAGTTCGGATTGCAGGCTGCAACTCGCCTGCATGAAGTCGGAATTGCTAGTAATCGCGGATCAGCATGCCGCGGTGAATACGTTCCCGGGTCTTGTACACACCGCCCGTCACACCACGAGAGTTTATAACACCCGAAGTCGGTGGGGTAACCGCAAGGAGCCAGCCGCCGAAGGTGGGATAGATGATTGGGGTGAAGTCGTAACAAGGTAGCCGTATCGGAAGGTGCGGCTGGATCACCTCCTTTCTATGGAGAATCGTCTTCTGCAATGAAGACATTCAAATATGCAGCTCAGCTGCAAACCACTCACTCGTTGCTCAGTTTTGAGAGCTCAAACTCTCAAAACTTCTCGTTTATTCGACCGACACATCTGTGAACGGCCCGAACCAAACAATTTGTTCTTTGAAAACTAGATATCGAAACGAAACAAACGCGAATTAGAACATTCCTTTTTAGCTGAACTTGTGTTCAACAAGTTTCAATAAAAACGGTAGATTGCACGTACGATGGTATCGGATGGGAGCGACTTTTGGCTTTGCGAAGCAAAACAAGGGAAGCGAGCAACCGAAACCGGAGAACGAGGTTAAGCTACTAAGAGCACACGGAGGATGCCTAGGCGCTAGGAGCCGATGAAGGACGTGGCGAACAACGAAACTGCCTCGGGGAGCTGTAAGCAAGCTTTGATCCGGGGATGTCCGAATGGGGAAACCCAGCTGGGGTAATATCCAGTTACTCATAACTGAATACATAGGTTATGTAGAGGCATACCAGGGGAACTGAAACATCTAAGTACCCTGAGGAAGAGAAAACAATAGTGATTTCGTCAGTAGCGGCGAGCGAACGCGGAGAAGCCCAAACCAAGGAGCTTGCTCTTTGGGGTTGTGGGACGTCTCACATGGAGTTACAAAGGAACCGATTAAGCGAAGAGGTCTGGAAAGGCCCGCCAAAGAAGGTAAAAGCCCTGTAATTGAAAGTCTGTTCCCTCCGAGACGGATCCCGAGTAGTGCGGGGCACGTGAAACCCCGTATGAATCCGGCAGGACCATCTGCCAAGGCTAAATACTTCCTAGCGACCGATAGTGAAGCAGTACCGTGAGGGAAAGGTGAAAAGCACCCCGGAAGGGGAGTGAAATAGAACCTGAAACCGTGTGCTTACAAAAAGTCAGAGCCCGTTTTAGGGGTGATGGCGTGCCTTTTGTAGAATGAACCGGCGAGTTACGTTCCCGTGCAAGGTTAAGGTGAAGAGCCGGAGCCGCAGCGAAAGCGAGTCTGAATAGGGCGACATAGTACGTGGACGTAGACCCGAAACCGGGTGATCTACCCCTGTCCAGGGTGAAGGTGCGGTAACACGCACTGGAGGCCCGAACCCACGCATGTTGAAAAATGCGGGGATGAGGTGGGGGTAGCGGAGAAATTCCAATCGAACTCGGAGATAGCTGGTTCTCCCCGAAATAGCTTTAGGGCTAGCCTCGGAAAACAGAGTCGTGGAGGTAGAGCACTGATTGGGTGCGGGGCCCGCAAGGGTTACCAAGCTCAGTCAAACTCCGAATGCCATAGACTTACTTCCGGGAGTCAGACAGTGAGTGCTAAGATCCATTGTCAAAAGGGAAACAGCCCAGACCATCAGCTAAGGTCCCCAAGTGTGTGTTAAGTGGGAAAGGATGTGGAGTTGCACAGACAACCAGGATGTTGGCTTAGAAGCAGCCACCATTGAAAGAGTGCGTAATAGCTCACTGGTCGAGTGACTCTGCGCCGAAAATGTAACGGGGCTAAACACACCACCGAAGCTATGGCTTGATGCTTTGCATCAGGGGTAGGGGAGCGTTGTATAAGGGTTGAAGGTGTACCGTAAGGAGCGCTGGACATTATACAAGTGAGAATGCCGGTATGAGTAACGAAAAGATCAGTGAGAATCTGATCCGCCGAAAGCCTAAGGGTTCCTGAGGAAGGCTCGTCCGCTCAGGGTAAGTCGGGACCTAAGGCGAGGCCGAAAGGCGTAGTCGAAGGACAACAGGTCGAAATTCCTGTACCACCGTAAATCGTTACGAGCGATGGGGGGACGCAGTAGGGTAGTGACGCAGGCTGATGGATGCCTGTCCAAGCAGTAAGGCTGGTTAGTAGGCAAATCCGCTAACCGTAAGGCTGAGCTGTGATGGGGAGTGAAAATTACAGTAGCGAAGGTCATGATCTCACACTGCCAAGAAAAGCCTCTAGCCAGATGAAGGTGCCCGTACCGCAAACCGACACAGGTAGGCGAGAAGAGAATTCTAAGGCGCGCGGAAGAACTCTCGTTAAGGAACTCGGCAAAATGACCCCGTAACTTCGGGAGAAGGGGTGCCCCGGTAGTGTGAATAGCACGAGGGGGCCGCAGTGAAAAGGCCCAAGCGACTGTTTAGCAAAAACACAGGTCTGTGCGAAGCCGTAAGGCGAAGTATACGGGCTGACGCCTGCCCGGTGCTGGAAGGTTAAGGGGAGTGGTTAGGAGCAATCCGAAGCTGTGAACCGAAGCCCCAGTAAACGGCGGCCGTAACTATAACGGTCCTAAGGTAGCGAAATTCCTTGTCAGGTAAATTCTGACCCGCACGAATGGCGTAACGACTTGGGCGCTGTCTCAACGAGAGATCCGGTGAAATTTTAATACCTGTGAAGATGCAGGTTACCCGCGACAAGACGGAAAGACCCCATGGAGCTTTACTGCAGCTTGATATTGAATTTGGGTACGATCTGTACAGGATAGGTGGGAGCCTTTGAAGCGTGAGCGCCAGCTTGCGTGGAGGCACCGTTGGGATACCACCCTGATCGTATCTAGGTTCTAACCTGGTGCCCTTAGCGGGTACGGGGACAGTGTCAGGTGGGCAGTTTGACTGGGGCGGTCGCCTCCTAAAGAGTAACGGAGGCGCCCAAAGGTTCCCTCAGAATGGTTGGAAATCATTCGAAGAGTGCAAAGGCATAAGGGAGCTTGACTGCGAGACCTACAAGTCGAGCAGGGACGAAAGTCGGGCTTAGTGATCCGGTGGTACCGCATGGAAGGGCCATCGCTCAACGGATAAAAGCTACCCTGGGGATAACAGGCTTATCTCCCCCAAGAGTCCACATCGACGGGGAGGTTTGGCACCTCGATGTCGGCTCATCGCATCCTGGGGCTGAAGTAGGTCCCAAGGGTTGGGCTGTTCGCCCATTAAAGCGGTACGCGAGCTGGGTTCAGAACGTCGTGAGACAGTTCGGTCCCTATCTGTCGTGGGCGTAGGAAATTTGAGAGGAGCTGTCCTTAGTACGAGAGGACCGGGATGGACGTACCGCTGGTGTACCAGTTGTTCCGCCAGGAGCACCGCTGGGTAGCTATGTACGGACGGGATAAGCGCTGAAAGCATCTAAGCGTGAAGCCCCCCTCAAGATGAGATTTCCCAGTATGTAAGACCCCTTGAAGACGACGAGGTAGATAGGCTGGGGGTGGAAGTGCAGTAATGCATGGAGCTGACCAGTACTAATCGGTCGAGGGCTTATCCAATAGCAAGTTTTAAATCGCGTACGTTTCGTTTCGAATCTAGTTTTCAGAGAACAACACTCTGAATGAAGTGAAAATGGGTACATCACCGAGTGTGTGTATGATTTTCAGTTCTGAATGAATGGAAGAAGCTATGCTTCGATCCAATCGCGTTTGGTGGCGATGGCGGAGGGGTTCCACACGTACCCATCCCGAACACGACCGTTAAGCCCTCTAGCGCCGATGGTACTTGGACCGCAGGGTCCTGGGAGAGTAGGACGCCGCCAAGCAAATCTTTCATTTTACATAGAAAACAGGCTTTGCATGTGGACGTTGTACGATGGAATATTTTTTTGATTATTCCCTGATAGCTCAGTTGGTAGAGCACTCGACTGTTAATCGAGTTGTCACAGGTTCGAGTCCTGTTCGGGGAGCCATTAAGGCCCGTTGGTCAAGGGGTTAAGACACCTCCCTTTCACGGAGGTAACAGGGGTTCGAATCCCCTACGGGTCATAGTTATTTAATAACTAAAGAGTGGGATGAGAATCCCAAAGGTTCGTCGGAGGATCAACATCGTTAGCAACTGCTTCGCAGTCTCGAGCGAATTGAGAGTATCCCCTACGGGTCATAGTTACGGAGGCTTAGCTCAGCTGGGAGAGCATCTGCCTTACAAGCAGAGGGTCGGGGGTTCGATCCCCTCAGCCTCCACCATATATATTTTAACGACGCGGGGTGGAGCAGCCCGGTAGCTCGTCGGGCTCATAACCCGAAGGCCGCAGGTTCAAATCCTGCCCCCGCAATTGTAGCTTTCCTAACCGAAAGTGATCTGGAACCGTGGTGTAGTTGGCCTAACATGCCTGCCTGTCACGCAGGAGATCGCGGGTTCGAATCCCGTCGGTTCCGCCATCTTTACAAGCTTCAGGGATGAGAATCCGTTTTGGGGTTCGTCGGAGCATTAACTTCGAGAGCATTCGCTTCGCAGTCTCGAACGAAGTGAGAGTATCCCGTCGGTTCCGCCATCTTTAACTATTTTTATGCGGAAGTGGCTCAGCGGTAGAGCATCGCCTTGCCAAGGCGAGGGTCGCGGGTTCGATTCCCGTCTTCCGCTCCAATATTTGCGCCCTTAGCTCAGCTGGATAGAGCGTTTGACTACGAATCAAAAGGCCGGGAGTTCGAATCTCTCAGGGCGCGCCATTATTTTTCATAGTTTGCCGGCGTGGCGGAATGGCAGACGCGCTCGACTCAAAATCGAGTGGGAAACCGTGGAGGTTCGAGTCCTCTCGCCGGTATATATAACGGGATGTAGCTCAGCTTGGTAGAGCACCTGGTTTGGGACCAGGGGGTCGCATGTTCAAATCGTGTCATCCCGATTCCTAAAAAACACTATCAAATTTGATAGTGTTTTTTTTTGCCTTTTTAAAGTAATCATCATATATAAATTAAGCAGTTCTTAGCTCTAGCTATTCATCCATGCAGCGTTCCTGTGTTTAATAAGGCTGGGTTTGCATAAAGGTTTATCCATTAGGTCACAATAGGTTAAAAAAGTGATTGAAGGGGTCTATGTGAACAGGATTAACTTCAGAAAACAATTAAAGAAACGTTGGCGGCGATGGAAACGAACTTTGTGGATGGCTGCCGCTATATGTGCGGTTACGATATTGGCATACCGTGGTTTATCTATATCTGCAGCAGTTGAACGTTTACTTACAAAGGACTTTGGTGAGGCCGTAAGTGTTATGGGCACGGTTAAGCAAAAGGAACGATCTGCACAGGAGATTCAGATGATTTTTAAACAACTTGAAACAGACGGAGAACCGTTAATACGTGTCGTTTTACAAACGAAATATATTTGTGGTGTTGAGACTGAACAATTGGGCAGAATGGATATTCCTCAACTAAAAAATTTGCTGAATCAACATCCAGAGTGGGAAGCAGAGGTCACTTCATCCGATACGTTACATCTGAATCAAAGCGTGGATGACCTTTCACCAATCTGCAAACAAGAAGCATACATCAGTATCGATGCGGCCGGTAATCTCAATTTGTATGAGGGTAAGCCTGCAGAAGAGAACGTTATTCGGACGTTTTTTCAACTCGATGTAGGTACGCTGGAGAGTTCATTGCCTGAAGGAGTATTAGAACAATTACAGGAAGGTATTCGCATTCAGGATAAAGATGAGTATGACAGTGTGATCTCGACATTTAGTGACTTTGCTGTGGATGAAAAGCATCGATTGCTTCGAAATGGCGGATAGAAACGAAATAAGGAAATATAAGCCTTGTCTCATAGAAGGTCCATTATTAATGGAGAGTTTAGTATAAGATAAGAAAGTCTCAAGAGAAGGACATCGTGGGTATGTCCTTTTTGTCGTTTTTTGAAAACTGCTCTTTTTATGGAACAAAATATTTGAAGAATGCAAACGAATTACAACAAGCTTTGGCATAGACAAAGTTTTTCCTGCCGCAAGGCCTATCTTTTGTTATAATGAAATGAACGATACATATGTTCGCTTTTGTAAGGGAGAGATGGTTTTGCGTTTTTTGGGAATTGACCCTGGGATTGCGATTGTGGGGTTTGGTTTTGTGGATAAGATCGGGAACAAGGTTGTACCCGTACAATATGGATGTATTCAGACGGAGGCTCATACTCCGGATGAGGACCGGCTCCTTCACGTATATGAAGGCATGGTGCAGTTAATTGATAAATACAAACCAGATGCCGTTGCACTGGAGAAGCTCTTTTTTAACCGTAACGTAACAACAGCGATGTCTGTCAGTCAGGCTA
This sequence comes from Paenibacillus sp. G34, assembly GCF_056856875.1. Taxonomy (NCBI): domain Bacteria; kingdom Bacillati; phylum Bacillota; class Bacilli; order Caryophanales; family Paenibacillaceae; genus Paenibacillus; species Paenibacillus sp. G34. The sequence goes on along the minus strand of NZ_CM166469.1, from coordinate 4,919,985 downwards.
GAGGGGTCATGATCCTTGCAGCTGCTCAGAAAGGCCTGCCTATAGCGGAATACACCCCGATGCAGATTAAACAGGCAATAGTGGGATATGGCAAGGCGGAGAAAAAACAGGTGCAGGAGATGGTCAAAATGTTCCTTCGTCTGCAGGTTGTGCCTAAACCGGATGACGTTGCAGATGCACTTGCTGTTGCTGTTTGTCATGCACATTCTTATACACTAAATTCCAAGTTGAATGAGGTATTGCGAAAATGATTGATTTTCTAAGAGGGCAGTTTATACATGTCGAAAGTGATTATATTGTGCTGGATGTTCATGGAGTGGGTTACCGTGTATTCTGCCCGAATCCCTATGCGTTCGCCAAGCAAGAAGGCGAGATTATTGTGTACACCCATCACCATGTGCGTGAAGACGCGATGCTGCTGTTTGGATTTGTTACGCGAGAGGAACAGCGTTTATTCCGCAAATTAATTGAAGTATCTGGTATAGGTCCAAAAGTGGCGTTAGGCATTCTTGCTGGCGGCACGCCTGATCATGTGGTCACAGCTATTTATCAGGAGAATTTGACGTTCCTGACGAAACTGCCGGGTATTGGTAAGAAAACAGCACAGCGTATGATTCTGGATCTAAAGGACAAACTGGATGGTTTCGGCACAGCAGCATATGAAACAGGTCTTTTTGCACCACCTTCCGAAGAGCTTGGAAGCGGATCTGCATGGGATGAGGCCCGTGAAGGTCTGAAGGCACTTGGATATACGGATAGCGAACTAGATAAAGTATGGCTCAAGCTGAAAAAAGATGTAACGACCGCAGATTCTGTGGATGTGTTAATGAAGCAGGCACTGAAAATGTTATTTACGGGATAATTTATTTTCATAGTTGCACTAGAGTTACAACCTGCAAGAAAAGGGTGGGAAGAACATGGATGAACGGATTATATCCGCTAACCTGATGATGGAGGACCAGAACGTTGAATTAAGCCTTCGTCCCCGATATTTAAATGAATACATCGGACAAAATCAGGTGAAGGAAAATCTTAAAATATATATTGAAGCCGCTAAGTTGCGGAATGAAGCACTGGATCATGTACTGTTATATGGCCCTCCGGGACTTGGTAAAACAACACTCGCTAACATTATCGCTAATGAACTTGGCGTAAATTTGCGAACAACATCAGGCCCCGCAATTGAACGCCCAGGTGATTTGGCAGCTTTGCTTACGAATTTGCAGGAGGGGGACGTTCTATTCATTGACGAGATTCATCGGCTTCATCGTACTGTCGAAGAGGTCATGTACCCGGCTATGGAGGACTCCGCTCTGGATATTATGATCGGCAAAGGGCCAAGTGCGCGTTCCGTTCGCTTGGACTTGCCGTCATTTACACTGATTGGAGCTACTACGCGAGCGGGCCTGTTGTCAGCTCCGCTTCGTGACCGTTTTGGGGTCATCAGTCGTTTGGAGTTCTATACCGTTGACGAACTTGCGTACATCGTTTCACGATCCACTGAAATTTTGGGTGTAGAGATTGTTGGGGATGCTGCTGAAGAGATTGCTCTGCGTTCGCGGGGGACACCGCGGATTGCAAACCGTTTGTTGAAACGAGTACGTGACTTTGCCCAAGTGCGCGGTGATGGCATCATTACTCAAGCGCTGGCAGAGGAGGCATTGCAACGGCTGCAAATTGATCCGCGTGGGTTGGACGAAATTGACCACAAGATGCTCAAGTCCATGATTAACAGCTTTCGGGGAGGGCCCGTTGGACTGGATACCATTGCGGCTACGATTGGGGAAGAGTCTCAGACGATTGAGGATGTATACGAACCATATCTACTGCAGATCGGTATGATTCAGCGTACGCCTAGAGGACGCGTAGTAACCGATCTGGCCTATCATCACCTTGGCTTGCCTGTTCCACCAAGGGACGGTAAGTAAGGCTTGGCTTCGGTTCTTTACCTTGTGATACGAGAACTATGGGACAATAAAATGACGAAGATGATATAGTTTGGATATGAGTCAAAAATGGAATTCGTTAAGATTGAAGTTGAAATCTCAAGAGAATCTGACCGATATAAATGAAAGATATGCATGGAGAGGAGCCTGATTGTGGGAAAAGCAATACGTACGAAGAAATGGAGTCGTCGATTGAAGGTACTGGGGGCTGTTCTGTTGACTTTTGGCTGTCTACAAGTGTCTGCTTACGCGGCAGGTAACGATGGACAGTTGATTCGGGTAGCTATGTTTGCGAATTTGGGGAGCACATATAAATCAACAACACCATTGATTACACTTGAATCAACAGGATCTTGGGGGCTTCAGGCTACAGGAGGGTCGAATATAAATCTCCCATCCGGGCAAGCACGTTTTAGTGCAGATGGATTTCGCGTAAAAGTATTGGAGACTGCTGATTTCAAAACAGCCGCAGCTGCAGTGAAATTACTTCAGGCTACCGCTGATAAACCTTTGCTGTTTGCAGCGACGTTCAATGGCAAAACGATTTATCAGCTATACACAGGCAATTATGGAACAGCAGTACTTGCGGGACAAGCCATTACACGAGTGCAGAAGACGGCAGCAGCTCAATTGGAGGGACAACAGCCGATTGTGACAGGAAGCGACCGTTTATCTGCGGGCACGTACCCTTCTCTTCAGGAAGCAGAAGCAGTGCAGGCAAATTTGCTATCAGCAGGATTCACAGCTTATCCGGTGCTGCAGCTAGATGGAAGCAGTCAAACCTATATGGTATGGGTAGGCGAAGCGGCATCTGCGGCGGAGTTATCCACGCTAAAGCAGCGTGTGGAAGCAAGCGTAGCTGGCATTAGCCTCTCTTCTGTAGGTAACAGTGCGGGTTTAATCATTCGCCAGGATGCTGGATTGAGTATGGATGCTATTAAAACATCTCCACATTACACGATTGCAGGTACAGATTCCAAAGTTTTGGTGCAGGGCAGTGGCACCGGTATTAAAGTTGTGGAGCGCTCTCAGCGGACATATCGCGGAGATATGGAGATCAGCATCGTTAACGGAGATCTAGCTTTGGTTAACGTTGTCCCATTGGAACAATATCTATACTCGGTGGTTGGCGCAGAAGTGTATTCTTCCTGGCCGGCTGAAGCACTTAAAGTGCAGGCGGTAGCTGCCCGTTCCTATGCACTTCAGCAGGGAGAGCGTTTCAAGATCGCCAATGTTGTGGATACAACGTTGAGTCAGGCGTATAACGGCATGAATTCCGAGAACGACAAAGTAACCAGTGCGGTGGATGCAACAGCTGGAGAAGTAATTAAAAGTGGTGACAAAATTGTAGAAGCTGTATTTTCATCTAATGCTGGGGGACAAACTGCTCATCCTTCTGAAGTTTGGAACGGTGGGGCAGGCGTATTTACCAATGTAGAGAGTCATGGCGATCTGTCTGCCCAGGCTGGACTGCATACATGGTATCATGTTCTATTGAGTTCAGGTCTGAGCGGATATATCCGAGAGGACAATATAAAAGAATTGACAACAAAGACGGCTGCTGGACTCTCGAAAGCAACAGTAACCGCTCAAAATACAAATGTAAGACCCATCCCTCTCATTCAATCCAATGTTGAACCGGTTGCCAAAATTAATCCCGGCACAGAGATTGTTGTATTGGCAAAAGTGGCTCAATCCAATGACTACGCTTGGGTGAGAGGGCCGTTTACTTCGGCTCAACTGGTCAAGACGTTGCAAGGTAAAACCACTACAACCGCTCCATCCTCTATCTCAACGCTGGAAGTAACCAAGCGTGGGCCATCGGGGAGAGCCCTTGAAGTTACGGCTAACGGTCAGCCGTTAACAGTCAAATATGCTGACACCTATCGCTCTGCACTCGGCGGATTACCCAGCACTTTATTTGATATTGCAGGCACCGGAAGTTATACTGTATTAGGCGCTGACGGCCAAAAAGTCAGCAAAACCGGATCACAGGGTGCGTCTGTATTATCTGCCTCAGGTACGGGCAACTCTTCCAGCAATGCATTGGTTGTAATGAGTGCAGATGGTCAAGCGAGAGCAGTGACACAAGGTCAGACCTTTATGTTCATCGGCCAGGGTAATGGCCATGGACTTGGTTTATCTCAATGGGGAGCCAAAGGTATGGCTGATGAAGGGTATGATTACCAGACGATATTGAAACACTATTATCAAAACGCGACGATTGTTAAGGAATAAAAGACAATGATGTCAAGGAATAAAAAGAATATCAATGCATTAAGGAATGAATAGAACATGAATGTGAACTTATATGATTTTGAATTACCAGAGGAATTAATCGCCCAGACTCCGTTGCTTGATCGCACGGCTTCTCGATTGCTTACTTTGAACAAAAAGACGGGTGAGGTTGCTCATCACCATTTTCCTCATATTATCAACGTTCTGGAGCCAGGGGATACACTGATTTTGAATGATACTCGTGTTTTGCCTGCCCGCTTGTTTGGTACCAAAGAGGACACGGGAGCTAAAGCCGAAGTTCTGCTCCTTAAAAATGTGGAAGGTGACAAGTGGGAAGCATTGGTTAAGCCTGGGAAAAAGCTGAGAGCTGGCGCTGTGATTGTATTTAGTGATGAATTAAAAGCTGTCATTAATGAAGTGGGCGAGATGGGAGCACGTACGTTAACATTTGAGTACAATGGCATTTTTCAGGAGATTTTGGATCGTCTGGGCGAAATGCCGCTACCTCCTTATATCAAGGAGACGCTGGACGATCGTGAGCGTTATCAGACGGTATATGCGAAACACGAAGGCTCTGCCGCTGCACCAACGGCAGGTTTACACTTTACCGATGAGTTGCTGGGTCAGATTCGTGCTAAAGGTGTGAATATTGGATTTATTACTCTGCACGTTGGATTAGGCACCTTCAGACCGATGTCTGTTGACATGGTTGAGGATCATGTTATGCATGAGGAGTATTATTCTTTATCACAGGAAACGGCTGATCTGATTAACCAAACCAAAGAGCGTGGCAATAAAGTTTTTGCTGTGGGTACGACCAGTTGCAGAACGCTGGAGACGGTAGGCAGTAAATTCGAAGATGGTGTGTTGCAGGAAAGCAGTGGCTGGACGAGCATTTTTATCTACCCAGGTTACTCTTTCAAGGTCATTGACGGAATGCTGACGAATTTCCACTTACCTAAATCAACACTAGTAATGCTTGTGAGTGCACTTGCAGGTAGAGAGCATATCATGCATGCCTATGCGGAAGCGATCAAGGAACAATACCGCTTTTTCAGTTTTGGCGATGCAATGTTGATTTATTAATTAACGATTAACTTTAGAGGATGATTATAACCAATGGCAGCAATTACTTACGAACATATCAAAACGTGTAAACAATCTGGTGCGCGTCTGGGACGTGTGCATACACCTCATGGAGTCATTGAAACACCGACCTTTATGCCAGTAGGCACACAGGCAACAGTAAAAACGATGAGTCCTGAAGAACTGAAAGAAATGGATGCTCAGATTATTCTGAGCAATACCTATCACTTATTTCTGAGACCAGGGCATGAAATTATCCGTCAAGCTGGCGGATTGCACAAGTTTATGAATTGGGATCGGCCGATATTGACAGACAGCGGTGGATTTCAGGTGTTTTCCCTTAGTGAGATGCGTAAAATTACCGAAGAGGGCGTACATTTCCGCTCCCATCTGAACGGAGACAAAAAGTTCCTTTCGCCGGAAGTGGCTATGGAAATTCAGAACGCGCTAGGATCGGATATCATGATGGCGTTTGATGAATGTCCTCCTTATCCAGCTGAATATGAATACGTCAAAAAATCGCTAGAAAGAACAAGCCGCTGGGCGGAGCGTTGTCTTGAAAGTCATGCTCGTCCACATGATCAAGGCTTGTTTGCCATCGTACAGGGCGGCATGCACGAGGATCTTCGTCGTCAAAGCGCGGCTGATTTGACTTCCATGGATTTTCCGGGGTATGCTATTGGTGGACTGAGTGTTGGAGAGCCGAAACATTTGATGTATGGTGTATTGGATTATACGGTGCCTTTGTTGCCTTCCAATAAACCACGGTATTTGATGGGGGTAGGTTCGCCCGATGCATTGATTGAGGGATCGATTCGTGGAGTGGACATGTTTGACTGCGTGTTGCCGACCCGAATTGCCCGTAACGGAACAACGATGACAAGCCAGGGACGTCTGGTCGTTCGCAATGCCAAGTTTGCAACCGATTTTGGGCCACTTGACCCGGAATGTGATTGTTACACTTGCCGCAACTACTCCAGAGCGTATTTGCGCCATCTGATCAAAGCAGATGAAACGTTTGGCTTACGTCTGACAACGATCCATAATCTTCATTTCCTACAGAACCTGATGCGCAATGTGCGTAAAGCTATAATGGAAGATCGTTTGCTTGATTTCCGGGATGAATTTTTCGATCAATATGGTCTGCATGACAATGACAAAGGTTTCTAATTGAGGTTTTTGCGGAGCCTATGCAACAAGCAGTAACTGTACGTATAGTCGATAAGGGGGAGTTTTGATGTTTCAAGCAATGACTGCTCAAGCTGCAAATCCTGGTGGTGGAATTTTTTCGTTGATCGTACCTTTGGTATTAATGGTAGCGATTTTCTACTTCCTGATGATTCGCCCACAGAACAAAAAGCAAAAAGCACGCAATGCAATGTTGGGCCAGCTGAAAAAAGGCGATAAAATTGTAACCATCGGTGGGCTTCACGGCACGATTGCTGAAATTACGGATGACGTAGTGGTATTACGTGTAAACGATGTTACCAAGCTTACGTTTGACCGCAATGCCATCAGCAGTGCAGTAAGTCGTGAAACGGCTGAATAATTGTATACATGATGAGAATGAGAATATGCACCCGCATATTCCCGAACAGAGAATCGGATCTGAAGCAGATCCGGTTCTCTTTTTTTGTGGGAGTCAATTTACGATGAGCGTTGTGTGTTAACACCAAAGATGCCACCAAGAGCAGAAAGCAGGAATGCAATAAGCAGCTGCAGGCTGTCTTTCCAGTTAAACGAAGCGTCCAAGGCTAGGAATCCAATGAGGAGCACCAGAAGCCCATAAACGATGCCTGTAATGCCACCGTAATACCATCCTTTCTCACCAGCCCGTTTGCCCGCAATAAAACCACCAATGAGCAGTGACAAACCATGAATCACATAGGTATACGTGGAGAGTTCCTGTTCTCGTAAGCCACTCATCCATAGGAAGAAAGAAAGGACCAACGCGCCGATAAACATCCAGATAAAAGCATGATAGAGACCAGACAAAATTGGATTAGACACCCGAAATGAAAACAAGCGGCGAATCAATTGCATGAAGCAACCCCCTTGTACAAGTTTGAAATTATTACAGTCTATGGTCAAGCCTTCTCACTTATGAACTGATTTCCATTAAATGAACGGTTTATTTCTGCATGAGCATGTCAGGTTCAGGTCAAAATAGGGATTGCACTTGAGATATCTGATTAAATGCTGAAATTCGAAGGAGGTACCTGTCATGAATTTCACTGATATCGGCCCACATATATATCGAACCATACTCATGTATTTTCTGGTTTATTGCGCGATCCGAATTATGGGCAAACGTGAGATCGGCAAACTCTCCATGTTTGATCTGGTCGTATCAATTATGCTTGCAGAAATGGCTGCTTTTGTCATTGAGGATATTAAAAAACCACTCTCTCATGGTATTGCTCCAATGATGACTGTCATTATCATGCAGATTGGCATGGCTTTTATCGGCTTGAAAAGTCGCAAACTTCGTTTGATGATTGATGGAAAACCTACAGTTTTAATCTCTAAAGGTAAGCTTCATCGGGATGAAATGCGTAAACAACGTTATAATTTGGATGACCTGTTGCTCCAATTACGGGAGCAGAACATCGATAGCATAGGTGATGTAGATTTTGCGCTCTTAGAGACAACGGGCAAGCTGACTGTTTTTCCGAAAGATCAAAGTTCTGAAGGGGATTCCTCCGAATCGGGATCTAGCCATGCGTCGCCCAGTAAAAAGAATAGTATCAAATTGAAAGGTTTTCCCAATATCAAATATGAGGGCTTACCCGTACCGCTGATTATGGACGGGAAAGTGCAGGATGAGAATCTGGAGATGATCGAGAAAACACGTTTCTGGCTGAAAAATCAAATTCAGCAAAAAGGCATCCATGATTTCAAAGATGTGTTTATATGTTCGATTGACCATAATGGCAAGTTATATATCAGCGCTCGGGAGGACAAAAAATAAATCTATTTGTCAGAGCGCCGTTTAAACCAAGAACCAATGAACGGAGCGCGGGACAGATCATGAAAATCTATCATTTTGGTGAGGCCCATAATGAGAAAGTATACGAGCAAACCTGCCGCTGGTGCTATAATCATTCGCAGCCAAAATGGAATCTGGGCAGCTGTGTGCTCATAGATGAGCAAGGTCGCAGCACCCATAATCAACATGCCGAATCCTGTTTTAACCCAATCCATCAACTTGAAGCGAAAATTTAATAAATGACGCACACTACGTGCGTGTAGTAGGGTAACAACCATCGAGTTGATACAGATGGCAATGACTGCTCCAAAAATGCCATACTCGGGCTGCGAGGCCAACATTAAAATTAAAGAAATTTTGATAACAGCCCCGATAAATGTATTGAGCAAAGCTTTGCCTGGACGATCAAGGGCCTGCAGCGCTGCCTGAAGCGGTGCTTGAATGTAGATGAACAAAGCAAACGGGGCCATCAACTTTAGCATGCTTCCAATCGATGCATCATCATAGAGCAGCAGACACATCGGTTCGGCAAGCACATACATAAAGACAGAAAACGGCGCTCCCGTGACTAGAGCTAATCTTAGAGCCTGATGCATTCTTTTATGAATGAGCGCACGATCACCCTTTGCGGAAGCTTCAGACAAGGAAGGGACGAGTGATGTTGCGAGAGATGAGGTCAGTGCTCCAGGGAGAAGCAGTAGTGGGATTACCATCCCTTGTAATGCACCATATTGTGCTGTAGCCAGCCCTTTGGCAATACCGGCTATGGCGAGACTCTGGGCTGTTACGATCGTTTCAGCGAGATAAGATAGCGAGCCGACAAGACGACCAGCTGTAACAGGAATAGAGATGGCCAGCAGACGACGGATTAATCCTTTCTGAGAAGGAACAGCCGCTGTAGAGAATTCGGCGTTTTCCTGCCAATTGGAATTAGCTTCTGTTACAGACTTCGATGAGGGCGAGGGAAGCTGTATTTTTTGCCTGGATAGAGGAAGTTCCTGTTCCTTTCTATACCTTGCATAATTCCAGAGCAGAACGAGCATTCCCCCCAGTTCCCCAACCATGGCACCAAGCATTGCTCCAGCGGCCGCATGTTCAATTCCTTTCGGTAGCAACAACCATGCAAACCAGATGACAAAAATGATGCGGATGATCGTTTCGGTGATGGATGAGATCGCTGTAGGCATCATATTTTGCTTACCTTGGAAATATCCCCTGTATACCGCTGAAACTGCAATGATAGCAATCATGGGACTCATGCTAACAAACGTATGATATACTCTCTCATCCGTGAGGACATATTGGGTGATCCAAGGGGCAAACAGGATGCATAGAAACATAAAAACGACACCGAGAGTGAGCGTGAAGCTAAGGCTGATCTGCAAAATACGCTGGGGTGAATAACGGTTGGCACCTGTTTCGGCTTCAGCAACAAGCTTGGCCACAGCTAGAGGAATACCTCCGGTAATCAGCGTCACCAGTACGATAAAAAAGGGATAGCTCAGTTGATAGATACCTACACCCTCTGCACCGATGACTCGTGGCAGTGCGATACGTGGAATGAAGCCAAGAATCCGGTTGATGATACCTGCTGCGAGCAGGATCATGGCCCCCTGAATAAATGTCTGTTTCTTCAAAACTACCCCTCTTTCCCGGTTGAAGGTACAGGTTATCCTCATTGATGGGATTAGTTATCCTCATTGGGACAAAGCCGTTGTACTTCATCCTATGCCGTTCTTTCATCATCTCATGACAACTTGGACACGATTAACAAAAAGAACCATAAACGAGAAGAAGGAATATGAAAGGGTGAGGTCGAATGATGTAGTATTGATGCCGCATAAAGGCTCGGATGTATGAAGGGAGGCTCCCCGTTGGAAGAAATGAATGATGTGGAGTTGGAACAGTCAATAGAGATACTCTGTCGAAGTAAGGCAGAGGAATTAAGGCTTGTCGGTTACGAATATGTCACCAGCAAAGATGTCTGGAATTGCGTCAGTCATAAATACGAAAAACAGGGTATTCCACCGCTTCACCAACTGGTGAACGACATATTGTCACTGAAAGCAACAAGCTTTATGAACTTTATGACGGTGTCTGCATACCGGGGGTCCTCTTTCTAGACGAAAGGGATCTTTTTTGTTGAAAATTGACTGCTTTTTACGGCATCGCTATAATAGGAATATTGAGAACGAAAGGGGATCTAGGAACGGCATGAAAAGAATTATCAGTTTCATTCTGGTTGTGCTTGTCACCACAGGGGTTATGGTGGGTACAAGCCCGGAGCTGCTCAAAAATATAAAATTGGGCCTTGATTTAAAAGGAGGCTACGAGATTTTATATGAAGCAGAGCCGCTCGAAGCAGGGCAACAACTCAGCAAAGCTTCCTTGGTGCAAACAGCCAAAAGCCTCGAAAGCCGTGCCAATGCGCTCGGAACAAGTGAGCCGGAAGTAACTACGGAAGGAAACAACCGAATTCGGTTGAAACTGGCAGGGGTTACGGATGAGGCTGAGGTTAGAGCCAAAATGAAAGAACCCGCTGTTCTGACATTCCGGAGTAAAGCGCCAGATGACAAAGATGGCGAGTTCACTAAAATTGAACTCCGGGGTAATGAGTTTGTCGAAAATGCGGCTAAGGTTGTTTTCACAAATTTGAACCAGCCAATGATCGACATTAAAGTGAAAGACAAAGCCAAGTTTTCTGAAATTACGAAACGTTTGGTCGGACAACCTCTAGCAATATATCTGGACGATCAGTTGCTTTCTGCACCAGAAGTTAAACAGCAATTGACCGACGGATCTGCTCAAATCTCAGGTTCCTACACACGTGAAGAAGCGAATCAGCTTCGTGATACGATTAACCTGGGCGCACTGCCGCTGAAACTTACGGAGAAATACTCCCAAAGCGTAGGCGCAACTCTTGGTAAGTTGTCTCTGGATCAGACGATCAAAGCCGGTTTGATTGGTTCTGTCATCATTCTGATCTTTATGATTGGATTGTATCGCATACCTGGTATCATCGCTAGTTTTGCACTGATCACCCATACGTGGTTAGTACTTGCCATTTTCTATCTTGGAGATTTTGTACTTACCCTTCCGGGTATCGCAGCCTTCATCCTGGGTATAGGTATGGCGGTTGATGCCAACATCATTACGTACGAACGGATTAAGGAAGAGATGCGTAGCGGCAAATCCATTTTGTCATCCGTTAAGGCGGGAAGCAAACACTCCTTCCGTACGATTATCGACTCCAATATCACGACGATTATAGCAGCAGCTGTAATGTTCTTCTTGGGTACTGGTGCGGTTAAAGGCTTTGCACTCGTACTGATTTTCGACATTGTAACCAGTATCATCACGAATATTTTCTTCTCCCGCTTCCTGTTAACCTTGCTTGTACGGGGTAACGTAGTCAAGAAGCCTAAGTATTTCGGTGTGAAGGAGAGTGAAATTCGTGCGCTTTAATTGGAACTATGATTATATAAAGGGCAGTAAGGTTGCCTATATCTTTTCAATTATTCTTACAATTACGGGAATTGTCAGCATTCTTGGCTTGGGATTGAACTACGCTGTTGATTTCCGTGCAGGCTCAAATGTTGACATTTCCGTATCCAAAGCGATTACTACAGAGCAAGTTAATCCGATCATCAAGGAAATGGGTGTCGATGAGGGTGATGTACACATCACACCGGGCGCGGATCGGGTCAATGTTCGTTTTTCCAATGTATTGGACGAAAATCAGGAGAGTAAATTCAAACAGGAATTTAGCAAGCTCGATTCCAAAGCTTCTTATGAGGTCAACACCGTTGATCCGGAGATGGCGAAGGAACTGGAGCGCAACGCCATTTATGCCGTTCTCATTGCGAGTATCGGGATTATGATCTATGTGGCTATCCGTTTCGAATGGCGCTTTGGTCTTGCAGCTGTTATTGCACTCTTCCATGATGCCTTTGTTGTTATAAGTGTATTCTCCATTTTCCGTCTGGAAGTGGATTTGACCTTTATTACAGCGGTACTGACCATCGTTGGTTTCTCAATTAACGATACGATCGTTATCTTTGACCGGATTCGGGAAAATCTTCGTTTTGCCAAGAAGACTACCAAAGCGGAGTTGCGCGAGGTTGTAAATCAAAGTTTGGCTCAAACGATGACTCGTTCCTTGAATACAACGTTCACGGTATTTGCCGCTTCAATCTGTTTGTTCATCTTTGGTGGAGAGTCCATTCGTATGTTCTCCCTTGCCATGGTAATCGGAACATTGTTCGGTGCTTATTCTTCAATCTTCATCGCTGCTCCACTTTGGCTGGTGCTTAAAGGTAAACAAATTAGCAAACCTAAAACAGCGGCAAAAGCTTCTAACTAAACATCGGAATGTAAAGCCGCGTCTGCCAGGCGCGGTTTTGCAGCGTTAAGTACAGAATTAAGGGGGAATCAACATGACAAGAGAAGCTGGCCGATCCGCATACGCGGCTACATGGAGCGGTATCGTCGGAAATATGGCACTTGCAGTCATCAAAACAGGAGTAGGATACATGGCAAACAGCAAATCATTGCTGGCTGACGGCCTGTATTCTGCATCAGAGGCTGCCTCCTCCCTGGTTGCTCTTTTTCCCTCAAGATCTGTACATTCCAGAGGTAAGGTACACAAGGAACGACTAAAAGAACATGCACGGGCCGCAAAACCCGGCATGACGGTTCTCCTAGCAGTGCTTATTTTGATGGGAGGCCTTCAACTGGCTATTTCTGCCTTAAGTAGCTTATCGAGCGGTGAGCTTGAAGCACCAGGAAAGTCTGTTCTTTTGGTTGCTGTTGCAGCTCTTGCTGTGAAAGAAGCTATTTTTCAGTTTCAGTATCGATATTTCCGTAAACGAAATCAGTCCCAGGCGATGTCGTATGCTCTGCAACACCGCCGTGCACTTTATTGTTCGCTTACAGTATTAATTGGCATTATCGGCGCGATGGCTGGAGAAGAGACAGGTTTGAGCCTGCTATTATATCTTGATCCAACCGCTGCGCTTGTTGCTGCAGGTTTCATTTTGTATAAAGGATACAGAATGATTGTAGACACGGTTTATGGTTCGCTTATTCAAGAACTTGAGCAAGAGGATGCTACCGACTACAAGGAAACCGTACAACGGGTGTATGGCATTATCACGATTGAACATTTGGTTGCACGGGAGCAGGAACATGATGTTACCATTGAGTTAGTTATTAGTGTAAATCCCAGAATCTCCATTCTGGAGGCGCAAGAAATTGCGAACCGGGCAAAGGCGTTATTGTTAACTCGTTTCAGTCATGTAAAAGAAGTTCAGATTCAGGCCATACCTTATGATCCTGGATATCCTTATAAATCCAATCATGAACTGCCCGATCATGAAGCGACATTAATTCAGTAATGACGCAAAGGTCTCGTAGATCAGGAAAGGAGCGTTATCGTTGCTTTATTCGCAATATCAGTGGAATACACCACATATCAATCTGGAGGCGGCTGCGGGACTTTCGCAGGCGCTTTCCGTTTCCCCTCTCGTTGGACGTTTGCTTGCCAGCCGGGGTGTGCACAATGAAAAGGAAGCAGAACGCTTTTTGCATCCTGATTTGAATCAGATGCATGATCCCTATCTGCTTCTGGGTATGAGTGAAGCAGTTCCTCGAATCAAGTTGGCACTGGAACGAGAAGAACATATTTTAATTTATGGAGATTATGATGCCGATGGAGTATCCAGCACGTCACTCATGATTCATCTAATGCGTCATTTGGGAGCATCATACGATATTTATATTCCTCATCGGTCGAACGAAGGCTATGGTCTCCATAACCATGCTTTGGACTGGGCTCATCAGCAGGGTGTTACGTTGATTATTACTGTCGATACGGGAATCAGCGCTGTAGAACAGATTGCTTATGCTGCAACGCTGGGGATTGAAGTCATTGTGACGGATCACCATGAACCCCCTGGGATTTTACCTGAGGCATACACGCTGATTAATCCGAAACTGCCAGGCTGTCCTTATCCGTTCAAGGGTCTCGCCGGGGCAGGTGTAGCCTTGAAGGTTGCTCAAGCACTGATTGGTGAAGTGCCGGGTGAGTGGATGGAGATCGCAGCTATTGGAACCGTGGCTGATTTGATGCCGCTTGAAGGTGAGAATCGAGTGATTGTCAGTTACGGGATCGAATCCATGCGAGGTTCCAAACTGCCTGGAGTCAGTGCTTTGCTGGAGATTAGTGGTGTAGATCAGAGCCAAGTGACTTCCATTAATATTGCTTTTGCCATGGCTCCACGTATTAATGCAAGCGGTCGATTGGATCATGCCGGAAGAGCGGTCTCACTACTCACAACGGAAGATTTGGATGAGGCCCATACCCTTGCGGGACAGCTGGATCTACTGAATCGAGAGCGGCAACAAGTCGTAGAGGGCATTTTACAGGAAGCAACAGCACAGCTGGAACAGAAAATTGAACAACGTTCCGGATCTGTGCCGGATGTGATCGTACTGGCGGGTGAAGGCTGGAACGTCGGTGTAGTCGGCATTGTGGCTTCTAAATTACTGGATCGATATTATCGTCCAACACTAATTCTGGGCATTGATCCCGACAGTGGCGTCTGCAAAGGCTCTGCACGTTCCATCGAGGGTCTTGATATCTATGAGGCACTAACAGCGAACAAAAATAGTATGGATCATTATGGCGGACATCCTGCAGCTGCAGGAATGACTTTGCATCGTGATCAATTGGAAGAGCTTGAGGCGGGTCTAAATGAATTTGCCGCAACGGTACTGACAGAGGAGGACTTTATGCCTCAACGTCTGGCTGATGATGAATGCAGGATCAGTGATGTTCCACTCAAGGTGATTCAGGAGATTGACAGATTGCAGCCGTTTGGTATGAGCAATCCATCCCCACGTTTTGTATTGAGAAAAGTAACTGTCAAGGAAACCAGAACTATGGGGCGGGAAAAACGTCATTTGAAGCTGGTTCTGGAACAAGACGGACAGCAATTGGAAACAGTTGCTTTCGGCAAGGGAGCACTGGCTGAATTTCTCTCTCCGGGTTCTGTCATTGATGTGATGGGAGAGCTTTCCATCAACGAATGGAATGGAATGAGAAAGCCGCAGATGATGCTTCAGGACATTCAGGTTCCTGGAGCTCAGGTGTTTGATATGCGTGGACATCCTGAGCCGTTAAACGCAATGAAGCACTTTCTGAGCGCACTGGACGTGCATCTGCGATATAAAGCGGGTTCCATCGGGGCAATTGTTCGAAAAGAAACGAATGTTTCTGAGGGAAATTCATTGTATGAACCGTGCCTTTGGGTATATGATAGAAGGGTCGGGTTATTTCCGTGTAATGCTGCTGCAGAGCAGTATGGGCAGGAAAAAGTCCGGACGTTATTTGTGTTTGATACGCCGGAAACTCCGGAACAACTTGATGCAATGCTGGCTTTATTCAGCGGAGCCGAGAATATCATCCTTCTGCACGGATCAGGCAACCGTCGAGACCGACTTCAGATGCCCTCCAGGGAACTGTTCAAGCGTATTTATATGCTGGTGTTCAAATGGAAAGCGGAGCCCGTGGAGGAACAAGAGATAATTCCTGTGCTCAGTCGTCAGTGTGGTTGTTCTACGCGTATGATCACGATGATGCTTGATGTATTCGAGGAGCTATCCTTTATTACTCGGAAGGACGGCAAAATTACGGTTGCGAACAACCCGCCAAAACGTGATTTAACTTCGGCACGTCATTATCAGGCGCTGGAAAACATGGCTGAGACTGAACAGGTGATGCTGGATGCATCCACACCTCAGTTGACACAATGGATGGTATCCCGGATGAAGGGCGTATCTTAGATGGAAGTTTGTGTATTTATTTTAGGAGGAGATTATTTTGGATTTTAAAGAGTATATTCGTGTCATTCCTGACTTTCCACAACCGGGAATCAGCTTCAAGGACATCACAACATTGTTGAAAGATGGAGAAATGTACCGCAATGCAATCAATGAACTGAAACAGATGGTTTCTGAACTCAAAATTGATGTCATTGCTGGACCAGAAGCACGCGGTTTCGTTGTGGGCGCCCCACTTGCTTACGCACTTGGTGTTGGTTTTGCTCCAATTCGCAAAAGTGGAAAATTGCCTGGAGCGACAATCGAAGCAGGGTATGATCTCGAATATGGCAAGGATACACTTGCAATGCATACAGATGCGATCGAGAAAGGGCAGAATGTCCTGATTGCAGATGATCTGCTCGCAACGGGTGGTACCATCGCTACTTCCATCAATTTGATTGAACAATTGGGCGGCAATGTGGTAGGTGCTGCATTCCTGATTGAATTAACGGATTTGAATGGGCGCGGTAAATTGCCTGAGAATATGAATGTGTTTACGTTGATGAACTACTAAACGTGACACTAGCTTATGATTTGCTGTGAATATCAAATGTAAACTTCCCAGTTTCCCGGGAAATAATATACAGCATTAATGATTGGCAAAAAGCCTGCTTCACCAGCACTTAAGTTGGGGAGGCAGGCTTTTTGAGTTACCTTTTTGAAGATGAAATACGTTCATGGAATAGATATGAGCATACGCGAATCATAAAAGTTGTTCATAATAATGCTTAGTCAGGTGTTTTCTCGGTAACCGGCTGTTTTTGACTCTCTTCGTTCAATAATCCAAGGACCTCGAACATTTTGAACAACAGGCTGAGAACCATACCAGCAATCGTGGCCAGGGCCATGCCTTTCAGATGTACACCATAGAAGGAGATTTCGGTACCGCTAAGACCAATAACCAGTACGAGTGTCGTGAGCAGCAAATTCGTCGGTTTGGCAAAATCAACTTTTTGTTCAACCAGAATACGTAATCCTGATGCTGCAATAACCCCAAACAGAAGTAATGATACCCCACCCATCACCGGTACAGGTATATTAGCCACAAGCGCTGAAAATGTACCTGAGAATGAGAGAAGGATGGCAATAACAGCTGCACCACCAATAACGTAAATGGAGTAGACACGAGTCAGAGCCATAACACCGATATTTTCACCATACGTTGTATTCGGAGTGGAACCCACGAAACCAGACAAAATTGTAGACACACCATTACCGAGCAGGGAACGATGAAGCCCAGGATCTTTGGATAAATCTTTGCCTACAATGCTGCTAGTCACAAGCAAGTGGCCGATATGTTCCACAATGACAACGAGTGCAACCGGTAAAATCGTGAAGATTACGGACCAGTCAAATGTAGGTGTCGTCAGGGTTGGGGTAGAGAGAAAGCTGGCATCTAAGATATTACTTTTTTCAACAAAGCCCATAAAATATCCAAGAATATAACCAGACACAATACCGATCAAAATATGAATAATTTTAGGGAAACCGCGGAAGGTTACAGCACCGATTACTGTGATTCCGAGGGTAACCATAGAAAGAATAATAGGTTTAGCTTGTGGTATCCAATCAGGATTTTTCACAGGATTGGAATTAATTAGTCCTGCCATTCCCGCAGCAACGGGCACAAGCTCAAGACCAATCAAGGCAACGATGGCACCCATAACGGCTGGTGGGAATACAACATTAATCCATCCTGTACCAGCATATTTCACGAGAAGCGCCACTAGACAGAACACAATTCCTGTTAAGATAAAAGCTCCAAGTGCCATAGAGTATCCGTTCTCGGGATGCTGTTGCAAAACCAGGTATACAGGGGAAATGAACGCAAAGCTGGAGCCCAGATATGCGGGAATTTTCCCCTTACACATTAATATGTAGAGCAATGTTCCGATTCCGTTCATCAACAAAATCATACTTGGATCAACACCGAAGTAATTCGGTACCAATACCGTGCTGCCAAACATGGCGAACAAATGTTGTAGACTCAGTAGCGAGCCTGAGCCCAAAGGCATCTTTTGATCAACCTGAATTTCGCGTTGCAATGAATCTCATCTCCTTTTCCGATACACAAACTTTCAATAGATTACAGAGTTTCTTTCAAATTAGCAATAACAATTTTCAGGTTTGGACTGTAAATCACTTATTTTCTCGAACTTTCCTTCTATTTCCGCAAATATCGGCAATAATACATAACAACCGAACATTAAAAAAAATTGGATAAACGCTCTTATTCGTCAGCAGTTGACGGGAAACGGGCAAGGCGTCATAATTATAGGAAATTACTTTTACGGGGAACCTGTGTTGATGTATTGTCACGGGTTCCATTTTGTATAGAAAGGACACGGAACAGATCAGAATGGGCATAGAGCAATTACTCGAGAAGGCCGGGGCGTATATCAAAGAACCCGATCTGGTGCGCATACGAGAAGCTTACGAATTTGCTGATCAGGCTCACCACGGACAGACGCGAAAATCGGGAGAACCGTATATTCTGCATCCGCTTGCGGTTGCCGACATTGTTGTGAATATGCAGATGGACACCATCTCCATTATTGCAGCACTTCTTCATGATGTAGTAGAAGACACTACGGTGTCGCTTGAAGAGATCCGCACTCGTTTCGGCAATACGTGTGCCATGCTTGTTGACGGCTTGACAAAGCTGGAACGTATCCAGTTCCGCTCCAAGGAAGAACAGCAGAACGAGAACTACCGCAAAATGTTCATCGCCATGGCGCAGGACATCCGTGTCATCGTGATTAAACTGGCTGACCGTCTGCATAATATGCGGACCCTCAAGTTTCAGTCGGAAGAAAGTCAGCGCCGGATTTCGTATGAGACGCTTGAGATTTTCTGTCCGATTGCAAACCGTTTGGGGATTTCTGCGATCAAATGGGAAATGGAGGACATCGCCCTCCGTTATTTGAATCCGCAACAATACTACCGTATCGCTAATCTCATGCATAAGAAACGTGCAGAACGAGAGCAGTACATCGACACCGTTATGGACGGTATTACGAGCAAGCTGGAGGAAATGGGCATTCAGGCAGACTTGTCTGGTCGACCTAAACATATCTACAGTGTGTTCAAAAAAATGACGACCAAAAACAAGCAGTTTAACGAGATTTATGACCTGCTTGCGATTCGTATTATTGTGGATAATATCAAGGATTGTTATGCTACGCTGGGCATAATCCACACATTATGGAAGCCTATGCCTGGACGGTTCAAGGACTACATCGCTATGCCAAAAGCGAATATGTACCAGTCCTTGCATACTACCGTGGTAGGACCTAACGGTGAGCCAACCGAGGTACAGATTCGTACTTGGGATATGCACCGAACAGCCGAGTTTGGTATCGCGGCACACTGGGCTTATAAAGAAGGAACTGCGGCAGGGCCTCAGTTTGAAGATAAAATCACCTTTTTCCGGGAAATTCTTGAGCTTCAAAATGAAGCACAGGATGCTTCCGAATTTGTGGAATCGCTCAAAATGGACTTTTTCTCCGATCTGGTGTTTGTATTTACGCCAAAAGGTGAAGTCATTGAATTGCCAAGTGGCTCTGTACCGTTAGACTTTGCCTATCGCATTCATACCGAGGTTGGAAACCGAACCATTGGTGCCAAAGTAAATGGCCGAATTGTTCCACTGGACTATCATCTCAAAACGGGCGATATTATCGAAATTCTGACTTCCAAGCATTCTTATGGCCCTAGCCAGGACTGGTTGAAAATAGCTAAATCTTCACATGCACGAGCCAAGATTAAACAATGGTTCAAGAAGGAACGCCGTGAAGAGAACGTAGAAAAAGGCCGGGAGAACTGCGAGCGCGAGCTGAAACGGATGGGACTTGATCCTTCTGCGTGGATGACCGATGACAAGCTAATGGAAGCGGCGAAGAAATTTGCTTTTAATGATATCGATGATATGTTAGCTGCGGTTGGTTTTGGCGGAATCACGGCTGCTCAGATTGTCACGAAGGCAACGGAAAAGCTTCGTAAAGAGCAGGAAGAATCCAACTTGCTGGAACTGAATTCCGAGATGCGTGAACTGAAGCCGGCTCCTGAACGCAGAAACAGACCGACCAACGGTATTCGTGTCAAAGGCATTGATAACCTGCTGGTTCGCTTTGCAAGGTGCTGTAACCCTGTGCCTGGAGATGACATTATCGGTTATGTTACTCGTGGCCGTGGCGTATCTGTGCACCGCAGTGACTGTCCAAATATCCCTACAAGTGCGGATGGAGAAGAGGCAGCACGGGTGATTGAAGTTGAGTGGGAAGAGAATATCGAATCAAGCTACAGTGTCGATATTGAGATCACAGGTCATGACCGCAATGGACTGCTTAATGAGGTGCTTCAGGCTGTTTCCGAAAGTAAAACGAACATATCTGCCGTCACCGGACGGACGGATAAAAATAAATTGGCATTGGTGCACGTCACGATTCTGATTCGCAATACAGATCATCTGCATGCCGTCGTGGAACGAATCAAACGGGTAAAGGACGTTTATTCAGTGCACCGGATTATGCAGTAGGGAGTCCGTAAATGAGAGTGCTGGTACAACGCTGTAAAGAGGCTCAGGTAACCGTGGGTGATGAATTGACAGGCAGAATTGAATCTGGTTTGATGCTGCTTGTAGGTATAACTCATGAGGATACGGAGAAAGATGCGATCTACCTGGCAGATAAAATTAGCGGCCTTCGCATATTTGAGGATGAACAGGAAAAGATGAATCTCAGTCTGCTGGATGTAGGCGGTGCGGTATTGTCCGTTTCACAGTTTACGCTGTATGGTGATTGTCGCAAAGGCAAACGCCCAAGTTTTGCTGCTGCGGCTCGTCCAGAGGCAGCTGAACGTTTGTATGAAACCTTTAATCAGTTGTTGCGTGATAAAGGAATTCAGGTGGAAACGGGACGTTTCGGAGCGATGATGGATGTTACGTTTACGAACTGGGGCCCGGTTACCCTGATGGTAGAAAGTCCTTCACGGGACTGAGCTTTCGTATAATTGCGCAGTGAAGAGGCCATAATGAGAGAAGAACACGTTGGTATTACATTGTAGTTATATCTTTGTTAATCAAAGGAGTTTCTCTTAATTATGCGCCAATCTGCAAAAGTAACCAAAACCCAGAACGAGCCGCTAATGATGCCTGGCAATCTGGCGGAGTCGCTTCAACTTGCCCGCTCTGCCGCAGCTCATGTGTCCACATTGTGGATGCTGCAAACTTCGGATAAAGACAGGCAGCAGCATCATCCACGACCATAGCCTAACCATTTAACAAAACATAATAGTTATGCTCGAAGCCCCGGTTGTTTGACAATCTGGGGCTTTTTGCTGTTATGATTCACATTTCATCTTCTCGGAGGAAGGCTGCAGAATCAATTCCAAAAGTATGGATTGTTATAAAAGGCACTCCTTGGGGTAATAACAAAACGAGGCACAAAAGACGTGCCGAAGGATAGAACCAATCTCTATAATTTTAATCACATTCGAATACGGAAAGGAGACCATAGATCATGAGTAAAGTTGCTTTTTTGCTTGCGAATGAGTTTGAGGATTCAGAAATGAAGGTTCCGTACGATGAGGTGAAGAAAGCAGGACATGAGGTGCACATTATCGGTTTAAAAGCCGGTGAAACGCTTCAAGGCAAGGGAGGTAAGGCTTCCTACACAACTGACAAAGCGATCTCCGAGGTTCATGCATCTGATTATGATGCGGTTGTTATTCCAGGGGGGGCATCGCCAGAAAATTTGCGAACGGACGCAAATATATTGAAGTTTGTTACGGACATCAATGCTGCGAACAAACCAATCGCTGCGATCTGCCATGGCCCACAAATTTTGGCTAGCGCAGATTTGCTCAAGGGACGCACAATTACATCCTATCCGCCGTTGAAAGACGACATGGTCAATGCTGGAGCCGACTTCAAGGATCATGAAGCGGTTGTCGATGGGAACTATATTACATCCCGTACACCTGAAGATGAACCGGCATTTGTTCGAGAATTAATGAAAGTAATATGATCATAAAAGGATAAATTAAATTGCATAATGCATTCTAATGATATATTTCATTCCATAAAGGAGGGTTTGACATGGCAAAACATATTCAGGCGTATTTTCGAACCGAAGACGAGGCAGAGGGTGCAAGAACTTCACTATTAACGTTTCATACCGAACAGCTTGAAGTAGGTCAACTGGATGCTGCCATTGGCAGAGATACACGAGTTATGGTACCACTAGTTCCTTACAATACGGCTGGTGGTGTGGGTACGAACGGTGCAATGGGCGTAGGGGCAGCTCCCGGGGTTCCGGCTAGCGAAAATGTAATTCCGGTTGTCACTGATGTCAATCGTGACGCTGAACGTGATCCGCGCAACAGAGTGAACGAGGACGGAGATATGCTGGATGCTGCAGATGTGACTTCGGCCGACTACGATGACCTGCATTATGTTCTGTCTGCCAAAGTAAGAGACGAGGATTATGATGCGATTGTTCATAAACTTCGCTCTAACCATGCCTATGTGGAAGAACTTGATTAACCGATAGATACAATTCAGGCCCTTGTGCCTTCCCGGTCTCCTATTGTCGGGAAGGCGCAAGGGCCTTTTGTCATTTGCAACGATTCGATGGGGCCTGCAAATTTGCTGGTTAAAAAACAAAATTAATGTAGAAAAATCGATTTTTAAAGCGTTATCATTTTTGTAATATTACTGTAATATTAGTAACACAAGCCTTTAACAATGTGCGCTTATAATAACAGACATGACCCCCTTTTTTTTATATATCTTTTGAACCTGCACACCGTGTGCAGGTTATTTTTTTCTATCTTTGTATGTTAGCCCTTGACTTTAGTACTGCGGTTCATTACAATCAGAAAATAATACGTTGACTATAGTCAACTAAAGTCGTTTTTTGAACTATATGACTGATTTGATGACGGGACCAAGTACTCCGTACCCACATGACCAGAGAGGAATCCCTAAGGCTGTAAGGATTCTCTTGATGAGCGGACGAATGACTTCCCCGAGAACAGACGGCGAACAAGGCAGATAGCATCTGCGGATCGTAGTAGCCGGCCTGCGCATGACGTGCGTTATACGTAGAGCGGAAGAACTGTTGATTTGGATGTAGCATTAAAACATCCCGACTTAACAACAGCAACCTGAACGGCTATAGTCTCAGTCTTCCGGAATGTGGGTGGTACCACGGGTGAATGTATATACAATCTCTCGTCCCTTTGTTTGCTTACGATGAGCAAACAGGGCGAGGGATTTTTTTGTTTTTTAGTTAAGATATGAGATATACACGGAGAACGGAGAGGACAGAAAGGACCTGGAAAAGCGGAGCGTTCGCCTTTATCACCGGATTTTTAACATTTCTAAAAGTTAGATCAGGAAAATCCGGGGGTAACAGCGATTGAAAGGTTTTCTGTCCGCGTAGTGGGAATCGTGGAATATCTTAACGTTTACAGAGAAAATCAATGCTGGAGGGATACAGATGGCTTTTCAAAAACCGACAGGGACGCAGGATTTACTGCCAGGAGTAGTCGAGAAGTGGCAGTATGTAGAAGAAAAAGCACGTGATCTGTGCCGACGCTTTAATTACCGTGAGATTCGTACACCGATCTTCGAGCAAACTTCCTTGTTTGTACGCGGAGTAGGAGAAACGACGGATATTGTGGAGAAAGAAATGTACACCTTTGATGACAAAGGCAATCGCAGCATGACACTTCGTCCGGAAGGCACAGCAGGTGTGGTTCGTGCTTACGTGGAGAATAAGCTGTATGGGGAACCGGACGTGAGCAAACTGTATTATATCGGACCGATGTTCCGGTATGAGCGTCCGCAGGCAGGTCGCCAGCGTCAGTTCCACCAGTTCGGTGTAGAAGCACTTGGTGCAGTCGATCCGGCAATTGATGCCGAAGTGATTGCACTTGGTTACCAACTGTGTGTAGAGCTTGGCCTAAAAGATGTCAAAGTGGAAATAAACTCGGTGGGGAATGCAACAAGTCGGGCGGAATACCGCGAGACACTGCTTGGTTTCCTTAGACCAATGAAGGACACACTTTGCAAGGACTGCCAATCTCGAATGGAGCGTAACCCGCTGCGTGTCTTAGATTGTAAGGTGGATCAGGATAAATTCGTTGGGGCTCCATCCATTTTGGATAGCCTGGATGAGGAATCATTGAGTCATTTTGCCAAACTGCAGGCGTATCTGGACGATTTCGGCGTAGACTATGCGGTGAATAACCGTTTGGTGAGAGGGCTGGATTATTACACCCTGACTGCATTTGAGCTAAAAGCACAAGGGATTGGAGCCATTGATACCGTTGGTGGCGGCGGCAGATACAACGGTCTGGTTGGCGATATTGGCGGACCGGATCAACCGGGTATCGGCTTTGGTATTGGTCTGGAGCGTATTCAGCTCATTCTGGAATACCAAAATATTGAGGTAACTACACTTGCTCCGCTCGACGTATATTTCGTCGCTCTGGGCGAGTCAGCGGATCGTGAGGTCAATCGACTGTTGTTCAAATTACGTCAATCCGGCTTATCCGGTGAGCGTGATTATCTGGGTCGCAAAATGAAAGCACAGATGAAATCGGCTGACCGTTTCAAAGCTCGCTATACGGCCATCCTTGGAGATGACGAACTGGAGCGTGGCGAGATTTCACTCAAAGCGATGGATACAGGTGAGCAACAGACCGTGAAGCTGGATGATCTGGTGGCAGCGGTACGCGGAAACAATTAAGAACCTATGATGGAATGATAGTTGTAGAATCGGCAAGTGGCTATGGTGACAGGATTCCGGTTGTACGGATGGTAATCTCCAGAGACAGGATGCCTTTCGAATATAAATCTTCACGTAACCGGATTGTGGATGGCATGCTACAAGCTTGTCTTACACAAAACGGAAATTTCACATAAGAGGAGTTTGGTTATGAAAAGAAGTCATCATTGCGGCGCATTAACAAACGCACATATCGGTGAAACGGTAACATTGAACGGCTGGGTACAGACCCGCCGTGACCTGGGGGGCGTACTTTTTATCGATCTGCGTGACCGCAGCGGAATTGTACAAGTTGTGTTTAACCCGGCATATTCCGGTGAAGCATTGCAAATCGCAGATCGTGTACGCAGTGAGTATGTCATTGCGGTAACAGGTAAAGTGGTTAAACGTGATGCAGAGACCGTGAACAAAAACTTGCCAACAGGCGAGATCGAAGTTCAAATTACGGAGATTGAAGTGTTGAATGCAGCCAAAACACCGCCGTTCTTCATCGAAGATGGCGTTGAGGTAGATGAATCCCTGCGTTTGAAATATCGTTACCTGGACTTGCGTCGTCCAGAAATGTTCGAAACATTAAAACTGCGTTCCAAAGCATCTAAAGTGTTCCGTGATTACCTGGATGGAGAAGAGTTCGTTGAGGTAGAAACGCCTATCTTGACCAAGAGCTCGCCGGAAGGCGCGCGTGACTATCTCGTACCAAGCCGTGTGCATGAAGGTGAATTCTTCGCCTTGCCACAATCCCCACAAATCTACAAACAATTGTTGATGGTCGGTGGACTTGAGCGTTATTACCAGATCGCTCGTTGTTTCCGTGACGAGGACTTGCGTGCAGACCGTCAACCTGAATTCACTCAAGTCGACATCGAGACGTCTTTCTTGCAACAAGATGATCTGTTGCCAATGATGGAAGAATTGATGGCAAAATTGCTGCGTGAAACGAAAGGAATTGAGCTGGAGCTGCCTTTCCAACGGATTACGTATGCTGATGCCATGGGTAAATATGGTTCCGATAAACCGGATCTGCGTTTTGGCATGGAACTGGTGGAAATGAACGATATCGTAGCAAACAGCGGCGTGAAAGTATTTGCTTCAGTCATTGAAAAAGGCGGAGAAGTGAAAGTACTAAACGCCAAAGGCTGTGGTACATGGAGCCGTAAAGAGATTGACGATCTCGGACCATTCGCTGCCCGTTACGGTGCCAAAGGTCTGGCGTGGATTCAAGTGAAAGACGGCGAGTTCAAAGGGCCAATCGTGAAGTTCTTTACGCCGGAAGAGATTGAAGCTGTTAAAGTACGTACAGGCGCTGAAGAAGGCGACTTGTTGCTCTTCTCCGCTGACACCAAAAAAGTGGTTGCTGATGTTCTCGGTGCCCTGCGTCTGAAAATCGGACGCCAACTGGGTCTGATCGATGACAGCAAATTCAAGTTTGCTTGGGTTGTGGACTTCCCGCTGCTCGGCTATGATGAAGATGCGAAACGTTATGTGGCGGAACACCATCCGTTCACACGTCCAAAAGACGAAGATGTACATCTGTTTGACACAGATCCGGGTGCAATCCGCGCTCAAGCCTATGACCTTGTATTGAACGGTTATGAAGTCGGTGGCGGTTCAATGCGTATCTACAAACGCGATGTACAGGAGAAAATGTTTGCTGCACTTGGACTTACACCAGAAGTGGCTAACGACAAATTCGGTTATCTGCTCGAAGCATTCGAATATGGTACACCACCACACGGCGGAATCGCCTTTGGTCTGGACCGTCTCGTGATGTTGCTGGCAGGTCGCACGAATCTGCGTGAAACCATCGCCTTCCCGAAAACGGCAAGTGCAACGGATCTGCTGATGAATGCTCCTTCCGAAGTGGATGGATCACAACTGGAACAGCTTCATATCCGTGTAGCTCGTAAGCCAGTCGCGGAAAAGAAATAAAGGAGGCATCGATTCTCAATGCTCCATCAATTTTCAAGAACAGAGCTTGCGATCGGACCAGAAGGTCTGAATACGCTCAGAAATAGCACGGTAGCTGTGCTCGGTATTGGCGGTGTGGGCGGTATTGCTGTAGAAGCACTTGCCCGCAGCGGCGTTGGCCGCATCATCCTGATCGACAAAGACGTGGTGGATATCACGAACATCAACCGTCAAATTCATGCTCTTACCACTACGGTAGGTCAGAAAAAAGCTGACTTGATGGTAGAACGCGTGAAACTGATCAATCCGGAATGTGATGCGATTGCGCTGAACATGTTTTATACCGAAGAAACGTATGAGGAACTGTTCAAGTATGAGCTGGACTATGTGCTGGATGCTTCCGATACGATTATCTACAAAGTGCATCTCATTAAAGAATGTCTGAAACGCAAAATTCCAATGATCTCCAGCATGGGTGCCGCGAACAAAATGGACCCGACGAAATTCCAGGTTGCGGATATTTCGAAAACGTCCATGGACCCGATTGCCCGTGTGGTTCGCACCAAGTTGCGTAAAGACGGCATCAAAAAAGGGGTTAAGGTGGTATTCTCTACGGAGGAGCCACTCAAGCCACGTGCAGACGTGACGCAGAAGATCGTTCCGGAGAATGCGCCGGAGATTCGCAAAGCGAAACAACCCCCGGCAAGCAATGCTTTTGTACCACCGGTAGCTGGATTGATTATGGTCAGTGTTGCAGTGAAAGATCTGCTTGAAAAAGCGGAGAAGTCAGAGGCTTAAGGCGAAACAACAAATCAAATCAAACCAAACCATATAGTTGCAGATCTACACAAAAAACGCAGGTGCCATGAGCACCTGCGTTTTTTGATACCTTTATTTTCGTTCGTTGGGAATACTTTTTGAAGGTATCAACGAGAGTTATCACATTGGTCATCGTAAATAGCTTGATAACTGTATAGTTTGGGGCTCGATATGTCAGGATTACGTCATGTACTTCACTTTGAAAACGGTGTATGATATGTTGTGCTGCGCGAAATGATGATACATACATAATGTTTTGCGGCCAGAGAGGGGAACAGAACAAATGAAACATGGGTGGTTGTCCAGACAACTGGGCATGGAACCAGAAGATCAGTGGAAGAAGGAAATTGTGGCCGGCGCCATATCCTATTTTGCTGTCGTTTATATTGTGATGGTGAATGCCACAATTCTTGCCGATGCAGGGATGCCCTTACAGGCAGCAATGGTAGGTACGTTACTCACATCCATTGCGGGATGTTTGCTGATGGCTTTCGGTGGTAAATCACCGATCGTAGTCGTACCCGGCATGGGGATCAACGCATTTTTCACGTATACACTTGTGCACTCGATGAAGCTGACTTGGCAAGAGGCGCTGGCGGTCGTTGCCGTAACTGGCGTACTTTTTTCCATTGTTGCTTTTACATCATTATATAAACTGATCAGCGAAGCAATCCCGAAAAATTTACAGCATGGCATTACGGTTGGGATTGGGTTGTTTCTGACTTTTATCGGATTGCAAAAGAGCAGCATTGTCATTGCACATCAGACGACTTTTGTCGCCATTGGACATTTTAATGATCCAAATGTCATCACGGCTTGTGTAACATTAGTGCTTGCAATTATTTTATTCATTCGAAATATACAGGGTGGTCTACTCATCAGTATTCTAATCGGAACAGGACTTGCTTATGTGCTGGGAGCGGTACATCCTGGCGAAGCGGTATCTGCCATGGATGCACTGCGTCAATACGGCGGTCTGTTCGGTGAATTGTCTCTGATGAGACTGGCAGATATTGCGTTCTGGATCGCGGTTTTCCTGCTGCTATTAATCGTTGTATTTGAAAATATAGGGCTTATTACCGCCCAAACCAATATGATTGGTCGTCCGGCAAGGTTTAAGGGCAGTCTGCGTGCATTGTCGATTAGCACGGTGTTGGCAGGCATCTTTGGCAGTAGTCCGCCCGTGGCAGCAGCTGAGACCACGGCGGGCATCGCCGCAGGCGGCCGCACGGGCTTGACTCCGCTTGTCACAGCTGTGCTGTTCGGCGCGACCTTTTTCTTCATTCCGCTACTCGGTTATATTCCGGACAGTGCGATCGCTCCCATTTTGATCATCATCGGTGGTTTGATGGTACAGGGTGTAAGGGAGATGGATTTCAGCGATTTTACCGAAGCGTTTCCGGCATTCTTAATCATGGTCATGATTCCTTTTACGTATAGCATTGTGGACGGGATGGCTTTTGGTTTTATTGCGTATCCGCTGGCAAAACTGGCCGCTGGAAAAGGAAAAGAAGTACCTGTGGTCATGTATGGCATTTCGATTCTGTTTCTGGCGAACTTTGTATTGCATGGTATTTTGTAAAATAATTAAAAAGTGACATTGCTATCAC
Organism: Paenibacillus sp. G34; assembly: GCF_056856875.1. Taxonomy (NCBI): domain Bacteria; kingdom Bacillati; phylum Bacillota; class Bacilli; order Caryophanales; family Paenibacillaceae; genus Paenibacillus; species Paenibacillus sp. G34. Next base: position 4,890,710 of record NZ_CM166469.1, on the reverse strand, counting down.
TAACGATAAGGGATTTAGGGAAACCTCATGTAAGTTTGAACGTATGATCAAGGATGAAGAGATAGAGAGCGGCTGGGAGGAACGGGAATGGAAGAACAGCAAACGTTGGAATCAGATGAGCCAAAAGTAGGAAAAAAAGGATTCAAGGATTTTGTTAAATTAATTGCATCTACGAACCCGCCAAAATTGATTCTGACCCTGGCTCTCATTTTGACGTTGATTCAAACAACGGCCGGCTTAATCGTGCCGCTAATGACCAAAGGCCTCATTGATGGGCTGACCACATCAGCTCTAGATAAATCGGTGATTTTTCTGTTACTCGGCGCGTTTGTCATTCAAGCGATCGCTTCAGGCATCAGCATCTATATGTTGAACTATGCCGGGCAACGTGTCGTGGCGACGCTGCGCACCAAGCTATGGAACAAGGTACTGTCACTCCGTATGCCATATTTTGACCGAAACCGTACTGGGGATACGATGAGCAGGATCACCAATGATACCAGTCAGATTATGACGTTGATTGCGGATTATCTCGTGTCATTTGTCTCCAATATCGTTGCGGTAATTGGTGGCGTGGCACTGCTGTTTTATCTGGACTGGGTCATGTCTCTCATCATTCTGAGTCTGGTACCGCTGACCATGCTGATCTTGTTGCCAGTGGGCAGAAAAATGTACAAAATTTCGAAAAAACAGCAGGACGAAATGGCCGGGCTGACGTCGGTTCTCAGTCAGGTGATCAGTGAAATTCGCTTGGTCAAAGCATATGGAACCGAGAAGCAGGAATCGGAGGCGGGAGATTCCCGCATTCGTAAAATGTTTGCTTTTGGATTACAGGAAGCACGGATTCTGGCATTAATCGGACCCTTGTTTACTTTTGTTATGACGGCTGTGCTCGTTGTTATTCTCGGCGTTGGAGGTATGCGCGTAGCTTCCGGTCTATTATCACCGGGGGAACTGGTTGCTTTCATTCTCCTGTTATTCCAAGTCATTATGCCAATGGGGCAGTTCACAACCCTGTATTCACGTTTGCAAAAAGTGGTCGGTGCTACCGAGCGCATTCAGGCGATTCTTGCAGATGAGGAAGAACCGGATCACAGCACAAAGCCGGCTCCGCAAGGCAATGACACGATTACGTTTCACAACGTACATTTCTCTTATGTTACAGGTGAAGAAGTGTTGCACGGTATTAATCTAACTGTTCCGACTCGTAAGGTCACAGCGATTGTCGGTCCAAGCGGTAGCGGCAAATCTACACTGTTCTCGTTGTTAGAGCAGTTTTATGTTCCCAACTCTGGTTACATCTCATATGGAGGAGAAGCGATAACAAAGTATTCATTATCCTCATGGCGTAACAAGATCGGGTATGTATCACAGGAAAGCCCACTAATGGCAGGCACGATCAAAGACAATATCACCTACGGTTTGGATCGTGAGGTAACGATGGAGGAGATCAGCAGAGCGGCTGAAATGGCATATTCGGCTGATTTTATTAACAAACTGCCACAAGGCTACGACACGGAAGTGGGCGAACGAGGGATTAAATTATCTGGCGGACAGCGTCAGCGGATCGCCATTGCTCGTGCATTGCTGCGTAGTCCCGATATTCTCATGCTGGATGAAGCAACCTCCAGTTTGGATAGTACCTCGGAATACGAAGTGCAACAAGCGTTGTCCAATCTGATGGAGGGGCGAACCACGATTGTTATCGCGCATCGCTTGTCCACGGTTGTAGATTCGGATCAGATTGTTGTTTTGGAGCACGGGCATGTGACCGGAACAGGAACTCATGCGGAGTTGATTAGTACACATCCTGTGTATCGTGAGCTTGCACAAAAGCAGTTTGTCGCACAGGATGAAGAGGGTAAGGCGAGCAACGATGGGGAAATACGACACAAAGAGTAATGTTCGCTAAGTAGAGGAACGAGATTAGAAGGATTTCTGCGATACCTGTGAAGGGAGAATTCAGCAGAGTCCTTCTTTTTTGTTAGAAGGGTTCATGGTTTCTAAAGTTCGTCTAAGAAAATCGATATGGCTTTCAGTCGCCCTTTGTGATATATTGGATATCCTTTTGTATTGCGCGATGGACAGCGATGCAGAACAATTAACGATTTCTTAGGAGGTAACTGAAACATGTCAGACAGCTTTCAAAGTGCCTATCAAGAAGAAGAGTACAGGTTAGAGCGAACGATGAAAGAAGTGGATCGCCAGCTGGAACGGCTGCGGAATTTCCCGGTGTATACCGGCCACGACTTCACGGAGCAAGTGCTGGAATCCGGACGTGAAGAGCGCCGGAATGCCTTGTCCAAGAGCGCGCAGCAACCCTATTTCGGACGCTTGGATTTCGAAGAGCAGGGCAGTGGTGCACGGAAACCGCTGTATATTGGCAAAATCGGCGTAGACCGCGAAGAGGTCGGTGAGCACCCACTTGTCATCGATTGGCGCGCTCCTGTCGCGAGCTTGTTTTACTCTTTTACGGGAGGAGAAGCCTCCGCAACGTATGAAGCCCCCGAAGGATTAATTGAAGGTCTGGTATATCTGAAACGAAATGTGGTGATTCGTCAGCGCATATTGGAACGTGTGGCAGATACGTATAACCGGGACAGCGACCAGCCAGCTGTATCCGACGAGTTCCTTGTGTACCGTCTTGGGGAGAACAAGGACAATAAGCTCCGGGATATCGTATCTACGATTCAGGCTGAGCAGGATCAGATCATTCGGGCGGCAAGAAACACCGCACTGATCATTCAGGGGGTCGCCGGATCAGGGAAAACAACGGTTGCCCTGCATCGCCTTGCTTTTCTGTTGTACCAGTACAAGGAGCAGGTGTCGGCGGAAAAAATGGTTATTTTTGCACCCAACCATATGTTTCTGGATTACATCTCGGATGTGTTGCCAGAACTCGGGGTAGGGGATATTCAGCAGCAGACGTTTCCGGACTGGGCGATGAACCTGCTGGGGCTGGATATGCCGCTAGCAGATGCGTCAGAAACGCTGCATACATGGTTTGAGACCCCTGCTACTCGGCCTGAACTGAACGATGATGTTCCCGGACGTTACAAAGGCTCGATTCGTTTCATGGAACTGATTCGGGAGTGGTTATCGGGGATGGAAGAGGCTTCTGTGCCGGATGCAGATTTTAGTCCTTGGGACGGTGCCTTGCTCAGTAAACAGGAGATCGAAAACTGGTTTGGGACGGAGTACAAACATTATCCGCTAGCGAAGCGCAAAGAGCGGGTCATGGCACGGATTCACCGCTGGATTGAGATGGAATTGAAAAAGCCGATGCCGGAAACGGTACGTAAAGAACGCAAGAAAAAGGCAGCAACGCGTGAGAAATCCTATGCCAAAAAGTGGCCTGAGTATAATCCATTGACGTTGTACAAACAGCTGTTCAAAGCAGCAAAAGGTGGGGCTGTACCCGCCGAGCTAAGCAGCTTAATACCCAAAGCGATCATGAAACAAACCGGTGCAGACCTGAAGAAAGATGTCATTCGGGAAGAAGATTTGCCGGCACTGGTTTATATCCATACGCTGGTACATGACATCGAAGGATCGGAGCGTTTTGACCACATTGTCATTGACGAAGCCCAGGACTTCTCGCCATTTCATGTTGCGCTGCTGGATCAGTTTGTGAAAGGGCATTCCTTCACTATTTTGGGAGACTTGTCGCAAGGTATTCATGAGTACCGTGGTGTTCATGCATGGGAAGAGATGAGTTCATTATTTCCAGAGGAACAGAATGCCTATTTTGCCTTAACTCGAAGCTATCGTTCCACAATGGAAATCATTGATTATGCCAATACCATCCTGGAACAGGGTGTGAAGAGTGGTATTACGGCGATTCCCGTGTTCCGGAGCGGTGATCCGGTGCGTACTTTAGCTTACGGAAGTGAGGGACGGACGGGGAGTCTGGAACGGGCACTGAAGATGCTTACCTCGAAAGATTATAGGACAGTGTCCATCCTGACGCGAACATTGCATGAAGCCGAAGAACTTCATCGCGAGCTTGAGGCGACGGGCTGGGATTTGAACCTGATCGATGGCGGCAAAAAGCAGTACAGCGGAGGACATTCTATTTTGCCAGTGTATCTGTCAAAAGGGCTTGAATTCGATGCAGCAATTGTAGCTGATGTTGATCAGGAGCACTATTTGCCTGGCGCAGGTGATGCGAAGTTGCTCTATGTTGGCTGTACACGGGCTTTGCATGAATTGTGGTTATTCCACAATGGCAGCATGCCAGCGTATGCTGCGGCAACGCACAATCCTGTGGGAGAGCAGGTTACAATTCAGGACTGGCCGGATGAGACTGTTTCATAGTCAAATAGATTATGTAGTAAGAAGCTTTATAGATATAGAGGCATGACGCAGGTTAACCCTGACGCATGCCTTTTTTGCATTTAGCATGAAGACAGTATTCTTACCCGGAGGTTACAGAGCGAGATGTGCTTTGTTTCTTTCTAGCTGAACGGCGGTTCACCAGATAGATGCCTAACCCGATCAGTACACCTCCAGCCCCGACAAACCATTGAACCTGTTCGCCTATCAAAAACCAGCTTGAAAGCACGCCGAAGAACGGTGCGAGTAAACAAATAACTGCTAGTCTGAGCAGGGTCACTGTTCTGTAAAAGATAGAACCAGAGGGAAAACTGCAAGATGGAACAAATTAGCGTTAGATATAACAACGATAGGATGGAGACTGTAGTTACTGTAAAATGAGGTTGCTCCGTCCATACACTTAGCAGAAGCAAGGCTGAACCTCCAGCAAGCATCTGATAAGCTGTAAGCACGAAAGTATCGTAATTGACACCCCAGCGCTTGATAAGCAAGGTGGATACGGCAAACGAAATCGCTCCGCCAAAACAGATCCATGTCCCGGGGCTGAAGCTCATATGCCACCCAAAGGTAACCAAAATGCCGACAAACCCAACAATCACGCCAATCCACTGGCTTGACCGATAGCTCAGGTTATATAGCAGCGCACTGAGAACAATGACGATCAGTGGATTCGTGAATGTAATAATGGCCGACTCACCGGATGAAATCCAGTTCATGCTGTAATAGGCGCAGCCCATCACCCCCGCGGATTGGAACAAGCCGATCAGAATGATTTTCCCCCAAGCTCGCCATTTACTTGGTATAGGTCGCTTACGTAGGACTAAGGCCATCAAACCTCCTGCCAAAATATAGCGCAAGCCCATCAATAGAAAGGGGGGAGCGTACATCATACCTATTTTGCCCACAGGAAAAGAAGTCCCCATAATAAGTGTAGTTACGATAATCAATACGATGTATTTGGCTGGATTCATGTCGAGCACTCCTTCGATGTAGCGTAATACGTTTAATGTTCAGTACTCATTGTAGTCTATTCTTGACATAGAGTATAATGATTACAAATGAACTGGATATCATTTTGAATGATGTCAGAGTGGAGGCAAGATGGAGAGCGGGGATCTTCGAATATTTCAGTGTGTAGCCCAAGAAGGGAATTTAACTAGAGCTGCTGTCAAGCTGGGATACGTTCAATCCAACGTTACGGCGCGTATTCGGCATTTGGAGGCTGAGGTAGGTACACCATTGTTCATCCGTCACAATCGGGGAATGACACTGTCTCCAGCGGGGGAGATGCTGCTAACGTACGCGGATAAGATCGTTGGTTTGTTAAATGATGCTTCAAGAGCACTACAGGCTACCAATACACCAGAGGGGCCTTTGCAAATTGGTTCCATACAGACGGCGGCTGCGGTAAGGCTGCCGCGTCTTCTAGCCAAATATTACGCTCAGTACCCAGACGTTTCTCTTGCGCTGGCTACAGGACACTCACAGATGCTTATTGATCAGGTCATTGCGTATGAATTGGAAGGAGCATTTATTGGCTGTTCCTGTGACCATCCTGATATTAAATCGATCGACGTATTTGATGAAGAGCTGTTTGTTGTTTCGTCTCCGGCATTGTCCGAGGATGAACTAACCCGTAAGCCGATATTAGTTTATAGTATGGGGTGCTCCTACCGTAAAATTTTGGAGGACTGGATGCTTCTGAGCGGTGTTCACAGGCCCGTTATTATGGAATTTGGGACGCTGGAGGCCATTATCAGTGGCGTAGCCTCTGGAATGGGCATCTCTTTACTGCCTGAAATTGTTATTAGCCAGCCAATTCAAAACGGTCTGTTACGTAAACATTCGCTTCCTGCTGGAATGAACCGTATGATGACACGATTTATTACACGTAAGGATGCTTTTATTAGCAGTGCGCTTGGGGCATTTATGGCGATGCTTCCACAGGAATGTGATATGATAGCGAGTGGAGAGAGCATAAGTTATCCAAGAAATACACAACTGCATGGCAATTTAGATTAGCATTAGATCGGCAATCCGTTAAGGAAGTGATAGCACATGGATTTATTTTCGTTTCAGCAGGACACACAACCACAAGCCAGATTGCTGGCAGACCGCATGCGGCCTGAGCATCTGGATGAATATATAGGGCAGGAACATATTATCGGGCCAGGAAAGCTTCTACGCCGAGCCATTGAAGCTGATCAGATTTCATCGATCCTGTTGTACGGACCGCCGGGATGTGGCAAGACAACGCTTGCCCATATTATCTCTCAGCATACCCAAGGCCAATTCGTGCGGTTGAACGCGGTGGATGCCTCTGTGAAGGATGTACGAGAAGTCATTGAGCAGGCACAGACGAACAAACAGCTCTATGGAACCAAAACGATTCTGTTCCTCGACGAGGTCCATCGTTTTAACAGTTCACGCCAAGATGCACTGCTGCCAGCGGTAGAGAAGGGCACGATCATTTTCATTGGCGCAACAACAGAGAACCCTTTTCATTATGTAAATGGAGCCTTGATGAGTCGATCCACCCTTTTTCAACTGGAATCCTTAAATAAGGATCACTCCTTGATTGCAATGCGCAGAGCGTTAAGCGATACGGATAAAGGGCTTGGTTTTATGGAACTGCAAGCCGATGATGAAGCGCTGGCGCACATTGCCACGATGGCGAATGGTGATATTCGCCGTGCATTGAATGCGTTGGAGCTGGCTGCGCTCACGACACCGCCCGAACAGGATGGAACAGTTCACATCACGCTGGCTGTCGCGGAAGAGTCCATTCGTCGTCCTATTGTCAAGGCAGACGAGTCCACACAGTATGATGTATTGTCCGCTTTTCACAAAAGCATTCGTGGTTCGAGCGATGCAGCGTTATTCTGGTTTCTATATGCGGTAGAGAAACTGGGCATGGACCCCATGACATTTATTCGTCGTCTGATTGCCGCGAGCAGTGAGGACATTGGACTGGCGAATCCCCAGGCGATGACTCAGGCGATTGGGGCGCTTGATGCTTACCGAAATAACGGCTGGCCTGAGGCGAAGCTAAATATTGCGCAAGCTATTTTGTTTGCGGTGGAAAGTCCGAAGTCCAATGCGGTATATACTGCGATATCCAAAGCGATGAGCGCCATTGATGAGGTGAAGTCGGCCGAAGTGCCGCTGCATTTGAGGGATACACATTATTCAGGTGCCGCTAAGCTGGGACATGAGGGATACCAGTATCCGCATAACTACCCGGGACATTATGTGAAGCAGGAGTATCTGCCGAAACAGCTCTCTCGAAGAGTCTTTTATGAGGCGACAGAGCAGGGGAATGAGTCAAAGATCAGGCTGAATCAACAACGGCGCAGGGAGTTATAGCCATGAAAGAATTAGCATATATCGGAGTCGGTGGCTTCCTGGGCACATTGACCAGGTATACTATTCAACTGATGATCCCTGCGGCGAATACGGGTTTTCCATGGGCAGTGCTGTTGATCAATACGATCGGCAGCCTGTTTTTAGGTTGGTTTTTTACCATAGCCATCCCGGAAAAAATAACACCACAGCTTCGCCTCGCCATCGGCACAGGATTTACTGGAGCTTTCACGACCTTCTCCACATTCACACTGGATATTGTTCGATTATCGGAGGGCGGAGATTGGTTGAAAGCAGCGGCTTATCTCCTACTTAGTGTAGTGGCTGGACTGCTGCTCTGCGCGCTCGGCATCAAGCTGGGAAACGGAATGCTCGCTGTCTCTCCAAAGGGGAGTGATGCCAGGTGATCATCTGGATTGGATTAGCAGGTGTGGTAGGTGCACTGCTCCGTTACAGTCTGGGGAAAGCCATCTCTGGTAAGCTTGGAACCTCTTTCCCTTGGGGAACCTGGATCATTAACGTGAGCGGTTCTCTTCTCCTTGGCATGTTGTATGGCGGGCATCAAGCAGGGAGTTTGCCAGACGCAATGTGGACGGTATGGGGAACCGGCTTCTGCGGAGCATATACGACCTTCTCCACCTTTGGGTATGAAACCTTAACATTGATGGGACAACAGCGATATGCCAGAGCGATTGTTTATGTGGTAAGTTCTGTTGTGGTGGGGGTAGTAGGTTGCCTCGCAGGAGTTACGCTCACTGCATAACTAAATTATTTTAAATTTTTTGCAAAAAAAGCAGGAAAAAAGCCATCCTTCATGGTATTACATGAAAGACGGCTTTTTTTGTAGGAATACAAGGGATTGGCTTCACCGCTCCAATTGAGAAGGAAAGCCTGTTATTGCATCGCCGGTACAGGTACTTTCTGCACCTGATCAATCGTACCACCGCCGAGGCAAACCTCTCCGTCGTAGAAAACAACGGCTTGTCCTGGCGTGATCGCTTTTTGCTGCTGATCAAACTGAACGTCCACGCTGCCGTCTTCCTTCCAGGTTAGCGTAACACCTTGATCCGGTTGACGATAACGGAATTTGGCTGTGCAGCGGAAAGGCACATTTGGTGTATGTTCTGCACCTGCAATCCAGTTAACCCCTGTTGCCGTTAGACCTGTGGAGTACAAGCTGGCATGAGCATCGCCCTGCACTACGAGCAATTGGTTTTTCTCCAAATTTTTATCAGCAACAAACCAAGGCTCGCCGTTGCCGGAACCGCCAATGCCAAGTCCTTGACGTTGACCGAGAGTGTAGTACATCAGACCGTCGTGACGACCTTTGACTTCACCGGTTACGATATCAACCATGTCTCCGCCTTTGGCTGGCAGATAATTGCTCAGGAACTCCTTGAAGTTGCGTTCACCGATAAAGCATACACCTGTGCTATCTTTTTTCTTGGCTGTATACAGACCGGCAGCTTCAGCAATTTTGCGCACTTCCGGTTTAGGCAGGTGACCAATCGGGAACATGGCTTTGGATAGTTGTTTTTGATTAAGAGCGTTCAGGAAGTAAGTCTGATCTTTATTATTGTCTACACCACGGAGCAGCTTGAAATTGCCATCCTCTTCAATGAGACGAGCATAATGACCTGTAGCTACATAATCTGCACCGAGATCCAGCGCTTTGTTCAGAAACTCACCGAATTTGATCTCACGATTACACATGACATCCGGATTCGGCGTACGGCCCGACTTATATTCATCAAGGAAATAGGTAAATACTTTATCAAAGTATTCTTTCTCGAAGTTGACAGTGTAATACGGAATGCCGATCTGTTCGCACACCCGGCGCACATCCTCTGAATCTTCTTCAGCGGTGCAGTGGCCAAACTCGTCTGTATCATCCCAGTTTTTCATGAAAATGCCGATGACATCGTAACCTTGCTCTTTCAGAAGCAATGCGGTAACGGATGAATCCACACCTCCGGACATGCCAACGACGACCCGTGTGTTTTCATTTGCTTTGGACATCGTTATCACCATTTCTATATATAAATGTGTTTCGTTACTATTCTAGCATAACCCGAGCGAACTTACGATACACCCGGCCAACTTTGGATACTGTCCACTCCACACGCACATTTTGCAATATCGTCAATCTTTCTTTTCCATAACACATGCAGATATGTTAACATTACTTGAGGGTTATGATCGGAATACGCAGGATTAGCAGATTAACACTTGTTTTCCCTGAGGTTCGCCAGGCGGAATCACGGAATCAATGGTCATGAACCACGTAGAGAATCGACATAAAGAACAGTGCTTGAGAACAATAAACATCTAACGTTCCGGTTTGTTTTTTTCGAAAATTGAAAGAGGTGACTCCTTTGAAGATATCAACAAAAGGCCGTTACGGCCTCACAATCATGATGGAGCTGGCCGCCAGAACTGGCGAAGGCCCAACATCATTAAAAAGTATTGCCGAGCGGAACCAGCTCTCGGAACATTATTTGGAGCAACTGATTGCGCCACTGCGTAATGCTGGCCTTGTTAAGAGTATCCGCGGTGCATATGGCGGTTACATTCTGGCAGGTGATCCTGCAACTGTAACAGCGGGGGACGTTATTCGTGTGCTGGAGGGACCGATCTCCCCAGTGGACTTTACGGAAGAAGATGACCCAGCAAAGCGTGACCTGTGGTTGCGCATCCGGGACGGCATTGCAGAAGTGCTGGATTCAACAACATTGAAAGATTTAATTACTTTCGAGGATCAGGAAAAGAAAGATTCCTACATGTTTTACATTTAGGAAGCAATTAAGGAATGAAGTTGATCATCCAGAAGACACACTAAAGCCTCCAATATGGGGGCTTTAGCCATGCCAACAGAGATTAAAGCTTGCCCTTTAGCAGTATTCTGAACATAAAAAGGAAATCCAACAACCAACGGGGTGACAACGATGAATCGTATATATTTGGATCATGCCGCTTCGACACCTATGCATCCACGCGTCGCTGAAGCGATGATGAACGTTATGACTGGGCAATATGGTAATCCATCCAGTATTCATGCCTTTGGCCGTGAAGCCAAACGAACGGTCAGTGGAGCAAGGGATGTTATCGCGGCATATTTGGGATGTAACCCGGACGAGCTTGTTTTTACGGGTGGTGGCACAGAAAGTGACAATTTGGCGATTTTTGGTGCAGTTGCTGCACGAGCGGAGAAGGGCAAACATGTGATTACCACGGCAATTGAACATCATGCCGTATTGCATTCATGCCAGGAACTGGAGCGGCGGGGATACGAAGTGACTTATCTGCCTGTGGACGAGTCTGGACGCATCAAGCTGGAGGATCTTCGTGAGGCAATTCGGCCGGACACTGTGCTGATTACGATGATGTATGCCAACAACGAAGTAGGCACCATTCAGCCGATTCGTGAGGTCGGAGAACTGGCACGTCAGCATGATATTTTATTTCACACGGATGCGGTTCAGGCGCTGGGTAGTCAGCCGATCTCTTGTAGAGACTTGCCTGTGGATTTCATTAGCTTCTCGGCACACAAAATTAACGGTCCGCAAGGTGTCGGTGCCCTGTATGTAAGACGTGGCATTACATTGGAAGCAAGATCACATGGTGGATTGCAGGAAAGACAACGGCGTGCAGGCACAGAGAACATCGCCGGTATTGCCGGGTTTGCAGAAGCGGTAAAACGGATCTCCGAAGAGGGAAACGAGTATCTGCAACATGCCTTGGAACTGCGGAAATTACTACTGGATCAGCTTGCTATGCATGTGGGTGCCGATCATTTTCATGTCAACGGTCATGAGGAGTACACCCTTCCCAATATTCTCAATATCAGCTTTCCCGAGGTAACTACCGAAACGATGCTGATGAACCTGGATATGGAGGGCATCGCTGTAGCAAGTGGCTCAGCTTGCACTTCTGGTTCCCTTGAAGTATCGCATGTACTGAAAGCCATGAATCTGCCAGAGGCATTTTTACAGTCCGCGATTCGATTTAGCTGGGGTTTGGGTAATACTACAAAAGAAATCATCACAACCGCCGAAAAAATTGGAACCATTCTTGAACGCCTGCGTAATAGACCTTAAGGGGCTCTTTACACATGGAACAGAAGGAGGGGAGAAGTTCCATTTTCATCGGTTGGATAGCAGCGGTTTGATGATCGGCGTCTGATTGCCACTCATCAACTTTGGGCATACCTAGCAATAGCGCCGCGCCTATACAATGTGAAGAAGATGAGGGGGACCCAGCGATGAAGCTTCAGGAAATGATCGGACTTGCCGTTTTTGATGTTGAGGACGGGAAGCAGGTCGGTAAAATCCAGGATTTCATTGTGAATGATGATTGGGAGATTGAAGGCATTGAACTTGAGAATAAGGGCCTGTTTACCAATCATGTCAAGATGGTGCAATGGAAAGATATCGTTGCCTATGGCGAAGATGCCGTCATGATCCGTAATCAACAGGCTGTCCGCAAGACGGGGGCCGACGACATAAAATACACGTACCTCCTTGGTCGCTCTAAATTGAAGGAGATGTCCGTGCTCACCGAAGAAGGGTTGTTGCTCGGACGACTCTCCGATGTTTATTTTGACCAGGAGTTGGGAAATACAATAATAGGGATTGAAATTACGGACGGTTTTGTGTCCGATCTGATTGAGGGCCGTAAATGGCTGCCATGTACAAGTGATATGTCTATCGGAGAAAGTGCCATCATGGTACCGCCACTGAGTGAACAACGCTTGGAAAATGCCATTCATTCTGTTAATGGATAGGTGAATGAATATGAAATGTCCAAATTGTAGTTCGAAAGATATCGGAAAAATTGGTTCCCATCAGTTTTATTGCTGGGGATGCTTTATTGAGTTAACGGTAAACGGTGAGAAAATGTCTGTGTATCAGGTGGAAGAGGACGGCACGCTGAGCTCTTTAGATGATTTGTTCTTTGGAGAAGAGCTGCCGCAAGACTTCGATCACATTCACGCTTCCTCTTAAAACGCAGTTCAACTTCCTCTATATGCGGTTTCTTGACAATTCATGTCATTAAATGCTGTCGCAATCTGGCGGCTGGATATAGATGTAGTTACATAGTGGTCAGGAAGGACATGTATAATTATATGATGTACTGATCCATAAAATGCGCTTCCCTCGTTTGAAGAGGGGGGCGCATTTTATTTTCCGTTAGAATCACGAGGAGAACGTTACTTTATATCTGGGGTAAGTCTTGAAATCCAATGTCACTTACCCTTGACGTGCTCGGGCACACCTAGGGTAAACTTTCTGGCTTGGAACGAACATTTAGCAAAATGGGCTTCCTTCAGCATTTTCAGACACATCCTAGCTTCATGCTACCACCTCTTTACGGAGTTAATAAAAATCCTCTCTCCTACATATACTTACTTCCAGAGCCAGTCCATATACTGAACTTTAGAGGTAGTCCAAAGGGGAGAATCGAAGTGGAGCAACTAACCAAAAATAAAATGTTTCGTTACGCGATCTGGCTCTTACTCGGATTAGTTATTTTATATTTTGTCTGGCTGTTACGGCCGTTATTATTACATATTTATGGATTCTTGAAAACGGTACTGGCTCCGTTCATCGTTGCACTCATCATATCCTATGTCCTTAATCCGATTGTGAGCATGCTTGGCGGCCGGAAAGTTCCGCGCTCCATTGCTGTACTGTTAATCTATGCTTTTTTTCTGACCTGTATCGGAGTCATCTTAATGAATGTCATTCCTGTTCTGATTGAACAACTTGAAGAATTAAATGAACATATGCCGGAATTGTCCATGCGTGCGCAAAACCTGATGAACAATATGGATCACAAATTGATGCCACCAAGCATACGCACAGGTATGAACAGCTGGTTTTTCCAGATGGAGGATCGTCTGACACAAGGGATCACTGTTTTGATGGACAATATCGGAGCAACGATTAATGTGCTGTTTAATGTATTCATTGTGCCATTTCTGATATTTTATATGTTAAAAGATTTTGATGTTTTTGAACGAACCATCGTAGCATATCTGCCCCGTTCTCGCCGTAAAGCGATTGTTTCCGTGATGAAAGAGATCGATACTGCACTCGGTAATTATATTCGGGGGCAATTTATCGTCTGTGTGATCGTAGGGATCTTTGCGTATATCGGATATATCGTGATCGATATGCCTTATGCCCTTCTTCTGGCAAGTATTGTGGCGGTATTCAACATTGTGCCGTATCTGGGTCCTTTTCTGGGAGCGGCACCTGCGGTGGTGATGGCATCAACGGTTTCTTTCAAAATGGTACTGCTGGTCATCGCTGTAAACACACTCTGCCAGGTGCTCGAGAGCAATGTAGTTTCCCCACAGGTGGTGGGACGAACGCTGCATTTACATCCTCTTTCGATTATATTTGCGCTGCTGGTAGGTGGAGAGCTGGCGGGCATTGTCGGTCTTATTTTAGCTGTACCTGTCTTTGCCGTGTTAAAAGTCATCGTGCAGCACTTTTTCGCCTACTATATCAAGCGTAGAACGGAGTGAGTCCATCAACCTTGAAAGGGTGGCATCTTTTAGCGGATTACTCTGGAAGGCGCGTTGACACTCGCTAACACTATCGATATAATGAGGGTGTATGTTTACATGATCAAATCGATGATGAAATGAAGTATGCCGAGGGTTCCTTTCCTCAGAGAATAGACTTCTTCGAATTCAGATATGCTCTGAGTTCGCTGGCTGGGAGAGTCTTGAAAGTTGAAGCGGCAGAAAGCTGATTTCGGAGTGCAGGACAACCCTGCCGGGAGCGACCGTTACTCGCATGAACGAGGCGATTGTTCGTTTATCCTTCCAATGACGGGAGATGAACCCTTTTCAATGACGGGAGTTAAACCCTTTCAATAAGGGAAGATGAACAATAACCAGGGTGGTACCGCGATAACATCGTCCCTGATCATTCAGGGGCGTTTTTTGTGTTTATTTTTACACAGGTGTTATTAAAAATTCATGTTAACCAACCGGGGCGATCTCGCTGCGGAACTTATAATTTGATGGGGGCAACCAGTATGAAAGCCAGTGAAATCCGTTCCAAATGGATCCAGTTTTTTGCAAGTAAAGGTCACAAAATTGAACCAAGCGCGTCGCTTGTGCCGCACAACGACCCTTCCCTGTTGTGGATTAATGCGGGTATGGCACCGCTGAAACCTTACTTTGACGGACGGGAGAAACCGGAGAACCCGCGTCTTGCGAACTCGCAGAAGTGTATCCGTACCAACGATATCGAAAATGTCGGCAAAACACGTCGTCACCATACGTTCTTTGAAATGCTCGGTAACTTCTCCATCGGTGATTACTTTAAGGAAGAAACGGTGACTTGGGCTTGGGAATTTTTAACGAGCAAAGAGTGGATCGGATTCGATCCGGAACGCTTGTCCGTTACCGTATACCCGGAAGATGAAGAAGCCTTCAAACTGTGGAATGAAAAAATCGGATTGCCGGCTGAACGCATCATCAAGCTGGACGAAAACTTCTGGGATATCGGCGAAGGCCCATGTGGACCTTGTACTGAAATCTTCTATGACCGTGGGGAAGCTTACGGTAACGATATGAACGATCCTGAAATGTACCCGGGTGGAGAGAATGAGCGTTATTTGGAAGTGTGGAACCTTGTATTCTCGCAATTCAACCATAACAAAGACGGTAGCTACACACCGCTTCCGAACAAAAACATTGATACAGGTGCGGGGCTGGAGCGTTTTGCATCCATTCTGCAAAATGTAGATTCCAATTTTGACACCGATCTGTTCCAACCGATGATTCAGAAAACGGCTGCACTTGCGGGCGTAAAATATAACGACAGCGTTGAGATTGATGTTGCCCTCAAAGTCATTGCCGATCATATCCGTACCGTGGCATTTGCTGTAGGTGATGGCGTACTGCCAAGTAATGAAGGCCGCGGATATGTCATTCGCCGTTTGCTGCGCCGTGCGGTTCGTTACGGAAAAGTGCTCGGACTTGACCGTCCATTCCTGTATGAACTGACTACAACCGTTGGTGAAGTTATGGGCATGTACTACCCTGAAGTAGTGGACAAACAAGAATTCATTGCCAAAGTGATCAAAACCGAGGAAGAGCGTTTCCACGAAACATTATCAGACGGGCTTGCGATTCTGGCTGATATTAGCGGCACAGCGAAATCCGAAGGACGCACAGTGATTAGCGGGCCAGAGGCTTTCAAACTGTATGATACGTATGGCTTCCCGTTTGACCTGACAGAAGATTATGCTGCAGAGCATGGTTTGACAGTGGATCGTGAAGGTTTTGATGCATCCATGCAGGAGCAGCGTGATCGTGCCCGTGCAGGACGTCAAGAGAACGAAAGCATGAAGATTCAAGGTGGACCTTTGGCTGACCTGGAGGTTAAAAGCGAGTTTGTTGGATATACTGACCTGTTGACGGAAGCAAAAATTGTAGCGATTGTTACGGGAGATGCGCTTGCAGACTCCGTAGGAGAAGGACAGACCGCTCAGGTTATTCTGGATCAAACACCATTTTATGCAGAAAGCGGCGGTCAGGTAAGTGACCAGGGCTTGCTTCGCAGCGAGGCTGCTGTAGCAACAGTTCAAGGTCTGTTTAAAGCTCCGCAAGGACAGCATGTACATTTGGTGACGATTGAGTCGGGTGAGCTTCGTGTGGGCGATGTCATTCAAGCTGAAGTGGATTCAACCAAACGCGGTGATATCATCAAAAACCATACGGCGACACACTTGCTGCACAAAGCGTTGAAAGATGTGCTCGGTACACATGTTAATCAGGCTGGTTCCCTGGTGGAACCGCAACGTCTACGTTTTGACTTCTCTCACTTCGGCAGCATTACGCCGGAAGAGTTGACAGAGATTGAACGTCAAGTGAACGAACAGATCTGGAATCGCCTGAATGTGAACATTGAGCTGAAAGGCATCGATGAAGCGAAGGAAATGGGTGCAATGGCCCTTTTTGGCGAGAAATATGGAGAAATTGTACGCGTCGTGCAAATTGGAGATTATAGTTTGGAACTTTGTGGCGGCTGTCACGTAAGTAATACTTCAGAGATTGGAATTTTCAAACTTGTCAGCGAAAGCGGAATCGGATCGGGTGTACGCCGTATTGAGGCTGTAACTGGTCGCGGTGCTTATCTGTATGTGGAGAGCCAGCTGGATCTGCTCAAGCAGTCCGCAACCCTGCTCAAAGCAAATGTAGCGGATGTGCCGAAACGGATTGAAGGTCTGAATCAGCAGCTGAAAGAAGCGGCTAGAGAGACTGAATCTCTGCAAAGCAAACTGAGTGCTATGGAAGCGGGTCAGTTGACGGATCAGGTTGTACAAGCAGGAAATACACAATTGCTGGCAGCCCGCGTAGATGCACCGAACATGGATGCACTGCGTACCGTTGCGGATGAGTTGAAAGTAAAACTGCCAGATGCTGTTCTCGTACTTGGTGCTCCAGCTGATGGCAAGGTGAATTTTGTTGTTGCAGTACCTGCTGAGCAGGTGAAACAAGGTCTGCACGCCGGTAAGATTGTTAAGGAAGTTGCTGCAGTATGCGGCGGCGGCGGCGGCGGACGTCCGGATATGGCTCAGGCCGGAGGCAAGGACGCAAGCAAGCTGGATGAAGCGCTGAAACTGGCGATTTCCATCGTCAGCCAGTAAAGGACAAGCAAAAAACACAATTGCCTTATCCTTTGTGTACTTGTGGCAGTCAGAATATGTTATTATATAAACAGAAATCAATTCGGCAGGACATGGTCCCCATGTTCATGCAGGAGCGAGGTGTCATCAATGGACTCCATGGATAAGACGGTTAAATTTAATGTGAAAGGTGACGAACAGGAGGTATCTTCACAAGAGATTCTTCTCACGGTATATGACGCGCTGGTCGATAAAGAGTATAATCCCATTAACCAGATCGTTGGATATCTGATATCCGGCGACCCCGCGTATATTCCGCGTCACAACAACGCACGCAGTCTGGTCCGGAAAAAGGAGCGCGACGAGCTGATTGAAGAGCTTGTACGTTCTTATCTGGCCAATCACCGGTAATGTACGCCGCTTCCGTTTGTTTGCAGCCTTGCGGACAAACGGAAAATGAACCGACAGAAGACAGACTGAAGTCTGCATAGACGATTGCATATCGTTCTGAACAGGCTGCAGGATGGGAGAGCATGATGAAAAAATTAGGTTTGGACTATGGGGACCGCAGAATCGGGGTTGCCGTGAGTGACGCCTTCGGTTGGACTGCCCAGGGATTGGAAGTGCTTGAACGCCGCCGGGATGAAGGTGAGTTTACACGAATTGCTGAACTGGTGCGTGAGCACGAGATTAGCGAAATTGTAGTTGGACTCCCCAAAAACATGAACGGCACCGTAGGGCCGCGTGGTGAAATATGTATTGCTTTTGCCGAACGCCTGCGGGGCGAACTGAATTTACCTGTTCACCTTTGGGATGAACGGCTGACAACGATGGCAGCCGAACGTACGCTGATTGAAGCGGATGTCAGTCGCAAAAAACGCAAACAGGTCGTGGATAAAATGGCCGCAAGCCTGATTTTGCAAAATTATTTGGATGCCAATAGTACAAGGTGAGGGGGATCAACAATGGCTGAAGATCAACTGGGTATGGAAGAAGAAGCTGAGATCATTTACATTGCAGATGACGAGGGTAACGAAGAGGAATTCGAAGTCATCATGAAATTCGAAGTGGACGGTTCGGAGGCCAAGTATATGATGGTTGCTCCGGTTGAACCTGAAGATGGCGAGACGGATGTGTATGCATTCCGTTATGAAGAAGATGGCGATGATATCAAACTTTTTGTGATCCAAGACGATGCCGAGTGGGATATTGTCGAGGAGACCTTTAATACATTTCTTGCTGAAGATGAAGAGGAAGCGAACTAAATGACGGAATATAATCGCAAAGACCTGAAGTGGACAGATTCGCTGCGTCTGGCATTCGGTGCTCATGTGGAGCTCGAGGAAGAGAACGGTAAATCACATCCGTATGAACTGCTCGCTGAATTTGAGGTTCATGGGCAGCAGTACGCGGTGCTCCGCAGTTCATTGCGTCCGTATGACGAGGTTGAACTTCTGCGGGTTTTACCTGGCAGTGAAGACCAGATCATGCCGGAATTAGTTACGATCGATGATGACGATGAGTGGGAGAGTATTTCAGAGCTTTATGATGAATGCACACTCCCGATTGACGAGGATTAACCAGCTTCAAATTGAAAAAACCGGAAGGGCGGAGAAGTCCGCTCTTTTTGGTTGTGTAAAGGAGTTGTGTCTCTGTTGAAAGGCAAAGTCATAGGTATTCTGCTTGTAATACTGTTAATTCTGGCCTTAGGAGCTGGCGGGTATGTATGGAGTATGATGCGTCCGGTACAAGCTTCGTCCGAGCCTGTTGTATTTGAGATCAAGAGTGGAGCGGGCATTTCCAAAATTGCGGACCAACTGCAGCAAGAAGGATTGATTCGAAACAGTCTCGTTTTCAAAGGTTATTTAAAGTGGAATAAGCTGGGCAGTAATTTTATGGCTGGAAAATACGCCATGAATCCAGGTGTGACATATGATGAGATTGTTCATAAACTGAGCAGCGGCGATGTCGTACCCGAAGAAATGGTGAAGTTTACGATCCCGGAAGGGTATACCGTCTTGCAAATGGCAGGTAAGCTTTCTTATGAACATGTTGTTGATCGGGATGAGTTCATCAAGCTTGCCAATGATCCCTCGGCCTTCGATGTGGATATCATCAAGGGAATTCCTGTGGATGAAGAACTTCGCTACGCATTGGAAGGATATCTGTTCCCGGAAACGTACGAGTTGAAAAAGGGGAGTTCTACCCACGATGTAATGCAGAGAATGCTGGAAGAATTCGAGACCAAAATCAATTCCATACCGGATCTGGAAGCGAAGCTTCAGGAAAAGAAACTCTCCTTGCATGAACTGCTGACGATTGCGTCACTTGTGGAAAAAGAAGTTGTAGTGGATAAGGAACGTGCTCTGGTTGCAGGTGTAATCTACAATCGGATTAATAAGGATATGAAGTTGGAAATTGATGCAACTGTGCAGTATTTGCTCGATAGACCGAAGGAGCGACTGTTTTTCAAAGACCTGAAGGTACAGAGTCCGTACAATACGTATTTGAACAAAGGTCTGCCACCAGGTCCTATTTCCAGTCCAAGTCTCGCATCCATCAAGGCGGCATTGAACCCGGAAGCCTCGGACTATCTGTTTTACGTTACGAAAAAGGATGGGACTTCAGGGCATCTGTTTGCCAAGACATACAAGGAACATCAGCAAAATATAGCCAAAAGTAAGGCTGCGCAATAAGCGGAGGGGATTAGATGAGTAAAAAACATGAACTGCTCGTGACAGCAGCAAATGTAACAGAAGCAGAAGCATTGCTTCAAGCCGGAGCGGATGCTTTGTTAATTGGAGATGATCGCTTTGGCATGCGTCTGCCAGGAAGCTTTAGCCTGGAAGAGACTGCAGAGGTGGCGGCTATGGCTGCCAAACATGAGGCTCGGGTTATTGTTTCCATGAACAACCTGATGTCGAATGAATTGTTAAAAGAATTACCTGAGTATGTACAAGCCTTGGGCCAAACGGGTGTGTACGCGGTCGAGTTCAACGATCCATCCGTACTGGCAGCAATCAAGGAGCATGCACCGCATATTCATCTACATTGGAATGCAGAGATGACATCCACAAACTACGCAACAGCTAACTATTGGGGAACTAAAGGGGCCAGCCGAGTTGTGCTTGCCCGTGAGTTGAACATGGACGAAATCACGGAGATGGTTCCATTTTTAAAAGTGGAAGCGCAGGTACAGGTCCATGGCATGACCAATATTTATCACTCCAAGCGCAGCCTGGTTCAGAGTTATATGGCTCATCAAGGACGTCCGGTGGATGGAGAGCTTGGCAAGGAACGCGGTTTGTTCCTGATTGAAGCGGAGCGACGGGATGAGAAGTTCCCGATTTATGAGGATATCAATGGAACGCATATTATGAGTTCTGAGGACATCTGCATTTTGGAAGATCTCCATCTGATGATGGAAGCAGGTGTGCACAGCTTTAAGGTGGAGGGAATCCTCAAGTCCCTTGCATACAACGAAGCTGTTGTACGTGCATATCGCAAGGCGATAGATCTGTATGAAAAAGACGCAGAGACTTATGCATACGACGAAGAATGGTTGCGCGAGGTTCGTGAACTGCAGGACCCTGAGCGGGAATTGTCATTTGGATTTTTCTACAAAGAACAAGTGTATTAATAGATGAGGTGAACAAGATGGAAACAGTGGCGGTCAAGCGGAAGTTCTCCGGTAAACGTAACCGTCTGGATAAACCGGAGCTCTTGGCTCCGGCGGGAAATCTGGAAAAATTGAAATTTGCGATTCACTATGGGGCTGACGCCGTATATATCGGTGGACAGGCTTATGGACTTCGTTCCAACGCAGATAACTTCAGTTTTGAAGAAATGCGTGAAGGAGTAGAATTTGCGAAAAAGTATGGAGCTAAAGTATTCGTAGCAACGAATATCTATGCCCATAACGAAGATGTGGCAGGCATTGAAGCATACTTGCAGAACCTGTATGATGCAGGCATCTCGGCGGTTATTGTTGCTGATCCGGCTATCATTGAAGTAGCTCTGCGTGCGGTACCTGGTTTGGAAGTGCATCTTAGCACACAGCAGTCCACGTTGAACTGGCAAGCCGTGAAGTTCTGGAAGGACGAAGGACTGCCGCGGGTTGTGCTTGGCCGTGAGACAAGCTTTGAAGAGATTGAAGAGATCAAAGCGAATGTGGACATCGAGATTGAAGCTTTCATTCACGGAGCAATGTGTTCATCCTATTCGGGCCGTTGTGTATTGTCCAATCACTTTACAGACCGGGACTCCAATCGCGGAGGTTGCTGTCAGTCTTGCCGCTGGAAGTATGATCTGTTCGAGGATGCGAGAGAAGATGCGGTCTGGGTAAGCGAAGAGGAAATGCAGATGAAGGCTGCTCCTGCTCCGTTTAAACTGGGAGATAATCAGTTGCCTCTGTTCCAGGAACAGGATAATTCCTTCTCCATGGGCTCGAAAGACCTGTGCATGATCGGTCATATCCCGGAATTGATTGATGTGGGTGTGGACAGTTTCAAAATCGAAGGACGTATGAAATCCATTCACTATGTAGCTACGGTCGTCAACGTATACCGTCAGGCGATTGACGCTTATATGGCTGATCCTGAGAATTATGTGTTAAAGCCGGAGTGGGTAGAAGAAATGAATAAAGCGGCGAACCGCCCGCTGAATACCGGTTTCTTCTACGATACGCCTGATCATGAAGATCATATCTATGAGCCGGAAGAGAAGGCTGTGCCTTACGATTTTGCTGGACTCGTTATGGGTTATGATGCAGAAACAGGCATGGCTACTGTTCAGCAGCGGAATCACTTTAAGCCAGGACAAGAAATTGAGTTTTTCGGTCCGAACGGTACGTTTTTTAAACAAGTAGTAGGGGAAATCCAGGATGAACAAGGCAATATTCTGGATGCAGCTCGGCATCCGTTACAGCTGGTGAAAATGAAAGTTGATCAACCGGTATCCTACTTTGACATGATGAGAAAAAAGAAGTAGGCTTATATTCCTAGTTTGAAACAAAATAATGTTAACGAATCGCAAATTTGTGTTATAAATTACAGGAATGGACCTCCGTATATCGGTATATGGGGGTCTTTTTTTTATAGAAAAATAGGAAAAAAGTTGTAATATATTTCTGAAGGATTGGAGGGAAAGCAGGAAAGCTGTCGAATACTACATATTTATAGGGGAGAGATTGAAAAATCTAATAAGAAAATTACTGGCAGGTGATTGGGATTGGTACAAAAGAAGGATAAAGACAGTGGGGAACACATTACACAACCCGAGCAGGCTAAGCCTGATAAGACACAGAACGTAAAAAAAGTTAAACCGGTCAAAATCAAAAAAGAAGGGATACATAAAAAAACGTTCAAATTTGATCGCAGCAAGATCCGGTTTGATTGGATCAAAGTGGATTGGTTGAAGAAACAACTGAAAAATCGTGATTGGAAAGGGCTTGGAGGCAATTCATTCAAACAGATCAAAAAGGTGAATCCGATCAAATCGGTAGGGGTTAAACTTTTCTTGATCTTTTTTGCAGCTATTATGATCGTTGTTGTTAGTTTGGGTCTATTATCCTATTCAAAGGCTAAAAATACGATTGAAGCCAATGCATCGAGAGCCAATCAGGAGACAATTGATCAAACCAAGCAGAAGCTGGATATCATTTTGGAGCGATTTGTGGATACGTCTACACAGATTTTCTTTGATCCAGAGATGCAGTCTTTGCTTCAGAAAATGTCAGATCCAAACTTGACGGCCTATGATACGTTCGTCAATTCGAGTTCAATTAATAAACAGTTATCCAATGTTGCTTTTACAAACAAATCCATGGAAGCGATTTATCTGGTGCCTACGGATGAATCCAAATCCGTTATGGGTACAGGGAACAGTAGTTCAACGATGGGTAGTGTTCGTCAGGAAGCCTGGTACAGTGATCTCATTGCACAGGGTGGATACCGCTGGCTCCCGACAGAAGAGAAGACCGATGGTACGACGCAGACTTTCCGAATTGCACGTTCCATGAAGAACCTGCAAGGTACAACGCAGTCTTACGTGCTGATCATTGAGTTGAAGCTGGACGTGCTGGAAGAGCAACTGAAATCACTGGATCTGGGGGCAGGCTCGGTCATTCAATTGATTGCTCCGGATAACAAAGTCGTTGCTTCATCCGTCGCAGGGCGTGCAGGAAAAGAAACCGAACTAGCCTTTGTGAAAGATTTGAAAGAGCCTGCAGGAAGTACAAATACCGAATATGATATTGATGGCAAATCGACGAATATGCTGGCTGTATACAGTACGCTGGATTCATCTGCGTGGAAGATGGTCGGTATGGTTCCCACTTCAATGCTGGTTAAGGATGCCAAAGGCATCTTGACAGTGACCTTGTGGATGGCACTTGCATTTGCAGCTCTGGCTGTGGTCATCGGTGTCTGGATGGTTCGTATGATTGCTCGTCCGCTCAGCGGATTGAAAGATTTGATGCAAGAGGGTGCAAAAGGAAATCTGAAAGTACGCACTCCGTATAGTTCCCAAGATGAGATAGGACAGCTTTCCGCTGCATTTAATACGATGATGGAACAAATTACGAAGCTGGTCGAGCAGACCAATCGTTCTGCACAGGAAGTGTTGGATACCGCTACAGAACTGAGCAATGCTTCGAAGAAAACAGCTGTATCTGCTTCAGAGATTGCTGTAGCTACAGAAGAGATTGCCGGTGGTGCAGGCAGTCTTGCGACAGAAGCGGAACGAGGCAATGAACTGACAGATAATATTTCTCGTCAGATGGAGAGTGTAATTGCCGCTAATGAAGAGATGGGTGATTCTGCCCGCCATGTTGAGAAATCCAGTCAGACGGGATCACAGCATCTCAATCAATTGATGACCAAAACGCAGAAAACAGAAGAGATGATTGGAGCTTTGGTTCGCAAAGTCGATTCGTTGAAAGAGAGCACATCTTCCGTATTAAAGGTGCTCGATGTGATGCAGAATATTACGAAACAGACCAATATTTTGTCTCTGAATGCAACGATTGAAGCGGCGCGTGCTGGTGCAGCTGGCCGTGGATTCATGGTTGTAGCCGATGAGGTGCGTCAACTCGCTGCACAGTCCAGACAATCCATTGATATGGTTGGAGAGATCACAGACAAAATTATGACAGAGATGAACGAAACGGTGAAAGCTCTGTCTGATGCATATCCTTTGTTCAAGGAACAAATGGATGCCGTGAAGGATACAAATGTGATCTTTGCTTCTGTACAGAATCAGATGGGAGCTTTCGTAGAACGCTTGGGTATGGTTACAGGTTCGATCGGAGAGCTGAGCAAATCTCAGGCAACATTGTCTGAAGCGATGAGCAATGTCAGCGCGGTTGCTGAAGAGTCGTCGGCAACTTCGGAGGAAGTGGCTTCCCTGAGTAGTGAACAACAAAACATTAGTAATCAACTCGTCAGCCTCTCTGGCAAGCTGGAGAATGTTTCGAGTGAGCTGAAAGAAACGCTCTCACGTTTTACAGTGTAACTAGCAGACAGCATACACCAGGCTATTAATTGTAAAAAACCTGCCTCTTTATCGAGGCAGGTTTTTGTTTTCCGGATAATTCCAGACAGAGCAGCGCATAATACATGAAAAAGTTGAAGGTGGAATAGGTGTGCAGTTGCAACTTGTATGGAAACGCCGTATAGCCTTAATTAGCGCTGGCTTAACGATCATCTTTGCAGTGTTGATGCTGAGACTTGGCTGGGTTCAAATGGTCCAGGTGAATCGAATCATGCCAGGTTTTCAGCGAACCATGCGTGAGATGTCAGTGCTGCAGCGTGAACGAGGTGTGATGCTGGATTCCGGCCGCGGTCAGTTTACGGATGTTCAAGGGCGTCCGTTAACCGGCAAGTTGCAATGGGGGGTTGTACTTTTTCCGCGTAACCAAAATGAAAATAAGCATCAGATGGCTGGTGGAAGCAAGCAGAAACATCTGGAGAAAAGCAAGGATGATCTTAAGCTCAACCAGCTGGCATCAATCCTTGGTACTAGTGTAGATCACTTGAACAAGGAATGGGATAGGGGAAGTACTCCTCATCTCTGGACAGGAGGCGGTTCAGAACCTGTTTTGTTAACGGATGCCCAGCTTGTTCACATACGTGAGTTGAATATAAAAGGGGCGAGTGCATATCCCGTCATGACGAGGTATGATTCGAAAGCCCGTGGTAGCCAGTGGCTCGGTTACCTTAATGAACAACCGGAAGAACATAGAAGACAAGCCGGACATCAAGATGAGATCCGACAGCCATTTGCTATGAAATCGGGAGCAGCTGGGCTCGAGAGGACACTGGAGCCTTTGTTAAGAGGTGTAGGCCCAACCTTGGTCACACGAATGGTATCCGGAAAAGGGCAGGTCATTCCAGAGATTGAGCCGCGTGTCATTGCACCTGCTAACGTACATTATCCATTAGTAGTAGAAACCACGATTGATGCCAGGCTACAACAAGGCATCGAAGAATTGATAGCATCATCAGGGCTACAGGAAGGAGCTGTGGTAGTTCTTGATACTGCTAATGCAGATGTACGTGCGATGGTATCATATCCCTTCTATCAGCCTCAGCATGTAAATCCGCAGCAATCTTCCTGGGGGAATCGTGCTATACGAGGGGCTGTACCGGGCTCCATTTTCAAAATCGTTACAGCTGCAGCTGCACTGGAAAATCGGGTGGTTTCTCGCGGAGAGAAGTTCCACTGTGAAGGAGTTTATGGAAAATATGGCCTTTCTTGCTGGAAGGAGCATGGACATGGTGAATTGAATTTGGAAAAGGGGTTTGCCGAGTCGTGTAACATTGTGTTCGCTGAAACTGCACGTAGGCTCCGTATGGAGCAGTTGGAACAAACGGCTGATCGCCTAGGGCTTGCACGTTCTGTTGGCTGGCAGGCACAACACTTGGCGGGGATGCCGGTATTAAAACATTTTGATCATGAAGAACCGGGACGCATTCGAACCGATGCTGTGAAGTCTGCAGACGAAGGAGCCAAAATTCAGACAGCCATTGGACAGCGGGATGTTCTGGTCACGCCTCTACAAGCAGCCAACCTGATCGTGACATTGTTGCATGATGGGAGGGTGAGCGCTCCAAGGCTGGTGCAACGAATCCGGTACTCGGATGGAGGTACGATGCTGGACATGCCTTCACACAGCTCTCCTTCTGCAGCAGGACAGGTTTCTCCGGCTACTGCTCATCAGCTGTTAAAATGGATGAATACCGTTGTACGAGAGGGAACAGGAAAATCCCTGCAGCATGCGAGATGGCATGTGGCAGGGAAGTCAGGCACGGCTCAGGTTCAGCAAAAAGGGAAAGCCAGGAACAACCAATGGTTTATAGGATATGGGCCCGTAGAGAAGCCGAGATACGCTGTTGCCGTGCTGGTTCAGAATGTATCTCCAGAAGCTTCCCATCAGGCTACAGCTCTATTTCGCAAGGTTATGGACTACTTGGCAGAGTGCTCGTGATTGGTTCACATGAAAAGGTCACGAGCATGTCATCTACTGATGTTCTGTTCTCTCTGAAACATCAGGAACAGGTGGGTCAACCACTAATGGTGAAGATTCGAATTCGTCATTGGGCAGATGAATCCATTTCTGCAGATACCCTTGCTGTAACAGTTCTTTTAGAAGGATCAGAAGTATAGGAGATAACACAACACCTGCAAGTCCGAAGATCGACAGGGAGATCAGCATAAACGAAAGCATCAAGTAGGCAGATGAAACCCCGATGGAGTTCCCTGATATTTTAGGTTCCAGCAGTTGCCGCGTCAGCATCGTCACAGCCAAAACAACAATTAAGCCAATGGCAAGTGTACTATTGCCCACGATAAATAAATAAACAATCCACGGAATAAATATCACCGGAACACCGAGCAACGGCACCAGATCAAAGATGGCACAGACAGCTGCGATGGTAAAGGCATTGGAGGTTCCCAGAATCAATAACCCCGCATATATCAATACAAATGTAATTAACATCATGATCAATTGTGCCTTCATATAGGAACGGATCGTTTTGAACACATGTGTACGCATAAATTCATTTGCCGTTTTCAGTGTTTTAGGCGTTTTGGCACGCGCAAACTTGCGCCAGGATTCAATCTCAATGCTGAGGAAAAATGCTAGAATGATCGCGATCCCAAAGTTTGTAATGAACGTGGAGAATGAGCTGAGAAAGCCGATAATAAACTGTGCCCCACTGGTTACCCAGCGCGACAGGATTCCGGACAACGTAGCAAAATACTCATTCACTTTGTCCAGCATTCCTTCAGGAAGGGCATTGGACTTATCCTGTATGAGCAAGACCAGATTCGTGAACTCACGCTGGATCATCTCAACATACACCGGGAAATTGAGCTGAAGATCGGAAATTTGTGAAATGATAAAAAAACCTAGGCCGAAAAAGGCAGCCACGATGAGTCCGAGAAATAACAAAACAGAGATGGCGGTTCCTGCCGTTTTGGGCAATCCTTTTCGGTGGAGAAATTTGGCCAATGGTTCAATCATCCAAAAGACAATAAATGAAAGAAAAACAGGTGCAGCGATATGATACAATTTACTAAAAGCGAACATGATCACATACACCGTTAATACAAGCAGAGCGATATCAAAGACGGTGCGTCCGTATTTTTTATAAAGCGGCAACATGGACATAGACTCCTTTACAGGCAAAAATTAGATTGTATTCATTGTACATGATAGTGGGGTTTTGGGGAAACCACATTTAATAAAAGAACCAACTGTGATAAAATGAAAGAAGGTTTATTTTAGAAAGTGCCGTATGGCTGTAAAATAGCAAGAGAAGTGGGGAATCAACATCATGACAACGATGCTTCAGAGTATTTTACTGTGGTTATTGTATCTGTCCTCTTTTTATGCTTTTATTCCAAGTCTGATCAGCAGACTGTTTGGATTTCGTGTGTTCCGGAGAGGGAAAAGTGATACACAATATGCCCTTACATTTGACGATGGGCCTGATCCTTTTTATACGCCCCGGTTGCTCGATCTGTTACGTAAGTACAACGTGAAGGCAACTTTTTTTGTTGTGGGTGAGCATGCAGCAAGTCATCCGGAGTTAATCAGACGAATGCATGAGGAAGGGCATCTGATCGGAATTCATAATTATATTCACAAAACAAACTGGTTGATGCGTCCGCGAACGGTTCGGGACCAGATCAAACGAACAGGGCATATTATTCAAGAGATTACGGGGGAGAAAACCTGTTATTATCGTCCGCCATGGGGCATTATGAACTTGTTTGATTTTTTTAGCAAAAAAGATCGCAAGATCATTCTGTGGTCCGCCATGTTTGAGGACTGGAAATGCAGTGTAGGTGCGGAGCAACTGAAAGAACGTATGCTGAAAAAGTTAAAGGGCGGAGAGGTTATGTTGCTTCATGACCGAGGCACAACCTTGGGAGCCGATGCTCACGCGCCGGAGCAAATGCTTGAGGCGCTGGAAACCGTGCTAGACGAAGCTAAGCGACGTGGCTTGGAAAGTGTACGTGTGGACACCTTGATGTATGGTGGCAGTATAAAATCAAAATCCAGATCGTCGTCAAAAATATCACAAGTGCAAGCGGAAACCCGCTTGAAGCTGAAGCTGTGGAAACGTGCCGTGGTTGCTTTGTGGTTAGGGTGGGAAAAGTTGTTCCACTGGGTGTATCATCTGCGAACTGCTTCATCTAATGATCCTATGCTTCATTTCCGTTCCCGTGTATACCATGGTGCGCGAGTAGAGATGAGCAATGGTTATGTGTTGCATAATGGTGATCCGATGATTGAATTGCATTTTGACAATCAAAAATTGTTTGAACTTGGTGTGACGTCACGCTCAACCATGCATTTGGCGATTCGTATGATTCGTACGATGGAACAGCAACTGCCGGACTTGGCGCAGCTTGTTGCTGCAGAACCTGAATTACGCTCTGCAAAGGCGGTTTATGGTGTGAGCATGATTAACCGTGGTCCTGAAAAATTTGGATTTACTGTACAAGAGCTTGCTCCAGGGCCGTTTAGCATGGCTTCCAGGTTATATCTGAAGTTACTGCTTAGCGTCATCCATCCGGCAGGCAAAAAACGTTTGAAGCAGCGGACAGATCAATTGGTGCCGAAGATGATTGTGATGCCTGTGGAGGAACTACTGCAACGGTATGGAGAACATTATCATTCAGTCGCTTCAGGTGTAACTGAACAAGCAGAAGACGATTCCTTTGTTATAGAAAATGAGGTTTTAACGGAACAGAATTGATTTCATTAATGAGAACTGAATTCGCTGATGATGTTATAACGGATTTATACACGAATTTAATTATTTATTGAATAGCGCAATCTTCCTGAGAATAGCGTTTATACGCACTTTCGATGCAAAAAAAGGATGCGCTTTGCCAGTGTGGCAAAGCGCATCCTTTTTTGTTTTTATATACTTGCTTTAGTATTTGATGACTTCATCATCCAAAACTAGATTTTCAGAACGCCACCATTGCTTGCATTGGTTACAAGTTTGGAGTAGCGAGCCAGCAAACCGGTTTTGACTTTGGGTTCAAAACCTTTCCAGTTCGCACGACGAGCTTCAAATTCTTCATCGCTAATTTGCAACTCAATCGTACGGTTGTTCAGGTCGAGTTCGATGATATCTCCTTCTTCAACAAAGGCAATCGGACCGCCTTCTGCTGCTTCCGGAGAGATATGGCCTATACTGATTCCGCGGGATGCGCCAGAGAACCGTCCATCCGTGATCAGACCGACTTTGGCACCGAGTCCCATACCTACGATCTGGGAAGTTGGCGCAAGCATTTCAGGCATACCTGGTCCGCCTTTTGGTCCTTCATAACGAATAACCACGACATGTCCTTCTTTAACTTTGCCGTTAGCGATACCTTCAAGTGCTTCTTCCTGGGAGTCGAAACAGATCGCAGGGCCTTTGTGGTATCCGCCAACCGAAGCATCAACCGCACCAACTTTAATGATCGCACCTTCTGGTGCAAGGTTACCGAACAATACAGCCAGTCCGCCTTTTTCGGAGTGAGGGTTGTCCAGCTTGTGAATTACGTTTGTATCTTTGATCTCCTGGCCTTCCACGTTTTCACGAATGGTTTTACCTGTAACGGTAATACAGTCCGCGTGGATCGCGCCCGGTTTCTTGAGCAATTCATTCAGAACCGCACTTACGCCACCTGCATTGTGAACATCTTCAATGTGCAGGTCAGAAGCCGGTGCCAGTTTCGCCAGATGCGGAACACGGTTAGCAACTTCATTGATACGCTCGATTGGGTATTCAATGCCAGCTTCGTGAGCCAGAGCGAGTGTATGCAGTACAGTATTGGTCGAACCACCCATCGCCATGTCCAGAGCAAATGCATTGTCGATGGCTTCTACAGTTACGATATCACGTGGTTTCAGATCCAGCTTGATCAGTTCCATCAGTTGTTTCGCCGATTGTTTAACAAACTCGCGGCGCTCAGGTGCTACAGCCAGAATGGTTCCGTTACCCGGCATAGCCAGTCCCATCGCTTCTGCAAGGCAGTTCATGGAGTTCGCGGTGAACATACCGGAACATGATCCGCAAGTTGGACAACCGAACTGCTCAAGCTCAAGCAAGCTCTTGTCGTCGATTTTACCCGCCTGGAAAGCACCTACACCTTCGAATACGGAAGTGAGGGAAAGAGCTTTACCGTTGCTGTCACGGCCGGCTTTCATCGGTCCACCGCTAACGAATACG
Organism: Paenibacillus sp. G34; assembly: GCF_056856875.1. NCBI lineage: Bacteria > Bacillati > Bacillota > Bacilli > Caryophanales > Paenibacillaceae > Paenibacillus > Paenibacillus sp. G34. The sequence goes on along the minus strand of NZ_CM166469.1, from coordinate 4,859,619 downwards.
GTAGGGATGTTGCAGCGGAGTGCGCCCATCATCATACCTGGTGTAATTTTGTCACAGTTCGGGATACAAACCATGCCGTCGAACCAGTGAGCAGATACAACCGTTTCTACGGAGTCCGCAATAATGTCACGGCTTGGCAAGGAGTAACGCATACCGATGTGTCCCATCGCAATCCCGTCATCAACCCCGATGGTGTTGAATTCGAACGGAACGCCGCCGGCTTCACGAATGGCATCCTTAACAATTTTACCAAACTCCTGCAAGTGAACATGACCAGGTACGATATCGATGTACGAGTTACAAACTGCAATAAACGGCTTGCCGAAATCCTCTTCTTTTACGCCCGCTGCACGGAGCAAACTCCGGTGTGGTGCGCGGTCAAACCCTTTTTTGATCATATCGGAACGCATCTTATTGGCTGACATGGTGTATTCCCCCCAAAACTATAATATTGAGCAACATGAATGGAAAAATAAATGGCAGTACATCTGTCGTTTAATTTCATCCGTACTCTAAAAAATAACCCGTGGGCTGGTGTCTGGCTCCCCGTAGTTTGTGAATTTCTTTGCTGCTTTAAACCCGTGAACACCCGGTTTTTCTATAGAGTCTATCACAACCATCGTCATATTTCTACAATCAATAGACATATAGAAAAGAAGCCTCATTCCATTGACATGGAGTTTGGCTTCTGGATTCATTTAAAAGCAAGGTTCGTTTCAAAGGGGATGTGTCTTTATAAGCTCAGCTTAACTTAACTACTTCCACCTTTGCGGCCGATCTCGCGATAAAATTCTTTGCTGTGCGTTTCTGAAGTGGCTTCACCGCCTTTTCGCCCGATTTCCTTATAAAAATCTGCATCATGAGCATCTGAAGTCGCTTCACCACCCTTTTTACCTATTGTCTGGTAGAAGCTACGGTCATGGTTTCTCGATGTAGCTTTTCCTCCTAACCGTCCGGCTTCTTCTCTACTCATCTTGCGTTCTGACGTCTGCCCTTGTGCCATCACAAATCACTCCTTACCATGATAAGTTGTTTTTTGCAGCTTGTATCCTGAATTACCACAGTTTTTCCAGCCTGAAACAAAATAAATGGGAGTTGCTGGGTATTAGAAGTGATCTGGAACATTATGCAGAACGCTTGAAAACACCGTGTCGATGAAATGAAATCCGCGAAATATCCGGCTCGATGAAAGCTTTAAAGGTTTGTCGTACAAGAGGGTGAGCGAGTGTAATGGAAAATAGTACAGCAACAACAAGGATAACAGGGATAAACAATGCACTACCCATGTAACTGTATACCCCTGACCAGATCGCAAGCCGCACGAGGAAGCCGTGCAAAAGGAAGACGTACAGTGTACGGCGACCCAGATCGGTCAGTCTGGAGGTCAGGTTGGGAACCCAGGCAAGGAATAGCGTCGCGGAGATGATTTCCAGCAGGTACACACCAAGCCGGTAAATTCCGGCATACCATTCCTGATGCCCCAGTTCAGCATAAGTCTTGCTTCCAAGCAGCCATCCTTGCGGAATGTTCAAGCCGCCATAGGCAATATATATCAGCAGAGCAGCAGATAGGATCGCAGCTGCTCTGCGGCCCCAGCCCGGGAGTAGACGAGCACGAATGGCTGCACCATAGTCATATCCTATGACGAAGAACGGGAGAAACACAAAGGTACGGCTGCAGCTGAGCCAAAAACCATCGACAGGCAAATAACCGGCAATGATACCGAGTGCGATTGAAGCAATCAAGCGATGGACAGGTTTCCAAGAGATCGTAATCCGAACCAGTAAACGCCAGCAGAAATGGCTGGCAAGGAACCACAGTAGCAGATACGGCGCAAAGAAGGATAACCGCATATGAGGTGTATGAAATACGGTTGCATCCATCAACGCATATAACGTTTGGAACAAAACATATTGTAGTACAATCTGTTTCAGCACGTTACGTCCCGCGACTCCCTGGATAGAAGGTTTGGCAAAATATCCGGTCACCCATACGAAGAGGGGCATATGAAACGTATAGATCCACATAAACAACGCTTCTGCTCCGGCAAAGCGCGTAATGAGCGGTTCCAGTGCATTTCCAGCCAGCACACAGACAATTAACATGAAGCGAAGATTGTAAAAGAAAGATTCCTGATCATCCTGAATCAGTATCTGATTTCTCATGATGTAGCCCCCTTGAAAACTTTGTTGAAAAGTAATATATCTTTATCCGCTATACATCTGTATTAAGGTTAATATGGATTCACTCTAATGATTGTGATTTTATTCACATTAGAAAGCGTTATCTTTTCTCAAAGATGTGACAACAAAAAGAATGCTTCGGGATTGACAACGGTTGCATACGGGATGACAATGGTAGAAGAAGATGAGGTAGTCAATATTAAGGAGGAAGGCAATATGTCAACGAGTCCCTTTCAAAGCCCTGATATTATTACATTCGGGGAAAGTATGGGGTTGCTGACGGCCAGAGATACAAGAGGGCTTGAATATGCAGCTACACTGGACAAGACATTCGGAGGAGCGGAGAGCAATCTGGCTATTGGCGTAGCAAGGCTTGGACACACCAGTGGCTGGTTTGGACGGCTCGGTAACGATCCGATCGGTAACATGATTCTGAAAGCCATTCGCGGCGAAGGTGTAGATGTATCCCGGGCCAAATTAAGTGATCATGAACCTACAGGTCTGATGATTCGTGAGAACGCTTCCGGGAAAGCCTCGGTGCATTATTATAGGAAGTTATCCGCGGCAAGTGCGATGACACCGGATGATCTTGATCCGGGATATATTGCCGGGGCCAAGATTTTGCATGTTACAGGTATTACTGCAGCCATCAGCGATTCAGGACTTTCCACGGTTGAAGCCGCCATACATATTGCCAAGCAGGCGGGGGTGAAAGTGAGCTTCGATCCAAATCTGCGCCTCAAGCTGTGGTCAGCAGAGAAGGCTCGCCCTGTGTTGCTGCGTTTGGCAGAACAGGCTGACTACTTTTTACCAGGTTTGGATGAGATGAAACTGTTATATAACGAAGAAAGTGATCAAAAGGTGCTGGAACGCCTAGCCGCCATGGATGCAGTATGTATTGTTAAAGGCGGTCCTGATTTGACCTACGTACTTGCGGATGGTACCCTAACGGAAGTTCCGTACTTTAAAGCAGATCAGGTTCTTGATACTGTAGGGGCCGGAGACGGATTCTGCGCAGGCTTTTTAACTGGTCTGTTAAAAGGATACAACCCGCAGGAAGCGACCAGGCTCGGTAATTTGAACGGATCAATGGTTATCCAGGCTGTCGGAGATTGGGAAGCACTTCCGACATGGGCACAGGTCGAGGCCAAGCTGAATAATGTTGCTCACGTTGAGCGTTAAGTTCCGTTAAAATCAGGATGACTCATCTTCGTTCTTCAAAATGTAAAGTTTGTATACACAACCACCACATGGACAAGGGAGAGAATGAAATGAAGAAGCTTCAACTTTTGCAAAAGATGACGGACAATGGTGTGGTGGCAGTTCTGCGCGCAGATTCAGCTGACCAGGTCATTGCTATGGCCGAGCAAGCAATCGCGGGTGGCATCAAGGTTATTGAGATTACGATGACCGTTCCAGGTGCGCTCAAAGCGATCGAAAAATTAAGCCGTGTGTACCATTGGAATACGCAAGATCCAGAGAAATTCGCAATTATTGGAGCGGGTACCGTGCTTGAGGCGCAGACGGCAAGAGCTGCAATTATGTCCGGGGCTGAATTTGTCGTTGGACCTTCACTTAACCCTGAGACGGTTCAAATGTGTAATTTGTATCGCGTGCCGATCCTGCCGGGTGTCATGACGATTGCTGATGTTCAGCGTGCACTGGAGCTTGGCGTCGATATTATCAAGCTGTTCCCTGGCAATCTGTATGACCCTTCGATTATCAAAACGATGAAAGGCCCTATGCCACAGGCGAACTTTATGCCTACAGGCGGAGTGTCTTTGTCCAATCTGGGCGAATGGATTAAAGGTGGAGCTGTTGCTGTCGGGATCGGATCTGATCTGACGTCGGAAGCTGTGAAGACGGGAGATTTGAGCCATGTCCGCCGCAAAGCGGAACAATATATGGAAGCTTATCGCAAAGCCAAGGCTGAATAATATTTCAACATGGAAGGGAGCCTGCGACAAGCAGGCTCCCGCTTCCATAAGCTGCGGTAATTTGCGGAAGTTAGAAAGGTGAATGATGTTGAGAAATCGTTATAATACGGGGCGCAAGAAGAGGGGCATTGGCAAGTTTCTGCTCGTACTTCTGGCGCTCATTGTCATTGGTTGCGGATACGTTGCATGGAAGCTATTTACGCCTTACGGGCCTCAGGAGGCTGCTCAGGCTGCGATGGAAACATCCGGCGGAGTTACCGTTAGTGAGCAGGAGAACTGGATCGATTTTAAACCGGATAAGCCTAAAGCTGATGCAAAAAGTGTACTTTTCTATCCTGGCGGTTTAGTGAAGCCGGAAAGTTATGCTCCTCTTGCTCATGAACTTGCCGCAGCTGGTCATCATACCATTATTGCTAAAATGCCTTTCAATTTAGCTGTAATTAAGCCTAATCTGGCCGATGATATTTTGTCAGCCTACCCGGAAGAGAAGTTTGTCATGGGTGGTCACTCGCTAGGAGGCTCCATGGCTGCACGATATGTAGTGGCACATCCTGATGTTCTTCAAGGCATTTTTTTCCTGGCATCCTATCCTGACCAAAAAGGAAGTGTGCAGAAGCTGGGTATTCCGGCGTTATCCATTCTCGGCACCAATGATGGCGTGGTGAATATGACCAAGTATCAGGAAGGACGCATGTATTTGCCACCAGATACCGTGTATTACACCATTGAAGGAGGGAACCATGCTCAGTTTGGTGACTATGGTCATCAGAAGGGAGACGGTGAGCCCACAGTCAACGAAGAGGACCAGTTGAAACAGACGGTCAAAACGTTATTATCCTGGTTAGATACGATCAAGTAGTTTAATTTCAGCGGAGGTGAAGGTGAGTGGCTTTGCTACAGGTGCAGGGAGAGAGGATTCCTTGCAGAGCAATTCTGTTTGACAAAGATGGCACCTTGCTGGATTTTCTTCAATTATGGGGTCCTTGGGCCGAGAGTATGCTCATGCAAATGCAAGTATGGATGCGAGAACGTGAGGCCTCCTTTACCGTGGAACTCGAACATGTGCTGGGTACAGTTCATGATTCGGAAGGTCATCTCAGCGGCTACGATGTGCAAGGGCCGCTCGCCATTGCAACTGTAGATGAATGTAACGGCTGGCTGGCAGGACAGCTCTATGCTACAGGTACGCCATGGAACGAAGCTATTACAACGATACGTCAGTTTTCAAGCATAGCGATGAAGTCTGTAAGAGAGCGGAAATCCGCTGAACCTATGCCTGGATTACTGGATTTACTGCAACGTTGTAAGGAAGCAGGCATTCAGCTTGCAGTGGTGACTTCCGATAGTACATCAGCGGCTGAAGCACATCTGGACTGGATGGGCATCCGTTCCTTTTTCAGTTCAATTGTAGGCTGTGACCGAGTAAGTCGTGGCAAACCCGATGGGGAATCCTTCCTGCTAGCTTGCCAGGAATTATCTGTCCCGCCTCATCAGGCTGTAGTCATTGGAGATAGCAATGGTGATATGCAAATGGGACGCCATGCAGGAGCAGCATATACATTGGGGTACTGTCCGCAATTGGATCAGGGCGCGCATCTGCATGACGCTGACGTCGTAATACGTCACTATGATGAATTAGATGTTTTATTATAATTGTTGTTCTGTGTTCGTATAATTCAAGGGAATCAAAGGAGGAGAGAGGATGAAAGCAACAGAGCAACTGGCTGCCTGGATTCAGGAGAGTTCACGCATTGTTTTTTTCGGAGGAGCCGGAACTTCAACGGAAAGCGGGATTCCCGACTTTCGCTCGGCAGCAGGACTGTATCAGACGGAGCAGCACTCCCCTTATCCTCCGGAGGAACTGTTAAGCCGGCATTTTTTTGATCAGCACGCTGATATTTTCTATGACTTCTACCGTGGGAAAATGCTTCATCCCGATGCAGAGCCCAATGGCTGTCATTATTTACTTGCCAGACTGGAGCAGGAGGGGAAACTTCACGCTGTCATTACGCAAAACATCGATGGTCTGCATCAAAAGGCAGGCAGCAGTCACGTGCTGGAGCTTCACGGTTCGGTTCATCGCAATGCTTGCATGGATTGCAAGCAGTTCTATTCGCTGCATGACATTATGCAATCGAAAGAGGTTGTACCTCGTTGCTCGTCATGCGGAGGTGTGGTCAAGCCAGATGTAGTTTTGTACGAAGAAGAACTGGATCAGACAACGTTATATCATGCCATCGATGCCTTGTCTTCAGCAGATCTACTTCTGGTAGGAGGAACATCACTGACAGTCTATCCGGCGGCTCAATTGATTACCTATTTTCAGGGAAAACATACCGTTCTGCTCAACGCCACACCAACCGCTTATGATCATCGGGCTGACTTGTTGATTACAGAGCCCATTGGAGAGGTAATGAAGAGGGTAGAACAACTTTTGCGCTAAAAAATGGACTGAATTACTGCATCCTCCGGCTAAGGCTTGGATCAGGATGCGCGAACCTGTGGAAAGAAGGGATTCATGATGGTCTATGTAGCTGCTGATACACGCTATGAAACGATGAAATATAACCGCGTGGGACGTTCGGGCCTCAAGCTGCCAGCGATCTCACTTGGACTGTGGCATAATTTTGGTGGAATTAACAGTGTAGAGAATGGACGCAACATGATTACACGTGCGTTTGATCTCGGGATTACACATTTTGATTTGGCAAACAATTATGGGCCACCTGCAGGTTCAGCAGAGCAGATGTTTGGCCAAGTGCTGGCTCAGGATTTGAAATCTTACCGCGATGAATTGATTATCTCCACCAAAGCCGGATACAATATGTGGCCTGGGCCTTATGGTGAATGGGGTTCTCGCAAATACCTGATTTCCAGTCTGAATCAGAGTCTGACTCGAATGGGACTAGATTATGTGGATATTTTTTATTCACACCGTTATGATCCGGATACGCCGCTTGAAGAGACGATGATGGCACTCGATCATATTGTCCGTTCAGGCAAGGCACTCTATGTTGGCATTTCCAATTATCCTGCTGAGCAAACGAAACAGGCGGCCGAGATACTGAAAAGCCTGGGTACGCCGCTGCTGATTCATCAGCCAAGGTACTCCATGCTGGATCGCTGGATTGAGGATGGGCTTCAGGATGTGCTAGATGAGTATGGAGCAGGAAGTATTGCGTTCTGTCCATTGGAGCAAGGTGTGCTCACGAACAAATATTTGAATGGCATTCCAGAGGATTCACGCGCCAAAGGACCTTCTGTATTTCTGAATGAAAATAATATCTCTCCCGAGACACTGCGTAAGGTACGTGCTCTGAATCAGATTGCGGCATCCCGTGGTCAGAGTCTTGCCCAGTTTGCACTGGCATGGGTACTGCGGAATGGAAGAGTCACGTCTGCGCTAATTGGCGCAAGCCGTCCGTCTCAGATTGAAGAGAACGTGGCTGCGCTTAGTCAGCTGGAGTTTTCGACAGAGGAACTGGAACGGATTGAGTCGATTTTGCGACCGGAGTCTACGAACAAAAATAAGGATTAGAACCTGTCCCGTATGTGGGGAAGTGTTCAGAAATAAATCATACACAAAAGGTGCATCTTAGCCATAAAGGCAAGATGCACCTTTTTTATTTTGAACAGGTGATCCTAATTCAGTTATTCCGTTTTTGTTCATATTTACGATGTGATATGACGCTGTCTCTTCTATGTGAGGGAGAGATTTTACGTACCTTTTGAAGGTGCCGGACGCGCAAGCAGTTTGTCCCGGTAGAGACTTGGTGCCTCCCCGTGGAATCGTTTGAACTGTTTGGAAAAATATAAGGCGTCGGGCATACCCACAGATGCGGATACTTGCTCGATGGACAAATCCGGGCGTTCCCTCAGGAGTTGACGAGACTTGTCGATCCGCAGTTTCAACAAATAAGTCACAGGGGTGAGGCCCGTTTCCTGCTTGAAAATACGTGAGAGATACGCGCGGTTATACCCCAAGCTCTCGGACATTTGCTCGATAGACACAGGGTAAGCATACTGGGTGGACATATATTGAATCATCTGTTTGACCGTGCGCCGGATGGAGGATTCCCCCGAGGTTAATGTTTGCCCTTCGGAGAGGTGATTCTGAGCCTCGGCTAAAATCATATACAGTGTACCGAGTGATGTATAATGCGCGCTCTCTTTTCGCTCGGCAAAAGCATCCTGCATGACCGACAGCCAGTTGGATATGTTACCTGCTGTACCGGCATGGAAAACAGATTTCTCGGGCCTGAACCCGGCCTGTTCGACGTGCCGAGCAGCTTCACTGCCTGTGAAGGCAATCCAGCGGTATTGCCAAGGCTTGCGAGCATGGGACTGGTAGCTTACCAGTTGGCCTGGATGAATCAAAAAACAATCACCTGCGGCGAGATCGTAGGTGTGCTGTTCCGTACGGAATGTACCGGCTCCATTTTCTACATAATGCAAAAGATAATAATCATATAGCTTCGGTCCGAGTGCATGTCCTGGAAGGGTCTGGCTTGCACCGGCAAACAGGACATGCAATGCCCTTTGGTTGTGATAGACGGGATTCGAGGCAACGGAGTAACTAAGTGCTCCGCTTTTGCCTGTGGGTGTTTCCTGCTGTGAGGAGCGGAGGCTGGACGAATTGCTAACGTTATGGGATATTTCAGCCGAGTTAGCTTTGGATTCCTTCATATATGTTCCTTCTTTCCGTAATGTCGAGCTTCGGTCGTTAAACTCATTATAGGATTAAAGGTCACATTTATCCATATGAATCACACATGGTTTCATTTTAAGAGAGATCACTTCCTTGTATAATAACATTAAGAAAACCACAACAAAGAGGCGAGGTGCATCAGCTTTGAATGTAACTGATTTGCAACAAAAGTTTATTGAGAAGTACGGAGAAAGTGGAGCGGACATCCGTGTATTCCATGCCCCTGGGCGTGTGAATCTGATTGGTGAACATATCGACTACAATGGTGGTTATGTGCTCCCGGCCGCGCTTGAGTTTGGCACAACCTTGCTCATTCGTGAACGTACGGATAACGCATTACAGCTGGCTTCTACCAATATGGCTTACGAGGGGACTGTGGACAGAGCCTCCATTGGTCAGGAGAAAACGGGAGAGTGGACGGACTACCCGGTAGGCGTCATGGTACAGCTGCAAGGCAAAGGTGTGCAAGTGACGAGAGGGTATGATTTCCTCTATCACGGTGAGATACCAAATGGCGCAGGACTTTCCTCCTCAGCATCTCTGGAGGTTCTCACCGGGTATGCGATTCAATCCATGGAAGGGGTACCCGACATTGACACCGTGGAACTTGCGCTTTTGTCCCAGAAAGCAGAAAATGAGTTTGTTGGTGTCAACTGTGGCATAATGGATCAGTTTGCTGTAGCGAATGGGGCTAAGGAACATGCAATTCTCCTGATGTGTGATACGCTCGAGTATGAGAAGGTTCCTTTTCGCACAGGTGCTTACAAACTGATTATCGGTAACACAAATAAACGTCGTGGATTGGTCGATTCGGCTTACAATGAGCGGCGCTCCCAATGCGAGCAGGCACTTGCCATTTTGAAGGAACAGCTGCCTGCACTGAATTACCTGGCTCAATTGAAGCCAGAGCAATTTGACACATTACAGGATCAGATCAAGGATGAGAAAGTCAGACAGCGTGCCCAGCACGTTGTGGAAGAAAATGCGCGGGTGCTATCCTCAGTCGAGGCTTTGCGGAACAATGATCTGCATATGTTTGGACAGTTGATGAATGCTTCGCATGAATCGCTGCGTGACTTGTATGAAGTCAGCTGTAGCGAACTGGATGTTATGGTGGAAGAAGCTCAGCGGATTCCAGGAACACTGGGTGCACGTATGACTGGTGCTGGTTTTGGCGGATGTACGGTGTCTCTGGTGCATGAGAATGATGTGGAACGTTTTGTGAGTGAAGTGGGTGCAGCGTATGAAGCACGTACCGGTCTCAAAGGTGATTTCTATGTATGTGGTGTAGGCGAAGGTGTTAACGAACTCAAGGAGGCGAAGTAAAATGGCAATTTTGGTGACAGGTGGAGCAGGATATATTGGATCTCATACAGTGGCAGCATTGCTCGAACGTGGCGAGGAAGTCGTTGTACTGGATAACTTGCAGACAGGACATCGCGAGGCATTGCTGGGCGGTAAGTTGTATGAAGGCGATTTGCGTGACAAGGAAATCTTGACGAAACTGTTCGCGGAAAATTCAATTGATGCCGTCATTCACTTTGCGGCCAACTCGCTCGTCGGCGAGAGCATGAAAGAACCGGCTAAATACTACGATAATAACGTATTCGGCACACTTTGCCTGCTTGAAGCAATGAATGCAGCGAATGTACGTCGCATCGTCTTCTCATCTACAGCAGCAACTTACGGCGAACCTGAGAAGGTGCCGATCGAAGAGAGCGACCGTACGGAGCCTACGAATGTATATGGTGAAACCAAATTGATGATGGAGCGCATGATGTCCTGGTTCGACAAAGTGCAGGATATCAAATACGTTTCCCTGCGTTACTTCAATGCAGCCGGTGCACACGAAAGTGGCAAAATCGGTGAGGATCACCAGCCGGAAAGTCACTTGATTCCGCTTGTATTGCAGACGGCATTGAAACAACGTTCACATATCGCTGTATTCGGAGATGACTATGCAACAGAGGATGGCACATGTATCCGTGACTACATCCATGTTAGCGATCTGGCTGATGCGCATCTACGTGCTGTGGATTACTTGCGCAAAGGGGAGAACAGCAACGTGTTCAACCTGGGTAACGGCACTGGATTCTCGGTGAAACAAGTGATCGAAACCGCTAAAAAAGTGACAGGTTTGGATATTCCGGTTGTTCAGGAACCACGTCGTGCGGGTGACCCGGCTGTTCTGGTAGCGTCGTCTGCGAAAGCAAGATCCGTTCTGGGCTGGAACCCGAAATGGACAAATCTCGAAGATGTCATTCAAAGCGCATGGAACTGGCATCAATCACGCCCTGAAGGCTACGGAAAAAACTAGGAGGCGAACATCTTATGTCACAGACTCAACCTGGAGCAGAGGCCACAGAGCGTACACCCGAGCAGCAGGAAGCACTGCATGCCATTGAGCGTCTGGTCGCATTTGCCTTACAGAAAAAACTGATCGAGGAAGCGGACTATGATTACAGCCGCAACCTGTTAATGGAACAGTTCGGATTCTCAGAGCCATATGCTGGTGAACTGGATGCTACAATACCTGATAGTCCACAGAGCATGCTGGACACGTTAATTGATTATGGATATACCATTGGACTCATTCCTGAAAATAGCGACACGTTCCGTGACCTGCTGGATGCGAAAATTATGGGTCATCTGATGGCGCGCCCATCAGAAGTTGTGCGTGCTTTCCGCGATAAGGAGCAGGCGGAAGGCATCGAGGCGGCAACATCGCAATTTTATGACTTGTCCATTAACTCGAACTACATCCGAATGGATCGCGTATCCAAGAACGTCTATTGGACACAGGATACCGCTTATGGCGAGATGGAGATTACGATCAACCTTTCGAAGCCGGAGAAAAGTCCAAAGGAAATCGCTATGGCGAAGTTGCTTCCACCTCCGGTATATCCAAAATGTCAGCTGTGCCGTGAAAATGTAGGTTATGCTGGTCGGGTGAATCACCCGGCTCGCCAGAATCTGCGTGTCATTCCGCTGCAGCTTAATAACGAGCCGTGGTTGTTCCAATACTCACCGTACGTGTACTACAATGAGCACTGCATTATTTTCCATCATGATCATGTGCCGATGAAACTGACGAAGGATACCTTGCGCAGACTGCTTGCCTTTGTTCAGGAATATCCGCATTACTTTATCGGGTCTAACGCCGATCTTCCAATCGTGGGAGGTTCCATTCTGACCCATGACCACTTCCAGGGCGGACGTCATACGTTTGCCATTCAAAACGCACAGCCAGAGGCGGTCTTCCGTCATGCAGATGCACCAGGGCTGACACTTAGCCTTGTCAAATGGCCGATGTCCGTGATGCGCTTGCATTCCCATGATCCTGCGGAATTGCTAGAAGCGGGTAACGCGGTCTACGAAGCGTGGAAGGTGTACAGTGACTCCGCAGTAGAGATCGAAGCGTTTAGTGAGATCGATGGGGAAAAGGTACCTCACAATACGGTAACTCCGATTGTTCGCCGTAGTGCGGATGGCGGCTTTGAGATGGATCTCGTGTTACGTAACAACCGTACAAATGACGAGCACCCGGAAGGCATTTTCCACCCACACCGCGAGATGCATCATCTGAAAAAAGAAAACATCGGGCTGATCGAAGTTATGGGACTGGCTATTTTGCCAGGACGTCTTAAAGAAGAACTAGACGGTATTGCCGACATCTTGGCGGGAAATACAGAGCTTGCTGAAGCTGCCCAGGCGGCAGATCATGAACTGAACAAACATGTACCGTGGACAGAAGAGTTAAAGCAGGGGCATGGCTCCAGCTTGACGAAGGAAGAAGCGGTTACACTTGTACAACAGCAGGTAGGTTTGAAATTCTCCGAAATTCTGGAGCATGCAGGTGTGTACAAACATGATGAAGCTGGACGTCAAGCATTCCGTCGCTTCGTAAGTAGTATGGGATATACCGAGTAGCAGGACCATTTGGCATCCGTTCAATTGCGAACGGGTGCTTTTTGACATGGATTGAGGTGTATAATGGAGTAAGGAAATGAAAGAAGAACAGAGTATAACGAAGACGAAGAACAATCCAATACATAAGAAAAAGGGGACAATTCATATGGAAAAGCAGCCGCTTAATCTTCCATTTATCTCAGATGCCAACGAACTTAAAAGCATGGTTGGAGAATCCAGCGAACGTGTGCGTAACAAAGTAATCCCGTTTGTGGATTCGCATGTTCAGAATTTTATCACGAAGTCACCCATGTTCTTCTTGTCCACTTCGGATCAGGATGGAAAATGTGATGTATCACCGCGCGGGGATGACCCTGGCTTTGTTCGTGTATTGGATTCTTATAGACTGGTGTACCCCGAACGCCCAGGAAATCGCCGAATCGATTCGTTGTTGAACATTCTGTCAGATCCAGGTGTAGGAATGTTGTTTGTGATTCCGGGTTTGAATGAAGTGCTGCGTATCAATGGAACAGCTCGGATTACAAAGGATGAAGAATTCATCGCAAGCATGAACTGGGATGGTAAAACCATTGGAGCAGCCGTCATTGTCGAAGTCGAGGAATGTTTCATTCATTGTCCGCGGGCCTTTAATCAGGCAGGATTATGGGACGTTGCAACATGGGCGAAATCCGAAGAGTTGCCATCCGTGAATGAACTTCTTCAAGCACATCTGAAGATCAACGGATTGAACTAAAGTGAGCGGCTATCGATTTGTTTTTCTATAAAAGGGGTACTATAATTGAGGTTGCACTAAAAATTAAACTCCATTGGAGGCGATTATAGATCATGAGATCTTTTCAATTTTATAACCCAACTCGTCTAATCTTCGGTAAAGGCCAGCTCGAAGCGCTGAAAACCGAAGTGCCGAAATACGGCAAACGGGTTCTGCTTGTATATGGCGGTGGAAGCATTAAACGTAGCGGACTGTATGATCAGGTGCTTGGTTTGCTCAAGGAAATCGGAACAGAAGTAACGGAGCTCGCAGGTGTAGAGCCGAATCCGCGTCTGTCCACTGTACATAAAGGCGTGGACTTGTGTAAAACACATGGTATTGAGCTCATTCTGGCTGTGGGTGGCGGTAGTGTGCTTGATTGTGCCAAAGCGATTGCTGTTGGGGCGAAATACGATGGAGATATGTGGGACTTTGCACAGCGTAAAGCTGTTGCACAAGATGCGCTTCCACTCGGCACAGTGCTTACCATGGCGGCTACCGGTTCAGAGATGAACTCCGGTTCGGTAATTACAAACCAGGAAACACAAGAGAAGCTCGGATGGGGCAGTGCGCATTCTTTCCCTGCATTCTCCATTCTTGATCCCGTGAACACATACACGGTACCGAAGGACCAAACGGTATACGGTATGGTGGACATGATGTCTCACGTATTGGAGCATTATTTCCATCTGGATCCGAACACACCTGTTCAACTCGGCTTCTGCGAGACGATTCTGCGAACAGTAATGGAAGCAGCTCCTCGTTTAGTGGATGACCTGGAGAACTACGAACTTCGTGAGACGATTCTGTATTGCGGAACAATGGCGCTGAATGGAGTGCTGAACATGGGACTCGCAGGAGACTGGGCAACGCACAATATCGAACATGCTGTATCAGCGGTTTATGATATTCCGCATGGCGGCGGACTTGCAATCCTGTTCCCGCACTGGATGAGACATAACCTGGATGTGAAGGTGGATCGTTTCAAACGTCTTGCAATCAATGTGTTTGATGTGAACCCTGAAGGTAAATCTGACAGACAGATTGCCGAGGAGGGCATTGATGCACTCAGCAAGTTCTGGACATCCATTGGTGCACCAAACCGTCTGGCTGACTATGATATTGATGACAGTCAGATTGAGGTTATGGCGGATAAAGCGATGCTGTTCGGGCCGTTCGGTAACTTTAAAAAGCTGCAACGTGAAGATGTGGTATCCATCTACAAAGCTTCGCTGTAAGTGAATTAAGAAGCTTGATGTGTAAGCTTAATACCTATTGCACTACTAATATAAACGCAAGTCTCCTGCTGGAGGCTTGCGTTTTTTAGTGTCTGGATTACTGTGAATCACTTCTGTGATTCCACACCGTGAATTGGCATGGAAGAGAGAAATGGAGCATTCCTGAATATTATGATGCTAATACCCATTAGCGTCTTCTCAATACAACTCAGGAAAGATTTTGAAACATTTTGCCTGGATGTACGTATTTATTTACATGTGGAATGCACAGTTGGGAGAAATTGCAGCGGAGAGGAGGAAGAGGGGATGGAAGCAATCTATTGGGGGTGTCTCATCGGAGGTGCCGTTTTTGCCATTGTGAGTCTGGTGCTAGGTGACTTGATTGACGGTTTGCTGGATGGTGCTTTCGAAATGCCCGGTGTTGATTTTTTTAAACCTGTTGTACTGGCGGGATCCATCACTGCTTTTGGTGGAGCAGGCATACTACTGACGCGGTACAGCTCTCTTAGTGTGATGTCGAATCTGATCTTATCCCTGCTGATCGGTATTGCTGCAGCCATGCTGGTATTCTTCGCATATATCAAGCCGATGCGTAACAGTGACGTTTCAATTGGTTTCTCCATGAAGGAGTTTGCGGGCAAAATTGGTGAAATCACGATTCCGGTACCAGCAAACGGATTTGGTGAAGTCATGATTCGTTTTGCATCTGGCAACACCATTCAGACAGCGTCCAGCTTCGAACAGCTTCCCATTTCGGTGGGGGCACGAGTGGTTGTCATCGATGTGGTGGACGGAGTATTGCGTGTATCCGAGTGGGAAGAAGATGTACTTAAGGATGTCTAGGTCAGTGAAGTTTTCTAATATTGCAGGGAACTGACGATAGCAAAAAATGATTTTAATACTTACGAGATAAGGGGAGAGATGTGAATGATTGAAAATATGGATTGGGATGTATTGTTAATTCCTGTCGTGGTTGTTGGTGTGATTTTGATTTTGGGTTTAGCTTTCTGGGCGAGATACAAAACGGTAGGCCCCGACGAAGCGATGATTGTAACCGGTTCATTCCTGGGCAGCAAAAATATTTCAGAAGATGAGTCAGGACGTAAAATCAAAATCGTGCGCGGCGGCGGGGCGTTCATCCTGCCTGTGTTCCAGCAGTCTGAATTTATTTCGTTACTGTCACACAAGCTCGATGTCTCCACGCCTGAAGTCTACACAGAACAGGGTGTTCCTGTTATTGCTGACGGGGTGGCGATCATCAAGGTCGGAAGCGCTGTAGAGGACGTTGCAACGGCTGCTGAGCAATTTATCGGTAAACCGGTTGACGCGCTGAGGGGCGAAGCACAGGAAGTGCTGGAGGGGCATTTACGGGCCATTCTCGGTACGATGACGGTGGAAGAGGTATACCGGAACAGAGATCGTTTTGCTCAAGAGGTTCAAGGTGTGGCAGCACGGGATCTGAAAAAGATGGGTCTGCAGATCGTTTCCTTTACCATTAAGGATGTTCGCGATAAACAAGGATATTTGGATGCGCTCGGTAAACCAAGAATCGCAGCCGTGAAACGGGATGCTGAAATTGCCGAAGCAGAAGCAATGCGGGATGCACGGATTCAGAAGGCAAATGCCGAAGAGCAAGGACAAAAAGCAGAGTTGCTTCGTGATACCAATATTGCCGAGGCAGCCAAAGAGAAAGAATTGAAAGTAGCAGCCTTTAAACGTGATCAGGATACAGCCAAGGCGGAAGCCGATCAGGCGTATCATATCCATGAAGCGCGTGCAAGACAAACGGTTGTTGAAGAGCAGATGAAAGTTGAACTCGTACGTAAAGAGCGTGAGATCGACCTGCAAGAAAAAGAGATTACGGTTCGTGAGAAACAATATGACGCAGAAGTGAAGAAAAAAGCGGAAGCGGATCGTTATGCCGTTGAGCAGGCTGCGGAAGCCGATAAAGCAAAACGGATGCGTGAAGCCGATGCGGTTCAATACTCCATTGAAACCCAAGCTAAGGCAACAGCCGAGCAAAAACGGCTTGAAGGTCAGGCTATTGCGGATGCAGAGCGTGCAAAAGGTACAGCTGATGCAGAAGTTATTCGTCTGCGTGGTCTTGCCGAAGCGGAAGCCAAAGAAAAATTGGCAGAGGCATTCCAGAAGTTTGGCGAAGCTGCGGTACTCGATATCATTGTCAAAATGTTGCCTGAATTGGCTGGTAAAATCGCTGAGCCAATCTCCTCGATTGATAAGTTGACGGTCGTAGATACAGGTAAAGGCGAGGGTGCTGCACGTGTCAGCAACTACGTTACGGAACTGATGGCTACTGCACCTGAAATGTTGAAAAGCGTATCAGGTATCGACGTGGAGCAGCTGATCAAAGGGTTGACCAAACCGAAAACAGCTACACCAGTGGCCGTGCCTTCGAGTGAAGCTGTAAAACAGACATCACCTATTATCGAGAGCATTGTGGAGCGTAACGATAGTAAAGAGTAAGAAATGGTAGCTTAATTACATGGCTGGTCTATTGACCTTATGGCGAATTTTTGTTACTTTTTAAGCGAGACGTCCGGCGCGGTTTGCCCGCTCCGGATGTTTTTTTGATTTGGTTTGAAGATGTGTCAGGCACATCCAAGATGGTGTGAAAAAAAGAGGTGCAAAAATGAGCAGCCTGCATGTAGCTAAAGCGCTAAATAATAATGTAATTATTGCACAGCATCCTGAGCATGGCGAGGTTGTTGTCATCGGCAAGGGGATCGGTTTTAATCGGAAGCCGAGTGATGGCATCCCACTAACCGCTGTGGAGAAGATGTTTATTTTAAAGAACCAGCAGGAACAGGAGCAGTACAAACAGCTTCTTCCGCAGGTAGATGAAGCTTTGATCGAGATTATTAATGAAGTCATCACGTATATCGCCGAGCGTACAGACGTTCAGCTTAATGAACATATTCATATTGCCTTAACAGATCATATTTCATTTGCGCTAAAACGCAAAGAACAGGGGATTGTCATTCAAAACCCGTTTTTATATGAAACAAGGGAGATTTACCCGGACGAGTACCGGATGGGTGAATATGCCGTTCGTCTAATTAAGGAAAAAATGGGTGTAGACCTGGGTCAGGATGAGATTGGTTTTGTGGCACTGCATATCTACAGCGCGATGACAAACCAGAATATATCACAGGTACGAGAGCATTCTCAATTAATTACGGATTTGGTAAACCTGGTTGCAGACCAGCTCGACTATTCCTTCGAAACGCAGTCTTTGGATTATTCCCGTCTGTTAACTCACCTTCGGTTCGCCCTGGAACGTGTACGCCGTGGAGATAAGGTGGAGGAACTGCATAAGCTGGATTCTTTGCTCAAATTGGAGTACCCCGAAATGTACTCGCTTGCATGGAAGCTCACTAAGGTGATGGAGAAACGACTAAAATTGCCTGTGTATCCGGCAGAAGTTGGGTATCTAACGATACATCTGCAACGACTGAATCAACGGAAAGAAGAAGAGAATAAGTGAAATTATGTCGGAAATTTTAACAAAATCACGTTTTTTTCTGTAAAGGCTTGCAATGCGTTTGAAGTGGTGCTACAATGGTGACCGTAATCAAGCAACTGAATAAACATAAGCGACGTGTTACTGACTCGATCAGGCATGAGTTAATTAGAGTGTGATTGTTCTACCTTATTAAGGGTATGCTATACCCCAAGGTAGGCGCAGTTCACTTTTATTAGTTCATGCCTTTTTTGTGTTCCCTTGCTTGCATCACGACATACAGACTTAGACGAAAGGAAGAATACGACGCGATGTTTAAAAAGCTTTTTGGTGTATTGCAAAGAGTAGGTAAAGCTCTTATGTTGCCTGTAGCGATCTTGCCAGCCGCAGGTTTGCTGCTCGGAATCGGTAACATGCTGGTGAATCCGGATTTCCTGCAATATGCGACTGCGCTCGATACCCCTTGGGTAAACTCGATTGCAACTATAATGATGAACGCAGGTCAGATCGTATTTGATAATCTGGCATTGCTGTTTGCTGTCGGGGTAGCTGTTGGACTCGCTGGCGGTGAAGGTGTAGCAGGACTTGCAGCCATCATCGGTTACCTGGTCATGAATGTGACTTTGGGTTCCGCAGTAGGCGTTACGCCTGCTATGATCGGCAAAGTACCTGGTTACGCAAGTATCCTGGGTATTCCAACACTAAGCACAGGGGTGTTTGGAGGTATCATCATTGGTATCGCCGCAGCACTGTGTTACAATCGGTTCTTCAAAATCGAACTACCGTCTTACCTAGGATTCTTCGCAGGTAAACGTTTTGTTCCTATTGTCACTTCAGTCGTTTCCCTGCTGTTAGGGTTGCTGCTTGTGGTCATCTGGCCACCAATCCAGAACGGATTAAATGCCATTTCTCACTTCATGGTAGATACCAGCCCGACCTTGTCGGCCTTTATCTTCGGTGTTGTGGAACGGTCACTGATTCCGTTTGGTCTGCATCACATTTTCTACTCCCCATTCTGGTTTGAGTTCGGTGAATATGTGAACAAAGCGGGTGAAGTGATCCGCGGGGATCAGAAGATTTTCTTCAGTCAACTGCGTGATGGCGTTGCATTGACTGCAGGAACGTTCCAAGTAGGTAAATTCCCGTTCATGATGTTCGGTTTGCCAGCGGCAGCACTTGCGATGTACCATGAAGCAAGACCTGAGCATAAAAAATATGTTGCAGGCATCATGGGTTCAGCTGCACTGACATCATTCCTGACAGGGATCACAGAACCACTTGAGTTCTCGTTCCTGTTCGTAGCACCGATTTTGTTTGCGGTACACTGTATCTTTGCGGGTCTGTCTTTCATGACGATGCAATTGCTTGATGTCAAAATTGGGATGACCTTCTCAGGCGGTTTCATTGACTTCCTGATCTTCGGTATCATTCCAAACCGTACGCCATGGTGGGACGTTATCATTGTCGGTTTGATCCTTGCTGTGATCTACTACTTCGGATTCCGATTGATCATTCGCAAGTTCAATCTCAAAACACCTGGACGTGAAGAGGTATCTGCGGAAACTGCATCCGGCGGTTCTTCAGGCTCCACGGACGATCTGCCTCATAATATCCTCGAAGCCTTCGGCGGAAAGGAAAACATTAAACATCTGGATGCATGTATTACTCGTTTGCGGATCGAAGTCAATGAGAAATCCAATGTACAAAAAGATCGTTTGAAACAATTGGGTGCATCTGGTGTGCTTGAAGTGGGTAATAATGTTCAAGCCATCTTCGGAACACGTTCCGATACGATCAAGTCCCAAATGCAAGATATCATTGCAGGACGTACACCTGCGCCAACTCCAGCTGCTGATGTTAAACCGACTCCTGAAGAGGAGAAGGCACAGGGCGAACAAGGTGAGCGCATTGTATCAGAGGATATCGTGATGCCAGTCAATGGTGAGCTGATGGATATTACCAACGTACCTGATCCGGTCTTTGCTGAAAAAATGACAGGTGACGGGTTTGCCATTTTGCCACATGACGGAACGATTACATCTCCTGTGTATGGTAAAGTATTTAATGTATTTCCAAGCAAACACGCAGTAGGCATTATGTCCGACGGTGGCAAGGAAGTGCTTGTTCACATAGGTGTTAATACGGTGAAACTGAAAGGTCAAGGTTTCAACGTACTGGTTCAGGAAGGTGATCTGGTATCCGCAGGACAACCGATTATGGAAGTGGATCTGGAGTATGTCAAAGCGAACGCTCCTTCGATCATTTCTCCGGTGATATTCACCAACCTGCCAGAAGGCTCTACCGTCACTTTGAAGAAGAGTGGCGTGCTCAAAGTTGGCGATCAGCCGATCATTGAGATAAAATAAGAACTGTTCCAACGATGGCAAGCAAGTGTAAATATATGCAATGCCTAAACTAAACTACCGAAAGCGAGATGATTGTAATGCAACAAACATTCAGAATTACAGACGAAGATGGTATCCACGCACGTCCGGCAACTGCCCTGGTTAATACAGCAAACAAATTCAAAGGTGCTGAATCCTTCGCAGAAGCAAACGGCAAAAAAGTAACATTGAAATCCATTCTGGGCGTTCTTTCCCTTGGTCTGGAGCAAGGTGACACTATCAGCATCATCGTTGAAGGTGAAGGCGAAGCTGAAGCACTTCAAGCTTTGACAGATGTTATGGTTAACGAAGGGTTGGGCGAAATTAATGCTTAATGTTTCCGGGATCGCGGCTTCGGCGGGTATTGCTATCGCCAAGGCGTTTATCTTGGAGCATCCTGACTACTCTGTAGAAAAACGCCAGATTAACGACGTTGACGCAGAGATCGCTAAACTTGACTCGGCGCTGGGTAAATCCCGCGCTGAGCTTGAGGCGATCAAAGAGCGTACTTTACAAGAGCTCGGCGAGAAAAAAGCAGAGATTTTTGCATCGCATTTGCTCATCCTGGATGACCCGGAACTGATTGATCCGGTGAAAGCGAAGATCGCTGATGACATGATCAATGCAGAATTTGCACTGAATGAGACAGCTTCCCAGTTCATCTCGATGTTCGAAAACATGAAGAGTGCATACCTGCAAGAACGTGCAGCGGATATGCGTGACGTTACGAAGCGTGTGCTAAATCACTTGCTTGGTATCGACTTCATGAGCCCGGCTGAAATCAGTGAAGAAGTGATTGTGCTTGCAGAGGATTTAACACCTTCTGATACAGCTCAATTGAACCGCCAGTATGTTAAAGGTTTTGCAACCAACATTGGTGGACGTACTTCTCACTCGGCGATCATGGCTCGTTCCCTTGAGATTCCGGCTGTGGTTGGAACGAAAGACATCCTAGCTCAAGCGAAACAAGGAGACTTGATCATTGTTGACGGTCTGGACGGTCAAGTTCTGGTTAACCCGACAGATGACGTCGTTGCTGAATACCGTGCCAAACAGGAACAGTATGATGCACAGCGTGCGGAGTGGAGAAAACTGCGTGACGAACCAACGGTTACGGTGGACAACGTTCATGTGGAACTGGCTGCAAATATCGGTACGCCGAACGATGTAACTGGTGTATTGGAAAACGGCGGCGAGGCGGTAGGCTTGTATCGTACCGAGTTCTTGTACATGGGAAGAGACAAGCTTCCTTCCGAAGACATTCAGTACAATGCTTACAAAGCTGTACTTGAAAAAATGGAAGGCAAACCTGTCGTAGTTCGTACACTCGACATCGGCGGAGACAAAGAGCTTCCTTATCTGGATCTGCCAAAAGAAATGAATCCATTCCTCGGCTTCCGCGCAGTTCGTCTGTGTCTGGACCGTCTGGATATCTTCCGTACTCAATTGCGTGCATTACTGCGTGCAAGTGTACACGGAAACCTGCGTGTCATGTTCCCTATGATTGCAACACTGGGTGAATTCCGTGAAGCCAAAGCTGTCCTGCTCGAAGAGAAGGAAAAGCTGGTTGCTGAAGGGATCGCTGTTTCTGATAGCATTCAACTCGGGATCATGGTCGAAATTCCATCAACAGCTGTAATGGCGGATCAATTCGCCAAAGAAGTGGACTTCTTCAGTATCGGTACCAACGATCTGATTCAGTACACGATGGCTGCTGACCGGATGAATGAGCGTGTATCTTATCTTTACCAACCATACAACCCGGCTATTTTGCGTTTGGTCAAAATGGTTATCGATGCAGCGCATCGTGAAGGTAAATGGGCTGGCATGTGTGGTGAGATGGCAGGAGACGAAACAGCAATTCCATTGCTGCTTGGTCTTGGACTGGATGAGTTCAGCATGAGCGCAACTTCCATTCTGCCAGCACGTAGCCAGATCACCAAATTGTCCCGTGCAGATATGCAGGAACTGGCTGCCAAAGCTTTGGAAATGCAAACCGCTGAACAAGTGGTTGAACTGGTTCAAAGCATTCAAGCGTAATTTTGCCGGAGTTTCCTCCGGATTTGAGGTTTTCTTTTTCCGAATAAAGGGCTGCCTTAGTGTAGCAATATTGCCGGTGTCCACGATTCAGTGGGGGCCGGCTTTTTTTGTTGACGTGCGAAACGACGGCTGGTGTTACAAATGTTATAGAAAGATAAAGAAAATCCCCTTGTGAGAATGAGAGAATGCCTCATCATACATAAGGGGATTACATAGATAGCTTACGCTTATCATCGGATTATTCTTAAGAACAAGGAGATCCAGAAATCCTGGGATCACAGACCTTGTAAGAAAGGGTTATCATCGAAGCAGAATGCGTAAAAAATAATTTAACTTATTTAGCTGCAAGCACAGTTTAATACAGGTTTACGTGCTGCGGTCGTTTCATCGAGACGAGTTACCGGCGTGCCGTACGGAGCATTGAGCACCAATTCCGGTGTTTCTTCTGCTTCTTTGGCAATACGGATCATTGTATCGATAAATCCGTCCAGCGTCTCTTTGCTCTCGGTTTCCGTTGGCTCAATCATAATGCACTCCTCGACATTAAGCGGGAAGTAGATGGTTGGCGGGTGATACCCAAAGTCCAGCAGGCGTTTGGTTACATCCAGTGTACGCACACCGTACTGTTTCAGGCGGCGGCCTGACATAACAAATTCATGTTTGCACACGCCGGGATAAGGAATCTCGTAATGGGGGGCCAAGCGAGCCATCATATAATTGGCGTTCAGCACAGCGCATTCGGATACGCGACGCAGACCCTCTGGCCCATAGGTGCGAATGTAAGCATAAGCACGAACCAGGATGCCGAAGTTGCCATAATAGGCTTTGACCCGGCCGATCGATTGATTTCCTTCGTAATCCAGAGCGTACATGCCTTGATCATTCTGAACAACCATCGGTTTAGGTAGGAAGGGAATCAGGCGGCTCTTTACACCGACAGGTCCGGCACCAGGGCCACCCCCACCGTGAGGTGTGCTCATCGTTTTATGCAAGTTCAGATGCACCACATCAAAGCCCATATCGCCAGGACGTGTAATGCCCATGATGGCATTGGAGTTGGCTCCGTCATAATACAACAATCCGCCAGCTTCGTGCACGATGGACGCAATCTCTTGAATATCCTTTTCAAACAAACCGAGCGTGTTTGGATTGGTTAGCATGAGTGCTGCGGTATCTGAACCGACTGCAGCACGCAGTGCATCCAGATCGACCAGACCGTCGGCGCGAGACGGAATTGTGACCGTTTCGAATCCCGCTACGGTTGCGCTGGCAGGGTTTGTGCCATGTGAGGAATCCGGAACGATGACCTTGGTACGCAGTTCACCACGGCTTTCGTGATAAGCTCGAATCATCATAAGCCCGGTCCATTCCCCGTGTGCTCCGGCAGCAGGTTGCAGAGTTACGGCATCCATACCTGTCAGACCAGCAAGATCATTTTGTAAAGTATGGAGCAGTTCGAGAGCACCTTGAAGACTGGATTCATGCTGATACGGATGGATTTTGGCAAAACCATTGTAACGTGCTACATCTTCATTAATCTTCGGATTGTATTTCATCGTACAGGAACCAAGTGGATAAAAGCCGTTATCTACCCCGAAGTTGCGGCGGGACAATGCCGTATAATGACGAATAACATCAACCTCGAATACTTCCGGCAACGCGGCCGCTTCCGAGCGCAGCATTTCCCGGGGAATCAACGTGTCAGCATCCTGACGGGGAACATCACATTCCGGCAATGAATAGGCCACGCGACCAGGACTGCTCAATTCGAAAATCAGAGTTTGTTCGGGAGCAACGGACGGTGCGACTTGCGGACTGGTTGAGGTTCCTTGGGCTTCTGAGTCCATTCCAGTCGGCTGATTGACTGACTGAGGTAGGTTAGATGTATCCGGTGAAGTACCCGCAATGTTTGCTTTTGTAGTCGTTTCCTGAGTCACAGCGATCCCTCCAATACACGTGCGAATTCATCGATCTCTTCTTTGCTGCGTCGTTCGGTGACCGCAATGAGCAGATGTCCTGCCAGTTCCGAATATTCACGTCCGAGTTCATAACCGCCGATGAAGCCTGCATCCAGCAGTTTCAGCTGAAGAGCATCCACATCGGTTCCTTCAGGGAGCTGGATGACGAATTCGTTAAACGTAGGGGCAGTAAAAGTGAGGCTCACCCCTGGAATAGCGGCTAACGTATTTCGTGCATAGTAACTCTTCTGCAAATTCAGATCAGCAACATCGATCATGCCTTGTCTTCCCAGGGTAGACATATAGACAGAAGCACTAAGTGCTAACAAAGCCTGATTAGAACAGATGTTGGACGTCGCTTTTTCGCGACGAATATGCTGTTCACGGGCTTGCAGCGTCAGCACGAAACCACGTTTGCCGTTGCGATCGGTTGTCTGGCCGACGATTCGACCAGGAATCCGGCGCATGTGAGCCTGGGACACGGCGAAGTATCCGCAAGTGGGTCCGCCGAGCGATGCGGCGATTCCGAGGGGCTGCGCATCGCCTACAACGATGTCGGCCCCCAGCTTGCCTGGGGCTTCCAGCAAACCGAGCGACAGCGGGTTGGCGCTCACCACGAGCAGTCCTTTGTGCGTGTGCACAAGGTCGGCGGCATGCTTTACATTTTCCACGGCACCAAAAAAGTTCGGGCTTTGAATCATAACCGCTGCGGTATCGTCTGAAATGGCTGCTTGCAGGGCATCCCAGTCTGTAACCCCATCTTTGTAACCAATCTCTACAATCTCAAGACTGAGGCCATGTGCGTACGCCTGCAACACCTGACGGGCTTCCGGGTGAACGGTGCGAGATACGATAAGCTGTTTGCGACGGGTAGCTGCGGCGGCAAGATTGCCTGCTTCCGCAAAGGCCGTTGCACCATCATACATACTCGCATTGGCTACTGCCATACCTGTCAACTCGCAAATATACGATTGAAATTCAAAGATAGCCTGCAATTCTCCTTGGCTGATCTCCGGCTGATAAGGGGTGTAGGCTGTATAGAACTCCGAACGGGAAATGACATGGTTGATGACCGAAGGGATGTGGTGGTCATAGATGCCTGCGCCGAGGAAGCTGGCATGTGTCTCAAAGTTAGCATTGGAGCCAGCCTGTTTCGACATGTGGCGAGTTAAGGCATATTCATCCAGTTTGGAGGAGACAGGCAACTCGCCCTGATAACGAATCTCCTGCGGGATATCTTTGAATAAATCTTCAAGCGTATCCACGCCGATCGTGGCCAGCATTGCGCTCTGGTCTTGTTCTGTCATGGGAATGTAGCGGTGCTTGCTCATGCTTGCTCAGCTCCTTGAGTAGGTGTCTTTGACGTACGTGTCCGTTTATGAAAAGGGGTCTTGACGACCTCGGCTTTCAGCTTTTTGCCACGGATCTCAATCTCCAGCGGAGTGCCTATTGCAGCATACTTGCTGTCAATTAGGGCGAGGCCCAGATTACGCTTCAAGGTTGGGGACTGTGTTCCGGTTGTCACTTCACCGATCTGAACGCCGTCCGCATAGATCGGGTAATGTGGCCGCGGTATGCCACGCTCCAGCACTTCGATGCCAATCAGCTTGCGGGCAGGACCGTCATTTTTTTGTTGCAACAAAGCTTCATGTCCGATAAAAGGTCCGGCATTTAATTTCACGAACATGCCAAGCCCTGCCTCCAGTGGAGAGATGGTGGGTGACAGCTCCTGACCGTACAAAGGCAACTTCGCTTCGAATCGCAGTGTATCACGCGCACCAAGTCCTGCTGGAACGAGGCCTACATCAGCACCGGCTTCCATCAGTCCGTTCCATACGAGGGCCGCCTGATCTGCTGCAACATACAATTCAAAACCATCTTCACCTGTATATCCAGTGCGCGACAGTAGCAACTTTACTCCGCATACCTCGGCATGCTGCACGAAGCGGAACGGTTCAATGGTGCTTGCGTCCACCTCTGAACCTGTGACCTTCGAGAGAATATCGACCGCCAAAGGGCCTTGTATCGCCAGCAACGCCGTTTGCTCGGAATCATTGGTCATGTTCACCCCAGGTATAATGTGCTCCTGCAACCATGCCCAGTCTTTGTCGATATTGGAGGCATTGACGACCAGCATGTAGTGTTGCTCCGCGAGTTTATAGATGAGCAGGTCATCCACCACACCGCCATCGGGGTAACACATCAGCGTGTATTGTGCCTGACCTGGTACAATTGTGGTCACATCGTTAGTCATCATGTGCTGTAAAAAGGCCTCCGCTTGTTCACCCGATACGGTGAATTCGCCCATATGGGATACATCGAACAGTCCGGCGCGCTCACGCACCGCTTCATGTTCCTTTTGAATACCACTAAACTGCACGGGGAGCTCCCAGCCGCCAAAATCAATGCAACGTACGCCTTCATATTGCGCATATAGGGGGAAGAGTGGTGTTCTTAACAAATCAGACATCCAATCACCTCGTTATGGCCTTTAGCGGGCCGAGTATAGAAACACGTTTTAAGAGCCGAGTCTTAATGCTTGGTTCGTTGTAATAAACAAAATATAAAAGCGATGAGATACTAAGTAAAGCTACATCCAAATTATCCAATTAGTTAATTCAAGTTCAATTCCGTCATAAAACAAGTACAGTCATAAGTAAGTTGATCAGTCATTTATAACAGACACGCTTTAGGTAGACGATTCGGTATCCTGCATTTCATTTTTTGGGAAAAAGGAAAAGGACAGGCCAAAGAACCGGCATGCCAAGTAGCACGCTGTATTCTTAGGCTCTGTCCCTTGTACCTGAGAGTTACCCCGCCGTTTATGTAGACAGGTTTCCCCTTGGGTGATCATAACGTCCGAACTGGACGATTAGATGCTCTCCAGAGTTGCGTCCTGTAAAAGTCCTTTTGCCTGAGAGATTCACCCCCGCTTGTCGGTGGTTTACTCCTTCGGCGCCGCCTCATGCACATCCCCAAACCGGGTGTACAGGCAATCTCTCCCTTTACATTCATCCGCGGTTCATACGTAGTCCAATTAACTTCAGTTTCTCTTCTCATTAAAACGTGAATACACTCCTGATGTCAAGAACAATATCATTAAAATAGTGTAAAATACGAATATTTTGTATTGTGAACGTATTAATGTTCGTGTATTTTAAAAGAGTACGCTTACTATTCTAATATTCACCATTATATGCAGAAAGAGTAGCGTAAGGTTACACATGTCGGGGTGTCGAAATTCATATAAATTGTGAGCTAACTTGACATTTGAATCTGAAATGTCATACGCTATTGTCTGGGAAAAAGGTGAAGGTCAAAGAACGCATGCACTCATTAATGAAAAGCGAGGCGGATATCGATGAGCGAATTGAGAAATGATTTCCTGTACAGTGAAGAGCACGAATGGGTGCAAACCGTAGGGGAGGATACCGTACGTATTGGCATTACCGAGTTCGCACAGCATCAGCTGGGTGACATTGTGTTTGTAGAATTGCCTGATCTTGAAGCAAGTGTAAAAGCAGAAGAGAGCATCGGTACGATTGAATCGGTCAAAACGGTGTCGGATCTGTTCTCACCCGTCAGCGGTACCATTATTGCAGTCAATGAAGCTTTGCAGGACTCGCCAGAACTGGTGAACAGCTCTCCTTATGAAGATGGCTGGATGATTGAAATCCGTGTCGATGGAGATATAACAGCTGCTTTAGCTACATTGTTGAATGCGGACGCATATCGTAAACATACGGAGGAGTAAACCAGGCTGATCACCGATTTTTTTGTACTTATGGACATATATATAATCACATATAAATAGATCATTTTATCTCCAAACCTGCGTGAGCTGTGAGCTTATGCAGGTTTTTTTGGTGTGTTTTTGGTGCATTTTGGAGAGTGCTCAAGCAGGAGTGACGTAGATTTCATGAATAAAAACAGTTCGAACCGACCAAGCTATTTTATTGCTTTGCATACTGTATATGAACAAAATCATACCCGGAATAATCCTTGTATATCAAGGGTTTGAGCATATATTCTTATTAAAAAACGATTACATAATCTAATGTTGTCATCATTATTCATGACGAGACTACGCTTTCATTTGATTGAACAGGAAAGGTTTCTCGCTTAGGATTACAGCAAGGGAAGAATGATACCCCTTTCATATTGATAATGACTTGATCCAAGGAGGATAAACCAATGAGTAATTTGGACCAAATGTCCAATTCTAAGGGTGGAATACGTGTAGGTGTACAACGTTTCGGACGGTTCTTGAGCGGCATGGTTATGCCGAATATGGGCGCATTTATTGCTTGGGGACTCATCACCGCGATGTTTATTAAAACAGGATGGTTCCCGAATGCGACGCTAGAACAACTCGTAGGTCCGATGATTAATTATTTGCTGCCACTCTTGATCGGTTACACCGGAGGTACGATGGTCCACGGTCAGCGTGGTGGTGTCGTTGGTGCGATTATGACCATCGGTGTGATTGTAGGTAGTGACATTCCAATGTTCCTCGGTGCAATGATTGCGGGACCGCTCGGAGCATGGGTCATCAAGAAGTTCGACAAATCCATTGAGGGTAAGATTAGAGCCGGGTTTGAGATGCTGGTCAACAACTTCTCGGCAGGAATCATCGGTGGAATTTTGGGCATTATCTCATTGCTCGGGATCGGGCCGGCAGTTGAAGCGATCAGCAAAGTATTATCTGCGGGTGTACAGGGTCTAATGAACCTCGGCTTATTGCCACTCGTCAATCTGATTATTGAACCCGGTAAAGTATTGTTCCTGAACAATGCCATTAACCACGGGATCTTAACACCAATTGCAACAGATCAGGCAAGAGAGCTGGGCCAATCCGTTCTTTACATGCTTGAGTCTAACCCGGGGCCGGGACTAGGTATTTTGCTTGCTTACTGTTTCTTCGGTCGTGGAATGGCGAAATCTTCTGCACCTGGTGCAGTGGTCATTCATTTCTTCGGCGGAATTCACGAAATTTACTTCCCGTACATTCTGATGAGACCGATTCTGATTCTGGCAGCTATTGCCGGCGGTGTCGCTGGTACGTTAACGTTCATGCTGACTGGAGCAGGACTGGTGTCCGCGCCGTCACCGGGTAGTATCATCGCATACTTCCTGTTGACACCAAAAGGTGGATACATCCCAATGCTCGCAGGGGTTATCGTCGCTGCAGTTGTTTCTTTCCTGATTGCCTCTCTGTTACTCAAAACGGGTAAACAGAAGGAAGAAGATCTGGAAGCGGCCTCCAGCCGAATGAAAGACATGAAGAGCCAAGGCAATACAGCAAATGCAGCCATTACGGCGGATAACGGTGAAGCAGACAGAGCAGCGGATATCGCAACATCGGCAGCTTCCAAGGCAAAAACAGATGTGAAAAAGATTGTTTTCTCCTGTGATGCGGGTATGGGTTCAAGTGCCATGGGTGCTTCGATTTTGCGCAAAAAAATGAAAGCTGAAGGAATTGACGTTGCCGTAACCAACACGGCGATCAGTGAAATTCCGCAAGATGCAGACGTTGTCATTACGCAAAAAACACTAACCGATCGTGCACGTACAGTGGCACCGAACGCAGAGCATATATCCATTGACAACTTCCTAAAAAGCCCGGAATACGATGCGCTTGTTGAACGTTTGAAATAAGCGGAGAGCAGACTGCGAACCAGCTTCAAACGAGGGCAGCCGTTTTCCCAGAGCCGGAGGCTGAGATATGAGTATTACTAAAAGACAACGTGAAATTGTGGAATTCCTGCTGGAACACCCCCATGAAGTCACGGCCGGCGAAATCGCCGTTGAAGTAAAAGTGAGTACCCGTACCGTGCATCGTGAGTTGCTGATGATTGAACAGTGGCTTGAACCGCTCGGTATGCGACTCGAAAAAAAGTCGGGAACCGGAATACGTATCGATTCCGGTTCAGATGACCTCAGCGCATTACGCCAGAAGCTGGAAGGTAATGAATATGTAGAGTTTACGCCGGAAGAGCGTAAGCTCTTCATGCTTTGCATCTTGCTGGATGAAGCCGAACCGGTCAAACTGCTCGCACTCGCCTCTGATCTGAAAGTGACGGTCTCGACGGTTACCACGGACTTGGATGATCTGGAGTCACGTATCCGGCAGGCAGGGTTGAAGCTTGTTCGAAGGCGAGGATATGGTGTCAAAATTACCGGAAGTGAAGCGATCCATCGCAGAGCCATTGCAGCGCTCGCTTTGGAAGTGCTGGATGAGTCGGATCTCTTTGGTAGGCAACCTGAACAAGGAGGCTCCATTGTTAATCAAAAATTGCTCAGAATGATCGGTCATAGCGATGTGCTTACCATTGAGAATGCATTATGGCAGCCGGATATCGAATGGCTCGAAAAAATTCCTGAACGGCAGTATATGAAACTGCTAATTCAGTTATCGGTAGCGGTTGTTCGCATTCGCAAAGGTTTTAATATGGGACGTTGTTCGTCAGGAATCAATACGACTGCAACTGAAGGTATATCAGCGGAGCAGCAGGAACAGCGAGTTCCTGTATTCATGGCTTCGCGTCTGTGCGGCGTTCTATACTCACAGCTTGGAGTCACCTTCTCGGAAGAAGAGAGGGCGTATTTTCATCAATTGCTTTCGGAGACAGAGCAGCAGATTCATTCTTCTCGTCTACTTCCGATTGATGATCTGATTCTCATGGACAGAGTGCATTCACTAACGGATCAGATGCAGGAAAGAACAGGTTATGCCTTTCATGAAGATCGTTTGCTTCGCGAAGGGTTAATTACACATATGGTACCTGTTATGGAACGGCTTGAAGGACATCAGCTAATCCGTAATCCGTTATTACAGCAGATTCGCAAGGATTATGACATCCTTTTTGAACAAGTTAAAAAGTCCGTGTTACAGGCATGGCCGGGAGCAGCAGTTCCAGATGAAGAGATCGGTTTTCTCGTGATGCATTTTGGTGCTTCTATTGAACGGCTACGAGCGTTAAAGCAGGAAATTCGGGCGATTGTTGTATGTAACAGTGGCATTGGTTCCTCGCGCATGCTGTCCAGCAGGTTGTCCAAGGAATTTCCGGAAATCCAGATTATAGACAGTGTCTCCTGGTACGAAGCGGCCCGAATGCCAGCCGAGGAATATGATCTGGTGTTATCCACCGTCGATTTGCCAATGGAGGAAGATCAGTATTACAAGGTCAGTCCACTGCTTACAGCAGAGGAAAGTGAAAGTCTGCGGCATTTTATCAAAACAACAACGTTACAGCGGCAACATCGTAAACCCCGTGACAAGGGGAATGAGAACACGAATCATAACAACGCCGACCCGGATGGAATGGAAGCAACCTTGCTCGAAATTGTGCGCATTATCGGTAAGTTTCAGGTACATGCCATGGACAACGCTCATCTTGATTTTGCCCAAAGTGTGCTTGGGATGTGTAAAGTGGCACATCGAACAGGTGTATTGAAAAACCCGGAAGAGGTTGCCAAACTGCTGGAGGTTCGTGAGTCGATGGGAAGTCAGAAGATTCCCGGAACTCAGTTGGCTCTTTTCCATACACGGAGCGAAAGCATCTATAAGCCCTCCATTAGTCTTTTTCAACTTGAGAAACCTTTGCTTCCGACAGCGGAAGACCCGGAAGGTGTCAGCTATGTGCTGCTGATGCTTGGGCCAAAAGAGTTGTCCAAGGAAAGTCTGGAGGTTCTCAGTGAGATTAGTGCGCTGTTGCTGCAAGAAGAGATGATTGCACTGCTAAGTAAGGGGAATCGGGATGAGATTATTCATTACCTGTCCCGTGAGCTGGTTGGATTTTATCGCAGTAAAAATGAAATTGGAGGTCTATAACATGAGTATGTTAACAACAGATAAAGTCATCATGAACGCGACGGCTCAAGATAAATACGAAGCTATTCGCATGGCGGGACAGATTTTGAAGGATGCAGGCCATATCAGTTCGGATTATATTGACAAAATGATTGAGCGTGAGGAGATCGTATCCACCTATGTGGGCAATGGACTGGCTATTCCGCATGGCACGAAAGAATCCAAAGCGTTTATTCTCTCCACCGGAATCTCGGTGATTCAGTTCCCGCAGGGGGTTGATTTTGGAGAAGAAAAAGCATATATGGTCATTGGTATCGCGGCACAAGGCGGCGAACATATGGAGATTCTGACGAGCATCGCGGTGATCTGTGCCGAAGAAGAGAATATGGAAGCACTGCGTTATGCGAAAACGGCTGAGGAAGTAATCACCATCCTAGAAAGTGAAATGGAACTATGAAGGCCCTCCACTTTGGCGCAGGTAACATCGGACGTGGATTTATTGGCTTGATTCTGTCCCGTGCCGGATATCAAGTGACATTCTCGGATGTGAATCAGGAATTGGTCAATGTTCTTCGGAAGCGCGGTGAGTATACCGTGGAGCTTGCCAATGAGAGTAAAGATCAGGAAACGGTTACCGGAGTAACGGCCATTGATGGACGAGAGTTGCAGCAAGTTGCTGAAGCGGTGGCAGAAGCTGATTTGGTTACTACTGCGGTGGGCGTAGGTGTGCTGAAGTATATTGCGCCAGGAATCGCCGAAGGTCTGGAGCTAAGACGACGTGCAGGTTCTGTGCAAAAACCTCTGCATATTATCGCTTGTGAAAATGCCATCGGTGGAAGCTCCCAGCTGAAAGAGCATGTGTATGCTTTGCTGGATGAAAAGGCTCGCGCTTTTGCTGATGAATATGTTTACTTTCCAAATTCGGCCGTAGACCGGATTGTACCGATTCAAAATCATGCAGATCCGCTGCATGTACAGGTGGAACCTTTTTATGAATGGATTGTGGATCGCTCCGAGATGGCGCCTGCGTTTAAACCGATGGATGGCGTCGTTTACGTGGATGATCTGGAACCGTATATCGAGCGCAAATTGTTTACTGTTAATACAGGACACTGCGTTGCGGCATATATCGGTTATGTGCACGGGTATGATACGATCCAGCAGGCGATTGCGGATGAAAAAGTAAAATCTGTGGTATACGGTGCAATGCAGGAAACGGGTCAGGTGTTAGTGAAACGCTTTGGCTTCAACCCGGAGGAGCATGAGCAGTATATTGTGAAAATATTGGGGCGGTTTGTTAATCCCTATCTGACCGATGAGGTAACCCGTGTGGGGCGCTCGCCGCTGCGCAAGCTCTCCCCGAATGATCGGCTCGTTCGTCCGGCACTTCTGGCGCATGCGGACCATATGACGGTGACCCATCTGGCTATGGGCATGGCGGCGGCCTGCAAGTTTGATGTGTCTGATGATCCAGAGGCTGTTGAATTGCAAAGCATGATTCGTGAGAAAGGCGTCGCGGCTGCGCTGTCACACTATACCACTATGGATGAGGAACATCCGGTCCTGGTGGAAGCGGTGAAGCAGTACCATCATATGTAATCGGTTAGTATAACAGTAATCGAAGTGAAGTCTGGCAAAGTGTAATAACGAACTTAAGTATCAAATATAAAGAAACCATCCCTTCAAATGAATGATGCAGTTCCATTTGAGAAGGAATGGTTTCTTTTATTTTTTGATCCTAGTTAACAATCAGCTCTTCATACCGCTTATAGCGAATAAGAGCTGGTTATAGCAAAATAGTTACTCATGCTCACGTGCATAGTTCTCCAAACATTGCTGACAAATGCATGACTTGCCGCGCTGCTCGGCTGGAATACGCTCAAACACACCTTCGGGAAAGGAAGCATGGCCGCACCAGCATTCCGAATGTGGTTTACCCGCGGCGTAGGCACATGCATTGCGTTCACCGCAAAGTGGACACATAAGCACATTGACCGTTTTTCTGGTAGTGCTATCCTGCTGATTAAACATCGACTAGGCCTCCTCTTCAGTGTTTTTAAGTCGGGCGGTGGCTATCTATTGATCTCAGTATAACAAATCCAACAGGTATATACCGCACCTTTTAGAGTAATGACTGGTTCAAATTGCAGAGCAGCTTATCGATTTAAATGGAGATTACGCACAGGTTCTTGGTTGTCAGAGTGTGACTTTTCATTCTTTTGGTGGAAGCTCAATTTGTAATCCTTCTACATGTTTACGCCCCATCAATTTGCGTTTTTTACGGTTTTCTTTGCTTTCCAGCACAATATCTAAATCGTAATTACTTGGATACAACTCATCAGCAGAGATGTGCAGGCGCAGACGTTTCTTATGAATTTTTAGTTTGTGTCCCTGAATCATGACCTCAATCTGTCCTCGATTATCCTCTTCCTCGCTTACAATGCCTGCCTGATCCAGATAGGCGACATAGACACGGTCTCCTTTACGAAAAGCACGTAATGGTTCTGGTGGCGGATCGGCGACGGGAGCCTCAGCGTTTGAAGAGATAGCCTCACCCTCACTTGCGACGGCCTCATGTGCACCCTGTTCCATAGATTCAGTGTGTTCCATAGAAACAGGCACGGTAGTATGAAATAGACCCTCTGTTTGTGATTGCGGTTCTTTTGCAACAACCTGCTTCATGTCCTTTGTAATAGCTTCATTTACTACAGATTTGGAACGATCGATAATATGCTTGGGCATGCCCAGTTTGAGCGCGATGGAATAAGCATAACTTTCACCGGCTTCCCCGATTCGAAGTCGATACAGAGGCTGGAGAGATAAGGTGTCAAACTCCATACGTGCATTCTCAAACCCAGGTGTGGCTGAAGCAAAATGTTTAATTTCCCCAAAATGTGTTGTAGCCACAACGGTTGATCCGCAGCGATGCAATTCCTCCAGCATAGCTATGGAGAGTCCGACCCCTTCTCCAGGATCTGTGCCTGAAGCCATCTCGTCAATAAGCACAAGCGTGGAAGGATTTGCCTGCTCCAGAATGGTAATCATATTCCGAATATGTGCCGAGAACGTGCTAAGTGCCTGTTCAAGACTCTGACCATCGCCGATATCCACTGCGATTTGTTCATATACAGCCATCTCACCTCCCTCACGCACAGGAACAAGTAGTCCGGATTGCATCATCAGCGTTAATAGCCCAAGTGTCTTGAGTGCGACGGTTTTGCCGCCTGTGTTCGGGCCTGTAATGATGAGGGACGAATAAGTGTATCCGATGGAAAAATCAAGCGGGACCATGGACGGCCCCATCAGCGGATGTCTCGCTCGTTGCAGGTTAACTTTACCGTTGCTGTTAACGCGCACGGATTGTCCGTCAATAGCTACTGCATATTTTGCTTTGGCAAATAGAAAGTCCAAGACACCAACGGTTTCCGTATTTAAGGCAATCTCTCGGCTGTAAGATTCGGTCAGATCAGTCAAATCGCCAAGAATT
Source organism: Paenibacillus sp. G34 (assembly GCF_056856875.1). Lineage (NCBI taxonomy): Bacteria > Bacillati > Bacillota > Bacilli > Caryophanales > Paenibacillaceae > Paenibacillus > Paenibacillus sp. G34. Next base: position 4,823,709 of record NZ_CM166469.1, on the reverse strand, counting down.
TTCATCTCTTCCCTGGATTCCTCTGCCTGTAATGAAGTAAGTTCCATCTGCAGGCCTGTCAGTTCGGCAGGTTCGATATAGACGGTTTGGCCGCTCCCCGATTCGTCGAGTACGCTGCCTCTGACGTGTTTGCGGAATTCTTTTTTGATGGGCAGCACGGTTCTCCCGTTTCGCTGACTCACGACTTGCTCCTGCATGATCGAACGGTGTTTGCTAACCAGGGAATCCAGCTTGCGTTTCATACGTTCCTCGTTCACGCTCATTTTTTTTCGGATGCGAACGAGTTCCTTACTAGCCTGATCCTGAATGCGACCACTGTGGATACAGCGTTCGATTTCGCTTCGCAAGGATTCCATCAGGATCATGGAGGATGCATAACGGCTAACGATCGGAGCAACGCCGGATTTGCTATCCATATACTTCATTAGTTGTGCGCAGCTGCGGAGAAACTGAGCAAGATGGGTGAAGTCACGTTCACTGAACAGATACCCGGTACCGAGCAGGTCGATGATGGTCTCCATTCCTTCCAGCGAAGGAATAGGCACACTCGCTCCGAAACGGACAAGAGCGGTCGCTTCTGCAGTTTCGTCCAGGCGCATCTGAATCAGATGTGCATCAGTCATTGGTTTGAGTTCCCGGGCATAACGTTTGCCGAGATAGGATAGGGCGCAGTCTGCAATGTTTTTCTGAATATGATGGAAGCCAAGACTGGTTAGGGTTTGTTCATTTGAACTCTTGATATTTGCTGTCGTGCTAACGTCATTATTGTTGTTCATGTTTAAATCTCTCCTTCATGTAAAATGTTTTTGTTGTGCTTATATAAATTGAGCTATTCATTTACACGGAAACGAAGAGGACAGAAAAGACCTGAAGAAGCGGAGCGTTCACCTAAAAGCTTTCTGCAAGAAAGCTGCATCGGAAGCATACGCTGATCGTCAGATTTTATCCTTTCTAGAAGGGAATCAAGAAAATCTGGGGATAACAGCGATTGGAAGGTTATTCTGTCATCGGAGTGCATGTGTGAATAATCTTTAGATCAATTTATATAGTCAAAAATATTCCTCATGGAAAACACAAAAAGGGCGGAGAATGAACAAACGTCATTCTCCGCCCTGAACGTATGGGAAAGCAAAGTCCAATAAGGGTCTGTACAAAAAAATCCGCGCTGAACACAGCGCGGAAATAGACCCGGACATAGGCAATCCCGGAGGCGATGTTTGATTCCGCTGTTCTTAACTAAGTACAGGGATATGGCGCATCATGAAGCACACCTATGCTATAACGGCAAAAGTGTCATTTAGAGGCCAAACTCCTGAATATGAAACTTGATTAGTTAAGAACGCTCACCGACATCAAAATCTCTCCTTCGACCTGAGGAATATACAAGTAATATAAACTGGAAATCAATTCAAGTCAACAAATCTGAATAAAGATGTGGACTTGATTATGAATGGGTTTTAAAATAACAATAGTAATTTAATCCAATGTAAGCGATTTTATAAAAGGGAGATGCTCTTCTTGCCTAAATATTTACTGCGTCTGCTCTGCTTTACGATGATTCTTGGGGCCTTGCCGGTCATTGTGATTGGTTCCGTCTCGTATACGATTGCTTCCCGTGATATTGAACAGAAAGTGCGCGAGAGTAATCTTCAGATACTACATCAGACTCAGATGCGAGTGGAACAGGTATTACGAAGTTTACAGCTGTCCTCAATCCAATATGTCAATTCACCTTTGGTGCTGAGGGCAATGAAGCAACCGCTGAATAGCAGCGAATTTCAGGAAATTCGTGATCTGACATCCGGATTTAACAATCTTCAGGCGGTCACAAGTATTGATCAGGCTTACCTTGTAAATTTGGAGCAGGATTGGGTCGTATCGATGCGTTCATTTGGCAAAATCAATGATTTCAGCATTCGAGACCGGATCGGAACTTATCTTACATACACCAACAGTTTGTTTTGGGTAACTCAAAATAAAAGTTCATCGAAAGAGAGCGTACCTGTATCTGCGGGCATGGGTGAGGCTTTAACGGAACAGGCCCCTAGCTTGATCTCTTCGGATAATGTAGTCAGCATGGTTTTTAAAATTCCGATGGTTCCTACAAATGTGAAACCGAAAGGATTCCTTGTCATTGATATTGCGGATGCAGAGCTAAGCAGTTTTTTGAGCCGGAATCCCAATTCAGGTGATTTGTACGTTCTGGATAAAGACCAGAAGTACTTTCTGAATGACACGAATTATGGAAATAAATACGATCTGCTCAACCAAGATATTCAGGAGAAGGTTCAGACAACGGGGGAAGCGCAAGGATTTTACAGTGCAGAAGTGGAGGGCAAACCCGTAGCTGTCAGCTACAGGCAGTCTCCGCTAAACGGCTGGTTATACGTATCGGTCGTGTCGCTCGGACAGATTACAGCCCAGTCGCAAAAGATCGCAGTGGTAACCGGAGTGGCCACGTTAATTATGTTGTTGGTGACAGGACTTGTAGCGATATACGGCAGCAGGCGTATGTACTCCCCAATCTCTAGACTGCTGCAATTTACAAAAGGTCTGGATTCGCCGCTTCCTCCAGCAGGACGCCGTCAGGATGAATTTATCTATATTGAGGAACGCTTGTCCACCCTGTTCAGTTCGGAGAAAACGATGCGTGAGCAGATGAAGGGGCAGCATGTGCATCTTCAGGAATTTTTTATGACCAAGCTGCTGACAGGCAAAATATCGGAAGAGGATTTCAGATATCAGGGCGAATTGTATGATTTCCCGACCGGGTGGTCACATCTGGGCGTACTGATGCTTCAGATTGATACGCTTGAAGGCACGAGATATGAGGAGCAGGATCGGGATCTATTGCTATTTGCGGTCAATAATATGGTAGGTGAGTTATTGCCCTCCGAAATACGTTTTACACCGGTCATGCTCGATGATGCGCAGGTTACCGTGCTTGCTTCTGAACTGAGCGATGAGGTGCAGCTTAAGGAATGGATGCATACACAGGCCGATTGGATTCGTGAACGGATCGTAACCTATCTGAATCTGCCTGTAAGCATTGGTATTAGCCGGGCTTATTCGAGCATTGGAGATACGCCTAGAGCGTATCAGGAGAGCAGGGAAGCTTTGCAGGGCAGAGTCAGCTTGGGCAGCCGTATTATTTTACACTATGAGGATATTCAACCAAGAGGGCAGATGGAGGCCGCGCTCTATACACAGTTGCGCATGATTGAAGATCAATTAGCTTCAGCGCTCAAACAGGGGGATGAAGAGAAAACAGATTTTTATTTTACACAATATTTAGGATTACTGGCGGACAAAAAACTTCATTTCAGTGAGTATCCGGTTATTATGGTGCAATTATTGTCACGGGGTTACCAACTTGTACAGGAGCAGGGCGGAGATGTGGCAGAAGTGCTGGGTGAGAAAGCATCAATGGCCTATTTGCTCAAGCTGTCTACATTGGATGAGATGACGAGTTGGTTCCGCAAGCGATTATTCCTGCCTGTGATTCGTTTCTGGAAGGAACAAGAGGAATCACAATATATGAATATCGCCCGCCGGATGATTCGACTGATCGAGGAACGGTATGATCGGGACTTATCGCTGGAGGCTTGTGCCGAGGAATTGAACTTTCATCCTGTCTATCTAAGCCGGGTCTTCAAGAAGGAAGCGGGCGTTAATTTTACCGAATATCTTGCAGAGTACCGCATGGAAAAAGCCAAAACATGGCTACAGACGACGGATCTGAAAATATCGGAAATCGCCGAAAAATTAAATTACACGAACCCGACAGCTTTTATCCGTACATTTCGCAAAATAACAGGAACAACTCCCGGCAAGTACAGGGAGCAGCAACGTTAGAGAACAAGGCCTGCTCTGCCCGCCATGGCAGGCAGGCTTTTGGCGTTTAATCTAACATTTTTAGAACCCTTTAACAGCATATATGCCAAAGTTAAACCAGGAACATATAGGTTGAAAGTAGTTCATTTCGTGTCTGACCAGCAATTCCAATAACGCTGTAACCCTTGATACATAAGGAAAAACAAGAGGCTAAAACGAGACGATAGCCAGCGATTCGATTATCCGCCACAATGGAGACATGAATTCAGGAAGTGATCTTTTGTAATCGTTTCCAACGTGGGGAGGAAGACACTATGAAAGCCGAAACGGCGGCTCGGACACGGCCCGCTACCCGCAGTGACAAAAACCTGCTGTGGAGGGACATCATCAAAAACCGGTGGCTGTACATTATGCTGATTCCGGGAGTGCTTTACTTTGTTATCTTCAAATACATACCGATGTATGGCATTACGATGGCTTTTCAGGATTACACGCCGTACAAAGGCATTCTGGGAAGCGATTGGGTAGGATTCAAGCACTTCCAGCGTTTCTTTGGTGAACCGCAGTTCTGGACATTATTTAGAAATACATTTTTGCTTGCGATTTACAATCTGGTTTTCTTTTTTCCATTGCCGATCGTACTGGCTTTGATGATGAATGAGGTTCGGCGTGAGCGATTCAAACGTTTTGTACAGACATTGGTTTACGTTCCCCATTTTGTTTCTTGGGTTGTTGTGGTTGGTGTGTTCTACATGCTGTTTACGACAGAAGGTGGTGCAATCAACGAACTGCTCTATAACCTCACGGGACAAAAAATTGCTTTCCTGCTTGAACCAGGATGGTTCCGTACGATGATTGTAGGACAATCCATCTGGAAAGAGGTAGGCTGGGGCACCATTATCTTCCTGGCTGCACTCTCTGGTGTAGACACACAGCTCTACGAGGCTGCTCGTATTGACGGGGCCAACCGCTGGCGTCAAACGTGGCACATTACGTTGCCGGCGATTCGTAGTACCATCATCATTTTGCTCATTTTGCGTCTGGGCCACTTCCTGGATACAGGCTTCGAACAGATCTTCCTGATGCTGACACCTACCAACCGTGACGTGGGCGAGGTATTTGATACCTACGTTTACACGAAGGGGCTTACCCAGGCACAGTACAGTTATAGTGCTGCTGTCGGATTGTTTAAGTCGGTTGTCGGACTGGCGCTGGTACTTGGTGCCAATACTTTAGCCAAAAAATTCGGGGAGGAAGGCGTCTATTGATGCACGGAGGCAGACGCTCTTCATCAGACAGGAGTGAACATTCAGATGCAACAGGATAAAACATGGGGCAACCGGATCTTTGATTTTGTGAATCATGGCTTGCTGTTCTTGATTGGTATCGTAACCGTAATCCCGTTCATTTATATTTTGGCTGTGTCATTTACCAGCCCGCATGAAGTGGCTAAAGGCGGATTCATTCTTTTTCCAAAAGAATTCTCCTTGGCAGCCTACCGATACATTTTTTCCACGGATACATTGATTCGAAGTCTCGGTGTATCGATCTATATTACCGTTGTGGGTACACTGATTAACTTGTTATTTACATCGCTCATGGCTTATCCGTTATCTAGAAAGTATTTGCGCGGACGCCAGCCGATTCTGCTGGGTGTGTTGTTCACCATGCTGTTCAGCGGCGGGATGATTCCCACTTACTTTGTCGTAAAATCCCTGCATCTAACCGATACACTCTGGTCTTTGATGCTGCCAACAGCAATCAGTGCGTTCAACCTGATCGTACTCAAAAACTTCTTCCAAGCCATCCCGGATGAGTTGGAGGATGCCGCCAAAATCGACGGATGTAACGACGTTAGTGTTTTGTTCCGCATTGTGTTGCCATTGTCGATGCCAGCGATGGCTACGTTCTCACTCTTTTATGCCGTGGCACACTGGAACAGTTTTTTCAGTGCCGTCATCTACATCAACGATAGCGAGAAGTGGCCGGTACAAGTGTGGCTGCGTGAAATTGTCATTTTGGCACAGAGCCGAATCGGAGATACAAGCATTGAAGAAACGGAAATCCAGCCGCTTACGATTCGTATGGCCGTTATCGTATTCTCGACTATTCCGATTATGCTGGTCTACCCGTTCCTGCAAAAGCATTTTGCCAAGGGAGTGATGCTCGGTTCGGTAAAAGGTTGATTGCTATGGTATTTAGTGTGAAGCGAATTACTGGATTAAGATCATGATTGCATGCACGAAACTGAAGAACTATAACGTTGTTAGATTTTAGGGCTGTGACTGTATATCTAAAAGGGAGGTTTTCATCAAATGAAGGCAACAAAAAAGAAAGCCGTAGCTGTTCTAAGTACACTGGCTCTGGTGACCGGTTTGCTGGCAGGATGCGGATCAGATGAGGGTAAGGCTGCTGAAGGCGGCGTACAGAATGTATCTATTGCTATTGCGCAGGTGGGTGATGTGCCAAGCAAGGGAAATGATGTACAGAAAAAAATCGAAGAGTACACCAATACCAAGCTCGACATTCAGTGGATTCCGGCATCAGCGTACAATGACAAAATTAATGTCATGATCGCTTCCAGCGACATGCCTAAAATCGTAAAGGTGCAATATAACCCAACGGTAACGAATGCGATGCGAAATGATGTGTTCTGGGAAGTCGGGCCATTGCTGAATGATTACAAAAACCTTTCGGCCCAAAACGGACGTTTCTTTGACAACATCAAGGTTAACGGTAAAATTTACGGCGTGCCGGTATTCTCTGATATTGCACGAGCAACCGTTATTTACCGTAAGGATTGGTTCGACAAGTTGAACTTGAAAGTACCAACAACACCGGATGAGTGGTACGAGACGATCAAGACACTGTCCACTTCTGATCCAGATGGCGATGGACAGGCGAATACGTTTGGATTGATGTTATTCAAAAAGTATAACGAAGATCAGTATTCCTTTACGACTCGCCTTGGTGTAAGTTTTGGTGCACCGAACAAATGGAAGGTTGAGAGTGACGGCAGTTTCACACCAGAATTCATGACACCGGAATATATGCAGGTGCTGGATTTGCTGAAACGTTTGTATGAAGAGAAGTTGCTGAATCAAGACTTCGCTGTATTTGATTCAACAGAAGCGGAGAAAAAGTATGATTCCGGCGTTGTAGGCATGCGTGTTGGTGTGGCACAGAACGGTAAAAGCCAGCAGGAACGTCTTTCCAAAAATAACCCGGACGGCGTTGTGGATATTGCCGGTCTGCTCGGGCCGAATGGTGACCGTGTAGCTGGACAGACAGGAAACTCAGGCATTCTGGCTTTCCCGAAAGCAACAGTAAAATCGGAAGAAGAGCTGAAGAGCCTGCTCTCGTTCCTGGATAAACTGATGGATCCGGAGATGGCAACGCTATTGATGCGTGGTATGGAAGGTAAACATTACACCAAAGTCGGAGACAACGAAGTGGAAATGAGTGATTTTGATGCCTTCCAGCGTGAAGTAAAGCCATATCGGGATAATTTCCCTTATGTTGATGGTTACAATGTACCCAAACTGAAAGACACCGAGCTTGGCGAAAAAGGAACGGCATTGGTGAAGGAACTGGCAGAACATGCTGTGCCAAACCCTGCTTTGACGTTGTATTCGCCAACCTATGGTGACCGCGGAGCAGATCTGGACCAAGTGATTGCCGATGCGCAAACCAAGTATATTATGGGCAAGATTGATCAAAGCGGCTGGGAAAAAGAAATTGAGAATTGGGCTAAAGCAGGCGGAACCAAAATCCGTGAGGAATATGCTGAGGATTACAAAAAACAGGCTCAATAAGGAGCGAAACCGGAGGTTTGATCATGAAGGAAACATTACAACATACACCTATGCGCATGGCCGACCAGTTTATGGAGAGTTATCGCAGCCATGAGCTGTATGCGACTTGGCATTATGAGAACGGTTGTCTGCTCAAAGCACTGGAAGAACTCTATGCTCGTACAGGCGAACAGAGATATTTTGACTATATTCAGGAACTCATGGATCATTTCATTCAGGAAGACGGAACGATCCGTTCCTATACGATTGAGGAATATAATCTGGATCAGATCAATCAGGGTAAATCGTTATTTTTCCTGCTGGAGAAAACGGGCCAGGAAAAGTATCGCAAAGCTTCTGAGTTGCTGATGACGCAGCTGAAAGGACAACCGCGCACGAGTGAGGGCGGATTCTGGCACAAGAAGATCTATCCGTTTCAAATGTGGCTGGATGGATTGTATATGGCGACACCTTATCTGACTCAATATGGAGCCGTGACTGGTGAAGAGAAGTGGTTCGACAAGGCTGCTCTGCAATTGCTGCTGGTGGAAGCGCGAACTCGTGATCCACGCAGTGGCTTGCTCTACCATGCTTGGGACGAGAGCAAAGAGCAGCGCTGGAGTTCAGGAGAGACGGGATGTTCGCCTCATGTCTGGAGCCGGGCTGTGGGTTGGTACGTGATGGCCGTTGTAGATACACTGGATTATTTGCCAGTTGATCATGAGCAGCGTGGACAGATTATCGGTATTTTCGAACGGCTCGCGAATTCGCTTGTTCATGTACAGGATCAGCAGACCGGATTGTGGCCGCATCTGCTGGATCAGCCAGGACGGGAGCGGAATTATCTGGAGGCATCGGGAACCTCAATGTTTGTGTACGCACTGGCTAAGGGTGTACGTAAAGGGTACTTGAGCGGAAAGTTTAAAGCCATTGCGGAAAAAGGATACCAGGGTCTGCTACAACATCTGTTGGAAACAGACCAGGAGGGTGTGCTCTCCCTGACACAGTGCAATGGGGGGGCTGGCCTTGGAGGAACTCCGTATCGTGACGGGTCCTACGAGTATTATGTAACTGAATCGATTCGGATCAATGATCCAAAATCGGTTGCTCCGTTTATTTTGGCGGGGGTAGAGATGGAACTGGCATAATGCCGGTTCTTTTCTCCCAAAGATTATGATAGCGCATACATTACGAGGATGAAGACATCTAAACTTATATATGATTGAGGAATGAGGGCAAGTTCGCTGAACATTAGGTTTATCCAAAAGGAGAGATGGTTCATGAGTCCAAAAAGTCCAAAAAGTTCAAAGAGTCCAAAGAGTCCTATGTTTCGCGTAGGTAGCTTCGTCATCGTTGGTGCGATGTCTGCCGGTTTGCTGGCTGGATGTGGGGGAGAAAAAGCTCCAGCCGCCGGGGAAGGCAAAATGCCCATTTCTATTTCTTTGATGCAGGTGGGTGATGTGCCCGCCAAGGAAAATGCAATTGAGAAGAAGATTGAGGAATACACGAATACGGATGTAAATGTGCAATGGATTCCGCAATCGGCGTTCGACGACAAAGTAAATGTCATGGTGGCATCAGGGGAGATGCCAACGATTATGCGTGTCAATTACGTGCCTACAACATTTAATGCGGCAAAGACAGGACTGTTCTGGGAACTCGGGCCTTATCTGAAAGATTACAAAAACTTGTCTGCCCAGTCGGAGGCTCATTTTAATAACATCAAGATCGAAGGTAAAATCTACGGCATCCCGAATTTCCGGGATATCGGACGAACGGCGATCGTATATCGGAAAGACTGGTTTGATAAGCTGAAACTGGATATCCCGAAAAATCTGGATGACTGGTATGAGGTTATGCGTTCCATCCGCAAAGACGACCCGGACGGTAATGGCAAGGAAGATACGTATGGTGCGCTGTTATTCAAAAAGTATAACGAGGGCGTATCCTCGCCGCTGACCCGGATTGCTGTAAGTATTGGTGGAGTGAACAAATGGGGCGTGGACGATGCTGGTAAATTAACTCCAGAGTTCCTTACTCCTGAATATGTAGATACGATGAAGCTGTTCAAGCGACTGTTTAATGAAGGGCTGATCAATAGTGATTTTCCTGCACTGGACCCATCGGATGCGGACAAAAAAATGGATTCAGGTCTCGTTGGCATGAAACTGAACGGTGTCGCCCAGAACGGAAAATCGTCCCAGCAGCGGCTTACACCTAACGCACCGGACGGTGTCATTGATGTAGCGCCGTTCCAGGGGCCAGATGGCGTTCGCATTGCGGGCGAGCCTGGAAACTACGGTATGCTAGTCATCCCGAAAGCATCTGTCACCGATGAAGAGCAACTCAAGAAGGTACTTACATTCCTGGACCAACTAATGGACGAGGAACTCAGCACGCTGCAACTGCGTGGATTGCTCGATGTACATTATGCCAAGACCGCTGACGGTAAAACGGAAATGAAAGACTTTGATGCTTATCAGCGGGAGGTCAAACCATATCGTGATAATCTGCTGAGTGTTGAAGGGTACAATGTACCTGAACTGGTCGATGTTCCTATTGGTATGAAAGGCACGAAAATGGCTCGTGAGAACGAACAATATGCGATTGCTAATCCTGCACTTACTCTCTCTTCCGTAATCTACACGGAGCGTGGTCAGGAATTGGATCAGATGATCTGGGATGCGCAGACCAAGTACATTATGGGCAAGATCGATGATGCTGGCTGGGAGCAAGAAATTGCTAATTGGAGAAAAGCAGGCGGTGACCAGTTGATCACTGAACTGGAAGCATCATATAAAGAATTGAACGGGAAATAAATGAGAGTGTAATAAAAAAAAGGTTGATTTCATGCAAAGGATAGGTATATTCTATAAAAGAGTAGAAATTCCATAATTTAATAAGTGAGACCACACCTTAAAGCATAAGGCTATGAATCTGCGGATTCATGGCCTTTTTTTATGTTTTTAGGGTGGGAAGTAGGTCTTTGGAAGGGGGAGATGCTCACCTTAGGATCATGGGGGATATGAAAATGATACCAAAATACTAGACAAACATGGTAGAATATTGATTATTATTCCAAATTTAGGTTTTTGATTTTGTTTGATAAGCATGTCAGTTGTTAGAGCAATTGAAGCATCCCCATACTAAGGTACATAGGAGTGTGAACAGAATGAACAAGGAACAAATAGTTCAAGGGAAGAAGAAAAGAAGATTCGTTTATATGATTGGGCTTTTAACAGCTGCCGTGATGGCGGGAACAAGTTTTTCTTTTGGAATAGAGTCTGGGCAGTGGACAACAGCGGCGAATGCAGCTGGAGTGAAGGACAGTGCAGTGAGTAAATTCAGCGATATCAAAGGACACTGGGCTCAGGCAACGATTGCCAAAGCATATGAGAGAAAATTGATTTCCGGCTATCAAGATGGCACTTTCCGCCCGAATGGTAAGATCACCCGCGGGGAATATGCAGCAATACTAGCTCGCGCGACCAGAATCGATAACGTTCAGGGGCAGGAACAGTTTTCCTTCACCGATCTTCAAGGACACTGGTCTGAACCAGCAGTGCGTCAACTGGTTGGACAAGGTTTTATTGACACAGGTGATTATGCGGGCGGCTTTAAGCCTAATACCGAGCTGACACGTTATGAGATGATGAAGTGGATTGCAAACGGACTGAGCAAGTCGGACAGCAGTTTTCAAGATGCTTTTAATGATACGAAGAACACTTTACTGCCTACCCCGGAAGTGAACCGCGGAACAATCCGGAATGAACAGATTCCGTATCTTGCTCTAGTGCGTGGAACAGGCATTGTAGGTGGATTTCAGGATGGTACATTAAAACCGGCAGAACCGACGACTCGGGCCGAGGTTTCCGCTATATTGCTTCGCTACATGGACGTGGAAGGCACGAATGCTTCAAAGTACAGCGACCTGAGCGAGATGCGGGAAGTGGGCACGACAGGTACGAATTTAACGACGATTAGTAATTATAAGTATATTAAGGGAAGTTTCAAAGATATCGTCAACACGGAGTATACACTTAAAAATAATGTTGGTGTCATGAAATATCATAGGTTTATTGTCGTAGACACTCGAGGAAAACAAGCTAGGGGCATATACGCTGGGTTGTTTATAGATCAAGAAAACTTGACTAGAGCTCAGGTAGGTCGCTTCTCCACGTATGCTGATATTACATTTACATCTAAATTGGAGAAGTCGAATCTTTTAACTTTCGCTAGAGCAAATAATAACAGAGCTATACCAGTCCAGCGATTATTTAATGAGGAGTATTTGAAGCAGAAGGGATTTGTTACATTACCTGATGATACAAGCAAGGTTTTAAAGAAAGATATTCCATTAAGATTTTGGACATCACATACTTTAGACGCTGTACAAGGCGGATATACGATAAAAGATGATGCAGGTAAAGAAGTTCAGATCTATCAATAGAATTTTTGGTGGTGATTAAATTAAATAAAAAAATTTCTTCTATAATTAATATCCAGTGTTTAATTAGAACTTGTTTTATCGCGTGTTTTATAACTTTGCTATATTATTTCTCAAATTATATTTTTGGGGTTAATGCTGCAATAGAACAATATGGGCCTAAATTCATGAAGGGTTCGGCAGTAATTGTAGATGCAGAAGAAACAGAGGGGAAACCGGGTGTTTACTGGTATCAACTTGATTCAGGCAAGTTTAGGGCGGAATATCAAGGCACTTACAAAGATGTAGCTAACGGAGGAACAGATGAGGACGCTTACCCTGTAAAAACAGAAATACCAGACAACTTGAATATGAGACGATGGCCACCAGAAAATTGGAAATCCTATAGAGGGAATAGTATTAAATCCTCAATGGTCACAGATATTAAGTTAAAAGATGATCCTAATGGTGTTAGATATCAGCAAGTTAACAGCTATGAAGGAATAGGGATTCCACGGGTTACGAGTGAGAGTAATGCAGATATTCGAACATACACTGGTAAGGGGTTTACTTTTTTTGAAAGAGAAAAATTTGGAACTAGACCAGGAGGTAAGCCAAAGTTTAGAATGGTGTACCACACGCCCGTCAGTATCTTTTGGGAGGGAAAGATTTATGAAGAAAAAGAAATCGATGTTACACCTGACACTACCCTCACAATGGGCCAGACTAAACAGATGGTGGCCAAAGTCAAGACCAAAGGCTATGGCTCAACAACATGGGGTCAAGGTGTTGATGTATCTGGCAGGGAGACAGAGATTAAATGGTTTTCCTCAGACGAAACGGTGGCAAGCGTTGAACTGAAGACAGGTATGTTAAAAGCGGAAAGTCCAGGAACGGTCACCGTACGTGCAATCTGGAACAACGGTACATATCTTATTTCAGATACAGCTACAGTTAAGGTGACATCCGAACCAGGACTCGTGGTGAATCTGCCGAATGCCTGTAAGTCCAGCACAAAACTCCTGCAGGCAGAGGCGGTGCTTACCAAATCGGATCGAAGTATCCATAAATTGACGATACATCCCAAATTGACCTGGAGCAGTTCGAACTCTGCTGTGGCAACAATCGGTGCCGATGGCAAAATTACAACAAAAGGCATAGTGGGTACTACGATCATAAGAGCTCATTTCTTGGATACTACCCAGCGCATAGACGAGAAGGCTGAACAGGAACTGGAAGTCAAGGATTGCTCTAATGGCGGAGATGGAGGAGACACGGGCGGTGAAGATCCAGGAAATGATCCTGCAAATACTTGTCCGGTGAGCATCAGTCCACCAAGTCGAGGCGCAGTACTTGAAGCTAAAGTGATGGACCCTTCGGTTCGAGCTATACTCAAAGCAGACATCCGGGGTGCTGAGAAGTTCGATGTGACACGAGGCATCCCAACGTCGGAAGATCTGTATGCAAATGTTTTCGCCAAAGGATATTTGTTTCAGCACCGATGGGTTAACATGACGGGCACAGTGACCTACGATGTTAAAGTCAAGAAGATGTATCACAAAACGTGGACCATTCCAGGACGTCCATCTAGCGGCAAGGGGGACCCAGGCACACAACCAGAGCCCAAAGAACGTGATGTGCCAGGTGATCAAAATATGCGAGTAACAAGGGATTATAGTTACTGGCAGATTGATAACTTGGAGGTTTACCAATTAAATGAAGCTAAAGTTTCTAACTATGCGCTTGGTGGTTACGGAGGTATGGTTACGCTAACGCCAAATTCATACACACCTCCGACTTTACAATCCATGACGGATACTGCTGTGCAGAGCCATGTCAAACCCTCGCCATGCCGTGAGATTGATCTGGGTACCCAGACTGTCCCGGGGGGTTCCACTGAACCGCCTACACCGATGGAAACTTCACTTTTTCAAGCAGAAGCAGAAGCGGTGGTTCAGGAGAATACGGTTAGCAATGACAAAGTGATTTTTAATAGTGAAACTATAATGGATGCTGGCCCAGCTCAGAAGGAAGCCCCTAGACCTGGAATGATTCCGCAACCTCATATGATCGGGGATGATGTGTTATATCAGAATAGGTTAACTATTCAGAACACATTGATTAATAAAGCCGACCAGCCCACCACAGGTGAAGTGACTTACGGACTACTGCCTGAAAACGTAAACGGTGGACAAAATCAGCGGTTTTCAATTCCCGGAATCAATCCAATCACGGTACATACACCTGTGGTTAACTACGCTTGGGTGTCGGATGACCAGCCGCATAATCAGAAAACGACGCCAGATCCCACTCGATCGGCATTGATTCTGGAGCGTCCATTCCTGGTGCGCATCCCCACGTCAGGACAGCATTTAGATGCATCTCGTTATCCGGGATACGGAAATCGTGATTACGCCAAATATTTTCGCACTAAACAGGTGCGTTTTCCGTTCGATGTCTACACAGATGGCAAAAGTAACTTTGTTCCAGCCAATAGCTGGATTGATATTCCGGTCAACCAACTGGACACCTCTTTTGTGCTCCCCGTGTGGATTGATGAAGGAAAATATCAGATTGAGTTCCGTAACATGGCAGAAAATGCACCTTTGCCGTTTACAGAGCAACCGGATGCCAATACAGATCTGACACATCATGTTGCTGTGGACACCGTAGCTGTGGAGGTCATTGGGCGGTTGTATGATTTTCGAATCACAGATATCGCGGACTATCATTGGGAAAAGGTGTTTCGTCAAAGACCAGGAAGTCCCGAGCCTACGGGTGTTAACTACTGGACAGGAACAAATGAAATTGATGGAGATCCGAGAGGGAACTTGGCTCCGTATGTTTTACCGATTCGTCCAGGTAGCCATCCCGTGCAGGGATTCCGCAATGCTGCTGTGAAGACAGGTTACCACTTCAAATTTGATGTGAAGACCAAAGGCAATATGTTTGGCAAACAGGACGGTATCCGAATTACGCCAAATTTCTTTTTTGTAAGTAAAGACGGGACCAAGAGACAGGAAGTGGATCTGTATTATCATCGTGGACGAGAGCAACTTATTCGTATTGGATCTGAACAAGACACGGAGAAACGTTATGTTATCCTGAACGCAAGGCTACGTAACGTACCTGGAACAGAACTCGGCGATACAGCGCGTTATCAGTACACTCATCAATGGACAGAGGAAGAGCGTAAATTGTATACGCTGGAACAGGCGATGGTTCGGTTCGTGACCCAGACCTCATTTCACAAAACCTGGACAGGGCGTTACAACTGGATGATTCTCCCCTCACCAATTCGTACACTCATCGGCCCCAAAACTGATCTTCCTTCTGGTGTGGATATATACCGGGCGAATGCCGCGATACAGCGCTGGTACGGAGAATATAGCTTACCGGCTGATGTATATGCGGTACCCAAAGACACAAATTTGGAGCACCTGGCACGTGGAACTCTACTGGATGATAAGGCCCCTATATTCCTGCAAGATGGGTATATCGTCGTGAATTTTAATCTGGAAACGTTACAAAATGGGAATTCATTCGCGCCTCATCTGCAATATATCCACGCACCATTAATGAATCAGTGGAAACTGGAGGGTTTTAACGCGAGCCCACTGGATGGTCAGGGAACAAGGCTGGTGAGGGACGGAGATGTGGTATGGTATCATGCCGATCAATCCAGCCGTGATGATTTTCAATCTCAGGTGCCTCATTAAAGAAGCGACCAGTTGGGAATTGGAAGTTTATTGAACATGTGAAGCAGTCGTGATGAGTTTCCACATCACCTCTGCTTTTTTTTTTGTATGAGCACATTATGCTTGGCCTTAGGAACGGGTATAAAGGGTAAGGAGCATTTGTTTTTTTATATACACTACGCTCTGCGAGAGGGGAAACGCTATGATTGACGATCTTCAGAAACAGCAACAGCAGACAGCTGAGAAAACGAACACAGCCTCGGACTTGAATACATACGAAGAGGGGGATCTGGGTGTAACCCTTGAACCGAATTTCTGTTCTTTCAAGGTTTGGGCTCCAACTGCGTTTCAAATGGAATTGCTTCTATACCTACCCCTCACAGGTGGAAATCCCGATGACATCCCGAACGCATTGAAGCAGAGCACCATCCCAATGCATTCCGGTGAACAGGATGTGTGGCTTTTAAAAGTGGAAGGGGATTTACGAGGTTATCGTTATATGTTCAAGCCAACTTTTGCCGATGGAACATCAACAATTGCGGTTGATCCTTACGCGCGAGCCGTAACCATGAACGGAGAAATGGGTGTCATCGTGGACATGGAAAAGACTCACCCTGAGGGATGGCAACAGGATAACCGTCCCGAATTGAATCATCCTACGGATGCGGTCCTGTATGAGCTACATGTTCGGGATTTTTCCATTCATGCTTCTTCCGGGATTACGAACAAAGGAAAGTACCTGGCTTTCACGGAGACGGGGCTTCGAGATACAGAAGGCAATACGCTTGGAATTGATCATTTGGTTGAGTTAGGCATTACGCATGTACACCTGCTACCTGTATTTGATTTTGCTACGGTAGACGAGTCGAATGTAGATGATGATCTTAAGGATGCTTCTAACTATAACTGGGGTTATGATCCGCTGCATTACAATGTGCCGGAAGGCTCCTATGCCACGCGCGCCGATGAACCTGAAACGCGAATTCGCGAATTCAAGTCGATGATTCTTGCACTTCATCGTAAAGGGATAGGTGTCATTATGGATGTAGTGTATAACCACACATTTGATACAGCGGAGAGTTCATTTGAAAAGCTGGTGCCGGGATACTATTATCGTCAGCATGCCGATGGAACGTATAGCAATGGTTCAGGAACAGGCAATGAAGTGGCAACGGAAAGAGCCATGGTTCGTAAATTTATTATCGATTCGGTTCGTTACTGGGCAGAGGAATATCATGTGGACGGGTTTCGCTTTGATCTGATGGGGCTGATCGATATTATCACGATGAAACAACTCGCATCTGAGCTTCATACTCAGGTATCCCCTTCCATCTTGTTATATGGTGAGCCTTGGGGGGCGATGGAATCTCCCTTGGGTGATGAGATGACATTGAAGGGAACACAGCGTGGAGCAGGATTTGCAGTGTTCAATGATAATTTTCGCGGTGTCATTAAAGGAGATAGCGATGGAGACGGCAAAGGATTTGCAACAGGTGAAGATGGGAAAGAAGCGGAGTTATGGACAGGTGTGCAAGGGGCGATTCATGACTTTACGGAAGGTCCCGCTGAGACCATTAATTATGTAACCGTGCATGACAATCTCAATTTGTGGGATAAGGTGGCGCGCACGCAAGGGTTACAAGATATGCTGGGTTTTCTGACGTATAAGGAAGATGGGAGTATCCGAGGGTTCGACAACGTCGAAGACGCTGTTCAAGAGGCCAATCCTTATCTTCAGATCGATCCAGAGCATGTGCTAGAAAATGAAACCGTTAGACGCTGCCTTCTTGCAAACGGCATTGTGCTGACCTCACAGGGTATTCCGCTGATTGCGGCCGGAGATGAGTTGCTGCGTAGCAAATACGGGGATGCCAACAGCCATGAGAGTGGAGATGTGGTCAACGCCATTCATTGGGATCAAAAACAGCGGTTCAAGCCGGTATTTGACTACTATCGAGGTCTGATTCGTTTGCGGCGGGAGCATCCGGCCTTTTGCCTGCGTACACGTGAAGCGATTGAGCAGCATATTCATCTATTGCAAAACGAAAACGGACTACTTGCATTCGAGCTGCAGGGGGCGGCTGTGGACGATACATGGCACCGGATTATAGTGATCTATAATGCTACCGAAGAATCTCAGGCGGTCTCCATTCCTTCAGGTACATGGGAAGTGGTTGTTGAAGATGGACAGGCTGGGGTGGATTCACTTCGCACAATCGAGTCCACCGAGAAAATGGAGGACAGCAATAACGTCCACACTAGGAAGACTCAAAACACCAATAACACCAATAACATCAAAAATAGCTCAGACAAGCACGGTCATACCAACACCCAAGTACAGGTCCAAATGTTATCGATGACCGTAATGTTTTCGCAGTCATCTTGAAGAGAGTCCAGCTTGAACAGGGGGAGAAAAGTCCGAATTGCGTTTAAAATCAGTAACCATAACCAATAACGAAGTTTAATGTGTATAAGTTGAACTATTCATTTACTCTTCAGTCGAAATTCATTTAATCTTTAATGGAGAGAACAGAAAAATCCAGGGGATAACAGGGAATGGAAAGTTATTCTGTCATGGAATTGGACTGTGTAAAATCTTTAGTTCAACTTATATAGTTAAAAGCCATAACGCCCAACACTCCTTTTGATATTTAAAAGGGAGTTTTTTTGATTTCACAGGTACATACGCTGTCAACCCTAACGCTTGTTTACATATGATAAATGAAAGCGATTGCTCATCGATTGCCTTGCTTTAACCGATATGTTGAGTACAGACAACCCCGGGTTGACAAAAAGCGTCCCACTTCGTAACATCGGGACAATACGAAATTAAAGGATACAAAGGCGGTGGGAACGATGCCGGAATGGACTTCTTTTTGTTATGAAGGCAACGATCTTGGCTTAACTTATACCAGTGCTGCGAGTACGTTCAACGTATGGGCGCCTACAGCACAGCTGGTCCATATATTAATTTTTGAAAATGAGGGAGAGTATAACGATCTCGGCGAGGTAACCTATCATGAGGATGGTCAGGCATATGAGATGACCCGTAGCCCAGAGGGGATCTGGCAACGGACGCTTACGGGGGACTGGGCAGGATACTTTTATATGTATCGCATCGTTCATCAGGATCAACGGGTAGAAGTTGCAGTCGACCCTTATGCCAGAGCGGTTACGGCTAATGGGCAACGGACAGCAATCATTGATCTGAATACAACCGATCCGGAGGGGTGGGATCAGGATGTTAAGCCATCTTTTCTACATCCGGTTGATGCGATCATTTATGAACTACATGTACGAGATTTCTCTTCTGATCCGCAGGCGGAAATTCCGTATAAAGGGAAGTATCTTGCTTTTACAGCTACTGGACTTACAGATGAGGCGGGCAACCGAATTGGTGTCGATCATTTGGTTGAACTTGGCATTACCCATGTACATCTTCTGCCTGTGGCCGATTATCAAACAGTAAATGAACTTGCAGCAGCGAACGCCGATTCAACGGTTAAAGCACCGTACAACTGGGGCTATGATCCGCAGCATTACAATGTCCCTGAAGGTTCTTATGCGACGAATCCACGAGATCCTGCTGTTCGGATTCGGGAATTAAAATCGATGATCCAGTCGCTGCACAGGCAAGGTATCCGAGTTGTGCTTGATGTCGTCTACAACCATACCTACAGTGTGGAAAAAGGACCTTTTGAACGGATCGTGCCGGGTTACTTTTATCGTCATTATGAAGATGGTACACTCAGCAACGGTTCAGGTGTAGGTAATGAACTAGCAACAGAACGCCCGATGGTTCGAAAATATATTTTGGATTCCTTGCGTTATTGGGCTGAAGAATATCATATTGACGGATTCCGGTTTGATCTTATGGCATTGATTGATCAGGACACCATGAGTGAACTCACCCGTGAGTTAAGAGAGCAGATTGATCCTGCTTTTCTGATCTATGGAGAGCCGTGGATGGGAGGAGACTCGCCACTGAATCGTCCTACTCTCAAAGGAACGCAGAGAGACAAAGGATTTGCTGTATTTAACGATCATTTTCGCAGTGCGATTAAAGGGGACAGTGACGGCAGCAGCAGAGGATTCATCACGGGTGCTGGAGGTCAGGAATATGAAATAGGCAAAGGGGTGGCCGGAGCACTGGATGATTTCACCTCTTCCCCAGCAGAAACCGTTAATTATGTAACAGCCCATGATAATCTCAATTTGTGGGATAAAATCGCAACCTCTCTTCATCTTCGCCATGATCTGGGCTTTCCCGTATGGAAAGACGGACATCCCGTGGAGGGTGGTAGTGCCGAATCAGCGGTTAAAGCAGCAATTCCGTATCGATATATCGATGAAGCTGATGTAATGCATAATGAGATGGTACGTCGCTCCATTCTTGCATCAGGTATCCTGCTTACTTCACAGGGAGTACCCTTTCTTCATGCCGGTGATGAGATGTTAAGATCCAAGGTTGGAGATCATAACAGTTATCGAAGCGGTGATGCGGTAAATACGATTACGTGGGCCAATAAAGCCCGTTTCAGACCTGTATTTGACTATTATCGCGGGCTCATCCACTTGCGGCGCACCCATCCAGCGTTTCGCATGAGGGAGGCGGAGCAGGTTCGCAGACATCTTCGCTTTATTCGGATGGACGGAAATGTCGTCGCCTATATGCTGGAGCATGGAGCGAATGAGGATTCTTGGAATCGTATTATTGTGATTTATAATGGTTCGGACGAATCCCAGTCCATACATTTGGATGCGGGTGAATGGAAGGTTACCGTGAATCATCATACGGCTGGAACGGATGTGATCGAGACCGTCGTAGGCGAGGTTCAAGTCGAGCGCTGGTCACTCATGGTTTTATATGATGTGGAGCGTGCTGTTGAGAGCGGTCCTGCTTCGCTGGAGATTGTTCTTCCGCACAGGGTATTTGCTCCGAATGAGACCTCTCTGCTCCGAGTTAAGGTGAGGGATCATATCGGCAATGTTCTGGAAAATGTACCTGTGGTGTGGAGATCATCTGATCCAGATATTGTCCGTATAGAAGAAGATGGTACCCTCCACACGTTGAATCGAGGGGAAGTTTTGATTACGGCTACCGTCGGTTTGATCACAACATCTTGTAACATCCAGGTAGATGTGCGGTACGCTAAGCGAATTGAAATCGTAGGTGAGCCTGTGCTGTATACCACTCGAATTAGTCGTTTTCGTGCGATCGTGCTGGATCAATACGGGCAGCCGCTCACAGATGCCCATATCCGCTGGAATTCTTCTCACTCAGATATTGCGGCCGTGAGTCATGCTGGTTTTGTGAGGGCATTGACAACGGGGAAATCGGTGATTAGCGCCGAAGTAGGGAACATACGCGCAACTTATGCAATCACGGTTCATAGACATATATCACGAACGGTGACAATCCGTTACGAGCGAGCGGATCACTGCTATGATGGCTGGGATGTGTGGGTGTGGGGGACCGGTATGGAGGACGGAGCCGTGCGCTTGGAACAGATGGGCAATATTGCAGAAGCTCGGTTCCGCGTCGCTCCGGGTTTGCATCATATCGGTTTTATCATCAGACTGCACGAGTGGGAGGCCAAGGACACTTGCGGAGATCGCTATGTGGATATCGTACCTGAGGATAGTGACGTACAGATTATCGTGCAAAGTGGATCAGACAATATGCAAATTATACGGGGAAATCGTGAAATGGATGATCGGAATAGTGCTTAAAGTGTTGCTGCTTAAACTTATTGCGCTGGAGATTTACTTAAATCATTAAAATACCCGCCAATCTTACAGCCGGAAGCAGTTCCGGCTGATTTGGCATTCCCAAAAATATATGGAATGACAAAAAAAGGTTATAAATATTCAGGTTTATGTTTTAGATGCTGGATCATTGGGGTAAATATAGATATGGCCCAATATATGGCCTTCAGAAAAAAGACCGTATCGGTCTATGAGAGAAGCCGCAGAGCTTATCAACAAATACAAAGTAGGGATCCCTTGAAGGAGGATGTTCAATCATGAAATCCAACGGAAAAATGGCTCAACTTACAGCAACGCCAAGAACGGAAAAGAAAGGTGCAGCACTGCGCCTGTTAAGACAAGGTGGACGAGTTCCTGCCGTAGTTTACGGGCCGGGGCAAGAAGGTGCCGCCATACATGTGGATGAAAAAGAAATGCTGAGAGTGGCTCGTACAGGCCGCTCAGAGATGTTTAACCTGAACGTGGAGGGCGGCAAAACCGTTCCTGTACTGATCAAGGATCAGCAGGAGCGCAATGGACGTCTGTTGCACGTTGACTTTTTGCAGATTTCGAAAAATAAACCGATTAGCGTTAGCGTATCGATTGACTTCCAGGGTACTGCTGCAGGTTCCAAAGTAGGCGGTGTATTCCAGACGCAAGAAACGCAGCTGGAGGTTGAAGGTTTGCCGGCAGATCTGCCAACATCGATTGCAGTCGACGTCAGCGGTTTGGAAATCGGGGATCGTTTGACAGCAGGTGACGTTAAACTGGATAAAGGTTTGACACTCGTGACGTCACCGGAATCCATCGTTGCTTCGGTTATGCCACCACAGGCTATTGAAGAGGAACCTACCGCTTCTGCTGATGATACAGCACCTGAAGCGGCAGAAGAACAATCTGCAGAAGAATAGGGCGAAAGCGGAAATTAACTATATTCCTCGATCGTCAAGCATGTCCAAGCCCAGTCCCACTTATTGTGGGCTGGGCTTTTTTCGTATAATCATGTTATCCAGAAAAGCGTTCAGTTGGCTATGATTGCAGGTAGTTAATTGGAAAATCCTGAATTATTGGATTTGAGAGTCGTATTTATGGTACAACGTAAAGATAGATGGAATAGAAAGAAAGCAGGTTTGCCATATATTTGACCCGACTGTGTACGATAATTTAAAAGTAGCCTTTGAGAATGTACTATACGACTTGGACAACCTGGATGAAAGTATCCACATTACCCATCGCAGGGATCAATTGGAGATGGCTAGCATGTCTCGAGAGTTCACCTTGCAATTCTGTTTGAGAGATCATGCCACCGTGACTGCTGAAGTGGTACTGAGAAGTTCGTTGCAGGCGATAGCCGCAGAGATTTTGGAGACGCCGGGCAGCCATCCGGGCTGCGAACTGGAACTTCGTTTTGCATGGGTAACAAAGGAATTGGAGTCACGTTGTCACGATACCATGGCGGTCATGCAGGAAAATTGGCCTGATCAGCGGACGGTACAACATGTCCACTATCTTTTTGGAGATGAGTCCAAATCATTCGACGTTTCCACTAATGTTTATTTTGATCGACATGTGAACGAGGAGCAGATGCACGATATTCCCTTATTATGTGATCATATGGTTCAGGTGCTGAACAAATTGGTAATGGTGCACGCATAAACAGGTAAGAATTTAATAGAACTTTGTAAGCCTTATTTCTTATGGAGAGTAGGGCTTTTTTGTATTTATTTTAGATATTTGTATAGGCTTTCAGGCTTAGGAAAATCAGATTTTGGGTTATTAATTTACGCAAGCAAGTAAGAGAATGTATATTTAGGGAGGGGAAAAGTGCAATTGGACTATAAATAAAAGGTGAAATTGCGAAAAAGTTATTTGGGACTAAAGATTTAGATATGAACTAAAGGAACTAGTTTTCCTTGCCGATAAAATATCGAAGGGGAGAAACTACATGACAGAGAAATTAATTCGTCTGCTGCGTATACTTCAGGCTATACAAGCTAATCCCGGAATCTCTGCAAAGGAATTGGCGCTGAAATGTGGTACAACAGTGCGCACGATCTATCGTGATCTCCGGATTTTGGACAGGGTTGCTCCCATAATGAACGAAGGATATGGAAAAGGTTATCGATTTATCGGTGAGTTTGCCATGTATCCTTTGGACTTTACCGAACAGGAAGCTATGCTCTTCTGTATGCTTCCGGCCTTAGTTGAT